>CAVSVB010000010.1:0-286630 GCA_963731155.1 uncultured Acidobacteriota bacterium
CCACGATATTGCTTATCCCAACGGTGTCGAAAACCGTTGGGCTCGAAAGGGTCTCGAGAGGTCGAATCCCTCCCTGTGCGTCATGAGTTGAGTTCGAGTTGAAACCGTGCGCGCTGCTCTCCATGCCAAATAGAGCTCCAACCGGCGCATTCGTTTCTGATTCGGCGATGCAAACTTGCAGTCGTGTCAGTAGGCAGATCGGAGGGACGACGAGAGTTGGAGTTGAAGGCCCGCGGCTGCTGCCGCGCCTCTGGAGCATCTAGCGCATTCATCCGGCTCGAGTGAAAAGGACTACCCCTTGATTTCCCAAGTATTCGGTGATATTCGTGATTCACGAATTTTCCTACTCATAGGATAGGACACCTTAAATAGCGTGTCCGGACCCTCGAGGTTTGGTTTTCCCCACGAAGCGTAGAGTGCCCTACTCTCGATAGAGTGCCGCGCCTTTGGAAAACCAAATCGTTGGTAAGTTGGAGCCTTAGGAGGTTCTATGGCTCGACGGCGATCATTCCCGAACTCATGGGGCGTGCCTATCCGCAAGGCTGGTTTCCGCGCTCTCCGCTGGTCGTTTTGCGTTCTCATGGTCAGCATTGCCAGTACGCTTTCTGCTCAACAGCCATTTGATCCTTCGCGTGGAATCGTTTTGCGCGGCACGGTTGTTACGATGGATGCGGCAGGAACAGTCCTTCACAACGGGAATGTCCTCGTACGAAACGGCAAAATTGTTGCGACCTGGATCGGAACGACGCCACCGAAAGGAACACCCATCGGCGATGCCATGCAGATCGATCTTGGGTCGAAGGCGCTGATCTTCCCAGGCCTCATTAATCTGCACAATCATCCGACGTACGACATGCTTGAGCTATGGCCCGCGCCATCGTCGCATATGGAAGCGAACCTGGGCCGTCCGCTCGGAACAGAACCCTACGCGAATCGATATCAGTGGAACGGGATGATGGCATCGAGCGTTCAGCCGCCGGAATTTCGGCGGCTTGTGGATACTCCTTCGTCGCTTCTCACTTCACCGATGGGGCTCAATCTTTATCCTGAGGTCGGGAAATATGCTGAGGTCAAGGCAATGCTCGGCGGAGAAACAGCGCTCCAGGGCGGACCGGCTGATCCCAGGGTCGATAGCATCCTGATCCGTAATGTGGATGATGTGAATTTCGGCAGAGACCGGATCGAGTCGCGAGTGCCAACGATTGACAGCCTGGTTGGAACGGAGCTTAGCGATTTGTTATCTCGCATGCAGAATAGCCAGGTCGATGCTTGGATCGTTCATCTCGCCGAAGGGGTTCGCGATGGTCAACGCCGAGTTGGTGATCCGTTTTCCTCCCGCGGAGAGTTCGCCGCGCTAACATCGAAAGGGTTGCTCACAGACATGACCGTGATCATCCACGGAAATGGGCTGGAAGCCGAGGACTTTGCGGCGATGCGCGCGGCGCCCTCCATTCGCTTAGACGGCACGGGTGATGGCCTCGGCGCGAAACTCGTATGGTCGCCGCTTTCGAACCTGCTGCTTTACGGTCAGACTGCTTTGGTCTATCGCGCCCTGCAAGCAGGAGTAATCGTTTCGCTCGGTACGGACTGGAGTCCCAGCGGCTCTCGCAATCTTCTCGATGAACTGAAAATTGCCGATATTGCTCTGCGGGATCCGCGTTTGCTCGGGGCAGACCGGAATCTCATCCCGACCCTGAGTATCACCGGAAAAGCGGGTAGCGCGCGAGAAGAGGCGGAGATCGCACTGGACAAACAGCTAGTGGAAATGGTGACCACGAATCCGGCAAAGACTCTACGCTGGACACAAGAGGTTGGCTCGATAGAGCCTGGCAAGTTCGCCGATCTCATGCTGATTACGAAGCCGAGCCACACATCGGCGGCGTATCTGCCGAATTCTCCGTATCGCAACCTTATCGACGCTACCGAGGAAGACGTGCGGCTGGTGCTTGTAAATGGCGAACCGCTCGCCGGAGATGTCGCAATCATGAATAAGCTCAAACCCGCAGACTATGAGGTAATCACAAGTAACGGCGGATGCTTTCAAAAAGCAATCGATGTGACGAATCCTTCTGCACCGAAAGGCACTGAGACTTTTGCGGAGATACAGACGGCCCTTCGTGACGCGCTGAACGCGATGGGTGGAGACAATCCGCCTGCGGGGGGCGGCCCTGCGGACGACTCGAACACCTATAGTTACCTTAAGGCGCATATTCCGGGTGCAAGTGCGCTGACCGATGCGCAGCTTCGGCAGGAGCTCACTTTCTTTTTTGGATTGGCGCCGAGTGGCCGCTTGAACATGGAAGGCGTTGAACTTTCACCGGTCCTAGTCGAAGACGACGACTTCTATTTCCATCTTTTGGGAGGCGAAGTCTCCCCGATTACCGGACTGATCGCCGACGACACGCCGCCCTTTGGCCTCTACTTGGCGAATTTCAATCAGATTCTGCCTCTTGGAAATCCCTTCGCGGCAAATGATTATCGGGATCGTTACTTTAATCTCTGTGTTCAGTGAATGAACGATTTGTAACGACGATCGTGCTACGGCAGAACTTTCACCGCTTCTCTTAAGGTTCCTGGCTTCGCCTTTCTTCCCGTGGGTTAGGGGGCATATGGCACGCGCAATCACTCGCAGGAACTTCGTAACGAACGCAATCCTGGCCAGCGCCGCTATGTCATTGCGGCCAACTCTTGCGCTCAGTAAGCAGTTGAAACGGCGTGGGCCCGCCAAGAAGATTATTGTCGTGGGGGCCGGGCTGGCGGGGTTGTCTGCAGCGTATGAACTGACACAGGCGGGCCACGACGTGACTGTGCTTGAAGCGCAATTGCGACCCGGTGGACGGGTTTGTACTCTCCGCGCGCCCTTTTCCGATGGCCTCTACGCGGAGGTAGGCGCAATGCACATTCCGGAAACGCACAATCTGACTCTGCAATATGCGCAACGGTTCAACCTTCCGCTCGATCTTGAGCCGTCTTTTACGGCTGCCTCACTGAGCTACGTGCGTGGCAAACGCATCGTTGTCCGCGATGAAACAAAAGTAGAATGGCCGTTTGATCTGAGTGAGCAAGACAAGAAGCTAGATATGGCCGGCCTGTTGGACAAGTACGAAACGGCCAAAGCCTATGAGGAGATCGGCGATCCCGCTTCCCCCCAATGGTCCGTATCCGCCCTCAAAAAATACGATGACGTTTCCTACAAAGATTTCTTGAAACGCAACGGAGCTTCGGACGATGCTTTCACACTTGCCACGTTTGGCTGGGATCACTTGTGGGGTGAAGGGCTGGAGACAGTTTCTGCGCTCACAGTTCTGCGCGATTCCGCTAGCTACCTGAAGGCTCGCAATAACTTCAGAGTCCACGGCGGAAATGATCTCCTTCCGAGAGCGTTCGCTGAACGCCTGAAAGAACAAATTCGCTATGGCGCGCCGGTCGTTCGCATCGAGCAAACCAGCCAAGACGTTCGAGTCTTTTTTCGAAGCAGTGGCGACCGCAACGGCATGACCGCTGACCGCGTCGTATGCGCAATCCCATTCTCGGTGTTGCGTACTCTGGAGACTTCTCCGCCCTTTTCACCTGATAAACGCAAAGCGGTCAACGAACTCCCTTACTTCTCTGGCGCGCGAGTTTCCATTCAGTGCCGTCGCAGATTCTGGACCGACGAGGGACTGAATGGATCGGTATTCACTGATTCGCCGCTCGGATGGGTGTTCGACGCCACGGTCACGCAGCCCGGCCCGCGCGGTATCCTTCAGTGCTACGCAGGTGGTCCCAATGCCCGCCAGATCATGGCCCAGAGCGAAGAGAAACGTATTGCATTCGTAGAAGGTGAAATTTCACGCTTCTACCCAACGATAGGGCAGTACTTTGAAGGCGGCGTTTCGAAATGTTGGGAGGAGGATCCCTGGGAGCGGGGAGCATCCTCTTGGTACAAACCGGGGCAGATGGCAGAACTGTGGCCTCACGTTGCACGCCCGGAGGGGCGAATACACTTTGCAGGTGACCACACTTCGCCGTACATCCGATGGATGCAAGGCGCACTGCACTCCGGCAATCGAGTGGCCGTTGAGATAAATGAAGCTCCGGACTAGCGCGCAAACTTTTTTGTTGGGTGCCGAAGTTTGTTCGCTGGAGTCAAAAATGGCGTCAGCAATGTCGAAGAGCATGCACTAAGTGGAGCGTCGCCGTGAAGATGATAATGAAGCGTGCATATTTGGTTGGCGTATTACTGAATCGGTATGCGCCGACGCAGCTCGTCCGTAAAATTCAAAAGGAAAGTCAGATGCAGCGGGCTGTGCTGATCTGTCGCGCCGTCTGAATACAGGCTGACCGCGAAGCGTTTTCCGTCTGGCGCCAATGCGTAGGGTTGAAACGGTCCGCTAGTCGCGCTGAAAGGAATTTGCTTCTGCGACCACACTCGGGGCTTGCCCGGCAAAAAATTTCATCACACTGTCTATTCTGGGCTAGAGCTGCGAGAGCGGATGGAGCGCGCAGGATTTGTTGCGGTGACTCTGCACGGGAATCTGGACGGAGACAAGTATGGACCCGATGCCGAGCGGCTAATTGCGATAGGTCGCAAACCGATTTCAAGGCACGCGAAGCGCTCCGGCGCCTCATCTGGCGACAACAAATAGAGGCTCGTGCATGTCTTTGCGTTTGTGGACGAGTTCTTGTCGGCAATCCTTCCCGTAGCGGATTGGGGAAAGGATTGCGCATGCTACGCCCTGAATTGCCCTGTCTGTCGGTGAGTGCAAATGCCTGTTATCGCCAGTTATGAATCTGCGCGATGATGATGTAGTGTGATGGCAACTAGCCGCATATGAGCATGACCACTTCAGCGAAGTTGATTTTCTTCTGTGGAAAGATGGCGGCGGGCAAGTCCACTCTCGCAAGAGATTTGGCCGTCCGAGAAAATGCTGTCCTTCTTGTGCAGGACGATTTCTTAGATGCCCTGTTTCCTAGCGAGATTACCGACATTGCGGGGTTCATGAGGTGCTCTTCTCGATTGCAGAACGCACTCACGCCACATGTTTGCGCCCTCTTGTCGAAGGATATCTCCGTCGTGCTCGATTTTCCCGGCAATACCAAAACACAGCGCGCATGGTTTCGCGAGCTGATCGAGCGCGCAAATGTTGAGCATGAGTTGCACTCTGTAGACGCATCAGACGCCTTGTGCAAAAGGCAGCTTCGTAACCGAAGCGAAGGGTTACCTGCTGGCACTCCCTGGACCAGGGATGCGGACTTTGAAGCCATCAATGCGTATTTTCAGCCTCCAACAGAGGATGAAAGATTCAACATCGTCCGTCATGAGCGCGTTTAACGTGCTGGACTTGTCGCTCTGACCTTGCAACGCTCAAACATGCAACCGGGCAGCCGTCGTGCAAAAGCTCCCGTACTTCCCCGCATTTTCGCGACAGTTGAGATTTACTTGCGACACAGCAACCGTCGCCATAGGCCCGTCGGTCACTTCTCCGCAGGAATGCAAGCCTTGATCCCAATTTATCCCAATGAGCTGCCAACCATGCCCAAACCGTCCAGAGGGAGCCGAACGGCGTCTTTCGTTTTCAGCAACTTACCAGCGAGCCAGAGCGCAACCACCCGCCTTGAAAACCGCTAAACCCGAAAGGGTTTCGTGGGTTCGAATCCCACCTCCTCCGCCACTAAACACGGACGTAGCATTGAATTTAAATAGGCTGTCCAGTTTCTGTTTGGCCAAAGCCTTTATCCCAATTTATCCCGATTCAAATTTTTGCCTGTCCAGCGGTCCGCAAAACCATGGCATCAGGGGCTCGGAGATTACTGTAAAATGAGGCTGGTCCGATTTTTGGACTAGATGAATGCCGGGACAATGGAGGAGGATTTGCGCATGTTCAAGTATCACCAATACTGTCCTGTCGCTCGCGCATGCGAAATTCTTGCCGACCGTTGGACACCACTGATCGTGCGCGAGCTACTGTTCGGCAGCCGCCATTTCAACGAACTCCGGCGGGGTCTGCCCCGCATCTCGCGATCACTGCTCGTTGCGCGTCTCCGGCATCTCGAGGACAACGGAGTCATCGAACGGCGCACAGGCGCGCGGCCGAACGTCACGGAGTACATTCTCACCGAAGCGGGGAGCGATCTGGCGGACGTGATCAAGCACTTAGGTACGTGGGCGATTAAATGGGTATTCGTCGATCCGAACCGCGAGGAATTAGATCCCGCGCTGTTCCTGTGGAAGATGCATCAGCGCGTCGACCATCGTGAACTCCCAAGCGAACGTACTGTGGTGCAGTTCGACCTCACTGGCCGAAAAGGGCGAAGGGTGTGGCTCGTTCTGGTGCCGCACGATGTCTCATCGACTTTGAAGCCTCCGGGTTTGAGGTCAGATCTGATTGTGAGAGCGGACGTGTCCGTGCTTTACCGCGTCTGGGCAGGTTTTCTTGACTATGATGCCGCCGTGCGTAGCGGGGAGATCGTCCTGGAAGGACCATCCGCTTTGGTTCGAGCCTTCCCTCGATGGTTCATGTGGAGCCCGTTAGTGGACGTTGCACGGGCGTACCGGGAACGCAGAAGAACCAGCTGCTTAGCATAGCGAGATCAACCATCCACCGAAAAGAATCGCTTCGGATCCAGTCCGATTTTAGAACTTGTCGAGGCGGGAATGCATTCCTATATTCGCCCCATCTAAGCCGCTGTTTCCCGCGCCAAGCGCGCACGGCGGCATGTGGGTGCAACATGCGATATTCGCTACCGGCTCACTCTCGCCGATACCTTCTCTCTGATCTCGCTTTCTGCATGCCGACAAAGAACACAGGCATTCGCGTTTCCGTGACGCGGAGCAGGTTGAGACGCTCATTCACTCGGCTTATGACTAAGCGTTTATTCCAAAAGGAGACACAGAGATGTGCAAGTTTAAGAACTGGCTCATTGAGTTCGCTGGAATGCACTGCAGAACGACCGTTCCAACTCTTTCAATTACGCTCGCAATTCTGATTATGACGTGCACAATGTCACAGGCTGCAGCAACACTGCCGCCGGGAAACACCGTCCAGCAGTGGAACACGATTGCTGAGAACACAGTGGTCGGCTCAGGCGCGTTCCAGGCCGAGGGCTTTATCTATATGGCCTACGTGTCGTCGGCATGTACGACGCAGTGGTGTCGACGAAGGTGGATATGAGCCGTACGGCTCGGCCATTGCAGCAGATGTCCGGAGCATCGACGGATGCGGCGGTGGTCGAGGCCGCATACCGAACGCTCGTTTACTATTTTCCCGGCCAGGCAGCGACGCTGGACTCGTTTTACACTGGAGGCACTCGCGTTGATTCCGGATGGCACGCCAAAAACGACGGCCACGCTGTCGGTCTGGCAGCCGCAACGAACATTATCAGTTTGCGAACCGGCGATGGACGTCTCACGCCAATTGGCGTGACTTCCTCGTTCTCGACGCTACCGTCTGGCCCGGGCGTGTGGCGCCTGACCCCGTCTGCATTTGCGCCACCACAGACTCCGTGGTCGGGAGTGTGCGGCCTTTTATCCTGCCAGAACGCCGATCAGTTCCTACCCGATCCGCCGCCGTCGCTTCAGAGCAGCGAGTGGGTGGAGGCATTCAACCAGATCAAGATCGTACGGTGAGGCAACCAGTAGCGCGCGGACAAGTGAGCAGACAGCGATCGCAAGATTCTGGTCGGCGAATGTGGTCCGACAATACAACTGGTCGTACGCGATGTCGCGGACCAGCAAGATCTTGGGTTGCTGCAGACGGCGCGGCTGGCAGCGATGGTGAATACAGTCGGCGCCGACGCGCTCATCTCGTGCTTGTTCGCGAAGTATCACTATCTATTCTGGCGCCCAGTGACCGCTATTGATCCGACGGCGGTCACGGCGGACGGTTTCGGTCCTGTCCCGGGGTTGATGATGGCAACCCAGCGACGGTCGAGCAGTTGGGCTGGCGACCACTCTTGGTCACGCCGAACCATCCGGAATATCCTGCTGCGCATGGCACGATCACGTCTGCGATGGCCGAGGTGTTCAGCAGCTTTCTCGGCACGGAGCGCTTCAACCTCGAGATCCATGGTTTCGATGCAGCCGGACCAGCTGGCAACCTGAATGCCGTACACCATTTCGAAATGCCGAATGATCTTCGCAACGAGATTATCTATGCACGGCTCTGGGCAGGCTTGCACTACCACTTTTCAAGCGTCGCCGGGGTGGTCCTTGGACGCAATGTCGCGAAGTACGACCTCAGACACGCGTTTCGACCGCTCAACTGATGAGATTTATGGGCGGCCGTGAGCAAACTGAAACCTTCTTGCGCTACCTGTTTCCTGGCGAGATCACCGACATTCCGGGATTCGTGCCTCGCAAGCGCCAAATAGAAATTCAGATCTTTCCCACGCGGCCTGCGGAGGCGTGCCGGGATTCCAAGGAAATAACGGATACGGCTGGTGTGTGTTAGAACCCGTCGTCCTCAGACCGATCGTGTCAGGGCATCAGTGGCAGAGGCTTCGCGGAGCCTCCAGATCGCGAGCAGCACGATAACAAGCGAGGTCGCAAACACACAACAAGCGATGAGGAAAGGCAGATCCACACCTGTTTGGGTGATTGGACGCGCGGTGAAGTCGCCAGCGATACCGGTCCACCAGTAGGCGAAAAGCCCGACGTCCATCACAAAATGACCGATGATCCCCGGGATGAGCGATCCCGCAGACCACGCGAGAAGGCCCAGCAATATGCCTGCGCCAAATACGATGGGAACCATTCCCAGCGAAGCCCAGGCTTTGGTGAGATGTAATGCCAGGAAGAAGAAAGAGGAAATGAAAACCGCGACCGACACGCCATGGCGCTGTTCGATCGGCTGCTGCATGAAGCCGCGGAAGCCAATTTCTTCGCAAATTCCCGCCGATGCCGCCGAGACCACCACTGCAACCCATCTTAAAGGCAGCGAGGGAATGAAAGAAAGATCGTAACCGTGCCGGAACGCCGCGGCGGGATAAGACATAAAGCGGAACAGCAAAACAATGGAGGCATGAACTATCGCGGCAAAGAAAAACGCTGCGATAAGGCCCCACAACCACTGCTTGGACGTCAGCTTATCGTGGCCGAACGCCTTGGCACGGGCGGCTCGCGCTGCACTTGGCGGACCTCCTCCGCGCGCCCACCAAAGGAAAAACGCGAGGAATATCGCCTCAACGATCGCAGCGAGTTGCACACCCAAGTTCAGGAGCAACAGTAGCCAGACGTTGCCAGCAGCGGCAGCAACAAGAAAGCCTGCGAAAATGGCCTTTAGCGTAATGGGCAACTTTGTCCAAAGGTTGCGCCCTGGCGTTGTCATTGTAGGTGCCTCTGAAGAGCGGCGCGGAGAATCTTACACCTCCGAGTGGACTACTTCTCATCGCTGCTAATCGGTGCTGAGTGAGCGCAGCGATGCTGCATGAGTCGGGAAACAAGAAGCAATCCGATTCCTTCGTGTTTGCCCGTGACTCGGGCACAATCACCAAGGTTTCAGAAACGACCGCATGTCCGGCCTTGGCGAACACCCGTGGCAAGGCAAGATTGCCCAAACGAAAGGGGTCGGCCATCACCATGACCAAAGATGACATTCAGCTACTCTACGAATACGACCGCTGGGCGAACAACAGGGTTTTGCACGCGGTCTCGACTCTCAGCGTTGAGGAGTTCACGCGTGATCTGGGTGGCAGCTTCCGTTCTGTGCGAGACACGCTAGTGCACATTATCGGCGGCGAGTGGGGTTGGCTTACAATTTGGAAGGAGCCCTCCCTTAGTTCCGCCTTCGTGACAGATTTGTGGACGGGACTCGGCGCCCTATTCCATCCGAATGCATTTCCCGACGTCGCCGCGGTCCAGTTAAGGTGGGCGGAAGTCGAGAGAGAACAAGTGGAGTTTGTGAATCGCGTCACAAACGAATCCTTGGCAAGGATGCTTCCTGTTCGCACAACACAAATCAGTCTGGCACACCTGATGCAACATCTGGCGAACCATTCCACTTACCATCGGGGTCAAGTCTCGCTAATGATGAGGCAGCTTGCCGCTGTGCCGGTCGCCACCGACTTCGCCCTGTTTTTACTAGAGGGACGCCGCGAGGCAGCCGGTGCACGCTAGTCTACTCAACGACGATTTGATACAGCCGAAAAAGCTAGAGATGGGCATCTCCCACCGTACCGGTGGCCGCACCAGGCATTTCAATTGGGGCTGGCACGAGATAACTCCCGGATGCTCGCCATCCGGAAGTTAACTTCAAACGCTGGCCCAGCCGACGGATGTGCGTAACTGGTCGAAGTTGATGGACCGCAAAGTTTGAGTTGTCGTTCTCGAGCAAACCGAGCTTTTTCGTGATGTTTGTAAATCCTCAGAGCGCTCACAACTCATAATCGGTTCCTTGCTGGGACGCCAATCGGAAGTCGTCGGGAACTGCCCGGGCTTCGGGCGCAGCTTTTGTACGCTCGCGAGCTTCGCGCTGAACCATCACGCATGAGCCGAGTGGTCTACCACCTCTCACGGCACAAGTTTGACTTCCGCGGCGACCATCACTTGTTCAGCTTCGCGGGCCAGTTCGATATAACAGTTACAGGTACAGTTTCCGTCGATCTCGTTTCCGTGTTGATCAAGAACCGCTGCCCGTCGCGGGTAACGTCGTATGCAAAGATATCCAGATATGAGACGGGCTGCCTCGGATGCGCCTGGAACAGCGGCACAGGCGCCCCGGCCCTGAAACCTGCCGCGGTCTCGACGTTCGTCGCCATCATGCGCCCGTCCGAGGAAAGGTAGAAGAGTTCCTTGCCGTCAGCGCGCCAACGCGGTTGCTCACCGCCGCTTGTCGAGATTTGCCATTTCCCATGCGCCTCGGGAAACGAAGTTACGTAAATCTCCCATTTGCCTGTTTCGTTCGAGTTGTAAGCCACCCATTTGCCATTCGGCGAGAATTGACCGTTTTGGAGAATGCCAGAAGTCTTCAGGAATGCTTTGGGGGCAAAACCGGGAAGGGTCAAATACCACAATTCGTCGGCATGGCGGAACAGAATATACCTACCGTCGCGCGACCAGTCGTTCGCCAGCTTGTCGAAATCGTCGTGAAAGATGCTGCGTTCCTCCTGGACGCCATCTGCATTTTTGATATAGAGATCGAGGGCGAGCTGCCGGTTGGAGGAAAGGAGTATCTGCTTTCCATCGGCACTCCACACGGAAGCTCCGTCATAACCCGGATCGAACGTCAAACGCTTCGGAGTGCCATCATTCAATTTGTCGTACGTCCACACATCCATGTTCAAGCTCGCCAGATCGATCATGTCCGCCGCCACGCCTCGGCTATTCGGCGCAATCGCCACGTTCTCATAGATTCCGGGTTTGTCCAGCTCTCCAAGCTCTTTGCCACTGCGGTCGAACCACTTTGGCTGCGAGAGGCCGATTGCCCGGGTCGATCCGCCGCTCTGAGCCAGCAGCACACGGCCGCTCGAGACCGCGAAAGCAACCTTTTTCACTTGGCGCGTAAATTGAATTCCCGAGAAAAGATCGGCGGGTTCGCCCTTCAACGTCAGGCTCTTGAGATCAAACGGCTGGGCCAGGAGGGTCTTGTCCCGGTAGTACAGGAGGTAGCCCGGTGCTGCGTATGCTGCGTTCGCATCCGAGTTCACGATCAATTTCTTTTCTTTGGAGTCGAGCGAACCGACAAAGATCGCGTCCACATCCTTCTGGCCGGAAAAGTTCGCGGCCATGAACAGAAAATGGTTGTCGTCCGGCAAGAACATCGGCCACCGGTGGCTAGTTTCGCCTCGGGCCCGATCTACCTGGGTCAGAGGCTGCGGGGTACCGCCCGATGCAGACACACGGGACAGCCCACCCAAGCGCGCGCTCGGAGAAAATACGATCACGTCGTCCTTGTTCCAACTGCCACCGCGGCCAGCCGGCGCCTCGCAGATCGCCCGCACAGTGCCACTGGCCAGCTCGAGTTTCTTCAACTGGCCGTCCGCGAAAAATCCGATCCATTTTCCGTCTGGCGACCAGAAGGGATAGTCCGCTCCTTCTGTCAGTGCCAAGGTCTTTCCGCCTTGCGATCCCAACCCGTAGATCCAAATTACGTTTTTTCGCGCGGTTTCCGAGTACCCGATGATCGCCGCGGTTTGCCCATTCGGCGCTAGGGCGATATCCCGCGCCGTCAATGGCAGGGCCGCAAAAAAATACGATGACTGCGGCGTGGGAACGGCGCGCTGCCACAGAACTGCGGTTGCAACGAGCCCTACGCCAAGAACGCAGGCGACGAACCACACCAGTTTTTCTCGTCCGGCGCGAGCGAAGCGCACGCCTTCTTCCGGCCCTCGGCTGCCGCTTTCTGAAGCCCACTTCATCTCCAGCGCCAGGTCGCGCGCTGTTTGCCAGCGTTCTTCCGGGTCTTTCGCCAGGCAGCGGCGAATGGCATGAACCAGCGCAGGCGGCGTCATCGGCTTGAGCGTGCAGATCGGCGCAGGGTCTTTCTCCAGAATCGCCGACGCCACGCTAAGCTGACTCTTTCCCTGGAACGCTCGCTGCCCAGCTACCATCTCGTATAGCACCGCTCCAAGCGAAAAGATGTCGCTCCGTCCGTCGAGTTCCTTGCCCTCGACTTGTTCCGGGGACATATATTGAAACGTGCCGACGATGGTCCCGTGTTCGGTAAGCGGAGAGTTCGTGGATGCCGCAGTTAGCGTGGCGGCGCTAGCCAGCGGCTCGACAGGCCGAGCCAATCCAAAATCCAGCAGCTTCGCGCCGGTCGGTGTCAGCATGATGTTGCTGGGTTTCAAATCCCGGTGCACGACACCGCTGCGATGCGCCTTGTCCAACGCGTCGGCAATCTGCGCGCCACATTTCAAGACCTGATCCAGCGGCAGCGGTCCCTTCTCCAATCGCTTTGCCAGCGTTTCTCCCTGCACATACTCCATCACCAGAAAATCGATGCCATCCTGCCGGCCGACGTCATAGAGTACGCAGATGTGGGGATGATTCAGGCTGGAAATGGTCTTGGCTTCGCGCTCAAAGCGTTGCTTGCGAACTAGATCAGCGGAAAGGTGATCGGGAAGAACCTTGATGGCGACGGAGCGATCGAGTCGCGTGTCCCTCGCGCGATACACTTCGCCCATCCCCCCAACGCCGAGCGGCGTAAGGATTTCATAGGGCCCAAGTCGTGTTGCTGGGGCCAGAGGCATAGTTGCCGCAATTATACTCGCGGGAAGCTTCGGCAATAGTTTCAAAGTGACAGAGGATGTGACTACCCTCAAGTAGCCCGCTTGCTTCTGCAAACAAGCGCCGAATCGTCGCGTCCGGTCGCTTAGAAATCCGTAGAAGATTTGAACGGGATACAGCCTCTTGGAAGGAATGGCCGGTGAGATCGTGAGGAGTACCGGCCGCGGTTTGTCCGAGGGGTAACGTCGCGAATACAGCCGCCTGTACTACTTGCTATTCCGGATTTGCCTCGTTCAATTAGCGGATGGTCGGCAAACAAGAAGTAGTCCGATTCTTTCCTGTTTGCCCGTGACTCGCCTGGAATTCGCACAATTAAAAGCTGCGCTCGTCCTCACCGCCGCTGCCAGTCAACGGCTGTAGTTGGCGACTACCCGGATTATTTGTCCGCCCTTAAACTCCATAAACTCGGCCGTCCTGGTGCCTTTCTGATTCTTATAGCAGAGCACAATGCTGGAGAGTCCACGCATCACATCCAGGAGTTCAAAGTACAAGTTCGGATACAGTTCCAACCCGCGCTTGAAATAGCTGCGTAACGCAGATTTCCCTTCGACAGTCCCAGAAGAATCATCCAAGATCTTGGCTGCAGCCGGAGAGGTCAGGACGACACCGACATCGTAATGAGACATTATGGCGTCCAGGTCATGTGAATTCCACGCTGTGATCCATTGATGTGCAAATGCTTCGGCGTCCAACTCCGTAGTCATCGCAGTGATTATAGGCTAGATATCTGCAACGGCCCACTCCATCTACTTTACCCGGCTGGGTGCTTCGCCTCTTTTAGGAGTCGCATGGCCGCCTGCGAAGGTTTGCCATTCTGGCGCAAGCGCGCTCGCTCCAGGATCGTCGGCAACCCTTACCTTCGCGTTACGTCAGAGTTGCTCGTCCATTTGGCCTGTGCATTCAACCCGAGTTAGCTGCTTCGTAGCGGCCCGCTTGCGCAGAATTGGCCACTATAGCCCACTCCTCTCTTCGATGGTCACGCCGAATTGCACGGCATAATCGCGCATCGTTTCGAACGTAATCACGGAGGGAGGCACAGTGCCACGACACTTTCGGCGCCACACCAAAGGCTTTTTTTTCTATGAGGATTTCTGCTTTGCAGGTTTTGTGATTTTTGAATTGCCCAGAGCAGCGATTAGTTAGGTCGTGATGTCCTGTACGTTGAACTGCTCATTTGTGCTGACTAAGGGAGTAAATTCATACGGCGGAGCAGGTTCTGGAAACGCGGATCTTCGCGCAGTGAATCGAATCGCGGATCCACCTTGAGAACAATAACGAAGGGCGCTCGGAGCTCGATAGCTTTCTCCAGCGAGCGGAATGCTTCGTCCTTTTCCCCGAGGCCGGCGTAGACGAGGGCAGCGCCGATCGTTTTCCAGGGGACGTACTCCACTGTGTCGAGTAGCTTCATCGCCTCTTCTCGATTGCCCGCCACGGCAAGCGCGTTAGCTAGCTCCGTTGCAGTGTGCGCATAGATCGTGGACGACTTGAGCGCCTCTCGAAGCTCAGCAATCGCCTGTTCATGCTTGCCCATCTGCACGTACGCGGCCCCTAGGCCGTGATGATAATTCCATTCCAGGCTCGGATCTCTTTGCACCCATTCTTGGCATCGTTCGATGAATTCGTCGTAGCGGCGCTCATAATAGAGACGGGCAGTCGCAGCAACGTATATTTCAACAGAGAAGGGGTTCAATTCTTGGGCTCGTTGGATTTCTGCCTCTGCTTCGGTCATCCGGCCTTGGAAGATCAAAAGGTCCGAGTACCACCAGTGCGCGGAGGCATTGCTGGGATTGACCTCGATAGCACGTCGGGCCTCGACTTCGGCTCCCAACCAATCCCAAGAGGTGGCGAGACGATTCATAGCCAGAGTGTAGTGCGCCGCGCTCAAGCTGTCGTCCAGCTCGAGTGCCTGCAGCGATGCAGCCTGGGATTTCGCAAGTAGTTCTTTGCTGTGAGCAAAATCGTACATTACAAGGGAGAAGTAGACCTCCGAAAGGCTAGCGTAGGCGGGCGCAAATGCGGGGTCGAGCTCAATAGCCTGCTGGAAATCGGCGAGAGCTCTATCGAGATTTTCTTTGGTACGTCTGTTCAGAAAATAGCGGCCTCGGAAATAGGCTTCGTTGGCGGCGGGGTTGACGGCGCGAGCGCCAGCCAGGCGACTCTCCTCCTGCGGCGTTAGAGTGACCCTGATCTCCCGGGCGACCGTCCGGGCCATCTCCCCGTGCAAAGTCAGAACGTCCCGCACCTCGCGGTCATAGCTATTGGCCCAAAGATGCCCTTCCGGCGCTGCCTCGATTAACTGCACCGAGACGCGTACGCGGTCCCCAACACGCAGCACGGAACCCTCCACAACTGCGTCGACCATCAATTCGCGCGCAATCTGCGGAACTGATTTTTTCGTGCCCTCATACCGCATCATCGACTGCCGAGAAATTACCCGCAGTGCGCTGATCTTGCCCAACTCGGTGAGCAACGCCTCGGTCATCCCATCAGCGAAGTACTCCTGCGCCAGGTCACCAGATAGGTTTGCGAACGGCAACACTGCTAGCGACCTGCTGGCGGTAATCTTCTCCAGGTCCGCCAGAAGATCTGCCACAGATTGATATCGCGCCGTCGGCTCCTTTTCGAGCGCCTTCAAGATGATGCGTTCCAGGCTGGCAGGCACAGGAGGGTTCAATACCGATGGTTTGACCGGAGTCTGATGCAGAATTGCGCCGATGAGTTCCTCAGATGTCTCGGCATGGAATGTGGGGCGCCCTGTCGCCATTTGATAGAGCACCACGCCCAAGGAATAGATGTCCGTGCGGCTGTCCACTTCTTCGCTGCGCGCCTGCTCGGGAGAGAGATATGCGAGCGTCCCGGTGATGCTTCCAGGTCGCGTTATCGTGATTCTGGTGCCGGTGGCGGCCGTTTGTTCGTCTGCCGCAGAGACAGTTGCCTCGGCAACGGCACGTGCCTCGCCGGAACGCTTTGCCAAGCCGAAATCCAGGATTTTGATTTGCCCGCCGGCCGTGATGAAGATGTTCCCCGGCTTGATATCGCGATGGACGATGTCTTTGGCATGCGCGGCCTTGAGCGCGTCGCAAATCTGCACGGCGAGATCCATTAGCTCCGCAATTGGCAGGGGTTCGCCAGCAATGCGATCCCTAAGCGACTGTCCTTCCAGGAATTCCATCACTAGGAATGGCCGCCCCTGAAACTCGCCCACATCGTGTACGGTGCAGATACGAGGATGATTCAGAGAGGAGGCGGCGCGCACTTCGCGTTGGAACCGTTCGACCGCTGTAGGATCGGCGGCCAGCGCGCGGGGAAGAAACTTGATGGCCACCGTGCGATCCAGGCGCATGTCCCGGGCCTTATACACTTCCCCCATTCCGCCCTTCTGCAGGAACTCCAGCACCAGGTAAGGCCCGATCTGCTCACCGGCCGGGACCGAAGCCTCCACTGCGTTTCCAGGTGTTGTGGATTCGTGTGTCTCCAGAAAGTTTGCAGCCAGCTCCTCGTGGGCTAGCAGCGACTCGACTTCGAGGCGAAGTGATTCATCGCCTCCGCAGGCGCTCTCGAGATACGCACGTCGCTCCTCGGGTTTTCGCTCGCAGGCGGAATTGTATAGGGTTTCGATCTCACGCCATCGGTCAGTCAACATCGCCATCCTCTCAAGAGAGCGAACCGCGAGGCAATGCACAGGGCGTCAAACCAATATACCGGTAGCCGGGCCGGGTCGCCTTCTTGTCATCACTATATATTCCGAGAACGGCTGTCGAAAACCGTCATCGTTCGCGAATTCTTTTGATAGACTCGCACCCAGGATGACGCCCGCGGGTTCCCAAGACATCACTGAGCTGCTGGCGGCCTGGAGCGAAGGGAACGAGGAAGCGCTAAGTCGCCTGATACCACTGGTTTACCCCGAGCTTCGAAGAATTGCCAGAGTGCATTTGGCGCGCCGCGACCACACACTGGGGTCCGCCGCCCTGGTCAATGAAGCATATCTCAAATTGATTCGCGCCCGCGGCATCCAGTGCGAAAACCGTTTGCATTTCTTTGCTTTGTGCGCACAGATCATCCGGCGCCTTCTTGTGGATCATGCGCGTAGATTTCGCTATGCGAAGCGAGGCGGCGACCAGGTGCGGGTTCCATTGGAAGAGACGTTGCTGGGGACGCGGGCGCGCGGAGTCGAAGTGCTGGCGCTGGACGACGCGCTGGCATCGTTGGCCAAGCGCGATCCCCGCAAAGCCCGCGTCGTCGAGTTGCGATTCTTCGGTGGTCTGAGCGTGGAAGAAACAGCCGAGCTCCTGCGCATCTCGCCGGAAACTGTATTGCGGGACTGGAAAATGGCGAAAGCCTGGCTGCGCCGCGAGCTTTCCCGCCAGAGCACGCCCCCCGCCGCACGCTCGTAGACTCAGCGTGCTGAAGCCAAGACTCCGCTCCGAGCTGCCTTCCCACGCCCTGTTCTGCTGCTTACCTCTCCCGCTAGCACCCGTTTTCCTCGCGCAAGCTTCCTGCCTTCACCGCCGAGCGCGCCCGCTTCCTTCGGGTCGAACCTAGCCCTGCGTTCTTTGTTAGCCGTACGGACGGGTGAGAGTAGGCCAAGCATTACTCAAAATCCGGGTAAGCAGAATAAGATCCGTCTGCTGGCAATTGGGCGAGTAAGTCGGCAACCCTTCCCTTACCGGATTATGGAAGGGTTGCTCGTTATTCGACCAGAATCAGACAACGGTCCCCGGAGCTTGCAACGTCACGAAAGTATCCGGGGGCAAATATGAACGACTATGTCAAAAGGAGATGTTCTGGCGTGTTGGGGGAGAACGCATTCTGGCTTGCCCTTTGACTTCTCCTGGGATGCGGCCTAACATGCCCAGAAATAGGCGGTACTCCTCCGCATGACTGGCCAAACACTCGGCCATTATCGCATCCTGGAAAAAATTGGCGCCGGGGGCATGGGCGAAGTCTATCGTGCACGCGACGATTTCCTGCAACGCGACGTAGCGATCAAGACTCTTCACCTGGGATTATTGGATGACCCGACAGCCAAGGAGAAGTTGTTGCGAGAGGCAAGATCCTCATCCGCGCTCAATGATCCCCACATTTGTACGATTTACGAAGTAGGCGAATTGGACGGCAAGGCATTTATCGCTATGGAATTGGTGGAAGGCCGTTCTTTAAACTCTTTGATTCCGGCCGAGGGTATGCCTGTCAAACTTGTCGTTCGCTACGGCACGCAGATCGCGGCGGCCTTGGCGCACGCGCACGATCACGGGATCGTTCATCGCGATGTAAAAACTTCAAATGTCGTGGTTACTCCATCCGGTTTAGTAAAGGTTCTCGATTTTGGACTTGCGCTGCAACCTTGCGGGAACGATCTCGAAGATATCACACGCAGTCAAGATTCCGCCGCCCCGCTGGACTCGCTCACGGGAACACTTCCATACATGGCCCCGGAAGTTCTGCGGGGTCGCGAGGCCACCGCAAGGACCGACATCTGGGCCCTGGGTGTCGTTCTTTATGAAATGATGATGGGCAAGCGGCCATTTAAGGGTCACACAGCCTACGAACTGGTTTCTGCGATCCTGCGTGAGGCTCCGGCACCACTCCCAGCCAGTACTCCCGGCGTACTGAAACGCATCATCGGACGCTGTTTGGAAAAAGAGACAGGGCATCGCTACCAGCGCGCAAGTGAAGTTGTCGCGGCCCTCGAAGCAGTCCAGACAGAAGACGCATCGGTTCCCCTTGCCACGACCGGAACCGGCGTTTCTTCCAGGACTCGAATCGCTTGGTTGGCGGGATCAGTCGCGTCTCTTTGCTTGGCGGGATTGCTGGTCTTGAATGTCGGCGGATTGCGTAGGCGGATCTTCGCGCCTAAATCTTCGGGCTCGATTCAGTCGCTCGCCGTCCTTCCGCTCGAGAATTTGTCGCACGATCCAGCTCAGGAATACTTTGCCGACGGCATGACCGATGCTTTGATCACCGATCTCGCTAAAGCTGGAAACTTTCGCGTTATTTCTCGAACTTCTGTGATGCCTTACAAGGCTGCCAAGAAAACCCTTCCTAACATCGCACAAGAACTCGGCGTGGACGCCGTTGTGGAAGGATCTGTGCTTGAATCTGGAAATCGTGTGCGCATTACGGCGCAACTTTTCGACGCTAAAACCGACAGACATCTTTGGGCCGAAAACTATGAGCGGGATGTCAGCGACATTCTTTCTTTGCAGGATGAGGTTGCCAACGCGATTGCCACCGCCATTCCACGGACGTATCCCGCCGCGCATTCCTCTCAGGGTCCAAAGACCGCAAGTGAACCCGGAAGCCTATCGGCTGTATCTCAAGGGAATGTATTCCTACGATAGGCACACGGAGGAGGGCTTCCAGAAAGCCATCGCTTTTCTCGAACAGGCGACCGACAAAGATCCCTCTTACGCCCCTTCCTTTGCGGCTCTGGCGAATTGTTATTTGGCTCTCGGAGGCTTCAGCCTTGCATCCACAAGCGATGTGTTGCCTAGAGCGCGGGCCGCAGCGAATCACGCGCTCCAGGTGGACAATTCGCTGTCAGATGCCCACGAAACACTGGCCAGCGTTCACATGGCCGAATGGAATTTCGCAGGGGCAGAGAAGGAATTCCGGAGAGCTCTCGAGCTTAATCCGAATGACGCTGGCGCGCATCAGGGCTACGGAGGTCTCTTATCGTATCTCGGAAGGTTCGACGAGGCGTTGCCCGAGGCGAGAAAAGCAGTTGAGCTCGATCCCCTTTACATTACGCACGGAATTGTCCTCGGAAACGTTTTCTACTACCGGGGCGACTATGACGAGGCCCTCAGGGAGTACAACAAGGTCTTGGACATGGATCCCAATTATTGGTTGGCCCACGGCTCTCTGGCCCTTACCTATGGGCAAAAGCGAGATGTATCCACAGGCCTTAGCCGAGTTGCAGAAAGTGATGGCCGCATTTCCACATAGCAATGCCACAGCCGTCTTGGGTCAGCTTAAAGCACTGTCGGGCGCAAAGGACGAAGCGCGAAAAATCGCCCGCGAGTTGCAGCAGAGTTCCAAGAAGGAATACGCTTCTGATTATTGGGTGGCTACCATCTACGCCGCTCTCGGCGACAACAATCAAGCTTTCCAATTGCTTGAGAATGCGTACACGGAGCGTTCGCAATGGCTAATCCAATTGAAAGTCGACCCGAGATTTGCGAACCTGCGCTCCGATCGCCGATTCTCGGATCTGCTTCGCCGCATCGGACTCCCCACGTAGTCGCGCTTTTCTCCAAAACTGTGTGGTCTTGATAGCTAGGCCATTTGAGTGGCACGGCCCGTTCCAACAGGACAAACACTTGACGGCCCCCCTGAGAGTGTTCACCGCGGGTAGCGCTCATAAATCGGCTAAACCCAAAGTCCAGAAAACGACGATCTGGGAAGTTTCCTTCCGCGCGAATCAGCCGATTCTGGACGGGTCGTCGCAAACAGGAAGTAATGGTGCGAATTGGGTCTCCTGGAATTACTTGCGCATTGCCCGTCATCCGCCCAGAATCCGAAACCAGCCAGTCCGGGTCGTGAGGGTTATCGCCTGTTCTCGCCAGTTAATCTCAGTCGGCTAGGCGCGAGCCAGCCAAAGCTTCGCAGAAGACCCAGGGTCTCAATGATTTGTGAAGGAGGTCGCTGATTGTGGGTTGGAGGTACTGCGGTGCTCGTGCACTCTCAAGCTCCTGCTGCTCGGGCGATAGGCTTTCGCGTAGACAAATGCCGTTGGAGCAGCTTCTCACCCCCGATCACGATTTCGGCTATGGTAAGGGACAGTGCGATAAACGCCCAGAGGTCCGAGACGTGGTGCGTTTCAAGAAAATTCGACGGCCCTTCCCACAATTTGGAGAGCAAAGGAATCTGATCCACAAACCGACCCTCGAGAAACACAACTGCAACGGCATAGCTTCGTGTCATCCACCTCCTATGCGCCTGAATATTCCTGCGTCTAACCATGAAAAAGGCCACGCCGGTTGTCAGTACAAAGAGAGTACCGAAGCCAATGGTCGCTACTAGAAGCCGCAACGGAGCGATCTCGTGAACGTATTTGATGTATTCAATCCAGATGCCAATCGGAACCGCGACAGCAACTCCGCAGACGTAAATTCTCCCAATGATTCGGTGCCAAGGAAGCAATCGCCGACGCAATTTGTTGGAGAACTGCAACGGCCCAAGAAATAAAGCCAGCGAGCCGGCGAATCCGTGAGGCAACAGCCACCACTTAAAGTAACGATAATGCTCCCAATTGGGTGCGTGCGGGTTTAGGAGGATGCGGTCCCTGTTAATGACGGTGAGCATCATCAGTCCAATCAGCCCGAAGAGAAGGTATTTGGGCCGTGGACGCCAAGAGCTTTCGCCCAACAATTGGACTGCCATAAAAACGATCCGAGGTTTTTAAATTGAGGGTCCCGCCGCACTCCTTGCATGTAGTGGAATTCTGCGCTCCTCGGAAACGAATTCAAGGCGGCGCAACGATTTACCATTTCGCCGTATAACCGGCGAGAAATCGCGATAGCACTCACAACCCCGGAATCCGCTCGTCATTGGGAGGTTGGTCGGCAAACAGGAAGTTGAGATACTTGCGACACAGCAACCGTCGCCATAGGCCTGTCGGTCACTTCTCCGCAGGAATGCAAGCTTTTATCCCAATTTATCCCAATAAGCTGCCAACCGTGCCCAAACCGTCCAGAGGGAGCCGAACAGCGTCTTTCGTTTTCAGCAACTTACTAGCGAGCCGGAGCGCAACCACCCGCCTTGAAAACCGTTAGACTCGAAAGGGTCTCGGGGGTTCGAATCCCTTCTCCTCCGTTGAGTCACGATTAATTCCTCAATTCTCTCACCAGTTCGATAAGGCGCTTGGTGCACCGGAAATCGGTTCTGCACTGCGGGCTTTCAGTACATCTTTGTTCCAAGAGTCCCTGCCCGCGATGCGAGCAAGCCTTGCCAAATTGCAGCGCGGAAGTGTTTAACAGAATCCGCGCCTTCGCCCGGGCGAATTCGTGCAAGAAGGCACCGAAAAATGCGCGAATTCATGTAACTTATCTGCGGCACTCTTCACATGGGATTCACGGGGGCAGGGATGACGCAAAAGATGGTCGTTCGGATGTTGCTTGCTAGCGGAGTTTTCTTGATTTTCTCTCAGCTCGCGACCGGTCAGACGGCGACAAAAGCAAAAACTTCGGCGGACTCAACGCTGCCGATCGCGGTATCGGGACATGAGGAGCGGCTGGCAGCAGCGATTCGCGAACGAGTGAAAGCACTGGGGCCGAAGACGGACAACTTGGGAAATGTCTACATCACGATTGGAAAAGGAGCACCGCACAAACTGATTGCCGTGGCGATGGACGAGCCGGGATACGTCGTTAGCGGAATAACCGAAGAGGGATACTTGCGCGTGCAGCGTTTGCCGCAGGCCGCAGTCACTCCGGTTATCGATGTACTGAATTTCGCGCAGCCTGTCTGGGTGTTCACGCGCAGCGGCAAACGAGTGAACGGAGTTTTCGCGGGATTGAGCGTTCACTTGCAGCCAGGACGTGTGGGCGGCCCGAAGATGAATCATCCCGATGAATTGTTCGTAGACATCGGAGCAAAGAACGCCGCGGAAGTTGCTGGCGCGGGCGTAGACGTGCTTGACGCAGTTGCTACACAGAGAAACTTGCTTGCGGTTGGCAGAGAGGAAATCAGCGGGCAATCTTCCGGAGACCGAACGGCGTTGCTGGCGATGCTGGGATTGATCGAGAAAGCGCGGCCAAATGAAATTAAGGGGACGCTTACTGTCGCGTTTGTTGCGCAACATTGGACAGGAGGACGGGGAATGAATCGGTTGCTGACCGAAGTTCATCCCGACGAAATGATATTTGTGGGACACGTCGCGGCACGCTCGCCCGCGGATAACCCGGCCGGAGCCACTGCGGCGGTTGCACAAAAACTTGGCAGTGGAGTTTTGATTGGAACGGCGTCTACGGACGGGGGTGCCGGGGATTTTGTTGGCGAACTCAAAGCACTGGCAGAAACGAAACAAATTCCGGTGACGGCGGTTTCCGCGAATTTGCCGCGCATCGCCGGCTACGTACCCGGCGCGGAGTACCCGAAGCGGACTGTTGAAATTGGAATACTGACACTTTGGGCGGAAACCCCGGCCGAGACGGTAAACAGAAAGGACGCGGCGAACCTGTTTGGGCTGCTGGCAAATTACGCCGGGGTTAATTCGAACGAAGAGATAAAGCCGGAATATTCAACGTACGAGAGCTTTCCCGGCACGATCGAAGACCTGGTGATGGCGTACGGAGCAAGCGGACACGAAGCCGTGGTTCGTGAAAAAGTGAAGGAACTGCTTCCCGAGTGGGCACGAAAGGGAACGCGGACGGACAATGCCGGGAATTTGATTTTGCATCTGGGCGATGAGAAGCAAAAAGCGAAAACGCTGCGCTTGGCGTTCGTCGCACACATGGATGAAATTGGCTACGAAGTGAAGAAAATCGAGGACGACGGGCGAGTCGAGCTGGCGGTACTGGGCGGCGGTTATACGCAATATTTTCTGGGCCACACGGCCTTGTTACACAAGTCCGACGGCAGTGTCGCGGGGGCGGTGATGGAATTGCCAAGCGGATGGGACAAGCCTGGATTCGAATGGCCGCAAAATCTCCGCTCAATGGATGAGTCGGCACACGCGTATGTAGGGACAAGTTCGCGGGAAGAAACGGAGAAACTTGGAATTAAGGCGGGCAACTGGGTGACGATCGAAAAGGCATACCGGCCGCTGATTGGAACTCGCGCGGTCGGGCGGAGCTTTGATGATCGCGTCGGATGCACGGCATTGATTAATGCGGTGAAAGCGCTCGGCCCGAATCTCCCGGGACGCGATGTGACTTTTATCTGGAGCACGGAAGAAGAAGTCGGTCTGAAAGGGGCAGCCACGGCGGCTGCGCACATGTTTGAAGATGGCGACGTTCCCGACTTCGTCTTTGCAATCGATACATTTGTGAGCAACGATTCGCCATTGGAGGCGAAACGATTCGGAAACGCGGAGCTCGGGAAGGGATTCGTGGTGCGCGCGCTGGACAATTCAAATATCGTTCCACTGCAATACGCGGATCGCGTGGTGAAACTTGCTCGGCAAAATAAAATTCCCGTGCAGTATGGTGTAACCGGCGGAGGTAACGACGGAGCTGTGTTTGCACGATTTGGCAGCGTTGACGTGGCAATGGGTTGGCCGCTGCGGTATGCGCACTCACCAGCAGAAGTGATTGATACGCGAGATATGGATGCGTTGGCGAAGATTGTGGCAGTGATAGCGAAAGGCTGGTGATTCGCTTCACGAGCTTAACGTGCCGGTGGCGCTAATCGGGATCCAGGAGAAAACTCGCGAAGCGCTCAGCAATCGCCGACCAGGAAAAATACTTCTCCTGCGCGGCGCGACTGCGTTGCGCAAGCTGCGCGCGAAGATCGTTCTGCGAAAGTACACGCACAATCGCCTCTCCGAGCTGCGAGTGCAGAGTCGCTTCATGCAGCCCTTCGGACAAAAGAATCAAGCCTGCGTCCGTAATCGGCGAAGCGGTTTCCCGGCCCTGCAACGCGATCACAGGCAAGCCGCACGCGATTCCGGCAATGGCGCTGCCGCGACGAGTGGAAATCGTTCCGCGAACAAACAACAAGACATCTGAATCGGTGAACCTGTTGACCAAATCGCTTCCTTCGACGACACCTTCGACACTCAACTCGATCGGCAGACCATCTAAACCTTTTCTCAAAGCGGCCTCGCGCACTTCGGCGTGCCGTCCAAATACAAGCAATCGCAGTTTCCCAAGTTTCCCACTCGCAATCCGCACTGCTTCAATCACGTCCCGCGTCTCACGGTCGCCCGTCGACCCACCCGTGATGCTGAATACTGCAATCGCCGGCGGTGCATGAAGGTCGTCGTGAAACTGCGGATCGAGCGGGAACGGAAGGTTTGCGCCGACGGGAATAAACGATGATTCGTTCGCGGAATCGGAATCGCCCAACCAGTTGATACGGTTCGGCACAATGGTAAAAATATTGCGGTCGGAAAATGCTGTCATGTCCTTCATCACACCGACTTGGAACCGCCGCCGAATGCGATCGAGGAGCCGCAATCCTCCGAACGGCTCGACGTCGTGAAACACGATCGCGATACGGGTTCCAGCCTTTCGCAACACGCGCAGAACGCGGAAGATTCGTCCAGGGAAGCCGCGCGCGGACCAGGCGAGCGCCGTGTATTGAACAAGAACCCAGACACCGGGCCAAGCTTGCGCTTGAAGACGCAACGCTTCGAGCGACGCGGCCCAGCCGTGCTGGTTCCACGGAACGCGGCGAATCTCGAGTTGAACATTGTGTGCGACGAGTGCCTGGCCAAGGTAACGGCAATAATCTTCGACGGCGTCGGTGGGTTCGTCGCGGCGTCCAAGCAAAGCGATGACGCGTTGCGCGGTCATTTTTCGACGAGGTACCTGCCGATAACCAGAGCGTCCATACCTGAACTGAAGAAAGTGCGCAGCGCATCGGTTGGCGTGTGAACGATGGCCTCACCGCGCAGATTGAAAGAAGTGTTCATGATGACGGGCACGCCGGTCAGTGCTCCGAATTCATCGATCAGACGATAATACAGCGGGTTAACTTCGCGTTCGACCGTTTGCGGACGCGCGCTGCCGTCCACGTGGGTCACGGAGGGAATCACGCTCCGTTTTTCTGGGCGCACTTGCGCGGTGAGGATCATGAAGGGCGAATCGTACGCTGACTCGAGATAGTCCGGCGCGGCTTCTTTTTTGAAGGATGGAGCAAACGGGCGCCACCACTCGCGGAATTTCACTGCGTTGTTGACCTTGGTATTCATTTCCGGGTCGCGGGGATCAGCAATGATAGAGCGGCCGCCGAGAGCACGGGGACCGAACTCCATACGACCCTGAAACCAGCCGAGAATTTTACCTTGCTGGAGAAGTTGTGCGGCGGTCTTCGCAGGATCGCTCAATTTGGTGTGGCGGATTTTGTAGGTGAGCAGCGCCTTCTCGATGGCGTCGTCGTCGAACGACGGGCCCCAGTAGCCGTGGCGCATCGGCTTGTTGGGGAGACGCCCGTTGTCATCGAGGTAGGGAACAAGCGCAGCACCGAGTGCGACGCCGTCGTCGGACGCGGCAGGCTGGACGAAAATTTTTTCGATCACGCCGGATGCAACGATTTTGCCGTTGGCCTTGGAATTGAGCGCCACACCGCCAGCCAGGCAGAGATTCTTGGAGCCGGTCTTCTGCAGCGCCAACTTGACGACGGACATCATTGCTTCTTCGCAAGCATCCTGCACGGCAAATGCAATATTCTTGTGGCGATCGGAAATGTCGGATTCAGGCTCGCGCGGCGGTCCGAGCAGCGATGTGAAATGGGAAAACCTCACGCCATCGCCGACAAGGGTTCTGGCGTGAACGCGATACGGCGCGTCGTTAGGATTGATGAAGCTGCTCAGGTCAATTCCCGGTTGACCGTATGGCGCAAGGCCCATCACTTTCCATTCATCACTGTTGGGAACGAAACCGAGGAAGCCGGTGAATTGGGCATAGAAAAGTCCGAGCGAATCGGGCCAATTGAGCGTGAGAACGTGTTCGAGACGCCCCGCGTGTCCATGCCAAATCGAAGTGGCTTCCCACGCGCCACGGCCATCCATCACGACGACGGCCGCGTCATCAAATCCAGAGAAGGCGTAAGCGCTGACCGCGTGCGCTAAGTGATGATCAACGTAACGAAAGCGCGTTTTGTTTACGCCGAACGATCTGCGGTAAGGCGCTGCGCCCGATTGCTGATGCCACATGCTGAGAAAATGCCGCGAGGAATTCAGCACGTTCAAGTAGGAAGCCGGCCAGCGGCCCGTTGCAAAGAGCTTTAGATCGTGGCGATAAACGGGACCGGCGGTTTGCCACCCGAAACACACTTCATCTATTTGTGCTGGCGTAACTTTTGCAAAATCGAGGCAAGCCTGGATGGCGAGTTTTGGGAAGCTGGCATCATGCTTGATGCGCGAGATGCGTTCTTCCGCAACCGCGAAAAGCAAGTCGCCGTGGCGCACGATGCACGCGGAGGAATCGTGCATCTGCGAGTAGTTGATCCCCAGTGTCAGCATAAGTTTCGCGGCACGCGTAAATTATGCATAAAATTCGGCAGCGGGCGAATCCGCGATTCGGCGATACGTGGACCTGGATTCATAAAGATCACAGTGATTTAAGCCAGGAACGCGACAATAGCGAGGCTCCTTGTATTGTCTCGCGAAAACCACGGCCGGCAATATGACGAAATTGATTGGCGGCGCAGGCGGTGAGTCCGTGCGCGGAGTAAAAATCGAGAGCAACGAGACGAGCGCGCGATTCAGGCCAGGATCGAGCCGGCGCGAATTTTTGCTGACCGGATTGCGCCAAGCGGGCTAGAAGATGGTCTACGCGGCGGTCGTATGTATGTTCTGTTAAGACAAGCTCGCGAGCGGCTTCGGCGATTTGTGCGCGGGCTGGTTCGTCGTTCAAATAGTTGCGAACGAGAGCGCTAATTTCCGTGGCGTTGCGATAGCCGACAAAGTGGACACCTTCTTGGAAGCCGAGCTGGGTGAGCTCGGTGGGCATTGATGTAAAAAGCAGAGCTCCTGAGGCAAGAACCTCAAAGACGCGCAAGTTGGCGTCGTTGGGAAAATCGTCGCGGCCGATGTTCGCTACAATTTGTGAGCGGCGATAGACATTGGCGACTTCTTCGACGGTGTACGGGCGAGACCAGTCGTTGGTATGAAATTCCTTCGCGAGTTTCGGCAGCCATTCAGCGCGAGTCTTGTAAAACTCACCGCTGGTCTGGCCGACCCAGCCAATTTCGAATTCGCGAGGAGGGTTAACGCCCGCGAACAAATCCTTGCGAACGGCGTGCGGCAACAAAAAAGGTCCGGGATGCCCCGCACGCTTAAAGCGTTCTTGGTAACCGGGATGAAAGACTGCGACGTGATCGAACACGGCCGACCAACGAATGCGGCGTTCGGTAAAAGCG
This sequence comes from uncultured Acidobacteriota bacterium, assembly GCA_963731155.1. GTDB lineage: Bacteria > Acidobacteriota > Terriglobia > Acidiferrales > UBA7541 > Acidiferrum. The sequence goes on from CAVSVB010000010.1 coordinate 28,238, forward strand.
TAGGTATCGGGATGAAAGCACACTGTCGGAATTTCAGAGTGTTCGATCCCGATGGGAAAAAGAGGGTGCGCCGACTCGAAATGAAAAATTGCGGAAGGTGTGGTGGGGCAGGTACGTAGCACGACTTCGAGTGGCGCGTCGAACGGAATCGAATCATCCACACAAAAAAAATCTATGCCGCGACGGCGGAAGGCATCGGCATAGCCCGGTATCAGCTTCCAATGATGTTGTTCGCGGCAAAGGCACAGGATGGTCATGCTCGAATGACGATCTGAAACACGCTTTCCGCCAGGCGGTATGGAAATTAGCGGGCAACGCCCGACGTGTGCTCCGCTTGTTGCGCAGCGATAATTTCCTGAAAAATGGTGTCGAGATTACGCGTGATTTTCCAGTTCGGATAGTGCGACTGGAATTTGCGCAGATCAGAGATATAGCAGATGTGATCGCCCTTGCGGGCTTCCTCGACATATTTCCAGTCCAGTGTTTTTCCGGTCATCCCGGCAATTTTCGCGATGGCTTCGAGCATAGAGACGCTATTCGCGCGTCCCCCGCCAAGGTTATAGACCTCGCCGGGTCGTGGGTTCGCGGCAAATTCCTCGATGGCGCGAACGACGTCGTGGCTGTGAATGTTGTCGCGAACTTGTTTGGCCTTGTAGCCGAAGACAGAATACGTGCCGCCGGTGAGCGCAACTTTTACCAGATAGGAAAGAAAACCGTGCAGCTCAACGCCGGAATGCGACGGTCCGGTCAAGCATCCGCCGCGAAAAATGCAGGTGTTCATGCCGAAGTAGCGGCCATACTCTTGCGCAACCAGATCGGCAGCAGCCTTGGAAGCTCCGAAAAGTGAATGCAGCGTCTGATCAATGCGGCAGGACTCATTCACTCCGGCATAATCTTCCGGTCGAGAATAATCGTAGCGGGTTTCCAATTCTTTCATGGGAATTTCATTCGGTGAGTCACCGTACACTTTGTTGGTGCTCATGAGGATGAAGACCGCGTCACGACAATGTTGACGTGTGGCCTCGAGCAAATTCAAGGTTCCCAGAGCGTTGACTTCAAAATCAAGAATGGGAATGTCGCGAGCTTTGTCATGGGAAGGCTGGGCGGCGCAGTGAACAATTAATTCGAAGCGATTGGATTTGAACAGTTCGTCTAGCGCCTTGCGGTCGCGGATATCAAGATTGACGTGCTGAAAATTCTTCGTCGAACGCTTGAGGCGATTCAGATTCCAGGTGGTGTCGCCCTGCGCGCCAAAAAACACCTGACGCATGTTGTTATCAACGCCGATGACGCGATGGTCTTGCCGATCAAAATGCTCGACTGCCTCGGAGCCGATCAGTCCGCTGCTTCCTGTGACCAGTATTGTTTTCATATTTTGTGGACGGGCTCGGATAGTGTACTCAACTTTTGCATGCTGCGCACGCGACGGGCTCGAAGGCCCGCCAGCTACCAGATCTTGCAGGCATTTTCACGGACCATCGGATCGCCTTTTTTGCACCCGAATGCTTTGGCGAACAGTTCCATGTCGGAGAGAGGCCCATTCACTCTGAATTTTGAGACTGGATGCGGGTTACTGTTGGCCATCAGCCGAGCGTATTCCGGACGAAGATTGGCGCCCCATACCTGCGCCCAGCCGAGAAAAAATCGTTGCTCGGGAGTGAAGCCATCCAGGGTTGGCGGCCGCTTGCTTTCGATCTGTTTTTCATAAGCGGCATAGGAAATTGCCAGCCCGCCGAGGTCCGCGATGCTTTCGCCCAGGACCAGTTTGCCGTTTTGGTGAAGACCGGGTTCGACTTCGTAGCTATCAAACTGCCGCTGAACGCAGGTCGCGCGTTCATCGAAATTCTTGCGGTCGTCCTTGGTCCACCAATCGCGGAGATTGCCCTGCCCGTCAAATTGCGAACCGGAGTCGTCGAAGCCGTGGGTGATTTCGTGGCCGATTGCCGCGCCCATGCCGCCGTAGTTGATTGCGTCATCCGCCTTGGGATCGAAAAACGGAGGCTGCAAAATCCCGGCGGGAAAGACAATTTCGTTCATCGTAGAGTTATAGTAAGCGTTGACAGTCGGAGGGGTCATGCCCCATTCAGCGCGGTTTGCCGGTTTGCCGATCTTATGGAGATCGCGGGAATGTTCGAAGCTGATAGAGCGGCGCACATTCGCAAGGTATCCGGAACGTTCGATGGAAAGTGCGGAATAATCACGCCACTTGTCCGGGTATCCAATCTTGATCTGAAACGCCTGCAGTTTCTCCAGAGCTGCTTTTTTGGTTTCCGGCCCCATCCAGGTGAGCACGGGGATGTCGTTGTTCAGGGCGCCGATTAAGTTCGCGACCATTTCTTGAGCGTGCGCTTTGGCTTCAGGCGGGAAATACTTCTCAACATAAACCTGTCCCAGCGCTTCGCCAAGATTGCGGTTGACGCTCTGTACACAGCGCTTCCATCGCGGCTGAATCTCCTTCGAACCCGACAGCTTCGCTCCATAGAAGCTAAAATTTTCCTGCACGAACCCTTCGGAGAGTTCATTTGCATTGGCATGAATTACGTGCCAGCGGAGGTACGATTTCCAATCATCGAGAGGTGCTTCCGTCAGCAGGCGATTGGCTTCCTTGAAGAAATCCGGCTGGGCTACGTTGATGGCGGAGAATTGCGGGGCGTTGCGTTCGCGAAAATAGCCTTCCCACGGAAATGTTGGCGCGAGGCCCTCCAACTGTGGAAGGGTCATCTTGTGCCAGACGGCGTGCGGATCGCGCATCTGCGCCCGCGGCATCGAGGCAATAGCCAAAGTTGTCTCAAAATTCATCGCGGTTTGCGCTTCGGCGTCAGCTTTTTCCCGGGAATCACCGGCAAGCGCGAACATCTTGACAATGTGCGCAACGTAGTCCGCGCGAAGCTGTTTGGATTTGTCATCGGTGCGGGTGTAATAGTCGCGCTCAGGAAGCCCTAACCCGCTCTGCTCGACTTCCGCGATTACCTGGGTGCTGTCGTCCAAATCCTGAGTCGAATCAAAATTAAAAAGATAACCACTTCCAGTTTGTTGCAGCCGCGCGAGTAGCGGTTGAAGTTCACTCGGTTCTTTCATCTTATGGATGGCGTCGAGATCCGCGGCGATGGGTTTTATTCCGGACGCGTCGATTGCCGCTGTGTCCATGCAACTTGCGTAAAAATCGCCGATCTTTTGCTGATTGGAGCCGGCCGGCGGATTCGCTTTCATCGAATCTTCCAGAATGCCGCGCATCGCGGCCTGATTTCTGTCTGCCAGGATCGTGAACGAGCCCCAGGACGGAAACTCCGGCGGAATCGGATTGTTTTTCATCCAGCCGCCCATCGCGAATTCATAGAAGTCGTCACACGGTTTGCAGGATTTATCGAGATTTGCGGTGCTGAATCCCCATCCATTTGTAGAATTAGCACTGCCACCGCGGGCCTTAAGCACTCCGAGGAAGGCGACGCACAAAATCAAGACCGCAAAAATCCGGCGAAACGGATTTGAATGGAACATGGTTCTCCCAATCGAATGGCAGGGTCCTGGCTGGATTAGACCCTAGCGAGTTTACCAAACTCAATCGAATCGGACACAAAGAGTGCTTCAAGCCAAAGTCAGTGAACGGTTGTGCCATAAAATACGCCGGTGCCAGTGCGCAAATCGCGGCCGTAAGACAGCAGTACACTAACGCTGCCTAGGACGCGGAGTCTGGCTTGAATCCCAGTATCGAAGAGCCATCTCTTTGAACCAAATAATCCATTTGGATCGGCGATGGTTCCGGTGTCAAAGAACGGACCCAACTGAACGCGAAAGAATGCTCCGTCGTAAACGGTCTTATACAGTTCGCGCATTCAAGAGCAGATAGCGGCGGCCTAGTGGCGCACGGCCTTTTCGGCCATCGAGAGTGCCCGGATGCCCGCGAAGCCAGAGGTCGTTGTCGCGCTCCACGCCCAACTGAAAGAGCTGGTCGAGCGGGACATCGCCGAAGGTGTCGCCGCCTCGCAACCTGGAAAGAAATTCGTAATCGTCGCCGCGCGCTTTCGGCAACCAACGCGATTTCAGCTCGCCATTAAGCGAAGCGAATGCGCCGAGGCCGGAACCGTAGCTTCTGCCGGCGCGGACTTCTGCCAGTCCATCCAGGGTGAAGCGGCGTTCCGGCACGCGAAGGAGACTTCGATGGGCGCCGAGCCAGCGCATCGAGCGTTCTGCTATCGGTAAAAAAGGGAGCGGCGGCCGTGGGCAGACTCGCAGGAACGTTGCGAAATTCCCGAGAAATCGCGTCGAGCCCCGCCGTTAAGTCCCATCGCGCGGTTTCCACCAAATGTAGTTCTGCGCCACCGGCGAATCGTTTCAGGTTCAGGTTTGTAATCGGCACCGCACTGCCCGAAAAAGTCTGCGACAGATTCCAGTTTTCGTTGCGAGCGTCGACGAAAATCCGCAGGCGCTTGGCAGGGTGCTGGAATAATGGAAACTCCATACTCGCCGATGCGCGGCGCTTCTGCGAATCCCACCGTGCCAGCGAATCGAAATTGATCGCTTCGCCACGTACGTTGTAGTACGAAGGGTAAACCGTGTCGTATGGAAGTCCCCGCAACAAGGAAATTGCGCCGTCCAGCAGCGACGAACCCCAGCTGTTTCGTTCAGTCAGGTGCAGTGTAGCTTTATAGTCGTTGCCGTTCGAACTGGAAGCCGCGGGCGAAAGTTCCGCTCGCCAATTCGGAAATGTCTCCAGATTTTCGAGAAGAGCGTCGCTCTGCAAAAGTGAATCAGCGCTAAGAACGGCGGGCGCGGAAAACAGCACAGCTCGATCGAGCAACAGCTTCCGTGTTTTCGGCGCAGGAATCACCGCGACCTCGGCCAGCCTCGGCTTGTTCACCAGATTCCAATACTTGAGCGCCGCTTCGAGGTTTCCTTCGAGGAGATAAATCGTCCCCAGAAATTCCGCGACGTAGGAGTCAGAAGGATCAAGACGCATTGATCTGCGCAGATCACGTTTCGCAGCGTAAAAATCCTTCAGCTTGTATTCCGCGCCTGCCCGCTCCGTGAGGAATCGCACGTTGAGTGGCTCTTTGCGTGCGCCATTCGAAAAAGCATCTCGTGCTTCTGCCCAGCGTTCGAGCTGCGAAAGCGCCATACCTGCGTAGTAATCAAAATCGGCCGACTGCTGTGGTGGTCCCTGTGCGCCACGAAGAACCTGCTGCCACTTTTTTTGCTCGTAAAGTTGTTTCACTGATTGCAAACGCTGTGCATCGTCGGTTGCGCTTACTGCAAACGCGACGAGCAACAACATCATCTGGAACACAGGATTGCGGACTCTCACTCCGAATGCTTCGGCACGGCGAGAAGCGTCCAGTTGTCCGTGCCACGCCACACCTTTTCGAACTCCGGCCGCTCGATTTGCACGAGTTTACCGCGTTCCGGATCATTCACGAGCACAGCGGTATCCTTCGGACTGACGCCCACGATTACGACGTAGTGTGCGGGGGCGCCCTTCGCGTTTCAGACCTGCAATCAGCGGACGACCCTTGGCAATATGCAGACGCAAGTCACTCCATTCGCCACGAAATGCAAACACTTCAAGGCCGGAATCGCGTAAATAACGTTGCATGTCCGAAGCATAGATTCCGCGCGGCTTTGCGGCGTACAACTCACGCTGAATCCTGATGGGATTGGCGCGTTCATCCGCAACCGAGAAATTCTTCGTCTGCCAATAGCGCAAAACCATTGCCAGCGACGCGGAGCCGCAACCGTCCTTCTCTTGATGAATGAACGGGACATCCAGCCACAGACCCGACGCACCCTGCGCGGCGACCGCGCAACAGACCAGGAAGAGCGCTGCGGAAAGAACGGATTGTCTCTGGGCTAGCAGAACAGCCTCTCTCGCACGCCTAAAGCGAGATTCAGCGGACGGCGATGATGATTAGAATCAGCGCGACTGCAACCAGCAAGATGATGATCAAATCGCGATCGCTCATTCTTCCAGCAGCGAAATCTTTTTGTACTTCGCGAGAGCGCTCCGCCATACGCGCGAGATCTTCGTCATTCACCTGGCTGATGGCCTGGTCAACCTTCTGGTAGTCCATCCCGGCAGACTTCAGCGTTTCTCTTCCGGCTTCGCTGGCGAACATTTCGCGAACCACGGCTTCGTTAACCTGACGCGTGGCGCTGGATTGCCGCACATCGTTGCGAAGCTGGTCAGGGGAAACAGCATGCTCTTTCTCCTGTGCGCGCGCAGGCACCACGCCCGCGGACATCAGGCTTGCCGCAAGCACAACCGAGCACACGCGTGTGGCATTGCGAAATCTCATTGAGCCTCCATTTTGCTGGGTCTTGGCTATTGTTTAATCCGAAGCCGGTGAAACCACAACGAACTGCCCGATCTTCTCAACGCATTATGCGGGTCAATCGAATCAGGGCTTCATCGGGTAATTCTGGTATTTTGCGGCATCCACCTGTTGCCAATCGCCGCGTTCAATACCTTCGCGAATCTGCGTTGGCGTCTTGCCCTTGCGCGTCTCCTCATAGGAGTACAGTGCTTCTCCCATGCAGACATTGCACATTGAGCCGTGCGTGGTGGTGAAGCAGTTCAGCAAGCTGGTGTGACCGTGCGCGCGGTCGCAGTGGCAATAGCAGGGCTGCTGGTACAGCACTTTCCGTACTTTCGCAGCGAGCGCGTACGCGTTTTTCACTACCGGATTGTCGAACTGTGTTGGATCCATGGTCTGGGGCAATGCTTCTGTGGGCGGTTGCGCGTGATACGCCGGGACTGGTTCTTCGGATTGCGCAGCAGCCTGCTTCGCATTCAGTCGCCCGCCAGAGGGCAGCAGGACCAGCAGCAACGCCGCTGCAAAAAGAACCGAACCCATCATCCATTCGCGTTTCGATTGCATTTCGACTCCTGCGGAAAAACTACGCATGTATTGTAATACACACCAGTACAAGCGAGAGCACACGGCTTCTGTTCTCCGCTTATTTACCGGTAGAAGACGCCATGAAGGATTCTTCGCCGCGCGCCCTACGACGCACATCAATTCCCAATCGTTTGATCTTCTGATTCAACGTGGAGAGCGGGATCAGAAATCGCTCCGAGGCTTCAGTCTGGTTCCACCCGGTACGATCAAGCATGTCCACAATAATGCGCCGCTCGATCTCGTCCATGATCTGGAACAACGACGGCCGGGACTGGTCTGCGCCCGTGCGGGCGCCAGGTTCGCCGGGAAGCGGCGGCGTAAACTCAGAAAGTTGCAGCCGCACTCCGCGAACAATCTCTTTGCTGCGGATACTTTCGGGAAGCAGGTCCGCATCCACACGCTCGCTTGTGGAGAGCACCACTGCACGCTCCACGACGTTTTCGAGTTCGCGTACATTGCCCGGCCAGTCATAATCCATCATCAATTTCAGCGCGCCGGGCGTAAATTGCCGCATCGGCTTCCCGTTTTCTTCGCAATAGCGCACCAGGAAATGCGCCAACAGCATCGGCACATCTTCGCGACGATCGCGCAGCGGCGGCAGCGTAAGATGAATCACGTTCAGGCGGTGATACAAGTCTTCGCGAAAGCGTCCTTCGCGAACCAATGTCAAAAGTTCGATGTTGGAAGCGGCTACGATTCGGACATCTACTTTTAGCTGTTCGGTGCCGCCCAGGCGCATGAATTCGCGCTCTTGAATGACGCGCAGCAATTTAGCCTGTGTCTCCGGACTGATGGTGGCAATTTCGTCAAAGAAAATCGTGCCTTGGTCGGCCACTTCAAAAAGGCCCTTTTTCGAGGAAATGGCGCTAGTGAAAGCTCCCTTTACGTGGCCGAAAAGCTGCGATTCCAACAGGTCCACCGGAATCGAGCCGGTATTGACGGGAACGAACGCTTTATCGGCGCGGGGCGACGCGGAGTGAATGGCCTTGGCAATCAATTCCTTGCCGGTGCCGCTTTCACCACTGATCAGCACCGTCGAGCGCGATGGGCCAACTTGCGAAACCAGGTCGAACAGCGCCAACATCTTTTCACTTTTGCCGATAATGTTGGGGAAACTCGAGCGCTGCTTAAGCGCGCGCTTCAGGTGGACGTTTTCCTCGCGCAATTTGCGCGATTCGACGGCCTGCGCCACCTGGGCCAGCAGTTCATCGTTAGACCAGGGCTTGGTAATGAAATCGAGCGCGCCACCCTTGAAAGCCGCGCGCGCCATGTCAATCGAGCCGTAGGCCGTGATCAAAACAACCGGAAGGTCAGGATCGCGGCGGCGGACTTCTCGTAACAAGTCAAGACCGTTGCGATCGGGCAGACTGACATCGAGCAACAATAAATCGAACGGCTGCTCTCCCAATTTTCCCAGGCCGGATTCGCCAGTTTCGGCGCTGGACACGCCGTAGCCCTCGCTGGTTAACAGCAGTTCGAGTCCTTCGCGAATTTCAGATTCATCGTCGACGACGAGAATCGCACCTTTAGACATGAACTGGTTTCCTCACCGCTGGTAGCTCCACGTGGAACGATGTGCCTTTGCCCGGCGCGGAGCGGACGTCCACTTTTCCGGCATGCTCCTTGATGATTCCGTAGCTGACGGAGAGTCCCAGACCGGTGCCTCGACCACTGGCCTTGGTGGTAAAAAAAGGATCAAAAATTCGATTGATGTGTTCGCGCGGAATTCCCGCGCCGGTGTCCACAACTTCAATCTCGACGCTGCCATTATGCGCGCTGGTTCGCACTTCCAAGACGCCACCCGTCGGCATGGCATCCCGTGCGTTCAAAAAGAGGTTCAGGAATACCTGCTGCAATTTGTTTGCGGAGCCGCGCACCGCCGGTAATCCTTCTCCGAGATTTTTGACCACGTGAATCTGCGAGGTCTTCAGCGGGTGGGACACCAGCGATAAAGTTTCCTCGACAACGTGGTTCACATCAACGTTGGCAATTTCCGCCGCGCCAGTGCGCGAAAAATTCAACAGGTTGTTGACAATTTCGCTGGCGCGGAAAGTCTGCTTCACAATCTTTTCGATGATCGAGTGCCGCGGATCGCTTTCCGGCATTTGTTTAGCCAGCATCTGGATGTAATTGGAAATAACGGCCAGCGGCGTATTCACTTCATGCGCCACGCCCGCGGCCAGCAATCCCAACGACGTCAATTTTTCCGTCTGCGACATCTGCTCTTCCATGTGTTCGCGCTGCGTCACATCGTCGAACAGCAGCAACCGCCCAATTCTTTCGCCGGACTTACTGACCAGCGGCGTAATCGAAACATTCAGGGTCAGCGATTTGCCCTGATGCTGCAGCCTCTGCTTATAGATGCCGGTGATCTGCTCTCCGTCGCCACGAGAATCAATTTCCATGGCAAGTTCCTGCGGTAAAAGCGCACTAAGCTGCGCACCCACTGCTTCCTGTCTGGTCACACCGAACAACTGCTCCATTCTGGTGTTCCAGCTTTCCACGAGTCCGCTTAAATCCACTGCCAACACACCAACATTCAACGATTCCACAATGTTTTCGCTGAAGTCCTTGAGGCGCACGATTTCCAACGCTTTTTGCTCGAGAGAGTTGTACAGCTGGGCATTGTCGAGCGCCACGGCGACGTAGCCCGCGATGGTCTCGACCAATTCCACGTCATCACTGGACAGAAAATCGCCATCCACAGTCTTGCCGAGACCGAGCACCGCAACACAATGCTCGCGAATGCGGCATGGCACGTAGTAGTTCAGATCGAGTTGCTCCAGTGCGTTCTGCACTGACGGGCTTACGTCATGCACCGCGCGGGGTGATTCGAAAAATACCGCCCCGCGCGTCATCTCTGGCCGGGCCGGATCGAGGAAGCTTAGATCCAGCGGTTCAATGACGCGGACACCCATAGACCGCGCCAAACGTAATTTTCCAGGCGCCTCCGCGTCCTCAACGAAGATCGCCAGACGGTCCACCAACAGCGTCTGAGATACGCGATCCATTACTGAACTCAGCATCGGATCCAGGCGGACTTCGTTGGTCAATGTCTTGCCGAATTCGATCAGCGTTCTGCGATAGTCCAATCGATCGCGATAGAAGAAATGATCCAGTCGTCCCTGGATCCACACACGAATGGGCTGAAAGAGAAATGAAGCCACGGTAATCGCGAGTACCGCAACGAAGCGGTCTCCGGTATTGGTGTGAAAGACTCCGCCGCTCAGGCCCACCAGCGCAAAACACACAGCGGCTACCGCTGCCGTTGCCGCAGTGTGTGCCAGCCCGCGCTTGAAAATGATGTCCACATCCATCAGCCGGTAACGGATGATGGCGTAACCGAAACAGAGCGGGACCAACACCAAGCTCAGCGACGAGAACATCATCCAGGGTTTCTGTACTGGATTTAGTACGTAGGGAAACGCGTAAAAAACCGCGAACGGCAAGCTTCCGACAAGCGTCCCGCCGGACAGCCATTTCAACTGCTGGCGCAAGACGCCGGAGTGTGATTTGCGGAAGTTATAATAGAAAACCAGTCCTGCGAGGATGAAACAGGCCGCGAGATAACTCAGCTCAAGCTTATCAAGCAGAATTCTCGGACCCAGCCACGGCAGAAAACCCAGAGAATTGCCGGCCACGCTCAAATGCACCAGCAACAGCAGCAGCGGCGGCCCGTAAACGATCGCCAGTCTTACGAAAAGTTTGCGCGCAGCCTCGGTTCGCTCGGGAAAGACCAGCGCGAAATGCAGAAGCAACGCGGGAGCCAGCAGGCGCGCCACAACGCTCGCCCAGTACACTTCATAGTCGAACGTATCCAGTTTTCCGCTGTAATGAAAGGTATAAAGCACGAACGAAACCAGACAAAAAACGTAAAAATGAACCGCGCGCGGCGCGTTCCATCTTCGTACGAAGATAAAAATTCCGATAAAGAGATAAATCAGGCCAACGACACGCAGGTAGTTTTCTGCGGAAACCGGCTTTTCGGCGGGCGCGATTACCACGGGCGTTTCAAACGAGTCGCCGTCTCTCTCCACTTTATAGCGAAGTTGGCTCCAGAGGCCCGCGTGCCATACTCGCTTGGTCACATCGAGCGCTCTTGTAATCGGTTGTCCGCCGATTTCAAGCAGCAGGTCGCCCTGCCGGATGCCCGCGCGGGCAGCCGGCCCATTGGCACTGACCCTCCAGGCTTCCACTCCGTGATCGGTATCGCGCCAGGCTACTGCGTCATCCGGGGATTCAAAGCGCGCGCGCTGGTCAAAGTTCAAAATGGCAAAGATCACCGCCGCCAGCGTCGCTAACGCCAGTATCACCGCTCCCAGGCTGACCCGAAAACTCTGCTTCATCACTTGCATCCTGACCGGGTACACCAACGCACTGAAGTTCTACGATGCAACTGCCCTTCCACTCTTTGGAAGCATTGCTGTTAGATTAACTATATATTTTTCTGTAACTTACACTACCCTTCGAGGAAACCGGCCGCGGAATTCCATTTTCTGGAAGAGTTTCTACAGCTTTCGAGACCACCTTTTTGGGCCCATTTTAGAACTGCAGACTTAGCCCACCCCTGAAAGTCCGAAACGCTGGCACTAATGCCACCTGCCCTTCCCTGGTGTTCACGGTGACATAGCCTTGCGCGAGGAGATTATCGCAGTCCGCAATCGCTTCCCAACGCCCGGGCCCGAATTTCGGCAGCTGCTGACGCACCGAAACGTGTAGATACGGATCCATTTGGTAAAGCGATTCGCCGTAACTATCCACGCGAGACACGGTCGGACCGCTGATCCATTTATATCCCGCGGTAACTCGACCCCCGGTACGAGGAAACCTCGTGGAAATGTTCACGCCGACACTTTGACGCGGCGTCATCCGTAAAAAATCCCGGAGCACCCCGCCTTCGCTGAACGCGCCGGGTGCAAGCGCTCCCGCCATCGCGTATAGCGCCGTCACTTCGACGTCATCGCTCAGCTTTTCGCGATACGCCACACGGCCGCCCCAGCTGCTTGCGGAGCCTCCGTCGTAAGCAAAGGCATTGGAAAAGACATCTTCAAAATATTCTTGCGGCGGCAGGTCACTGCCCCGGCCAAACACCGCGATGTGATGGCTATCATCGTGAAATCCAGCAATCTGCAGCTTGCCATTCTCGCCAAGCCGCCGCTCGGCGGAGATCTCTTCGTGCCAGCCTCCTTGAATCACCGGGCGTCCGTCCCTCCACATCAGCGTTGGGAAAGCGTCGAGTTCGCTGAGCGCGCTCGAAAGCGCGGATTCCAAGTCTTCTCCGTTTGTCTCGAGTCCGTTTGGCGAGCTCGGCTGTACGGCGAATACCAAATTGCCTCGCCACTCTGTTCCCAACTTCGTCTCCAAGCTCAGGCGCGGACGAACCGAAGAAACCGGCCGACCCAACCCAACCAAGAGATATTCGCCGCCGTAACGAAGTAAAACGCGATCACCAAGAGTGACCGCACCGCCCTGGTCAATTCTCATCCCACGGAAGGTAATCCCTGTGTCGCCCAATCGCGCTTCGCGTAAAACGATTGCAGTGTGTGGGCCTGAGCCAATAACTCCAGCGGGCAACCACACGGTCGCCACTCCGCCCGCAGCGGAATCCTGATAACTCATCTGGCCGGCGACCAACAACCTGCCTGCTCCAGGCAGTTTCTGATCGTAGGCAAATGCCGTGCCGGGAGCCGAGGCTACGTTGGAAACTGAACCCGGTCGCCTTCCTCCGTCCATAAATTCCAATAAGACTTTGGGCGACGGCCCGCCGCCATTGCCTTCATTCGCGGTTAGCGCCGCATTCTCGTCCCATTGCAAAACCGGCCGCGTACCCGCTGCTGAACGCAACACCCATTTCCAGTCATCCACATCCGACTTGGAGGAATTCGGTTGCCGCCGCAATTGTTCTAGCGACGCAAACATGGATTCCATTTCGATCCGCACCATCGTCGTGAGGTTCGGGTTGATGCGCACATGCTGTTGTAATGTAGGAAGGAAACCGGCGAGTGTAACTCGGATCGTGTAGAGCCCGGGCGAAAGTTTTTCTCCGCGAAAAATCCCCAGCGTGTTGGTTAGATAATCAAGCGAAGATGTGACGCCCGGCGTTTCTGGGAATACTTCCACACTGGCGCCCATTTGCGGCGTACCTGTGAGGTCACGCACTACGCCAGCGAGCTTGCCCGGGGCAAGCTTTGCCTGCGCCATCGCTGCGGGCGAGCCCATCGACACGCTCGCCGCGACCATTACCAGGGTCCCCAAGAGCCGGAGTGGTCCCTGCTGCACGACGCTTACCTCCCTGGTGCTGCGTTCGCGGCCGTCTTCGTCGGCACCGCGACCGGCGGCTTGACCGTAAATTCCGCGCTTCGCGAGATGGTCTGCTTGGTTAGCGCGTCTGTTGCGCTCACTTCCAATGTGTACTTACCCGGCGTCAGTGTCGCCAGCGGCAGCAGGCGCTCGATCGTCACCTGATCGCCGGTCTGCTTCATATCCCCGCCGGTCTCTTTGAACTGCATGACTTGTTGATCGCCTTTTTTCACCGTGTATTGGAAGTTAGACTCGGAGCGGTGGGTCTTGTCATCCGGCTTCAGGTTGTACACCTGCATATAAATTCCAAGCCTGTCCGCAGTGGTGAAATCGCCTTCCATCCGCGGGCGCACTTTTGACGAACCAAGAACGAACTGCCCGGCCCCAATCTGTTTCGCGGGAACGTGTTCAATCTGGTCCGCGAGGATGAGCGAACTGGCTTCCAGTTTTTCGTCTTCGTAACGCGGCACCTGCAACCGCGAATTTACCACTCCCACGTTTCCGCTGTGCACATCCTTGATTACCAAGTCCAGGCGATAAAGTCCGGGACGCAGCGGAATAGCCTTCTGATAAATAGACTGCAACTTGACCGACTGCTGGAATAGCGAATCCGGGAAGTCGCGGCTGATTGGCTCCTCAAATGTTTGCACTACGCGCCCGGTCAAAGTGCTCACGCGTCCGAACACGTTCATCGTCGCAGAGTGCACTCCCTCTTTCGATTGGAAAGACAACTGGCTGTTCGGCACTTGAATCGTTACCGGAACCAGCACCGTGTCGCTCGTCACCTTCAGAAAATCCGTCCGCCAAGCGAAGTGCAATTGGTCGCGCACAATTCGCGAAGTCACCAACGCTTCCAAGTCCTTGAACTTTACCGCTGGCGCCTGCTGAACTTTTGCGAACTGCTCGAGACGGTTGAACTCATTCATGCTCGCCGGCTGTCCGCCCATCGTTGTCGGCAGATTTGTACCGTCCGACCTGGTGAATCGATCCGCCTTGGAAGCCAGGCCCATCGATTCCATCAAGCTCAAACCTGCTCCCGGTACGTGTGTTAGTGCGTCTTTTTCTGACGGGTCCATCGTCATGTGATATTCGCCGGAGCCGGTCGGGTCCACGAACTCAATGATGACGTTTTCCCCGATGCCTTCCAGATACCGGTAGCGCCACGTCTCCCACGGATAGGTCGTGGTCGAACCGCCGCCTTCATCCATCGGCCGGTCATAGGTTCCGCCCGTCGGATGCGAATCTGTTTCGTCCGCAGGCCCCCAAATGATGTAGGTGCGGCCGCGGTCGGTTTTCCATCCTGGAATGCCCGAAGCATAATGCTCGTTCGCGTAGGCAATGCGGCGATAGTGCTCTTCTTTAAAATCATTCTCGGGCAAGTCGGGATTGCCGCTGCGGCGCAGCCAGAACTGTTCAATAAACTGCTCGCGCTCTTCGCTGGTACTCAGTTGCAAAAATGCAGTGCGTTCTTCGGGCGAAATAATGTACACAACGTCTTCGCTGAGCCACTGCTTGTACTGGGCATCCAACTCTTTCAGGGCCCGGCCCATCTTTTTTTTCTGTTCTTTGGTCAGCTTCTGAGGCGTAGTGGGATTCTGAAGCGTAGTTGCAGCGGCGGGATCCGGATTTTGCGCTTGCTGCGCCATTACGGGCGACACGGCTATCAAGACAGAAAACGCAGATGCGAATAAGGATCGAACTACCCTGGCCATATGGACACCTCAACCGCTGGAACGTAGGAATTCTAACGCCCGGACAAGTATTGCGTCAAATGGCGAATGTCCTGCATTTTGAGGTACTTGCCCCCGGATCGGTTTAGATTCGGCCTGCTCTCGATTAGGTTGCCTACCGCTCGCAGGTACAGGTTTTTCGCTACGGTGGGATCTTTTCAGGCGACGGACTGTTTCAATGCGGTCCACTCCGCCACTCGTTTCGGCGCTATCGCCGACGGGGGCTGCATTTGGGATTTTGTGCGATTTTTCGCGACTCGATGATTTTGGCCCGTGAGCAGTTACTGCGGTCGCTGGAGAGTCCGCTCGGAATCTACCAAAGTATCAAAAATGGCCAGCACATGGCGGCGGTAGGTGACCACTCGGGATAAAATATCGCGCAATTCCGGCTCGCGCTCTGCCTCGCGATGCCATTTGGCCAACACCGCTGGGGGGACCTCAATGTCCTGGCGCAATTTATCGGCGGAATGTCCGCGTAAAAATAGCCCGTAAAAAAACGCCGCTTCGCGCTGCGGAAATTCAAATTCCGTGAGCGTCTCTGCAGGCACGAATTGGACTGAGGCCGCCATGGCGAAAACGCAGTTTACCGAAAACTCTTTCCGCGTCAAGTAGTACAGTGGTCTTTTCGTCGCGATTCCGTTAACGCTTTCCACGGAAACTCGTCTATCAGCAAGATACTGCAGCCACTTCCGGATGTACCGTTTCCTTGTCCGTGATGTAAAGCAACGCCGCGGTTGCAACGCGAGTCTAACCGGCATAGGATGCTGACAGCGATGGCAGGGTTACACAATGCGAAAAACGCTTCGCCTCTGACGCGGCTTTTGCGCTTAGGCCTGTTCCGCGGCATGCGCTCCATCGAAATCGATCCCGAAGACTTTCGCAACTACCTCGGGCGCAAACATCGCCTGCACGTTTCCGATTTTCGCAACATGTATCAGGTGCCCATCGAACGTCTCGACGCCATCGCCAAAATCATGATTCGCGACGCGCAGCGGTTGGCGCTCGCTGAGGGCGCAGGCTTTGGCCTCGGCGGCATGATCACGCTGGTTCCCGATGCAGGACTTCTCACTATCATTACGCTGCGCCTGATCCAGCGCTTGTGTCTTCTCTATGGATTCGAAGCCACTGGACCAGATGAAAAACGCGAACTGTGGTTGGCCGCGGCCACTGCCAGCGGCATCGATCTCGGCAAGGATCTCGCCGAAAAACAAATGATCGAAAAACTTGCGCCGCGCATCGCCGAGCGCCTGGCTTTGAAGTTTGGCCAGGAAGCTGCCGAAAAATGGGTGGGCCGCCTGATACCTCTCGCCAGCTCAGTAGTCGGTGGCGTGCTTAATTTCTCCTTCGTTCGCACCTGGGGCCTCCGCGTGCAGCGCAATCTGCGCGCCCGCCACCTTGCGGAGCACCCGATCAATGTTTACTCCGATTCTCCTAAGGTCGTTGTCAGCTTCCCCGCCATCGCTCAATAGTTCTGCGTGCTGTAAGGCTTAAGTGTCTCGTCGTGTTGGAGTTCGCGGCTAGCACTCGATATCGTTTTTGAAATGCCGACAGAGGTAACAATCCGACTTGCCGCACGAGAGGAAAAAAAGCGCCCGAAGATCTTCAGGGGCAAGCTTCTCTGGTTTGCGAAGAATATCGCGAAGAGTTGCTCGCGCACCGCGACGCGATTGAATTGCCCCTTGAGCATCTCAATGCCGGACATACTTACATGGCAGAGCGCGACGGTCGAATTCTCGATTTCTGCGTAGTTCTTCCCCGCCCTGACGGCGATGCCGACCTTGATGGACTATTCGTAGAACCTGCAATCTGGAGACGCGTGGCATAGGCCGACACCTGGTACAGGAAGCCGAGCGTGTGGCCGCGTCACGAGGAGCTCAATGGCTGTACCTAATCGGCAATCCAAAAGCCCAAGGACTCTATCAAGTCTGCAACTTCGAGCGCGTGGGCGTCGAGCAAACACGTTTTGGCCCGGGACTGGCCATGCGCAAACGCCTGTCGGCTAAATCGCGCAAAGCCTGATCGCCAAGTTCCACGACTTTCTGCTTGCGTCGCTGCCTTCTGCTTAGGCAGAGTTAGCTGCGATGAATTTTGCGCTAACAAGTCCACGCATGCGCTTGCTCATCCTCATCTTCTCTTTAGCCCTGGCTACTTTCCTGAGCTATTTCGGCGTTCGCAACGCAATGGCCACTTATTATTTGAACCTCGATACCCGCGCCGGATATGAGCGCGCCGCGGCTCTGGAACCCGCGAATGCGCGCAACTGGTTTCTTCTCGGACGCTCTTATCTCTATGATTTCGAGCAGCCGGAGCCTGTTCTCGCTGTGCAGTCTCTGCGAAAAGCCGTTGCCCTCGACCGCTATTCCGCTGAAGCGCTGCTTGACTTGGCGGCGGCCTACGACGGGCAAGGCGATACCGTGAATGCCCGCCAGGCGTTTCTTTCCGGGCAGACGGTATACCCGCTTTCCGCGGACGTGGCCTGGAGCTATGGAAACTTTTTGCTGCGGCAGGGCGAGCAGGATGCGGCGTTCGGCGAAATCCGCAAAGCAGTCGAACTCGAACCGAAGCGCTCCGCCGAAGCGTTTTCGCGTGCGCTGCGCATTCAGCCGGACGCCAATGTTCTGCTCAATGAGGCTTTGCCGTCATCCAGTGCGGTGTATCTGCCGATTGTGCATTCACTATCCGATGCGGGCGACCTGGACAACGCACAACTCGTATGGAATCGCCTGATTGCATTGCGGCAAAAAGTGCCAATGTCTGAAATGTTTTTTTTCATCAACGCGCTCATTCAGCAAAGACGCCATGCCGACGCCGTGCGCGCGTGGGATCAAGCAGTGTCAATCATGCAAAATCCGCCGCCCCCCGATCCGGCCGGTTCATTGTTATGGGATGGCGGCTTCGAATCCGGTTACACCAGCGGAGGTTTTTCGTGGCATTTTCTTCCAGCCACCAGTGACGTTCAGATTTCCCTCGATGCATCGGAAAAACATTCGGGCGAGCGTTCGCTGCGCATTCTGTTCAACGGACGCCGAAATGTCAGTTTCGAGGATGCGTGTCACCACATCGCTCCGGAACCCGGCAAGAAGTACCTGCTTTCCGCATGGGTGAAGACGCAGTCGCTGACCAGCAGCGAAGGTGTGCGTCTCGAGGTTTTTGTTTTCGCGTCGACGAGCACTGAGCCCGTGATGACCGAGGATGTGCGCGGCACGCAACCGTGGAAGCAAGTGCAGTTGGTTTGGGTAGCGCCGCCGGGAGCGGTCTTCGGCACGGTATGCGTGAAACGCAAAATGAGCGACATGCCGGAAAGCGATATTCAAGGCGCCGCGTGGCTGGACGACGTTTCGTTGGTTCCGATAAACGAGGGTTCGCCGAAACCATGAAGCCCGTGCGGATAGGCATTTTCGCGATCGTGACGTTCGCGATACTAAGCCATGGGGCAGTAGAACCCTGGGCGCGAGGAATACTGGAAGCGGCTGCGGGAATTTTACTGCTGGTTTGGGCGATGCGCTTTCTTGTTGCCAGACAGGAATGCCCAATTATCCTGCCGTCGCTGTTGTTTCCGCTGGCGGCGCTTACCCTGCTCTCCACCGTGCAACTGGCATTCCGGCTCACTGCGTCGCCATTTACAACGCGCATCGAATTACAACTGATGTTGAGCATGTTGATTCTTTTTTTTCTGGCGGCGCAGGCCTTCCGCACGCTGGCAGACTGGCGCAGCTTCGCGTGGTTCGTGATGATTTTTGCTTTTCTGGTTGCAGGATTGGGAATCCTGCAGCATTTGACGTTCAACGGGAAACTTTACTGGTTCCGCGAATTGAAATACGGAGGCATCCCATTTGGGCCTTATGCCAACCGCAATCACTTCGCCGGATTTGTGGAACTGGCGCTGCCAATGTCGCTGGTGCCTTTGCTTTTGGGACGGGTGCGCCGGGAACGACTGGCGATTGTGGGCATGCTGGCGATTATTCCGATGAGCGCGCTGTTGCTTTCTGCTTCGCGCGGCGGAATTATCAGTCTGGCAGCGGAATTGGCCTTCCTGGCGCTGGTGCTGATTCTGCGCCGGACTGCGGGACGCCATCTGGTGGCCGGCGGAGTGGTTCTGTTCCTGGCATTTCTCACGGTGTCTTGGCTCGGCGTCAACCAGATTCTTTCACGCTTTTCGAGCTTGCAGACCTTGGAAGTAATGCAGGGCAAGCGTGCTTCGATGCGGCACGGCGCATGGCGAATTTTTCTGGATCACCCTGTGCTGGGAACGGGCCTGGGGACGTTGCAGCAGGTATATCCGCCATACGAAACGCTGTATGACGGAAAAATCGTAAATCATGCGCACAATGATTATCTGGAAGCTCTGGCCGAAACAGGCATCCTCGGCGGTATTTGTTGTGCGTGGTTCATCGGAACTCTGTTTATCGGCGCATTGCATTTTTTGAAATCCGGAGACAATTCTTTCGCGAATACACTTCGTCTATCTGGATTTGCAGGTTGCTGGGGATTGTTGGTGCACAGCCTGGTCGATTTCAATTTGCATATCCCGGCGAACCTCTTGCTTTTCTTGCTGATGAGCCTGCTGGCCGCGGCCGAGATCCCAGACCTCGTGCTCTCGAAAAACCGTGTTAGGACTCGCCGGAGTGCTGAAAAACCCTGATTGACTTGAGCAATCGGGTTGTATAATTCAGGTTGGGGGGTAATGGTGCAAATTCAATCGGCCAGACCGGGTGTCGCGCATTGGTGTCTGCTTGCGGTGGTAGTCTTCGCATTGACGCAAGCGCCAGTAGTCTGTGGCCAAACACCAATGGAAACCCAGGAGCAGATGAATGACCGGATTCGCGCCCTTTCTTCTGCCAGAACGACTACAGCGCCGCACGACTACTTGGTGGGACGAGGCGACGTGGTTGCATTGGAAGTGTTTGATATTCCAGAACTTTCCAGGGAAGTCCGGGTTAGCCAGACTGGGACAATAGGCATCCCGCTGGTGCCGGTGCGCCTTTACGTTGTCGGATTGACCGAACTGCAGGTGCAACAAAAAGTAGCGGAAGTTCTGGAAGCGAATGGGTTGGTCTCGCATCCGCAGGTAATGGTTTCGGTCAAGGAAAAAAGGAGCAAACCGATCACGGTGGTAGGGGCGGTGAGTCACCCAATGGTGTACCAGGCAGATCATCCAGTGTCACTGGTGCAGGTGCTGGCGGAGGCCGGCGGAATCGCCCCGGACGCGGGGGATACGGTAATTATCACTCGGGGAGAGGCGACGGAGGAAGCGGCCTCCAATGAGCCGCCGCAGATTGGTCCAGAAGACACAGTATCGGCAACAAATCCTGTCGCGCCGAAGACGACACCTGATCAGAGTTCGGCAGCCCATGCTGCAGCGACCGGGAAAAATTCATCCGAAAGCACCCAATTGGCAGTTCCGGGAGCGGAAACCACGGCAAAACAAGCGCCTGCGCCGAATGCCGGTTCCGAAGCCGCGCCACCGCCGATTAGTGATGCGCCACCACCGCCGGCGAATACCATCACCGTAAATCTGGCGGAATTACTGGAGCGCGGGAACACGGAGAACAACATTCAACTGCAAGCGGGAGACGTGGTGACTATCCCGCACGCGGGCATTGTGTACGCCTTGGGAGCGGTGCAACGTCCGGGTGGGTTTGTGTCCACAAATGACCGCGCGCAGCTCTCGACACTGAAGGTGTTGGCACTAGCCGGCGGAATGACCCGGATTGCGAAGAAGGACCGGGCAGTGATCATCCGCAAAGACTCCATGGGAAAACAATTGGCCATCCCCGTGGATCTGGGAAAGATTGTGCAGCGAAAGTCAGAAGATGTACGTATGATGCCAAGTGACATTCTGTATATACCCGACAGTGCATCAAAAGCCGCTTTGATTCGCGCGATCGAACTTGGCGTGGCAATCGGCACAGCGTTGACAGTCTACCGGCTCGGAACAGGAAACTAGAAGCACATGACGGACGAAAACAAGCTGGTTCCGAAAGACCGCGGGACAGGCGCGGTCGAAGTCGTATCCATGCCGCAGCGGCTTCCGAGCTTCGATTTATCTCCACGAGAACCCCATCTATACGACTACCTATTAATTCTGCGGAAGCATCAATGGCTGATCCTGTCCTTTCTGCTGGCCGTGGTAACCATCGTTTCCATCGCAACCTTCCGCATGCAACCGGTTTATTCGACGACAGCACGAATCGAGATTGACCGGGACAATACGAGTGTTCTGCCATTCCCGGGCATGGATTCCTACGACTTCATGATGGACATGGACAACTACATTGAAACGCAATCGCGAATCTTGACCAGCGAGACGCTGGCTCTGCACACCATTCGCAACAGCGGATTGATTGCTCACGAGGAGATGCAGGGAGCGCCCGCAGGATCGGAAGCGATTACTTCTGGAAGCCTTGCGAATCACAAGCGTCCGCCAGAACTGGGCGCGTTTCTTGGCAGCCTGACTGTAAAACGAGTGCCGCAGAGCCGGTTGCTCGACGTGAGCTTCGAATCTACCGACCCGCAACTGGCGGCACAAATCCTGAATGCGCACATCGCGAACTTCATGGAGGAAAATTTCCGCAGTCGATACGACACAACCGCCAAAGCGACGTTGTGGCTGACCGATCAACTGAGCGAGCTGAAAGTAAAGGTGCAGAATTCCGAGGACGCGCGGCTGGCGTACGAACGGCAGCACCAGATCTGGGAACTGGACGACAAACAAAACATCACCACGCAACGATTAACGGCTCTCAACAATGAAGTGACGGAAGCACAGAGCGAACGTATGCGCAAGGAAGCGTTATACGAATTCGCAAAGGCAGGAAATATTGATGTAGTTCCGCAACTGCGCGAAAACAACACGCTGCAGGAATTGATGAGGAAGCATTCCGAAGTTTACACCCAGTATCTGGATGCTCTGAACCAATACGGGCCAAATTTTCCCAAGGTGCAGCGCGAACAGGCGCAGTTGAAAGAAATTGAAGCATTAATCGACAACGAGAAGCACCACATTCTGGAAGCGCTGGGGAACGATTACAACGCGGCGCGCCAGCGAGAAGGGCTGTTGAACGAGGCGCTGAACGAGCAGAAGGCTGAAGTGAATGTGATGGCGCAAAGCCTGGTGGAATACAACATCTTGAAGCGCGACGCCGAAGCAAACAAAACCATGTACGACGGCCTGCTGACAAAATTGAAGGAAGCGAATATCTCGGCCGGATTGAAGTCATCCAACATTCGTGTGGTTGATCCGGCGATGGTGCCGTCTTACCCGGCGCGGCCGGCAAAAGCGAGGAATATTGGGCTTTCGTTTCTAGTGGGGCTTGTCGGGGGTATTGGACTGGCACTGTTGCGCGAATATTTGGACAACACGGTCAAGACACCCGACGACATCGAAAACCTGGCGCGGTTACCCGCATTGGCGGTGGTTCCCGAATTCACGGGTGAAGAGGGTACGGGAAGGCACGCCCGCTTCATGAGTGGTGCTTCGAGCAACGGGCACGAAAAGCGCATCGAACTTGTAGCGCAGCATTTGCCGAAATCGCAGATGTCGGAAGCCTTCCGCGCGTTACGCACGGCACTGTTGCTTTCGCGAGCAGACCACCCGCCGCAGGTGGTTCTTGTAACCAGTGCGCTGCCACGCGAAGGAAAAACGACGACGGCGGCAAACCTGGCGGTCACGCTGGCGCAACTGGGCGACCGGACGCTTTTGATTGATGCAGACCTGCGGAAACCGGGAATCGGACGTTTGCTGAATATGACGGATGGCGAGTACGCCGGATTGAGTTCCTATCTTGCGGGCGTTTCGAGCCTCGAACTGGTGGCAGTGCCGCACCCTTTGATTCCGAATCTAGTGGCCATTCCTACCGGACCGTTGCCGCCGAACCCCGCGGATTTGCTTTCTTCGCACAAGTTGGCGGATGCGCTGCGCGAACTCCGGAGCCAGTACAAATTCATCGTTATGGATTCGCCCCCAATCATGGCCGCGACGGACGCGGTGATTCTGTCGGTGCAGACAGATGGCGTGCTGCTGGTAGTGCGCAGCGGCGAAACACCCAAGGAGGCATTCACGCGCGCCCGCGATCTGCTGACCAGCGTGAAATGCCGCCTGCTGGGAGTAGTGTTGAATGCGGTCGATTCGACTGCGCCCGATTATTACTATTCCTATCGCTACTACCCGTATTCGTACGGATATGGCCCGCAGGAGGCCGCGGAGCTTTACGGCAAGACCGACGACCGTTCTTCAGTCACCACTGATTCACGTTATTTGGACGACGATTCACAGTCGCTGTAACTTTTCCCGGGAGGCATCGTGCGCTATCTGATCACTGGTGGTGCCGGCTTCATCGGGTCGCATCTGGCTGAGCGCCTGCTCGAACGGGGCGATCACGTGGTGCTCCTGGATAATCTCTCCACCGGAAGTATGGAGAACATCCGGCACCTGAAATCGAAAGAGCGGATGGAATATCACCTCGATGCGATCGAAAATCGGCGGTTGGTAGCGGAGCTCGTGGATGATGCGGACGTTGTGGTGCACCTTGCGGCGGCAGTGGGCGTAAGGCTGATCGTCGAGAGTCCGGTTCGAACGATTGAGACGAATGTAAACGGCACGCAGATTATTCTGGAGGCTGCGGAGAAGAAACGGAAACTCGTGCTGACGGCGTCGACTTCGGAAGTGTATGGCAAGAGCACGCAAGTGCCGTTCCATGAAGAAGCGGACCTGGTGCTGGGCCCGACGACGAAAGGTCGCTGGAGTTACGCGGCATCGAAAGCGCTGGATGAGTTTCTGGCGCTGTCGTACTGGAGGGAACGTAAGGTTCCCGTGATTGTGGTGAGGCTGTTCAACACGGTGGGACCGAGGCAGACCGGGCGCTACGGAATGGTGCTGCCGAATTTCGTAAAGCAGGCCCTGGATAATAAGCCGATTACGGTATATGGCTCAGGAACGCAGTCGCGTTGTTTTTGTGATGTGCGCGATACCGTGGAAGCGCTGCTGCGTTTGATGGACACGGAGCGCGCGATCGGAGAGGTGGTAAATATCGGGAACACCGAAGAGATATCGATCGCCGAGCTCGCGCTGACCGTGAAGACACGCACCGGAAGCTCCTCGGAAATTGCTTATGTGCCGTACGACCAGGCGTACGAACCAGGATTCGAGGATATGATGCGGCGCGTGCCGAGTGTGGAAAAACTGCAAAAGCTAACCGGCTTTCGTCCACAGACAAAGCTCGCCGATATTATTGATCGCGTGACTTCGCATCTGCGAGAGAAAGAAGCTGCGGAACGGCCACGTGTGGTATCCGGTGTTCCGGTCTGAAATTGCCTGTTGGACACAACCCCTCCCAGTTCACTCTTTTAACCGATTGAATTTGTCAATACTGGCACTGAAGTCAGTTATACTTTGCTGTAAGGTCCGGACACGCGTCACGGGCTGGCCGTAGAAAGCATTTCGCTTTAGCGAACGGGTGGTTGAGTGGTGGATCGTCGGAACGACACGCGTGAATCCAGCGCAGCGCATGTAAAATTCCCGCCCCGGATGCTGCTTATAGTCCTGCTTGTTTCCCTTCCGCTATTGAATCCATGGGTGCGGGGCGATGGAGTGGGTTATTACGCGTTCGCGCGCGCGCTGCTGATACAGCACAATCTGGATTTTGCGCCGGACTATAAAAACGCGAATGAGGGATTTCGCGAGGCCCGGCTGGACCCGACGGGCGTTCCCAAACAGAAATTCCGCACGGCCAATGGACATCTAGACAATCATTTTACGGTCGGGCCCGCGATGCTGTGGGCTCCATTTCTCCTGATCGCTCATGCGGGCGTACTGACAGCACGCGCGTTCGGAGCGAACGTTTCGGCGGACGGATTCTCCCTGCCGTACTTGATTGCCATGGCCTTCGGGACACTGGTCTACGGATTTGCCGCGCTACTGCTTTCGTATCGAGTGGCGTGCCGGTACGTAGCGGAACGGTGGGCGCTGCTTGCGACGATCGCCATATGGTGGGCAAGTTCCCTACCCGTCTACATGTATTTCAATCCGTCGTGGTCACACGCGCACTCCGCATTTACGGTGTCGCTATTCTTCTGGTATTGGTTGCGCACACGCGAAGAACGAAAAGTGGCGCAGTGGTTCGGGCTGGGGTTACTCGGCGGACTGATGATCAATGTTTATTACCCGAATGCGCTGGTGCTGGCTTTGCTGGTTCCGGAAGCGCTGGCAGATTACCGGGCGGCTCTGCAACGATTGAACGGGAATTCAAAGAGAGTCGTTGCTTCGCTCTTGGGTTGCCACTTGCTATTTTGTGCGGTCGTGCTGGTGTCGCTGCTGCCGACATTTTTGACCCGCTATTTCATATACGGGGGAACCCTAGAAACGGGATATATACCCATCTCGCGATGGGCTTGGCGTTCGCCGTGGTTTCTGGGGCTCTTGTTTTCCGCGAATCACGGACTGTTTTCGTGGACGCCGCTCTTATTGATCGCAACAGCCGGACTTTTTCTATTTTGGCGGAGGTTCCCGGCGATTGGAATTTCCGTCATTTGCGTGCTGATCGTTTTTTGTTACTTCATGGCATCGTATCCGGACTGGGCTGGCATTTCTTCGTACGGAAATCGATTTTTTGTTTCGCTGACGGTGTTTTTTGTGCTCGGGCTGGCGACGGTGCTGGATGCGATTGCGTCACATTTCCGTAGCCGAGAGGTCGCTTCCGCATTACTGGGATCGGTGTTAAGTGTCTTTGTCATCTGGAATGTGGGGCTGATTTTTCAGTGGGGAATGCACCTGATTCCAGCGCGCGGGCCGGTATCCTGGAGCGTAGTGGCGCAGAATCAAATTCATGACGTGCCCAAACAAATCATTGCCCAATTGCGATCCTATCTTTTTCGCCGGAAAGATGCGCTGCACCAGATCGAGCAGCGCGATATTGAACAATTGAAACATTTGATGCAGCCTTGAGCCTGCGGCACCTCTGTTATCCTAGTGGGCATCGTGTAGGCTCCTTGATTTCCGGTGGTCTGGAGCTTGCCAGATAGCAGTTGTTGTCAAAATGGATCGATCCACGACGCGCTGTGCCTGACATCACGGTCTACATCCCGGCTTATAATGTGGCGCAATTTCTACCGCGAGCTATCGCGAGCTTGCTTGCGCAGACGCTGGCGCCCGCGGAAATCCTGGTGATCGACGACGGTTCAAAGGATGATTCGGCGAGCGTCGCTCAGCGTTATTCGCGTGTGACCGTCGTGCGGCACGAGCGCAATAGCGGGCTCGCCGCCGCTCGCAATACCGCGTTTCGTGTAGCGCGGTGCGAGTTTGTGGCATCGTTGGACGCCGATTGTGTTGCCGAGCCGACATGGATCGAGAAGCTTGCGCCGCATTTGAACGATGCAAGAATCGCGGGTGCCGGCGGATTTTTGCGCGAGGGCGTGCAGACATCGATTGCCGACCGCTGGCGAGCAGCACACATGGCGCAGGAGTGGGGAGCAACGCTGGTGCGAAATCCTAAATTTCTTTTTGGCTGCAACAATATTTTCAAACGGGCCGCAGTTCTTGCCTCGGGCGGATACGATGAGACCATGCGCACCAATGGGGAGGACTGCGAACTTTCGCGGCAACTTTACGCAAACAATTGGGAACTGATTTACGATCCGGCGGCGCAAGCAACACATTTGCGGAGCGATTCGGTGAAGTCAATCCTGGACGCATACTGGCGATGGTGGAAATCCGGAGTGAACGCGTATGCGTCTGGCATATCACTCCGGTCGGTTGTGGGTCACGCGCTTTTTGTCCACTTTCGCCATACATTTTTGGAATTATTCAGCAGCGACCTGCGCGCCCGGCGATTCGAACTCCTTCCTCTCGACGTACTCTTGCTCGCGTATCTTCCTTATCGCGATTTTCGGCTATGGCTTGCGTCGAACGGGAAGTTAGTGAACGAGCGGTCGGCGGCAGGAGCGTAACGGCGTGCATATTCTGGTTACAGGCGGGGCTGGATTTGTCGGGTCGGAGCTTGCGGTACGGATGAGCGAGAAGAACCATCGCGTGGTGGCGATGGACAACCTGGTGCGGAGAGGAAGCGAATCGAACCTGGAACGGCTCACAAAGCATGGGGTCACGTTCGTTCATGGCGACGTGAGGAATCCGGAGGATTTCGCAAATTTACCGCATGGAATCGAATTTGTGTGCGACACCAGCGCGCAGCCTTCCGTGGTTTCCGGGTACACCAATCCAGTTTTTGATATTACCAATAATTCGCTGGGGGTGGTGCGGGTGCTGGAGTTTGCGCGACAGCATCGCTGCCCGTTGATTTTTTTCAGCACCAACCGTGTGTACGTGGTGGACCGGTTGTTGGAGCTGCCGAGGCGCGAAGCGGCAACGCGAATCGAATGGGATCAGGAAGCCTGGAAAAAGATTCCGGTGGAATCGCGGGCGCGCGGATTCGATCCGGTGCACGGAGTCAGCGAAGAATTTGCGACCGATGGAGGCCAGCGCAGCATTTATGGACTTAGCAAACTGATTGCGGACGCGGCGTGCCAGGAGTACGCGAATGCATTTGATATGCCGATCGTCGTCAATCGATTCGGCGTGATTGCAGGAACCGGGCAGTTCGCGAAATTGGACCAGGGCTGGGTGGTGTGGTGGGCGATCGCGCATTATTTCAAGCTGCCGCTGAAATACATCGGCTGGGACGGCAAGCAGGTGCGGGACATTCTGTTCCTGGAAGATGTTTGTGCGCTGGTGGAATTGCAAATGAAACAGATGGACCGATTTCGTGGAGATATTTTTAATCTGGGCGGTGGCGCGGAGAATTCACTCTCGTTGCGGGAAGGTACGCAGTTGCTGGAACGAAAGCTCGGCCATGGGACCACAATTACCGCGGAAGATACGATTCGCAAAGCGGATCTGCCGATTTATTTCACCGACAACCGGAAAGCCGCGAGGATGCTGGACTGGGAACCTTCAGTGACGATTGATGAGGGATTCGAACGAATTCTTGCGTGGATTCGTGCGAACGAGACGACGTTGCGGCAGCGGTACTGCGGATAGTCCTTCAGGTACGCATGACGAACACCGTGGGCTATACCGAAAAGAATTGGCCCAGGCGGGATTTTTTCGTCTGCTTGGCAAGATTTCGACCAGCGAGACGAGTGGCCATATTGTGAAATTCCGCCGACAACGGATCACCGTCCTGTTTCAGTGAATCACCCCGCACGTTGGCTTCGCTTACTTGTTTGAAATTATTCGGAAGTCGCGCGAAGACGGGTATCTTCATGCCCTGTTCAACTTTTTCGAGCGCCGGTTCGTCGTGGCGATGCCAGCGATTGATGATCAGGCGCACCTGAGACGACGAAACCTGCAAATGGGCTAGCGCGCCAAGGTGACGGTGCAGCTTGGCCAGACCCGGCAGATCGGCTTCTGAGACCAGAAGAATTTCCGCAGCCTGCAAAACGTTTTGCCAATCCGGGGAATAGAACGAACCGAAATCCATCACCACAAAATCAAAACTTTGTTGCGCGATTTCGACCAGGCGCTCGATAGCCGAAGCCGAAGCGTGCTGCCAGTCTTGCAGACGCGACGCTCCCGCCAAAACTTTCAGGCCACTCTTATGCCGGGTAAGCAATCCGCTGAGCAGTGTGGGATCAAGACGCTTGAAATTTTCCACGGCATCGCTTAATTGGAAAGATGGCTGCAAATCGAGAAAGCCGGCGACATCACCCATGGGACGCGAGAAATCAAGCAGGACGGTGGACTTTCCGGGGATCTTCGCCAACTGGACCGCCAGATTCACAGAGACGGTGCTGGTTCCAACGCCGCCCTTGGTTCCCAGCACGACAAATAATTTTCCAGTGACCGACCGGCGAGGCATTACGCGCAAGTGTTCGCCACTGACTCTGTCGATCAGCGAACAGAGTTCGCTGCGATCATACGGCTTCTGTAGAAAATCGCGTACGCCCGAACGCATGGCCTGCAGCAGAAACTCTGGATTGGATTCCTTTTTCGCGGAACAGAAAACGATGTGAACGGAAGGGCGGAGCTTGGCCAGTTGCTGGGCAAAAGCAAAATCGGACTGTGGGGTTCCGTTGAGATCGAGGAAGACAACGTCTGGAACATCCTGCGAATGGCGCAGTTCAACGGCTTTGGCCGAGGCCCATTCGTGAATTTCCTTGGCGAATCCAGTCTGCAGCAACATGTGTCGCAGGTTGGAGCAAGCGGCCGGATCGGAGCCGGCGATCGCGAAGCTTAGTAGCGAGCCGGCGGGGGACTCAGGAATGGCGGAGGCCGTTCCCGGCTCAGATGCCGGTGACTCGACGATGACGGCCGAAGAACTAACAAATTCTCTAAACATGCAAGGAGTTTGAATGGTGACTGCGCTTCGGAGAATAGCGCCTTGGTACCAGCTGTCCGCCTGAAAGTACCCCTGTTGTATGGAACCCGTGGTCAGTGTCGTTCTGGGCACACTGAAATAGGCGTGCATGGGTAGCGGCCACTACAGGAACGGGGGAATAGGGCTCAGAAAATCGGGAGACAGGATCGTTTTAGCGGCAGAGCGCGTCGATCAGGATCTCTTTCTTTTTTTCGGCGAGTTGCGTGAAGGCTTCGAGCGAAGAAAAATAGCCGCCCAAGGCGGCCGCGGCAAGCACTGTGAAGATTTCCGCAGGCAGCCATGGATTGCCCGACCATCGACCGGAAAAAAGGACCAGGGTGCTGACGCTCCCAAACAGTACTTGCACTCCCAAGAGGATCAGGACGGACATGCCGGAATTTCGCTGGCCCTGCATTTTGCCAAATTCAATTTTGCGAGGGTAACTAAGCGATGCCCAATTGGCGATCGTCAGTTGCCCGACAATCGAAAAGACGACCGCGGCCAGAGTGGCGAACAGAACGGGCGTGGTTGGCAAGGACACGCGCCATCCAACCAGCGTCACACAGAGAACTATCTCCAATAAGAGGATCGAAATCGTCATCAGATTTTTTGCGAGGAGAATTTCCCTAAAACGCGCAGGGGCGGTGAAATATGTCTGGATCCCTTTGCCTTCATAAGCGAAGCAGTTGTAGGACGGTGCAATCAAGATTAAGACCAGATAGGCCATCATGCCGGGAAAGAAAAGATCCGGAGGAACTCCTTTCTTGAATGCGGTCGGGTGCGGCCCGGCGAACTGAACGCTAAAGAAGAGCAGCATCATTGGGGGAAAAATGAGGCCGAAGAACAAGAAGGTATTTCTCTTTAGATAGAGAAGCTCCTTGCGAAACACCGCGAGAACCTGCGGAGGAAGGAAGGTAACAGTGTCTCTCGCGTCTTCCGCAGTAAGGGCTGCGCGCTTTTCCTTTCGTGTTGGAGCGACGCCTTCGCTGAGTTCCTCGCCGGAATAGAGCCGGGTGTATCGCATCCACAGAAGCGCGGTGAAAATCGCGGTGTAAACGACAAGGCCGCCGAGTTTCAGTACTGCCGTGCCCCAGTGATTGCCGGCAAATTGGGCGACTGAGTCTCCCGCGAACGAGGATGGAAGAAGCCAAAGATATGGCACCCACCTTCGCACGATCGGAAGAAGGGAGCGGCCGTATCTTTGCATCAACGGATTAAGGAACTGCAGGCTGACCATGGCGAGAATAAAAAGAGTGAAGAAAATTTCTCGCGTTTTACGCTTGGCCAGGAGCTTTTCCACCCATGCACCGAGAAGCCGCTCCATGGTTACGTTCAAAACCGTGAAGAGCACGCACACCAGCAACAGCACTGGAGCCGCGAATGGCTGGACCACGGTTGTCGCGGCCAGCATGGCCAACATCCAAACCAAGGCTGCGAGTGCAGCGGAATCCGCCAATCCGTAGGCCATGCCGATGAGATAGAAGGTGGAGAGGTTTACGGGAAAGCGAAGCAGCGTGCGAAATGGAAATTGTGGAGCAAATCCCGCCAGCAGAATGGGAAACGACTGCCACCAGACAAGCAGCGCGAGAAAAACCAGGCCGAACAATGGTTCAAGATGCTTTTCAAACAGCGCCTTGGTCACAAAGAAAAACCCGAAGGTGACACCAATAACAAAGAGCAGGCTGAAAAAACCGGAGAAAATCAGTCCGATCAGATCAAGGCGGCGGTTTTTGTTACTTATGCTGTTGCGCAGGACCCGCCAGCGAAGCCACGCGATCAGCCGAATCTGATCGGCAAGGCCGGTGCTGTTACTCACGTCAGCCATGAAAGCTCCTCGATTTGTGCACGATCTGCTCCCTGGCCAACCACGGAAAGGAAAATATCCTCCAGAGTCAGAGTGCGTCCCTCGATGCTAGGAACGCCGGCACGGAGCTGTTCCATCGAACCCTGCGCGACCAACTGGCCTCTCTTGATAATGGCGACGTGACTGCAGAGACGCTCGACGATTTCGAGTACGTGCGACGTAAGAAAGATCGTGACGCCGCGTTCGGTCATGCGGGCCAGCAATTCCTTTAGGGCGCCGGCAGCGAGGGCGTCTACCCCTTCGAACGGCTCATCGAGAAAAAGAATTCTGGGCCCGTGAATCACGGCCGCGGCAAGAGCGAGTTTCTTCTGCATGCCGTGCGAATAGTCCGCGATCATGGTTTTGGAGCGATCGGCAAGCTGCATGAATTCGAGCAACTCGTCGCTACGCTTGCGAGTAGTGGCTTTATCGAGGCCGTACATTCGGCCGACAAATTCCAGATACTCCGGGGCGCTCAGACGTTCGAAGAGGCCCATACCTTCCGGAACGACGCCGATCTGGCGTTTCAATTCGACCAGATTTTGTGCGAAATCGAGGCCGAGCAGAGATATGCGCCCCGAAGTCGGGGCCAGCAGTCCCGTCAGCATTTTGATGGTCGTGGATTTACCAGCGCCGTTCGGCCCAAGAAACCCGAAGAATTGACCCGACTCGACCTGGAGGTCCATGCCATCCACGGCAGTCAGAGGGCCAAAGCGGCGACTCAGTTTTTCGGTTGAGATAGCAATATCAGGCATCGATGCGCGGCTCCAGAGAAGGGGGCAAAAAGGACTCTAGCACGATTTTAGAAACCACCCGGGTGCGTATGTCTGAGGAACTACGCGCAGGGCCGAGAGTAGACTTCAAGAGCTCTTCGCAGCCGGCAGCGGGGTAGCCTGTGGATCGCGAGTCGGAAGGGCCGCGAGCACTGCTGGAAGTTCCACGCGAAACACAGCGCCGCCAGTCTGCGAGTTGTAGCAAAGAATCTTCCCCGCGTGCTCCTGAACGATGCCAAAGCAGATGCTGAGTCCAAGGCCAGTGCCTTTGCCGATTGGCTTGGTGGTGTAGAAGGGGTCAAAAACACGATGCGGTTCCTTCAGACCCGGGCCGGTGTCTGAAAATAGAATCACAACATTCGCGCGGTCGCGCATGGTCTTGATCGTCAACGTGCCGCCGCCGTTGTGGGATTCCATGGCGTCCACAGCATTATTCACAATATTGAAGAACACCTGCATCAGCTGATTCCCGTCACCGCGCACGCCGGGAAGCACGGACTCCAGCTTGAGGTCAATTTTCGTGCCGGAATTGCGAAGGTCCAGAGCACGCAGCTGAACGGCATTTGTGACCACGGTGTTGAGGTCGAGCAGAGTACGCTCGGCGGGAACCCGTCGAGCAAAGCTCAAGAGATTGCCGACAAGAGTTTTGGTGCGGCGGGCCTGATCGCGGATTTTAGCCGAAATGGCCCTGGTTTTTTCCGGAAGCGAAGCATCGTCGGCGAGAAGATCGGAATAGCCGAGAATCGCGGTAAGAGGATTGTTGATTTCGTGCGCGGCGCCGGCGGCGAGTTGGCCAAGCGACACGAGCTTTTCGGTTTGCACGAGCTGCGCCTGGAGCCGCTGCAGATTTTCAACGGATTGCTCCGCGCGGGCGAGAAGCCGTGTGCGATCGCGGTCCGCCATGTGCTGGCGAAGGAATACCAGGAAGCCCAGAGGAACGGCTGCGAGCAAGGTGGTCATGAGCCGGAATTCTCGTACCGCTGGCGAATCGTGGGCAAATTTAATGGTGTAAACAGCGAAAACTGGCAAGGAGACTACGGCTGCCATGGCTAGACGAGAAGCAAGAATGCTTTCGCCCTTTTTCAGGTCCGATCCTTCGGTCGAAGCAGATTCCGAAGAATCATCCAGCGCGGCGGCATTCTTATAAGCGATGAGCCCCGCAGCCCCGAACCACAGAAATGAGGCGATCAGGGGGAGATCGTACAGACTCCCGGTGTGATAGACCTTGAGGTCGATCGCTACGTTGATCATCAGCGAAGAGAGCATGTGCAGCGACTGGCTGCCGAACAGGTTGGCATAGACGTTGCGCCACGCGCCGCGGCTGCTCAGCCACAGCACGCCAAGGCCGACCACAATGACCATGCTCTGAATCGTATTGATCCAATCAAACGTTAAGTTGTAAGGGCCAAGAGCGGGTTCGGCGTACATCCACGGCAGCACCACGAAAGCGTAGAGAAAGACCCACCAGGCCAGCAAAAGCGCAAAGTCGATATACCCAAAACGGAGCCGGATCTCACTTCGCTTCAAATGTGGGCGAAGGGCGAGCGCGGCCATCAGCGGGATACCGCACAAGAAGAAAATGATGTCTCCCGGATACATATCGGGGAGAGGCCGATGAAGATAGACTTCGTAATAAGTCCATTGAAACTGGCCGACCATCCACAAGGTGCAGGACAACGCCGCGAGCATCCAGAACATATTGCGGCGCCAGTGCGGCGTGCCGGCGTTGAGCAGGAGCCCAGCGTTGGCGAGGAGCGGGACGAGGCACTGCGCAATGTTGCCGAACGTACTTAGCGACTGGCCGGCGGGGAGGGTCAGCGAGGCGACGGCGTAAATTCCCAAGAACAGGAAGAACACTCCGGCAATCCAGGCATAGGTGCGGGAAGAGGCCATGGCTGTACCCTTGATTTTACGGTCTGCCATGGCGCAAAGAAGCAAGGTTATGTGAAGAAATGGCCAAAGGATTAATGCAGAATGCGTGCCAGTTCGAATCGAGGGATTCAGGCGCCCGTATTACGCCACCGCGCATTGCGGCAAATTTCCAAGCGGAAGGTCTCTTAGCTAAGTCCTCTGATTCGGAATTACGGTGACGTATTTTTGAACGGGTCAAGCCGCGGGAGCCAAGCGATTGGCGTCGATCCTGGCCAGAAGCGCGTGGGGATCGGCGCGTGTGAACGTCCACTTGAACGGAGACGCTGTCCGCTCATAGTGGTACTGAAAGGTGAGGAGTCGCTGTTCGAGTTCGGGCAAAGAAGAGAAGTTGTTTGGGGTGAGGACTTTTCGCTGAACGATCGAGAAGTAAATCTCAACCTGCCAGCTCGCGGGGATCGGAGTGTGGATGAGGATGGTGTTGGGCCATTTGGCGCGGATAAGTCAAGCTATTTATGCGACACAACACTAGTGATTACTTTTTAACTGCTTCGTCCGAGGCGATTTTGCCGTCGCGGATGTAGATGATGCGGTGGGCGTGCTGCGCAATGTCATTTTCGTGGGTGACGAGAATAATGGTGTTGCCTTCTCTGTGCAGGTTGGCGAAAAGCGCCATGATCTCTTCGCCGGTACGCGAATCGAGATTTCCAGTTGGCTCATCAGCCAGAACAATCGAGGGCGAATTTACCAAAGCCCGGGCAATGGCCACCCGCTGGCGCTGTCCGCCAGAGAGCTCATTCGGCTTGTGATGCATACGCTCCGTCAAATCCACACGTCCCAGAACCTGTTTAGCCTTTTCCAGACGTTCCTCGGCGGGCGTGCCGTTATAGATCAAGGGGAGTTCGACGTTGTGGAGCGCCGTTGCGCGGGGCAATAGATTAAAAGTCTGGAAGACGAAGCCAATTTCCTTGTTGCGAATGTAGGCAAGCTCGTCGTCGTCCAATTCACTGACCAGGCGACCCGCAAGCCAGTATTTACCGGAACTTGGGGAATCGAGGCAGCCAATCAGGTTCATAAGAGTGGATTTTCCAGAGCCAGAAGGGCCCATGATGGCAACGTATTCGCCTTTGCGGATTTCCAGATCGACGCCGCAAAGCGCATGCACCTGCTCAGAGCCCATCTCGTAGACTTTGGCCAGTTCGCTGGTCTTAATGACCAGGCCGTTCGATACCAGATCTTCGCGATACGATTCGGTTTCCATTGTCTCCACGGCCATTTGCGTTTCTCCTCGATAGTTACCAAATCAGCTTTGCTGGTCGTCTGTCTTCTTTGGCGCGGAGTTATCTACTTTGATAGGCGCTTCAGGCTTCAAAGTGCGTAAAGCTTTGTAACTGCCCACGACGATCTCGTCGCCCGGCTGCAAACCATCAGTGATTTCAATGTCCGTGATTCCACTAATACCCGTTTTCACGGGCTTGAAGAACGCTTTTTTCCCGTTGATCACGAAGACGCCCTGAATTTCTTCTTTTTTCGGATCGCCGCTCGTAGCAGGCAGGGGAGCGGCAAGAGCGCTTCCGCTGCTGCCGCCGTTGGGGTTCTTCTTGGCCTCGTCCAAATCCTTGCGCGTACGAACCGCAAGCGCCTGAATAGGAATTGCAACGACGCTTTTCTTTTCCGCAGTCTTAATTTTGGCGGTGGTGGACAATCCGGGGCGGAGATTCGCCGGCGGACTGTCCAAGGTCACTACGACCTTAAAATCTTTGGCTTCCTGGGTACTGGTTGTGGACTGCGTGGTGGCGAGGCCCGAACTGCGCAGTACAGCTTGAGAGCCGATTTCGGTTACCTTGCCGTGGAAAATCTTTCCCGGCACCGCGTCGATCGTTACATCGGCATCCTGTCCCATCCTTACATTCACGATGTCGGTCTCATCAACCTTCACTTCGGCGGTGACGATCGACATATCCGACAAAGTCATAAGGAAACTGCCGTTGGAGTTCTGGATTCCCGGAACCACGTACTCGCCCAAGCGGACGGGCAAATAGCTGACGATGCCATTAATGGGAGAAACGTAGGTGGTCTTGCTGAGGATGTCCCGCGTACGGGTGAGAACTGCCTTGTTCTGACTGAGTTGTGCTCGCGACTGTTCCACTTGCGCCCTCAATTGCAGGACTCGCGCTGCAGCCGAATCTACGGAGGCTGCGGCCGCGTCATAAGCTGTTTTGCGTTGGTCAAAATCCTGCTTCGGGATCAACCCATCCTTATATAAACCCTGTCCGCGCTCATAATCGAGCTTGGCTTTTTCCAGATTCGCCTTTTGCAGAAGAAGATCCGATTGCGCCGACTTATAGCTGGCATCTGCCGCAAGAATTCCCGACTCGGACGAGTTCATCGCTGCGGACTGAGCCTGGACGTCAGCGCTGGCTTGGACGTTTTCCTGAAGTAACAACCGGTCACCCTTCTTGATGGGGTCGCCTTCCTTGACAAGAATGTCCGTGATGCGGCCAAAACCTTGCGCCTGAACGTTCGTATAAGTGGTCGGCTTAATCTCGCCCGACGCTGTGACCAGAGAAATCAAGCTGTCCTGCTTGGCGACCTTGGCAGTCTGCACGGTGATGACACCCTTGTTCGCCTGGTTGACGCTGTAGAGGACAATACCGGCGCCAACCACTACCACAGCAGCGCCGATGGCCACTTTTTGCCACATCTTCATGACTTTGCTTCCTTTTCATGTCTCTCGGAACTTGTAGCGACCACAAACCTCGACCACCGTCTTAGCAGAGACACGTTTTGATACGGAATTTCCCCGTTTCTATCTATTGATACGCCCTTGAAGGGCTAAATGTTTCGCACGAGAGGCTTCGGCACTGGCCGGCAATACGGCACAAAACCTGAGGCTCCGAAGTCGCTGTTGGGAACTCGGGCACATATCTCGCCACCCGAGCTTCTCATTTTAGAAACAATTTCCGAGAAAAGTTTACCGCACACTCGACCGAACCACGCCGGAGCTAACCCTTATCATTGGACGCAGGAAGATGGCCGGACGTCGTCCGAAAAAGCGTGAAAATATTGTATCAGAAGCAGCTTACGGGAGGCATTTTATGTCCGCTTTCATGTCATCCCTAGAGGTTGCCGCAAAAATAAAGAAGCCGGAGACGAATTGCCTCCGGCCCCTTCCTATGATGGCGCGACGCCAACAAAAAAATCTATCGTGGCCTGGGCCGCAAAGGACGCGCTGTCAGCGAACGCGGCCTCATGCGAAGGCGCGGTCCGATTGGCGGCGGTACCGCCTGCAAGGAGTAGCCGCAGCTAGGACAAAACTCCAAGCCCGCATTGGGGCCGGAGAGATGCGCCCGCAACCAGTGCCCCCGCGCGGAACATTCTTGATTGATGCACTGCACCGTCCACCCCGGCAAATATTGCATCGTGCTTCCCCCAGTGGTCGCGGCACGCGAACGCTTGTTCGCCGCACGCCAGAAGCAGTAGACACGGCGGATTGTGAAGCCGGGAAGGCAGTAGTGTCAAGAAAAAACCACACAAGATATAGGGGTAGGGTTGCACGGGTGTGGATTTCCTGTGAAACATTCAACAAAACTTGTCGAATTCACCGCCTCGCCTCAGTTGCGCTCCTCCCTCCAACGTAAGATGATGGCTGCAATCTGAAAGCACTCGGTTCTACCCAGCTGGGACGGAGAAAATTCATGACCACGACCGGACGCAGTGATTTTGATTTGGGCGGCTCGCTTCGCGCCTTGCCAAACTTTGCCGGCTTCAGAAGTCGTTTTCTGCGCGTCGTTGTCGCCGTTCTGCTATTGATCCTGTTCTTCTCGAGCATCACTTCGGTTCCCACTGGACACGTCGGCGTACTGACGTTGTTCGGCAAAGTCACCGGCGACGTGCTGGGCGAGGGCATCCATCTGATCAATCCGTTGAAGGCTGTCCAGAAGCTTTCCGTGCAAACGCAATCCGTGAAGGAAACCGCGAACACGCCCTCGAACGAGGGCCTTATTCTGGACTTGGATACTTCCCTGCTCTTTCGCCTGGACGGTAGCAAGGCCGCGGTGGTTTTCCAAACCGTCGGTGAAAACTACGCGGAAAAAATTGTCGAGCCAACGTTGCGGGCGGCCATCCGCTCCGCGACCTCCGCGCACACCGCAAACGCTCTTTACACCAACGCCCGCGAACTGGTTCAGCAACAGATCCAGGAGGAATTGACCACGCAACTCGCTGCCCGCGGGGTCATTGTGGAAGCGGTGCTGCTGCGCGACGTTCGTCTTCCCGCCATGCTGAAAGGCTCCATCGAAGCCAAACAGCAAGCCGAACAGGACGCCCTGCGCATGAGTTTCATACTGCAAAAGGAAAAACAGGAAGCCGAACGCAAGCGCATCGAAGCGCAAGGCATCGCCGACTTCCAGAAAATTGTCGCTCAGGGCATCAGCCCGCAACTGCTCGAATGGAAGGGAATTGAAGCCACGGAAAAACTCGCCACCAGCAGCAACGCCAAAGTGATCGTTATCGGCAATCCGAAGAACGGTCTGCCCCTGGTGCTAGAGCCAAAGTAGCCGCTTTGCTTTCCTCGTTTTGCATTCTTGATGTAGCGGTGGATTTATCCCGTTGTTCTTTCCGTCGCCTTTGTAGCGGCCGCCGTCTGCGGCGGGAGTTTCTCTTTCTGCGTCCGTCCCGTACGTGGACTTAGCGAAATCTTCGTTGGCGTGTAGCATACGACGCCCCAGCTTGCCCAGTCGTGTACTTCAACTGGTGGCAGCATATTCAGATTTCAGCAGCGTCCCTCTCTTCACCAGCAATTCCCTTCCCAGCGGCGCGCTCGTCAAAACATCCACAATTTTTTCCGACGCCGTTCCATCCCCGTACGGATTGGTCATTCCGCGCAACGCCACGCGGAACTCGCGGCTCCGCGCTCGCGCAAGCGCAGCCACGATCTCTTCGCGATTCGCCGCCGCATCAATGACATTCTCCGCCCGCTCTCGCCCGCGCTGCCGTTCTCCAATGTTGACCGTTGGCAGCGCGAATGAAGCCGTCTCCATAATCCCGCTGCTCGAATTTCCCAAAAACACTTGTGCATGCCGTAGCAAACTCCAATAGGTAACGGCGTCGAGGTTCACAAAAAGTTGCCCGTTCCTGCGTTCGGCAATAAATTCTTTGCTGCGAGCAATCAGCGCCCGGCTTCCCGCATCCGAATTCGGATAGCAGAAAATTAATTGCCCCGGCATCGCTTGCAACGCCGCAAACAATTCATCCGTCTCTTCCAGCGTATCTTCTGCTAGTGTCACCGGATGACACGCAATAACCATCGCCGATTCTTCCAGAGGTATCGCCAATTTCGCTTCGAGTTCCTGGCGGTGCAGTAATTTTGACCTGCGAAGATGGTCCAGCGACGGTGCGCCGGCACGCGTCACCCGCCAGGGCTCCTCGCCCATCGAGACAATTCTGTCTCGAGCCGCAAAAGTCGAAGTGAAATGCAGATGCGCCATTTTCGTCAACGCATTGCGCACCGCGTCGTCAATCGCTCCTTCGCTGATTTCTCCGCCCTCAATGTGCGCTATCGGAATCCGCAAAGCCAGCGCCACCGCCGCGGGGGCTAGCATCTCGTAACGATCCGCGATCAACAGCAGAATATCCGGCCGCATTTCGCCCAGTACGTCGGCAAGGCTCAGAGTAGCGACGCCAATTGTCTTGGCCATCCCGACATCTGAATCCGAACTCAGCAAACACTCGATCCGCGCCGCAATTGAAAATCCGTCTTTTTCGACTTCCTTGATAGTTTCCCCGAAGTCCGGCGAGAGATGCGCTCCCATCACAATTAATTTCAATTCCACACGCGCGTCTTCGGCCAGCAATCGCAGCGGCCAGTACAAATGGCAGTAGTCCGCGCGCGATGTCGTAACCACTGCGATGCGGCGGCGAGCCTCAGTCATCCCCGGCTCCGGCAGCAGCTACAACCCATTTCCTCGTGAGGTGTGGCCCTGGCTGATACTCAGGAACAACCTCTTGCAGTACGTCCAGCAACGCCCCAAGGTCCCGCTGCATGGTGATTTCCTCCATCATGCGAAACTTCGCGTCCAGCAATTCCGCATGAATCTTTTCTCCGTATATCGCCCGAGTCCCGGCCGCCGCTTCCGCTCCTGCGGTCTCGCCATACGAAAGCAAATCCTCGTGCAACTTGTCACCCGG
This sequence comes from uncultured Acidobacteriota bacterium, assembly GCA_963731155.1. Lineage (GTDB taxonomy): Bacteria > Acidobacteriota > Terriglobia > Acidiferrales > UBA7541 > Acidiferrum. The sequence goes on from CAVSVB010000010.1 coordinate 68,183, forward strand.
CCGCAGCCCCGTGATTTTCACGCTGATTTCCGCATGACCCTTTGCAACTGCTGCCGCAGCGCGAATCATTCGTTCGGCAAGCTCTAGAATGAAAATGGGTTCGCCCATCTCCGGCAAATACAATCCGGCTGCATCCTGCAAATTCGCTAGCGCGCCAATTGCCGTGCAAGCTTCATCCATCGTCAGAAAATATCGTGTAGCTTCAGGGTGCGTCACCGTCAGCGGGCCTCCGCGTAGGATTTGATCGCGAAAGATTGGCAAGACGCTCCCGCTCGAGCCCGCCACGTTCCCGAGCCGCAACGCGCTCATCCGCGTGCGCAGCGAATGCCAGCGGACTATTGCCAGCTCCGCCAAGCGCTTCGAAGCTCCAAGCATATTCCGCGCGTTGGCAGCCTTGTCCGTCGAAACCAGCAACAGTCGCGAAACTCCAAATTTCGCCGCACTCCGCGCCAACCTCCACGTCGCAAGTCCGTTATTCTCGATCGCCGCAAACGGATTTTCCTCCAGAAGCGGCACATGTTTGAATGCCGCCGCATGAAAAATAAAGTCCGGCTTTTCCTCAGCCAGAAAGCTTTCCACCAGTCCGTCGTCGCGTACATCTCCCAGAACGAATTGCGCCACATCCGCTTGATCGCGGAACTTAAGTTCACGCCGCAATGCATTAAGCGCCTGCTCTGAATGGTCCACCAGAGTCAGCCGCTGCGGCGATGCACGCAAAATCCTCCGCGCCAGCGCCGATCCAATGCTGCCGCCCGCTCCCGTGATCAGGACGCAGTGTCCGGCCACAGCAAAATTGTTGAAATTGTCTTTATGGAATGGCTTGCGTTCAGGGAAGAGTGCGCCGAAGTCTGCTTCGAAGGGCCGGTTCATGTCGCGTTGCCTCAACCAGTATAGGCGAGTAAACACGATTTCGCCGAATCAAGGGTGAACGGTTGGATTTACCTCTGCTCAACGCGCGGCGGGTTTTTGTCGGACTTGTCGGACTTGTCGGACTTGTCGGACTCGTTTTCGGCCTCGTCGCCAACCAGCGCTTGCAATTCCGCCACCCGCGCTTGCAATTCTTCAACGGCTTGTTTCTTGTCACCGATCTGTTGCGCTTCGGCGTCAAGATTCGCTTTGCCTTCTTTGTCGCTCTCGTAACCTGTTTTCGAGTAGTAGCTGTCGCTGTCCAGCGCAGCTTTCCGCTGCATTATGTCCAAGTCGCTGAGCGCCGCCGCCAATTGCTTCTTCGCTCGTTCGAGCGCTGCGGCATTCTCGGCCTGTTTCCGCTTTGCCTGATCATCGTTAGCGGCAGCTGTCGGCTTCTTTTCGCCGCCCTCGTTTGCTGCCGGAGTGGCAGGCTGATCGCCATTCACAACCGGAGTCGGCGCGACGGCCTCGTTAGCGACATCGCCCGCGGGCGCCGCAGGCAAATCGTCATTCGTCAAAGTCCGTACCGGCTTGGAATTTTCCTTTTTCTTCTCGCGCACACGGCGCGCCGCTTCCGCCACCGACGGCGCGGAATCGGCCTGCGATTGCGCCCGGGTTGCGTTACACAAACCGGTCAGCAACAGACACGCGGCTGCGAAGGCAAAAACCGGATAGTGGCTTTTCTGGCTCGACATGGAAATCTCCCGTTTGAGGGCCTATATCTTCAACATACGCCGCGGACACACTGCGCGCAACGCAGTATCCCTTGCCCTGCCTCCAATGAATTACGCTCGAACCGTTTGAGTGGCGCCCGGCCGCTCCTGGTCTACTCAATTTCCAGCGCCGGTAGAGCGGGTGGCGACACATCGCGAAACGCAAAATGCGTCGTTAGTCCTTTCACCGCCTGGCCATTCGCTTCCATGTACGGATAAATAAAATAATTGAGCGGTCCGCCTTTTTGTTGGCGCGAAAGCCGGATGTCCCTGCCATAAGTAAACATCACGCGATCCGCATCCACGGCTCCGAAAAAGTAATCACGCTTTGCTGGATTCTTCGAAGCCTCCGAAGCATCTGCCGGCCCATCCGATCCCTTCTACGTAAAATTCCGCCCAGCAGTGGTAACCCGGAATATCGCCTTCTTTTTTATTTTCTCGAAGCGGAAATCCGATCTCAAACGCGCTGGAATTCCGGACGACCTCATCATTCCAATCAGCACCGAGTGAAAATCCGTGCAGTTCCCGCGCTTTGAATCGCACGCCCACATTGCGTCGCCGCGCCCCCAGCCTTCGCCGGATTTGTCGTAGCGCATGGTGGAGGCTACATAGTCGTAAATTCGGCGCGCTTTCGCCGTCGGTTCCTTTGCGCCGGCCGTTTGTGCGCGCGCCAGTTCCGCGATGGTCGCATTCAAAGGTAGCGGCGCATCGCGGCCTCTGTAGCTTTTGGGGTCTTCGTGTTCGTCGCCTTCAAACCCCGCGCGTACTCGCGTCGGGTCACCTCAAAACGCAATGCGACGTCGTATCCTGCTGCCGCCTGCTCCGGCGTTGGATGAAAAACGGCGTAGCTGTTTCCATACTCCGGTTCCCTGCCTACTTCATGAGCGACACGGCTCTCGATTGCGAGCCTTCGAATCGATTGATGTTCGTCGGTCTGCGGGAACGGGATCCACAGACGCTCCTCGACCTTGCTTCCGACTGTCGCCGGAACACCCACCTGGTAGGTGAACTCAAACGTCCTCTGCCGCGCGCTCGAAGCCTTCCTGGCGAACACAACTCCAGCGCCAAGCGCCGCCGCTGCCGCAACCACAAACGCGCACGTGGCCATTAATTCCTTTCGCCGATGGGCTTTCACGGGGTTCTCCTTTGCCAGAGTTGGATGCGGTTGTCGGCAGCCAAAGTATAGATATTAAAAATATCTTAGGTTCTCCGGCGTCTCCCCTCCCCATCGCCGCTGTTTCTGATTCGCCTAAGCGCGATATAGAGTGTGTCTTCGTCATTATTGACTTAAGATATCCGATGCATCAAACGCCAGAAGGGATTTTCAAGAGTGCTACGTTCTGATTTCGACTCCGCAGCAAAGTCGCCATTGCCTTGTATCGCGTCAGCAAGTTCGACGGAACCTGTTTTCGTTCGCTTTCTAATCTACCATCTCGCTTTTTTCCTATCTGCCGCCGTTGCGTACGGAGCGCCGCAACCTCAGAGCGCTGCGCTCCTGCATCTTCCGAGAATACAAACCAAAAATTGCGCGAATCAGCTTACGACCTCAGTCTCGCCGCCCCTCCTCATCTCCGCACATCTTGCATTTTATTCACCTGCGAGTCTCGCAGTCTGTCCCCGCGATCCCTCTGCCTTCACAACCATCGTTCTATCTCCAATCAATTCATCGCAACAGCGGCAGCTCGACCCCGGGCCCGCGAATGGCCAGCCAGAACCGACGTCATCTGAGCATGCTTTCTGGGATCGCGAAAACGATCTTCTCTTCGCCGCCGTCGGAGCTTCCCGCACTCTCGATTACTTCTCCACTCTCAACTTCCGCCGCCGCGGCCGCAACGAAGCGCTACTCACCAACGACATTGTCGACAATCATGCCGCTTTCGCCTCCATCGAAGCCGCTGCCACCGTTGCCTCCATTGGTATCTCCTACCTCTTCCACCGCATTCATCATCATCGCTTGGAGCGCTGGACCTCCATCGTCCACGCCAGCCTTGCCACTTCCGGAGCCGTGCGAAATTATTGCTTGAAGACCGCTCATCCCTAGAACCGATCGCAATTTTTTCTCTTTCTTGCTTTCCTTATCTCGCCGCCGGCCATCTAACCATACTGAGGCGGCGGTCTTTTGCCTTCGCGTCCCGCCGGCGCTCTCGAGAAGTTGCAGTCACAGCCGCATGTGCTGCATACTCGCCACGCTCGCGTGGTTAGCTGTTGCCAAATGAAAAGAGAAAAACGAATGTCGCGTCAACGCATAGCATATGCGTTGCTTCTAATCGTTTTGTCGTCGATTTTCGCTGCGCTCGCGTCGCCGTACCCCCTCTTGGCGCAGGAAACTCGCACTGTTCGCACGCCCCCGCCTCAACAGATCGAGCCTCCCGGCAACGCGCCGGACAATTCCACTACTAACGATGTGAATCGCTACACACTTTCGCACGATCGTTACGAAAAAGCAGTGGCCTATTCCCGCGCCGGCTACTCGCTTTATTTTCTTTCCGTCTTGGTCGGATTTGTCGTTCTGATATTGGCGTTGCGCTTTAGCTTCGTCGCGCGCATTCGTGATTTTGCCCAGCAAACCACGGAAAATCGCTTCCTGCAGGGCCTCATTTTCATCCCCGTCCTGGCGCTGGTTCTCGATCTTGCCGATCTTCCCGTGCATATGGCCTGGCACGGACTTTCACTTCACTATCAACAGTCCGTCCAGCGTTGGGGATCCTGGTTCCTGGATTGGTTCAAGGCCGTATTGATTGAACTTGCATTTCTCTCCTTGATGGGCCTCATTCTTTTTCTGGTCATCAGAAAGAGCCCGCGCCGCTGGTGGTTCTACTTCTGGCTGGCATCGCTGCCCATTATTCTGGGGATTTTCATTCTTGAGCCCATTGTCATCGATCCTCTCTTCTACAAGTTCGAACCGCTCGCAAATCAGCACCCCCAACTCACCACCGACCTGCAGAAGCTCACGCAACGGGCGGGTTTGCAGATCCCGCGTGAGCGAATGTTTCTGATGAACGCCAGCAGCAAAAACAACGAAATTAACGCTTATGTTACCGGGCTCGGCGCATCCAAACGTGTCGTCATTTTCGACAACACCATTCAGAAATTGACTCCGCAAGAAACGCTCTTCATTTTCGCCCACGAATCCGGTCACTACGTTCTCAACCACATTCGAAATGGCTTTGTGTTTTTCGCCGTGGTCTCGCTGATTGTTTTGTACGCCGCCTATCGCTTGCTTCACGCCACGCTCGCTCGCTGGGGAACTCGCTGGAAGGTTTACGGGACGCAGGATTGGGCCGCACTGGCAGTCTTGATGCTCATTCTCGAAGGCATCATGTTTTTCTCTTCGCCCATCATCAACGGGTATAGCCGCAGGCAGGAGCACGCCGCCGACGTCTTTGGTCTGGAACTAATTCATGGAATCGTGCCAAACTCCGCACAGGTCGCCGCGCACGCCTTCCAGGCGCTGGGCGAAATCGATCTTGCAGATCCAAATCCGCCCGCATTCATTACTTTTTGGATGTACTCCCACCCGCCCCTTGCCGAACGTCTGGTCTTCGCACATAGCTACGACCCGTGGCGAAAAAATCGGAAGCCGAAGTACGTCAAAGACGAAAAATAGTTTCGCCTCAGGCGTGATGCGCTCGCGCTTTTTCCCCGCCATGGCGACGCGCAAATGCCGCCACTTTGCTACGGTTTCCGCAAAGCGCCATCGAACACCACCGCCTTCGGTGCGTCTTCGAATCATCATAGAACAACAATTGGCAGCGTGAATTGCTGCACTGTTGCAGGCCGCTCTTCGCTCCTTCCGCAATCAATTCGGCCCCGGACCGGGCAATCGCCGCCAGCAGCCACTCTAGTCCTTCATGCCTCGCACGGAAGCCCAACTTCCAGCCGCCCGCATCGTCCCGTTGCAGTTCGTCATGGCCCTCCGTAATCGCGAGAATTGCGTTGATCGGCGCCAAGTGCTCGGGTTCCAGATTTTGGCACGTCATCATCGCGCTGAAAACTAACCGCAAAACGCCGCCTAACCGCTCCGCTTGCTTCATCAAGGCGCCCGCTGCCCTTGGATCTGTTTCAGTCAATTCTCTGAGCTCTTCGCTTCGAGAGCCAGAAATGATCCCCTTTTCGGCCAGAAAATCAACCAGTTCCAGCCACGAAGTTTGGTGAGCTGTTGGATCGCCGGAGGTGTAAGGCAAGTTCGCGAAGTCGAGGCACAAACGGTTCGCATTGACCTGACCTGACTCGGACACGCTGTCCATGCTCACCTCCTGAATCGGCAAGTAACGGGTCAAAGCTATGCTTCCAGTTAGTCCGCGTCAAATGGTTCTTTTGGGCTCGCACAGGACACCAGGACACCTTTTCTCCTTTTCTCCATCTCATACTTGTCACCGATCCCGGAAAGGAGTTTTATGCGTGCCAAGCCCGAATTCCTGCTGGCTGCCGTCCTCATAACTTCTCTAGGCCTCAAATCGCTCGCAGGCTCTCACTCTAGGCCGTCGAAAGCCGTTGTCCCGGAAAGCTCCTATCTTCAACCCGTCGTTCTGGAATTATTCACTTCCGAGGGCTGCTCCAGTTGCCCTCCCGCCGACGCTCTTCTCAAGCAACTTGACGACGCCGGCCGCATCAACAATGTCGAAATCATCGCCATCGAAGAACACGTTGATTACTGGGATCATCTCGGCTGGCGCGATCCCTTCTCCTCGCACGACTGGACCGAGCGGCAAGAGCAGTACGCGCGCACCTTCAAGCGCGATGGCGTTTACACGCCTCAACTCGTCGTCAACGGCCGCCGTGAACTCGTGGGCAGTTCCTCGCACGAGCTTCAACAAAATATCCTCGAAGCATCGAAGATCCCTAATGCCGCTCTCCGCCTCTCAACCGTCGCCGTTTCTGCGAAGTCCGCCGAGTTTTCTATTAACATTGAAAACGCTCCTCCCGAAGCGCTCTCCGCCCGGCTCCTGGTCGCCGTCACCGAGCGCGGATTGTCCTCAAATGTTCTTCGCGGCGAAAACAAAGGCCACAATCTTTCGCATGCGCCCGTTCTTCGTTCACTAACGAGCGTTCACAATCCGAAAGGCAATTCGTCCGGTCCCAATGAAGTCAAAGCCACCGTCCACCTCGATCCTTCCTGGAAGCGCGAAAATCTCCGCTTCGTTGTATTTCTTCAGGCCCCCGATACCCTTCACATCTTCGGCGCTGCCACCTCTGCCATTCCTCGCTAGACAGCCTTGTACGCCGCCGGGGAACTGCGCGAGACTAGCGGACAGCTTATGGCCAACCAAGACGCGCCGCACTACCCGGACAAATCCTCGGATAAGTCTCCGGACAACACACCTTCCTCTTCCGCTCAGTTGGCTCGCTCGCCGCTGAACACAATTTTTTACAACGATCGCGGCCTGCGCTCGGGCTGGCGCATCGTTATATACATACTCCTTATCCTGATTCTCAGCTTCGCGGTGAATCTCACGCTGGACAAAATATTTCACGTACCCAAAACTTCTAACCCGGCGCCCTGGCAGATCTTCCTCCAGGAATCTCTACTCTTTATTCTCATATTCCTTCCGGCTTGCTTTATGGCGCGTCTAGAGCGGCGATCGGTCGGTGAATACGGTCTTCCGCTTGAATCTCTTTTCAGCAGGCGCTTCTGGCAGGGCTGCGCACTCGGTGTAGTTGAAATCGTTGTGCTCATGGGTTGCATCGCCGCTTTCGGGGGCTATTCCGCAGGCAGTCTAAATCTTCACGGAGCCGCCATTTTCAAGTGGGCTCTGTACTGGGCGCTCTTTTTTGTCGTCGTCGGACTCTTCGAGGAGTTCGCATTTCGTGGGTATCTGCAATTCACTCTTGCCGACGGCATTGGCTTCTGGCCCGCTGCCTGGATTCTGTCCCTCGGTTTTGGAGCGGTGCACCTCGGAAATAAGGGCGAAGGCTGGGTCGGCGCTGCGGGCGTGGCCACGATTGGGTTGATCTTTGCTTTTGCGCTTAAACGCAATGGCAATCTGTGGCTGGTCGTTGGCTGGCACGCCGCTTTCGATTTCGGCGAAACTTTCTTATTTTCCGTTCCGAACAGTGGCGCGGTTTTTCCGGGACATCTTTCGAACGCCACTCTTCACGGCCCAGCGTGGCTCACTGGAGGCACCGTGGGCCCCGAGGGCAGCGTTTTCAGCTTTATCACCATGGCCGCCGCGGCGCTGTTCATCCACAAGGCTTTCCCGCCTCGCAAATCCGTCTCCTTGCAGGCGTAGCGGCCGCCTTCTTAGGCGGGCGCCCTTTCGATTCTTTACGCTAATGCACAACATCCGACACCAGCACCAATCGCACTCCCTGCTTCTTCGCTTCCGGCAACACTTCCCGCAACGCCTCCAGCGTCACTGCGTGCGGATGTCCGATTGCAATCGCTTCGCCCTTCTCCTTCGCGCCGCGTATCGCGATCTGCAACTGCCGCTTCACTGCCGTTTTGTTCTGCACGTCATCCAAAAACGGCACATTGCGAAACGCTGTTTTCACTCCATCCCGTTTCGCGGTGTCGTACGCGACTGTTTCCGTGGTCGTCCGGCTGTCCACATAAAAAACTCCGGCATCGCGCAGCACCGGCATTAATTCGTCCATCAGCGCGCCGTTCGAGGTCGCTTGCGAACCTTGATGATTGTTTACACCATCCGCTTCCGGCACTGACTGCAGCATTTTCGTGACGATGTCCGCGACTTCTTCGCGCTTAAGCCCAGGCCGCAGCTCCTGCTGCTCCGGCGTTTCATTCGCCACTGATTGCATCGGCAAATGCAGCATCACTTCGCATCCGTGCTTTCGCGCTTCTTGCGCTATCTCCTGCGAATGTGCGTGATAAGGCAAAACCGACAGTGTGATCGGAACCTGCAACGCAAAGATGGCATCCGCCGCGTTGCGGTCGCTGCCCAGATCATCCAGCAGTATTGCCAGCCGCGCGGTGCCTGCCGGCAGATTGTCGTTATTTGCCGCCGCCTGCGAACTCAATACTTCAATTTCGATGTGGTGCGTCGCGACACCAGCGCTGCGCAAGGTAATTCGCGATGAATTCCCATTCGCTGCCGCGGCATCCACAGTCAAGTGGTGCTGGGTCGCAACTCCTGCCAGTTTCTGCAGCAGCTTGTTCTTGGCAGCCGCGTTGCCATGCAATCCGATGTATAACTCGTCGGCGCCGCCTCCCGCTATCTCGCTTCTTGCGCGCCGAGTCTTGATTAACGTTCCGTTCGGCGCCGCGTCCGATGCCGCTTTTGCAAGTTCCTGCGTGACCTGGTGTACTTGCGCCAGTGTCAGCTTGCCCGCGCGTTGCCGCTTGCATCCAATCGCGCAGAAACACAACACCACGCACAGCGCAAGAAATAAAGTTTCGCGCATGTCGGCAAAATTAAACTTTATTTTGAGAAAAATTTTCGCGGGCACGCCGCTGGACTTCACGGAATAATTACGCAGCCTTTTTCGCCGACGTTTTCAGAAGTTCCACGGCTTTCTTGAAAACCGCATCTTCGGGAGAGAGCGGTTTGGGTTCCGCGGGTGCCGTGGTCGGTCCGCCGCTCGCCGCAGAATCGTCGTCGTCCGCGCCGTCATCCACCGCTACCGTTTCCTGCCGCACCACTTCTGCCGGCGTCACGCCTTCTTCCAAAATTGATTTTCCGTCCGCGTTGTAATAATTCGCCACTGTCAGTATCAAAGCCGAGCCATCGGGAATGGTGATCAGTTTCTGCTCCGAAGCCAACCCAAACGTCCGTTCGCCAACCACGTCGCCCCGGTGCGCCGCCACCATCGCAGACGCCAGCACTTCCGCGGCTCCGGAGGTCGTTCCGTCAATCAAGATGGACACTGGGCTCTTCCAGACTACTTTCCCCGGTTCCGCAGCAAATGTTTGAGCTGAAACCGTCTGGCCGCGCAGCGTTGCCAGATTTCCATTCGAAATGAACAACCGCGCTACCGCCAATGCCTCTGAGACCGGTCCGCGGCCGCAATCCCGCAGATCCAGAATTACCTTGTGCACACCTTGCTTTTCCGCGTCTTGTAGCCGGGCCTTTACTTCGTCAGCGCGGCCTGCTTCCAGCGTCGTCAACCGCAGCGCCAGAATGTCTGGATCATTTTTCTGGCTCAATATTTTTGCCGGGACAAGCTTTTCGCGAACCAGGTCCACTTGTTCCGGATCGTTCTTTCCGCGCCGGATCACTCCAACTTTCACACCGCTGCCAGGCTGTCCATGGAGCAGATTCATCGCCTGTCCAACAGACATTTCCCGCGTCGTGAATCCTGCCACCGACTCAAAAATATCGCCACTGTGGATGCCCGCTTTCTCCGCGGGACTGTCCGGTAGAACTGAAACCACGATTACATAGCCGTACCGCTTGCTGAGCGTCAGTCCGGTATCGCCCGGATTGGTGCTGGCCATTTTCTGTTTGTATTCCGTGTATTCCCGCGGCGTCAGGTAACTCGACTCCGGATCGAGCGATTCCAGCAAGCCGTGCAGCGCTCCGGCCGTTACCAGGTGCATGTTCGGCTCGTCCACATAATCCTGCTGAACCTTCTGCAAGACTTCACCGTAAACCGTCAGCGATTTGTACGCCCGCTCCTCGTGCGTTTGCCCCAGGACGTGCCCGAGTCCGGCATAGCAAAACACCACCGCAGAAATTGCGAGGATAACGATTCGAGCAGTCCGGTTCATGCTTGGCCTTTCCTTACAACGCGCTTAAACAGTTGGCTTAACGACGGCACTCAGAAAAGTATACACCGACCTTTCCTTTGACGCTCCCAGAACTCAAAAGGACACTTCGTTTCGCTACCGCGACAAATCGACAGAAGCCCACAGCGATCAGCCATAACGTTGTGTGTTTACCACACCACCCGAGCCAGTGGTCGTAAACACATTCCTAAGCTACTGAAAACAAAGCTATAACAGCGGAGCAACTCTGGCGCAAAAGATGCTACGCTACACCCTGTCCCTATGTTTCAGAATACCATTCAACACCAAGTCTCAACCGAAGGGGTCGGCCTCCACACCGGAGTTTTCGGCCATGTTCGCCTTCTACCCGCGCCCGCCGACACTGGCATCGTTTTTCGCCGCGCCGACCTGGATCATTTTCCCATTGAAGCCAGTGGCCGCAACGTTGCCCGCGTCAGCTACGCCACCAGTTTGATGAAACAGGGCGTGCTTCTTTCCACCACCGAACACCTCCTCGCCGCCATTTACTCCTCCGGGATCGACAACATCTTCATCGACATTGATTCGATCGAGGTCCCAATCCTCGATGGCTCCGCCGAACCATTCCTCCAGCTTCTCGACCAGGCTGGCATTCGCCGTCTCCGTCGCCGCCGCCGCTACCTTAAAATCATCCGCCCTATTGAAGTCATTGAACAGGATCGCCATATCGGCATCTATCCCGCCGACGAATTTCGCGTGCAATGTTACGTAGATTTTCCGCATCCACTGGTCGGCCAGCAGCAAATCGAAATTGTCGTCCTCCCGGACACGTTTCGCCACTTGCTGGCTCGCGCGCGCACTTTTTGCTTTGAGCGCGACATCGAGCCGCTTCGCTCCATGGGCTTGATTCGTGGCGGTTCGCTTGAGAATGCCATCGTGCTCACCAGTGACGGCGTGATGAATGGGCCCTTGCGCTTTCCCGACGAATTTGGCCGCCACAAAGCGCTCGATCTGATTGGTGATTTGGCGTTGGTCGGCCTGCCGCTACTTGGCCGTGTGGAAGCACATAAGGCCGGCCACGCGCTTCATACACAACTGGTCAGCCGGCTGGTTGCTGACTCTTCCAGTTGGGTCATCACTACCGAAGAAGAAAGTTCAACGGAAACGCGCGTTCTCGCCGGAGCTTCCGCCACGGACTAATTTCCGTTCACTAAGATGCTGGTTTCAACCGGGGTTCCCGCTTTACATGAGCGGTTCACTATTGACGTCTGCTCCGCCTCCCACGCTGTATCGAATTACGCCACTTTCGTCGGTGAAAAAATGCCTGACTCCCGAAGTTCCGGGTGTGGTGGGGTCGGCGGCAAGAACATATTTCGTCACAAGGCCATCGGCATCCTGCTGTGGCGTGTAAGAAAAATGATAGCCGGACTTCGCAGGAACTGCGGTTGCCAACTGCGTGCTGACCAAGTCTGCGTGCGCGCACCTGTCTGTCTCCGATGCTCCAGGTCCAAGGCTTGCCAAATCTTTCGGGTATCCGATTTTCGGGCACGCGCTCGCATAGGTAACCAATGCAACGTTGAATGTTCGCAAGGTTCCGACCGCGCTGGCTTCATTCGCCGCCATTTTGGAGCGCAGAATGTTGGGAATTGCGATCGCCGCAATAATCAATATGAATGGAACGAAAGCCACACCGATGTAGCCCAGAATCAGGCCAGCCATCGCCATTCCGTGGCCTGCGAGTCGGCCTGCGCTTTTCTTGATCTCCGATAAGGCAATATGGCCCAGAATAACGGCAGCGATCGCGGTAAACGGCCAAAAAAAGAATAGAATTCCGCACACCATGCTGGCCGTCGCTTTTCCGCTACTCTGCTGTGGACCGTTCCATATTGGCTGTGCGGCTCCAACTGGCGACATAGCAAGAGCCACTCCGCAGTACGGGCAGACCGGCACATAGTCCGCAAGATTTCCTTTGCAATTCGGGCATTGTTTCAAGGCTGCTCCCTTCAACGTAAGAAATTAATTTTCATCCTTCTCCTGGTCTGCTTCCGATTCTGGTGCGTCCACCGGATCGCTGCGCGGACCGATGATTTGGGAATCCGCCTGCCGGAGTACGCCTTCTTCATCCAGGAAGAAAAATCGCTTCCCGGTTAAATTTGGCTGTACCGGTCGAGCCACCAAGGCAAAAACCTGTATTCGTTCCGAACCGTTTACGCCGGGCGTATATTGAAACATGTAGCCTTTTCGCACCGGTACGGGAACCGCGAGCCGCGCATCGGTCAAATTCGCACGCGTGCAACTGCCTGCGCCGGGTCCTAACGGCAGCAGCGTCGCTGGGTAACCTTGTTGCGGACACTTCGCCGCATACGCTTTCAATGCCCGGTGGTACGTTCTCATCGTTGCAATAGCGGATGTCTCGTTTGCCGGAATGTCTCTGCTCAGTGTGGTACGAACGATGAAAACCACAAAAACTATGTAGATGGTGGTAAGCGCGATTCCCAGATAGCCCATCACCAACCCCGCAACGGCCAGTCCGTGACCGGTCAGTCGGTTGGCGCTGCGCTTGATATCGGCCAGCGCGAGGTGGCCGAGAATTATGGCCGCAATGGATGCCGGAGCGCACAAAAACAACACGCCGCACACCAGGCTGGCAATGGCTTTGTTACTGCTTTGCGGGGGCGCCCATTCTTGCTGCGCCATCGCAATCTGCGGCACCGGCTGCGACACGCCGCAGTACGGGCACAAGGCCACGAAATCAGCCAGGCTTCCTCGGCAGTTTGTGCATTGCTTCAAGAAAGCTCCTCCGGCGCGAACATGCAAACCAGAAGCTGAATGTGTGCCGAGAATGTATAAGGAAATTGGTCGGTTCGTCCACCGCCCAATTCAGGCTCCTGAGCGCCTGCAAAACAAATCTCCTTGAAATGTGCCCTGCGGGATTGTCAAAGCCACAAGGGCGGGAGAGAATGGCCGCACTATGCCGAACAAAGACGTGGTTATCGTCATTCTGGCTGCTGGCAGAGGCACGCGGCTGAAATCTTCTCTGGCGAAAGTGCTGCATCCAGCTGGCGGACGTCCGCTTATCGAACACGTGGTGGGTTGCTGCGTGCCGTTGAAGCCGAAACGAATCGTCACCATCGTGGGCCACCAGGCGGAGCAAGTGACCGCCGCGGTGGAATCGCTCGAAACGCAAATTGTTTTGCAGCAGCCGCAAAACGGAACCGGCCACGCCATGCTCGTAGCAAAGCGCGCGCTAGGCAACGCTAAAATCGCGATCGTGCTTCCCGGTGACGCGCCTCTTATTCGCACGGAGACTTTGAAGTCTTTGTTGGCCACGCATCGCACTGGAAATGCCGCCGCTACAATTCTGACTGCGGTGCTTGCCGATCCCAGCGGCTACGGGCGCATTGTGCGCAAAACGGAAACGCAAGTCGGAGCGATCGTCGAAGATTCGCAACTCGCGCCGGAGCAGCGCGAGCTTAACGAAATTAATTCCAGCATTTACTCTTTCACGCTGGCTAAATTGTGGCCCGCGCTTTCCCACATAAAACCAAACAACAAGCACCGCGAAATTTATTTGACGGATGCGATTGCAGCGCTCGCGTCAAAAGGCGAATCGGTGCTGGCACAGATTGCGCCGGACTCACGCGAAGTTCTGGGCTGCAACACGCGCGCCGACCTCGCGGAAGTAGATCGCATTTTTCGTGAACGCAAACGCGAACAGTTGATGGCTGCGGGCGTGACGATCCAGTTGCCGGAAACCGTTTTGATCGATCCTGAAGTTAGTGCCGGAGAAGACTGCACGATCGAACCGGGCGTACAGCTTCTAGGGAAAACCAAACTTGGCGAACGCTGCGTTATCCAAACGGGGAGCGTTCTGCTGAATGCGATTCTCGATGATGAAGTCACTGTCAAACCGCATTCGCTGATCGAAGAAAGCCGCCTGGAAGACGGAACGACGGTCGGGCCGTTTGCGCGATTGCGGGTTGGCACGCACTTGAAAGCAGGCGCGCGCGTGGGTAATTTTGTGGAAACAAAAAAAGCGGTGATCGGCGAAGGCAGCAAAGTTCCGCATCTTTCTTACATTGGCGATGCCAGGCTCGGATCAAAAACAAATATCGGCGCCGGAACGATTACCTGCAACTACGACGGCGTAAACAAACATCAGACCACGATCGGCAGCCGCGTTTTTGTCGGCAGCGACTCGGTACTGATCGCGCCGGTTAAAATCGCCGACGGCGCGTATATCGCGGCAGGCTCCGCAATCACAAAAAATGTTCCGGCGGAATCGTTGGGTGTTGCGCGCAGCCACCAGATCAACAAAAAAGGCTGGGCCGCGAAAAAACGCCGCGAACTTGCCACGGCCGCTCGCGGAAAATCTCCGAAAAAGAAATCCAGGAAAAAACGCGGCAAGCGCCGTTGATTTCCAGGCGGCGAAGGCGTTTGGCGCCGCAGATTTTTCTCGCCGCACCGTATTTGCAAGAAGCCATTTGCAAGAAGCATTGAAACGCGTGCACCGCAGTGTTATCGTGCGCTGCACGTGTCCCCCTTGAAGGAGTTCCCGTGGGCAACTGGGTGAACTGGCTGCTCGTAATTGTGGGTGTGTTGTGCGCCGCGGCTGAGCTGGCGCTGGGCGCGCTTACCGGATTCGATCTCGCGCTGGTAGGAGCGTCGCTTGCCGCGGGCGGGATCATCGGCCTTCTGGCGCAATCGTGGCACGTCGGGTTGATCAGTGCGGCATTTTTTGCCGTGCTGTACTTCGCGTTGTTCCGCCGCTGGCTGAAAGCAAAATTGTACGTAAAGGATCAAGCGTCCAACGTGGACGCGGTGGTTGGGAAAATGGGTGTGGTCACGAAGCGGATTGGCCAGCGCGATTGCGGCATCGTGAAAGTTGGCAGCGAAGAATGGCGGGCTGAACTCGCGCACCCTGCCGATCCTGCGCGCGAAGTTGGCGCGGACGTGCAGATTGTTTCCGTGGAAGGCGTGACTCTGAAAGTGAAGTGAGGACGAAAATTCATGGATGCCACATTTTTTCTGCCGATGTTGCTGATCGCAGCGCTGATTTTTGGATTGATATTGCTGGCTCGCTCGGCGCGCATCGTCAACCAATACGAAAAGGGAATCGTGATGCGGCTGGGAAAATTTCACGGCCTGGTGCCATCTGGGCTGGCGATCATCATGCCGCTTACGGACAGCGTTATTCGCGTGGACATGCGCGAACAGGTGATCAGCGTGCCGCCGCAAAAACTGATCACGAAGGATAACGTGACCGTGGAAGTGGACGCCGTCGTGTACTACAAAGTCGTTGATCCGGTGAAAAGTCAATTTGAGGTCCAGGATTTTGGCTACGCTTGCACTACGCTGGCGCAGACCAATTTGCGCAATCTGATTGGCGACCGCACGCTGGACGAAACTTTGGTGGCGCGCGACATGATCAACACAAATTTGCGCCACGTGCTGGATGAAGCGACGAATGGCTGGGGAGTAAAGGTGACGCGGGTCGAAGTGCAGAAAATCGATCCGCCGCGCGATATTACGGAAGCGATGTCGCGTCAGATGAAGGCGGAACGCGACAAGCGCGCTTCGATCCTGGAAGCAGAAGGCTTCAAACAGAGCCAGATTTTGCAGGCCGAAGGCGTGAAGCAATCGGAAATTCTGAAAGCGGAAGGCGATGCGCAGGCTCGCGTGACACGCGCGAACGCCGAAGCGGAAGCGATTCGCCTGGTTTCGACGGCGGCGGAAACTTTTTTCAAAGATCGCGCGGAAGTAATGCGACGGCTGGAAGTTTTGAACAATACGCTGGCGCAGAATACCAAGTACATTGTGCCGTCGAATTCCGGCCTGGTGAATGTGCTCGGCCTGGACAGCGCCGTTGGCGCCGCCGGAGCGGCGAGTGCCAGCATGATTTCCCCGAAGGTTCCGCCTCCCGCAAAAACCTGAGTCGAAGCTGGCTACCTACTCACCCGGAAAAGAATCAGATCTAGATTGATTTGCAGTTGCTCGCAGCTTTCAGGTCTTCGTGCGGAAGGAAGGTTTTTGCTCGCGAGCGCTGTGGAAGATGTGCAGGATGTCGACAGACTGCCGAGTCTTCTGATAATAGACGAGGTATTTTCCGACCGGAAAGCAACGGACCTTCGCGGCAATGTGGCTGGCGGACTTGCCCGCCAAGGGATGTTCGGCGAGGAGTTTGAACCTTGCCGTAACCCGCTCAATGATGCGGTCCGCGACACTCGGGCTGGCGCGCTCGGCCAATAAGTAAAGATTTCGAGCAAATCGACTACAGATGAAAGTGAAAACTGCGGCATAAAGCCGCCGCTACATGTGATAAAATGAAGTTTCCCCAATGACAGCGGGAGCTACAGCGCAATGAAATTTGGAGTCGTTGTTTTTCCGGGGTCGAATTGCGACCACGACGCGTTTTACGCCATCGGAAATATCCTCAAAGAGCCTGTTGAGTTTATCTGGCACCAGTCGGAAGACCTGGGTGGTTCGGACGCTATTATTCTGCCTGGTGGGTTCGCACATGGTGATTATCTGCGGACGGGGGCGATTGCGCGGTTTGCTCCGGTAATGAAGTCGGTGGAGAAATTTGCCAAGAGCGGCGGAATGGTACTGGGAATTTGTAACGGATTTCAGATTCTGCTGGAAGCGGGCTTGCTGCCCGGCGCGATGATGCGGAATAAGGGGTTGCGGTACATTTGTCGGCATGTTTATGTTCGCGTGGAGGAAACGGACACTCCGGTGACTTGCGTGGCGAAGAAAGGGCAAGTGCTGAAGGTTCCGATCGCGCATAACGAAGGGAATTACAACTGCGATGAAGCGACGATATCGGAGTTGCAGAAAAACCGGCAGATTTTGTTTCGGTACACGAACCCGGACGGAACTGGAGATGATGCGGGGAATCCGAATGGTTCGATGTGCAACATTGCGGGGATTTGTAATCGCGAGCGGAACGTGGCCGGATTGATGCCGCATCCTGAGCGCGCGGTGGAGTCGGCGCTGGATTCGGCGGACGGGTTGGTGGTGTTTCAGTCGATGGTGGCGGCGTTGGTCGGGGCAGCGAAGGCTACGGCGTAAGGGAAAGTCCAAGTCAAAAGAACCGGCCTAATAGGCCGGCCACTACGAAAACGGGAAAAGCGACAGCAGGACTGCCGCACTCCAAAGGGGAATGATGGCGACGGCCAGCATGGAAATTAAGGTAACGCCGGAGATTGCGGCGGAGCACGGCGTAAGGAAGGAAGAGTACCGGCGTATACAGAAAATTCTGGGGCGCGATCCGAATATTACCGAGCTGGGAATTTTTTCGGTGATGTGGAGCGAGCACTGCTCGTACAAATCGAGCAAAGTGCATTTGCAGCGGTTGCCGACTCGCGGGAAATTAGTGGTGCAGGGGCCGGGCGAAAATGCCGGCGTGGTGGACATCGGCGACGGGCTGGTCGCGGCATTCAAGATCGAATCGCACAATCATCCTAGTTATGTGGAGCCGTTTCAGGGAGCGACGACGGGTGTCGGTGGGATTTTGCGCGATATTTTTACGATGGGCGCACGTCCGATTGCGGTGTTGGATTCGCTGCGATTTGGGCCGATTACGGAAGAGGGCTTTGCGGGAGCGAGTAGGAGTGCGTTTGCGACAAGGGATGAAGATGGCGGCCTCACGGCTGCCGCTACGAGAATCGATGAACTGAAGGCGAATCGTCGGATATTGGACGGCGTGATTCGCGGAGTGGCGAACTACGGGAATTGTTTTGGTGTGCCGACGATTGGCGGAGAAGTTTGTCTTGAACCGTGCTACTCGCAGAATCCGCTGGTGAATGCATTGGCGCTGGGGATTGCCCGCAAGGAAGATATTTTTTTGGCCAAGGCCAAGGGCATTGGCAATCCAGTGATTTATGTTGGCGCAAAGACGGGGCGCGATGGAATTCACGGCGCTTCGCTGCTGGCGTCGGCGGAGTTCACCGAAGAATCGCAACAGAAGCGGCCTAACGTGCAGGTGGGCGATCCGTTTGTGGAAAAATTGCTGCTGGAAGCTTGCATCGAAGCGATGCACACCGGCGCGGTCGTGGCGATTCAAGACATGGGCGCAGCGGGGCTGACCTGTTCAACGATGGAGATGGCTTCGCGCGGCGGGACCGGAATTGAAATTGACCTGGCGAAAGTGCCGCAGCGCGAAACCGGCATGACGCCGTACGAAATCATGCTCAGCGAGTCGCAGGAGCGCATGCTGCTGGTGGCGGAACGTGGCCGCGAGCGAGAAGTGCTGGACGTTTTCAAAAAGTGGGGCCTGGACGCGGTGGTGATCGGCGAAGTGAAAGACGGCGAACTGGCCGTCGTGAAAAATCATGGAGTAGTGGCGGCGGAAATTCCAGCGCATCCGTTGGCCGAGGAAGGGCCGGTGTACCGGCGGCCGGTTGCTGCGCCTGCGCCGCGGGTTGAGAGCGAAAAGGACTGGTTCCAATTTGCGCCGGACGGAACAGACCTGACGCACAATTTTAAGAAATTATTGACGTCGCCGGCGATTGCTTCGAAGCGATGGATTACCGAGCAGTACGACACCATGGTGCGGACGAATACGTTGGCCGGACCCGGCGCGAGCGATGCCGCGGTAGTACGGATCAAAGAATCGGAAAAAGATGGGCCGAGCGGAAAGACGATGCGTGCGTTGGCGTTATCAACGGATGGAAATGGCCGTTGGTGCCAGCTGAATGCGAAAGTTGGCGCGATGCACGCGGTGGCTGAGACCGCGCGAAACGTTGCGACGAGCGGAGCGCGTCCGATAGCGGCCACGAACTGTTTGAATTTCGGCAGTCCGGAAAAACCCGAAGTCATGTGGCAGTTTTCGCAGGCGATCGATGGGATCGGTGAAGCGTGCACGGCGCTGGGCACGCCGATTACCGGTGGGAACGTGAGCTTTTATAACGAGACGCTGGGGAAATCGATTTATCCGACGCCGGTAATCGGAGTTTTGGGGATTTTGGAAGATGCTTCGCGCGTAGTGAAAATCGCGTTTCGCAATGCGGGCGATGTGATTGTGCTTTTGGACGGTGCTCCTCTTGTTCGTCATTCCGAGCGTAGCGAAGAATCTCTCCATTCGCCGCCGGCTAAGGAATTTTCATCAAGCGAATATTCGAAAACCGTCGGTGGAATTGTCGCGGGCGAGCCACCGGCAATTGATTTGGCAGCGGAGAAACGTTTAATCGATTGCCTCGTTCGATTGGCCGCCGACGGAGTTGTTATATCGGCTCACGATATTTCCGATGGCGGGTTCGCGGTTACTGTCGCCGAATCGTGCTTTGCGGCGTTTCCCGTAGGGGCACGGCACGCCGTGCCCGTTCTTGGCGCCAAAATTAAACTTGAAGATTCAGTCGCGGCGGAATTCGCGGTTTTTGGCGAGCGAGGCGCCCGCTGCGTGGTCAGCGTATCTCCGGCAAAGCTTGCCGCGCTTCGGGGAATTGCGCGACAATACGGCGTCGCCGCGAGCGAAATCGGCCAGGTTACCCAGGACCGGTCGCTGCGCATCGAACATAAGGGACGCACAATTATCGATTCTCCTGTCGAAAATCTGCGCGACGTTTGGGCCGATTCATTGGAACGCACGCTGCAATCGAAATGAAGCGACTACAGCCGGAATGACGGAAAAAATCGCATACGCTGACGATCACTTCCACGATTATTGTGGCGTGGTCGGGGTGTACGGCCACGAGGAGGCAGCGAAGCTGGTGTATTTGGGCCTGTACGCGCTGCAGCATCGCGGACAGGAATCGGCGGGAATTGTTTCGACGGATGGAAAAGATTTGTACGCGCATCGCGCGATGGGCGAAGTAGAAGAAATTTTCACGCCGGATGTTTTGAACAAGCTGCCTGGGAGCGCTTCGATCGGCCACACACGATATTCGACAGCCGGCGATAAAGCGTTGCTGAACGCGCAGCCGATCATGATCGACTGCAACAAAGGCAAAATTTCCATCGGGCACAACGGCAATCTGACGAATGCCGCCGAGTGGCGGCGCAAGCTCGAGCATCGCGGTTCGATCTTTCAGACCAACAGCGACACCGAAGTCGTGGTGCACCTGCTGGCGAAGTCACAGGCGCGCAACTTATCTGGAGCGCTGGGCGACGCGTTGAATCAATCCGAAGGCGCTTACTCGCTGGTCGTGCTGACTCCGGACGAGATTTACGCGGTGCGTGACCCGCGCGGCTTTCGTCCTCTGAACTTGGCAAAATTCACCACGCCGAGCGGCGAGACGGCCTGGATTGTGGCCAGCGAAACGTGCGCGTTCGATTTGTTAAACGCGCAATACGTGCGCGAAATTGAACCGGGCGAGATGTTGCGCATTTCAAAGTCGGGACTCGAATCAATCCACTTCGCGCCAGAAAAGCCGAAACAGTTTTGCATTTTCGAGCATGTGTACTTTGCGCGTCCGGACAGCACGATTTTTGGGCGCAGCGTGAATGACAGCCGCGAAGCGCTCGGCCGCCAGTTGGCACGCGAGCATCCGGTGGACGCGGATCTAGTTGTGCCGGTGCCGGATTCCGGCGTGCCCGCCGCGGTGGGCTATGCGATGGAGTCGGGCATTCCGTTCCGCATGGGGCTGATCCGCAATCATTATATTGGACGCACATTTATCGAGCCTTCGCAGGCCATTCGCAACTTTGGCGTTAAGCTAAAGCTGAACCCGGTGCGCGGCCTGATGGAAGGCAAGCGCGTGATTCTGGTGGACGATTCGATCGTGCGCGGAACGACCAGCCGGAAGATTGTGCGCATGGTGCGTGAAGCGGGCGCGAAGGAAGTGCACGTGCGGATTTCCTGCCCGCCGACAATTTCGCCGTGCTACTACGGCGTGGATACGCCGACGCGCGAGGAACTGATCGCTTCGTCCAACACGCCGGAAGAAATTTGCCGTTTCCTGGGCGCCGATTCGCTGGGTTACATTTCGCTGGCGGGGCTGCGACAATCGGTGAATGACACCGCGGGCAACTTTTGTACGTCTTGCTATACGGGAAATTACCCCACGGACCCCGTTCAGCTTGAGGTTCGAGAAGGCAAAGGATTCGGCAAGCTGGGCGAACCGGCAACCGTAACGGTGGAACGTGAAGGCTAAGCAAGCGGCAAAGAGCAATGCGAAAAGGCGGCCCGAGCTGACTATGAAGCAAAGGATCAGCCGCGAGGCAATCACGTGGTTCTGGGTGGGCCTGGTTTTTCTGTTGATCAACGGCGCGGTTGGTCAGGCGCGAGTGATTCCTTCCGAGTCCATGCAAAACACATTGCTCGTTGGCGACCACCTGATCATGAGCCGTGTAGGCTACGATGCCGGAATTCCGTTCACGAACTTGCATGTTCCACTGTGGAGAAATCCCAAGCGCCGGCAGATTGTCATTTTCCGTACGGTGATTTCCGGCGACAATTCAGACATCATTAAGCGAGTGATCGGGCTGCCGGGCGAAACGGTAGACGTGCGTGACGGCGGAGTTTGGATTAACGGGACGCGTTTGCGCGAGGACTACACGATCGGGCGCACGGAGCCGGGCGAGCCGGCGATGTTTCACGCCGCGTTTTCCGGCCGGACGAAGGTCTTACCATACACGGTGCCGCCGGATTGCTACTTCGTGATGGGCGACAATCGGGGCAATTCGCTGGACAGCCGTTTTGAAGGCTGCATTCCGCGCGCTAATATCATCGGCACGCCGCTGATGATCTACATGTCCATTGACACGCCGTCCGAGCCCTGGGGCTCGGGCGCAATCGGCGACCGTATTTACGCCTACGCGAACGCCCTGTTGCATCCCAGCGAAATTCGCTGGCGCAGGCTGTTTCGGTTATTCTAATAGTTGAGCGATCGGCTGGAGCCGGACGCCGGTGAGACCCCGTGAAGGCTGAAAAAGTCCAGACAAAACCGCAAGAAAAATTGACCATGGAGCAGAAGGTCCGGCGCGAAATTATCGCGTGGTTCTGGGTGGGATTGGTGTTTCTGCTGATCAACGGAGCGATCGGACAGGCGCGCGTGATTCCGTCCGGCTCAATGGAAAATACGCTGCTGATTGGCGATCACCTGATCATGAGCCGCGTGGGATACGATGCGGGGATTCCGTTTACCAACCTGCATGTGCCGCTGTGGAGAAATCCCAAACGGCAACAAATCATTATTTTCAAGCCGCCATTCGATCCGACGCAACCGGACTATGTGAAGCGGGCAATCGGATTGCCTGGCGATGCGGTTGACATCCATGACGGCGCAGTGTGGATTAACGGACAGAAGCTGCCGGAAGATTACACGCTGGGAAAAACGGAGCGCGTCGAGAATTCGGATATCAAGATGCCGTATACAGTGCCCGCCAATTGTTATTTCGCGATGGGCGACAACCGGCAAAATTCGTACGATTCTCGCTTCTGGGGATGCGTGCCGCGCAACGACATTATTGGAACGCCGGTGCTGATTTACATGTCGCTGAATGCGTCGCCGGAGGCGTGGCAGCCCGGACAAATCGCTGAACGCTTTTTGGCATACTTAAACGGAGTTATCCATCCAGGCACCGTGCGGTGGAGGCGGTTGTTCCACATTTTTTAAGACCGCGAAACAGTTCACAGCTTAGCGGCGAACCCTCTCTCGTCGCTCTGCAACATAGATTCTAGGTTGAGCGCGCAAGCACATCCATGAAATACGCAGACGCTGGAGTGAACATCGCTGTCGCGGACGACGCCAAAAATCGCATCCGCCATCTCGCCACGCGTACTTTTACAAATGGAGTTCTCGGGGGAATCGGGAGCTTCGGCGCGCTGTTCGAGCTGGACAAGAAGAAATACAAAGAACCGATTCTGGTTTCGAGCGCGGACGGCGTGGGCACCAAGCTGAAAGTCGCCATCGCGATGAACGTGCACTCGACCGTTGGCGGTGATCTGGTCAATCACTGCGTAAATGACATTTTAGTGCAGGGCGCGGAGCCGTTGTTTTTCCTGGACTATCTGGCGCTGGGGAAAATGGATGCGCACATCGTCGAGCAGCTTGTCGACGGAATGAGCCGTGCGTGCCGTAAGGCCAATTGCGCATTGATCGGCGGCGAAACCGCGGAAATGCCGGGATTTTACGGCGAAGGCGAATACGACCTGGCCGGATTCATCGTTGGCGCGGTGGAAAAGAAGAAGCTGCTGACCGGAAAAAGTGTGCAGGCGGGCGACACGCTGCTGGCGTTGCCGTCCGCGGGCTTGCATACCAACGGCTATTCGCTGGCGCGCAAGCTGATATTCGAAGTCGCCAAAGTGAAACCGGATACCTACGTCGCGGAAGTCGGTAACAAAATTGGCGCCGAATTGCTGAAGCCGCATCTTTGTTACGCTCCCGCATTGCGTACGATCCTTGCAAACGGCTGGGTTTCGGCGCTTGCGCACATTACGGGAGGCGGCATTCCAGGCAACTTGCCGCGCGTGCTGCCTGCAGGCGTCAAGGCGGTGATTGATCTGGCGTCGTGGCCGGTGCTCCCGATTTTCAAGTACCTGGCAAAAGTAGGAAAAATGGATTCCGACGCGCTGCTGGAATCGTTCAACCTGGGCGTCGGCATGATCCTGGTGGTGCCGTCGGCTTATGTTAAAAAAGTGGAAACGGATTTGAAGCGCCGCCGCGAGAAGTTCTTCCAGATTGGGCGCATTGAACGCGGGGATACCGCGAAAGCACGTGTTGTGTATTCGGGCGCTTTGAGTTTGTAGCGTTTGCTGGTGTGCGGGCGCTGTTTGGTGGCGCAGGCAATCCTGGCTGCGGGGTTTTGTTGAGGCGTGGGTTCACACCCGCGCAGGCAAGGTGGCTACTACCGAACCACGTCGTGCATTACGTCCACGACGATGTTTGTTCTCACATTGAACACTACAATGCTTGCGCCAACAACACCGCGCCGGTAATCGGGCGGAAGTGGCGGCAATTCCCGGGTAATCTCCACCGGGCACGGCTCCATCTTTTTATCAAGTCCGGGCGGCAGGCTGTCATTCCTTTGCAGCTGTTTTTCCAAGCCTGGCGGCAAACTACCATTCCGTTTGGCCAAACCCGGTGGCAGACCCTTTCCATGTTTGGTGTAGTAGGTCGTGACCACCTCGCGATCGTGCGTCTGAAAGTAATACTTTCCCTCCCCGCGATCGCCGTCGTCGTCTTTGGCGTTCTTGTCGTGACCCTTGGCTTTACCATTGCCATGGCCGTTGCCTTGGGCCATTGCCGGAACGGTGAGTAACGAGCAGGCCAACAAACCGCAAAAAACGTGGCGTAGAAGCTGCGTAGTCATAGAATTCTCCCTGGAGACCGATAAAATGGCGGACTTTGCTTGCTGCTATTTTAGCCTTTCCGCGCGTCATCGTAGCTACAACCAAGAGAACAGCTTGTCCAGAACGGCAAGACGCGTAAACTAATGAAAATACATGGCTTTAAGTTGCGTACTGGTGCTCTACTTGACACGCGCATTACAACCTTGCAAAGTTTGCGCGTCCGAAACATGTAACTCCCTTAAACAAGGCAAGACAAAATGGCGCTCGACGCCCCGGAGGTGTGTGTATGTCTGTGCTCGAACCGCTTTTCTCGCTTTTCTTTCACTACCCGCTTCTTTTCATCGCGGTGGTGCTGGCAGCGATTTCGATGGCTGCGTCGCTTCACAAAATCGGGCCTACGGAAGTGGGCCTGGTCACGAAGCGTTTCTCATTCAAAAAACTTGCAAAGGACAACCCTGTTGCGTTTAACGGGGAAGCCGGCTATCAAGCCGACTTGTTAATGCCCGGCTTGCGCTGGATGCCCTACGCCATCTATTCCGTAGACAAATACCCTTGGGTGCAGGTTCCGGCCGGCGAAATCGGAGTGGTGATCGCCCAGGTTGGAAATCCATTGCCGATCGGTGCGAAGTCCGCGGTCTACAAAAAGGAATTCGCCAACTTTTCCGATCTGCGCAGCTTCGTGCAGCTTGGCGGACAGAAGGGCGTACAACGCCCGGTCCTGCCTCCGGGATCGCTGGTGCCGGTACATCCGCTGGGCTTCTTGATTCTTACTCGAAACCGCGTTTACGGAGTTCCCGTTTCGCCCGAGTTGCGGGCGAAGATGGGCCGCGGCGGAGAATTGATGCCGGCGTCGCTCGGGTTGAAGTCCGATCAGTTGGAACTGGTGCGCATCGAACCGCAACCGCGCGGCAAGGACGGCACAACACAAGACGTCGTCGGCATCGTGACGACTTATGAAGGCGATCCGCTGCCTTCTGGCGATCTGGCCAGCCGGTTGGGCGGATATGCCGACGTGGAAAAACTCGAACAGCCTGGTGGCACCAGTTCCGACGCGCAGATTATCGAAGCGCTGCTTGGGAGCAAAAACCATCTGCACAATAATTATCAGGACTATCAGGCGTTCCTCGATCACGGCGGCCACATCGGTATGCAGCACGACCCGCTGCTTTATGGTGCCTATGCCCTGAATCCTTTCCTGGTCAGCGTCGAACTGGTGCCGATGATGGTCGTGAAGCAGGGTCAAGTAGCCGTGGTCAAGGCCTACGTCGGGCTGGCTACGCAGGACACCTCCGGCGCGGAGTTCAAGTACGGCTCGCTCGTTCGGCCGGGACACCGCGGCGTGTGGCAGGAGCCGTTGCGCACCGGAAAATATCCATTGAACCCGCGGTGCTACGAATCGGAAATCGTGCCGACCGCGATTCTCAACCTCAACTGGGCCGATGCGATCAGTGAAGCCCACAACCTGGACGCACAGTTGCAGCAGATCGTCGCGAAATCGAAAGAAGGATTCGTCTTCAAAATCGATCTGCAAGTCCAGATCCACGTTTCCGACACCAAGGCGCCACGCGTCATCTCGATGGTCGGCACGATGCGCAATCTGGTGAACGAAGTGCTGCAGGCAGCCGTAGGCAATCACTTTCGCAATTCACTGCAGAGCATGCCGGCGATTAGTTTCATTGAAACGCGCCAGCAGGTGCAGATAGAGGCGTTCGAACACATTCGTCAGCAGCTCGAGCAATATCAAGTCGAGACCAAGGGCGTGTACATCCAGGACGTCATCCTGCCGGAAGACATGGTGACCGTCTTGACGCACCGCGAAGTCGCGAACCAGGAAATCGAAACGTTCAAGAAGCAGAAAGCCGCGCAGGATCAACGCATCGAGATGGAACAGGCCAAGGGCACCGCGGACATGCAGGCCGATTTGGCCCGCTCCAAAGTTGGTGTGAACATCAAGAAAAATAACGCTGACGCACGCGTCGCGGAAGCTACAGGCGAAGCCGAATACATCCGGCAGACTGGTACCGCGAAGGGCGCGGAAGTGGAGGCGGTCGGTCTTGCGCGCGCTCGCGGCTATCGCGCTCAGGTGGAGGCGCTTGGTTCGAACGCAACGGCGATCGTCAACGTAGTTGCGGCGCTCGCTGAAGGCAAAGCCAAGTTCATGCCGGACGTGCTGGTGACTGGCGGCGGCAATGGAGGCGGCGCACTTGACGGATTGGCGGCAACCGCGATGCGCTTCTTCGGCCCGACGAACGGCGGATCGGGGACGGGAGCGTCAACGCACCTGCCACTGGCTCCGCTAGGACCCGAAGGCGAAGCAGCACTCAAAAAGCTGATGCCCAAGGAGAGCGGAAACAAGACCTGAGGCACTGCGCGAACGGGAAGGCAGCCTCGGTGTGTCGCGGGGCTGCCTTTCGTTCTAATTGATTCCAGGAAGCATTCTCGTTTAAGTTTTTTCCACGAGGGAATGAATGTAGTGCTTGCGAAATTCATGCACGCCAATTGCGAGGTTGCGAAATGCCTGTCAAGAAACTCACTCCTGTCCTTTTCGTGGAAAAAATCGAATCAGTGCTTCCGTTCTGGACGCAGCATCTGGGATTCATCAAGACTGTCGAAGTTCCCGAGGGCGACCGGCTCGCGTTCGTCATTCTTCAACAAGGCAACGCCGAGGTCATGTATCAATCCTTCGCCAGCGTGGACAAGGATCTGCCGGCAATTGCCGCCGATATTCGCAAAGGACCGACATTTCTCTACCTTGAGGTAGACGATCTCGAAACGGTTAAGGCCGCTACTGCCGGCATGGACATCTACATGCCCGAGCGCACAACCTTTTACGGCTCCCGCGAAATCGGCGTAAAAGATCCCGCGGGCCACTTCATCACCTTCGCCCATTTTGAAAAGCAGCCCTAAGTATCCCCGGCAGATCCGAAGCAATTCGGGCAGAATCTTATGATGTTTGCATTCCTAAGCGTGGGCGTGCGATCCAGCTCGCAGTTGCTAATGCCACCGACAGATGCGGCCCCCGGCGCAGCGGCCCGCGATTCAATCTTGATTTGACGGGTAGCCGTTTGGATGTGCTTTGCGCCAGTTCCAGGCGCTGCGGACAATGCTTTCGAGGTCCATGTATTCTGGTTTCCAGCCGAGTTCGCGCTTGATTTTTTCCGAGCTTGCGACCAGCACGGCCGGATCGCCCGCGCGGCGTGGCGATTCTTGCGCGGGAATCGCATGGCCCGTAACTTTGCGAACCGTATCAATCACCTCGCGCACGCTGAACCCGTGCCCATTTCCCAGGTTGTAGATGAGCCGCTCTTTTTCTTTCAGAGCCTCAAGCACCAGCATGTGTGCTGCGGCCAGGTCGCTGACGTGAATGTAATCTCGCACGCACGTGCCGTCCGGCGTCGGATAATCCGTGCCGAAAATCGCGACATGCTTGCGCGCACCCAACGCAACCTGGACTGCGATCGGAATCAAATGAGACTCCGGATGGTGATCTTCGCCCTGCGCGCCTGCAGCGCCCGCGGCGTTGAAATAACGCAGACATGCATATCGCAAACCATGAATGCGCTGCAGCCAATCGAGCATCTGCTCCACCAGCAGCTTCGATTCGCCGTAGGCGTTGGTGGGCTGCAACGGAGCGTCTTCTTCGATAGGTGTTTTTTCGGGAGCGCCGTAGAGAGCGGCGGTCGATGAGAAGACGAACCGTCGCACACCATGCGCGAGAACCGTTTCCAGCAGCGTGAGCGCGTTCGCGGTGTTGTTGCGAAAATATTTTTCCGGCCGCTGCATCGATTCGCCGGCCTCAATGAACGCCGCGAAATGCATCACAGCTTGCGGCTGGAACTCGGTAAAAATTTGGTCAAGCAGCGCGCGGTCTGCGAGGTCGCCGACGATCAATCTGGCCGAAGCGGGAAGCGCGGCGCGATGTCCATGCGAGAGATCATCGAAAACGACGGGCTCGTAACCGCGATCCAGCAGTTGCGCGACGACCACGCTTCCGATGTAGCCAGCGCCACCCGTTACGAGTATTCTCTCTGCCATGCGTGTGACGGCCTCGTTTCGAAAGAAATTGCAGTGATCTTAATTCGCGCGAGATGTCCGCAGTTCGATGCGAATGCGCTCGCTGTTGTGGCAGGTCATTGTAGTATGCAGCGCTAAACATTCCGCTGAATCAAATTTTTTGTTTGAGCGATTACCGGGATGAGGTCAAAATTTTGCGGTAAAAAGCAAAGGGAGGCGGGCCAGGTCTTCCCGCCTCCCTTTTTTCCCCTTGCAGGGAAGCCGGCTGACTTGACGGAGGGTGGTCAGCCGGTCGTGTGTTGGCCTAGCTATTAAACCGCTGAAAACGGAAAATGGTTTCGGTCAAAACGAAAAAAATTCAAGATCTTTATGAAATCCTTATGAAAATGAGACCGGGAAGGTCAAAGACAATTCTATGAACCGGGGTTCGGCGCTCAGCGTGGATAACATCCTGCGTTTTCTGCAACTTAGAGCCGATGGAGCTTCGCTTTCGGAGCTTCAGCGAGGGCTAAAGCTGCGCAAGTCCGAACAGCGTTCACTGCTCAAAATATTAGGTAAGTTGAAGAAACGAAAGGCGATAGTCGAATTAACCGACGGGCGGTTCGTGCTTTCCTCGCGCCGCCGGGAAAACCTGTCTTCGCGCAACCAACCCGAGGAATCGAGCCCTTCGCAAGCGTCCCCTGCAACCCCTTATGGTCGTAATTCGCTTTCCGGCCGCCTGATTCTGCATCAGGACGGTTACGGCTTTGTGGTTCCGGATAAGCCCATGCCGCAGCTGGACCGCGATGTTTTTGTCCCTCGTGACGCTGTGGGCGATGCCATGCACGGGGACCATGTTCTGATTAATCTCGGCCGCGTTTCACCCGGTCCGGCAGGTCAACGAGCGGAAGGCCGGATCGTGCGAGTTCTTGATCGTGCGCATCCGACGGTGGTTGGACTCTTTCGCTACGGGCCGCGTGGCAATGTTGTGCTTCCCTACGACACGCGCATTCAGCATCAAGTAGAAATTCCGCCTGGCGATGAGCTCACAGCGTCGCTGCAAGAAAAGTTGCGCGTCGGAGAGGCGAAGGAGGTCGGCCGCGCGCGCCGTGTCGGTCGAATCGAAGAACTCGATGGCGCTGTCGTCAACGTGGAGTTGATGCGATTTCCGAAGGGCGGGGTTGCGTCGGCTGGGCGCGTTATCGAAATACTCGGCAAGCCCGGCGATCTGGGCGTCGATACGGAAATCATAATTCGCAAGCATCATCTGCCGCACGAGTTTTCCGCAAAGGTGTTGAGCGAAGCCGAGCGGCGCGCGCAACCTGTTCATGAAACCGATTTTGCAGGGCGCGAAGATTTTCGTAAGCTGCCGATCGTCACGATTGATGGAGAAACCGCGCGCGACTTTGATGATGCGGTGTACGTGGGGCGGCGTGCGGACGGTGGCTGGCACTTGCAAGTGCACATCGCGGACGTCGCGCATTACGTGCGAACGGCAACCGCGCTGGACAACGAGGCGCGGCTTCGCGGAACCTCCGTTTATTTCATTGACCGCGCGGTTCCGATGCTGCCCGAATCGCTTTCGAATGGCATTTGTTCGCTCAAACCGCAGGAAGACCGGCTGGTGATGAGCTGCCTGATGGAATTTGACGCCACCGGACGCATGCGCGAATCCAGAATGACGCCGGGTGTGATTCGCTCCGCCGAGCGCATGACGTACACCAACGTCAACAAAGTGATCGAAGGCGACGCGGAGACCAGCGCGCGTTACGCTCCCCTCGTTCATCATTTTCAGGACATGAAAACTCTAGCGCTGCTGCTGAATGCGCGGCGCAACGAACACGGCTCGATTGATTTTGATTTGCCGGAACCGGTGATCGAATTTGACGCTGACCAGAAAATGACCAATATCACGCGCAGCGAGCGCAACATCGCTCACCGATTGATCGAGGAGTTCATGCTGAGCGCGAATCGTGCGGTGGCGGGATATCTGCTGCGTCGCGGCTTTGAGACGCTGCATCGCGTGCACGAAAAACCCGATGCGCGAAAAGTGCTGGAATTCGAAGAGATGGCCAAAGCTTTCGGCTATACGCTGGGTGTCGAAGATTTGCATCGTAGGGAAGTTGCCGTGAAGCATGGCCGTGTTCCTGCGCCCGCAAAAGCGGGCCGCCCCGACTCCTATGGCCACGGGCGCGAACGCGGAATGAAGATCACCCTGCCGGGCACGGAAGAACTGAGTATCACTCCGCAACACTATCAGCGATTATTGAAGAAACTGGTGGGCAAACCGGAAGAGCGGATCGTTTCGTATTTGATGTTGCGCTCGCTGAAACAGGCTCGATACGCGGTGGACGCGCTGGGCCACTTCGCGCTGGGCTTCGACGAGTACGCGCACTTCACTTCGCCCATTCGTCGCTATCCTGATTTGGTCGTACATCGCACGCTGAAGTGGGCGCTCGCCCATCCGCAACAGAGTGCGCCAGCCGATCCACATCCTGCGCCGCAAGCCGAAGCTGTCGTTTACAGCCACAAACAATTGGAAGAACTTGCTACGGAAACTTCCGAGGCCGAGCGGCGCGCGGCGTCCGCGGAACGCGAACTGCGCGACTGGAAGACCGCGCAATTCATGGAAGAACATCTCGGCGATGAGTACGAAGGACTGATTATTTCGGTGCAGAAGTACGGATGCTTTGTCGAATTGTTCGAAGTATTTGTCGAAGGACTATTGCCGATCAACGCGTTCGAGGAAGCTGCCGGAACGCGCTGCATGTATCGCGAGCACGATCACGCAATCGTCGCGGTGGGCGGGCCGGAACGCTCGCGCAGCGGACGCGGCGCAGCAAAATCGAAACAGCGCCGATGGGGACTGGGCGACCGCGTCAAAGTTCGCGCCGAGCGCATCGACCCGATGCGCCATCGCGTGGAATTCGCGCTACTCGACTAAAAGGGAACGACCTTGCCGGAAGGAATCTCTCCTATGGGCGTGGCCACGGCGCTCCGCCTGCCATGACTTGTCGCTTCGCATCATCGAAGGTGACTCGCTCTCCCGACTGAATCGCCGCAATCGTCATGCAGAGCGCGACGGAATGGCTGTACCCGGCCTCGATGTGCGCATTGGGCATCTTCCGGCTGCGCACGCATTCCATCCAATTGCGCACGTTCCCGCTGGTCGCTTCATCCACGCCGGCGTGCGCGCCGCTCTCCACTCCAGCGGATTTTTCCAGCAGCGCACGCGAACGCAACTGATTCGCTTTCATGCCCATTGCTTTGGCGTAATTTTCCTCGAGCCCGCCTTCGCCGGTGATCACGTTCTTGTCGAGGTCCAGCGTTCCGCCGTTCGAATGGTAGAGTTCTTTCACGTCGCCCGCTGAATTGGTTTGCCGCGACGAATACACGACCTGAAATCCTTTTGACAAATCGTTCAACGGGCCGTAGTCGAACACTGCGGTCATGGTGTCCCAGTTTTTGCGGCCGTCGTGCCAGAGATAAACGCCGCCATTGGCTACGACACTGCGCGGATGCGGCAATCCAGTAAACCAGTGCACGGTATCAATTTGGTGGACCATCCACTGATCCGGAATTCCTGATGAATAGGGCCAGAACAATCGATACTCGATGTACTTCCGCGGATCGAAGTTCTCGAATGGCAGATTGCCAAGAAATAACTTCCAGTCGGTGTCTTCTTCGCGCAATTTTTCGACCAGGGCCGGACGCCTCCAGCGTCCCGGCTGATTCACGTTCCAGGTCATTTCCACGCTGACGATGTCGCCGAATTCTCCGGACTCGATAAACTCCCTCGCGTGCTGGTAATTGACGGCGCTGCGCCGCTGCGTGCCAACCTGCACAATCTTTCCGCTTTCCTGCACAGCGCGGCGGATATCCTGAGCGTCGAACATTGTATGTGCGAGCGGCTTTTCGATGTACGCATCCTTTCCTGCTCGCATCGCGGCGACTCCGTGTTGCGCGTGTTGAAAATCGGCGGTAGCGATCATCACTGCGTCGATGTCCTGCCGGCCAAGAAGTTCAGCGTTATTCCGCGCCCCCGGCACGTCCTTGCCAGCCACGTTTTTCAGGTGAGCCAGCCCTTCTTCACGGCGCAGCTTCCAGATATCGCTGAGACCCGCAAATTCAAAATTCATCGCGGCGGCATGCTGCTGAAATGAAGGCAGCAGCGCATCGCGGAAGCGCTCTGAAAATCCAATTACGCCCACGCGCACGCGATCGTTCGCTCCCAGGATCCGCGCGTAGCTCGCCGCGGTAGAATTCAGCACCATTCCGGCGCCAGCAATTTTCAGAAATGACCGACGTGAAGTCTTACTTGCAATTAATTGCGTGACGCTCATTTCAGGGCTCCCGCTTTGCGAAGTAACGCTTTCGTGCCTGCCATGCTCTGCCGCGAAGATTCTTCCATGTTTCCCGCGCCGTTCCAGTGTGTTTCCAGGCTCATCGTGCCGCGGTAGCCATCGCGCATCATCGCGCGGAATTGCGCTTCGTAATCAATGATGCCGCGTCCCATACATTCCCAATCGTAAGTTCCATCCGCGTTTCGTTTCACATCTTTCAGATGCATGTGACCGATGCGATTCTTTGGCAGCAGTGCGTAGCCTTCGGGAAAAGCCTGGTCGCCAAGTTTTGCGGCATTGGCTGGATCCCAGTTGAGAAAGAAATTCTTCGCGGTCACGTGGGACAGCGTGCGCGCCGCCTCCAGAGCCGTCGCGGTGTTGCATTCATATTCATTTTCCAGAAGCAGGACGATGTCTTTTTTAGCGGCTTTCTCCGCGGCGTCGCTCAGCTTCGCATCCATGGCGTCGCGGTGCGGTTTGTCATCCTCCAGCCGCCAAAAATCGAACATCCGTACCTTCTTCGTTCCAAAGGCATTGGCCATGGCAATCGCGCGCTCCAGCACTTCATCTTGCTGCGCAAAGGAATAGCTTGCTCCATACGAAGAACCTTTCGGGCTGTATTTCGATACTGGCGCGCCTGGCCAGTCCACTTTAAAGAGCGGGCTGGCGATGTCCGTAACTTTCAAATCATGCTGCGCGAGCAATCTGCGCGCCTCGGTAGTTTCTTTTTCGTCCAGCGCCACAATGTTTTTGTTCCACAGTCCCCGCAGCTCAACATAGCCAAGCCTGAACTCCTTCGACGCGACTTCGAGCGCATGCCCAAAATCTTGCGTGATTTCATCTGTGATCACCGACAACTGAAACGTGCAATCCAGTTTTGTGTCTGGCCGGTAAGCTTTTGTCATATAAGGGGCGGCCAGCGCGTTCAACGCCGCAACTCCGCCTTTCTGTATCCATTCGCGTCGCTTCATACCGTTGCTGTTCTCCCGCAGCGATTTTACTCCCGCTCGTTTGCATCCGTTAGCGCAATGCTTCGCTCCGTGACCACACCGGCCGTGATATTCTGAAGTGCTGCCGACGTGCGCGCATTCTCGTCGGCAGGCGCCATTGAATCGCCACAGAGAGGAATTCCAGATCGTGTCTTCATCTACTGCTTCCGCAACTTCGGTAAACCGCGTTTTTAACTTCAATGCCGGGCCCAGCGCATTGCCGCTTTCAGTGCTCGAACGCATTCGCGAAGAATTGCTTGATTGGCGTGGCTCTGGCATGTCTGTGATGGAAATGAGCCATCGTTCGCCGGAATTCGAAAGCATCAATGCTGCCGCGGAAGCCGGTCTGCGCAAGCATCTGGCGATTCCGGACGACTACGGCGTGATTTTTGTGCAAGGTGGTGGAAGCACGCAGTTTACGATCGCGCCGATGAATCTTTGTCTTCCCGGCAAGCCGGTAGATCTGTTGCACACCGGAACGTGGACCGCGAAAGCACTCACCGAATTGAAAAAAGGCATCGCGCATCGCGTCGCCGCGACCACGGAGCCGGTAAAGTTCACGCGAGTGCCACACAAAGACGAAATTTCGTTCTCTCCCGATGCTTCCTACGTTCACCTCTGCACCAACAATACCATCGAAGGCACGCAATATCATTCCTTGCCGGACACGGGAGAAATTCCAATCGTCGCCGATATGTCCTCGGACATTGCGTCACGGCCGTTTGACATTAAGAGATACGGGTTGATTTTCGCCGGCGCGCAGAAAAATCTTGGTCCTTCGGGCGCAACCATTGTGATTGTGCGCCAGGACCTTGCCGAACGCGCCGACAAGAATCTTCCGACCATTTTTCAATATCGCACGCACATCAAGGAAAAATCGCTGTATCACACCCCGCCGACCTTCGCGATTTATATCGTGGGCCTGATGATGGAATGGATCGAATCACAAGGCGGGCTCACTGGAATTCAAAAACGGAACGATCGCAAAGCCAAGCTGCTCTACGACACTATTGACGCGAGTAACGGCTTCTATCATTGCCCGGTCGAAAAAGATTCGCGCTCGCTGATGAATGTGGTCTTCCGCGTTGCCGGCGCAAACGGTCAATCCGCCGCAACGCATCCCGACGAAGCCGCCGAGAAGGAATTCGGCAAGCAGGCTGCCGCGGCCGGATTGGCTGGTACGCCAGGTCATCGCTCCGTCGGCGGCATGCGTATTTCACTCTACAACGCGGTGGAACCTGAGGCCGTGGAAGCGCTCACCAGTTTCATGCGCGAATTCCAGCGCAAGCGCGGCTGAGACGGCGTCCAGGCGTTATGACGCCAGGCCGGCCCTAACGCGTGAAATTTTCTCTCGATGTCGCGCGTATTCATCAGCGGGCCCGCCACATCTCTGTTTCGAGGTGCTTCGTGACCGTTTTCTCCGTCGTACTTTTTCTTCATCTTCTCGGTGCGGTGTCTTTGTTCATCGCGTATGGAATTGAGTGGACCGCGTCGTCCCTCTTTCGCGACGCATCTTCCACCGAGCAAGTTCGCTCGTGGCTGCGCGTCTTCAGAGTTTCGCCGCCGCTCTCCGGCATAGGCTTGGGCGTGGTGCTGCTTTCCGGCGGATACCTGGCTTCCCTTTCCGGTGCGATGAAACAAGGCTGGATTCCCGCCACGTTAATCGCCATTTTCATTGCGCTGGTTCTAGGTTTTGCGCTGATTCTTCCACGCATGAAGCGCATCCGCGCAGCGCTTCCTTCCGGCAATGATCCGGTCTCCGCTCAGTTGCGCGAGCGCCTTTCCGATCCGGTTCTGCTGACAGCAATCCGCGTGCGAGTCATGGTGGTGACAGGCATCGTCTATCTGATGGCCGCGAAAATTTCCCTCGTGCCAAGTCTCGTCGCGCTCTCAATCGCCATTGTCCTCGGCCTGATCTTTTCAATCCCAACCTGGAGCCGAACTCCAGCCGCTGCGGCGAAGGCGTGAGCATGACGCAGTTCTGCGATTCTCAGCGCGCGTTGCACTGACGCGGGACAACCGCAGCGAACGAAAAAACGCCCGGCATTTTCAATCACCGGGCTTTTTTGCATTGGCATAGATTGCGTCATGCCAGATCGAACAGCAACACTTCCGCTTCCTTCACGCCGGTAAGCTCCAGCGCCTTCTCCTTGGAAATTTCCGCGCCATCGCCGGTTTCCAGTGTTTTCGCGTTCAGCGTGACTCTGCCCTTCGCCACCTGCACATACGCATGCCGCTCGGGCTTCAGCTCGTGTTTCACGCAGTCGCCTGCGCCAAGAATCGTCGCGTACAGTTCGTTGTCCTGCCGGATTTTCACGGAACCATCGCGCCCATCCGGCGAAACCACCAGCCGCAACTTCCCACGCTTCTCGGCATCGGAAAAGTTTCTCTGGTCGTACGCGGGCGTGTATCCCTGTTTGTCCGGGAACATCCAGATTTGATACAGATGCACGGTATCGGTTTTTGACGCGTTGAACTCCGAGTGCGCCACTCCCGTTCCCGCGCTCATGTATTGCACGTCGCCCGGCTTAATCACCGAGCCGTTGCCCATGCTGTCTTTGTGCGCCAGCGCTCCTTCCAGCACGTAGGTAATGATTTCCATATCGCGGTGCGGATGTGTGGGAAATCCTCCGCCGCCCGCGACGCGGTCGTCGTTCATAACGCGCAGCGTTCGGAATTGCACATGTTTCGGGTCGTAATATTCCGCGAACGAAAATGTAAAACGCGTGTTCAGCCAGCCGTGGTCGGCGTGGCCGCGGTCATTGCTCTTGCGAATGTTGATCATCCTGCCCTCCCCAGACCGCAACCATAATACTCGTTATAACGACTATTGTCAAGAGGTGCATTTGCCGCCTGCTGCCTTCGCGCTAAGCCCTTTGTTTTCTTCTCTCCGCAACCTCTCGCCCCGCCAATCTCCCTAGCAGTTTCCGAACCTCACCTACAGTAGCTGAACGGAGCCTCTGAAAAGCCTACAGTTGGAAAAACGCCAGGAGGAGGTGGTCGGCTACCGACACCATGTGGTGCTTCTCAGTGTGGTGGGCACGGTGCTGTCGCTACCCGTGGATTTGGAAACGCTACGGGCCGGAGGACAGCGAATATAACGCTGGACAGCGATTGCTGCGCCGTGCGGTAGGGCCGTTGTGGCGGCGTTTTGCGGATTATGTGGTGGTGGACGGAGAGTTTGCCACCGCGCCGTTTCTGCACACGGTGGGGGATCTCGGGCTCTCCGCGGTGGCCCGGCTGAAGGGTAATCTGCCCGAATTGTACCAAGCCGCCCAGCGGCGGTTTCCCGCTACGACGCTACCACCGTGTTTCCTTATGGTGAGGATCACGTTGAAGTCTGGGATGCACAGGATTTCGATCCTTGGACCAGCTTGCGCTGGGAGACCGTGCGCGTCATTTTCTACCGGCAGAACAAGCCGAACGGCACGGTTGTGCAAGCCTACTGGCTGACGGATTTTTCCATCCAGGAAGTCGATTCCCAAGCCTTGTTTGGCATGGCCAAGAGTCGCTGGGAAATTGAAAACCAAGGATTCAACGAAGCCAAGAATCTCCATGGCCTGGAGCACTATGTCATCATCATCCCAACAGCATGCTGGTCGTTTGGCTCCTTACCGCACTGGCCACGACCGTGGACCGCCTGTATCGGCTTCGCTACCTGCATCGCGGAACGCATCGCATTCTCACTCCCATTGACTTGGTTCGGGTTCTTCGTGCCCACTTAGCGATTCGCGTGCGAAGCGATTCCAGTTGAACATTACCCACCGGCGCCCGCGTTGTTTTCCCTGCTCCCGCTGGCCCTTTCGACAACTCCTTCGGCACTAGCAAGCTCTGCGTCTTGCGACGGCGCCCCCTCCTCGAAAACACCTAACCCTTTATCAGCCCGTTCCGGCCCGCGAAAACCCAGGTATTAAGCACCTCCAACCAATTCTTCACTTCGCAGGTTGCGAAATTGCTGCAATCTCCCTCCCAGGGTTCCGCGCTGTTCTCCTTTGGTGTAAAGTGGATGATTGCGAGGTTTGACCGATGGATTCCCTGACTTCCACTGCCAGCAGCAAAAAGACGGACGCTGTTTCCTCGCCCCGCGAGACTCTGACCGTCACCGACAATCGCACCGGCAAAAGTTACGAGGTGCCTATCAAAAATGGCGCCATCAAGGCCATGGATCTCCGCCAGATCAAGACTGACGCGCGCGACTTCGGCATGATGAGTTACGATCCGGCCTTCAATAACACCGCGTCCTGCATCAGCCGCATCACCTATATCGATGGTGACGAAGGAATTTTGCGCTACCGCGGCTATCCCATCGAGGAACTCGCGGAAAAAAGCACCTATCTCGAAACTGCCTACCTGTTATTGCACGGCGATTTGCCCACCGAGAAACAACTAAAAGATTGGTCCTGGCACATCACCCATCACACTTTCATCCACGAAAGCATTAAGAAATTTCTCGATGGCTTTCACTACGATGCTCATCCCATGGGTATGATGATTTCCACGATTGCCGCGCTTTCGACTTTCTATCATGACGCCAAAGATATCCTGAACGAAGAATCGCGTCAGAAGCAGACCTATCGCTTAATCGGCAAGATGCCGACCATCGCCGCCTTCGCCTATCGCCATACGCTCGGCATGCCGTACGTCTATCCCGACAACGAATTGAGCTATCCGGGAAATTTCTTGAACATGCTTTTTCGCACGACGGAAACGCGTTACCGGCCGAATCCTACGCTGGAGCGCGCGCTGGACATTCTTTTTATCCTGCACGCCGATCACGAACAGAATTGCTCGACCAACGTCATTCGCGGCGTCGGCAGCTCGCATGTCGATCCGTACTCCGCGACCGCGGCCGCTATCGCGGCGCTTTATGGCCCGCTCCACGGCGGCGCGAATGAAGAAGTTGTGCACATGCTGCTCGAAATCGGCTCAGTACAGAAAGTCCCCGACTTTATCAAGCGCGTGAAGGCTGGCGAAACCAAGCTGATGGGCTTCGGCCACCGCGTTTACAAGAACTACGATCCTCGTGCGCGCATTATCAAGGGCGTGGCCTACGAAGTCTTCGAACTGATGGGCAAAAATCCGCTCCTTGAAATTGCACTGGAGTGCGAGCGCATCGCCCTCGAAGACGAATATTTCGTGAAGCGCAAACTTTATCCCAACGTGGACTTCTACACCGGCTTGATTTATCAGTCCATGGGATTTCCGATGACCATGTTCCCGGTGCTGTTTGCAATTCCGCGAACCTCCGGCTGGATAGCCCAGTGGCAGGAATTGCTCCTGGATCCCGAACAGAAGATCGCGCGCCCGCGTCAGATTTATCTTGGCCACGGGACACGGGACTATGTCCCGATGGAAAAGCGCTCCTGATGCGTTCTGTTTACCTTTTCCCAGCCGTTTCTCAGCATCGCTTCGCAGCTCTCAGGCGCTTGCGCTATAGTCGGTAAAAGAGAGTCCGTCATGTCGCAATTACCTAGCCATCCGTCCAACGCCGGAGCGCGCCGCAGAAGCCAGCGCGTCTTAATGCAAGTCAGCGTTAGACTGCACGGAATCGACACTCAGGGCAAGCCATTCGACGAAGAGGCCGACACCCTGGCCATCAATGCGCACGGCGCGTTGGTGTTACTGCAGGCGCGCGTCACCAGCGGCAGCCTGTTGACGCTGCGAAACAACACCACCAGGGAAGAGCAGGAATGCAGCGTTGTGTTTCTTGGCCCGGTCCGCGGCAACAAAGCGGAAATCGGCCTGGAATTTTCCGCGCGGCGTCCTCAGTTCTGGCGCGTCGCGTTTCCTCCCGAGGACTGGTCGCCAAAAAATCCGGAAGCGCGGACTGCCACCCAGCAACCCAAGCCCGTACACAAGTAGTTGTTCATTCCCCCTCGTCCTCTCGGATTCTCTTTGTTGGAAAAATTGTATTGCACGAATAGTCCCGCAGGGGCGGCCACCACTCTGCGCGAGAGTGCCAACACGACGCCGCGGTAACTCCGATCGAGCGATATTCTCGAACATTTGGAAAACAAAAAGCGCGAGCAGCTTTACAGCCGCGTCGCGCTTTTGTCGAATGCAATCCTAAACGCTCCCAGCCCGCCTTCAATCTACGAGGATGAGACGCAAACGAACTTCCGGATGGCGGGCGTCCACTAAATAATAGTCGTCGCCGATCAATACGATGTAAACATCGTCGTCGTCGGACCAGTCCGCCGGCCAGGCGTCCATATATTCAAACGCGTAACCGCCATATTCGAATCGCCGGTCGTCGCGTCGTCTCACGTGGAAGTGGTGCTCGGTGCCGAAGCTGGCGCGGAATCGTTCATCCGGAATTCGATGGCCGCCACCTCGGTTCGCGTCCTTCCGGTCGGACTGTTGCTGCTCATGCGTAGCCGCTGACCGGTCATCCTGGCGGGCTCGCTCGTCTTGCCGCTGCGCCTGATCGCGCCGGTCGGCTTCGGGTTTTGCCTTGTCTTTCTCGTTTCTAGTATCAGGCTTCGCCTTCTCGTCGGGTTTTGGTTGCGGTTTCTCCTTCTCCGACGGCTGTTTCTTTTTCTCCTCGTCTTTCTGCTTTGGTTTTTCCTTATCCTGTTCCGGCTCTTGCGCCGACACAACCGGGACGCTCGCGAGCGTTAGCACCACCGCGAACGCCGCGGCATGGAGAAATTTCATAAACACCTGCCTTCTGAGTGAGATGGTTCTTGCTGGAGGATCAGGGGAGGACAGTCCTCCATCAGTCTCCGTGATGATTGGATTTAGCTCAGCGCGCCAGGGTTCCCGCAGATTTTGCTGTAGAAACGCCGCAAAATCCCGGTAGGCGGGCTCCCTTTACAGCCTTAGTAGATGTGGAACGCGCCTTCGTGCGGATGGATCCGTACGTTCACTCCAAACAGCTCGCTCAGATTCTTCTCTATCAACACTTCATGCTTGGGACCATCCATCAGGATTTGGCCGTCCCGAAGTAGGATGACGCGGTCGATTTCAGGAATGATTTCGCTGACGTGATGTGTAACCAGAAGTATCGCCAGCCCGGAGCGCGCCAGCTCGCGCATCGTCTCGCGCAGTTGCAATTGCGCGGCAATATCCAGCGCGCTCGAAGGCTCATCAAACAGCAGCGTATCCGGCTGATGCACCAGCGCTCGCGCGATCAATGCGCGCTTCGCCTCACCCGACGACATTTCTACCAGCGGCCGCTCAGCCAGATGACCGATTCGCAGACGGGTCAGCGCCGCGTTCGCGCGCTGCAAATGATCGGCGCCCGGATGGTGATGCGGAAAAATTCGTGTACTGCTGAAGAATCCCGAGAGCACCACATCCCGCCCAGTCGAATCCGTCGTGCAAGAGGTCAGCAGGTCCGGCGAAACGATTCCCAGGTGCGTGCGCAGTTCGAAAATATCCCAGCGCTCGCGCCCCAAAATGCGCATCGCCGAATCTTCTCGCGCCAACGGATAACACTCTCGCGTAATGGTTTTGATCAGCGTGGACTTGCCGCAGCCGTTCGGCCCCAGAATGCACACATGCTCGCCGGATTCGATGCGCAACGAAATATTTTGCAGCGCCGCGCGTTCGCCGCGCATAACCGTAACATTTCTAAGTTCAAGGAGCGGAGGCACGCTCTAGTGTAGCGTCTGCCGCTGCGCGCCGCGAAACCTCAATGCGCGCGCCTGGCCATCCATCTGACAAACTCGCGGACTTTGGTTCGTCGTCCAGAATGCCGCGCACAAGTCTACCGAGTCTCGTAGGACTATATGGTTTCTGCAAATACGACGCTTGCGAAAGATTCGCGGTGCGTTCGTCGCGGTCGCGCGAATATCCACTGGTGAAGATCACTCGCAAATCGGGAAATTGCACGAGCAACTTTGTTGGGCTTGCTGCGAATCGGTCAGTGGGCGGGCCGGTCTCCACGCCGCAGAAGAAAGGCGGCGAACCCGGAAATCAGTCCGCCTGCAACGATGATCCCTTCCCACGCCAGCCCCGAAGCCAGCACTAGCGGCGCGCGGGCGCCAAATGGCAACAGCAACGCAACGAGAACCGCTTCGCGGACGCCCATGCCTCCCTGAGTGAGCGGCAGCAGCGCCGCAATTTTGGCGAGCGGCCACGCGAACAGCCATACCCGCAACGGGAGAAACAGGCCGCAGGAGATGGCTAAAAGCGCATTCAGCAATATAAATGTCGCTTGTATGAATACGCCGAGCAACCAACCGGTTACAAGAGTCTGTGGTCGTTCGCGCACCGATCGCAGCGCGTGACGTAATCGCGCCAGCCTGCGCAAAAATCCCCGCGACCGGCCGGTAAATAAAGTTTTCCGCAGAAGGAAAACGGCGAGAACAATCACGATAAAGATTCCGCTGAAAATTAGAAGAATCTCACGCGCCAGCGCGCTGAATTGCGCCGGTAGCGATCCCGGCAGCAGTATTAATCCTATCGCCACCAGTGTGGCTTGCGCGGCCACGTCAATAAAACGATCCACCACATTTCCCGCGAGCACTGCTGCAGGACGCGGGCTGCGTCTCAAGCCCACCGCCATTCGAATCACATCGCCGCCAATGATGGACGGAAGAAAAAGCGTTCCGAAAAGTCCGCCGAGATAGCATTGTGCGCTGGTCGCAAAATTGAGCTGTGAACCTGCGGCGTTCACGACCATGCGCCACTTGACGATCCCCGTGGCATGCGCGAACAAATAAATAATTAAGATAATTCCAAAACGGATCGGACGAACGCTACTGAGCGCCGCGCGAAGTTGAGCCACGGGAAGAAAATGGAAAAGGATTGCGAAGACCGCGAGGGCGGCTATCCACCGAAGAATTGTTATCAGGCGCGCACGGAACCTTGTCCGCGGCTGGTGCGCTCCGATCATTTTACGCTCGGCATAATCAGGGCGATCACGTCACGGCCGAATTCCTGTCGGATGTAAAATCGCTGTGGCCATGTGTTGGGTGTCAGGTGCCGGAAGTCGCGCGGCTTGCGGTTTGAGTGGAGAAAATCTCTTCAATTTTTTCCGCGAGGACGAAATCCAGATCGCTGATGCCCTTTACGCTGTGCGTTAGCAGATCAAAAACAACTTTGTTCCAGACGTTTGACCACTCGGGATGATGATTCATGGCTTCGGCGATCAGCGCTACGCGGGTCATATTACCGAACGCGACGTTAAAGTCCTTGCACTCGAATTGCTTGTGCAGTTTCCCGGCGACCAAGCGCCACCCCGGCATGCGGCTGAGAAGTTTGTTGATTTCATCGTCTGCCAATTTGCGTGCTGGCATGGTGCACCTCCCCTGTTTCAGGCCAACTATTGCGTACTTTGCTCCGCCTCATCAAGCAGATCCGGCAGATTCCTGTGCCTGAGACATTATGAATCCGCAAGGCTGTGACGCGCCAGCCTCGAAACCTTCGAGCCATCTCCGTCCCCCGCCTCGGCCAGAATCGCTTCGTACGCATGCGAATCGATTGCCTGAGCAGGCTGAATCCTTTATCTTATAAGTTTCGCCGCGCGCAAAAATTCGTTGGTGAGCGTCGAGTTTCAGTGTTGGGACTTCGCGATTGCGAAGACGGAGATTCTGGTGAAAAAGA
The DNA here is from genome assembly GCA_963731155.1 of uncultured Acidobacteriota bacterium. Classification (GTDB taxonomy): domain Bacteria; phylum Acidobacteriota; class Terriglobia; order Acidiferrales; family UBA7541; genus Acidiferrum. Next base: position 111,556 of record CAVSVB010000010.1, read on the forward strand.
AGATACGCGCGATTCAGTATGGGATTGGGCCGATTGGCGCCTCGATTGCCAAGTTGCTGCGGGAAAAAGCGTCGGTTGAGATCTGCGGAGCGATTGACAACGATCCCGCGAAAGTTGGGCGCGACCTGGGCGAAGTAGTGGGAGCGAGCGATGCGCCTTGGGGAGTGAAAATTTCCGACAACGCGGAAGAAGTCTTGTCGCAGGCAGCGGACATCGTGATGCATACCACGTCGTCCTCGCTGGAAAAAGTTGCTGACCAGTTGATTGAATGTTTGAAAGCTGGTTCGTGCGTGGTTTCGACTTGTGAAGAATTATCGTATCCATATCGCACCCATCCGGAACTCGCGGAAAAAATTGATAAAGAAGCCAAGGACTGGGGCGTAGCCCTGGTCGGCACGGGCGTGAATCCTGGCTTCGTGATGGACAAGCTGCTGATTACGCTGGCAGCCGTTTCGCAGCGCATCGAACACGCCAAAGCATTGCGCATCGTGGACGCCTCGAAACGCCGTTTGCCTTTGCAGAAAAAAATCGGCGCGGGTTTGAGCGTCGAAGAATTCCGCGCAAAGGTTGCCGATGGCGTCATCAAGCACGTAGGCTTGCCCGAATCGGTGGCCATGGTAGCGGACGCTCTGGGCTTCGCGGTTGACGAGATTACCGAATCGATCGAGCCGAAGGTCGCCACTGAGCGCGTGCAGACCGAATATCTCACCGTCGAACCCGGCCAGGCTGCCGGCGTTCACCAGATCGCTCGCGGGCTCTCCAACGGCAAAGAAGTCATCTACATGGAATTGCAAATGTACGTAGGCGCAAAAGATCCAGCCGACACCGTAACCCTCGTCGGCCACCCAAACATCAGCCTGACAATTCCCGGCGGCTCCCATGGCGACATCGCCACTGCCTCAGTCGCCGTAAATTCCATCCCCGTAATCCTCGACGCCCCCGCAGGCCTCCGCACCGCCAAAGACCTGCCCATAGGCTTCTTCTCACCCAACGCAAAACCGTAAAAACAGGTCGCTAGCAGGTGGCGTTCCACCATCACCGTTCGCTCTTTTCACTCTTTTATTTTCGCAATCCACAAAAAGCACTTTGCTAACTCCTGTGTTTTCAGTGCGACTCACTCACTCTTATGCATCTTTTTTCTTCTTGCAGAAATAAGTACTGTGCTTGCACACTCATACGAAAATACCGCGGGTACCCCTGCGCTCGCCACAAAATAGGAACTATAGTTCCTATCAACGTCGCAATCAGGCACACCGCAGATTCACTAACCAAGAGGAAAGCGAACCATGCTGGACGTAATCTTAAAAAGGTTTGAAGAGCCGGATGAAGTACGCATTTTCGAGAAGGGGCGCTTCGAGTTGGTGACGCTGGGAGGAATGACGATTGGCCGCGCTTCCTACGAGCCGGGATGGAAGTGGTCGGTCCACGTGGGCGCCGCGGGCGCGAAGAGCTGCATGGTCGAGCATGTGGGAATGGTGATCTCCGGATGCGCTACGGCTGCGATGGATGATGGTCGAGTGATCGAGATGCGCGCTGGCGATGTGTTTTACATCGGGCCGGGCCACGACAGTTGGGTCGTGGGCGATGAGCCGTACGTGTCATTACATTTCTTGGGCGCGGAAAAGTATGCGGAAGGGAAGAAGTAGCAAGGACTTCTTCGTTTCTCGCGTAGCGGGCACGATTTATCGTGCCCTTCGGTCCTTACACCTAGTTATGTTTTACGAATTCACCTTTGTGGCCGGTGAGGGAATTGTACAAAGTTTCGATGAAAGCGTCTGAACTGAGAAAATCGTTGGACCATTTCTGCCAGGACGCAAGAATTTTTTCCTGCTTCATTTGCTCGAGCGTTTTATGGCTGTCGATGGCTTTCTGCACTACGGCGGAAGTTTCCTTGAGCATTTTCACAAACTCCCGCACATCATCGAGACTGGAAAGTGCGCCGTGACCGGGAATCACTTTCACGTCTGCCGGAAGCTGCGCCGAAGTTTTCTCCAAAGCGTCAATCATTCCCTGCACGCTGCCGCCGCTCGCCACGTCAATGAAAGGAAAACCGTAGCGCACGAAATCATCGCCCATATGCACCACATTATTTTTTGGGAAAAAGATGATGGCGTCACCGTCGGTATGTCCGGAAGGAAAATGCAGCGCGCGAATGTCTTCGCCGTTGAGGTGGATGGTGACGTCGCGCTCGAAAGTGATGATTGGCAACGCCGCCTTTTCAGCAGGCTTGTTCTCCATTTTCATGGAGCCGCCATTACCTGCTATGCCGCCTGCGGCCAGACGCTTGCGAACATTATCCTGCGCGATCACAGTCGAACCGGAATTCGCGAAGGGAGCGTTCCCGCCGGTGTGATCGCCGTGATAGTGGGTATTGATGACGAACCGAACGGGCTTGTCTGTAATGCCAAGATTTTTGAGCGCAGCCTGGATTTTTTCGGCAAGAGGAGCAAATTCGTCGTCCACAATGACAATTCCGTCCTCGCCGACCGAGGCCGCGATATTCCCGCCCTGGCCTTCCAGCATATAAATGTTTCCGGAGACTTTAGTGACCTTGATCTGGACTTTGGACCAGTCGGGAGTCTTTTCCTGCGCCGCGGCGCGGCAGCAGCAGGGTGCGGCGGCTAGCAATGCGCATGCGAGAAAATTGCAAATCTTGTCGGCCATGGTTTTCTGCGAACAGTGCTTGGGATTCTATCATTCGATCCCAAAACTGCATCTGGAAAACAGACATATCCCGCTTCAGCAGATCGGCAATGAATGTGTGCTGGCGGCAGAAGAGCTGCGAATCGTACTAGTTTAGAGAGTCAGTCTGGAAACCAGCCAAAATGCAAGAGACCCGCTATGAATTGATCGGGGAAGTGGAGAGCCACCAGCCATTGCCTGCGCACCAGGACGTTTCGTTGGGTGGTGAATTTCGGCGCAGGGAGCGCACCTTCCGGTAATCGCCGTGTTTGAATGCCGCGGACAATTTTGCGGCGCTAACTTCGTCGCGCGCCGCAACGCATGGGATGAACATTGCCGGACAGATGAAGTGAGCGTGGAAATCATCCCGACAGGCGCGTGTAACGAGAAGCATTGCGCCTGCTCCAGTGATAGCTGCCGGGCCCTCAGTGGGCGTCAAGGGAAACAGCAGGCGGCCGTTAGGACGCAAGGCATCAAGCCAAACGTCGAATGGAGCAGTTGCACCGGCGTTGACATAGATCGCGCCGCAAACGGGCAACGGCCCTTCCGAGCCCGAGCGGTGATGGACGGTAACATTGGAAAAGTCGGCGAGATTGATTGCAGCGCGTTGCGCGAGGTCTGGTTCAATCTCGTATGCCAGAACCGACCCTGTGGGGCCTACGAGTTTCGACAACAGTGCCGTGTAGTAGCCGGTCCCAGCACCGATGTGAAGTATCGTCTCGCCTTCCGCTGGATTAAGAGCCGCGAGACAAACAGCATGAAGAAGCGGTTGGCCATTGTTGATACCGCGGTCAGCGGCGATGGAGACCACTACGTCCTGGTAAAGAAAAGCCGGGTCGTCCGACGGCGTTTGGACCAGGCCGGAAGCGGTGAAAATCTTCCACGGACCCGGACCGACAAAGTGTTCCCGTGGAACGGAAGCGAGCGCATCCGCGATGCGAGAATTTGATTTGGGAATTCCAGCGCTTGCGGTAATCAGGTCCGCAAAAAATCTCCGCTGAGCCTGCAATCGATCCATGAAATCTCCCGGGCGCACACCGCTGAGGCGCGCCTGTTGGGCACTGAACAATCATTTTTCCCAATATTTGAAGACGCCGGCGTAGTCGAGGTCGTCTTTAGAAGCACCTTTGACGGAGTTGTAGATCTCGCGGGCGGCGGCTGTGGCCGGGAGAGGAACGCCGAGCTGGTTGCCGAGTTCGAGCGCCAGGCTCAAATCTTTGTGCATCAAGCGCAGCGGAAAGCTAGGCTTGTAATCGCCGCTCAACATTACGGGAGCTTTCACGTCGAGAACGCCCGAACGGGCCATGCTGGCCTGCATGACTTCGACAAGTTTTTCTCCTGCGAAGCCTGCACCGGTGACCAGCGCCAGAGCTTCGGCGAAGGCGTCCACTTGCAGGGCCAACAGCAAATTCATGGCGAGCTTGATGGTTTGTCCGGCGCCGTTAGGCCCGAGATGGAAAAGTTTCTTGCCCATGGCGGAAAGGACCGGACGCGCGGCTTCGACCGTTTCCGAATCGCCGCCGATCATGAAGAGCAGTTCGCCTTTTTCCGCGCCCCACGTGCCTCCGGTAACAGGTGCATCGAGAAAGCGAATGCCCGCGGACTTTGCGGCGTCGGCAATTTTGCGAGCGAGCGCGGGCGAGACGGTGCTGGAGTCAATGTAAATCGCGCCTTTTTTGAGTGAAGCGAATGCGCCGCTGGATTTTTCGTTCGAGTTCGAACCGGACCCCCAGAGAACTTCTTCGAGCGCGGGCGGATCGCTGACGATGGTGATGAGGACGTCGGCGGCAGCGGCGGCTTCTTTGGGAGAAGCAGCGAGGCGAGCTCCTGCCGCGACCAGGGAATCGGCGCGCGCTGCGGTGCGGTTCCAGACGGCGAGCGGGAATCCGGCTTTGAGGAGATTGTGGCCCATCGGGCGGCCCATGAGGCCGAGTCCAATGAAGCTGACAGTAGGTTGTGACAAGGTTGCCTCCACGACAAACATGGATTTGAAAAGCTGGCGGGCGTTACAGAAGTAGTTTAGCGCAGCGAGTTGGATCGGCGCACGGGCGGCATTCGCTTCAAAACAAATTATGCGCAGGGGGCTTCACAGGCAGAACGGGTTAGGCGATTTTAGGGCGCTGAGCAATGGGAATCAGGGAAGTGCCGCCGGAAGCGTGCGCGGCGTTTGCCTGTAACTCGGCCCGCAACTCGCGAGCCGTTGCGGCGGAAGATTCATCCTGTTGCGCGGGCTGTGCCGCTGCAGTTTCGCGAAAAGTTTCCGATTCTTCCACACGAATGATGCATTGGTATGGAATTTCCCAGCGAAAATTTTTGCGCTGGCCATGCTGCGCGTAGTGTTGTTCGAGGAAGATAGAGCGGCCGGAATCGGCGACGAATGTTCCAGAGGCAGGAAGGCAAATGTCTCCGGCGCGATACTGAACATCCACAAAACGGCCAAGAAACGCGGCGTAACGGGCCATGTAGCGAGTTTCCTCATGGATAGTTCTATCGTCAATAGTACGAACGGATTTATGAGAAAAAAATTGTGGAAAATGTTCCTGAATGAAACTACCGCGATCACATTAGGGCCAAATTTGTGGAGCGCTGCCGTTCAGCGGGACAAATCGGCGAGGACCGCTTCGGCTGCGCGACGCCCGCTGAGCATCGCGCCATTGATGGAAGCGTTGTCGCGGTGGTCGCCACAGACGTAGATGCCGGAACGAACGCGCACCGGGCGCTGCGGCGGTTCGAGCGCGCCGGGATATTGCTGCGGCTGCGCGTGCGGGATGCGGTAGCTTTTTAGATAGCGCCAGGAACTGGCAATCGGGCCGAACCAATTTTTCATTTGCGCAATCACAAAACCGCTTAACTGCTGGTCCGTGAGTTGCTGCGTGCCGAGTACGGTGACGGAGACGAGCGATTTCCCAGCGGGAGCGTAAGACGGAGCGATCTGGCTCATGACCGCGAAATTGTTGACTGGGCCAGCGCCATCGCCATTCAGCACCAGCATGGGATTCGGGACCGGCGGTTCTTCGGTGGAATAATAGAAGCACGAGACGCTGCGCGAAGCGGGCTCAGCTTCGCCGACCAGATGCGCAGCGGCAGGACCATCGGCCGCGACAACGATGGCGCGAGCACGCAGAGATTCTCCACCGGTTAATGTAAGCTCGTTTTCGTGCAACGATTCGGCGTGCGCGTTCAGGCGAATGGTGTCTGGCGGAAGGTGTGAAGCGATTTGCGCGGGAATGGCGCCCATGCCGCGCGTGGGAACGGCGATATCGCCTTCCGACAACATTTTGAATACAAATTCAAACATGCGGCTGGAGGATTTCAGTTCACCATCCAGAAGAATTCCGCCGAAAAAAGGCCGAAAAAAACGGTGGATGAATTCTTCGGAGAAGCCGGCGGCGACGAGGGCATCTCTTGTGGAGCGTTCGGCGCGCTTGAAAATCTGTTCGATGGACGAATCGCGGAGCCGCGAACGGAGCCGCAGGATGCGCAGCTTGTCGAAGAAGCCGCCGAAATCGGAGCGAAGAGCTTCACCCCACGCGCCGGGAGTGCGCCAGGGATCCACGAGCTTGTTCAAGCGACTCGCAAACCAGGAAAACGCGCCGGGAGCGAACTTTTTTAATTCCAAGGCGTAGTAATCGAGCGTGCGCTGCGCTTCGGGATATGCGGTGAGCAGGACCTGAAAGCCGCGGTCCAGCAAAAATCCTTCGACTTCGTCGGTGCGGACACGGCCGCCGATGCCGTCGGAAGCCTCAATAATTTGAAAAGAGACACCAGCGTCGGCGAGGTGACGTCCGCAGGCGAGGCCGGCAAGCCCCGCACCGATAATCAAAACATCCGGACCGTTGGACATTCCGCGCGATTCTCCCGGTGACGCTGACCAAGTGCAGCTACATTCGACTCTTCACGGTTGTAGGTGAAGTGAATATCGTGCGGCAAGTCGGCGGCTTGGCGCAAGAGCGGTTTGCGGCTTACGGCGAATCTTATCGAGCGACGGCAGGAGGGGCGTATTACGCGACGGTTGCAAGCTGCAGATAGTTGGGGCGATCGGAAACCAGTTTGTGACGGAATGCGTTTTTGATTTGATCGTTTTGCAACAGGAACGCGCCAGGCATGCGCTGCGTGTCGCCGGCGGGAAGGCCGACAAAATTGCCTTCGAGCCAGGACATCAGCATGCGAGTGATCGTTTCGCGATTTAAATACTGGCGCAATTCGGCGTGGGTCAGCCCAAACGCTTGGTAGAGCTTGCCATCGGGATCCGCGAAGCGCGGCAAATCGTCCAACTGATAGGGAGCGAAAAATTTCGCGGCGCGCTCTTGCGTGCCAAGATGCACAAACGCGATGTGCGTGCCTTTGTTTTCGATTTGCGAGCGCAGTTTCGAGAGCTCGGCGACCGCCTCGCGGCAAAAGGTTCAGCCAAAATGGCGCAGGAACACCAGGAGCAGCGGCCGATCCTGAGACAGCATATGAAGGGTCTGGCCGGACTGCGAACGGTAAGACGCCAGCAGCTGCGGATCGAGTCGTTTTGCCTGGAACATCGCTGGCTACATGTTTACCGATTTTTGCGGAAGAGGCAAATGCTTGCGGCGCCGCACATGAAGCCACAAAAAGACGCGCCTGAGCTTACGACTGGTTCGCGGACCGACGAATATTTTCTACTACCGTCCAGCCGGAGTGAATCCACCGGGATTCGAAGTGTAAATGATAAAGCCGGCGACAATCAGGCTTAGAAGAACGATCATCAGGACGTCTGAAATTTTTCGAAAATAACGGCGCCGCGCTAAATAATCACGCGGAATGTTAGGCCATCGATTACCGAACAACCAGCGAGAATGATTCGCCCTACTGCCCATAGGAGCTCCAAAAAATTGGCGAATTGAAGAGCTGGCGGCGTTCAGGGAAAGCGCGTGATGGGAGAGTGGGTTCCCTTGCTGAAGGCTACGTCCCTTTTCAGCTCAGGGATGATTCTAACAAAATTCTCATGCTGGCAAGAGTCTTTCTTTGTGTTTATTGCAGTCAAAAAACGTCGCCAGCGTCAGGCAATTTGCTGAGAACACGGCCAAGGACCCGTCGCTTCCGGAGGGCAATCGACTTAGAACCCAGTTTCAAATTTACGCATCTGGAACTCGCCCGGGTATATGAGCGCAAGGGGATGTTTCAAGAAGCGGCCTTCGAGTGGACGTGGGTAAATATGGGAGGGACGTATATGGCCGTTCGCGATGCTGCTGGATACGAGCGCACCATGCCGCTCCGGCTTGAAAGTGGGCAAGAGGAACCAAAGCGACAATATGTTTCCCCGATTGACCTAGTCGTGGCCTGTGCCCGCCTCGGGAACGCTGAGCAGACGCTTGCCTGGCTGGAGAAAGCTTACCGGGAGCGTGCTTTCGGGCTTTCCAGTCTGAAAGTTGAACCCTACTTCGACTTTTTACGCAGCGACCCACGTTTTCAAGATCTGCTGCGCCGCATGAATTTCCCATCGTAGCCGGCTCAAAAACAAGGCACGACACTTTCCCCTCGCCGCATACAACGAAACACGATGACGACGTGGAGGTGGCCGCGCTCGGTATTTCGGTTCAAGCGCCATGCGATAACTTCCGGATGGTCGTCGGCCACTGGTAACTTATTGTCTGCCCCCTCCGCCCAAGTCCAAGCAAGTCGGGTAATCGGAAACTGACTCACTAGCAAAATCCAGATCACCTTGACATTTCCTGCTGACAAGCTATTTTGAACATTCGGTTTTTCGGGTGATCATCGGAGGATCTCACCAATGATTCGCAGGATAATGGTGTTTGCGGCGTTGTGCGTCTTGGGGTTACTGCCGGCATTTGCGCAGCGTAAGGGACCGTCGCAGTCGTATGCATTGAAAGCAGCGCGAATGTTTGACGGGAAGAGCAACGCGATCGTCACGCCGGGAATTGTGGTGGTTAGCGACGGAAAGATCACAGGTGTTGGAGCCAGCGCGAATGTGCCGAGCGATGCGCAAGTGATCGATTTGGGCGATGCCACGCTACTGCCCGGATTTATCGACGCGCACACGCACCTGACGATGATGTACAGCGAGGATTATGCAAAGGCTGCGCTCGATGGGCTGCGCAAGCCAATTCCGGAAATGGCGCTGGATGCGAGCGTCAACGCGCGGATCACCTTGATGGCCGGATTCACGACCGTGCGCGACGTCGGCTCAAGATACTTTCTGGACGCGGGCTTGCGAAATGCTATCGAGCGCGGCGTCGTTCCCGGGCCTCGCATGCTGGTGTCGGTACATGCTATCGGCGCAACGGGCGGGCACTGTGACGAAACTGGATATCGTGAGGCAGCGCTTGGACCGGAGACGGGTCCGGATGTAGGCGTGATCAATGGACCCGATGAGGCGCGGCGAGCAGTGCGGCTGGCGCATAAGTACGGCGCGACGATCATCAAGACTTGCGCAACGGGTGGCGTGCTTTCGCTTGCCGATGCGGTGGATACGCCGCAATTGACGCAAGCCGAACTCGACGCGCTGGTGGATGAAGCGCATGCATTGCGCCTGAAGACTGCGGCGCACGCGCATGGCGCCGAAGGCGCGAAGCGCGCGATTCGCGCGGGAATTGACTCTATCGAGCATGGGTCGTTTCTTGACGATGAAGCGCTGGACATGATGAAGCAGAAGGGCACCTACTACGTGCCGACGCTGATGGCCGTGCAGGGATTGAGCGAGCAGATACAAAAGGGAGTGCCAATTCCTCCGGCGATCAAAGTGAAAGCTGAGGACGCCATCGCGCACGTTCACCTGACATTTCAAAAGGCGATCGCGAAGGGCATCAAGATTGGGCTGGGCACCGATGCCGCGGTTTACCCGCACGGCCGCAATGCGGAAGAGTTTCACCAGATGGTGGACCTGGGAATGAAGCCGATTGACGCTTTGAAGGCGGGCACTTCGAGCGACGCGGATTTGCTGGGACTGGCAAGTAAGATTGGGACGCTGGAAATTGGGAAACTTGCCGATGTTGTGGCGGTACCCGGCGATCCGGTACAAAACATTCGGCAGACGGAACATGTCTTCTTCGTGATGAAAGAAGGCGAGATTTACAAAAACGAAAAACCGAAGTGACGCTGGGTTCGAACGCGGCGCGAGAGTGCGGAACGTGACCGACCTGTCAGAAGTGATCGCTAAAGATCTCGCGGACTATTACACAATGGTGCGCGAGCAGACGCATCGCTGGGTGGACCCGCTGAGCGATGAACAACTCTGGCTGCGGCCATTCGCGCACGGAAATAGTGTCGGCCACCTGTTGCTTCATATGACCGGCAACCTGAATTACTACATTGCAGCGCGGGTTGCAGAGAACGGCTACGTGCGGGACCGCGATCGCGAGTTCACGGAGCCGGAGCCCAAGCCGAAAGCGGAAGTGCTCGCCGCATTCGATCGTGCAATTGCGATGGTGATCGCAACCATTGAAGAACAGTCCGCGGAAGACTGGCAAAAACCATACACCGCGGTAGGCGAGCCGGAAGCGGCGGAGCGCTTCGCGATTTTTCTGCGTTGCGCGGGGCATGCGTATCACCATGTGGGACAGCTGATTTATCTGTCGCGTGAACTCCGCAAGTAGAGAACGCCAAATTTTTGCGATCTAAAGCCAAGCGAACATCGCGGAACGAATTGCCTTCCGGTTACAATCGCAAGAACAGCCGATGAGCGATTCGCCGCGTCCACTATCGACCAGTTCTTCAGAGCATCGCGTTCGCGAGTGGGAAATCGCGACGCTGGTTTCTGTGTGCGTATCGTTTGCGGTGCTCTCACCTTTTTTTAAGCTCGGAACCGCTTCGGGACACGACGTCGCATTTCACATGGCGTCGTGGCTGGACGTCGCGGGCCAGTGGAAGCAGGGGATAATTTTCCCGCGCTGGACGGAATGGAGTAACTTCGGATTCGGTGAGCCGCGATTTATCTTTTATCCGCCGCTGTCGTGGCTTTTCGGCGCGTTTCTGGGCACGATTCTTCCGTGGTCATTGGTGTCGGCGGTTTTTATCGGCTGCGTGCAGACATTTGCCGGACTTTCCGCGTATGCGCTTTTACGGCGGCTGGCCGATTCGCGATTCGCTGCGCTATTTGGAGCGGCTTGTTTTGCCGCGAATCCGTACAGCTTGCTCATCATTTATTTGCGCAGCGACTTCGCGGAACTTCTGGCCATCGCCATCTTTCCCCTTCTGATGCTGGCAACTCTGCGAATGTTGGGAATGTTGTTCGGCGAAGGCCGGGGAAAGTTGCCAAACATTGTTCTTTTTTCGATTCCGTTCTGCGCGATTTGGCTTTCGAACGCGCCGGCGGGAGTCATTGCCAGCTACAGTGTTGCTTTTCTGTTCCTGCTGGCGGCAGTGCGGCAACGGTCTTTCGTGCCACTGGCAGATGGCGGAGCGGGAATCACGCTGGGATTTTGCCTCGCCGCGTTCTATCTGATTCCAGCGATCTACGAACAACGGTGGGTGCAAATATCGGCGGCGCTTTATGGCGGACTGACTCCGGCTGACAATTTTTTGTACGCAAAAACCAGCGACGCGGAGCACGATGCCTTTAACCGTATCGCGTCACACATCGCGGTGCTGTTGATTTTCTGGATGGTGTGCGCGGCGTTGGCGGCTTGGCACGGCAGTTCCCGAACGAGCATGGGCAATCTGAAATCCGATGCCTTGCTGGCAATGGTGGGGCTATCCGCAGCTGCAATTGTTTTGCTGTTTCCTTTCACCAGTATTTTGTGGCGTTATCTGCCGGAGTTGCGCTTCGTGCAATTCCCCTGGAGATGGATGTCGGTGATTGCACTATGCGCAGTAATTTTTGCCACAGTGACCACGCGCGGATCGCTACGCTGGGTCTGGCTGCTGTTCGCTGCATTGATGATTGCCGGCTCGGCGCACTACATGGTGACGCATGCCTGGTGGGACACGGAAGATATGCCGACGTTGCAGGCTGCGATGCAAGATGGCACCGGGTTCGAAGGTACCGACGAGTACGATCCTGCCGGAGATGATCGCAGCGACCTGCCGCAGAAAGAGCCGCGGGCCCATATTCTGCGCCACGCGTCCGAGCCGCTCGCGCAAAACGAATCAAATGTAGTAGTCGAAAAATGGCATGCTGAGCACAGGGCGGTTCGAATCGTCAGCAAAAATCCGGCCATCGTGGTTCTTCGCGTGCTGAACTATCCGGCCTGGCGAGTCACGGTAAATGGCGCAGCGGTCACGCCGCGGCACCCTAAAGGAACCGAGGAGATGATCGTTCCTGTTCCCGCCGGTGAATCGGAAGTGCGCATCGACTTTACGCGCACGGCTGACCGCACTCTGGGCGGATGGATTTCCATCGCGAGTCTGATTTCGTCGCTGTCTATCCTGGTTTGGAAGCGGCGCTGGCCGATTGCAGCATAAGTTTAGCGGCGGTCCACGGCGGGATGACGCACGTCCTGCCCCTGCACGAGATAGATCACGTCTTCGGCGATGTTGGTGGCGTGATCGCCGATGCGCTCCAGATTTTTTGCCACCAGGATCAATTCAAACGCCGGAAACACCACGCTGGAATCGCCCATCATGTAGGTCAGCAGTTCGCGGAAAATCTGATCGCGGTAGTGATCCACCTTGTCGTCGCTCATCAAAACTTTGCGCGCCAGCTCCACGTCGCGGCGCACCACCGCGTTCAAGGCATCGCGCATCATTTCTTCCGCCACTTCGCTCATGCGTGGCAAATCGACATACGGCTTTACGCGTGGGTGGCGCAGGATCCGCAGAGCGCCCTGCGCAATGTTTACCGCCTGGTCGGCGATGCGTTCCAGATCGTTGTTGATCCGCGAAACCGCCAGAACAAAGCGCAAGTCCACCGCCATCAATTGGTGCAACGCCAGAAGCTGCACGACGCGGTCGTCAATTTCCAATTGCAGTTCATTGATCGCGCCTTCTTCGTCCAGCACGCGCTTGGCGAGTTGCTCGTCAGAATCCAACACCGCGTGAACCGACTGATGCACGGCGCGCTCCGCCAGGCTGCCCATCCACAGCAGGCGTTCTTTCACTTCATTCAGGTCTCGTTCGAAATGGCGTTCCATGGAGTCCTTTCGTTCGGCGCGCTGTACGCAAAAATTGAAGAGAGCTTCCTCGCTTTTCTCGGAATGACGGCCGGTGATGTACCTACGCCCGCGCGATCTCAGCCGAAGCGGCCGGTGATGTACGCTTCTGTGCGCGGATCGCTTGGCGTCGTGAACAGTTGCGGCGTCGGATTGAATTCCACCAGTTGCCCTACCAAGAGAAACGCCGTGAAATCGCTCACGCGCGCGGCCTGTTGCATATTATGCGTGACGATGGCGATGGTGCAGGAATCCTTCAATTGCACCAGCAGCTCTTCGATTTTCGCGGTGCTGATCGGATCGAGCGCGGAGCATGGTTCGTCCAGCAAAAGCACTTCCGGCTCGACCGCCAGTCCGCGCGCGATGCACAGCCGCTGTTGCTGGCCGCCGGAAAGTTCGTAGGCCGACTTGTGTAAATGGTCTTTTACTTCATCCCATAGCGCTGCGCGGCGCAAACTTTTTTCCACAATTTCCGCAATCGGAGCGTTGGCGCCGTTGATCTTGGGGCCGTACGCGACGTTTTCAAATATTGATTTGGGGAAAGGGTTTGGCCGTTGGAAAACCATGCCAACGCGGCGGCGCAGCTGTGTGACATCCTGGGCAAGAATATTTTGCCCGTCGAGCAGGATTTCGCCTTCCAGCCGGGCGTTGCGCACGGTTTCGTGCATGCGGTTGAAAGTTCGGAGAAGCGTGGACTTGCCGCATCCTGACGGCCCGATCAGTGCGGTCACATGGTTCTGAGCGATGCCCATACTGATGTCGAAAAGTGTTTGCTTCTCGCCATAGAAAAAATTAACTTTCGAAATGTTCATGCGCATGGACGAAGGCGCAATCGTTTCCCGGCTGGTGTTTGCTATGCCGGTTGGTTTCAAGTTTACGGACAATGCTGGCCTCGCAGAAGCTTGCATAAATTAGGACCTCGGTACCGCAATTCCCCGGGACAGAATCGCCCGCGCTACGATGTTAACCATCAGAATTAATCCTAGCAGCACCAGGCCGCCGGCCCAGGCTTGCCGGTGCCAATCCTCATAAGGCGAAAGCGCGTACGTATAAATCATTACGGGTAACGATGAGGTTGGCTGGCTCCAGCCCGGACTCCAGTACTGATTGCCCAACGCCGTAAACAGCAGCGGTGCCGTCTCCCCTGCCACGCGCGCCAGGGCCAGCAGGATCGCCGTCATAATGCCCCGGTAGGCCGCAGGCACCACCACGCGCATGATAGTGGTCCATTTGCCCGCGCCGAGGGCCATTGAGCCCTCGCGTAGAGCCCGCGGCACGCCAAGCAGAAACTCCTCCGTGCTGCGAAGGGTAATGGGAATCATCATGATTCCCAGAGCAAACGATCCCGCAAAGGTTGAAAAATGCTTGAACGGCAGCACCAGCAGCGCGTAGGCAAAGATTCCGATGACGATCGACGGCACGCCATTCAGCAGGTCCGCGGCGTAGCGCACCACGAACGCAACTTTCGTGCCGCTGAATTCCGCGAGATAGATCCCGCCAAAAAATCCTATCGGAACGCCAATCAGCGAAGCAAGCAAGAGCAGCTTGGCGCTGCCTACGATCGCATTGGCCATGCCGCCGCCGGCTTGGCCCACCTGAGCCGGCAATTTGGTGAAGAAATCCCAGTTAATCGAAACTCCGCCGTTGTAGACGAAATATCCAAGAATAAAAAACAAAACCGCAACGGCTACCAGCGCGCAGACACCGGTCATTGTGAGCATAAAACCGCTCACCAGCTTCCGCCATCGCAGGCGCGCGTTCATGCGTGCCCCATGCCACTGCCGCGCTGCGTAGTCAGCAACATCAGCAGACGCGCCAGACCGTTCAGAATGAATGTCAGCAGAAACAACACCAGGCCAAGCTCAATCAGCGCGCTCAGGTGCATGTCTCCGGTCGCTTCGGTGAATTCGTTGGCAATGACGGCGGCAATCGAATACCCGGGGGAAAAAAGCGAGCTACTGATGGTCGGTGTGTTGCCGATGACCATGGTCACCGCCATGGTTTCTCCAAGCGCGCGCGCCAGTGCCAGAAAAATCGAACCCATAATGCCGGTCTTGGCGAACGGCACTACGACTTTCCACGTGGATTCCCAGCGCGTAGAGCCCAGCGCCAGCGCTGCTTCGCGCTGATCGCGGGGAACAGACAAGAGCACTTCGCGCGACACCGAAATAATGTAAGGAATCACCATGATTGCCAGCACGATTCCAGCGGTCAAGAATCCCATTCCATAAACCGGGCCTTGAAATAGCGGCAAAAATCCCAGTGTGTTTTTCAGCGCGGGTTGCACCCACTCCCGCATCATCGGAATTACGATGAACACGCCAAGCAATCCGTAAATCACGCTGGGGACTGCCGCGAGCAAGTCGATGAAAAATTGCAGCGGGTCGGACAATTTTTGTGGAGCCAGTTCCGCGAGAAAAATTGCGGCTCCAATTCCCAGCGGGACAGCCAGCAGAAGAGAGACCGCAGCCGTCACCAGCGTGCCGTAAATGAAGGGAAGCGCGCCGAACTGCTCCGCAATCGGATCCCAAACCCTGGTAAAGAAAAAGCCCAATCCGAATTTATGTCTCGAGACCGCTGCGCCGATCCAGAGCTCGTAAACCAGCAGCACCGTGATCAGAACGACCGACGCCGCGAAGAGAAAGGTAACTAGCCGCGCGATTTCATCGCCATTCCGGAGCCTGGACAGAAACGAGCGCGAGCCCACAATGGGGCCCGCGCTCGGAACGTTTATTGAAGAGGTTGACACGGTTTTGCTTGCTGCACCGTTCTTACTGAACTCTGCTAATGGCCTTCAGCTCTTTGTCCACGACTTCTTTGGGAAGCTTGGCGTAGGAAAGATTTTCGACGACTCCCTGCCCATCGGTAATCGCCCATTTCAAGAAGCCCTTGATGGCGTCGCGCTTCCCGGTGTCCTTGAATTTTTCCGGAATCAGCAGCCACGTAAAGCTCGAAATCGGATAGGCATTTTTGCCCGGAGCGTTGGTGATGGAAACCCGGAAATCCTCCGGGATCGTCTTTGCAGCCGCTGCGGCCGCTTCGGTTACGCTGGCCAGGTCCGCTTTCACCAGGGTGCCGGCCGCGTTCTTTACGCTTCCATACGGCACCTTGTTTTGCGCCGCGTAGATGAGTTCAACGTAGCCGATCGAATTCGGCGTCTGTTTGATGAGTCCCGTCACGCCTTCGTTGCCCTTGCCGCCCAGACCTACGGGCCAGTTCACTGATGTGCCTTTGCCGACTTTATCCTTCCAGTCGGGATTTACTTTCGAAAGATAATCCGTCCAGATGTAGGTAGTGCCGCTGCCGTCCGAACGGTGAATCACGACGATGTCGTTACCAGGAAGGTTGACGCCTTTGTTCGCCGCCACAATCGCAGGATCATTCCATTTGGAAATGCGCCCCAGGAAAATCCCTGATAGCGCTTCCGGCGTGAAATTCAGCGCATCACTCACTCCTGCAATATTGTAGGTGGGAACAACCGCGCCCAGAACCGTTGGGAAATGCAAAATTCCGGTGCCATTTTTTGCCCGGTAGGCCTTGACTTGGTCGTCGTTCATCGGGCCGTCCGAGGCGCCGAAGTCCACGGTTCCCTCCGTCACCTGCTTAATTCCGGCGCCGGAACCAACTGACTGGTAATTAATCTGTGTTCCATTCGCTTTGTGATATTCGTCAAACCATTTCGAATAAATCGGGTACGGAAACGTCGCTCCCGCACCGTTAATCAGAAGTGCATTCTCTGCCAGCAGCATTCCGCCAAATGCCACAACGAGCAACAGCGTTCCTGCAAGTCGCTTCATGAGAATTTTTCTCCACAAGTGTCGGCTGCCAATGGCAGCTCGCTAGTTTTTGATTTACTGACCCTGGTTCCCGCGTCAGTGGCATTCTGAGCTTGAAGTATTACGGGAGTGTTACAATCGCTTCAGAGTTGGTTGAATCTCCGAACTCGCTGATTTTACTGTCCTTAGCCGTGTGTTACAGATGCTTTACAGTGTCAGCCAGGGGCCAAAAGGCTGGGTGCGTCGGCCCGGCATTCCAGCGAACAATGGCAACATGGAAACAAAAAAGCGGCCCGTTTCCAGGCCGCCTGATCCGTTCCCAAGTTTCGGGGTAAATCGCTTTCACACTCGATCTACGGAATGTAGTAGCGGAGAGAAGTGAAGATCATATTGTCAACGGCCTTGGAGCCGATCGCCAGGCCACCGGTGGGCACGCCGCCGGTGCCGGACCAAGCGTTCTTGGTTATATAGGAGTATTGCATGCCGAACTGGAAGCGGCCTTTCGGTCCCTGGTAGAACTTGTACCAGAAGCCGAGAGTGCCTTCCTGGATGAGGCGGATGTCGCCGGCGCAGTTGGAGCCAGACGACGGGTTGAAGTCGTTCAGAGGCACGCCTTCGGTCGCGCAGCCGCTGTTGTTGGCGGCAACGTTTCCGTAGCCCCGACCGATTCCGCTTAGGGCGAACGTGGTGGTGGTGTCGCCGGAATCGCGGGGTGGTTGCTGTTGCGGGGATTGCCGCGGTCTTAGCGCACGGTGACGGCGTTGTAGCCCCTGTAACCGGCGCGCCAGGCGTATTCTCCGCCGTAGTAGCCATAGAGGTCGAACTTGGGAGTCACGTGCCATTCAAGGCGGGCCAGGCCATGGCCAGTGCGAATCAAGGCCAGCGTTCCGTCCGGACGCGCGGTGGCATCAGCAAGTTGAGCTGAGCCATAGCGGCCGATGCCGTCGCCGCCAACCGCCTTTAGGCCAAAGTCCACATGCTTGTTGAATAACGTCCAGAGACCGCTGGCACCAATTCCACCGCCGGTGGTGTTCTGGTTCGTAGCGCCCAAAGCTGCTGACAACTGTCGGTGTTGCGAGACAGCGCAAGTCCCGGTCAGGGTAGTTGTGCACGGCTGGAGGAGCGGTATCTTTTGCGTTCGTGCCGACTACACCGCAAGGATAGATGCGATCGCGGAAGAAGCTGACGATTCCGAACAATTCATAGTGACCAAAGCCGGGATCTGCGGCGGCCTTGAAGATGAGGTCGGGAGCTTTGTTGACGGTGTAGCCGTTGGCGTCGAAAGCGTTATAGAGACCACCGCCAGCGCCGGGAGCGTTGACGAAAAAGTTTCCAGTCTGGGAGGTCGTGGCGCCTGAAGTAACGATTGTAGCGGGCGCGGCGGCACCGTTGATCGTGGTAACCGAGGAGAAGCCGCGGCCACCGATTGTGGCCTGCGGCCCTTCGACGGAGAAGCCTAGAGCGAATTTGCCTCCGAAATCTTTGACGACCCGGAAAGCCGTACTGCCGTGCCCAGGTGTAGCCCACGATGTATTGCGGGTCGATCATCACCGGGCTTGATTCCTGCGATTGTTGATGCCCTTCCTGTTTTCCGTCGCCAGCGTCCACATTTGCCCGCCGGTCAACGACCAGCCGTTGTCCCAGGCCACTTGCGCAAACGCCTGGCGCGTCCGCCAGGTGTAGCTGTTGCTTTGACGGTTGTTGGAGGTGGTGCCGGCGCTCAGGAAGTCGGCTTCGTAGTAGCCGCCGATCTTCGCAGTGGCCAGCTTGCCTTCCACTAACAGGCTCAAAGCGGCTCTGACGGGCGGTGAAAGTTGTTTTCGTTGACGTGGGCTACGTCGGCCGCGTTAAATGGAATACCGTGAAAGGCGTGTTGATGTCGCCGCTGGTAGCGCGATTGCGGTACACCGTTTCCGCCGCCAGGAATCCGCCTGGTGTAAGGGCTGATCCCCTTGTAGTGAATGGTCGACGGGGATCTCGGCGGCGATGATTTTCTTTTGCGTGTCCTGTACCGCGCCCTTCACCGCTTCGTTGCTCAGTTTCAAGTCCGAAACGTCGGAGCTCAGAGTGGTCGTGGTGGTCTTCACCTCCGCCGTGCTGCTGGCCGCAGCCGAGGCTTTGGCCTCTGCGTCGCTAGCCTTGGCGTCGGCGGCTGCAGCTGCACTCTTTGCGTCGCCAATTTGCGCGTCGCGCTTCGCCAGCTCGTCCTGCAGTTGTCTAATCTGTTGTTGTTGGGCTTCCATTGACTGCCGCAACGCTTCCACCTGTTCAGCGAGGATGGCGGTCGCGGACTTTGCGGGCTTTTTGGCTGGCTTCTTGCTTTTTGCCGTTTGCGCCGGCGGATCCCCGTCTTTCGGTGTGTCCGCAAACGCCGTTCCGGACATCAGGAATAGCGACAAGATCATTGCTGCTGTTTTTCTCATTGCCTCTCTCTTTTTGTACTGCAATTTAATGGAAATGCCGGTGAGTCTGCGAACCTTCGCGCAGGTAAACGTAGAGGGAGCGTCTTACTGGCACGTCAATCGAATGTTAATATCCTGTAACACGAATTGTTACGGACAAACTCGCTGACGCGCCGGAGTTTACGGGCCGAACGTTGTTTTTTATCGGCAACAACTCGTAAAGGCTGTCGTTCGCGGGAAGAGCGGCGGCGGGACGTACTCTTCGGCGTGGGCCCTTGGAGTGTTTGATTTCATCGTCCGTTTTCTCCGAAGCGTCTCTTAGCGTACCAAGTCGAGGAGGTGCCTACTTCGGCGCGCCAATGGTATAAGCGAGAACCAGCCTGGTCAAGCGATACTGGTATTGCGCGTCGGTGTCGGCGATATCCGCTTCGGTCTTCTGTAGTTCCGCCTGGCCAAGCTCCACAATGGAACCCAAACCGAGGTTGTAGCGCGCCTGCGCCAGGTTCAAACCAAGGTTTGCCTGGTCGCGCAGTTGTTGCGTAACGCTGAGCCGTTCGAAGGCCTGCTGCGATTGCTGCCACGCCGTTCGAACGTCCCGCGCGATGTTGTTGCGCTCGTCCAACAGCCGCTGTTTGGCCGCTTCCGTCTGCAGGTCCGCCGTCTTCGCTCGCGCGTTATATAAAAATCCGTTGAACACCGGAATATTAATGTTCACTCCCACGGCGCCGTACCAGTTCGGCAAAGCGTCGTTGCGCACCGGGGCCACGCCCACTGTGCCCAGCGCGCTCACCGTCGGCCGCCACAGATCGTGTTCCGCGTGCCCGAATTTTTCCGCCGACGTTTCTTGATCCTGCAGGGCCAGAACTTCCGGCCGCTGCCGTAGCGCTTCCATGATCAACGGGTTCACGTCCACGTCGGGTTGTTCCGGTGCGCTGGTGCTTTCCACCAGATCAAATTGCTGCTGGTCCGGGTAGCCCAGAATCGCGGAGAGCGTCGCCAGAGCCGAAGCGTAATTATTTTTCGCCTCAAGTTGCAGCAGCTTCGCCCGCGATAGGTCCACGTTCGCGAAGCTCAGATCCAGATCCGATTTCAGCTTGGCCCGCGTCAATGCGTTGATCTGGTTCACGATCAACTGCCGCGCGTCGATCGTTTGCTGCGCCACTTGCAACAATGCTCTTGTTTCCAGGGCGTTGTAAAACGCCTGGTCCACCGCCAGCACGATTTGTGCCGTGGTCGCCGCGGAATTTTCTTCTTCGGCTTTCGCGGAAGATTCCGCGCTGGACACCAGGTTCGTCGTGCGCCCAAAGTCCGTAATCAACTGGCTGACCGTCGCTCCCGTCGCCGCACGCGGAAAAATAATGGGATTGTTCAGCGCACCAGCCGAAATGCGCGCTTCCGGGCTTGCAGTAACTCCCGTCAGACTCAGGTATGCTGTCGGCAATAGCGCCGATTTTTGTTCCCGCACATATTGCCCTGCCATCAGCGCCCGCAGTTTCCCCACTGTAATTTGCGGGTTCTTTTTCAATGCCAGCGCTTCCGCCTCCCGTCGCGTCAAAGAAGTCCCTGCTGGCACGGTACCTTGTGCGCTCGGGGTCGGGGTTTGCGTTGTAGGGAAACTGGTACTCTCTTGGGCGGTCGCAGAAACCGCGAGCCACGCCATCAGTGTGAGCAATAGAAATGTTGGCCGCATCACGCGTGCACCTCGGCTCCCGCGCCTTCTTCCTTGTGATGCACGATCAAATACGCGGCCGGAACCAGGTACACTGTCACCACCACCGACACCAGCAATCCGCCGATGATCGCCCGCGCCAGTGGAGCGTACTGTTCGCTGCCCGCTTCGATTCCCAACGCCATCGGAATCAAGCCCAACAGCGTGGCCAGTGAAGTCATCAGTACCGGCCTCAGCCGCAACCGCGATGCCACCGACACTGCTTCCTTCAACGGCTTTCCTTCGTGATGCAAATGTCTCGCGAATTCCACAATCAAAATGCTGTTCGAAACAACAATACCCACCATCATCACCACGCCCATCAGCGACATCACGTTCAGCGTGGTCTTCGTCGCCAGCAAAAACAGCAGCACGCCCGCCAGCCCCGGCGGCACCGCCAGCAAAATAATCAGCGGATCGGTCCACGACGCGAATTGCGCCACCAGCACTAGATACACCAGCACCACCGACAAAATCAGTCCGATGCCAAAACTCTTGAACGAAGACTGCATCCCTTGCACCGATCCACGCAGCGTGACGCGTGCCCCTTCCGGCATCGTCGTATCTTTTAAAATTTTTTCGATCTGAGGCGTGATCGTTCCGAGGTTTTCTGTTTTCGGAGAAATATATAAATCAATCACGCGAAATAACTGGTAGTGGTCCACTTCCGTCGGCGAAGCGATGGTTTTCACCTTCACCACGCTGTCCAGAAACGTCGGCCGGGAAATATTCGGTCCGCGCAGAGGAATTTGCTTAAGGTCGGTCAACGTGCTCACGGCGTTTTCCGGATATTGCACCGTCAGCAGGTAGGGATTCCCGCTTTTCGGGTCGATCCAATAGTTCGGCGCAATCATCGCGTTCGACGTCAGCGACGTAATCACGTTGTCCACGATTTCTTTCTGCGAAAGTCCTAACTGGCTCGCCTTCTCCCGGTCCACATCCAATTGCAGCGCGGGATAATCAATATCCTGCGGAATCAGCACGTCGCTTACGCCCTTCAGTTGCCGGATCTTCGCAGCCAATTGCGAAGCCACCGCATACGTCTGCTGCATGTTACTGCCGCTGACTTGCACGTCGATGGGCGCGGGCAATCCCAGATTGATGACCGCGTCCACCAATCCCCCGGACTGAAAATAGGTCGTCAGCTGCGGCAGATCTCTCGCAATACGCCCGCGCACTCGCCGCATATATTCGTAACTTCCAACTTTGTGCCCCTCTTTCAGGCTGACTTGCACGAACGCAGTGTGCGGCGCGGAATTCGGCGTATAGATAGACGAAAAATCCGGCGTCACGCCGATATTGGACACAATAATTTGCAATTCATCATTGGGAACCACGTCGCGGATGATGTCTTCCAATTTCTTCACATAGTCTTCGGTCAATTCCACCCGCGAACCAGTCGGTGCTTTCAGGTTGATCACGAACTGCCCGGGATCGGTTCGCGGAAAAAACGAAACGCCCAGAAGCGGATACAGCGCGAAGCACAGCAATGACACTCCGACCAGCCCGATCACGGTGGCCGCTGGCTTCAGCAGTGCCGTAGCCAGCGTCCGGTCATACTTTTCCAGCAGCGCTCCAAAATATGCGTCGAATCTTTTCGAGATTTTGCCGAGACGCGCCTCGATCGATCCTTCACCGACTGTTTCGTCCGCCTGGTGCTTCTTAATTAACTTGGCGCAGAACAGCGGAACCACCGTCATCGCCACCATGTACGAGGCGAACAGCGACAAAATCACTGCGGTCGCCAGCGCCACAAACAAAAACCGGCTTACTCCATACAAAAAGACCACCGGAAAAAACACGATGGATGTGGCGATGGTTGCCGCCAGCACCGCCAGCGCCACTTCACTTCCACCTTTTTCCGCTGCTACTTCCGGCGACTCGCCCATCTCCAAATGCCGGAAAATATTCTCCAGCACAATCACCGAGTTATCGATCAGTCGGGAAAACGCCAGCGCCAGCCCACCGAGCACCATCGTATTGACCGTGCCGCCGCCAGCCCCAATCGCCAAAAATGCCGCCAGCGCGGAAAGTGGAATCGACAAAAACACCGCGGCCGTCGCCCGCACGCTTCCCAGAAACAGCAGAATCATCAATCCCGTCAGCACCAGCCCGATTCCGCCTTCGTGGACCAGGTTAACAATCGCTGTGCGCACGAAAATCGATTGGTCGAACACCACGCGCGTCTTCAACTGTTTCGGAATGTCCACCAGATGCTTCAGCGCGCTTTTGATTCCTTCCACCACCGCGATCGTGTTGGTATCGCCTCCCTGCTTCAGAATCGGCAGATACACGGAAGGCTGACCATCCACGCGCACGATGTTGGTTTGAATCGCTTCCGCGTCCACGGCTTTGCCGATATCGCCGACCAGCACCGACGATTGCCCCACCGTTTTAAGCGGCATGGTATTGATCGATTTCGCCGTCGGCGCCTGGCTGTTCGAATACAAGTTGTAATCGAACGGCCCGATCTTCACGTCGCCAGCGGGCAGAATTAAATTGCTTTCGTTGAGCTGTCGCACTACGTCCATCGGGCTCAGTTGATGGGCCTGCAATTTCAACGGATCGACATACACCATGATTTGCCGGTAGCGTCCGCCAAATGGTTGCGGCACCGAGGAACCCGGCACGTTGGCAATCTGGTTGCGCACGTTGTACTGCCCGAGGTCGTGCAACTCCGTCTCGTTTAATCCTTCGCCTTTCAGCGTGATCAGGCAAACCGGCAAGCTCGACGCATCGAACTTCAAAACCACCGGCGGCAACGTTCCGGGTGGCAAACGCCGCAAGTCCGCCATCGCCAAGTTCGAAATTGTGCTCAGGTCTGCGTCCGCATTTGTCCCAGCTTGAAAATAAATTTTGATCAGGCTCACGCCGGGCAACGACCGCGACTCGATGTGGTCCACTCCGCTGGCCAGCGTGAAAAACCGTTCGAACGGATTGGTAATGCTGGTTTCAATCTGTTGCGGCGGCATTCCGGAATAAAATGTCGCCACCACCACCACCGGAATATTGATCGGCGGAAACAGGTCCACCGGCATTCGAACCAGCGTCACCGTTCCCACGATTGCCACAATCAGGCAGCACACCATGATGAAAAATGGATTGCGAATCGAAAACCCCGACATTAGCTCGCGCCTCCGCCATTGGGATTCATCGGCGCTGCTTGCTTCGGCTGAACTTTTTCTCCTTCGCGGTACTGGCTGCGATTCCCGATCACCACGCGGTCACCTTCTTTCAGTCCGGCCACCACCTCCACTCGCGACTTGCCTGGAATCCCGAGGCGCACTTTCCTTAATTCAATCGTGCTCTGCGGCGTCACCAGCAGTACCGTTGCATCGTTTCCGTTTTCCGCCACCGCTTCCAGCGGCACGCTCAGTGCGTTCGGCCTTTCCGCCAGCACCAGCTGCGTTTCCGTGTACATTCCGGAAATCAGCTTGCCGCTGCGATTGTCAAAATCGATTTCCGTTTCCATGGTGCGCGTCTGCATATCCAATGAGTCCGCAAACCTGGATACTTTGCCGGTGATGTCCTGGTTCAGCGCCTGCACTCTCACCTTCACGGGATCGCCCAGATGAATTTGCGCCGCAATCGATTCTGGAATCGGCAGCACCAATCTCAATTTGGAAATTTCCGCGATTCTGACGATTGGAATCGCCTGCGAACTGGAAGAAGTCCCGGCTGCAACCAGCGACCCCGTATCCGCGTGTCTCGCCGTCACCACTCCGTCAAACGGCGCTACGATTCGCGTGTAATCAGACAGCGCGCCGAACTGCTTCTCGTTCGCGTCCGCTATTTCCAGTTGTTGCTGCGCGCCGGAAAGCGCAGCCTGCGCACTGGAAACCTGCGCTTCCGTTTCCAAATCTTTCGCCTGCGCATCATCCACTTCCTGCTGCGCCACCAGTCCTTTTTGTTGTTCGCTCGCCTGCTTCAACCGTATGTACATCGAATGCGCCGCCGCGTGCGCGGATTCCGCGCGCTGCACATCTCCCTGCTCGCGGCGAATTTCCTGTTGTGCGCGCCGCACCTGCGCGTCCGCACCCGTCAATTGAGCCGCAAGCTCGGGCACTTCCAGAATCGCCAGCGTCTGCCCGCCCTTTACGTGGTCGCCCACATCCACGTAGATTTTCTTGATGTATCCCGCCACCTTCGCGTGAACATCCACGTCCTGGAACGGCTTGAACTCGCCGGCGATGGTCAGCGTGTTTTCGATGGGGCCGCGCTCTACTTTCTCCACTGCGGCAACCACCGCGTCACCCGCGCCACCGCCATGCTCCGGATCATCGGCTTCCGTTGCCGCGTGGCCCAGCCAGAGCCACCCGCCGATTCCCACCGCTGCAATCGCCGCTGCAATCCAAAGCAATTTTTTGCGAGACATTTTTCCCAGTCCGTTCCATGTGCCGATGTCTATGCCGTCCGCCTTTTCAGTCGCGGCAAACACCAGCAGAATTTCTTCCTGGAGCCCTGAATACTTATCAACCCGGTTTTCGCCGGACTTGTCCTGCGCTTATCTGGGGATCTGCTTTTAAACGGCGGGCGGCGGCCGGAACCACAGACTCGAGGAGAATCCCGTCTGCGGAGTCGCAACTACTTCTTCTTGTTCAGCATATTGCCGCTGAGTCGAGTTTCTTGCGGCCAATCGCCACAGTAATTCCTGAGCGTCTGTAATATTTGGCAACAAAGCGGCTACGGTATCGTTCGGTTGAGTGAATTGCTCCAGTTCCGAGCAACCGACCGTGGCACGGTGGCTTGCCGGGTGGCAAACCGTCAAACTATTTGAAGCCCTGCTGGCCGCAAGAAAGGGGTTGTATAGAAACAGTCCGGCGAGCAAAACACACGTAAGTATCTGCCATGTCGGGATAGATCTGCGCCGGGCTGTTGTGCCAGAGGTGCTCATATAAAGGTGCTTATGCTACTCGATACTGACACTTCCACGATAGTTTGACTCCCAGTTACGGTCAAGAGGATGCCTTGCGGTATTTTCCTATCAAACAGGGGGAGGCGAAGGGAGGAGAGGGGATCATCGCCAGGGGAGCGATGATCCCCGTGGTAGGTTCGAACACTGAAGGTCAAACGTGTTGAGTATCCGGCCGCGCGGTCACATCCGAATAAAGGCCGTGTGAATCTTCCGTGACCTTTTGCGTCTCTTCCGCGCCGCTGGCCGGAACCGGCGAGATGCCCAATCCGCGGCCGTGCCGCACGTCCAGGCCCCGAACCCAATAAATGATGTCCTCGGCGATGTTCGTGGCGTGATCCGCGATCCGTTCCAGGTGCCGAGTCGCCAGAATGAATTGCATGCTGGGAACCACCTGCGCGGTCTGCTTGGTCATCTGCTCCAGCAATTGTTCGAAAATTCTGTCGCGGTACTGATCCACCAGATCGTCGCTTTCGAGCACTTGCGTGGCCATGGTGGCATTGCGAAAAATCAGCGCGCCCAGACTTTTCGATACCATCGCCCGCACCGCTACGGCCATCGCCTCAAGCTCTTCCGGCGGCTGCGAACCGGGCACCTCGCGCAGAGTGGTAACCCGCTCCGCCAGATTCACGGCGAGGTCGCCGATTCGCTCCAGATCGTTGGTAATTTTCAGCGCCGCCACGATCAACCGCATTTCATCATCAGTGAACGCGCCGCGCCGCAGCAGCCGAATCGCGTGCTCGTCAATCACGATTTCCATTTCGTTGATGCGCGGTTCCAGCAGAAATACTTCGCCCACCAGCGCTGACACTTTGGGGTCGTCCACGCTCACAATCGATTCCAGCGCGCGGTTCATCGCGCCTTCGACGGTGCGCGCCATCGAAATCAGGTAATTCACCAGCGTGTCGTAGAGAACGGTTTCCGTAAGTCCCGCGGCAGAGCCCATAGATGCTTCCTTCGGAGCACAAATCTTTCAGTGCTCGTGGCAGAAGACTCTCAGCCTCGCATTACTGGATGATGATCAGAAAGTTAAAAGCTGGAGAGAATTTCGGGACCATCAAAGGCTTGCGGAAGGGGAACGACGCTGATCGTTAGTCGTTATTCCGAGGAGCGCAGCGAAGAGGAATCTCTTCTTCTTGGATGCAGGCGACAGAGCGATTCCTCGCTGCGCTCGGAATGACGAGCATAAGTTTTTTCAGCAGCGCCTCAGGCTGCCGATCCGCGCGCGGCCGCTACGCCGCTACTTGCTTCCATTGCGCGGAGCCAGCCGCTCCGCATGGAAAATCGGCACGGAAAAATGGAATTGCGAACCTTGCCCGATTTCGCTGTCCACCCAGATGCGTCCGCCGTGGCCTTCGACCAGGTGCTTGGCGATGGAGAGACCCAGCCCCGTCCCGCCTACTTCGCGCGAGCGGGCTACATCGGCGCGGTAGAAGCGCTCAAAAATTCTCGGCTGCTCGGCTAGTGGTATGCCAATTCCGGTGTCGGACACGGTAATCACGACTTCAGAATCGGCTACGCCGGCGCTCACCGTAATTTGTCCGCCGGACGGAGTGTATTGAATGGCATTGTCCAGCAGATTCTGCAGCACTTCGGTGAGCCGGCGGCGGTCTCCCGCAATATCGGGAACTTTTTCCGCACGGTTTACGGACAATCGCAGATCCTTGTCGCGCGCGCGCGGCTGCGCGGTTTCCATGCAACTTTCGATGAACGCCGCCACCGGAATCCGCCGCGTTTCAAATTCTAGCCGGTCCGCATCCATCTTGGAAAGCATCAGCAGGTCTTCGGTCAGCCGCGCCAGTCTGCGCGAATGTTCGACGATAATTTCCAGAAATCTTCCGCGATTCTGCGGATCATCGATCGCGCCCGCGAGCAAAGTCTCCGCGAAACCCTGAATAGCGGTGAGCGGCGTGCGGAATTCATGCGAAACATTGGCCACGAAATCGCGGCGCACACGTTCCAGTTTGCGCAAATCCGTGATGTCGTGCAGCACCAGCACCGCGCCGTCCGTGCCCGTCGTCCGCACCGACGCTACCGTCGCGGCAAAATAATGCTGGCGCAGCGTTCCGGTCACGATTTCCGATTCCACACGCGGTTCACCCGCCAGGACTTTGCGCACCGCTTCGATCAATTCCGTTTGCCGCACCCACTCTACCAAGCCGCTTCCCTCCCGCGGCGGCACGCTCATATCAAGAATTTCCGCGAAGCTGCGATTGGCAAAAACTACGCGTTCGGCGGCGTTCACCACCAGTACGCCTTCCACCATGCTGCCCAGAATCGCGGAGGAAAGATTTCGCTCCTCGGTTAGCGTGCGGATGGTGCGATCCAATCGCGCGGCAGTCTGGTTGAGCGAACCACTCAACACGTCCAGCGCATCTCCGGTGTCATCGGAAGCCTGTGCGCGGAAATCGCCTTCGGCCACGCGCTGCGAAAATGCGGTGAGCCGCTCGATGCGGTCGGAGAAGTTTTGCGAAACCAGCACCACCAATATCCCCGCGCCAAATAAAATGATCGCGGATGCGAGCCACAGGCTTCGGCGAAACGGCCACAGCACTTGTCCGACAGTTTCCACGGGAAGCGCAAAACGCAGAATGCAGATGTTTCCCGATGGGGATGTTTGCCGCACCGCGTAGTACAGCAGATCGCGATTGATGGTGACGCTGTGGCGGATGGAGCGGCCGCTGCCTTCCGCCAGCGCCTGCACGATTTCGGGACGGCTCGCGTGGTTGTCCATGGTGTGCGGGTCGGATTGCGAATCCGCGAGCACCAGCCCTCCGGCCGTGATGACAGTTACGCGCGCGCCGCTGGCGGCAATGTGCCGCATCCAAGTTTGCAGCGCGGAAATTTCATCCGGCTCTTCCGGTGGCAATGAATTGAGTTGTGGCGGATTGGATTGCGCGATACGCGCAATCGCCAAGAGTTGTTCAAAACCGGTGCGCTCATAGTCGCGCTGCAGTGCGCGGTCAGCGAAAAAATCCACTGCCACTAGCACGCACAGCAAAAGCACGAAAAAGCCCAACGCGAGTTTTGTGAAAAGATTACGCCGCACGTGTCTCGAACAGGTAGCCCGCCCCGCGGACGGTCTTCAAATGAAGCGGATTCTCGGGATCCGGTTCGATTTTCTCCCGCAGCCTGCGCACGTAAACGTCCACGCTACGCGGCGTGACGAAGCGATCCGTGCCCCACACCGCATCCAGCAACTGGTCGCGCGTGAACACGCGATTCGGCCGCGAAGCTAGATAATACAGCAGACGGAACTCCAGGGTACTGAGCGGCACCGTTTTTCCCGAATAGCTAACCCGATAGGATGCGGGATCGATGGATAGCTTCCCGATTTCGATGGTGCGCGGGGTGTCCGCGGCAGGCTCCGCGCGCCGCAGCAATGCCTTCACACGCGCAATCAGTTCGCGCGGACTGAAGGGCTTGGTGACGTAATCGTCCGCGCCCATTTCGAGGCCGACTACGCGGTCCGCTTCGTCACCGCGCGCGGTCAGCATCAAAATCGGCAAACGGTTTAGCGATTCGTCTTTGCGAACTTCGCGGCAAATATCGAGGCCGGAAAGTTTTGGCAGCATCAAGTCGAGCAAAAGCAGGTCCGGCGGAGACTTTTTCAAGGTACTCAGACCGGTGGCCCCATCGTTGGCGCCGCTCACCTGAAAGCCTTCATTGGCAAGGTTGTAACGAACCAATTCAACGATGTCGCGATCATCTTCAATAATCAGGATACGTTTCATTCGGTTGGAGCGTACCGGTCGCATCCTGGCCGGGAGTTTATCGCAGCCAGGCGACGGGCGGTAGGCCGCTTTCTGATTTAGGATCCCGTTAACGGGTCTTAACATGACGCTTTCCGAGTGTGACAAGTCGAGCATGGCCAGACGTTTACAAGAATGTGAATGGATGATGAATATGTAGAATGGGATCGTTTCGATATTTTGCAAGTATTCCTCACGCCCATCCTCGAAGCCAAGTTGTTCGTTCTAGTCCCCCGAAGTGGTGGTGAACGCCAAAGAAAGCAACGTTTTCTGTTCAAGTTCGTGGGCTTTGGCGGAGCCGGTGGCGGGACTGGCGCTGGGCGAACGCTTGACCGAACGGAGATTCATGCCACGTTCCTGCACGATCTGCGCCAGACGCGGCATGACGTAGAAAAACGGACCCATGTTGCGGGGTTCTTCCTGGACCCAGATGACTTCGCGAGCGTTCGGATGGGCGGCGAGGGCGGCGGCGATTTCCGTGCGCGGGAGAGGATAGAGCTGGTCGAGAAACAGGACTGCGGTGGCGGTGTCCTTGCGCTTGCGGCGCTCGGCTTTCAGTTCGTGGCCGACTTTGCCGCTGGCGATCAGTATGTGCTGGGCGTCGGTGACATCGCGATCGGGAACGACCGGCAAGAAGTGCGGGGCAGCAAAGTCATCGAGATCGGAAGAGGCGTCCGGGTGACGCAGCATGCTTTTGGGCGTGAAGACGATGAGTGGTTTGCGCCATGGGCGGCGAGCCTGGCGGCGCAGCATGTGGAAATACTGCGCGGCGCTGCTCGGCTGGCAAATCTGAATGTTGTCTTCTCCGGCAAGCTGCAGGAAGCGTTCGATACGGGCGCTGGAATGTTCCGGGCCCTGGCCTTCAAATCCGTGCGGAAGGAGCAGGACCACGCCGGATGGCAAGTCCCATTTGTCTTCACCGGCGCTGATGAATTGGTCGATGATGACCTGCGCGCCGTTGACGAAATCACCGAACTGCGCTTCCCATAAAACGAGAGCTTCGGGATAGTCGCGGCTGAAACCGTACTCGAAGCCGAGGCAGCCGGCTTCCGAGAGCGGCGAATTGTAAATTTCGCAGAACGGCTGTCCGGGCGAGAGGTTCGCCAGGGGAATGTACGTGTCTTCAGATTCGGTATCTACCAGAACGGCATGGCGCTGATTGAAGGTGCCACGCTGCGTGTCTTGTCCAGTAAGGCGAAGCGGCGTACCTTCGCGCAATAGCGAAGCGAACGCCAGAGATTCCGCGAATCCGAAGTCGATGACGCGTTTGCCGTGGCCCATTTCGGCGCGCTGCTCGAGGAGTTTGACGATTTTCGGATGCACGTGGAAGCCCTGCGGGACACGAACCAGCGCATCGGTCAGCTCCGCGATAGTCTGGGCGGACAGGCCTGTTTCCACTTCGTATTCCGGGCGAAATTTTCCGCGATTGTATGCAGACCAATAGTCCGGCAGTTTGCGAAGATGAGGAGTTTTTTTGAGCTGGCCGGCCTTGGTTTGCTCGACTTCATATTCGGCGCGCACCGCGGCCACGGTTTTTGCGGCATCTACGCCAACGCGTTCGGCGTAGATTTTCCATAGCGGCGGGTGAGTCTTTATACGTTCGTAGAGGCGCGGCTGCGTGATGGTGGGATCGTCGACTTCGCTGTGGCCATGACGGCGATAGCCGATCAGGTCAACGACAACGTCACTGCCAAACGTTGCGCGATAATCGGCGGCAATTTGGCCAACGCGCACAACGGCGTCAGGATCTTCAGCGTTCACGTGAAAAATGGGCACGTTTTGGCGTTTAGCAAGATCGGCGGCGAAACGCGCGGAATGTTCCTGCACGGGCCGTGTGGTGAAACCGATTAAATTGTTGACGATGATCTGTATGGTGCCGCCGACGGTGTAGGCCGTGAGGTCGGAGAAGTTCAAAGTCTCAGCAAAAATTCCCTGCCCGGCAAACGCCGCGTCGCCGTGCATGACGATCGGCACAACCTTGTTGGTGTCAAAGCGGGTGGAACCCCCGGCGTAGCGGGTGAGTTTGGCGCGGGCGCGACCAACGGCCACGGGATCTACGGCTTCAAGATGGCTTGGGTTCGAGACCAGGTGAATGCCAATTTCTTTTCCGTGTGCGGTGACGTAGTGGCCGGTTGCGCCAATGTGATACTTCACATCGCCGGCGCCGAGAACGCTGCGTGGATCCACGTCTTCAAAACCGGCGACCACTTCGTGCGGAGTTTTGCACGCGGTGTGAACCATGACATTGAGGCGGCCGCGATGGCTCATAGCCACGACGGATTCGACGGCGCCGTGTTCACCAGCGGCATCGAGAATCGAGTCGAGGAGCGCAATGAGCGAGGTCACGCCTTCGAGCGAGAAGCGTTTGGTGCCTAGATAACGCGACTGGAGAACCTGTTCAAACAGATCGGCGCGAACGAGGCGAGTAAGGATTACGTCGCGATCGGTTTCAGGGCCGGGTGATTCCATGCGCTCGGCAATCCAGCGGCGGCGTTCGGGTTGGAGAAGATGCATGAAGTCCGCGCCGATGCTGGCGGAATAAATGGCGCGGGCGGCGTCGGCGTCCGGCCCGGAAAAATCGAGATCGCGCTGATTTCAGAGGTTCGAGGAAGCCGAGCGGATCGAGACTGGCTTCAAGGTAGCCCCAGCGACGGAAAGCGTCAAAGATGCGTTCGCGATCGGGGGATGCGGCGGTGCCATTGGCGCTGCGTTTGGTGGCTTTGGACTTTGCCGGTCGTTCGGCTTCGAGAGTGGTTCTGTTTGCCATGAGATCAGACCTTTGTCGGGGCGACCGCCGAGCGGTCAACTGTCAGTGTGACCGCTTGCCGGCCAGCTAACAGATTATTGTGCCACAGAACGGCGAACAGGGCTGGAGAGGCGATTTCAGAGTTGTGCGGACCGGCGACCATTTATTTTTAAAATGTGTGGCAAGTAAAGAAGTTACAGGCGCGTTTTTTGTAAGTGTGGCAAGCAAGGAAGTTATTTGCACAATTTCGCGGCAATCTTGCGGCGTTTTTGTAAGTGGCAAATTGCGGACTCAAAGTACCCGCGTTTTCAGTACATGAGTGAAATGAGGAAGCGCCAGTTAGAACTTAGCTGCAAAGTAAATACACTGATGTGTACCATAACAACAACATTTTGTCAAGGGGATTTCGCAGTTCGCGGGCATGGTTGAGGCGTTCGGCTTTTACGTTCGCGCTGGCGCGATCCAAATGTCGCAACTGCACAACCATATATGACAGGGCACAAGTGAAGAATAGCGCGCATCTACCGATACCTCAACACTCGGTCAAAACTGAAGTTATCTTTTGCGTTCGAGGAGCAAGCACGATGCCCTGCTGCAGCAACTCCCAATCGGCGAAACTGATCTGCGGCTCCCTAGACCTGGGCACCTTTCAGTCCTCCGCTTTTTTCGAAGCCTCGTCCCTCTCCCGCTTCAAAGCTTGGAGATTTCGCGACGCGGCCTGGTATAGCAGTTCCTGCAGAGCACGCCCGTTATCTAACCAGCGCTGGACTTGGGGAACCAATTCTTCGGGCACGTACAGGGAAAAGCGGCGTCCTTGCTGGCGGCCATAGAGGACATAGCTGGGATGCTTCTCCCCGGAAAGACAGGCGGGGCAACTCGGGCGAATGCAGGGACTGCGGCGAAAGCTGAGAGAGCCGAGGGCGGCAGGCCACAGATTGGCGGTCTGCTGTTGCAACCAGCGTTGGACGTCGACAAGGGATTCGGGCTTCGCTTGGGATTTGGTCGGCATGCTGTATGTATGCCCCATACCATACGTACATGTCAAGGGAAAAATATAAAGATGCACGAAACTCTACTCGGAAAATCGCGTGCCAGCCTGATTTCATGCGGGGATTTGAGTGTCGCGACAGAGACTAGTTAGGTGGCAGGGGACAGTCAACGAAAGACGGTGTTGGTGGAGCGGTTGTGACCAAAATGGAGCTTTTGCTATGGAAGCAACGAGCGAAACTGCGGCGCATGGGTGATGATGACGTTGGGAATGTTGAGATCTGGCGTGCGCGGCTTGATGAGGCGGATGCGGCGTTTTGTCTGGTTCGGGAATATTTTGAGATGGCGGGCGTGGTGCTGCGTGAGGGCCGAGAAAAATTTATCGAGGAATATTTTGGTGTGGGCCGCGGACTGTGGCTGGCGGGTGTTGGGGCAGAGCTGGCCGGCTGCGTGGGCCTGCGAAGATTGCCGCGGCCCGAAGAACTCGAACCTGGAGACGTGCAATGCGCGGAGCTTAAACGGATGTATGTGCGGAAAAAGTTTCGCGGTCGCGGAGTCGCGGCCCGGCTGTTGGAAGCGGTGGAGAATTTCGCGCGAGAAGAAGGATATGAGCGAATTTATCTGGATACGGCCAGCGAGATGGTGGCAGCGGCGCGGTTGTACGAGAGGAATGGATATGAGCGATGCGAGCGGTACAACGGGAATCCTCAGGCGGCGATTTTTATGCGGAAACATTTGAAAATGGAGCGCTAGGGACGGCGGGAGAAGATGTCGTGCGCTGTACAGTTCTCTGCGTAGCACGAAATTGCCGTCCCGTTACATGGTGGTGACATCGCCGGGAAACACCGGCGGCCAGTGTCCGGTTAGACTAGAAAAGACAAACTACCTCAAAGTGAAGCGTTAGCGCCAGCCGCAGGCTGAAGCAAGGGGTGTCGAATGGATTCCCGTGTCGCAAATTCGAAACGGCAACATTCTGTTTTAGGTTTTTGGATGACGCTAGTTGTACTGGCTGGATGCGGCGGAAGCTCCAACGTAGCGCCAACGCCGACTCCCATGCCACCACCAACGCCGGCGACGTTCGATCTGGTTCAGGTGGCGACAGGATTTACAAATCCTGAGGATGTGCAGCAACCGAACGATGGCAGCGGCAGATTATTTGTGGTGGAGCAGGGCGGTCGAATTCAAATCATCCACAGTGACGGAACGCGGACTTCGTCGCCATTTCTGGATGTGACAGGACGAATCGGATTTACGAGCGGCGGCGAGACGGGCCTACTGGGGCTGGCGTTTCATCCTATGTACGCGCAGAACCGCAGATTTTTTGTGAATTATACGCGCACGATTGGCGGGCAGTTGCAGACGGTAATTGCGGAATTCACGGCGTCGGCGGCGAATGTGGATGTTGCCGATGCGGCGACGGAAAATATTCTGTTCACGGTGGACCAGCCCTTTGCGAATCACAAGGGCGGAGGACTGGTGTTCGGGAAAGAGGGATTTCTCTACATTGGATTGGGTGACGGCGGCGGCGGCGGAGATCCGATGTGCAACGGGCAGAACATCAACGTGCTGCTCGGCAAGATGCTGAGAATCGATGTGGATTCCCCGCCAGCGGCCGGCTTGAATTACGCAATTCCGCCGGATAATCCTTTTGTGGGGCAGAACGGGCGCGATGAAATCTGGCTGTACGGATTGCGTAATCCCTTCCGGTTTTCGTTCGACAGCGCGACGGGAAATCTATGGATTGGCGATGTGGGGCAGGACAAGTTCGAAGAAGTGGACATGCTGACGCCGCAACAGGGCGGCGCGAATATGGGATGGAATATCCGCGAGGGGACGCATGCGTTTTCGACGACGTGCTCGCAGACTGGGAACACGTTAACGGATCCGATTTTTGATTACGATCACACGCAAGGTGATGTCACGGTGATCGGCGGGCACGTGTATCACGGGACAAAAATGCCAGCGCTGGTGGGAGCGTATGTGTTCGGAGACTTCAGCAGCGGGCGGTTGTGGACGTTGACGAAAAGCGGGACGACGTGGACGCGGACAGATTTGACGAGTGTGTCAGGCGGCGATATGGCGGCGATCGGAGAGGATCAGGCGGGCGAGTTATATTTGGCTAGATATTCGACGGGCGCGGTATCGAGAGTGCGCCAGGCAGGGCAGCCGTGAGCGTGATGCCGGCAAAAAGAAAAGAGTCCGCGGCGTAAACCCGCAGCTACAAGGAGCTGACGATGGATTGAAGTTGGCGGGTGATGGCTTCGGCGGGGGTATTAGGCGGGAAGGTGACGGGTGCGCCGATGTGGACGGCGATTTCGCCGAGGCGGGCCAGGCGGCGGTGTTCTTTTTTCATTTGCCAGACACCGTCCAGGCGCATGGGGATGATGGGTAGCGCAAGATTTTCTGCTAAGAGCCCGATGCCGGATTGAAATGGGGCCATGCGGCCGTCGGCGGAGTTATTCACTACACCTTCAGGAAAGACCAGGACGGAATAGCCGCGGTCGACGGACTCGCCGGCGAAGCGGAAGCTTTGCCGGACGCCGGAAAATTTTGGGAGCGGAAAAACGTTGAAGAGCGCGGTAACCAAGAAATATCCGAGTTGATAGGCCCAGCGTTTTGCGAAAAACCATTCGCGGGGCGGAGTACGCATTCGGACGAGAGATTCTCCTCCCATTGCGGTGGCCAGGCGATGACGAAAACGCGCGGGGAGTGCAGCGAGGATCAGGCCGATGTCGGCGCGGCGGGTGATGTGGTTGGAGACGATGATGGCCGGGCCTTTGAGATTTTGCAGGTGATGGCGGCCGACGATGCGCGGGCGGGCGAGGAGTTGGGTGGCAGGCCAGACTAGAGAGTAATAAATGATCAGGCGGGCGAGGCGGATGGGTTCGCGTTGCGTCCAGAGGGGGTAGTTGTAGGCGCCGGAGTTTTTTGTGGCGGCGTTCTGTTGTGAGGCGGGTTGCGCGATTAATTTTTGCAGGTCGGAGATAGAGTTTGCTTGGGAGAAGGCGGATTCGTTGATTTCGATGTTGTAGCGGTGTTCGAGGGCGGAGAGGAGTTCTACGCGATCGAGCGAGGAGAGGGAAGCTAGGGAGGTAGCGGATCTTGAGGAAGTAGAGGAGAGAAGTTGCGCGAGCAGGTCGGAATTCAAGGTGGGGCCGACAGAGGGCCCGGCCCCGAGCGGTCCGGGGTAAAGATGCGTTGCCCCTACGGGAAGATGTAAGAGTTCGGCGGCGTGGGCAGCGATCGTTGCAAGGCGAGGTTTGCCGGTGGGGGTGCGGGGGAAGTCGGGTTCGGGCCAGATGAACCAGCTGCGGATTTGTTGGTAGTCGGCGAGGGTGGCATTAGCGGCGGTGATTGCGGCGTTGAGAGAGGTGGAGGAAGTTGAGGATGTAACGGAGGTAGAGGACAAAGGCGCGCGATCGGGTGAATAGGCGGTTGAAGTTGGCATCGAAGAGAGATTCCTCGCTGCGCTCGGAATGACGGGCGCGCTCTCCGCGAGGGGCGAGAAAGGCGGAGTGACAACGGTTCCTTCAGTTGGGAGCAAAACAGCGCAGGGTTCGGCGTTTTGACCGCGGTTGATCGGGACTACTACGGCGTCTCGGATGGCGCGTTGTTTTTTCAAGGCGGCTTCGAGGTCTTCGGGGTAGACGTTGAGGCCGGCGGAGGTGACGATGACATTTTTTTTGCGGCCTCGAAATTTCAGATTGCCGTTCGAATCTAGTTCGCCCAGGTCTCCGGT
The DNA here is from genome assembly GCA_963731155.1 of uncultured Acidobacteriota bacterium. GTDB lineage: Bacteria > Acidobacteriota > Terriglobia > Acidiferrales > UBA7541 > Acidiferrum. The sequence continues at coordinate 148,333 of CAVSVB010000010.1, forward strand.
GCGCAGCCAACCGTTATTTTCTTCTGAGGCTTGCTGAAGCGATCCTTTTTCCCAGTAGCCGGACGAGACGTTTTCGCCACGAACGAAAATTTCGCCGTCTTTGGCTAGTTTGAATTCGCGGCCGGGGAGAATTTTGCCGACGGAGCCTGCTGCGGCGCTGAAGGGGTGATTTAGGCTTATCAGCGAAGCGGTTTCCGTCATGCCGTAACCTTGCACTACGGCAAAGGCTAAACGTTTGAAAAAAAGTTCAGTGTCTGTCGCAAGAGCTGCACCACCGGAAATGAAAGCCCAGAAGCGAAAACCGAAGAGGCGATGGATGCGGCGGAAACGCCAGGCGCGGTGGAGGAACGGTTGTGCTTCTGCGGCTGCGTAATTTTTGTTGAACCAACCGCGCCAGCCGCGCGAATCGATTTCGCGTTCGAGTGCGGAACGCAGGAGATCGAGCATGCGCGGCACGGCCATGAGGAGAGTGGCGCGTTCGCGTTTGATGGTACGGAGAATTTCGCTGGGATTGGTGGAGTTTTCGAAGACTACCGTGGCGCCGAGCAGCGGCGGAACGAAGAGCGCCATGAATTGTCCGAAGACGTGACTGAGCGGAACGAGAGAGACGAAGCGGAGCGGATGGAGCCTGCGTTCGTATTTGAGATAGGGCTGCATACCGCGTTCGATGGGCTCGAGGTTGGCGAGAAAATTTCCGTGCGTGAGAACGACGCCGCGCGGTTCGGCGGTGGTGCCAGAGGTGAAGAGGATCTCTGCGATGTGCTGGCGGGTGAGTGGCGTGCTGGACAATGTGTCGTAAAGCGGCTTGGGTGTTTCACGAGGAACAGTCTGCGAGGTGAAAACGGGATGCTGCGTAGCCATGTCGGGCAAATCCTCCAGTACGAGGGCGGGAATGGCTGGATCGAGTCGTGGCTTGTTGCGGGAGGCGACGATCAGTCTGACTTGAGAATCGTGGGCGACGCGAGAGGCAAAATCGGTGGAAGCGGAATCGTCCATGGGAACGGCGACGGCTCCGAGGAGGAGGCAGCCCCAGAAAGCGGCGAGCCATTCGGCGGAGTTGGGACCCCATATAAGGACGCGGTCGTTGGCTCGAAAGCCGCGGGATTTCAGGGCGTTTGCGAAGAGCAGAGCGTGCGAGGCCAGGGTTTCGTAGGTCCAGGAAGAATGGCGATAGCCGCGGGAGTAGACGATGGCGCGATCGCTTGGGAAGCGCTTGAAATCAGCGAAGACGGAGAGCAGCGAGTCGCGAGCCATGGCGTTATCGATCGATTCGTATGAAGCTGGCAACGGCACGGCCCCGAGCAGTCCGGGGTGACCATGCGGTGCCCCTGCGGAAAAAGGCACGTTACCTGCCACAAGTTTAGGCCGATTTGCATCGAAACAAGACTGGGAAATGAAACGAGGAAAAAGGCTCAGTCTCAGGTAAAATGTTAGGGGCTGGGGGATTCAGCCGGACTGCGCTATTCCCCTGTGTAATTTGAGATTTTCGGCCGTGGGAGCGAAATGCCAGTACCTATTTCACAGATGTGGACGGTTGCGACTTACCTGCTGAAGCAGAAATTGGCGGGGCGGAAGAAATATCCGTTCGTGTTGATGCTGGAGCCGCTGTTCAAGTGCAACCTGGCGTGCGCGGGCTGCGGAAAGATTCAGTATCCGGCGCACATTTTGAAGCAGGAGCTATCACCGGAAGAATGTTTTAAGGCGGTAGATGAGTGCGGGACGCCGATGGTATCGATTCCGGGCGGCGAGCCGCTGATGCATTCGCAGATTGACAAGATTGTGGAAGGTCTAGTTGCGCGGAAAAAATATATTTATCTGTGCACGAATGCGCTGCTGCTGAAGGAAAAACTCGACCTCTTCACGCCAAGTAAATACCTGACGTTTTCCGTACACGTGGATGGGCAGAAGGAACATCACGATTTTTCCGTGTGCCGCGAAGGCGGGTACGAGCAAGCGATTGAAGGAATCCGCGAAGCGATCAGGCGCGGGTTTCGCGTAACCACCAATACGACATTGTTCGACGGCGCTGATCCAAAGAGCGTGCGGGGATTTTTTGACGAGATGATGGAGCTGGGCGTGGAAGGAATGATGCTTTCGCCTGGTTATTCGTACGAAAAAGCGCCGGATCAGAAACACTTCTTGGGACGCGCGCGGACGCGGAGACTGTTCCGCGCGATCCTTTCGAACCGCAAGAAGAGCTGGCGCTTCAATCAATCGAAATTGTTTTTGGAATTTTTGATGGGCAAGCGGAATTATGCGTGCACGCCGTGGGGCATGCCAACCTACAACATGTTCGGTTGGCAGAAGCCATGCTATCTGCTGCAGGACGGATACGCGGATACGTTCAAGGAACTGATGGAATCCGTGGAATGGAATAATTACGGAACGGAATCGGGCAATCCGAAGTGCGCGAACTGCATGGTGCACAGCGGGTACGAAGCTTCAGCGGTGGATCACACATTCAGCGGGCTGGGCGGCCTGTGGGCGACGATAAAGTCCGGTTTGTCCACGACTTATGCTGACACCGACGCATTAGAGATGCTTAATGAGCCGGTGAAGCCCGTCCATGCGTTCAACCCCCTGGTCCAGATCGAAGCGAGCAAGACGCAAATGGAAGAGACGCGGGCGTGAGCGTTCCAACACATTTTAACCGCCAGGACTCGGCGGGAGCCGGCACGTTCCAAACTGAAGCGGACAGACTTGAGGTAGCGCCAGGCCGCATGCGCGAAGGCATCGAGGGATGGGTGCCGGAGCTGGCGACTGAGGAAGAATTACGCGAGGCGCTCGAAAAGGCATTCGATTATCGCGGCGACGTGACGTTGACGCAAAAGAACGGCACAAAAATCGAGGGGTATATCTTCGACCGGGTGAGCGGAACGACGCTAAGTGGTTCGTTTGTAAGGATCTTGCCGAAGAGTGGCGGCAGCAGGATGAAGATCGCGTATTCGGACATCGCGGCGCTGGCATTCAGCGGGCGCGATCCCGCGGCAGGCAAAAGTTGGGAAGCCTGGGTCAAGAAATATTGGGAAAAGAAGGAAGTTGGGGGCGAGGGCGCGAGCCTGCATCCTGACGAATCCGAGTAAGATTACCGGCACGACAATCCATCAAGCCTATTGTAATCAGTAACTTACATGCCGGAGATGGCCAGAATCGGCGTGGACAAGCAGGCCCTTTTGTGCTACTCTTACTGTAGCGTTTGTTGCTCTTGTAATACCTTTTGATAGCTCAGAAGGACTGCAAGAATAGATTTTGCAGTCTTTTTTGTCTTCAAAGGGCGTCACGGCGTGGGTCATAGCTGGCAGCAAAACTGCCGCGCAGACACCGAGTACGGACCGAGAGAAGCAATGCAATTCCAGCGATGATCCCAGCCAGAACGGGTGTCACGCGACACGAGGTAAAGCAGTGAAGGAACAAGGAACAGTAAAGTGGTTTAACGCTTCGAAGGGTTTTGGATTTATCCAACGTCAAACCGGAGAAGATGTATTCGTACACTTCTCGGCCATCACCATGGACGGCTACAAGTCCCTGAATGAAGGACAAGCGGTGGAATTCGAAGTGAAAAAGGGTCCGAAGGGCCTGCAGGCGGAGAACGTAACCAGCATTTAAGTTTGTACTCCTGTGTGATAAGGGCGGAAATCGCTGGGCCGAGAGCCGCCCCTTAAAACGAGTTTCAGCCAGTAGAAAAAACAACAAGTCGAGCGAGCAGCAAGGAGGAAGACGTGCAATCAATGCAAGAGGGTCAGACCATTAAGCATGGCGTTTATGGATTGGGAATTGTGACCTCTTCAGATGGAGAGCGCACAGCGGTGGATTTTGACGATCACGGGCCCAAGCTGTTCGTGACCAGCATCATGACCGCGGAGCTGATCGGTGAAGCGCCAGCGACACCGCCAAAGACGAAACGCCGGCGCAAGGCTTCTACCGCGGCGAAGGCGGCAAAAGCCGCGAAGAAAGCAGCCTTAGCGACCACCGCATAAATTTTCCCCTCTGGAAATTTGACGCCTGCACTGAACGGTGCAGGCGTTTTTTTTTGCGTCGAGAATGTAGCTCTCAACGATCAGAATGGCTGACCTCTAGGCTTGGGCGCTGGCTGGCGCAATGGATGCTTCTCTTTTGGGTGTCCAATCTATTTGCTCGACGCGTCCGACTAAAAATACCCAGGCCAAGCCACCCACAACGCACAGTAAAGAGGTAATGGCAAACGGCATAACGAAATTACCGGTCCCTTGCACAACGAATCCCGTTAGGGCAGGCCCGACTACTCCCGCGAGGTTGGAGAAGCCGTTTTGCGCGCCGTACCATTTTCCGACGGCGTGTGGGCCGGCCAGCGTCTGACAAAATGTGAAGATGCCAGGGGCAGTCATGCCGCAGCCTACGCCTGCAGCCATCAGCCAATAGAAATATGTTTGTGGACTAGCGATAGCACAGCCGAGTACTGCGACTGCCGAAATGAAAAATCCCAGCGCCATTGCCGACTTGCGCACCGCGGTGGGGGTAAGCCCTTTGCGAACTGCGAAGTCTTGCAGAAAGCCGGTGGCGATGGCTGAAGCTGCGTCCACCGAGTAGTACATGCCGGCGACCTTGGCCATCGCACCCATGGACAAATGCCGCTCGATGACGAGGTAGGTTGGGAGCCAGGTAATCATGAAATAGAACAGATAATTGCAGCAAAACTGGCCGGCGGACGTGCCCCAAAAGGATTTCTGCCTGAAGATTTCAGCAAAATCGGGGGCTGGCGTGACGGAATCTACCGCGAACCCGGCCCCGCGCGGCATCCATTTCGTCCAAGCGGGAAGCCACAATAGGCTGAGCAGTCCGATCCCGACAAACACGGGCCGCCAGCCGAACTTTGCCATCAGAAATCCGGCGCCAAAAGTACCCACGGCATTCCCGCAGCGTAACGCCGACATCACGACGCCGCTGGCGAATCCGCGATGGTGTTCCGGCAGATGCCGCGCCAGAATTTTCGAGGAAGCGGGCACGGCAACGGACTCCCCGACGCCCAGAATGAGCCGCATCGTCAGGAGTAAAACAAATCCGCGCAGCAGACCAGTGGTCGCTGTGGCAAGGGACCAGACCAGAAATCCGGCCGCGAGAATACGGTTGACGTCGAACCGGTCGATGAGCCAGCCGATTACAAACTGCATTGCCGTGTAGGTTGTGAAGAATGCGGCGAATAGAATGCCGAGCTGCGAGGCAGAGAGACCCAGCTCGCGTTTGAGCAGAGGAGCTGCAACCGAGAGGTTGCCGCGATCGACATAGTTGATCAGAACGCAGATCGCAAGCAGGACCAGCGCGGGCGCGAATGCGGCTAGACTGCGAGAGTCGTCTGCTGGTCGAGGCATGGCAAAACGTCTGGCGCATTCTGCTCCCGGCCCAGGTCATTTACAAGCGGCCATTTATGGAGGAAACCTGCGCGGTCCCGTTTACAGACCGGCCGACCGTGAAATGGGCGAATCCTGCTTACATCGGCTGCGCGGCTTATGATATTTTGCGAGCATGAAGAAAATCCTTTTGATCGCAGGATTATTGGTTTTCGTCCTGGGAATTGCCGGATTGGTTCATCCGGAGTTCACTTATCACAAAACGGAAGAAGTGGCGCATGTCGGACCGGTGCGCGCGACCGTAAACGAAGAAAAGACGGCGACGGTGCCGACGGCCGTTTCGGTATTATTGCTAGTCGTGGGTCTGGGTCTGACCGTTCTTGGTGTGAAAAGCCGCAGCTAGTCGAATTTAAAGCCGCTTGCGCCCGGCAGTCTAGCGAATGGCGGATTCGGCTTGATCGAAAGCGTGGTAGGAAGAACGAACCAGGGGACCGGCTTCGACGTGCCTGAAGCCCATCTGCTCGCCTAGAAATTTATACTCCAAAAATTCATCCGGATGAACGTAGCGAACGATAGGGAGGTGTTCGCGCGTAGGCTGGAGATATTGCCCGAGCGTGAGGATGTCCGTTCCTTGTGCGGCGAGATCCTGCATGGTGGCGAGGACTTCGTGCTTTTCTTCGCCGAGGCCGAGCATCAGCCCGGATTTGGTCGGGACATCAGGGTGAGTTTGCTTGGCGCGGTGAAGAAGCTCCAGCGAGCGCTCGTAGAGAGCGCCTTTGCGCACCTGGCGGTACAGGCGGGGCACGGTTTCGGTGTTGTGATTCAGCACGTCGGGGCGAACGGCGAGAACGGTGTTCAACGCGTCCCAGTTGCCGCGAAAATCGGGGATCAGGACTTCGACTTTGCATCCGGGTACGCGGCGGCGGATTTCTTCGATTGTACGGGCAAAAATTTTGCAGCCGCCATCAGGTTGATCATCGCGGTTGACGCTGGTGACCACGGCGTAGCGCAGGCCCATGCGGGCGACAGCTTCGGCGACGCGAAGGGGTTCGCCTTCATCGGGAGGGCCGACGGGTTTTCCGGACGGAACCGCGCAAAAACCGCAGGCGCGGGTACAGATATCGCCAAGAATCATGAAAGTGGCGGTGCCGTGTTCCCAGCATTCACCCATGTTGGGGCAGCGGGCGCTTTCGCAGACAGTGTGGAGATCGAGTGTGCGCATCGTGCGTTTGAGGTCTTGATAGCGTTCGCCACCCAGGAATTTGACGCGGAGCCAGTCCGGGCGCGGATGGGCGTTCGGCGATGGCATCGGGGGTGGCGCGGCGTTCGAGATAATGTTGAAGGGAGTGGCCATAGGAGGCTTGACTCGTCTAGTTTACCTTTGCAGAGAGCTCCTGACAAACGTCGCCCGCAGGGCCGCGAAGGAGCATTGTTGCAAAGATTCCTTTCTTATAAACTTCGCGATGGAGAAAGACTTGCGTATTTTTCGCGCACTTGCGCCGTGGGCGATGCTCTGGGCGGGGCTTTTCCCCGCCGTCAGCTATTCACAAGCTCCCGGCAATTCGAAGGACGCGAAAGAGAAAGACGCGACCTGCCGGATTTTGGGGATCGTGGTGAAAGCAACGGATGGCGCTCCGCTGAAGGGCGCAACCGTGCGGCTAGAGAACGGCGAAGACCATGAGCACACCATAGCAACCAAGACCACCGGCGACGGACGATTCGAATTGAGGAATGTGCCGGCGGGGCGCTACAAACTGGTCGTCAGCCGCAACGGATATGTCGAGAAGGAATACGGACAAAGGAAACTGAGCGATCCGGGAGCGGCATTTACGTTGTCGCCAGGAGAGACAAAAACGGATGTCACTTTTAACATGATTCCTGCAGCGGTGATTGCGGGAAGAGTTTTCAATGAGGACGGCGAACCAGAGCCGAATGCCTCAGTGACAGCGTCGCGAGAGACCTATCAAGAAGGCCGAAAGACACTGACACCCTTTGCGCAACAGAGTACGGACGACTTGGGAGCGTTCCGGCTATTTGGTTTGCCACCCGGGCGCTACTTCGTGAGCGCGATGGAAAGGCAATGGGGCAAGGTGGTAGGAGATAAGGAATTTTCGGGGAGTCCAAGCCAAGCAAGTAATGAACAGGGCTACGCAAAAACTTATTATCCGGGAACACCGGACCTTGCGCGTGCCGCGGAGATCAATGTGAAGGAGGGAGAGGAAGTCCCCGGTATTGACGTTGCGCTGAAACAAGTGCTGGTGCATCGGATCCGCGGGAGGGTCTTGAACCAAGTCACACAGAAGCCGGGACAGGACATGGAAGTATTGCTGGTCGCGCGCAGTAAGCGGCAGGACTGGGATTTTGGCGGCGAGACGCAGGTGAAGAAAGCGGACGGCTCGTTCGAAGTATCAAATGTGGTGCCTGGCCCTTACACGTTGCTTGCATACTGGTTCGATCGTAGTGAGCAAAAGATGCATTTCGGATCGCAAAGAATTGACGTTGGCGAGAGTGACTTAGAGGGATTATCGATAACAGTCGGCGGGGGAGCAACGATTCAGGGCAGAGTTGTCTGGGATGGCAAACCGAGCCTGGAGCAGGACCAATTATCGATCAAGGCGGCCATGGTTGACACGGTAGTCTTCCCGGGCATGAATGCGCGCGTGGACGGCAACCAGCAATTCACGCTGAAGGATCTGATGGATGGCGATATACGCTTGCAAGTCTCTGGGATTTCCAAAGACTGCTATATAAGGCAGATCACCTACGGACAGACATTCGTGAAAGACGACATTATCAGCGTTTCGAAAGGTGTGAACCCGGCGCTGGAAATTACGGTGAGCTCACGCGGAGCTCGCGTGCAAGGAAGTGTTGTGGACAAGGACGGTTTGCCAGCCGCCGGAGTATGGGCGGTGGCAGTGCCCGACGAAGCGCGGCGAACAACACTGCGCTTATTTAAAGCGCAAACCACGGATCAGTACGGAAAATTCGATTTGCACGGATTGGCACCGGGCGAATACAAATTGTTCGCGTGGGAGGGAATCGAGAGCAATGCATGGCAAGATGATGATTTTCTCAAACCGTTCGAGGCGCTGGGCACAAAATTAGAAGTGGGAGACGAGGACGCCTCGACTATCAATTTAACCGCGATTGCGAAACAAACGCGAAACAACTGATGGAGTAGCGCCCGAGAACGCTTTGCGCGTCGATCCTACAATGGCTGGCGGGAAGAGCGGATGAATTCGCGGAGAACGGTTACGTTGGGACCGTACACACCGATGCGGCCGGCGTCGACGGGCAGACCGAGGGCTTCGGCGAGATCGAGATCAACTCCCGCGTCGTCCAATTCAGACAGGCTGTAGCCCTGTGCCGGCGTAACACGGTTGAGGCCGGAGGGATAAACGGGCCGGGGCGGACGATGACGACGCCAGGGACGGCGCGCCAGTTCGTAAAATTGCCGCCAATCGCGTTTTTGCCAAGTGGTCATCGCTATAAACATTTGCGAGCCGTTCTCGATTTCGTCGTCCGGCTTCGCCGGAAGTTCGCTTACTTTGTCTTTACGGCCCATTCGAAACATTGGATGCCCGGCTCTTCGAAAAGGTTCCTGCGCACGCATACAGCGAATATGGTGCGGAGACTGGAAATTTAATGACGTCCGCAAGCGCAACCATACTGCAGAAGCCCTAGATTTAGTGGTTTTCTTCCACAGATGTTTCTAACACGTAAATGAGTGCGAAGTTGCGAGCGGACGGCGCAAGGAGACGCATGGCGCTCGTGGAGGCATCTCAAGCCAACAAGGACGGTTAGACACTTGTGTTAGAACAGCGTGCCGGTAGGGGAGGAATCAGGCAAAGCTATCGCACGATAGGCATTAAGGAGGGTCGAAAGCGGCACCGGCTAAGATTCGCGCCGCCAACTGAATGAACAGACCGGCTTACCAGCGGTTGCCGCGATCTCCGCGGTCACCACCACCGCCCCGGTCTCCACGATCGCCGCCGCGGCCGCCACCACCACCGCGGCCGCCACCGCCGCCACCATGTGAGCCGCGGCCGCCGCCGAAGCCACCACCGCCGCGCCCCCCGCCGCCGCGCTGCTCCTGCGGACGAGCTTCGTTGACCACCAGATTGCGCCCACCGAAGTTCTGGCCGTTAAGGGAATTGACCGCGCGATCGGCTTCTTCATCGTTGGAAATTTCGACGAAAGCGAAACCACGTGATTGGCCCGTGAAACGATCACGAATCAGATTGACTGCCGAGGGGTTGACACCAGACTGCGAGAAAAATTCATGCAACGTATCCTCCGTCGCGGAAAACGGAAGATTTCCAACGTAAAGCTTCTTCACTTACGGACTCCTTTTGCCCGGAACCGAGATGCATGTCGCGGAGCGCGCTGGAAAGCCGGAAAATCCTTGCGGGCATCCGAAAGTCCGAAGCCACATTGGCGTCTCAGGATTCGTGTTACAGGCTGCTTTATGTCAGGGCTTGCAAGCACAAGCACTGGAATCCTGAAACCCGGGGACAGAACCTGGCGGTCCAGCGGTCAGAGGCATCGTCGCGGAAATTGACCCTTTTTGCAATGGAAATTTGCCGCACCTGCCGGCGGCTAGCAAGCCCAGCCTGTATGAATACAATGTATGCAAAATAGTGATACGATGCGCGCACTTTGGCGAACGCGGAGGACGGCATGCGCGGCACGATGATGGATTTCCCGCTGACGCTGAAAACGATCCTGGACCGCGCCGGAAAACAATTCGCAAAAGTTGAGATTGTGTCGCGGCGGCCAGACCGCTCAGTGCTTCGTTCGAACTACCGGGCATTCAGCGAGCGCGCCACGAGGCTCGCGAGTGCGTTGAGCAAGCTCGGCCTGCGCAGCGGCGACCGCGTGGCCTCCATGATGTGGAATCACGTTGGCCATCTGGAAGCGTTCTTCGGCGTGCCCTGCGCGGGCGGCATCCTTCACACACTGAATCTGCGGCTGCATCCGCATGAAATCGCAACGATTGCGAAACATGCAGGCGATCGTTTTTTGCTGATAGATGATGTGCTGTTGCCGGTGTTCGACAAATTTCGCGCAGAAGCGCCGTTTGAAAAAGTCATTGTCGTTCCGTACGGATGCGGAGCGGTGCCAGATGAATATCTGAATTACGAAGAATTGATCGCCGCTGGCGATGCGGATTTTGTGTTTCCGGAGATTGATGAAAACGACGGCGCAACGATGTGTTTTACATCCGGGACGACGGGATTTTCCAAGGGAGTGATTTATTCGCACCGCGCGCTGGTGCTTCATTCGCTGGCGGAATGCGCGGCGGACGCGTTCGGCGTCAGCCACCAAGACACGATTCTGCCCGTGGCCCCGATGTTTCATGCGAATGCGTGGGGATTGCCGTTTTCCTGCACCATGTCGGGAAGCAAGTTGTTATTGAGCGGACCCAACGTAGAGCCAGAAGGTTTGTTGGACTGGATGGTGCAAGAGCGCGTGACGATGGCAACGGGTGTACCGACGGTGTGGATCGGCGTGCTCGATGCGCTGGAAAAAAATCCTGAGCGCTGGAAATTTGCTTGGCCGGTTCGCGTGATTTGCGGAGGGACCGCGCCGCCGCTGGAGCTGATACGAAAACTGGATCGATTCGGAATTCGCATGCTGCACTTGTGGGGCATGACGGAGACGGCGCCGCTGGCGACGGCCGGGCACCTGAAAACGCACATGCGTGCTTGGAGCGACGAAGAAAAATATCAGGCGCGCGCCAAACAGGGATGGCCGGTGCCGTTTGTGGAATTGCGGATTACGCGGCCGTCGGCGCTTGACGAAAAAAAGAGTGTGGAAGCTCCGTGGGATGGAGAAACTCCGGGTGAGTTGCAGGTTCGCGGGCCATGGGTGGCTTCGCATTATTACGAATCGCCCGATCAGGCGCACCGCTGGACGGACGACGGATGGTTCAAGACCGGCGATGTGGCGACCGTGGATGAAGACGGCGTGGTGAAAATTGTGGATCGTGCGAAGGATTTGGTGAAGTCAGGTGGCGAGTGGATCAGCTCGGTGGATCTGGAAAATGCGCTGATGGGGCATCCGGCGGTGAAAGAAGCGTGCGTGGTGGGAATTCCTCACCCGAAGTGGCAGGAGCGGCCGCTGGCAGCCGTGGTCTTAAAGGACGGGAAGAGCGCGACTGCCGACGAGTTGCGAATTTTTCTGGGTACGTTTTTTGCGAAGTGGCAACTGCCGGACGCTTTCGTTTTTGTCGAGGCGATTCCGCGAACCAGCGTAGGAAAATTCAAGAAGATCGCGGTGCGCGAGCAATTCGCCGGCTGGAAATGGGATGCGTCAGCGGAATAAATTTCAGGTGCGGTAGCTGGCGTTCACGCGGACGTATTCGGCGGTGAAGTCGCAGGTCCAGTAGCGAGTACGCGATTTTCCGGCGTGCAGATCCACAACAATTGGAACGTGTTCAGCGAGCAATCGCTTCGAAGCGGCGCGTTCGTTGAAAGCAAGTGGCTGGCCTTTGCGCAGCACTTTGATTCCGGCCATGGTAATTTCCACGAGCGACGGATCGAATTTTATGCCGGCGCGACCGGCAGCGGCGAAAATGCGGCCCCAGTTGGGATCGGCCCCAGCGAATGCGGTCTTGACCAGCGGCGACGTGGCGATGGTTTCGGCAATCTTGCGCGCGGCGGATTCCGTCTTTGCGCCACGAACTTCGATTTCGATAACGCGCTGCGCACCTTCGCCGTCGGCGACGATCTGTTGTGCGAGTGAGCCGCAGACTTCTTCCAATGCGCAGGAAAACTGGCGATGCGCTTTGCTGCCGTCGGAAATCGACGGAGCGCCGACGGCGCCGTTGGCGAGAACCAGTAACGTGTCATTCGTAGAGGTGTCGCCATCAACGCTGATGGAATTGAAAGTGCGCGAGACAACGTCGCGCAGAGTGCGCTGCAGAAGCGACGGCGAGATCGCTGCATCGGTTACCACAAACGCGAGCGTAGTGGCCATGTTGGGATGAATCATACCCGCGCCCTTGGCGCAGCCGACCAGATGGATCCGTTTGCCGGACATCTTGAAAGTTGCCGACGCGGTCTTTGGACGCGTGTCCGTAGTGCAGATGGCGAGTGAGAGTTCGGCGAAAGAGCGCGCGGAGGGCCGCCGATTGCGAGCGAGTGATGGTAAAGCGCGGAGGATTTTTTCTATAGGAAGCTGTACGCCGATAACGCCAGTCGAGCAGACGAAGAGCTCCTGCGGCGCGAGTAGCATACGGCGAGCGGCTTCTTCATTTGTTCGTTGCGCGACGTTGTCGCCCTGCGGACCAGTGGCGCAATTGGCGTTGCCGGCGTTGACTACCACGGCGCGCATGCGGCCTTTGGATTCGCGGAGATTTTTCTTCGAAAGCACAACAGGGGCTGCGACGACCAGATTTTGCGTGAAGACCGCCGCCGCGGAAGCCGGAACGTCACTGGAGATCAGCGCGAGATCGAGCGCACCGGTTTTTTTTAGGCCACAGGCGGTGGCGGCGAAGCGAAACCCTTTGGGCAGTGCGGATTCGGGAGGCGGTTGTGTCATTTCGCTTCCTTGGGCAGGCGGCTTTCCAGCTCGGCGATGGCCGCGCGGACCGAAGCTTCCGAGGTACCGCCAGGAACTTTCTTCGAGGCCAACGCAGCATCGACGGTCAAGCCGTTCGCAAAATCCTCATTGAATGCTGGCGAGATTTTGCGCAGTTCGTCGAGCGATAATTCGGTCCAGGGTTTCTGCTGGCGCTCGGCTTCCTTCAAGACTTTGCCGACAAGGTCGTGGGCCTGACGAAACGGAACACCCTTACGAACGAGGTAATCTGCGGCTTCGGTAGCTAGCAGCGCCGGATTTGAGGCAGCGGAGCGGAGGCGGTCGTCACGAAATTCCGTGCCGGCGATCGCGCCGGCAGCAACGTTGAGCATATCGGCGACCTGATCATGTGCGGCGAAGAGCGCTTCTTTATCTTCCTGCAGATCGCGCTGATAACTGGTGGGCAAACCTTTCAGCGTAGTAAGCAAACTGACGAGGGCGCCCGTAATGCGTCCCGTTTTGCCGCGAATCAGTTCCCACGCGTCGGGATTTTTCTTTTGTGGCATCAGGCTGCTGCCGGTCGAATATTCGTCGGGCAGAATGACGTAGGAAAATTCCTGCGACGCGAAGAGTACAAAATCCTCCGCGAGACGCGAGAGGTGCGTCGCGATGCCCGAGAGCGCAAAGAGATAATCGAGCGCGAAATCGCGGTCGCTGACCGCGTCGAGGCTATTGGCTGTGATTTTAGAGAAGCCGAGCTCGCTGGCAATGGCGGCCCGATCAATAGCAAAGGAGTTTCCGGCAAGTGCGCCGGAGCCCATGGGGCAAGCGTCAGCACTGGCAATGGCATGTCGAATACGAATAACGTCGCGGAGGAATGCTTCCGCGTGAGCTTGGAGAAAATGTGAGAGCAGAATTGGCTGCGCGTGCTGCATGTGGGTCATGCCAGGCATGGGCACGCCTAGTTTTGCCTTGGCTTTTTGCTGCAGCGTCGGTATCAACTCGACCGCAAGGCCGACCAGGATTTGCCTCGAAGCGCTGATTACGAAGAGGCGGAAGTCGGTGGCGACCAATTCGTTGCGGCTGCGGCCGGTGTGCAGCTTCCAGCCGAGCGGGCCTAGCTCCTCTACCAGTGCTTTTTCGACAAAGTGGTGGACGTCTTCAGCATCAGCTCCAAAGGAATCAACCCACGCGGGATCGGATTGCGCGCGGGCTGCGATTTTGTCCAGCGCGGCGAGCGTTTGCTTTACTTCGGCTGCGGTGAAAATCCCGATCGGCTCGAGGGCCTTGGCCCACGCCCGGTCCACCGCGATTTCGTAGGGAAGCAAGCGGCGATCGAAGGCGAAGGAGCGCTGAAACGCGTCGAAGCGCGCGTCAGGCGCACGTTCGAAGCGGCCGCCCCACAGTTTATTGTCTTTGCGTTCGGTCATTCGTTGCCGTATCTGTACGTCGAAGAGAGATTCCTCGCGTCGCTCGGAATGACGGCTTCACGCATTACACTCATTGCGTTAGGAATTTCCTTCGGCTTTGGCTTTTGGACGAACTGTGACCGGCAGCGCGAAGAGATTGATGAAGCCTTCGGCGTCCTTTGGGTTGTAGCGGCCCATGGTAAAGCTAGCCAGATCGGCGCGATAGAGAGAGAACGGCGATTTGCGGCTGGTGACGTTGTGCGTGCCCTTCCAAAGTTTCAGGCCGACAGAGCCGGTGACGCGCTGTTGCGAAACATTGAAAAAGCCGTCGAGCGCCTGGCGTTGCGTGGAGAACCACACGCCGTTGTAGACGAGTTCCGCATAACGGACTGCCAATGTTTGTTGCAGGTGCGCGGTTTCGCGATCGATGGTCAGGCGTTCGAGTTCGCGATGCGCGGTGACGAGCAGCGTTCCGCCCGGCGTTTCGTATGCGCCGCGCGACTTCATGCCAACCAGGCGATTTTCGACAAGATCCGTGCGGCCAACTCCGTGACGCGCGGCGATTTCATTCAGCAAGTTGAGCAATTCGATCGGCCCGAGCTTCGCACCATTGACGGAAACGGGTGTGCCGGCTTCGAAACCGATTTCCACTTCCTCAGCTTTGTCCGGAGCTTTTTCCGGCGAGACGGTCCACTGCCACATGGCTTCGCTGGGCGCGTTCGCGGGATCCTCAAGTTCCGCGCCTTCGTGGCTAAGGTGCCAGATATTGCGGTCGCGGCTGTAGATATTTTTCTTGCTCTGCTCGATCGGCACGTTGTGCTTTTCGGCGTAGGCGATGGCGTCTTCGCGCGAATCGATATCCCACTCGCGCCACGGCGCGATGATTTGCAGACTAGGCGCGATGGCTTTGTAGGCCAGTTCGAAACGCACCTGGTCGTTACCCTTGCCGGTACAGCCGTGGGAGAGGGCGTCCGCGCCGAGTTGTAGCGCGAGTTCGGCTTGACGTTTGCCAAGAACAGGCCGGGCCATCGACGTGCCCAACAAATAAGTGTGTTCGTAAACTGCCCCGGCCCGGAGCGTCGGCCAGATGTAATCGCGAATAAATTCTTCGCGCAGGTCTTCGACGTACGCAGTGGAAGCTCCAGTGGCCAGAGCTTTTTTGCGCGCGGCTTCGAGGTCTTCCTGCTGGCCGACGTCGCCGATCATGGCGATCACTTCGCAGCCGTAATTTTCCTTGAGCCACGGAATGATGATGGAAGTATCGAGGCCTCCAGAATAGGCAAGGACTACTTTTTTGGGCTTAGTTGCAGGTGTTTTCAAAAGCTCCTCTTTCTTTTTGTTCGATGTTTGCGCGCAATGCGGCAATGGAAAGGGTTATTCAAAAACTTGCCGGTAAAGTTTAGCGAAATAGCGTGTGCAAAATTGCTTTCTGAACGTACATGCGATTTTCAGATTGATCGAGAACCACGGACTGCGCACCATCAAGAATTTCCGGCGTAACTTCATAGCCACGATGCGCGGGCAGGCAGTGCATGAAGACAGCGCCGCGCTCGGCAAGTGCCATCAGCTTTCGATTTACCTGATAGGGTTTGAAGACTTCGCTGCGCACTTTTTCTTCGGCTTCAAAGCCCATGCTGGTCCAGGAATCGGTGTAAACGGCTTGCACGTCCTCAACCGCTTCGCGCGGATCGGTGAAGAGTTCTATCTTGGCTTTGGTTTCCTTGGCAACGCGGCGCGAATCGGCGACCACGTCGGCGTCCGGAGCGTAGTTTGCGGGCGTCGCAATGCGCAGATGTACACCAAGCCGAGCAGCGAGATAAATCAGCGAATGGCTGACGTTGTTGCCGTCGCCGACATAGGCCAGCTTGAATCCTTTAAGCAAGCCGAATTTTTCTTCCAGCGTGAAATAGTCGGCAAGCGCCTGGCACGGATGGAACCTGTCGGAAAGCGCGTTGACGACGGGAATATCAGTCGTCGCGGCCATTTCGTCCAGCACGCGCTGTTCGTACACGCGCGCGACGATGCCGTGGACCCAGCGTTCCAGGTTGCGCGCGACATCCGCGATGGACTCGCGTTCGCCGAGGCGCGCCTGCGTGTGATCGAGAAAAACCACGTGGCCCCCCATACTCTGAATCCCGACTTCGAACGTGACGCGTGTGCGCAGCGAGGGCTTTTCAAAAATCAGCGCCAGGAATTTCCCGCGCAAAGTTTCCGCGTAGCGTGCCGGATTGGATTTAATGTCCGACGTGAGCGCGAGTAGTTCGCGCGAGTGCGCGGGACTCCATTCGGCTCCGGTAAGGAGATCATTTGCTTGCTGTAGTGGAATTTCTAGTGCTGTAGTTGCCATTTTCACCTCTTGAGAAGCGACCGCGAAGCGGTCGACGCCACAGACATGGCCGCCGGTAACGGAACCTTCGATGAAGATTCCGTTGCCGGGACCACTCGCGGGGTTTCAGAAAGAATTTGTTCAAACAGATGGAGAAATTCGCGCACCTGCGCCCTCGTGATAAGGAAAGGCGGAAGCAGGCGAATCGCAAAATCATGCGTGCAGTTAATAAGCAAGCCGTGTTTCAGCGCTTCCGCGACAAACGGGCCGCCTTCGATCGAAAGCTCCACCCCGAACATGCAACCTTCGCCGCGGACCTCCTTGATGAAATCGAACTTGGATTTGAGTTTTTCGAGACCTGTGCGAATTTCCTGTCCGCGCGCGCGGATATTTTCCAGAAGTTTTTGGTCCTCCACGATTTTCAGGAATTCCAGAGCGACGGCACAGATCATCGGGCCACCGCCGAAAGTTGTGCCATGTAGGCCGGGCGAAACGCGCGATGCGACGGCGTTATTTGTAAGTATTGCGCCGAGCGGCAGACCGGCGGCGAGCGGCTTGGCGATGACAGCGATGTCCGGCTTGGAAGAAAATTTTTGATAAGCCAAGTAGCGGCCGGTTCTGCCGAGGCCGCACTGAATTTCATCGGCGATCAGCAGAGCGCCGTGTTTGCTAGCGAGTGCGCGAGCGCGCTCCCAGAATTCTTCGCTGACCGGATAAATTCCGCCTTCACCCTGAAAGGTTTCCAGGACTATCGCGCAGACGGTTTCATCGAACTTGCATTCAAGATCTACAACATCGTTGAACTTGACGAATTCGACGCCGGGGACGAGTGGCTCAAACGGTGCGCGATATTTTTCCGTAGCGGTAACACTGAGAGCGCCGAACGTGCGTCCATGAAAAGAATTCTGCAGCGCGAGGATGCGGGTTTTTGCGCGAGCGCTTGCAGGGGCATCTTCGGCAGGACGTCCGCAGAGACGCGCGAGTTTTAGAGCGCCATCGATGGCTTCCGCACCGCTATTGGCAAAGAAAACGCGGTCGAGGGCGGACCACTTTGCGAGTTTGCGGGCCAGCGGTCCCTGGAATTCGTTGTGAAACAGATTTGAAAGGTGAATGGCGCGCGCCGATTCGCGGCGTATGGTTCTTACAATGCGCGGATGCGCGTGGCCGAGCGCATTCACGGCGATGCCGCCAAGAAAATCGAGGTATTTTTTGCCGGTCGAGTCAAAAACGTATGCGCCCCGTCCGTGGGTAAACACGATCGGCGAGCGCTTGTAGGTCGGCAAGAGGAACTGATCCGCGTCGCTGAGCGCAGAAACCGGACGGACAGGCTTCGCGGCAGGTCGCTTGCGAGACGCTCGCGAAACAGACGCAGCAACTCGAGTTGTGTTTGGCTTGCGCATTATGCGGCTGAATGAGCCATGCGAACGGCGACGTCGATGGGTTCGCGCACAACGCGCGTGCCGGGAACGTCATCCGAAAACAGCGGCGTCGAAGATTCCGCCGCGTGAACGGCCTCGAGCAGGCCTTCGGTAATCGTCCCGCCGACTATGTGCACTCCGCGGACGCCGCCTTCAAGAGCGCGCTTGGCGGCTTCCAGCTTAAGCACCATTCCGCCGGAAACAATTTTGCGCTGCACCAGATCGCCGATTTCGTCGCACGCGATACCGGCAAGAATACGGTCGCCGTCGAGAACACCCTGAACGTCGGTGAGATAAATCAGATAGTCGGCCTGCAGATATTCCGCGCAAGCCGCGGCCATATGATCGGCATTGATGTTGTAGAGTTCGCCGTCAGAGCCCAGACCAAGGCACGCCACGACCGGCACGATGCCCGCCGCCCAGAAAGTGTCAAGCAGCTTCGTGTTTACGCCAGTGAGATAGCCCACGTATCCGAGGCTTCCTTCCACGTCGTTGTGTACCAGCGGCTCTGCGAGGAAGGATTGTGCATCCGCGGCGGAAATTCCAACGGCAGATTGACCCGCTGCGGAAATTGCCGCCGCGAGTTGTTTGTTAAGCAGTCCGGCGAAGACCATCACCGCAACGTCGCGCGTTTCACGATCGGTCACGCGAAGTCCGGCCACAAATTTGCTCTCGATGCCGAGGCGTTTCAGCGTCGCCGTGAAAATGCGCCCGCCGCCGTGCACTACCAGCACCTCGTGGCCCTGCTTGGCCAGCGTCGCAACCTGTTCGGCAAGCGGTCGCACAGTTGTGTGGTCTTCCAACAATGCGCCCGCGAATTTTATGACTATTTTCATTGCAGTCCCGTTTGCTCCTCAACTCCCAGAAGATGGTTGAAATTTTGCACGGCTTGTCCCGCCGCGCCTTTGCCGAGATTGTCCAGACAACTGACAATCACCAGACGACGCCCGGATGAGTCGAGCGCGAAACCGATGTCAGCGAAATTTGTGTGCGCGACGTGCTGCAACTCCGGCAGAGTGCCAGCTTTCCAGATGCGCACCATCGGGCGTCCCGCATACGTTTTACGAAAAAGGGCTTCGACGGCATCCGGTGATTGCGGCTCACTTAATGTCACGTAAATCGTGGACAAAATGCCGCGCGCCAGTGGCAGCAAGTGCGTCGAAAAAATGACTTGCGATTCCGGCATTCCAGTGTGTTCGGTGATTTCGGGCGTGTGCCGGTGAGAAAAAATATTGTATGCCTTGAAATTTTCGTCCAGCTCGGCGAATTGCAGATCACGCCGCAGTTCCTTGCCCGCTCCGGTCGCGCCGGATTTGCAATCGCACACAACAGTTGAGCCGGCAGCGACCCAGCCCGCATCTGTCAACGGACGAACCGCAAGAACGACGCTGGTCGCGTAACAACCGGGATTCGCCACCAGCTTTGCCTGCGCAATTTGCGCTGCATAAAACTCCGGCAGCCCGTAAACGGCTTCGCTCAATCGCGCGGCATGCGGCGTCGGTAATTTGTACCAGCGCTCGAAGGTTCCTGCTTGCCCAAACCGGAACGCAGCACTCAGATCCACAACGCGAAGTCCCGCGTCTAGAAGTTGTGGAGCGATCTCAGCCGACACTTCATGCGGCGTAGCAAGAAATGCCATGCCCGCTCCGCTTTCAGTGATAGCTTTCACGGACAAAGTGCGAACCGGCGCCTGGCCCCAGCCGCGAAGCTGCGGAAATAGCTCCGTAAGGCAATGCGCTCCCTGGGTGTCGCGCACATAAAAGGTCAGCGCACGTGCTTCCGGATGGCGCAATAGAATTTTGGCCAGCTCAAATCCCGTATAGCCGGAGACACCTACGACCGCAATATCGTTTAAGCCTTTCATTTATGAAGCGCGGCTGCGCATCGGACTGCCGACAAACGATTCGATCTTTTGTTGCAGCGATTCGCGCTGGCGCTTGTTCGGCGTGATGATCAGCACCGTGTCGTCGCCGGCGATAGTGCCGGCAATCTCCGGAAATTTTGCGCCATCCACCGCGGCAGCCA
Source organism: uncultured Acidobacteriota bacterium (assembly GCA_963731155.1). Taxonomy (GTDB): domain Bacteria; phylum Acidobacteriota; class Terriglobia; order Acidiferrales; family UBA7541; genus Acidiferrum. The sequence goes on from CAVSVB010000010.1 coordinate 168,359, forward strand.
GAGGCTGCGCGCCACTGGGCGGCGTTTTCAGGACCAGAAGGTTTTCGGCGGGCCGGATGTCCACCAGAAATTCACTGAGGGCCCGTGCCAGGGGCGCAATCGGAGCTGCTTCTTCCGAAAGCACCGAAGCAGGGCGGTAACCCTCGGATGTTTTCACCAGCTTCAGTTCCTGCAAATCGCGGGAAAGCGTAGCCTGCGTAACGCGAAGCCTTTGCATATAGAGGCGGCGCCGCAACTCTTCCTGATTGGCGATGCGTTCGGATGTAACGAGCCGCAGAATCTGTCCGTGACGAAATGTTTTTGCGCTTCCCATGCTGCCGCTAGCCGTTTTTGCCTCCTGTATAAAAATACATGCTAATGAATAATACTGTCAACCCATTTTTGTAATATGGCGCGGCCGATGGCCGAAAGTGCAGGCTGACGCCAAGCGCACATCGTCAGCCGCCGCGCTGGCTTTTTTGCTGGCGCCGTTGTTACCTTTGCAGGTAGACAAGATGATGCCAAATCCCTGCCAAATTTCAGGCTGTAAGAGTCACACGCCCGCCGCACTCGAGGAGCAAAAGCTCTGTGTATTGCACTACACACTTTCGCTGGAAGGCCGCTGTTCCGAAATGCGCCGGGAAACCGCGCTGGGCAACGCGCCACACGAGCGGCAGCGCGAAATCATGCGCTTCATCACCGAGAGCGGCGAGAAACTGGCGCGCGTGGCCACCAGCGGCATGCCGTTAACCGACGACCTTAAAGCCCGCATCCTGAGCACATTTCTGACGTTGATGAACCTGCGCGAAAATCTCGATCGCGCCAACATGCGGTCATCGCCCGGCCGCACTGGAGCCTTCCGTTAGTCTCGCGGCAACCTCGTCTTTAAATTTCGTAACTTTAGAATTTACCGCGAACGCTTACGCGCCAACATATCGCGCGTATAGCGACCGGGCGACGGCAGGGTCCGTCGAGCCCTTAAGGATCGCGCGCCCGTCCGCGAACACGGTCAGCTCGTAGGGTGCGACGCCAAATTTCAGGAGAAAGTCGTTTTTCTTAACCACAATTCCCGATGCGGAGAGCCTTTCGCCCAGCGCCGCAAGGTCCAGTGAACGCCGGTGCTCATGGATCTGCACCGAGTCGCGGCCACACATGGTGATATGAGGCTGAGACTTGCCTTGCCGATACGAATATTCGTGTCGGGCACATGCGCGGCATTGTGGATCGCGCAAGATGGCGATGGACTGCATTTTACCGCTCCAAACATCGCAGGAAAGCAGGCGGCCATGCAGCGCCTCCGCGTGGCCGGAAAGAATTTTCAGTGCCTCCGCAGCTTCGAGCGATGCCACCAGATTCACAATCGGTCCGATCACGCCGACGGTGTCACAAGTCTCCTCCAACAGTGATCCGGCATCGGGAGTCTCCAGCAGGCAGGCCAGGCACGCGGTAATTCCCGGACGAATGGCGAACGTCAAACCATAGCTGCCAACCGCCGCCGCATAAATCCACGGCTGGCTGGCTTGAACCGCAAAATCATTCACTAGGAAGCGCGTCTCGAAATTGTCGGTGCCATCCAGAATCAAGTCGAATCCTTCCAGCAATTCCGCAACGTTGCGCGAAGTAAGGTCGGCCACGACACCTGCAATATTTATCTCGGAATTCAGTTGTCGAAGCTTGCGTTCGGCAGCCATAGCTTTTGGCAAAGATTCGCGCGCGTCGTCTTCATCAAACAGAGCCTGGCGTTGCAGGTTCGAATTCTCAACAAAATCCCGGTCAATTACCCGCAATCGTCCCACCCCGGCTCTGGCAAGCAACTGCGCGGTCGAAGCTCCGATCGCGCCACAACCCACCATTACGGCGCTCGATGCCAGAAGCTTGCGCTGGCCTTCTTCGCCCAGGCCGGAGAAGAGAATCTGGCGAGAGTATCTTTCAAAAACGGGGTTAATAGGCAGGACTAGTGACCTCTTTCGAAGCGAGCCATGCGCCTCGTCCCATGATAGCTCCAAAGCATGACAGCTCCAAAGAGCGCGGGACGGGCAACGACCCTGTGCTACGCTTCGTCTGAGCGATTGGGGAGCATGAGGGCGGACTGTGTGAGAAGGCTTTGCGGGGCGATGCTCGCGGCGTTCCTTTGCGGGGGAATGCCCGCAAACCTTTGCTCCCAACAAGGTGGGGCGCAAAATATTGCTTCGCCAAATGAAGCGCCGTTGGTGAAGAGCGTCCGCGTGATCACCACCGGCGGTCAAGTTCTGAAAGTGGCCGACGGCGTGATCAGTCGTGGAAGCCGGCAAACCGCTCGACCCGGGACAAGTTGCCGCCAGTTTGAAATCGCTTTACCGCACTGGCGACTACGCCGACATTCGAGCAGTAGCCGAACCGGCGGAAGGCGGAACGCAGATCGACTTCATCGTCAACGAAAATCTGTTTTTCAATCAAGTGATTATTCTCGGACTGAAAGCTCCGCCAACTGAAGCCTCCGCGTTGGCGGCTATGCAGATCACGCTGGGAGATCCGTTTCGCCAGGAAGTCCTCAATGAAGCTGTCGAGCGGCTAAAAACGCGCCTGCAGGAAGAAGGTCTGTACCTGGCAAAGGTTGATGCCGAATTGCGGCCACATCCGGCCGAACATCAGATGGACATCGTGATGCACATACAGCCGGGTGCTCGTGTCCGCGTTGGCGCGATTCATCTGACCAACAATACGGAATATCCAGACGCCGAAATCGCAGCCAGATTTAAGCTAAAGGCCGGCAAGCCACTAACCAGCGGCAAAATTCAGAGCGGCACCAACCGCATTCGCAAATTTCTGGTTAGCAAAGGCCGTCTGAGCGGCCGCGCCGCCGTGCGCAGAGAAGCCTACGACAGCGCCAAAAATACCGTGGATCTTACGCTCGATGTTTCCGAAGGCGCTCGCGTTAGGGTCGAAGCCAATGGCGCGAAGTTCAGCAGCGGCGATTTGAAGAAACTGGTTCCCATTTTCCAGGAAGGTGCGGTCGATCCTGATCTGTTGGAAGAAGGCAAGAGAAACATTCGTGAGCGCCTGGAGCGAGCCGGCTATTTTGACTCCAGCGTCGAGTACGCTTCGGCGACGCGCGACGTGCAGACCAAGAATTGGCACGGACAGGAACTGGTCATCACCTACACCATCGTACGCGGAGACCGCCACAAATTGATCGGCCTGGAAATCACCGGCAATCATTATTTCGATAAGGAACTGCTGTCCAGCCGTTTGCAGATTTACAAAGCGGCTTTCGGGTCGCGCGGCAAGTTCAGCCGGCGGCTTATCGAAGCTGACCGGCAGTCCATGGAAAATCTCTATCGGGCCAACGGCTTCCCAGCGGCAACCGTCGCGGCGCAAATTTTGGACAACTACGAAAAAAAACCGGGCGATGTTTTCATCCGTTTTGTGGTGTCGGAAGACGTGCAAACCCGTGTGGCAGAGCTGCGGATCGAGGGAAATCAGGTATTCGACAAGCAAGAATTACTCGGAGTCATCGCGTCACTGCCGGGCCAGCCTTATTCGGATTTCAACGTGGCCACGGATCGCGCAAATATCCTGGCGCAATATTTCAACGAGGGATTTCCCGAGGCCACCTTCGAATCGGACGTCCAGCCGGTCGAGGAACAGACAACGCCCGCAAAAGACAAGTCGACGGAAGGAAAGCTCCAGGATCGAACCAGCGAAACTCGCGCCGAAAAGAAAACCGGCCCGGTTGCCGCGAAAACAGTTCGCCTCATTTATCGCATACACGAAGGGCCACAAATCCACGTCCACCGGGTTTTGATTACCGGTTTGAAACACACCAGACCCGGCGTGATCGAGCGCGAAGTGCGCGTCAAGCCCGCTCAGCCATTGCGCGAAGGCCAGGTAGTGGACTCGCAACGGCGGCTCTACAATTTAGGCGTCTTTAATCGCGTCACCATCTCGCCGCAAAATCCAACCGGCACGGACACTGACAAGGACGTGGTCGTGCTTGTGGAAGAAGCAAAACGCTATACCGTCGCGTATGGCGGGGGATTTGAGGTGCAGCGCCTGGCTAGCACCACAAATCCGACCGGCGGAGAAATACAAGCGGCGCCGCGCGGTATTTTCGAAATCACCAAGCTGAATCTCACCGGTCGGGCTGATTCGCTTTCCCTGAAGCTTCGCGGAAGCACTCTGCAAGGTCGCGCGCTGCTCGGCTACAGTGTCCCCAACACCTTCGGCAATTCGCACCTAAGTCTCCAGGCCACCGCGTACGCCGAGAAAACCCAGGACATTAATACATTCACGGAATCGCGCTACGAAGGCTCGCTGCAATTGACCGATCACCTTTCTTCTCGCACCACCCTACTATACCGATACAGCTTCCGCAAAATCATCGTCTCCAATCTCAATATTCCGCCGCAGGAAATTCCCCTATTTGAGCAGCCTACGCTGGTCTCGGAATTCGGCACTTCCTGGGTCCACGATACCCGCGACAATCCCGCCGATGCCAGCAAAGGCTGGCTCAATAGCGCCGACTTTAGTGTTGCTGGCACCGATTTCGGATCCAGCGCCAGTTTCTTGCGCTTCCTGTACCAGAATTCTTCCTATCACCCCATCAAACGGCGCTTCAGCTTCGCGCGCTCTTTTCGTATCGGTGTTCTGGTCCCTTACGGTGATACGATTTCACTCACTTTTCCGGCGCCAACTCAAGCACCGTTGCCGCAGCTTATCCCGCTTCCTGAACGATTTTTTGCGGGAGGCGGTACGTCGTTGCGCGGATTCGCATTCAACCAGGCCGGACCCGCGATGCTCATTCACTGGTTTTCCGGTCGGTGGACAAACACTGCTTGTCTTCAATCAGGAATTCCGTTTTCCGCTGCATTTGCCTTACGTCGGCACGCGCCTCGGAGGAACTCTGTTTTACGATGGCGGAAATGTGTACAGCAAACTGGACCGCGTTACGCTTCGCTGGAGTTCTCCAAAGCCGATCTTCGATCCCGCCAATCCTAAGCAATGCCTTTATAATTGCACTAATGAGCTGAGTTATTTTTCGCATACTGTCGGCGTGGGCGTTCGCTACGCGACGCCCGTCGGGCCGGTCCGTGTCGATCTTGGCTATCAGGTGAACCGGCCATTTTTCGTGATTCCCATTCCGTGTCCCAGCGGCACTACCACCACAACCTGCCCCACGGGATCGCTCGGGTTTCAATCCACGCAACTGCCGCGCTTGCAGGTATTCTTCAGTCTGGGATCGTCCGTTCTGATGACAACTGCGCGCCAGTTGCGACGGGTCTGCTGCATGCTAGTCCTGTGCGTCCTTGCGCAACCGGCGGTCACACGCACAACAGGTGATTGACCGAATGGTCGCGCGAATCGAGAACGACATCATTCTGCTGAGCGACGTTCGGCTCCTCGTCGCGCTATCAATTGTTGGTGGATGGAAAATCTGAAAGCGATGAGGAAATTCTGAATCGCTTGATCGACCAGTGGATCGTACGCAATGAAGCCACCGTGGCGCGCACTCCAAAACCCACCGAAGCGGAAATTGACCGCGGCCTGCAGCGGTTACAGCAGAGCTTCGCATCGAAAGACGACTACGACGCACGGCGAAAGCTTGCAGGTCTCAGCGAAGCCGACGTGCGGCGCCTCACCGCCGATCAGCTCTATCTGAATAATTATCTCGACACTCGTTTTCGCGCTTCGGTACAAGTAAACGAGCAGGCCATCGAAGCCTTTTACCAGAATGCGCTCCTACCACGAGCCAAGGCTCGCGGACAGAATCCGCCTTCGCTTGATGCCGCGCACGATTACATTCAGGAAGCTTTGGTGCAGCAGGGAATCAACCAGCAGGCCGATCGCTGGCTGAATGAAAGTCGCGCGCGGATTCACGTAACGAAAATGCTCGGAGAGAATCAATCGTGAGCGAGCAAACCCTACGTCGCAAGTGGAGGTGGCTGCGCCATGTTGCGTGGGTGCTGGCCGCGAACGTCACGCTAGCGCTGATTGCCGTGTGCGTCTTTTTCGGAAGCGGCGCAGGCAATCCTCTGCTACAGCGCATCGCGATTCGCCGTATCAATGCCATGACCGGCGGCCAAACCGAGATTCGCAGTCTTTCCATCCAATGGCTGGCACTACGTGCTTCGGTAAAGGGTCTGGTAATTCACGGCAAAGAACCGCTCGGAACCGAGCCGCTCTTCGCTTCGGAAGAAGTGCGCGCCGGATTGCACATCGATTCATTCTGGGGACGTGAAGTATCGCTCTCGGAGCTGGTGGTCCGCGAACCGCACGTGCACATCCGCGTGGAAAAAGATGGCTCCACGAATGTTCCCGGGGCATCGCGTAGGTCCACAAAACCGCAACGCGAGACGCTTTTCGCATTGCGCATTCAACACCTGGAACTGCAAAACGGCTGGGTTCTCTATAACGACGTAAAGACTCCGCTCGCTCTTGACGGCGGCGATCTGCAACCTCACACTCGATGCCGGCGGCAGCCTGGACCATCCGCTCTACGCCGGAAATCTTGCGTGGCAAAATATCACCTTCACGGACAAGCGCTTTCTTCCGCTGCCGATCAGCGCTTCAGCAAAATTCACTGTCTGGCAACACGGGTTCACCATCGAGCAAGGCCAGTTTGCTATCGCTACTTCACGAATCGATCTGCAAGCGGAGATGTCCGATTTCAAGGCGCCGCAATGGAAATATCGCTACCGCGGCTGGGTGAATCTCGTGGATTTCCGCAAGATATTGCGCGCGCCGATGACGCCGACGGGGAAAGTGGATCTGCGCGGCGAAGGCACTTTCGCCGGCGGCGAATTAAAAGGGACCGGGACATATTCTGGTTCTGAGATCGTTTTGAATTACGATATTTTTCGCCAGGGCGGCTTGCGCAGCACTGGAACCTATCGGCTCGACAAAAATGGTATTGACGTCCGCGATTTCGCGGCGTTCGCGTTTGGCGGCAGCGTGAAAGGGCGCGTCACGATGACGCTACCGGGCCTGGATTTCCGGGCGCAAACTCGCGTCGAAGGCGTGAGCGTCGCTCAACTTCTCCCGGCAATCGATCATCCTGGTTTTCCCATCGACCGCCTGCATTGGGACTCAATAATGTCCGCGGACACGGTGGAAACGTGGAAAGGCGCCTTCGACCATTTTTCGGTTTCCGGCCAATCCAGTTGGACCGCGCCGGATGAAGTCGCTACAGGTCACCTCCCGGTAACCGCCGATTGGAAATTTGCCTACCAGCAGGACCCGGAAATTCTAACTCTCGAGTCCGCCATATTTGATATGCCCGGCAATCACATTCGCGCCAGTGGCATGATGGGACACCGCGATTCAATTCTCGATTTGCACATCCAAAGCGGCGAGCTCGAAGTTTTCAATGATTTCATTCAATCCATCGAGGAAGTATTTCCCGGCACTCCTGAAGAAATTCGCGCCTCGCATTCGTGGAGCCGCAAACTGGGACGGCAAAATGACCGGGCCGCTCGGCCAACCGGTCTTTACCGGACACGTACACGGCGAGCGAATCGTTTACGGCAAAATGCATTTGGATTTATTCGAAGGCGATGTCGTGTATTCGGCGTCTGAGATTTCCCTGGCGCGCGGACATCTGCGCAACGGCGCGATGCAAGCGGATCTGGAAGGCAGCCTGGACCTCGACAAGTGGAGCTTCCGTCCTGAAAACGAATGGAGCGCCGACGCCAATCTCGAGAAAGTGCCGGTGGCTAGCGTACTCTCTCTGGCCGGCGAATCCTATCCTTTAGAAGGCCTGCTTACCGGACAGTTTCACGGACGCGGCACGCGCGCTGAACCCACGTTGAATGGTCTTTTCGATCTCGCGGAAGGAAAAGTGTACGGACTCGAATTCAACCGGCTTGCGCGGACGACTCAGCGTGCAGCACGATCAAGCCAGCATCAGCGACGCCGAGTTGCGCGTGTTCGCGCCAGGCAATGAAGCTGGCCGAGGCGCCGGCATTATCACGGGCTCGCTCGGGTATCAATTTTCCAGCCAAAGTGTTTCCGCCGAGCTGGTCGGCGCGGCGCTGCCGCTTGATAAAGTTGAAAAAATCCAATCGCAGCGTTTCCCAATTGCCGGGCAACTTACATTCCGGGTGAAAGCGTCCGGTCCTTATAAGGCGCTCACGGGAGACGGCAGCATCCGCGTGGTGGATTTCCGTGTCGGCCAGGAAATCATTGGTAGCTTCGACGGAGATCTCCACTCCGACGGCCGCGTCGCAAAAATCGAATTGCACTCCGCAATGACCAATGGCGGGTTGTCTGGCGGTTACACGCTCGGGTTGAGCGATCCCTACCCGCTCAGCGGCAAAGTCAGCATGCAGAACATCGTTCTTGATCCCTTTCTGCTCGCGGCGCTGCACGTTCAGCACGTTACCGGACACGGAATGGCCGACGGCGAAGTCGGCATCGAAGGAAATCTCAAGCATCCGGAAAGTTTGGTGGTGGACGCAAACTTCACGCGCTTGCTGATGAATTACGCCAACGTACAACTGGAAAATTCCGGTCCGGTTCACTTCCGATCCTCGAAAGATGAACTCAAGATTGACCCCGCCATCTTTAAAGGTGCGGACACCAACATTCAAATTGCCGGAAACGTGCTCTTCACCGGCCGTCGCACCCTCAACCTCAATCTCAATGGCGCGCTGGATCTGCGCCTGCTAAGTGGGTACGTGCCCGATCTCGATGCGCGCGGCCCCGCCCAGATCAATGCCGCGTTCGAAGGGACTCTCGATCGTCCACGCGTCACCGGCAAGGTGCATATCGAAAATGCCAGCGCGCGCGCCATCGATTTCCCCACCGGACTCAACCAAATTAAGGGCGATCTCGTTTTCGATGCTTCGCGTCTGTTTTTCGAAGACGTCAGCGCGCAGGTTGGCGGTGGAACCTTAAAACTTAGCGGCAGCGTGTACTACGCCGATCGTCCGGTGCGCTTCGATATTTCCGCCCACACCGACAGTGCGCGCATTCGCTACCCGGAGGGCATGAGCTGGCAAGTTGCCGGAAATCTTCGCCTGACCGGAACCCCCGATGGCGGCGTGCTTTCCGGACGAGTGCAGATGGAACGCGTCAATCTGGCTGGCGGCCTGGAAACTGCCGGAGCGCTGTTCGGCGGCGGCCCAGGTGCGGCGGGACCCTCCACCAGTTCGACTTTCTTGCGCAACCTGGTGTTCGACGTGGAAGCAGTTTCCACTCCCGACGCTCGCATGGAGTGGCCGAACGCTGAACTCGAGGCCGACGCGAATTTGCGTATCCGAGGCAGTTGGGAGCATCCGATTTTGCTCGGACATATCCACGTTCTTTCCGGCGATTTGATGTTTCATGGCAGCAGGTATCAAGTGGCGCGCGGCGACCTGAACTTTGCCAATCCGTTTCAGCTGAATCCAGAAGTCAACTTCGAAGCCACCACCACCATCCAGCAGTATGAAATAACGCTGAATTTCAGCGGCCCCGCAAATAAGTTGTCACTTTCTTACCGTTCCGATCCGCCCTTGCCCAGCAACGACATCGTCACACTGTTGGCGCTTGGCCAGACGAGTACGGAGGCCGAAGTCCGCAGCGGCGGAACAGGCGCCGGTTCGACGGGCGTCAGCACGGGCGCTTCGGCATTGCTTTCCGAAGCGATTTCCAGTCAGGTGGGCGGGCGGCTTGAAAGGCTTTTTGGAATTACCAGGTTTCGTGTCGATCCAGGACTTGCCGAAGTTGCCTCCACCGGCTCCGAGCAAAGCGCCGCTGCGCGCGTCACCGTAGAACAACAAATCGCGCGAAATCTCACCATCACCTACGTCAGCAACGTCAGTTCAACGCAGCAGCAAATCATCCAGGTCGAGTACAACGTGAATCGCAACGTGTCCGTAGTCGCGTTGCGCGACCAGAACGGCACCTTCGGCATCGACGTAAAAATCAAAAAGCGTTTCGACTGACAGAAGCGATCAGCGATCAGAGTCGGCGGCTATCACCGATCAGCTTTCAGTTCGGCAGAATCTCAGATCCACGCCTCGCCAGGTGTTCAACAACGGCTCTGGCAGGGCATCAGGCCGATTCGACAACCCCAACGGCTGGGGCTCGATGTCTCTACCGTCGCAGCTCGTCCCAGGGCGGCGGCCTGAGCCCTTGAGCGATTCCTTAAGAATCGTATCCCGGGCCGCCAGGCAACCCGCACTCTTTCCACAGCTTTTCCCAATTCCAGATCTGGTACGCGTTCTTCACCGGGCATCCGAGCTGATGTGCGAGCATACACACCTGCCCGCGGTGGTGCGCTTCGTGAGAAAGCATGTAGCAAAGCATTTCCACGCCAACCGGCCAAGGCCGGGCCCAGCCGTCTCTGCGAAATTTCTCGACCCGGCTCCCAGAACCTCCGAGCGCTTCCGCGAGCATCTCCGCGCAGCGAGCGGCGCTCTTAGCCAATCCCGCACGGGCCTGCTTCGGCGTGCAGTGCGCGCGGTCGAGCTGCGGTGGAACCTTCAGGTGCGGAGCTGTAAGCCTGACCCACTTGGTGCGGACATTGTGCATATGGGTGAAGATCGCCGCGATGGTGCGACCTTTGCCGGGCGGTTTGGCTTTCCAGGCGGAAGGGTCAAGATGCTCGATAAGAAACTGGTTCATGCGATCATTGGCGGCAAAGATCTGCACTGCGGCTCGGCCCAGTTGCCTGTGAACGAGTTGCGTCTGAATCTGTTGAGTGTGAACCTTCTGTTGACGCATGGTCACGGCTCCCTACCCCTGACCTATAATACTTCCGGCCCCTCAGCGACTCGTACCTAATCTAATCGTGGAACGGTAGCCCCCAGAATCGACACCAAGTGCGGAGATCACTTGGTATGCGCTGGTGGCGCACACCCTTGGCCGTCAAGACCTCGTGGGTAGCCTACCCTTGCCTGGCGGGTTTTTGCGAAGGTGGGTTCGACCTTCCGTTCAAATCTATACTTATTAGTTAATTACTTCTATTTACATATACGCCAACCGGCGAGTCCTTTAGACCTCATACTTACGAACGGGCGCACCCGTAACTCCTTTATTTCTCATATTGACGGAAAACAGGGGGCGGAGAGTTAATTGCTCGCTCCTCTCTGGCCGCTGACCGCTAACTTCTTTATCCGTCTGCAGTTTCAGAAAAAAAAGGTGGGGGTACCCAGCCGAATTACCGATTCGTTCTGAGTCCGATAGCGCGGTCCGATTACGGCTGCTGAGAATCGCCGAGGGCTTGCTGCGTGCCTGATGGTTGTATCTGCGGTTGTGCCGGCGTGTTTGCGTTGGGATTGCGGCGACGGGTGTTGAGAGCGCGGAGATTTTCGCCGGCGTTTGGATACTCTGCGCGAAGCTCCTGCCAGGCCAGGCGTGCCGCCTGAGTGCTTGCCGCACGCGTAGCCAATTGCGCTTCGCGGGTGATCTTGGGCATTTCTGCCGCTACTTTTTGCCCGAGCGGCGATCCATAAAATTCCAGCAGGTCTTTGATTTCGTCTTCCGTGAAGTGCTTGTCGTAGATCCCGACCAGTTGGTTGCTGACGGTGTCCGCATCGAATTTCTTCTGGAATTCTGCCAGATAAGCATTCGCCAGCGCTTGCGCGCGTTTGTTATTCGCGGAGGTTTCCGGCATTTTCTCGCGGTACTGTTCGGTTGCCGAACTGGCCGCATCCTGAATCGCATCGCGCGCGCCAGCCAGTTCCAGCAGCGAACGAATTTCTTTTTCCTTCACCGGATCAATCGCAGCGCTCGCCTGCGCGCTGTTCTGCTCCGAAGCTTCCACCGATGTGTTCGAGGCTCCTTGAATCGCAACCAGAAATGTTCCAACGTATATGACGATCAGCGCGAATAGGGCCTTCATGAACTTCCTCATTTCCATTAGCGGGACTTTCTTTATAGCGGGCTGCAAGTACGGCCCGTACCCGGTTCCGCCCGGTCGTTCTGTATCACGCCCATATTGTGGCGAATTCGCGCGTTGGTGGGAATTTGGACCGAAGTACAGCCGTGTTGCACCGGTGACTGTCCGTGCGTGCAGGTGGTGATGATTGAAGTTTGCTAGAGAGGAAGCCTTGGTCAGGGCTGGATTTGCACCAGATCGGCAGGCGGTTTCGTGGCGCCGGAATCCCATCGCTGAGGCTGTATAGACCGGGTTCGCAGGCGATTCATCAACTTACCGACGCCGATCGAACCTCTGACGAAGTGATCGACCTTGAGCGGACCCGCTACCTTAATCGTCCTGATCCAGTGCAGAGCGCTGCTGATCGAACAACCGCATTGCGAGCAATCCGGCGTACCACCAAAAACGCATGGTTCCACACGGCTTTGCAAATCGGCAGAATAATTGGCGGACATCTTGGAGAAAAGGCAATCTTCCGGACTGCTCGGGGGATGGATAATAGCTTCGGCCATTCCCTCGGTGACCAATAGTTTCCGGAATTGTTTCGCTAAGGAAGGCAGGCTTCGCGCCAGAAGTACGCGATCGTTCGGCGTAAGCATTTCCGTACTTTGCTCGCCGATCTGTGGAGTGTAAACGCTCACCCAAATGCGATTGACCTCGGCGCGCGCATTCCAGAAGGCGACATATTCTTCCAGGTACCCGGGACGTACCAGCATGGGACGCGTGACGACCCAGTGAACGTTGACCTCGCGGCCCTCGATATTTTTAAGAATGCGTTCGTACGTTGCCGGTTTGCGCCGGATATCGTGATCTTCCGGCAGCCCGTCCACCGACACCGCGACCCGTAAACGAGGGATTTTCATCCACTCCATCGGAATAGGGATCACAGCGCTGGTGACGACAAGTGTGAAAACGCCCATCTCGCTGAGAGCGGGAAGAATGCGGCTGAGTTCACGATGCCGCACCAAAGGCTCCCCGCCTACCAGCGAAACATGCATGGGCTTGTGCTTTCGCACCAGGTCTACCACGCCATTCACCAATGCGTCTCCGCGCAGGTCATTCAGTTCGCGAAGGGTGACTCCGCCGCCGCCCAAATGAGTTTCGCCATAGGCGTAGCAGCCGGGGCAGCTGAGCGGGCACTCACGAGTGATTTCAATGGACAACATGGGCGCGCTTCCGCCCAGGATTCCTCGCCAAGCGGCGAGCACTTCGCGCGAAGTCATACTCGGATTGGGAGCTATAGTGACCATGTATCTCTGATGCAAGTTTCGCGATGAGAGGTGCTTTTTTCTAGCGTAAAAAAATTTGTGCCGAGGCGCGCAATTTTTTGCTTTTTCGGATGGCCGCGAAGAGAAAAACGGGAACTGAATGAGTGACCGGAGGGAATGCTCGTAATTAGGTCTTTGTGTTGCGCGTTTGTTACGATGCAGCGCAATGAGCGCCAACCCGAAAGGTCAACAATTCACGGCTGTGGTGCCATCCGCCGAAGCGGGAAACGCCGCGCGGGAAATCGAGCAGGAAGTCGCCAAGCGCGAAGCGGGATTGCACAAGCGACTGTCGTCCCGTCAAGTCGCGATGATCGGCCTCGGCTGCACCATCGGAACGGGACTTTTTCTCGGCAGCGCGATCAGCGTGAACTTGGCTGGCCCGGCTGTGATTCTGAGTTTTGCTGCCGGTGCGATCATCGCTCTCACCGTGATGTGGGCGCTGGCTGAAATGGCGGTCGAGCATCCCGCCGCCGGTTCGTTCGGCTTGTATGCGGAAATGTATCTGCATCCGTGGGCTGGATTCGCGGTTCGCTATACCTACTGGCTGTGCCTGGTGATGGTCGTCGGCAGCGAAGTTGTCGCCGCCGCCATCTACTGCAAATTCTGGCTGCCGCACGCGCCCGCGTGGATCTGGATCGCCGGTTTTTCCGTCGTTCTAGTGCTGATAAATACGTTCAGTATTGAAGACTTTGGCTCGGTGGAATATTGCTTCGCGATGATCAAAGTGGTGACCATCGTCGCGTTCCTGATTCTCGGCGCGATGCTTCTTTTTGGCGTAGGATTTCCGCGCATCGGATTGGGCAATTTCACAGCGTACGGCGGCTTTTCGCCGCATGGCTGGACCGGCGTCGGACTCGGCGTGGTCATGGCTATCTTCAGTTTTCTGGGCTTGGAAATTGTGGGAGTAACGGCAGGCGAAGCAGCTGATCCGAAAACAGCGGTACCTCGCGCGCTGCGGCGCACGCTGGGTTTTCTCGCGCTTTTTTATCTCGGCGGACTGGCGCTGGTGGTCGGTTTGGTTCCCTGGCCGGAGATCGGCTTGGGGCAGAGTCCGTTCGTGCGCGTGTTCGAACGCGTCGGAATTCCCGCAGCCAGCCACATCACGAATTTTGTGGTGCTGTCCGCGGCGCTTTCCAGCGCGCTGTGCAATTTGTACTTCACGGCACGCATGCTGTTTTCACTTTCGCGCAGCGGCTTCGCTCCTGTATTTCTAGGCAAGCTGAGCAAAAAAGGAATGCCGGTCGGCGCAGTACTCGCATCCAGCGTCGGGATGGCCGTAGCTCTGGTGCTGTCGCAGATTTTTAAAGAGACGGCATTCGTGTTTCTGATCGGCGTAGCCTTTTTTGGAGGACCATTTATCTGGCTGATGACGCTGGCGACGCACATCGCATTCCGGTTGCGTGTGGCAAAAGAAAATCGCGCCATCGCACGCATCGCTCCGCTCGGAATCTGGAGCTCCATCGCCGGAATTCTCGCGCTGCTGGCGGTTCTCGCTTCCACCTGGTGGATTCCGGATTTCCACGTCGCATTGCTCTCCGGCCCACCGTGGCTGGTATTCCTGACCGTGTGTTATTTTATTTGGAGAAAATTCCGTTCGCCCAAAGCCCCGGCGGGAGCTGCTCCTCATGGATGAACTGGCCAACTTTAACTCAGGGTCTGAAAGTACAGACCATGAAACCCGGTGGCGCAGTGAATTTCCGATTCTCGGCCGATCTACTTATCTCATCAGCAATTCGCTGGGAGCGATGCCGCGTGGCGTTTACGATTCTCTGCGCGGGTATGCCGACGCATGGGCCGAACGCGGCGTACAAGCCTGGGAAGACTCCTGGTGGGATCTTCCCGGAAAAGTGGCCGACCGGATTTCTCCGCTGATTGGCGCCGGGCCGGGTGAGATTTCCCTGCATCAAAATGTCACCACCACGCAGGCGGTCATTGCCTCCTGCTTTGATTTTCGCGGCGCTCGCAACAAAGTGGTGATGACCGACCTCGAGTTTCCGTCCGTGCAATATTTTTATCACGAGCAACGGCGTCACGGCGCGCGCGTGGAACTTGTGCCCAGTGGCAACTCCATTCGCTTCGATCTCGAACCGTTTCTGGCTGCCATCGATGAAACCACGCTGCTGGTTCCTATTTCGCTGGTGCTTTTCCGCAGCTCATTCATCGTCAACGCCAAAGTCATCATCGAAAAAGCGCACCGCGTCGGCGCGCACGTAATTCTCGACGTATTTCAGGGTACGGGCACTGTGCCTTTCGACGTACGCGAACTGGGCTGCGACTTTGCCGTTGGCGGCGTATTGAAATGGCTTTGCGGCGGTCCCGGCGTGGCCTATCTTTACGTTCGTGAAGACCTGCGGCAAAAATTGCACCCATCGTTTACAGGATGGCTTGCTCATCGCCGTCCATTTCAATTCGAAAGCGGCGCAATCGATCCACGCGACGATTCTTACCGTTTCTTGAACGGAACGCCGCACATTCCCGCGCTCTATGCTTGCCAGCCGGGCCTCGAAATCCTAAATAAAGTTGGCGTACGGGCCATCCGAGAAAAATCCATACGCATGACCACGCGCATTTTCGATGGCGCTCGTGCGCACGGCTGGCGCATCAACACCGCGGAAAATCCCGCTGAACGCGGCGGCACCGTTTCGGTGGATTGTCCACACGCTTCCGAAGTCTGTCGCGAATTGCTGGCGCGAGACATCCTGGTGGACTACCGCCCGCTGGCCGGAATCCGCATCTCGCCGCATTTTTATAATCAAGAGCAGGAATGTGACTTCGCACTCGCGCAAATTGAGGAAATTCTGAATACTCGTGCCTGGGAAAAACACGCAGTCGCCGCGGGGTCAGGCATGAACCGATGAAGAGTTCCCCACTCGCAAGCCAGACTTCGCCATTTCAGCTTTCCATCATCATTCCTTCCTTTAATGAAGAACTTCGTCTTCCTCGATCGCTCGAATTAATCGCCGCTTACGTCAACGCCTCTAACCGCAGCACCGAAGTCCTGGTAGTGGACGACGGCTCGACGGACCGTACCGCCGAAGTTGCCGCGTCTTTCCGCGATCGCATCGTAAGTCTTCGTGTTTTGAAAAATGGCGAAAATCGCGGCAAGGGTTACAGCGTGCGCCACGGCATGCTGGAAGCGAAAGGCCAGTATGTACTCTTCACCGACGCCGATCTTTCCGCGCCGATCGAAGAGGCGGATAAGCTTCTTTCCGCGTTACAGCAGTATGACGTGGCGATCGGATCGCGCGCGATGAATCGCAAACTCATCGAAGTGCACGAATCGCCGTTCCGCGAATTTGCCGGAATCATTTTCAATCGCATCGTTCGAATCGTTTTATGGCTTCCGTTCGTGGATACGCAATGCGGCTTCAAGACCTTCCGACGCGAGCGCTGCCACATCATTTTCGAACAACAGCGCATCGAGCGTTTCGGCTTTGACCCCGAACTGCTGTACCTGGCGCGCCACCACGGACTCAAGTCCATCGAAATTCCCGTGCGCTGGTCGCATTCCCCGGCCACCAAAATCAACATGATGCGCGACAGCATCCTGATGTTCGTGGACGTGTTCACGATTCGCTGGAATTCAATTCTTGGCCGCTATCCGAAGCGAAAATAGCGTCCTTTTGGCTGGTCTACTTTGTCGTATAAAGTACTTGAAAGAAATCCGAGATTTCGCTATTCTCCGTGCCATGGCGCTCCTCGGTCCTCTTCGCTCTTCTTCTTCCCGCGCTCCTATTCCCATTGACGCACGCGCTGCCGACCATCTTCGCTACATTCGCGAAACCATGGAACGTGCCGGTGAATTTACCGCCGTACCCGGCTGGGGCGGTGTAGCCATGGGCGTGACCGCGCTGGTTGCCGCATATTTCGCTTCCCGTCAACTTACGCCCGAACGCTGGCTTTCCATCTGGCTGATCGAAGCGTTTGTCGCCGTGGCCATTGCCGCACCCGCGTCCGCCACCAAAGCCCATCGCGCCAATGCCAAGCTGCTGTCGGGCCCGGGCCGCAAATTTCTTTTGAGTTTCGCGCCGCCGGTCGTCGTTGGAGGTTTACTCACTTTCGCTCTGGCGCACGCCGGGTTGCATGCGCTGCTTCCTGGAATGTGGCTGCTGCTGTATGGAGCCGCGATTGTGACTGCCGGCTCGTTTTCGGTGCGCGTCGTTCCCATCATGGGGCTATGCTTGATGCTGTTGGGCGCCGCGGCGCTGTTTGTTCCGCGTCATATGGGCGACCTGTTTATGGGGTTCGGCTTTGGCTTTGTGCAGATCGGATTTGGGATTTGGATCGCTCAGCGGTACGGAGGCTGAAGTAAGTTTGCATGTCAAAATCATCCACAATTCGGCACGACCACGGGGCACGCGAGCGCACCGCCGCAGCCGGCTCTAACAAAGGACAGAATCGCGAAGCTGTCTCCCCCGACCTCGATCGCCTGATTCACGAACGCATTCGCCTGGGCATCGTCAGCGCGCTCGCGGTCAATCGTTCGCTCACCTTCAACGAATTAAAAGCGCTCTTGAAGACTACTGACGGCAATCTCAGCGTGCATGCACGGCGTCTGGAAGAAGCCGACTACATCGTGTGCACCAAATCCTTCGACGGCCGCTTGCCCAAGACGGAATATCACCTTACCGCGGCTGGCCGCAAAGCTCTCGAGCGTTACCTCAACCACATGGAGGCGCTGATCCGCGCGACGCGCGAGGGATAAAAAATTTGCCTACTTACTTTATGGTACAAAGTTATTTATACATATTCTCCGCGGCGGAGAAGGAACACCCCCATGACCACTCAACACGTAATTTTGCAGCACATCCTCAATGCGCCTCCAGTGATGCCATCGCCATCGCTGCATGTCGCCATCATCACTGACGGCAACGGTCGCTGGGCCACTCAACGTGGATTGCCGCGCTCCGCAGGCCATCGCGCAGGAGCCGAAACCAGTCGGTCCATCATCGAAGCGGCTCCCAAGCTCGGCATCCACACGCTTACGCTGTTCGCGCTTTCTTCCGCCAACTGGAAACGTCCGCCCGCGGAAGTGAACGGCATCCTCCGCCTGCTGCACGAATACTTGCTGACGGAAACTACGCGTTGCGTTGAAAATGGCGTGCGCATCAGCATCATCGGACGGCGCGATCGCATTCCCGCGACGCTGCGGCAAACCGTTGCTGACGCGGAATCCGCCACCGCTCGCGGCACTCGCCTCCATCTTCGTCTCGCCATCGACTACTCCGCGCGCGAATCCATCTATCTGGCCGCTCGCCGCTATTACAAAGCCACGGAACTGTCGCTGGAATCTTTTTCGGCGGTGCTTTCGGAAATTTCGCGCGGCGGCTCAACGGATGTCGATCTCTTGATCCGCACCGGCGGCGAGCAACGTCTCTCCGATTTTCTGCTTTGGGAAAGTGCGTTTGCCGAGTTGGTTTTTCTGGACAAGCGTTGGCCGGACTTTACCGTCGCCGATCTTCGTGCTGCGCTGGCCGAATTCGCCCGGCGTGAACGCACGCGAGGCGCGTTGCCTCAGGAACTGGCGACTGAAACTTTTTGACCTATTGCCACTAAACCAGAGCGTATCGGCCGCCGTGCCCGACACACAATAAATCTCGTGTTTTCTTCAGATTGCTCCCATTGCCACCCCGGGCGCACACCCTGACGTTTAGCACTTCTGCTTCGTCTATACCTCAGGAGACGCAGATGGGAACCATGCGACTTGCGCTGCCCTGGGAGGCTAAAATCTCACTGCAGCCACGTCATCAGGAGGTGAGATTGGGACGACCGGAATTTACGCAGCGTTCTTCCTCACCTGTCGCGGATTTATCGCCGCTGGCCATGGATGACGCCGCGCTCGCCACTGCCTGCCAGGCGGGCGACCTGCAGGCATTCGAACGCCTGTATCGGCTGCACGGCTCGCGCATGAAGAACGTCGCGCGCAATTTGCTCGGCAGCACCAGCGAAGCGGAAGACGCAGTGCAGGACACTTTCCTGAAAATTCAGCGCAGCATTGCCAGTTTCCGCGGCCAATCCAGTTTCGCCACCTGGTCATTCCGCATCTTGATGAACACCTGTTACGACGCTCGCCGTAGTCGTATGCGCAAAAAAGAAGTCGCTCACGAGGAGCCTGATGAAACTCCGACCCGGCCCGAACCACGCGCCGCATCGGCCCATCCGACATTACGCATCGCCCTCGAACGCGCTGTATCTCAATTGACCCGCCACCAGCGCGACGTTTTTCTCCTTTATGAAGTGGAAGGCTTCCGCCACTCCGAAATCGCTTCAATTCTGGAGATCAGCGAGGCGGCTTCCAAGAACACCCTCTTCCAGGCGAAGAAGACTCTTCGCCAGATGCTCGAAGCTCCGCGCAGCAGCGCAGCGGAGGCGAGGTAATCCGATGACCATTTCATGCAACGACCGCGAAAGGATTTTCCTGGACGGCACACCAGAAGAATGGGCCGCTCTCGAGAATCACTCTAGGGATTGCGCCGCGTGTGCTGAAGAAGTCCGCGCCTGGAAGAATCTTTCCTCGGCCGCCAGCGAACTTCATCAGGAATGGGATTCGTCTGCGTTGTGGCCGCGCATTGAACAAGCGCTCGCGCAACAATCGGCGGCGACGAAAAATTCCGGCTGGCGGCGATTCTTCGGCTCCTGGAATTTGGGATTTTTGCAATGGCAGACAGCAGCAGCGGCCCTGCTGCTAGTCGCTCTGACTGCGTCCGCAATCTGGTTCATGGCGAACTTGCGCACGCGCCCAAGTCCGGACAACCAGGCTCTACTGAACGACCGCGCGGTGAACGACGTCGAACGCGCCGAAGCTGTCTACGAGCGGGCCATCGACAAACTTGACGCGCAAGCCCGTCCACAGCTGCAGAATTCTTCCGCGCCGCTGATGGCCAACTATCGCGAAAAACTTCTGGTCCTCGATAGCGCCATCGCCGATTTGAAATCCCAGGCCAGCATCAATCCCGCGAATGGCCATCTGCGCCGCGAGTTGCTCGCCATGTATCGCGAAAAGCAGGACACGCTTGAACAGGTTTTGGAGGCCAAACAGTGAGCCACCCAGCTCCTAGCAACTTATTTAAAAGCACGCGGCGTTATCCTGCTTGGCTCTGTACCGCCGTGCTGGTCCTGGCCACAGGCGGCCCCGCTCTCGGCAAAGATCCCGTCCAGCAGGAAATCACTCGCGACTTCGAAAAAACCGTGGCGCTTTCCGGCAATCAGGGCTTGAGTCTCGACCACCGCTTCGGGACACGTACACATCCACGGCGATTCCGGCCACGAGGTGAGAATCTCCGCGAAAATCCACGTGCAGGATCGCAATAGCGCCGACGCCCAGGACTTCGCGCAAAAAATCCAGATTGAAGTCCGCGAATCAAGCGACGGTGTGCACGTCCGTACCATTTATCCGGACACAAAGTCCTATCTGCCATCCATCCGAATTGGCGGCCGGACTTCCTATTCCGTGGACTACGAAATCGCCATGCCCGCCGAAGCTCCGCTCTGGTTGCACAATGAATTTGGCGACGCCGAAGTTTCCGGCGTTCACGGCTGGTCGCAAATCGAAAACGGCCACGGAGTCCTGACGGTTCGCGATGCCGGCGCCGCCAAGCTGGTCAACTCTTTTGGCCGCATCGAACTCTCGAATGCGTCCGGCAACTGTTCGGTGACCGGTAACAACGACGCCGTTAAAGTTTCCAACGTTAAAGGAACGCTTGAGGTACGCAATCGTTTCGGCGAAATTGAGGTTTCGCAAATTAGCTGGCGCGGCAACGATTTCCGGAGGCAACGGCACCGTCTCTCTTTCCGGCTCCGGCGGAAATTCTACGATCAACAATTCCTTTGGCGAAGTCGTGGTTCGCAACATTAACGGCAGTCTCTCGGTTTCGAACAGCAATGGAAAAATCGACGCCTCAGACGTGTCCGCGAACGCCGAGCTGAAAACCAGCTTCGGAGCCGTCGAGGCCACTCGCATCGGCGGGACACTGACCGTTCATAACAACAATGGTTCCGTCGATATTTCCGAAGCGCGCAGTTTTGTTTCCGCGACCACCAGTTTCGGCACAGTCAACGCCAGCCACCTACACAACGGAGCCAACATAGTGACCGGCAACGGCGCCATCGAGCTTACGGATATTCAGGGCGACGTTTACACCAAGACTTCTTTCGGCTCCGTGCACGTCGAAAATGTGAAAGGGAAATTCACCGCGCAGGATTCGAATGGCGCCGTGAGCGCAAGAGCCATTGAAGGCGACGCAACGGTTGACACCTCGTTTTCGGGCGTGACTCTCGAAAATATCGGTGGGAAGATTCTTGTGAACAATCAGAACGGCGCTATCGACGTTACAGCGGCTTCCAGTTCCGGCTGCAAAGACATTGTGCTAAAAACCTCCTTTTCCCACATTGCTGTCCGCGTTCCCACCAACGCCGGCTACAAAGTGGCTGCTCACACATCTTTCGGCCACATCAACACCGAATTGCCCATCACTGCCACCGGCACCATTGGCGGCAATTCCCTCAACGGCGTAATCGGTAACGGCGCTTGCTCGCTGGGTTTGACGAACTCAAACGGCAACATCGAGATCACCCGCGCACCCTAAAATGATGTTCGCGATTCTCTCGTATAACTGCGGATTTGCTCTGGCAGATTTCTTATTTCTTCGCTCGCGCCAAGTAAAATGCCTTTCGAATCACCCGCGTCGCCGTAGGCGTCAAAGAAAATTTCTCCAATTCGTCCTGGCTCGCCCACTCCACATCGGTCACATCGCCTCCGGCCACCGCTTCTCCGGAAATCCGTTCACATAAATAATCTACAATCACAAAATGAAATCGCGGACGCCTTCGCTCTTCCAAGGTCGTCCATGCCTGATCCGCTCCGCGTCCGAAATTGATGCGCTCAAAGAGCTCGATCATCTCCAACACGCTGACTTCAAGCCCGGTCTCTTCCTTCAACTCGCGCGCCGCTCCTTCCATCAGCGTCTCACCAAGTTCCAACGTTCCTCCCGGAATCGACCATTGCCCTTTCAGTGGCTCGGTTCCTCTTCGAATCAACAGTACCCGCTGGTCCTCAATCACCACTCCGCCCACGCCGACAATCGGCCGCTCCGGATATTCCCTCCACGAACTCATTCCGCCCCGCTTTCCGTATGGCCCGCCACACTTGAAACTGCCGCTCTTTACGCTGACGCAGCTTTTCTTCATCTATACTTTGACTTCCGCGTTCACGGTATATAATACGATGGTCGGTGGCGGTGGCGATTCTCCATGGTTCCGCCCCGCGAATATTTTTACGGAGGATCGTGCCGTGATTCGCTGCCCCGATTGTGGCGCCGAAATAGATGTGGACGAGGACGAAGTCGAGGAGGGCGAAATCTTGAGCTGCCCAGAGTGTGAATCGGAATTGGAAGTGACCCAGACGCATCCCGTCCATCTCAATCCTATTTCCGATGACCTCGATGAAGAGGACGACGAAGAAGAAGAGGATGAAGACGAAGCCGAAGAGGAAGACGAAGAAGAAGAGGATGAAGAACTCGAAGAAGATGAAGAAGAGGACGAGGAATAGTCTTTTCGCCGGTACATCGAAGCCGGCCTCTGCGGCATCTCAATAGCGTGAAACACCTTTCTCCCAAGACCGCCGAAACCTGCGACCTGCACTCCTCGTTTGCTAGTTTCGGTCTGATTGCTGCTTTGCTACTTTCCTTCAGTGCATCGCTCGGCGCGCAAGACACCGCTCAGCCGCCTGCCTCGCAATCCTCGCCCTCCTCAGAATCCACTTCAAAGCAGAATCCCAATCTGTCAGCCACGCGTCACTCCAACGATTTTCTGGTTCGCGGTACCGTCTTCACTCAGGAAGGTTTCGCATTGCCTGGCGCGGAGCTGCGCATTCGCCGCGCTGCCGAGAAAAAATTCCGCTGGCAGACCTTTTCCAATTCGCGCGGTGATTTTGCCGTCCGCGTCAAAATGGGCGCGGATTATGAAGTGCTGGTTCGCGCCAAAGGTTTTGCAGAGCAATCTGTGCCGGTGGACGCCAAAACCGGCGACCGCTTCAAAGATCTGGTTTTCCGTATGGAACATCAGGGAAACAGAAAATCATGACCAGCCGCAAAACAATCTTGGTCGCCGCTTGCATCGCGTTTTTCTGCGCGCTGTCCTTGAGCGCTCAGGATAAGAAGCATAGCTCGCAGCTGAAGACCGTTCGCGGAGTTGTTTTAGACAAGTCCGACAATCCCGTCCAGTCTGCCGTCGTTTTTTTGAAGGATACTCACTCCAATCAGGTCCGCAGCAACATCACAAATGATCAGGGCGAGTATCGTTTTAGCGGACTGGACCCTAACGTCGAATACGAGCTGTATGCGGAAAAAGAAGGCGCAAAATCGCAAACGCGCAGCATTTCCAGTTTTGAAAGCCGCACCGACATCGTCCTCAATTTGAAATTGCAGCAGCGCAAGAAAGATTAAGCCGTCGCGATCATAACTTCCGCAAACAACTTACGGTGCAAACACTCGCAGCGCTCGATGTAGAATCTCTATTTCCACCGGCGTTTTTCCCAGTAACTCGCCGTCGCCCTGAAAATCTGTTTCTTTCTCTGCGGTCAATCTGATCCTTGCAGAACGCATTCGAACCACCCGTTTGCTTTTCAATTCACCGCTGACGAGCAGGCGCGGAATCAACGTGAGCACCTCTCTCTTCCGCAGCATTTCAATCATCATCACTTCCAGCAGCCCGTCGTCCAGCTTCGCTCCTGGCGCCAAACGTACTCCTCCGCCAAGGGTTGGTGTGTTCAACACCGCTGCCAGAAGCACCTGTTTTGCGACTCTCGGCAAGTCTCCGTCCGGAAATTCCGCTTCCACCTGCGCGCCGCGAAATCCCTGTAGTGCTGCGATCGCCGAAGCCAGATATCGCAGCCTGCCCGGCCACTTCGCGAATCTTCCATTCGCATACCGCAACGCTTCCGTATCTATCCCAATCCCGCCGCCGCCCAGATAAACCGCATTCACTCCGTTGGAATTCTGGACTCGCACTAAGTCCACCATGCGAGTTTTTCCGCGCACGATCACTTCGACTGCATTTTCAACGCTCCTTGAAATTCCCAGCGCCGTCGCAAAATCATTGCCGCCACCTGCTGGAATAACGCCAACCTGCACGTCGCGCCCAATCACCGCATTAACCAGCAAATGCACCGTGCCATCGCCGCCCATGGCAATCACCGTGCCGCATCCTTCGCGTACCGCGGCCGGCACTGCGCGGCGCAATTCGTCTGCGGAGTTGCTCTGCACAATTTCCACAGAATATTTGCGCCGCGCAAACGCTTCACGTAATTCCGCCACCTTGCGCCCTGCCTTACCGCGACCCGCCGCCGGATTCACAAATACCGTTGCAGGCAAAGGCACAATTCTCTCCATCCCGCCCTCAATCTGATTTTTCTGATTACTCTGTGGTTGCACCGCGGAGCTCTTTGCGCGGGCAGTCTGTCATAACCGCCGCTTTACAGGCAATCTGAAACTGGCCATTCAGGTTTTCGCGTTGGGCTGAAAACCCGCCAGTTCCAGGGCTTTGGTGACTTCCGGATTCTTGCCAAACTGTTCCCACACGAATCCGGTCCGCGCGTTCTCCGCCATCAACAGTGTTATTCCCGCGTCAATGCCAAGCACATCCGAACTCGCCCAGCCGGTCAGCGGATTGAACGCGTCCACGAAACCGTATTTTTTCCAGGTGCGCTTGCCGAATTTCTCGCGAATGTTTTGCAGCACGCGAATGCACTCTTTCGGCATGAACACCAGCGACCCGCCCGTCGCGCACGGCACGATGCTTCCGTCTATCCTGCCCATCGCTGGCGGTCCGCCCCACACAGCGTAGCCATGTTCCGAGTCCGACGCCGAGATTCCCCACAAATCTTCTGAGTAATCTGGGAACCGCACTGCAAGTTCCAGGCACCACATCTTGTGGATTTTCGTCGCGATGATCGAATTAGCAAAATAATCGGCATACTTGTCGTGTAAGCCTCGAAAATTAAACCATGCATGCGAATATTGGTGCGCGAAAAGCGGAGCGTGCGCTCCGATATATGGAACTTGATCAAATTCGAAACGTGGCCTTTGCCATTCGTTCCAGACTGACGGCGCGAGTGGGTGCGTGCGTGATGCAAAACCCAGCAGATACATCATCATCAGTTCGCTGTAGGTATCCCATCGTGATTTGAGGAATCCTTGCTCCGGGATCCAACCCATTGAAAATGTCTGCCCGCCATGTAAAATCCAGCTCCAATCGATTCGCTCGTAGAGTTCCGTCGCCAGCCCCTGGATTTCTTTGTCGTCGAAATATGCCCGGCAGGTGAGCGCTCCGCAAAGGAATAAACACGTATCTATCGGCGATACTTCGGAATTCAAGATGCGCTGACCGGTTTCTCCGCTTATGAAGTGGTACATGAATCCATGCTGGTGCTGTATGTTTTTCAGCGCGAAGCTCAGCGTGGCACGTACCCGGTCTCTGACCGCCGCGTCTTCTTCCCATCCTCTTCGCGCCGCAACACATAGCGCCGTTAAGCCGAAACCGGTGGCCGCGACGCTTGACGCATTTCGTGGAGTTCCGCCATCGGCCGATCCGCGATCCTCGATCTGACCGGTTTTCGCGTTGGCTTGCTCCCAAAAATAAAGAAAGCACGCCTGTTCGACTTCATCCAGGAACACATCTTCGTCCGCTGTAAATCGATAAAGGGAGGGATCAAAGGAGAAGAGTTTTGCCGGCAATCCCGGCGCCGGATCGCGCGGCAGCAACTTCTCCGGCTCTTGAACAATGTCTTGGCCGAAGGCCGGGTAGGACGGAAAAGCCAGCGGAACCACGGCACCCAGCAGGCTTGCCTGTCTCAGCCACTCTCGCCTGCTCAGCCTATCTCGGCTCACGCTGCAAGCCTCGAGCCTTGCCGCCGCTTCCTGCAGGGCATTGAACCGCGCATGACTCTTCGCTCATACGGCGAGTTATTCTACCTTTCAGCGCTTGCTCTTTCCAATTGTAGTCTAACTAAAACGGTTTATCTGATTGAACTCGCGCCTGTTGTACTCGCCACTTTCGACAGCTCGTTTCTGTCGGGGGATTGCTACTCTTTATTCTCGATTCTGGTGCCGGCGGGGGGAATCGAACCCACGGCCTAGGGATTATGAGACCCTCGCTCTACCACTGAGCTACGCCGGCAGAAAGCAGCCTTTTATCCTACGTAGAGGCTTCCAATTGAGTCAAGCCCTAGTGCAACTCGTCGCTCTTGCCCCGCGGCCACGGTCTAAGGATCGCTTTAATCGGGGGAACTACGCCTAGTTCTCTCCTCCATCCGGCTCCCTGAGCCGCTGGTTTTAGTACTACTGTACTGTTGTGAAACGCATTCCGAAAGCCTAGGATTCTCGTGTCGACAAGGACTCTTTCCCTCACCGCCAGGATGAACTCGCCCAGCGGTAAAGGTCGGGAGCCAATTTCGACAAAAAAGTACAGGTCTGCCCGTCAGACCTCTTGACATTGGTGTCTAAAACGGTACAGTACCTCCGGGATAGTTGTGTTCCTCGGAGGAACAATGTCAAAGAAACTGACGGTCGTGGCAGCGCTGGTCATTCTTGTCGGCGCAATGGGCCTGAAAACTGCTGTCGCAAATAGCGGCAGTGGCTCTGTAATCATGGCAAATGGTGGAGCTCCTACGCCGCCAGCGCCGTGGAAAAACGGCGGAGCTCCTACACCGCCAGCACCATGGAAGAATGGTGGAGCTCCTACGCCACCGGCGCCATGGAAAAATGGTGGAGCACCAACTCCGCCGGCACCCTGGAAGTAGTTTAATTCCAGTCAGCGATTCACTCATTCGCTGAAGGGATCAGGGCGCGAAGACAGGTAATGACGTGCCCGGTCCACTACAATATCTTATCTGGCTTGTCTGCACACTTCTCGAAGTGGCGGTATTGGTGTGTGCGTTCAAGCGCCAGGCCGTTCGCCGTTATCTGCTGTTGAACCTTTACATCGCATCTGAAGTTGTCGCAAGCGTCGTTCGCTTTGAAATTCTTCAGCGGTACGGCCTGCTGTCCTCCACCTACGCCTATTTCTACTATTATTCTGATGCCCTCCTCACCATTTTGCTGTTCTTCGCACTCAGCAGCCTTTACGCGCAAGTCTTTCAGGAGCTGAACGCCGAGCGTTTTGTCCAGCTTGGCGCCGTGGTCCTCATGTCCGGCACCGCTCTGTTTTCCTTTGCTGTCGTTCAACAGTCGAGCGGAAAGCTCATGTCGCATTTTGTCGTCGAGCTCTCGCAGAATCTCTACTTTGTCGGCTTGGTTCTCACTTACATCCTTTGGGCTGCAATCTTGAAACTCCGCGAAACTCGCGCGCAATTAATTCAAATCGTGCTCGCACTGGGCGTTTACTTCAGCCTCTATGCCGCCAATTACGCTCTTCGCAATCTCTACCCATCGTTGGGCTACGTGTTCCAGTCACTCAATCCTCTCATCGGTTGTTTCCTTCCCTTTGCTTGGGCCTATGCCTTCTATCGCTTGCCGAAGGACGCACGCTTGCAGCCCTCTAGCCTGGCGGTGATCCCACGATGACCGCCGCTCTGATCTTGTTCATCTCTCTGACCATCTTGCTGCAGTTTTTTGTCTCGTACTGCCGCTCGCTGATCGCGGCCTCCACCATGGAGGCTCTTTCCCAGGAAGTTCAGGAGGTTACTGGAATTTCCCGTACTGCCTCTCCCGACGATTATTCGCGCGTGGTGCAGCTTCTCAATCTCTGCCCGGATCGTCCTGAAGATCGCAGCTCGCTCCGCGCTGTGAGCGCCTATTACCACTTCCTGGGCTTCATTCGTTCCACCATTGCGCGCGCCGTACCTTCCCTGCAGTCATGGGCGGATCGCGAAAGCGCCCAATGCACCTATTTTGTCGCCGTCGCTCTCGGCCGCCGCATCGCTTTCAGCCGCGATCTGCTGGCACAGCAGATGCTGCCTTAGCTCATACTGTTGCTCTTTCTTCTTTAGCAACTCGCACCTAATTTCCTTCATTGACTTTTTCACCGTGTGCTATTCTGCGATCTGATTCACTCCTCGCCGGAGTGGAAGCGTCCGCAGCGCAAAACGCACCGGTGAATAAAACTTGCTTGCAGTGTGGCGCGATACTCCCATCGGGAGTACGTGTCTGTAGTTTTTGTGATTCGCATCTTTCTGCTGGCGCCCCGTCGGCAGCGCCTCCCGCGCGCCAGGCCCGAGGAGACTCCACTTCGGATCAGATCGCCGACTCTGTCTGGCGCGGCGAGCTTGCCAACCGTGTGGCTTCCTATCGCGCGCGCAGGCGAAAAAATTCCCTCGACGACGGCCAGCCTGAGCTCCCGTTCGAACAACCCGCTGCAGCTCCGCCCATTTCGCCTGCTGTAGCGTCAGCGGTGGCCCTGGCCGAGCCTCCGGCTCTTGACGACGATTTCTCTTTCACCATCGCCATCGGCCGTACCGCCAATCGGAGTGCTGCCGACGAGACGCAAATGTTTATTGATGTCTCCGTTCCGCCGCCTTCGCTCGCAACACTGGATTCCTCGCCCGATCTGGCTCAATCCGCGGTTTCTCAACGCTGCGGCCTCTACCCGGTCGCCTCCATGGACGAACGTCGCCTCTCCGGCCTGATTGATGCCGCTTGCCTGCTCTTCGCCTGTGGCGGATTTCTTGCGCTCTTCGGCTCGCTCGGCGGCCACTTCGCTTTCAGCAAATTGTCCGCGGCCGTTTATGCCGCTTCCTTTGCCATCGTCTATGTCCAATATTTTTCGCTTTTCACGGTGTTCGGCGGTACCACTCCGGGGATGATGCTGCGCGGCCTGCGCGTCGTGGACTTTTCCGGCGAAGAACCGTCGCCCCGCCAGTTTCTTCTTCGTGCCGCCGGTTACATGCTCTCCGCGGGAACTTTCTTCCTCGGTTATTTCTGGTCGCAATGGGACGAAGACGAACTCACCTGGCACGACCGCATCTCCCACACGTATCTCAGCTCTGCCACCACCATTGCCGATTCCGAACTAACCGGCGTCGCGCACACTCATTAACCAGTTTTGTGTAACAGCGGGTTATATCGCCGTTCTTTCTTTTTCCTGACTGTGAGGCTTGCTCAGAAAGAAAACGCGCCAACGGATGTTGCGCGCTTGGCCTAAATCTTCCGCTTGTAAAGATACACGCTGTATTTGGACAGCGGACGATACCCCTGCGCAGCTCTATCCCAATAATACGCGGTCTCCGTCCCGACGTCCGCCGCTCCCACAAGACGGTAATTATCACTGATATATTTCTCGGCCCAGTACAAAATAGTGGCATCCGAATTTGTCTTGCGCAGCCACGATGCCGGAACCATTACTTTCACCAGATACTCGGGCTTTGTTTTTTCGATCTCGTCCATCATCTCGCGCTGCATTTGCGATGCGAACGTTTGCTCCTCCATCAGTCCATATGTGTAGATATATCCTGTAGCCGAGTGCCGTTGCGCATAAAAATAGATCTCCGGCTCCGATCCCAGCACCGCTATCCGCGCGTCCGGCCCGGAATGTTCCCTGATGTATTTCCCAAATTCGACCGCTTCAAGAAACGGATTCCCTCCATATTCGTGCCGTACGATTTTCTCCGGACTCATCTCAAAAAAAATTGCTCTCTGCGCGTACAGTACTTGCGTCCATCCCAACGCAAACACGGCCGCGCAACTCGCGCTCAACCGGAGCCGGTTGATTCGAACTATCCGCGCAAGTTGTTGGGCGCTCCATGCCACTGCCTTCCCCGCCAGCAGGCAAACCGCCGGAAGCATCAGGATGAAATAGTGACGGCGGTAATAAAGTCCCGCGCTTGCTCCCACAAACGACCAGCCCAGCAATCCGACTGTGAAGCTCAGGGCAGCCCTTTTCCCTCGCTCTATCATCAACGAAAGAAGTCCAATGGCCGCAAAGCACCACACCACCGGAGCACCGAAAAAAACTTCTGGCACGTTTTCGCCCAGGGCCTTCAGACCCTGCTTCAGATCCATGGAGGTCGCGTATTGCCCCGCATACGAAACCGTCCAAAACCAGAACCTTCCGAACACCTCCGCGCGATAAAGCGCGGCGCAAGTGAACAAGTACGGAATTGCCGCGGCAATCGCGTACAAAACCAGACGAATCGCCAACTTGCTTCGCCTTGACGATTCTTTCAGGCCTCTCCACACCACTTCCTGGGCGCCAAATATGATGAACACGATTCCCGGCTGCTTCATCAAGAACGCCAGCCCCATGCACAATCCCGCGGCAAAATATGCCGCTGGATTTTTAGACTTCCTTGCCGACATCAGAAACAAAAGTCCCGCCATCGCCATCAGCACTACAAAATGTGTTGCGTGCCCGGCCAGGCCCAGCACCCCTTCACTGGTCGAGAGCAGCCCATAGCTCGCCGCCGCAGTGGCCCCTGCCAAATCTCCGTACAGCCACCGCCCCAGAAAAAACATCAGCAGTGTCGTACATCCGTTTACCAGCAACAGACCCACATGAATCGCGGAAGCCGTCTCGCCAAAAGTCCGCAAAGTCGCCGCGTACGCCACATACGTCCCCGGCAACTTCATGTTGTAAGCAAGCTCGTACGGTGGAATTCCCTGCAGAATCAACTGCCCGGCGTAGGCGTATTCGCCCTCGTCCCGTTCCAACGGCATTTCGCGCAGCCGCCAGCGAATCCCCGCAAACAGAAGAATTACCAGCCCCACCAACGCAAATGCCCGCCAGCGCCACCGCCTGCGTAGCGCGACCGGCCCAACCGAACCTGCGCTAACTCCCGTTGCGTCGCTATGCTTTCCCAACATTTCTTCCCGCTCCGCGGTCTCGGCCATTTGCTCCCATTCCCGGCTTCACGCCGCGCTCAGCGCCCAGCCTCCACTCTTGCTCCCATCCGCATTCTTCGCACTCGCACACCACCACAAGCCCGGCCGCACGCTCGGCCAGCATAGCATCCGCCACGATTCGAATTTAGCGGTCCTCCCGAACGCGTTCCAATCTGCAAATCTCGATCGTGCCTTGGTTTTGTAGAACAGTCGTGCAGCGCAGATGCGGCAAAGATGCGTCGCGGACGCACCGAAGAAAACCACCGGTTCTGTTTTCCGCTAGCGCGTGTCGCATTTCCATATGTAAAATGGCACAGCTTTGTCGGTCCGTATTTGTATTGCCTGGCCCGCAAATTGGACTAAGTCGGTGCGGGCAAGAGCCTCTCAGGGATCTTGTAGACGTGAAGCTCAGCGTTCTAATCGATACGTACAATCACGAGCGGTTGATTGAGACCGCGATCAACAGCGTGCTCGAGCAGGATTTCCCTGCGCCGGAGCGCGAAGTAATTGTCGTGGATGATGGCTCGACGGATGGCACCGCGGAAATTGTGCGGCGATATGCGCCGCAGGTGCGGCTGGTTGCAAAAAAAAATGGCGGGCAGGCATCGGCATTCAACGCGGGAATTCCGGAATGCCGCGGCGAGATGATTGTTTTTTTGGATGGCGACGACTGGTGGACGCCGGGAAAATTGCGCAAGATTGCGCAAGTATTTGGCGAAGATCCTGCGCTGGGAATGATCGGCCACGCGTTCATCGAATCATTCGACGACGGCACGCGAAAAACAATTTCGCCAAGCGAAACGGTCCGGCTGCAGGTGAACGACGTTTCCGCGGCGACTTTTTTCCGTCTGAGCCGCTGCTACTTCGGTACCAGCCGGCTGGCGCTGCGCGCGAACCTCGCGCGGAAAATTCTGCCGGTACCGGCAGCACTGGTTTTTGAAGCTGACGAATATCTTTTCACCATGGCCGCCGCGCTTGAACCATTCGTGCTATTGCCGGATGCGCTGACGCACTACCGCGTGCATGCCCGAAATCTTTTTCTGGGCGCCGGGGCCAGCGAAGCGGGAGAACGCCGGAAAGCGCGAGTGATCGCGGAACTGGCACGCGCACTGCGCGTTTCGCTGCCAGGCACTGGGGCTCCGCAAGCCGCCGTGGAACAGATACTGGAAATTGTAGAGGCGGAAGCCGCGCAACTGCGCTTGAAACTGGATGGCGGTTGGCCGTGGGAAACATTTCAGACCGAATGCGCGATTTACCGCGTGCAACACCATGACGCTTCGGCAAAGAGCAAAGTGTTTCGGACACTTTCGATGGTGCCGGCGCTGGTGCTTCCGCCGCGCTGGTTCTACGGAGGGCGGCAGTGGCTTGGAGCGCAGAAATGGTACAAGCGGGCGCGCACGAGGGCGGTCCCCGTGCCGGGATTTGCAAAGGTTGATATACCAAAGACGGAAACGCCGGCGGCAGCGTCGTCTGTAACGCGCCAAGCGAAAGGCTGAATATTTTCGCCAGGTGCCGATCGAAGTTTGATTCCGTGAATTCAGCACAACGCTAAGTATCTTTGTTAACCTTATAGAGTGGGTTCGTCCAGACGCGGATTTTTCCCCGCTCAGGGTTTGCAAATACAAATTTTTCACCTAAGGGTTGTGGAACAAACCCTGAAACCAGGAAAGATCAATTAAAGTTCGTGTCAGCGACCGCCGATCCGAAAAGCGCCGTGTGGACGTCGAGGAGGTCCGTTGCAAAAATGGGAATGGATGGGCTGTCCTCTCCGATTACGGGCTGCAACTGCAGCCGGCCCGGGGTACTCTTCGTACGAGCGGCAAATACAGGACTTATCTCTGCGAGAGTGACGAAGAGTGAACGGAAAGGAAGAAAATAAAGGAGTTAGTTCGAGTCGGACGGAGTTTGTTGGAATAAGAGAGACCAGACGGGGTAGGAAGAGTCAGGGAAAGGGTGAAGCGCCAGGATTGGGACTGGCAGAATGGAACCGGCGCCGTCGAAGTCAACACTACTCGCACGCGAGTAAATAGAAGTCAACATAAATTCGCCAGTCAGAAGTATGAATACGGCCAACGCAGTGAAAAAGAAGTCGTCGAAGTGCCCATCCTGCGGCGGCGGAGAAGTGCGGCGATCACACATGAGAGGGCTTTTGGAGCGCGGTATATTAAGATTCTTCGGCGTCCATGCCTATCGGTGCCAGGATTGTGACCGGAGGTACTACGCAATGGGACCGCCTGAAAATAGGCGAGACAAGCTAAATGGGTGATGCGGCGCAAATGCAGGGCAACAGAGTCGAAAATAACTACGCCTGTGCTTGCCTGGCTTGAGGATTCGGTAGTTCGATCCGATAGCCCCGATTTCGGAGTTGCCGAACCATTCTCCAGGTGCGCTGATACCTGGATTGTTTGGTGACCGCTGGGCCCCGTTCTTCGTAACGGGTTCCCTGATGCAGGATCAGCCAGATCAGACGACACTGTCGATGCGCAATGACCCCGATGGCTTGATTATGTCCGAGGCGCGGGACGCAACGGCGATAGATGATCTCGAAGATGCTTCCTTTGACTCTTACGGCGGCGTTAGCAACCTGATTGAGTAAACGCCGCACGAGACGGTTGCCCTTCAGAGAGCGGTGACTGTAGTTCACGCCGGCGCTCTCTTCTTCGCCGGGGCAGGCACCGACCCACGAAGAGAGGCATTTCTCGGAGGGAAACGTCGCTGCGATCCCGCTGGTTTTGCTCGGAATTCGGATTGCGTTCTGGCCATTTGTGCTGGCGCTAGGGATTACGACGGGGTTGAAATACATTGATGCGGCCTTCTGG
Source organism: uncultured Acidobacteriota bacterium (assembly GCA_963731155.1). Lineage (GTDB taxonomy): Bacteria > Acidobacteriota > Terriglobia > Acidiferrales > UBA7541 > Acidiferrum. Next base: position 202,077 of record CAVSVB010000010.1, read on the forward strand.
TGGAGACTGCTGGTAGCATGCATAGCGTTTTCTGCGGGAGCATGGCTAACGGGAAGCGTAGGAAAGCAAGATGTGGAGCGGCTAAGGCAAATGCTGAAATCGAGCATAGGAGCCCCACTGGGCAGATGGCTGAGGACATACTCCATCAAGTAAAGATTACCTATATTCAACATTCCGGCGTTCGCGTAAAGCAGAAATTTCAGGTAGGCATCCGTGTAATTACGAATTGGTGGGCGGCAGATGGCGTCTGCGAACGATCGATGATGCGACGCACTTTTGCGGGACGAACGGGCATTTTCAACGCCGCTCAAGAAAGAAATTCTAAGACATAGTTCTATCAATGGTTCTGTTTTTCTTAGTGTTTGTAAAGGCGAGGTGAGCGAAGATTTCCGGACCGAACCATTATCGGAAGGATTCTAGTGCGGTCTTTTTCGGATAGGTTACCAGGAGCATAAAGTGGCCGCCATCTTCCCTCACCGTCTTGACCGTCGCTCCAGTCTTGACAAAATATTCGAGCCGGTAAGCATATCGTCCGCCGCCATAAACCAGAAAGGTATCATGCGATGCAAGGAAATCTGCGCGTCCAACAACCGCAGGCTCTGCATTGCAGCAGGCCTTCAAGGTTGAGGATAACTCCCCGATTATGCCCTCGTTCGGCCACACGACATAAATTAATTGCGGAGCCACGCTGGGAGGGGCATAGAAGGAGGTAGTCATGAAGTCCAGATCGTCTATCAGAAGAATCGGAAGGGTCTTATCTTCGGCCATCCATTGGTATCGTTCGTTGAACTCATGAATGCGGGTACTGATCTGGTAGCCTGACGAAGGCTCGACCAAGACCGTTCCAGACACAAACCCTTTAAAATCGAAACCGATCTGCACAACGACCAACAAGATCGTTGCGATTGCCAGTGCGGGTCGTTTCCCAACCGCGACCCCCAGCAAGCACGCGAACCCGGCAATTGCCGAAATGGCATAGCGACTTAAGAATGGCGCACCAGTGAGTTTTGCCGCGGCGTACTCGAACACCGGAATAACAACAAATGCCCAGAGTGCGAAAACTTCGTAACTTCGAAGACCCGATTTATCCCTAGGGCTTTCTGTTTCCTCATGAAACAGGCACGTTAAGAGCAACCACCCAACGAGTATAGTAGCGCCACTAGGTATCAAAAGACTGCTATACAACGTGTTTAGTTTGGCTAGCCTCGCGGCAAAATAGGCTTGGGATACCCCCTCCTTAGGCGCCGCAATGGCCCCAAGCAGGAACGGAATTAAAGCCAGCAGTGCCAGGGAAGACGCTGCGATCGTCGTCCAGACCGGCCAGTCCAGGCGTTTACGGCTTATGGTCCTGCACAGTTCTCCCAAGACTATAGGGGCGAATATGAGGAACGCGTAGCTATGTGTGAGTAAGGCGCAGGCCAGCGATCCACCCAGCGCAAACAGCCACCACCCTCGTCGTGCGGCGTGTTCCGCAGCGGCTTGCCAACTGATCAGCGCAATTCCGCAGAATCCGAGCACCAGTCCATGTGCCCGCGCTTCATACGCGTACCAATACGCTTCCGTGACCAGCGGGAACAGCAGGCTGACGCACGCACTCAAGACTGATAAGCGCAAAGAAACAAAGCGAAATAGGCATAAACAAAAGACCCAGAACCCGAGAATTTCCGGCAGCCGGGTTGCTATGTGTCCTTCGCCCAAAATATATTCCGAAAACCGCGTCAGTAGAAAGAGGACCAATTGAAGATCGACGCTGTTCACCAGAACATGCCAAACCGATTTGAAGTCAGGCAGGCGGCACAGGTACACAGTAAATAGTTCATCGAACCAGAACAGCTTTCGCGATGCCCGGTAGAAAGTGAGGGCAAAGTATGCGATTGAGAAAACGGCCAGGACTGCGCCCTTGTGGCGCTCCAAGGTCTCCGACAACCAAGTCGCCGCACTATTGAGGCTGCGTCCAGAATGTGCCAGGACGAGGGCCGGGTGCTCCCTTTTCATCGTTCTCCTTCTGAATGGTGGTTTGGATTTTTCCTATGAGCTCGTACTTTTTTGTCTTGAGCACCTCGGGCATAAGCCTTGCAGCGAAACCGTAAGCTGCTGCTCTCTCGGCCCTTAACTTCGATATTCGGCTGCGAAAAACTGTTGAGTCGCGATCAGATGTGGAGATCCGCTGCTGCATCGATAAATCCTTCCTGCTCTAAGGTCTTGCAGCAAGAAGCGTTCAATCACTACTCGTGGGACGAGGCGAGCTTATCAGATTAACGAATGAAATTCTTTTGGGACGAATAGACATAGTCAGCTAGAGTACGGCCCTCTAGCGAAATGATTCCGTTTTTTACGACGGCGAAACCGTTTACGAGGCACCCCGGAGTGATTGGAGCGGAATGCGCTGAAGAGCTGGACGTTGGCGGCTCCGAAGGCGGAGGTGATTTTATTTGGGGACGAAGAAGGAGCGGCGGAGACTGCGCGGGAGCTGGGGGATTCGGCACGTGGCGGAAGTGGCGCGGGTGGGGGAAGAGGTCTTTGAGAACGTAGGGTTTGTAAGTACAAACCCCGGAGCCAAGGTCGTGAGGTCGTTTTTCGACGCGGCGCACAGAATGGCGCGACATGAGCTGGTCTGTTACGCGAATTGCGACATTGTGTTGTCGAGGGATTTTTTTGCATGCGGTGAACGCGGCGGATGCGTTGCATGGGCGATTCCAGGTGGTGGGCAGAAGTTGGAATCTCGATGTAGAAACGCCGCTGGCTTTTGGCGCGAGGCTGTGGGAGCGGTGGTGGTGGACGCTTCTGAAGCGGTGATGGCGGTGCACCAGAATCACGATTATGGCTATCATCCGGCGGGAAAAGCGGGAGTGTGGACGCGCTGTCTCGAGCGTAATTACGAATTGGCGGGCGGCAGATGGCATCTGCGAACGATTGACGACGCGACGCACCTGCTGGGGCCGTCAGGACGGCAAGCGCATCCGGCGCGGGGCAGGCGGGCTGCGGCGCGCGATGCGGCATGGTTGCCGGCGATGGAGTGAACGCGCCCGTTGCGGAGAGCGGTGGGGTTGGGGAAGAGTTGCAAGTAAGAGGGAAAGCGAAGAAGAGTTAGTTAGAGAAAAAGATAACGCTGAGACGCGGAGTGCGCAGAGCTTGCGCGGAGAGTGAGACTCGGGATAAACGTGAGAGTGAACGCGAGCGAAGGTTGCGCGTTCGAAGGAGACGGCTGGATAAACCCGCCGCTAATTGGAGGTTGCTGGAGCCGTCCGGCTAGAAATGGATTACGGCGCCCAGGCCGACTTGGACGTTATTTTGCGTACCGGAATAGAGCGTGCTGCGTACGTAATCGGCTTCGGCGCGCAGCGAGACGCGGGCATTGTAGGTCCAGTCCGCGCCGACTCCAGCCTGAAGTGCGAAACTATTCTTGCTTGAGTTAGCGACCTGGGGATTCACATGAACTCCGCCGACCAAGGCGTGCGCCCAAGGGTACAGGCGTTTGCCCAGAGGCCCGAAACCGATGCGGCCACCACCGGCAAAGAGAACATATTTAGTGCGCTCGCCGCCAATTTCGCCTCCCCAGGCGGAGACGACGTTGCCTTCCAGACCGAACCAGGAATTTAGATTGTAGGTGAGGTCAGTGTGCAAGCCGCTGAGATTTGCGGAAAATAGCGAAGAATCGAAATGAATGTACTCGTAGCCGACGGCCAGATCCCAGCGGTAGCCTTCTTCGTTTCGACTCGATGACTGAGGTGGGGCTGGCGCGTCCGGCAGCGCAGCCTTCGGCAACGGAGAAGCAAACGATTCCGACGGTGCGGCCGGGAGCGTGAGTTCCGGCACGAGTGTGAAGTTAAACGTGGGCGTGGACGAGGATGGCTGAGCAGCAGGAACGAACATTAAGAGGGGTGACTGTTGAGCTGGAAGAGAAACGCAGGTCCCCAGAGCAAAGCATGCAGCGAGTGCGAGCCTTTTCATTTAGCGATCCTTCAGGGGGCGGACCCCACGAGTCGGGCTGGCCACAGCATTTACGTTAAACAAGAGTCGGGGCATTTGTCTATGGGGATTCGTGGATCACCGGCAGAAAACCAATGCCGGGCAGCGCACGGGGGCTTCTTCGGACGGTACTGGGCTCCGACCGGAAAAAGGATTGTACGCCGCAGAACTTAGCGGCCGTGACGAAGATAGTCGTCGGTTTTGTTGAGCCAGTCGGCGCGGGGCGGAGTGAAGACGTCGAGATCGAGCGTGTCTTCGAGCGCCCAGGCTTCGTGCGGCATGTTGGCGGGGATGCAAAGAACTTCGCCGGCGCGGACGACGATCTCTTTGCCATCAATGGCGAATTTCAATGCGCCTTCGAGAATGTATGTGAGTTGCTCGTTGTGGTGATGATGAAGCGGGACGTGACCGCCTTTTTTGAGGAACACGCGGGCTAGCATGAGTTGCTGGCCGTAAACCATTTCACGCTCGACGAGGGGGTTGAGATGTTCGCGCTCGACCTGGCTCCAGGAAATATATTTCGGTTCGGGCGTGCCTGAAGATGCGGTGCTCACTTTGTGCCTCCACTGCCGCTCTGAGGAGCGGCGCTAAGAGAACCATACAATTTTGCGGCGTTGTCATGCAGGTAGAGATGCGCGAGCTCGAGCGCTTTATCTTCGCTGATGGCGTGTTCGCTGACCAGTTCGGCAAGTGCGCCGGCGAGCGCGGTGCGAGTGGTGTGTGTGGCGATCCAGAAACTTTCTTCGGCACCGAGGGCGTCGTTAAAGGGGAAGGCGTCGGAGCCGAACATCATTTTGTCCGGGTAGAGAGTGAGGAACTGTTTGAGAACGCTCTTGAATTGTGAAGGGTAGAGCATCTCGGACTGAAGAGAAGTATCGAGGTAAACATTTTTTACGGCAGTGAGGAGCGCGGCTTCGCGTTCGTAGGGCCAGCCTCCGTGGAGGAGCACGAAGGTGACATTTTTGTAGCGAGCATCGCGCAGAACGTTTTCGAGATTGAGGACGTTGCCCTGGCGAAGGCTAAAATAGTCGCCGATGCCAACGGCACTGTGGAAGTGCACCGGCAGTGTGAGCTTGCCGGCTTGATCGACGATCACGCGGAAAATGTAATCCTGAAAGAGGCGATAGTCTTCGGCGGTAGGAACGCCGCCGGAACGGTACTTAGCGTAAATGGCGTCAGCTTTTTCGCGCGGCGGATCGGTGAAATAGAGCGTGCGGAAATAGGCGGCTTCAAACTTGACGGCGACACCGCCGCGTTTTTGATTGTCGGCCATGGTGTTGCGGACAAAATTTTCATAGCCGGCCAGATCGGCGGGGAGCGCGTCCACGTTCATCTGCTTTTTGTAACGCGCCAGCATTTTTTCCTGCAGTGGAATATAGACGCCCATATCGGGAGTGCTGGCGGTTTGATCACGATTGTCGAACGGATAGAAGAAAGAATCGGCGAAGAAAACCCAGTGGAAGCGCTTGGGGTTCAAGTAAGGCGCCATGAAGGCACGGTTGGCAAGGCAGGTTTCGACGTTGAGCTTGTCCAGGATACTGTCGAAGTAGGCCTGGCCGGCGGCTGCTTCGGCGGATTTCTTGCGATCGGCGAGCCATTTGGCATGTTCGGGCTTGAAGTCGTCATAAGGATAGTTGAAGAGAAATTTGGAGGCAGCGACGAATTCGGGATTGTCGTCGCGAAGACGAAGAACGCTACTTTCGTCCGGAGGGGCGGCCATGGCGTCCACATCGGAATCGTCCGAAAAGCCCGGATGCGAATGGTTGTCGAACAGAGGAATGGCATTGATCTTTGCCAGCAGGCGGTCGTAGGTCTGAGAGAGATCGGCTCCCGGGTAGGGAGAGGATTGAGCGGAGGCAAGACCGGCGGCACCGAGAGTCAGGGATAGTGTGGCGAGCAGGTGAAACAAACGTTTCATTTTGCAACCCTCGATCGAACGATGACCCCTTTTTGAAACACTCTTTGAAACGCTTGCATTTACTGGCGTAGCCACTAGGCAGTCACGGCACGCCATTTTACAGAGATTCGCTGGATTCGGTCGAGAGCATCTTCGAGGAGATGACGCGCGCTGACTAAGGAAAAACGAAGATAGTTTTTCCCTTCCGCACCGAACGCAGCTCCTGCAATAGCAGCCACACCAACTTCTTCGAGCAGCAGTTTTTGTACTTCTTCGGCGGGAAGACCGGTGTCTTCGATATTGACCCAGGCATAGAAGGCGCCTTCCGGAGAATGGCAGCGGAAGCCAGGAATTTTAGCGAGGGATTGAACAAAGAGATCACGCCGCAACTTGTATTCGTCGACCATGGCGTCGACGGCGTTCGTGGTGTCACGAAGGGCCTCTATGGCAGCGACCTGGGTGAATTCGGCGGCACAAGTAAAAGTGTTCAGAACGAGCAAATCCATGGCATCAATAACGTGAACGGGAGCGACGGCGTAGCCGAGACGCCAACCGGTCATGGCAAAACTTTTCGAAAAACCGTCGATGATGACGGTGCGCTCGGCCATTCCGGGAAGAAGCGAGATGGATTTGTAATCGCCGTTAAAGAGGATGCGAGCATAGATTTCGTCGGTAAGAACCCAGAGGTCGTGCTTGATGGCGAGAGCGGCGATGCCTTCCAGAGCGCGATCGTCGAAGACCGTGCCGGTGGGATTATTGGGTGAATTGAAAATGATGACGCTAGTTTTGTCCGTGATTTTCGAAGCGATCTCGACGAGGTCAGGCTGAAATTTATTTTTCTCAATCAAAAAAAAGGGGACGGCTTTCGCGCCCAAGCCGCGCGTGAATGACGGATAGATGGGAAAACCGGGATCGGGATAGAGAACTTCGTCGCCGGGCTCGATGAGCGCCATCATGGCCAGGGAGAGCGCCATTTTGCAGCCGGGCGCGACGAGGACTTGTTCGGGCTGGACGGAAAGTTTTCTGGTGCTCGCGAGATAGTGAGTGATTTCTTGACGAAGCGCGGGAATGCCGCGGGTAGCACAATAGCGGTCGCGGCCGGAAGCGACCGCGTTGCGAAGAGAGTCCACGACCGGAGCCGCAGGATGGAAATCAGGCTCGCCGAGTTCGAGATGGATGATGGAGCGGCCTTGACGCTCAAGTTCCTTCGCGCGCGCGAAAACGGCCAGCGCGCCTTCGCCGTTTAGCTGCGAAACACGGGTTGCGATTTGACGACGAGACATAGGTGAAAGTTTATCATTTCGCGGTCATGTTGAGGCGGGCGGCGGTGTGACGGGGATTCGGAGGCCGTCGATGAAGCGGGGAAACATTTCGAAGGCGGCAGCGGTGAGAAAGAGTTCGATGAGTTCGGGATCGGTGAAGGAGGACTTAAGCGAAGCGTAGAAGGGATCGTCTATCGCGTCAGGCCCGCGGTGGAGACGGTCGGCGAGCCGGAAGCCGAGTTTTTCTTTTTCTGTATACGGACCGGTTTCGAAATTCGCGACGCTTTCGGCTTGTTCTTCGCTGGCGCCTTTTTGGCGGGCGGAAATGCTATGCGCGCGTACGGCGTAAGCGCAGCGGTGGTGCTGCGAGACGCGGATGGCGATGAGTTCTTTGTAGGAGCCTGGTAGCGCGCCATCGGAGAGAAGTGGTTTCAAGAAGCCAGCTACGCCTTGCGCGATTTCGGGGCGGTAGCCGAGAACTTTAAACATGTTGGGGACCACGCCGCGCGCGGCGAGAAGCGCGTCATAGATTTTTTGTGCGTCGGGGGTGGCTGATTCGCGTTCGAGTAGCGGGATGCGTTGGGCGACGGACATGAGAGAGCTCCTTTTTCTGGACAAAGTAGAATAGAAGAAAAAGGGCGCGATTTGCACCGCGCCCACGCAAACAAGCTGCAATAAAGCGATAAACAGGTCGCTGTTAGAAGGAATACCGCAACGAGAATTGGATCAAGCGCGGGGTCCCGACGGTGGAGAAAATCTTGCCGAACGGACTGTTCGGTACGCCAATCGTTTCGACGTCATTGATCGCCGGATTCGCGAAATTCGCGTGATTCCAAATGTTGAAGAAGTCCGTCGTGAAATGAAGGCTCTGCCGCTCGGTGAGCGCAAAAGTCTTAATCAACGAAAAATCCCAGTTTTGCTGAAACGGTCCGCGGTAAATGTTGCGGCCCAGGTTGCCGAACAGGGTGACGGTTCCGTCGCCGCCGTCCGCGGCGCTGAGCGTCGGGGCCGGAACAAAGTTTAGCGGATTCAGATATCCATTGAGTCTGCTGTGAATGCCGCCGCTGGTGGTCCCGGCGCTGATCGAACCGCCGCTGGCAAGTTCTCCACCCAGCGTGGCTGAGGCAAGTCCCGGCCCCAGAAGCGCTGTCCCCGCGATCGAATCCGTCACGGAAAAAGGCGAGCCGGACTGAAAAATGGTGATACCGCTTATGGCCCAGCCGTTAAGCAAGACATGCTTATAGCCTTGTGCGCCGGAGAAGAAGGGCAAGTCATAGCGATAGCTGATTACGAAGCGGTGTGTGCGATCGAAATCCGAGAGCCCGCGGGAATTCTTTAGATCCGACTCGTCGTTGAATGCCGTGTTTAGAGCGGTATTGCCGCTCGAAGTGGCATCAGTGGATTTGGACCAGGTGTACGCTCCTTGAAAGTATCCGCGAGCCCAGCGCCGTGAGAGGGTGGTTTGAAGCGAGTGATAGTGGGAGTACGCGTCGTTTGCGAATAATTGAAAGCCGTTGTAGCCGTTGATGCCGGAATTGTTCGAGCGAGATGGTCCATTGCCGATCGTGCTGACGGCAACCGCGCAGGAAGCGCTCGGGTCGATGACGCTTCCGTCGCAATTGGCGCCCTTGAGAACGACGGGGTTTGTCGGACTGGCGAGAGAGGCCTGGATGCTCGTGCGCGTTTCACGCAAATGCACGGCGTGTGTGCCGACGTAGCCAACTTCCAACACCCAGTTCCTGCCGAGAGCGCGTTGTATCGTCAGATTCCACTGCTGGGTGCTGGGAACAACGAAATGGCGCGGCACCGTTAAACCAAAGATATCCTGCGAAGGCAAAACGCCCGGACTGCCGCTAGCGCAAACATAATTGGGGAATACGGTGGTATCGCCGCCCGGGAAACCTTGAAATTGTCCGAGGCAAGGGACGAAATTCGGATCCAGCACTCCGGCCTGCGGCAACGCGTTCAAGCCGGTCTCAAAAAAGTTAGACAAACTTCCAGCCGGGCCGCCACCGAAGGCGACCGGCAAGTACGGCGCCTGGAAGCTGAGTTGGTCCACCGTGCCCACGTCTTCGCGTACGTAGTAGATTCCGTATCCAGCCCGGATGGTGGTGTTGTGCTTGCTGCCGAGGTCATACGCAAAACCAACGCGAGGAGCAACGCCTGTGGAGTAGTTATTCTTGTAGGTTGTATCGTTGCCGGAACCGGTCAGGCCGGTGACGCCGAGCTTGTTTGCGCAGCTGCCATTGATGAACGGGTATTGGCCGCTGTTCGCCAAGTCCACGTCCAGATTACCGATGTGGCAGAGATTGTCATGAAAAGCACCGAGGTCTTCGACGCGCAGGCCGAGGTTCAGTGTGAGGTTACTCCGTAACTTCCAGTCATCCTGAGCGAAGAAAGCGAAGTCGGCGGTACGGTATTCGTGATTGTAAACGCCTCCGCCACCAAAGCTGGAGTCCGGCTTGCCAATGAGGAGTTTTTGCCAGTCGGTCAGTTTGTTTGGATCAGTTCCGCCGGCGCCGGAGTCGTTGACCAAAAAGAATTGGCCGTTAAAGACCTGCGGGAAAAGCTTGTCCAGGTTTACGCGAGTGTATTCGCCGCCAAAACGGAACACGTGGGCGCCTTTCACCCAGCTCACCGTATCGGTGAAATTGAAAGTGTTCTGGTTTTGAAACTGGTCGGCGGGCGGCGTTGGCCCGATCTGGAAACCGGAGGTGCCAAGAGTGAATTTGTAAATAGAGGTAGTCACGCTGTTGGTCGGACGATTGATGCCGAGATCGGCCGCAGTGACGGGCGGCACGTTCACCAGGCTGTCATTGATGTGTACCAAGCCGAAACGAAAATCATTGACCAGCGCGGGGGAAAAGAGGTGCGTTTCGTTGACGCTGAAAAAGCGCGCCTTCACCGGAATATCGTAAGGAAAATTCAAATCCGTGGCGCTGATACTGCTGGCCAGCGTACCGCCAAGCGAAGCTTGCAACCCGCCGGCCCCGAACGGGAGCACCGATTCGGAATCGGAAAAGAAAAATCGCGCGGAGATTTTGTCCTGTCCGCCACGGAATTCGCGGTCCCAGTTCGCGGTGAATTGGTCGTCCGTGTATTTACCGGGTTTGCTGACAACCAGCGTGCCGGTGCCGCCGGGAGTTCCGGGAATGGATGGAATGAGAAATCCGTTAGGATCGTTGAACTGGTTGCTCTTGAAATTCAGGAGAGCGAGACTGACGGGATCAAGACCGGTAACGCCTGTGGGGAGTCCGTCCGGAAAGAAAGCCGAAATCAAGGAAGCTTCCGAGCGATCGGCGGGAATTACCGGAAAGCCGGGGTTGTTGATTTGCGTGCCGGGCGAAAGTGCGCTGCGCTGGCGGGTGCCCTGGTAATTGATGAAAAAGAAACCGAGTTTCTCTTTCACGACGGGACCGCCCAGGCTGCCGCCAAAAATGTTTTGCTTCACAGAGGGGCGCGGTTGCGAGTTTGCGTTCAAGAAATACTCATTAGCGTTCAAAACATCATTGCGGAAAAATTCATAAGCGCCGCCGTGAAATTGGCGTGTGCCAGACTTAAGAATGGCATTGACGTTGCCGCCGCCATTGCGGCCCTGGCTGGCGTCGTAGAGCGAAGTTTGTACCTTGAATTCCTGAATGACGTCGGGATTGGGCAACGGAATGTACGTCGCTTGAGCAACGTTGTAGTCGGTGGCGCTCACGCCGTCGATCAAGTAATTGTTGTTGTCTTCACGTTGGCCGTTGACGATTACGCGTACGTTGCCGCGGCCTAGTTGCGCGGAAGCGTTGAGCTCGCTCTGCGCGCCAGTGGATAGCGTGAGCAGTTGCTGGTAGTTCTGCGTGGCGAGCGGAAGTTCGCGGATGGTTTGCGTTCCGAGAGATTGTCCGGTGGTGGCGTTGGTGGTTTCGACGCTGGTGACTTCGGCGGTGATTTCAACTTTTTCGGTAACGGAACCTGGCTTGAGCGCGATGGTGACTCTTGTGGTCTCAGTCACGCGAACCTCGATGCCTTCGGCCTTCGCCTGGGAGAAGCCGGACTTGTTGACGACAACCGAATAGTTGCCTGGAGGAAGAAGGGTGGCGACAAAAGTGCCGTCGGCGGTGGTCGGAATCTTGCGCACGAGCACTTCCGTGGCGGTATTGATGATTTGCACCTCGGCGTCGGCAATCGAGGAGCCGGATGAATCGGTGACCTGGCCGCTGATGGCGCCGGTGGCGCCGCCTTGAGCGTAGAGAGCGCGGCTTGAACTCAGCGAGAAAATGGCGAACAGAAACACCACGAGTGGAGACTTCAAACTGCGATGCATGGTCTTTTCCCCCAACGTAGGACTGCACTGCGAAGTGACTCAGAGTTTCCACGTACAACTTGTTCATCTGAGTGTTTGTCAGACAAACCTGGAAACCTGAGTCCTCAGCGATCCCCCCGAGGCGCGCGAAACTTTGCCGCCTACACGCTGGATCATGAGGAACAGCGCTGGAACGACAGGCACATCCTTAGAATGAAACTAATGTTTCACCTGCGGAGTGTCAAGAATCTGGGGACGCAAAATTTCCATCCGATACATTCGGCAAAGTCGAAGATGAAATTGGCCGAGGGCGCGCTTTCCCGTGGCTGCCGACCGACGCATTAGATGACGCATTAGAGCTTGACCAGCGCGCGGCCACGGACCAAGTTCTGTTACCATCTGTTTACAAGGTTCCAGCGAGAGTGGGTAACCGCAGGAGAATCTGCGGCGTCCAACTTAGTGAGCGTCACTCCAGGGGGTGACCAATGACCAGCCTTCAGCGGGTCTTAATAGCCACATTAGTTTTGATCTTCGTTGCCGGATCCGGCGCAAGAGTCGCGCTTGCAGACTCCAGCCATGCACGAATTGTGCGGCTTAGTCTGGTTGAAGGGGATGTACGATTTGCACGCGATATCAAAGGCGATCCGCTGGCTGACGCGAACGCAGGCTGGGAAGCCGCCGTACTCAATCTGCCAATCCGGCAAGGATACGTTTTAGCCACTGACCAAGGCCGCGCCGTGGTGGAGTTCGAGAATGGCGCGATGGCGTTCCTCACAGAGAACTCGGTGCTGGAGTTCTACGACCTTTCGAGCGAAGACGGCGGATTCACAACGCGGCTGATTTTGCGCCAGGGTTCGGCAGAGTTTTACGTGAATCCGGCGCGCGGCGATTATTTCAGCGTGACCGGCGGCGATTTCAGCGTGCAAGCAGAGTCGAAAACAACGTTTCGAATGAACAATTTCGATGATGGCAGCAGCGTGAATGTGCTGCATGGCAAGTTGACGGCGTTGAACAAAGGAAAAAACACGCCGTTACAGAAGAACCAGGCCCTTTCGATGAAAGCGGGCGAGCCGGAATCGTTGACGGTGGAGGAAGCGCCGGTCAGCGACGATTTTGACCAGTGGGTCTCGGGAAAAATTCAAAGCTTCAGTACGGCAACAGTTTCCGGTATGCAATATGCGAACTCGTACGACTACACTTCGGGTTTTGGGGATTTGTACACGTACGGCGCATGGTTTCCCGTGGCGGGATTTGGAAATTGCTGGCGGCCGTATGGAGTAGGACTCGGATGGTCGCCATTTGACTTCGGCTCCTGGTACTTTGACTCCGGCTTTGGCTGGAGCTTTCTGGGAGGGCAGCCGTGGGGATGGCTGCCGTATCACTACGGGGGGTGGCTATTCCGTCCGGGAGTAGGCTGGGTTTGGAGCCCATCCGGATCGTTCGGAGCCGGTGGTGTGGGACGGTGGAGGCCCGTAACCGGAGTGTGGATGCGCTCGGCCGGAGGAGCGGTTGGAATCGTGCCATCACATCCGCTGGACGTGAAAGGCAAGACGCCGCTGAACCTGTCGGCAGGACTTTTTGCGGTGACCCAGCGCGGTGTCACGAATACGTTGACCCCGGAAAGCACAGATCGATGGAAAGTGGAGAAGAATCCCGGGCGCACTGTCATGCAAAACCAATTGGCGGAGGCGAATGCCCCTGCCCACGTCGCGCGAACGATGGCATCGAACGGGACGGCGAGTGTGCGAATCACGACTGGCGACGGTAGCTCTGCAATCGTGTACGACCGGACGGAACGGCGATTCGTGAACGCGGAAAATCCACAAGGGGCAAAGCAGGGCACGGCGGGGGTTCGAGTGTCGCCGGAACAAAGCCGCTCCGGGAGCGCGACGAGCCAGATTCCCGCGGTATCGAATCGCGTGAGTGGCCGTGAAGGTCAGCGAGAAGGGGTGCCCAGCGCGCGAAGTGCGGCGGCGCCGAGAGCGGCGGTTCCGCCTCCCAGCGTGCCGCGCTCAGTAACTACGGAGCGAGTGTTTAACGGGTTCGGCGGGGGCGGCGCTTCGCGTGGTGGATCGGGTTCTGCGAGTGGTGCTTCGTCGCGGGCGGCATCTGCGGCAGGTTCCGCTGCTGCTTCATCTGGGTCGAGCGGCAGAGCGTCGAGCGGAAGCACCGGCAGCTGCTGGTGGCGGTGGCCGGCCACACTGAGCGAAGCATTTTCTTTTTTCGTTGGATGTGAACACGACGGCAGGCCCCAAATTTTGGGGCCTGCGTTTTTGTAAACGTAACCGCCGTAAGATCGCAGCTCGAAACCGTTACAAATTTTCTAAGGCCATGACAATGGCGCTCAAACAGGATTGTTTGAGCTACTACGGAAAGTCAATCCGGCGTAGCCGACGACAGCACTGGTGTCGCCGGAAACATCGGAGGAAGTTGCGTACTTGACGAGTTCCGGATGGTTCGAACCGGTGATTTTCAGCGCACTGAGCATGGCAACGGTTGGACCCAGGCCGCACATGGAGACTTTTTCTTTGCGGCAAACATCGAAAAGCCCACGCGGATCGAGACTCAGGATTTGTTCGATGGCCAGACGATCTTTCTTGCGCGTCGTGGCATCGTCTTCGTAATGATTGAAATCGGAGGTAGTGAGAAGGAGTACATCAGGCTCAGCGGCAAGAACCTTGCCGAGCGATTCTCCAATCGAGACCAGCTGGTCAAAGTGAATGCTGCCAAGAGCGATGGGAACAAATGTGAAGCCGGGATCCCAGACTTGCAGAAACGGAAGCTGGACTTCGAGGGAATGTTCGCGTTCGTGGGCGATCGAATCTTCGTGAAGCAGCGGACAAGCGCGAGAGATTCTTACCGCGAGATCGGCGTCTATTGAAACATCGCCGAGCGGAGTGCGCCACGCGCCTTCCGACAAGATGGCGGCTTCCTCGCCCTGGGGGAAATGGCGAACTCCGAGGACGATGATGCGTTTGGGAAGTGTAATGCGTTCGTAAACCGCGGCAGCAACATGTCCCGAATATGCGTAGCCCGCGTGGGGTACAAGACACGCTCGGCAGGAGACTTTTTTGTGTATGGGTTCAGAACGCGCAAAATCCTGAATCTGTTTGGTGAGCGCGCGAGGATTGGCAGGATAAAACGTGCTGGCGACAGCGGGAAGGCGAAGCATAGCCGCTCGATCAATCAGCTGGGCTTTGAGGGTTTACCTTTGACCTTAAGAGCTTTCTTACTGTCCGGATCGAAGAACACCGTAACTTTGTCGCCGTACTGATACCCGCCCTTGTCGATGATCTGCAGCATTTTGGCGGAAGCGTCCGGAGCGAGTGGGAAGGTCTGGATGGCCATATCGTTTCCCTTAGCGCGGACTGTAATTTGAGCGACGGTGGCATTAATTACCGTGCCCTCGAACTTGGGAGGTTGCGGTCCTTTGTTCGGCTTCAAGGTTCCCACGACGATAGGAACGGCAGTTTCTATAACCGGAACTGCTACGGAGGCTGGCACCTGCGCGCTCGCTGCGACGGCAGCCAGTGCGATAAGACCGGCGGCCAGCGCACCACGAAGGACGACGGATTGTGAAACGAAATTCATTCCGGGTCTTCAGTGGCGATGCGCAGAGACTTCAGAAAGCGAATGTCCTGCGGCGTCATAGCCAGCTTGGCAACGGCTCTGCGTTCGAGGTCGGGCTCATTGAAAGAGTCCTGATCGACCTGAATACGGAGCGATTCCAAGAAGCGGCGATCAAGCGTGGTAAGTTTCGAATCCTGATTGCCGGAAGCATCGCGACGCGCAAGACCGATGGTGGCATCGAGCTTCAGCACGATGTCATATCCATGCGCGCGAACGCCTGCGATGGCGCCGGTGATGCGGTCGGAATCCGAAACCGTATCGTTGATAGCGTGTCCCAACTCACGCAGAAGGTTTTTAAGGTGATCGTCAAGTTGCAAGGGTCGCTCTCCCCAACCACAATGTGAATTGTAGGACTGCGATACGCATGATTCAAGTGGCAGTGCGAACGTTGTCTCCAAATGGTTCACAGGCCCATTAGTACAGGGAGATACAGGCCGGACGGAAAAGCGAAGACCTCGTCGAACCCGCCGATACGATAAGATGGGGTATGAGTGAAATTGTAGTGCCTGGCGCGCAACCTGCTGCAAGAAGTGGATTTGCGCGATTCTGGCGCACGCTGAAGCAGCTATTTCACGAAGTGGTGGCTGGTGTGTTTGCGGTGCTGGCGCTGGCATGGCTGCAGAGCGCGATTCGCGCGTGGACGCAAGACGTTGCGCGCTGGCTGGTGTTTGCGGCGTTTGGCGTGGCTGTTGTGCTGGGTGTTTTTTCGTGGACTTCGTTCCGGCGTTCGCGGCAGATTCGCTAGGCGCTCGCGTTCGGTATTAGTAGATAACTTCGATTACGACTGATGAAAGATTCCAACAAAAACAAAACGCCCGAACGGAAACCGGTGTTCAAGACAATCTCCGGTTTGCCGGTGGAACGTCTCTACACCGAGGAAAATCTTCGCGGCGATGATGCCGCCGAGCATCCTGGTTTTCCGGGCCAATTTCCGTTCACGCGCGGCATTTATCCAACGATGTACCGCAGCCGGTTGTGGACGATGCGCCAGTACGCCGGATATGGCACTGCCGCTGAATCCAACAAGCGCTATCGCTATTTGTTGAGCAAGGGGCAAAAAGGATTGTCCGTAGCGTTCGATTTGCCGACCCAGATCGGAATGGACTCCGACCATGCGCTGGCGGCCGGCGAAGTGGGAAAAGTTGGCGTGGCGATCGATTCGATCGAGGATATGCAAACACTTTTCGAGGGAATACCGCTGGAAACTGTTTCGACTTCGATGACCATCAATGCCACCGCGGCGATTCTGCTGTGTCTCTATGTGGCGGTAGCGAAAAAACAGGGCGCGCCTTTGCAGAAGCTTGCAGGAACGATTCAGAACGACATTTTGAAGGAATATATCGCGCGCGGGACTTACATCTATCCGGTAAGGCCGGCAATGCGCATCGTGACCGACATTTTTGCGTGGTGCAAAGATGCGCTGCCGAAGTGGAATACGATTTCTATTTCTGGATATCACATTCGAGAAGCGGGATCGACGGCGATACAGGAAGTGGCCTTCACGCTTGCGGACGGAATCGCTTACGTACAAGCCGCGCTGGACGCGGGGTTGCAAGTGGACGAATTCGCACCGCAGCTTTCGTTCTTTTTTAATGCGCACAATGATCTGCTGGAGGAAATCGCAAAATTCAGGGCGGCCCGGCGACTGTGGGCGCGAATCATGAAGGAAAGATTTAGTGCGAGGGATCCGCGTTCGTTGACACTGCGCTTTCACGCACAGACGGCGGGCTCGTCGCTTACGGCGCAACAGCCGGAGAACAATATCGTGCGTGTGGGGATTCAGGCGCTGGCGGCGGTGCTGGGTGGCTGCCAGTCATTGCACACAAACTCGTTGGATGAAGCGCTGGCGCTGCCGACGGAAGATTCGGCGCTGATCGCGCTACGCACACAGCAGATCATCGCGCATGAAACGGGAGTGGCGAACACCATCGATCCCGTCGCAGGCTCGTATGCGATCGAATCGCTGACCAGCCAAGTCGAGACCGGCGCAAAGGGTTACCTGGACAAGATTGGCGCGCTTGGTGGAATGTTGCAGGCGATCGATTCCGGCTTCGTGCAAAGCGAAATTCAGAAGGCGGCGTTTGATTATCAGCATGCGGTCGAAACAAAAGAGCAGATCGTTGTCGGCGTGAATGAATTTCAAGTGCAGGAAGAACGCCAGATTCCCACTCTGCGCGTTGATCCTGCGCTGGAACGTGAGCAAATAGCGCGCTTGCAAGCGCTACGCAGCAGACGCAACGCAAACGAGACGCACGCGGCACTTACGGAACTGGAACGCCGCGCCAGGACCAACGAAAACCTCTTGCCCGCAATCCTGGCTGCGGTGGAATCGTTCGCTACGGTCGGCGAAATCTCCGATGCTCTGCGACGCGTCTTTGGCGAGTATCAGGAATCGGTGGTCTTGTAATCGCCACGATGACGGCGGCGAAGTACGCCCATGCCGCCCGCACTTACTGTAGTATTCTTCCTCAAGAATACGATGAAACTGATACTTGCATCGGCGTCGCCGCGCCGCGCGGAGATTTTGCACTCCGCGGGCTTGCCATTTTCTGTACTTTCTTCGGCGGTGGATGAAACGCCGGTACCCACCGAGTCGCCGCAGGATTTGGTGCGGCGGCTGGCGCTGGCAAAAGCGGAGTTGGTGGCGGCACGGGCGTTGGGGCCGGCGATTGTGATTGCGGCGGACACCGTCGTGGTGCTGGAAGGGGCCATTCTTGGCAAACCGCGGACTTCGGAAGATGCGCGGCAAATGCTGGAAAAACTTTCGGGGCGCACGCATTCCGTGATGACCGGCGTAACGCTGATTCGGCTGCCGGATGTGGAGCGACGAGAATTCATCGAGACCACACAGGTGCATTTTGCTTCCGATCTCGAATGAGGAAATTGTGAAGTACCTTTCGTCGGGCGAGCCGTTTGACAAGGCCGGCGCATACGCGATTCAGGGACTTGGCGGACGGTTCATTCCCAGAATTGATGGTTGCTACTTCAACGTGGTGGGATTGCCGCTGTCACGGCTGTGCAAGGAATTGGCGGAGCTTGGCTGGCTGGAAGAATAGAAGGCTTCGTTCAGTAATACCTTTCAAAAATGAAAAGGGCGGCAGATGGCCGCCCTGATAAATCGAAGAATTTGCTGTTGCTTCGTCTAGGCTTGTGGCTTTTCTTCCGCAGGCTTTTCGGTCGAAGCGGATTGCGCCGGAGGAGGAGTGCCTTTGCCCTGATTGCCGGACATACCTTCCTTAAAACCGCGAACACCTTCGCCAAGCCCGCGCATCAGTTCGGGGATTTTGCGGCCGCCAAAAAGGATCAGCACGATGACCGCGATAATCAGCCAGTGCATTGGAAATTCCATAAAGCCTCCTGCCACTTACAACTTTAACACGCCCAGTAAAAGACGGGAACCCTGCGAAAAAGCCCGCGAAATCACAGTATAACACGTTCGTCGCCCTGCCGGCGGGTGACGCGTTCGCGGTCCAGATATTCGAGCAGGGGGATGGCGTATTTGCGGGTGACGCCGGTCAAATCTTTAAAAGCGGGCACGGAGATTCGCTCACCTTTCGCCTTTTTGTACGCGGCAAGCTTCAGGCGCAGTTCGGCCAGCGCGTCGCGATGAAAGATTAGCTCAGGAGTCACGCGGTGCAGGGCTTTTTCT
This sequence comes from uncultured Acidobacteriota bacterium, assembly GCA_963731155.1. Lineage (GTDB taxonomy): Bacteria > Acidobacteriota > Terriglobia > Acidiferrales > UBA7541 > Acidiferrum. The sequence continues at coordinate 220,772 of CAVSVB010000010.1, forward strand.
CGAAGCAGAAGCTGCAGCAATTTTTCCGACCGTTTCGCCTCCACGGAGAGTGTGGCCAGCACTTGCTTGGCAGAAGGAACCGCCAGTCCGGCGGAAGCGAATGCAGCTTCGATCTGTTCCTTGGCCTTGGCTTCGTCAGGCAAGAGAGAAACTTGCGAACCGGCGCGCTTGACGAGTTCGCCCTGCAGTTCGATCTTTTTCTGCGTGGCCAATTCTTCGAGTGCGGTGCGAAAAATTTCCGGACGAAGCCGGCGGGCAAGGCTAGCACGCAGTTCTTCGCGGGGTACACCCGGTTGTAGCGGATTCTCTTTGTGAAAACGTTCGACACGTTCGGAGATTTTTTTCCGCAATTCTTCGAACGATGCTGTGCTGTAAAGTATTGCAGGCTCTGCGGGAATCAGCCGAACCCGCTTGGCGCTGACGATGTTGCTAATCGTTGCCTTGATTTCCGCGTCGGTCCATCCGGTGCGCGCGGAAATTTCTGATTGCGGCAGGCCGAACAACGATCGTTGCGTAAGTTGGCTCAGGATTTCGGGCTTGTCATTGCGTTCGACGGCTCGAAGAAATTCGCTGCGGGAAGCTTCGCGGGCACGCGGACGCCGTGGCATCGGATCGAGCGCCACACCTCCACCGATCGTGATCAGCGGTGACGACTGGCGAATGATGAAGGGATCGCCGGGAAGTATCAGCACCGGTTGCCGCAGCCGGAATTGCGCGTAGCAATCTTCGCCAGCGGGCAATTCCGTTCGTTCGAACAGCGCCACTTCGGCCATGGTTTCGAACGAGCCAGTATGAAAGTGGACGACGGCGCGGTTCTTGAGTTTGCGCACGCCAGGGAGGAGCCGCAGCTTCACATCCAGCCTGTGCGTGGCACGAAAACGTGATGGCGTGGCGAGCGACATGCCGCGCCGCAGTGAATGGTGATCGATGCCAGCGAGGTTGACAGCGGTGCGCTGGCCGGCGTCGGCGCGATCGACGCTTTTGCCGCCGGACTGCACGCCGCGCACGCGCAACTTTTCGCCAGTGGGAAAAAGTTCCACTTCGTCTTCGGGCGAAACGTGGCCGCTGATCAGCGTTCCAGTCACCACGCTGCCAAAGCCCTTGACCGCAAAAGCGCGATCGATTGGCAGCCGCAAATTGCGCTGGGAATCTTTTCCGCTGACTTCGCGTGCTTGTTTTATCAGTGCTTGGGTTAGTTCCGAAAGGCCTTCGCGCGTTTTTGCGCTGACTGGAATTACGGGTGCGTTTTCCAGAAACGAGCCGCGAAGAAAGTCATCCAGCTCCATGCGAACCAGCTCAAGCGTTTCGCGATCCACGAGATCAACCTTGGTTAATGCAATCAGGCCGCGCTGAATTCCCAGCAGCCGGCAAATATCAAAATGTTCGCGTGTTTGCGGCTTGATGGATTCATCGGCTGCGATCACCAGGAGGACCAGATCGATTCCTGCGGCTCCAGCGAGCATATTTCCAACGAAGCGTTCGTGCCCTGGAACATCCACAAAGCCAAACCGCACGCCGCTTTCTTCCAGAAACGCAAAGCCCAGATCGATGGTGATGCCTCGTCGCTTTTCTTCTTCCAGGCGATCCGGGTGCGTGCCGGTCAAAGCTTCGACGAGCGACGACTTGCCGTGATCAATGTGACCAGCTGTGCCAACGATGATGCTTTTGAGTCCAGAACTTGCTGCTGCGGTATTCGCTAAACTGGATGTGGCACTCATCTTCGCGTACCTATTCCTTAAGCGGCTGGATATCCCGAGGACTCTTTGACGCGTTCCGCCTGGCAAAGGTGACGGCGGTCATGAGCGTTGATGATCATCAACCCCGTACCGACGGTGAAGCGAAGAACCGGCACAAAAGGATTTTGGAAACGAACGCGATTAAAGTCCACTTCCTCCCATGATGCCACTACACGGCGTGCTTCAGCATGGGAATCCACGAAATCCCGCATCGCAGTTTCTGCATCGCCTTCGGTTCCCGGCGTCACTTTTTTCACCGTTTTGTATTTGGTTCGGGCAGACGGTTCCATTTTCGCGACGAACAAACGACCGAACCATCCGGGCGTTATCGCCTGCGTTGCCTTCGAGTGGCGTCCCGGATGCGCAATAGCCTCCAGCATCGACTGGCAATAGGCGCGATTGGTTCGCGCCAGGTGATCCAGGCATTGCCAGATGCTCCACGAGCGACGATCGTTCGGTTGCCAGTTCATCTGGGCGTGAGACAACCCGGCGATAAGCTTGGCCGCAGCTTCTTCCGAGCTTTTCAGTTGATCAAGAATCGCGTCGCGACTTTCGGAAATGGCAGGCATGCGTTTACAGCTCGAGCAAAAGAACTTTTCTCTGATGAAAATTTACTTGGCGCTGGCTATTTCGTCCACGACTGACTGTGCCGCTGATCGTGGATCTTCCGCGGCGATAATCGGCCTGCCGACCACGATGTAATCGGCACCAGCTTTGATGGCTTGCGCGGGGGTGGCGGTGCGCGCTTGATCGTCTTTTCTGTTGGCGGTTTTTTCGGCCGGCAATTTTTGCGCGGGACGAACACCAGGCGTGACGATCAAGAATTCCCGGCCGCACGCTTTGCGAATGGCTTTTGCTTCCTGCACCGAAGCTACGACTCCGTCTACTCCGCATTTCTTGGCTAGACGCGCCAGCTTTACAGCCCGGGTGAGCGGTGTGCCTCCGATACCCGCATCGCGCATGGCTTTGTGGTCCATGCTGGTCAGAACAGTAACTGCAATCAGCCGAGTGCGGTCCGCTCCCATCGGAACGCCCGCGCTGACGGCCTGCACCGCCGCTTCGAGCATCGCAGTGCCGCCTAATGCATGCACGTTAACAAGCTGCACGCCGGGCATAGCAGCCGAGCTAAGCACCGCTCCCGCGACGGTATTGGGAATGTCGTGGAATTTCAAATCGAGGAAAATGCTGTTGCCAAGCGCCGCGATCTGTTTGACGGCTTCCGGACCGGCGCTGGTGAAAAGCTGGTTGCCGATCTTGAACATGCCGACCAGGTCGGAAATTTTCTGAGCAAACTTCAGCGCCGTCGACAAAGAGTCGAAGTCCAGGGCTACGATCAGACTGCTGCGCGGATGAGCGTCGAAGGTCACTGTTTTGGTGACCTCCGAGGGCCCGTGGGAGGTCAGTGTTTCTTGGGAACTTGCAGAAGCTCCAGCCGAACCTGACTGACGCCCGAATGAATCAAGCCAATCTTTCGGGCTACGCGATAGGATACATCAATTTCGCGCCCTTCCTGATAAGGACCTCGATCGTTGATGCGAACCAATTCAAATTGCCCGGTGCGGGGGTTGACCAGGCGCACGATCGATCCGAAGGGAAGGTTAGGATGGGCGGCGGTGAGGGACTCGCAATCAAACCGTTCGCCGTTGGCCGTCTTGCGGCCATTAAACTCGGTTCCGTACCAGCTGGCATTGCCAACCCAAGTTTTAATCGGCTTGGCAGGTTCAGTTTTATAGGCTACGAGAGGCGCTTCCATCACTGGTGCGATGAGGAACATCAGTGGCACCCATCGAACTGCAGCCCAGATCATGAAGAGTGGCTTTTTCATAGTGTTGTTTTTTTGCTACAACTTACAGAAAAGTGTAGCACGAAAGCATCATTATGTCAACCGATTTCAGCGAGAAATCTACCTCTTAACTCATTGATGTTAAACAAGTTAATCATGAAAAGGGCGGTGCGAAGATCCTGTACAAGCCGCTCACTGGCCTGAGGGTCAGTAAAGCTGGCCGTTCCGACCTGTACAGCTGTAGCTCCCATGAGGACGTAGTCAAGCACATCGTTTGCCGTCTCGACGCCCCCAAGGCCAAGTATAGGAATTTCTGTGGCTTTGCCGGTTTCCCAGACCAGCCGGAGGGTTATTGGCTTAATGGCGGGGCCGCTCAGACCGCCTGTGGGGTTCCCTAAACGGGACTTTCGGGTGCGGTGGTCTATGGCCATAGCGGGGTAGGTATTGGCCACAGTAAGGGCGTTAGCGCCCTCGGCAGCCACTGCCTCTGGCCATAAGTCCAATGTCAGCAACGAGAGGAGACAGCTTCACCCACAGGGGGCGTTTTGCGGCGATTTTCCGGGCCGCCCGCGTTACCTCGGCGGCCGCCATCGGATCGTTCCCGAATTGGAGCCCGCCCTTCTTGACGTTCGGGCAAGAGATGTTCAGCTCATACCCGGACAGCCCGTCGGCGTCTTCGAGGATTCGAATGACTTCTACGTAGTCTTCCTGGCAATACCCGAAGACGTTGGCTATGACCGGCACGTCGAACTTGCGCAGCTCGGGCAGTTTTTTCTCGACAAACGTCCTCACGCCAACGTTCTGCAGCCCTACCGCGTTGAGCATGCCGGATGGCGTTTCGCAGAGCCGAGGCGCCGGAGGCCCCCTCGATCGGTTGCGAGGGAAAGGCCCTTGGTGACCAGGCCGCCCAAGCGATTCAAGTCCACCAGGTGGGCAAATTCCAGCCCGTAACCAAAAGTACCGCTGGCAGCGATGATGGGATTGCGAAAGCGAAGCGCGCCGATGGCAACGCTCAGGTCAACATCAGCCGGGGAACGGCCGGAGTTGGCAGCGCTTGAGGAAGTCACTTCGGGCAGAAGGATAGCACGAAGGCTTACAGTGCCGGAACTATTCGCTTAGCCGTTCAGGCGGTCATTCCGAGCAATTTTCCGCCGGGAATTTAGTTGGCTGCGTGTGCGCCTGCCGTAGCGGCAGGTTTTTTCAACGCTTCGGCGAGCACTCGGCCATCGCGCGTAGCCAACGCGACGCCGCAGAGCGACGCGAGGGTGGGAGCGATGTCTGCGGGAGTGATTGGTCCAAAAAACTCGCCATGCTCAATGCCCCAGCCCATCAGCAACACGGGAACGTGCTGGTCGTAGTTGTAAGGCGTCCCGTGGCCCGTTCCGCGATCGCGCGTTTTGTCTGGGCGATTTGAAGACACCAACCAGTAGGGCTTGGGCACAATAAACAAATCACCACTGCGGCCCTCGAAATAGCTGTTTGCTTCCGCCATTCGAATCGGACTTTGCGTTGCTGGACGATCTTGCAATTCCTCCGCACGAAAAACTTCTGCAACGCCTGGCACGCCGCCAATCGCATCGAGTACCGCGCGCATTGCAGCTGGATCGGCTTTCAGCTTGTCGTAAGTTCCGGCGGAAAAATACACATCAGAACTTGCGATACGCGCAACGGCTGGTTTCGTATAACCGAACGGCTCCAGCGCTTTCTCAATTTTTTCTTTCACCTCGGGAATACGCAGTCTTCCCGCGTCTGCGCCGGTTTTTTGCATTTCTTCCGGTATAGGAACGACGCCGTGGTCGGCGCTCACCGCAACGACGTAATTTCCGCGGCCCACTTTTGCATCGAGATGCGCAAATAATTCCGCGAGATCCTTATCCAGCTGGACCAGCGTGTCTTGAACTTCCCAACTTCGCGGACCGAATGCGTGGCCGATGTGGTCAAGCGTGGAATAGCCCACGGCAAGAAAGTCCGTGCCGCCGCTCTTTCCCAAGCCCAACTGGTCTACGGCGTTTTCCGCGAGCTCTGTCAGGTATCTGTCCGCGTACGGACTCATTTCCCACTGGTTAAGAAACGCCTCGTCAGGTTGATCGCTGCCCGTTTTGCCGCTCAAGAACATGAGGAAATGTGGGCTCCCAGCCTTCGGGCACCTCCGCACCCAACGCTTTTTCGTCATAAAGGTACGCGCTCTTTGGCAGCGAGAGCCGCCAGGCTTTTTTGTAATCCGCCTTCAGCGGATGCGCCTTCACAAAATCTTCGATGAACGGCATGGAACCATATGCGTTCGAACTGACCCACGAACCGTGATCGAACCAAGTAACAGCGTCCGCCTTGTGGCCAGCCATGGTAATCGCCGCGCGCGCCTTCAATGAAAATGAGACTACGCGGGTCGCTCCGCCACCCTGAAGCCGCAATTCATCGGCGAAGGCCGGAACTCGCATCCGCCAGGCGGAATCGCCGCCGGTAGCGGCTGCCGTCGGCATACGCAAAATTTTTGACGTTGGGATCGGCAGTGCACGTCGCCATGGACTGAGAGTCGCGGTCCCACCAGGCGTTGGCGACCATTCCGTGCGTCGCGGGAAAAGCCCCGGCCGAGATTGTCGCGTGTCCCGCACAAGTTTCCGTCGCGGCATACGGATAAGCGCCCTCGCGGAACCATGCTCCTTCGTCCAGGAGACGTTTCAGTCCGCCGGTCCACTGGCTCCGGAATTTATCCACATAATCGCCACGCATTTGGTCTACCACTAGCAAGACAACCAACTTCGGACGCGCGTTCGGTGCCGGAACTTCTTTTGCTGCTCGATGAGTATTGTGGGGTGGCGGGGCAACGTGCGGAGCTTGCGCCAGGCAAGAATTTGCCACGGCCAGCAGCGTTGCAAATACCTTCAGGTCCGGTTTCCATTTCATTCGCTTCGCCTTTCGCATCGTTGTGCAGTCTAGCATGCTCACAAATGCAATTTTATCGACGGCTGGTTACACCCTTTGCCGACCCTGCTTGTGTTAGAATTCCGCGCAATGAAAATCGTGGAAAAAGCGCAATTGATGTCCCCTGCGGAAATCGACCGCACGCTGCAGCGTTTGGCGCATGAAATCGTGGAAAAGAGCGGCGGCACAAAGCATTTGGCGTTAATCGGCATTCGGCGACGCGGCGTGCCTTTGGCGCAGAGAATTGCTCAAGCCATGCGTGGCATTGACGGCGTGGAAGTTCCCGTAGGCACTCTCGACATCACTTTGTATCGCGACGATCTTTCAAAAGTGGCGCCGCAGGCCGTGCTGCAGTCTTCCGATATTTCCTTTGGCGTGGACGGTATGGACCTGGTGCTGGTGGATGACGTCCTCTACACCGGAAGAACCATCCGCGCGGCGATGAACGGGCTCTTTGATTTGGGAAGGCCGCGGCGTGTTTCGCTATGCGTGCTCATCGACCGCGGCCATCGCGAGATGCCTATCGAATCGCAATACACCGGCCGCGTGCGTGCAAACCAGCGACAGCGAAATCATCGAAGTGCGGTTGCGCGAAATCGACAACGAAGAGCGCGTAGTCCTGGTAGACCGGGTAGAATAGAAGTGGTATCGAATTTGTTGAACGAACGGAACCGGCCGGGCCTCAGGGTTGGGGCTTACAAAACCTGAGGTACATGGGTTTCAGGGTTTGTTTTACAAACCCTGAGGTAAAGAGGTTGTGACTTACAGATTCCGTGATCTTCTGGCTCTCGAGCCGCTTTCCGCGGCCGAGCTTACATTTCTTCTCGATCAAAGCAAACCATTCCAGGAAATTCAGCGCCATCCGTTGAAGAAACTTGCGACGTTACGCGGAAAAACAGTCGCGTTGGCGTTTTTCGAAACTTCTACGCGCACGCGGATCAGTTTTAATACCGCAGCGTCCCGGCTCGGCGCAGACACCATGAATCTTCAAGCCGAAGCGTCCAGCCTGAAGAAAGGCGAGACGCTCCTCGACACTGCCTTCAACCTGAACGCCATGAAGCCGGATTGCCTGGTGATGCGGCATTCTGCATCCGGCGCGGCGGATTACGTCGCCGGCCGCCTGGATATTCCCGTGATCAACGCCGGCGATGGCACACATGAGCATCCGTCGCAGGGATTGTTGGATGCACTCACCATCCGCGATCGCAAAGGCACCATCGAGAATCTCAATGTCACGATTCTCGGCGACCTTTCGCACTCGCGTGTAGCCCGTTCGAATATCCACCTGTTGGGGAAATTCGGCTGCCGCTTCACGCTTTGCGGTCCTGCGATGTGGGTGCCACGTGAACTGGAAAACATCGCGCCAGGCACGGCCATTCGCAGCGTTTACAAAATTGAAGAAGCCGTCGAAGATGCTGACGTCATCATCATGCTGCGCGTGCAGACGGAACGACAGCACGAAGCTTCGATATCCGCCAACGATTACATTTTAGGTTATCAGCTGAATGCCGAACGGCTGAAACGCGCCAAGCCGGATGCGCTCGTCCTGCATCCGGGTCCGATGAATCGTGGCATCGAAATTACCCCCGAGGTGGCCGACGGTCCACAATCCTGCGTGCTCGAACAAGTTACAAACGGAGTGGCGGTGCGAATGGCGATTCTCTATCTGCTGACTGCCGGCGAAGTGGAAGGCGGCGCGGCGCATCCCGCTACACAAGCTGTTCCTGGCACGCCTGCGACGCACAATCGCCGCGCGACGGATCGCAGCACTGAACAGCCAATTTCGAAGGGCAAGGATTCGTAGAATGCTGCTGATCAAAAATGGCCGAGTGATTGATCCTGCATCGAAAACGGATGCGGCGATGGATGTTCTTCTCGACGGCGAGTTGGTGAAAGAACTCGGAGCGCCTGGGAAATTCGCCGCGCTAAAGGATGCGGAAATCTTCGATGCGGTCGGAATGATTGTCGCACCTGGCTTCATCGATCTTCATGTGCACTTGCGCGAGCCCGGACAGGAATCCTCGGAAACCATTGAGACCGGGACAAAATCCGCCGCGCGAGGCGGCTTTACCGCCGTCTGCTGCATGCCGAACACGAAACCCGTGCACGACAATGCGTCCATCACGCGCTTTATCGTGGACAAGGCGCGCATGGTTGGCGCCACGCGCGTGTGGCCCATCGGCGCCGCCAGCATCGGAAGCCAGGGCGAGGCCATCGCCGAAATCGCCGCCATGAAAGAAGCCGGCATCGTAGCGGTTTCTGACGATGGAAAGCCAATCGCCACCGCCCGTTTAACGCGACTGGTGATGGACTACTGCCGTTCGCTCGATCTGCCGGTGATCGAACACTCCGAAGATGTTTCGCTCGCTGCGGGAGCGGTGATGCGCGAAGGCGTCACGTCCACTCGATTGGGTTTGCGCGGCATGCCCGCCGCGGCGGAATCCGTTTGCGTGGCGCGCGATGTGCAGCTCGCGCAGCTAACTGGAGGGCGTCTGCACGTGGCGCATCTCTCGGCAAAAGGTTCGCTGGAACAAGTGCGTGCAGCGAAAGCTCAGGGTTTACGCGTCACCTGCGAAGTGACGCCACACCATTTCACCCTGATCGATGAGGATGTTCGGTACGATTCACGCTTTAAGATGAATCCGCCGCTGGCCGCGCGCGAAGATCGCGAGGCGTTAATTGCCGGACTTGCCGACGGCGCGGTGGACGTGATCGCCACCGATCACGCTCCGCACGAACCCGCGCTGAAAGATGTGGAATTCGATCGCGCGCCGTTCGGAATTCTCGGCTGCGAAACAGCGATTGCGCTGACGCTCGAGCAACTCGTACAAACCAGGAAGATATCGCTCGCGCGCATGGTGGAACTTTTCACTACGGGTCCGGCGCGGGTCCTCGGAATGGAACGCAAGGTCGCCGCGGGACAGCCCGCCGACGTCACCATTTTCTCCACGACTCACGAGTGGACGTACAACGTGAACGATTCGCCCAGCAAATCGCGCAATTCACCTTTCGACGGCCGTACGTTCAAGGGCGCTCCCATGGCCACCATCGTCGCCGGAAGAATCAAATATCGCCGGCAGTAACCACAACGCCGCGTTTTCGTGCGGCTGAGAGTTTTCGCGTACTTTTCCTTTAGCATGGAAATATACGGTACCGTCCAAGCCTATATGCGTCTAATTTTGCGTACTGTCGGAATCATTGTGATGCTTTGTGTCTCGAGCGGCGCAAACCGAGCGCATTCGCGATTTTCACAGGGACATCCATCTGCTTGATGACGGCACGCCGCTGGTAAAAGAAACCATCACCGTCTTCAGCACAGGCAGTCTGATCCGCCACGGAATCTACCGCGAATTTCCCATGCATTATGAAGATGGCCTCGGAAACAACTATGCCGTTGGCTTCCACTGGCGCGGCGGCGTTCAGTAACGAACAGCCGAATCCAGCAATTTGCTTCCGGTCCTTAAGAACACGAACTCGCATAGCCAAAGTACACCGTGAATGGGACTACGATTCATATCTGTAATATCGATCAGGCGATATCCCGCATCGCTCATTTTTTCGACGAGAGCCAGAGCCGTATTTGCAAAGTCGGCCTGGCCGATCGAAGCTTCCGCTAAAAAAATCTCGGTTTTGCCGAATAATTCGGATGCGCCGGCCAGCACCTTCAAGTCCAGTCCTTCCGCGTCGATTTTCAGCATCGCCGGAACGGGCAATCCCGAGGACGCCACAATTTCGTTCAGCGTCCGCAGTGGTACCTCGATTGTTCGAACAGACTCGCTCTCAGTTCTCGGCGCCTGCAAAAAAGTGCTGCTGTGGTCAGGCCCGAGAATGTACAACGGCAAAACTCCGGAGCGGTCGCTAGCTCGATCAAATCCTGGCTGTGAATCCTCAGTTCATGCTGAGGCTCGACCAGCGTGTAGTGCGCTCGGGGAAAATATTGCACAGCTTCGCGAGTCCAGCTCCCATGATTCGCGCCCACATCCACGATGTGCTTTGGATCGAATCCGAATTTCTTTATCAACGGGAATAAATTGCTTAAGCCGCAATTCGGAACGACGGAGTCGCTTGCAGGGGCCAGACGATAGCCGAATTGTTTCAGGAGCGCCTGAACCCCACGCTTGATCATCAAACAATCTCCGGCAGATTATCAGTGCCCCGATTCGGCGGGATGCATACCGTGGGTTGGCAGTTCGTGAGTGCCACGGGCGAGCGGTTCAATCTTCAAACGATAAAAATGATCCAGCGGTATGCGGCCTTTGCCGATCGGGTAGCCTTTTTCGATGGCCTTGGTGACGTAAGCCTTTGCCAGAGTCGCGGCTTCGATCAATCCACGGCCCGCAGCGAGCTGCGCGGTCAACGCTGAAGCAAACGTGCATCCCGTGCCGTGCATATTTTCCGTCTTAACTCTGTCGCCGCCCAGCTGCACCAATTCGCTGCCATCAAACACCACGTCCACGGCTCGTTCCATATGGCCGCCCTTAACAATCACCGCTCGCGCGCCCATTTCCACCAGCTTCCGGGCCGCTGCTTCCATCGCGGATACATCTTTAATCTCAAGTCCTGTCAGAACCTCCGCTTCAGGCACGTTCGGCGTGAACACACTGGCGCGCTTCATTAATTCGGTCGCCACATATTTCACTCCTCCGGCGTCGAGCAGTTCCGTGCCCGAAGAAGATTTCATAACCGGATCGAGAATCACGTGCGCGAACTTGTGCGCGTCCAGAAATTCTCCAATCACCACGGCATTCCCGCGATTTCCGAGCATGCCGATTTTCACTGCCGCGATTTCGCAGTCCTTCACCAGTATTTCCAGTTGCCCGCGCAATTCGGCGCTTGGCGTATTGTGCACGGCTTCAACGCCCTGTGTGTTCTGCACGGTCATGGAAGTAATCGCCGCGACACCGTAACAACCGTGCGCGGCGAAAGTTTTCAGGTCTGCAACTGTTCCCGCGCCGCAACATGGGTCGAATCCTGCGATGGTCAGCAGGATCGGCGGCGTGCGCTGTTGTGTGTCCGTTAGTGCTCATCGTTGGTCTGGCTTCCTTGCTCTAACCTAACTGCGACGAAAATTGCCGGTCACGCTCCGCAAATCGCTGGAACGTACCGGCAGTTCAGAATCTACGCGCGGAATTTTCCGAGCGCAAGAAGAATCTCAACGCTCAAACAGAATTAATGCGGTAATGTGTCCAGCGATTCCCTTACACGCCTCAGGGAAACAGCCCACGCACTAACGTGGCTTCGGCGACTCTTCCGACTGCAAGGATCATCGCTCCGGCGCGCGGCGGGACGTGGTGCTTGCGCATGGTATCAACCATTTCGTGGAAACCGCGTACCATGATTTTCTGCAACCGGAGATTCACTTCGTCGGAATCCCAGAGCAAACCTTCCTGGTTCTGCACCCATTCGAAATAGCTCACGGTGACTCCGCCGGCGTTGGCCAGAATGTCCGGGAGCACCGTAATGCCACGACGCGCCAGAATCTCGTCGGCGTGCGGAGTCGTCGGCCCGTTGGCGGCTTCGGCCACGATGCGCGCTTTCACGGCTTCAGCGTTATTCAGCGTAATCACATTTTCCAGCGCGGACGGCACCAGGATGTCGCACTTCATCGTCAGCAGGTCATCGTTGGAAATGCGTGAAGCGCCCGGCATGCCGACGACAGTTCCGGAACGCTCCTTATAGCGCAGCGCTTTGATCGGATCGATGCCGCGAGGATTAGTCACGCCGCCGCGTGTATCGCTTAGTGCGACGATTTTCGCTTTTCTCTCAAAAAGCAAGCGTGCTGCAGTCGCTCCAGCGTTGCCAAATCCCTGGATCGCAACGCTCGCCCCGCGCAGCGGTATCTTCTTTAACTTGCAGGCCTCTTCAACTACGAACACCAGGCCACGCGCAGTAGCCTCCGCCCGCCCAAGCGAACCGCCGATCGAAATCGGCTTCCCGGTAACCACCCCCGGAATTGTGTGGCCCTGCATCATGGAATAGGTATCCATGATCCACGCCATGGTCTGCGAATCGGTATACACATCCGGCGCGGGAATATCCTGGTCCGGGCCGATCAATGGCAGAATTTCGCTCGCATACCGTCTGGTCATGCGCTCCAATTCGCTTTTGGACATGCGCTTCGGATCGCAAATGATTCCGCCCTTGGCTCCGCCGAAGGGAACATTCACGACCGCCGTCTTCCAAGTCATCCACGCCGCAAGTGCTTTTACCTCGTCGAGCGTGACGCCAGGGTGATAGCGGATGCCTCCTTTGCCCGGACCGCGGGAAATATTGTGCTGCACGCGAAATCCGGTCATGACGCGCAATTGGCCGTTGTCCATCTTGGTCGGCAGCGAAACTTCCAGGATTCTTTTCGGCGTGCGCAGCACTTGCCGCAGTCCTGGATCGAGCTTCAAGAATTCCGCCGCCATATCGAACTGGATTTGCGCGATGCGGAATGGATTCAGATCCTCGCGCGGAGCAATCCGCGGCACCATCGGTTGCACTGCCGGCTTTACGACCGTGGCCATCGGCGTCGGTCCTTTCCTCTTCTCGGTGGTTTTTAAAGCGTTCGTTTTAAAGTCTTGTCGTCTGTCTACGGCTTACTTGCGGGCCCCAACCACAAAAACTCGGAATTCCTGAAAATCTCAGCTTGTGAATCAACCATTCGCGGCACGCCGCAAAACGCTGCTTTCGTACTTGGCGCGGCACTCTTGCGAACAGAAGTATTGCGTCTCGCCGTTGGCGCTCATTGGCAATGCCAGTTCTTCCGCCAGGTGCATTCCGCAAACCGGGTCCTTAACCAGCCGCTTGCCACGCGTTGCCGAATCATCCGTCGCGGCTGCTCCCGTTCCCCGCGCAGGCGCTTGCCGGGCGCCGCCAAAGAAACTGCCGACCAGCCTGATTACCCACGACACGATCAAAACCCAAAATACCAATCTGATAAGACGAACCAAGAAACCCATAAGCATTGAAGCGCTTGCCTGCCGCCCCTCCAGGAATTTAAAGTGTTCAAACTGACTACATCTCTAATGAGACGCGGCGAGCCGAGTGTATGCAAGCACAAAAGCACCCGTCAAACGAAATTGTGTGATTTCAATAGGTTGCGCGGCGCAACAGGCACACTCAAAAAGGCCCCACGAAGGTTTTGCTAGCACTAACACTATTATTATTAAGCACTTACGAGACTAGCCAGAGATTTACTCCAATTCGGCGCTCAGACTTAGACTCCGGCCGGAATAAGGTCAATTCCCATATAAGGCCGTAGCACTTCCGGCACGACTATCGAGCCGTCTGCCTGCTGGTAGTTTTCAACTACGGCAATCCAAGTGCGTCCCACAGCCAGTCCGGAGCCGTTCAGCGTGTGCAGGAAGTCGCTCTTGCCGCCTGCTTTTGGCTTGTAGCGAATGCCGGCCCGCCGCGCCTGGAACGCTTCGCAGTTCGAACAGGACGAAATCTCACGGAACTCCTTGCTGGACGGCAACCACACCTCGATGTCGTAGGTTTTTGCGGAAGCGAAGCCCATGTCGCCGGCGCAGAGCAAAACAGTGCGATAGTAAAGTCCGAGTTTTTGCAGGATGGTTTCCGCGTTGCGGACAAGCGCTTCGTGCTCCTCGTAGCTTGTTTCCGGCCGCGTAAATTTGAAAAGTTCCACCTTCTGAAATTGATGCTGCCGCAAAATGCCGCGCGTGTCTTTCCCGGCCGCGCCCGCTTCGGAACGGAAACATGCGGTCCACGCGGTGACGTGAATCGGCAGTTTTTCTTCCGGCAGAGTTTCGTCGCGATACAAGTTGTGCAGTTCGACTTCGCTGGTGGGCGTCAGCCAGAAGTCGGTATTTTCTATCTTAAATAAATCTGCGGCGAACTTCGGCAACTGCCCCGCTCCCATCAGCGACGCGGTATTTACCAGAAACGGCGGAAGTATTTCCGTATATCCATGTTCGAGGGTATGCACGTCAAGGAAGAAATTTGCTAGTGCGCGTTCCAGCCTCGCGCCCCAGCCCTTGTAAACGGCAAATCGTGCGCCGGTGATTTTGGTGGCAGTAGGCAGATCAAGAATTCCCGCGCGCTCGCCAACCTCCCAGTGTGGTTTAGGATGAAAATCAAAAACCGGCGGCGCTCCCCAGCGGCGAACTTCGAGATTGTCCGCGGCGCTGGCTCCCGCAGGCACGGACGCATGCGGAATGTTGGGAATGGTGAGCAATAGCTCGCGTTGCCTTGTGTCAAGTTCAGCGATCCGTTCGTCAGACTGTTTGATTTGCTCGGAAACCTGCTTCATTTCCGCGATCAGCGCATCCGCATTTTGTTTTTCTTTTTTCAAGCGCGCAATTTCGTCACTGGCTTTGTTGCGCATCGCCTTGCGCTGCTCGTTTGCGGTGATTTGTTCCCGGCGAACCTTATCCAACTCGCGAAAGCCGTCCAAATCCAGAGTGATATTGCGGCGCTTCGCCATTTCGGCGAAGAGACCGAGGTGCTCACGAAAATAACTCAAATCGTGCATGGCGGCTTGTGGTCTGCTCCCTTTTCAGGTCCGGAATTGAACAGACAGAATAGCGCATCGCGACCGGGGATGAACATGCCCGCTAAAACGAAGCTGAAATGAAGACCTTTCGCGTCCCGCTCGGCCTTTCCGTAGGCGGTGAGTGGCGCAAATTCGGCGAGAATCTAGGCGCGGGGAATCGCGGGCAGATACTTTTCTTCCAATATGCGCCGGTGATGCAGTTCGTGTCCGGCGGTGATGTAGGCAAGGGCGCGTACCGTGACCTCGTTTTTGTTGGCGATGCCGCGGCGTTGCCAGGCATCGCCGTCCAAACCTAGAAATAGCGCCAGCGAAGCGCCACGCACTTGCGCAAACTCCTCGGCGAGGTCCACCAGCGTGCGCTCATTAAAATTGCCGTTTTTTACGTAATCGTCCTGCTCGAAGCCTTCGCAGGGTGTCTTGTCATTGCGTGAGATTCGCAGCGCTCGGTACGCAAAAATTCTTTCGGTGTCGATGATGTGCCCTACAACTTCCTTTACCGTCCATTTGCCGGGCGCGTAGCGAAAATTTCCTTCGCGTTCACTACGCGCGCTCAGAAGCTGCGTCATCAGCATGCGCTGTGCTTCCAGAACGCCCAAGATGTCGGTTCCGGGAACCAGAGAGATATAGCTTTCATAAAAAGCAGCGTATTCATTCGGCTGCGGCCGGACTTGCGCTGGCAGTTTCACTGGCATGTTAAAACCATTATAACTCCGCTTTTCTCGCGCGGGAGGAAAACTCAACGACCCAACTTGGCTCTTCTGAATTCCTTTTTTTGTCCGCCCTCGCGCAAACTGGCACGTGATCGCAGCAGTTGCTTCTTATCGTTAAACCGTTAAGACTATCAGTTCTTGCAATGTCCAACTGCCAACAACCGCGCCCGCGTGTAGCTTTCCAGGGCGAGCATGGCGCCTTCAGCGAAGCCGCCGCGTTTCAACTGCTTGGCGAAGAGATCACGACCGTTCCACGTGCAACGTTTGATTCCGCTTTTCGGGCGATTGATGAAGGCGCGGCAGACGCGCTGTTGGCTCCAGTCGAAAACTCACTGGCCGGCTCGGTGGTTCGTGTTTATGACCTGCTTCTCGAAAGCAACCTCGGGATCGTCGCCGAGACAATTCTGCCGATCGAACATCATCTAATTGGCTGCCTGGGAGCGACGCTCGCGGACCTTAAGTCCGTCTCGTCGCATCCGATGGCGCTCGCACAGTGCGAAAAGTTTTTCCTTTCTCGTCCCGAACTGAAGCGCGTCCCCGCCGAAGATACCGCCGGCAGCGTGCGCGACGTTCTTGCCAGCGGAGACAAATCCGCCGCTGGAATTGCTGGAAGACCAGCCGCAGTACGTTATGGCGGCGTCATCCTCGCAGAATCCATTCAGGACAATGCCGAGAACTTCACGCGTTTCGTCCTGCTCACTCCTGTTCGGCGGGAAGCGATTCAGGGTCCGCCTAATTCCGCGGCGGCCTGGTAGCCCGGCAGAAACCGGCTTAATGGCCCATCTGCAAGTTCGCCGCATGGACCGTTCCCAGAACGCCGAGACAGTAAAAATTTCTCTAGCCCTGAAACTCGCTCACAAACCCGGCGCCCTGTTGGCTGCGCTCGAGCCGTTCGCGCGCCACGGCATAAACCTTTTGAAAATTGAAAGCCGTCCCATTCATGGCACTCCATGGGAATATCAGTTCTTTCTCGATTTGCAAACCGACACACCAGCAAAGCTGGATGGAGCATTGCACGAGCTTACTGCAGCGACCAGTTTTTTGCGGATTCTAGGTGCTTATCCGCCCGCCAGCTCTGAATCATCCATTTGAAACACCAATTCTTTGACTCTCCGCTAGCCTACAGATAAGATTCCACCGCAGAATCCAGCCATGATCGGCGAAACTCTCGGCCAATATCGCATCATCGAAAAACTCGGCGGTGGTGTATGGGCGTAGTGTACAAAGCCCAGGACACTAAGCTTGGCCGCTTTGTCGCGCTGAAATTTTTGCCCGAAGATTTGGCCAGGGACTCGCAATCCCTCGAGCGCTTCCAGCGCGAGGCGCGCGCCGCGTCCGCCTGAACCACCCCAATATCTGCACCATTCACGACATTCAGGAACACGACGGCCGCGCCTTCATCGTGATGGAGTACATGGAAGGGTCATCGCTCAAGCATTTGATCACCAGTCGCGGGTTCGAACTGGAACGCTTGCTGGAAATCGGGATTGACGTCGCGGAAGGCCTCGACGCCGCGTACTCCAAGGGCATCATTCACCGGGGATATCAAGCCCGCCAATATTTTTGTGACCGAACGCGGGCACGCAAAGATTCTGGACTTTGGTTTGGCGAAACGTACCCTCTACGGTTCCGGCGTCGATGGCGAAACCGCAAGCCAAAGCCAGAATCGAATATCAGAATTTCCTGGCATCATGGAAGGACGCGGACCCAGACATCCCCATCCTGAAACAAGTCAAGTCCGAATACGCGTCTCTGCACTGAACTCGTGCCTCGCACTAGACTGAAGATGCGAAAAAGGGCTGGCAATGCCGCCAGCCTCTCGTTACTTCGTTTCGTCATTACTTCTTTATTTCATCCTCAGCAGTAGCTGCATTCCGGGTCGGCCATACCGTCCGGTCATGCCGTCCTTCATCCGCTTTAGCCGACGGCCAAGCCGTTCCGCCATCTGGTGACGCGCGCGCCACAGACGCGCCTTCAGCGTATTTTCAGTGACGCCGAGCTTCTTCGCGGCTTCACCGGTGGAGTAACCCTGCACTTCGCGCAGCACGAACGCTGTGCGCAGCAACGGAGAGAGTTCGTCAAGATTTGCGTTGATCATCTCGCGTAACTCGGTTCCGGCGTACACCTGCTCCGGATTCGGTCCGTCGTCCGCGTACCGCTCGCTTGCCGGCAGCTCGTCCTCGCGCGGCGTTTCATCCAACGAAACTGCCGGACGCGACTTGGCACTGCGGCGGCGCATTAAGGCGGCATTGATTACGATGCGCGTGAGCCAGGTCGAGAATTGCGAGCGTCCTTCGAACCGTTTCAAATTGCGGTACGCGGAGAGCAGTCCATCCTGCAGCGCGTCTTCGGCATCTTCGGCATTACCTAGCACGCGCAACGCGGTCTGAAACAACGGTCGCTGGTAGCGGCGAAATAACGCTTCCACCGCTTGCGAGTCACCCCGTTGCCCCGCGCGGATCAGTTTTACTTCATTCAGTTCGGTTCCCACTGCCACTTGCGTTGCCATTGTTCCCCCTATTTATTACGAAACTCGAATACAAAATATTTCGGCCCGTTTACAGCTGTCCCCTAGTGCACTGGCGCGTTCACTCCCTTTGGCGGTCGTTTCAGAAACATCAAAACCGGAATCACAACGAAGAAAACAATCCCCAGCATGTGAAAGTTGTCCACAAAGGCCATCATTGCGGCCTGCCGCTGTACAGTGCCGTAAACCATTCCGGCAGCTTGCGATGCCGAGTGGTACGCGCTCGAACCTGCCAGGAGCAATCTCGACTCCGTACCCGCGACCATGTTGTGATACGCCAGGCTCAGTGGATTCACGTGCTCCATCAACTGCGCTTGGTGAAACTGGGTGCGCCGCTGCAAGAGCGTCGTCACCGTTGCAATCCCCACGCTGGCCCCGATGTTGCGAGCCAGGTTGATTATGCCGGTGCCCATATTCGTTTTTTCCTTGGGTACGAATGAAAACGCGGACACGTTGATCGGAATAAACAGGAACGCCAGCCCGAAGCTCTGCATCATTCGCGCCAGAACCGCATGCCTGTAATCAATCTGCAGATTCCAGCTAGCCATCACGAACAGCGACAGAGCAGAAATCGTGCATCCGAACGCGATCAGATATTTCGTGTTCACTCTCGACACCAAAATTCCAACTACCGGCATCATGAACATGATCACCGCGCCGCCCGGAGACAGCGCGAGGCCCGCGAGTTCCGCCGTGTAGCCCATCATTTCCTGCAAGAATTGGGGAATCAGCACCGTGCTGGAATACAGCACAAACCCCAGGAAAAACATGGCCAGCGTCGCCACCGCAAAGTTCCTGTCTTTCAACATCCGCAAATCCACTACCGGATGTTTTTCTCGCAACTCCCAAAGGATTCCCGCAATAATCCCGATAATCATCAATGCGAAGAACACCTGAATGAATCCGCTGGACAGCCAGTCTTCGCGCTCGCCTTTATCGAGAATGATCTGCATGCTGCCGAGGCCCAGGCTGATCAAACCGATGCCGATATAGTCGATGCGAAATCCTTCTTTCGCTTTTACGCGCTTCATGTGCGGCGGGTCGCTCACTAGCAGTGACGTCAAGATCAGCGAAATTATCCCCACCGGAACGTTGATGTAGAAAATCCAGCGCCATGAAAAATTGTCGGTGATCCATCCGCCCAGCCACGGACCAATCGTCGGCGCGACGACTACCGCCACGCCGTACACTGCGAAGGCCATGCCGCGCTTTTCGATGGGGAACGTGTCGTTCAGGATTGCTTGCTCGCTGGGTTGCAATCCTCCGCCGCCTACTCCTTGCAGAATTCTCAGAAGTACCAGGCTGCCGAGGCTCGGTGCCAGTCCACAGAAGAACGAACTCACTGTGAATATCGCCACGCACGACATGTAGAAGCGCTTGCGCCCGATCAATCCGGAGAACCAGCCCGAAAGAGGCAGAATGATGGCGTTCGATACAAGGTAGGACGTCAGGATCCACGTGGACTCGTCCGCGCTGGCCGACAAGCTGCCGGAAATGTGCGGCAATGCGACATTCGCAATGGAAGTGTCGAGCACTTCCATAAACGTGGCGAGCGTAACGGTTACCGCGATCACCCAGGGGTTGATCGAGCCGTCCGGCATCCGCAATTTCGATAGGAACCTGTCTTTCACCTTGCGCCTCGAAATCCTTTCTTCACTTGCGGACTTTCTCTGCGTCAAATCGCGATCGTCAGTTCGTGAACGCTGTCGCCACCACGTTCATTCCCGGTCGCAAAATCGCCTTCTCTGGCGGAATTGGATCGAGAACGATTTTTACCGGCACGCGTTGCACAACCTTTACGTAATTCCCCGTGGCGTTTTCCGGCGGCAGCAGACTCAGCACCGCGCCGGTCGCTCCAGCGATCGAATCAACATGACCCGGAAAAGTCTTGCCGTAAGTGTCCACTTTCACTTCGACCTTTTGTCCCGGCTTCATCGAGCGCAGTTGCGTTTCCTTAAAGTTTGCAGTGACCCAAACATCCTGCAGCGGCACGATCACCATTAGTCCTTGGCCTTGTTGCACGATCTGTCCGATTTCGACTTGCTTGTGCGTCACCACGCCATCAACCGGTGCGACGACTGTCGTATATTCCAAATTGAGCTGCGCTGCTTCGAGCGCCGCCCGCGCTTGCTGCACCTTGGCAATTTTTCCTTGCGCGTCCGCTTGACGCATGACCACTTGCTTGGTATCTGCTTTCGCGGAAATTACGCCGGCTCGTGCCTGATCGACGCGCGCTTTTGCGGAATCAAGCTGCGCTTTTGCAATCTCGACTCCGCGTTGCGCCTGCGCCAGTTTTTCCTGATCTGCTTTCAACGCGCTGGCCGTGGCATCCGCGTTCGCTTGGGCCGCGTCAAACTGCTGCTTTGAAATTTCACCCTTCTGCATTAGCGGCCTGTAGCGCTCAAGATCCGCTTGCGCCAGTTGCGCGTTCGCTTTGCTTTTTTCGATGTTGTCCTGTGCCCACGCCAGGTCGGAAGTTCGCGCTTGATCGTATGTGCTTTGCGCACTCATTAAATCCGCCTGCGCGCCGGCAAGTTGCGCATCCGCGCTCGATGTTCCGCTCTGCGTGTTCAACTGCGTCCTCGGCACGTCTACGCCAGCCGATTGCGCATCGGTCTCCGCCAGTGCCAGTTGCGCTTTGGCTTGATCCACGGCGGCCTGCAGGTCCCGAGGATCGAGCTTCACCAAAGTCTGGCCAGCCTGCACCTGTTGGTTGTCGTTCACCAGGACTTCGCCGACACGGCCGTAAACTTTGGAAGAAATCTGCGTGATGTGGCCGTCCACCTGCGCGTCGTCCGTGCTTTCGCGGTTCTGGTAATAAAGAAACAAGCTGATGAGCAGCACCAGCAGAACCAGCCCGCCACCAAAAACCAGAAACCTCGTCCTCGGATTCGCCAAGCCTTTTGGAGGCGGCTCCTCGAGCTTCAGTTCTTCGGTCGTGGGCTTTATCTTGGACGCGTTTTCCAAGCCGACTTCGATCTCAATACTCATTCCCCGGTTCCTCTCTCACTGACCATCCTGCGTTTTCACTTCGCGTAAACTCTTTCCATCTGGCCGGTCGACCGTGCATAGTCCGCGCGCGACTGGTTGAAGCGGTACAGTGCTGCGATCTCATTGTCATTAGCGCGCGCCAGCGCATCCTGCGCCTGAATCACTTCAATGTTGTTCGCAACTCCGGCCTTGAAACGGTCACGGGCCTGATCCACTTCCTCCTTCGCAAGCTGAACACCCAACGTCGACACTGCCACTTGATTTCGCGCCGACTTCAGGTTCAAAAGTGCGGTTTTCACGTCCAGCGAAATCTGGTTGCGCAGGTCCGCTTTCTGCTCGTTCAATACTTTCAGTTGCAGATCGGACTTCACGATTTCCGCGTGTGTTCGCCCGCCTGTGAACAACGGCAAATCAAAGCTCGCTTGGTAGTTGTAAACGGGAATCCCGTTGTTCAACCGCGTACCCTCGTACGCCCAATTTCCATCAACCCGCAACGTCGGCAGCCGAAGATCCTGCGATGCCCGTTTGTCGTGTTCCGCGGCTTTTACTTGCAAGTCCAGCGCTTTCCATTCCTGACGCGCAGCCAGCGCTTCGTCGAGGCTTGCGTTCACGTCAGGCTGCGGCGTATCAAAAAAGCTCAGCGAGTCGCTCAGCGCAATCTCTTGGCGCGGATCCAGATTCAACAACCGGCTTAGGCCGAACAGGGAAGAATCGCGGTCTGTCTCCGCTACCAGCAGTGCCTGCTTCTCGTTCTGCAATTCCACGTTGGCTCGCAAAGTATCAATGCCTGTGCCGACGCCTTCTTTTTGCAAATCGGCAGCCTGGTCGTACAGCGCTTGCGCCAAATCTACGCGCGACTGGGACGCCTCCACGTTTGCCATCGCTCGCAGGGTTCCGATGTACTGCGAGACCACCAGCAAAATCACTTGCTCCCGCGTGGAAAGACTCGTTGCCTTACTGGCGTTCGCGCTGTCCCTCGCCGAACGGTAGCGATTCCACAGCGTCAGATCGAACACCGGAGTTCCAAACGTGAACCCCGCATTGAAAATGTTCAGCGGACCGACATGGCCCGGAATTCCTGGAAATGGAATCGCGCTTCCCAATTCTTCTTGCAGATTTATGCGCCGCACCGAGTCGCTGCTCTGCAAATCCGCTTGCGGCAACAAATCGGCGCGGGCGATGTTTTTGTCTTGTACTGCCTCGGCCGCTTGCAGCACTGCGATTTGCGCGGTCGGATTTTGCTTAAGCGCCAGGCTCACGGCTTTGTCCAGCGTCAGTCTCAGCGGTTCGTCGGAAACCTGCGTGTTCGCCGGCATTTCCGGCTTTTCTTGCGCCTTTACGCCGGCTGCCCCAAAAAGCAGACCGAGTAACACAACGTAGAAAATGATTGGCGTGCCTTTGTTGTCTTTGCCTTCGTCGCCGCGCGCCTCCGACCTTCTGCCGCCCAATAATTTCCTTCACGATGGCCTGATTCAGGCACCCATCTGCCACAAGCTGCCCTCCCTGGCGATACATCTCCTGCAAAAGCATTTTCCCGGCAGCGTCGATAAAACTGACGCCGCACAGATCGACATAAAACTTCTCGTGCGGCGCCGCCGCCTTAAGCTCTTTCCAGCATTGCTCAAGGGTTGAGACCAATGCGCCGGCTAACCGTCCTTCCACGCTGAGGACAGTTTTGGAGCGCTTTTTCTCGGTTGTGATTCTTAGCATCAGGGTTACCCTGCGATACTGGTGGCAGCTTTAAATGCAAGATGTCCTCCACACTGTACTAAAATTCGTTAACATATTAACTCTATTATTTACAGCACATTACGTTGATTCTGGACCATCCGGCGACCCAGTTATATGACATTATATGGGCATATGACGTAATTATGCGCAAAATAATGTGCCAATATATGGGCTTAATGGAGTCTCCGCGACTTCGGCGCCTGCCCCGTCGCGCCACCTCGCTAAGTCTAGGTCCCCGCCATTCTCGAGATTTCGGCCGAGGACGGGACGGGAATAGCTATTTTTTTACAGACGCAATTTCCTTCTTCCTGCACAATGATTTCTGCTGTGTGTTGGCAAAAAACTGCACCGGAAAGTACTAACCTCGTTCATGTACCGTTCGCTATTCCCGTTTTGCCTTGAACCTGGTCATCTTATTTTTTCTAATCACGTTCGGCTGCTCGTTAAGCGCGGCTCAGGAGCCGGAAAAGCCTGACGCTCCGCGAAGCGCCGCAAGGCCCAGTCGAGCAAAACCTCAGAGTTATTTCGGCGCAAGCGCCCTACCGGATGATTTCCGGCAAGGAGCGTATCCAGTGGGCTGCGATCGAAACCTTTGGTCCGGAAAGTCTGTTCGCAGGCGTTCTGCGAGCAGGCATCGGGACCGCCCGCGACATACCCGAGGAATATGGGCCGCATTGGGACGGGTTTGCGAAGCGTTACGGAATGCGCTTTACGGGCCTGGCCGCAAGCAACACGATCGAAGGCGGTCTTGGCGCCATTTGGGGAGAAGATCCGCGTTATGTCCGAAATCCGAATCTACCGTTCAAGCGCCGCATCGGACAGGTGTTCTTGCTTACTTTCACCGCGCGCGATCGCCACGGAAATCTAATGCCTGCTTACGCGCGCTACATCGCGATTCCAGCAAACAATTTCCTTTCGAACACCTGGAGGGTCAGCAGCGATTCAACTACCAGCGCGGCACTCACGCGAACCGCTTACGGAGTCCTCGGAAAAATCACAAGCAATGCCTGGAACGAATTCTGGCCCGACGTGAAGCGCAAGGTATTCAGCCGGCAATAGCGCAACCTCAGCCGCTAGCGTAACTGTGCTGCCCCGCACGTGTTACGGCTTGCCGTCCTTCAGTCCCACCAGATACTCGTGTTTCACCGCGACGGCCTGCAATTCGAAGTGTCCGCCCGCCAGCAGTGATCCCGCGCCGATAAACGCGCGCGCCGGATAATCCTTGCTGAAGTACGTTCTATAAATCGGATTGAACTTTTCGAACAGCGACAGATCGGTGCAAAAAACCTGCACATACGCGAGATCGTCCATGGTCATTCCGGCTTTTGCCAGGACCTCCTTTTCTCCGTCGAGCAACAGTTTGATCTCGTCCTCGATTTTTTCCGGCACCTTTCCCGTCTTTGGATCAATGCCGATGCGCCCGGCAAGGTACAGCGTGTCGCCGAAAACAATCCCATCGCTGAAGGGCGCGTTCACAAACTTATTCGGCAGTTTGATCGCCTTGCGCTCCATCTGCCTGGACGACTGCGAATACGCTCCGTGCACCGTACAAACTCCGGCGATCACTAACGCGGTGATGACGATTCCGATTCGGCGATTCATTGGCAAAAGCTCCTTCGGCAGCGGAAGTTGTTCAGGTAACCCGCCGCAGCGGCTGAAAGTGTAGTGCGGTCTATCTGTTAGCTGCAAGCCAAACTCAAAACCCGCGCCAAAGCTTTGATGTGAATCATTCGAAATGCGGCTACAACGCGATCCACCCGATGCGGATGAAGTACAGCGACGTGACGCCGACCAGGATCCACACAAGCACGCCCTGCGCCAGCGGACGCCAGCCAACTTCTTTCAGCGTCGCGCGCGATATCCCAGTGCCAATCAGAAAAAGCGTCACCGTCAGGCCAAGCCTTCCCAGTTGAAAAAACATTTGCGACAGGCGCGGCTCTTGCGGGCCGTAAGTGTTGATCACTGCCGCCAGACAAAACAGAAAAATAAACCATGGGATCTGTATTTTCGACTTGCTGTGTCTCACTGCCGCCGTGGCCAACGCCAGCGGCACAATCCACAGCGCGCGCGCCAGCTTCACCGTCGTAGCGACCACCAGCGCTTCGTTGCCATAGCGTGACGCAGCGCCCACAACCGAGCTCGTATCATGGATCGCCAGCGCGGCCCACAATCCGAACTGCGATTGTGAAAGGTGCAGCGCCGAACCGATCGCTGGAAAAATCAGCAACGCAATCGAGTTGAGAATGAACACCGTACCGAGCGAAACCGCCATCTCTTCGTCGTTCGCCTGCAAAATCGGCCCGACCGCGGCGATCGCGCTTCCTCCGCAGATCGCCGTGCCAGTGGAAATTAAATAAGAAGTCGTTCCGCGAACCGCAAGTAGCTTTCCAATTAAAGTTCCCATCAACAGCGCGAAGCTGATGCCGATGGCGGTATAGAAAAATCCGCTGCGGCCCGCTTTCAAGACTTCGTGCAGATTCATTCCGAATCCCAGGGCCACCACCGATGCCTGCAGCAGAAATCGCGCCAGTGCGCGGCTGTCTCCGGCAAACGGATGCGCAAATGCCAAGCCAAAAATAATTCCCGCGCACAATGCAATCGGCGGAGAGATGAATCCGGTCGCGCTCAAAATCAGCAGCAAAAAGAAAATTGTTTTTGTATTCATGCGATCAAGAAGGGAGCCCTGCACGCGCCGTTTGCGTCACATCGCCGGGTGTATAATACGAAGACGGAAATAGTTTTCAGGTGTCGAGATACGCGGCAACTCATTTTTGCCGGTCTGGCAAAGGAGCGCCGGAAGAGTTTCTGTCTGTGGCGGAAGGTGCGCTTCGCGAATGCGCCACCTGCGAAACTACTTTCGCCGTCAGCGCCAGGCTTACCCGGCACGCCGAATCATTAATCCGGCATTGCGCCAGCGTCAGCTTGCATCCGCAATTGCACGATTCCGCGTTCATCCGGCGCAGCGCAACGGATTTTTGTTTCGCGTCAAGTCTCGAAAAGTCTACGCCGGGAAGCTCCGTGGCGCGCTCCGCATTCTTGAGAAAAATCTGCCCGTTATCCTCGAAATACTCCACTTTCGCATCCACAGGCTGGCCCAGCATGGCCTTCACTTCCAGTTCATAAATCGTGGGATCGTTCAGGCCTACGTGTTTCTGCACGATACGCCCCTGCGCGTCGATTACAAACGAAGTGGGCAACGCCGCAATTCCACCATAGGCGAGGCGGACTTCGTCGGAAGTCATCGCCACGCGATAGTTGATTCCAGACTCCAGCACGAATCGCCGAACTTCGTCGGCATCGTCTTCATCCGTCGCCAGCGCAATAATTTCCAGCTTGTCCTCGTAGCGTTTCTGCAGATCTACCAGGTCTGGAATTTCCGCGCGGCACGGTCCGCACCACGTCGCCCAAAAATTCAGCAAAACAATTTTGCCCTTGGCTTCGCCAAGCGATAGCGGCTTTCCATCCAGATCATTCAGCTGAAACGCCGGGGCGGCATCCGGATTCTTCACAAATTGAATGACGTTCGCATCCTGAGCGGGCTGCGCCTGTCTCGCCACTGCCGTACGCGCTGAATCCGCCTGCGCCGTTTGCGTCTTCCCGCACCCGGTAAGAAGCAAAGCCGCAAGCACGGCGATGCACGAGAACTCGCGATGAACGAATTGTCTCATTGCCATTTCAATTGTAGCGCAATGACCAGCCGCGTGGGGCAGCGCAAAACGGTAGACGAATTGAGCGAATCAACTGGACCGCAATTGTGCGCCCCATGTGTCTTGCAATGGTCTCAGCACCCGAGAAGAAATTTCTACTATCTCGGCGTCTGTCAACGTACCTTCGCGGCTCTGCAGTGTCACGCGAATCATCAGTGAAAATGTGCCGGGAGGAATATTCTTGCCCCGATAAAGATCCAATGCCTGGACTGAAACGACTTCCGGGATGTTCAGGTGATGAATGGCGCGCGCGATCTGTGCGAAGGTGACGCCGCTGTCCTTAAATATCAGCGAGAAATCTCGTTCCACAGCCGGGAATTTAGGTATAGGTTCAAATCGGCGAGAATTCTTAACGTCATAATAAGCACGATAAAGCGGTTCCAATTCCAGTTCTGCGATGAAGACGTCCTGACGCAATTTCAACCTGTCCATAATTCGGCGCGACAACTGGCCAGCTAGGCCCACCATTTCTGTGTTCCTGGAGTTTTGTGGGACCGATAAATGCGCAGCGTGAGAAGGGTTTAGCCATTTGGGCCCGTCGTGCTTCCAGTTAAATCCACCGATCAGACTGCCCAACGCATCAAGGTCACCCTTTAGGTCAGCGAACTCATATATTCGCGTATTTTCGTAAATGCTCTTTTCGCGTGCTTCACCGGTTGCGCCAAGCGTCAGGAAAACAGTCTCAAGCGGTGCCAGCGATGTTTGTCCTGCTTTGTTCTGCGGCGCGAATCTGTAGTGCCGCCCGATCTCAAACAGCCGGACATTCCGTTGGCTGTGATTGAGATTCCATTCGATCGCGGCGGCCATGGAAACCGACCCGTTGGAGCGAAGGATGTTGGCTTCTTCGGAAAGCGGATTCGCAAGACGCGCGGGAATGACGCCATCCGGACGGAACAGAATGTCGCGATCTTCCGCGACGTGTGGAATGGTCACGATTTCGCGGTAACCGAGCCCGATCAGCCGTTCGCGCAGGCGCGATTCCGCTTCGTACTGCGGAAGACGCGCGGCCCCTTGTCGCGCCGCCGGCAAACGCGGCGGGAATTTGTTCAGTCCATAAATGCGTGCCACTTCTTCGATCAAGTCGATTTCGCGTTCCACATCCGCGCGCCACGATGGCTGCGTGCATTCCCAAGCAGCGAGAATCGAGCCAAGCTGTCCGCGATTCTGATCCACTCGCACCGGAGCGAAGCCTAGCGCGCCGAGAATTGACTCCACTTCTCGATCGGCAACGTCCGCACCCATCACGCGAAGAATTTCGGCGCGCGTGAGTGTGATTTTTTTCGGCGCGCGCTTGCCGGGATAAACGTCCACCACGCCGCCGAGAAGTTGGCCGCCTGCGAGCTGCAAAATCAATTCGGCGCAACGTCGCGAAGCCAGTTCCGCCATTTCCGGATCGGCGCCGCGGCTGAAGCGTGTGGAAGCTTCGCTGTGCAGTCTAAGAAAACGAGTCGCGCGGCGAATCGCAATAGGTTCAAACCACGCGCATTCGATCAGGACATTTTTGGTCGAAAACGAAATTTCCGTTTCCCCGCCCCCCATGATTCCGCCGATGCCCACGGCGCGCGAACCATCTCCATCGGCAATCACGCAGATCGCTGGATCAAGCGCGCGTTCAATACCATCCAGCGTCTTGAGTTTTTCTCCGCGTTTTGCGGCGCGCACCAGAATCGAATGATTGCGCACGAGATCGTAATCGAACGCGTGCAGTGCGTGGCCAAGTTCCAGCATCACGTAGTTCGTCGCATCCACAACATTATTGATGGACGCCACTCCTGCGGCTTCCAACCGTTCGCGCAGCCACGGTGGCGACGGCTGAATCTTGACGTTGCGAATCACGCGCGCCGTAAAGCGGCCACAGAGTTCCGGCGCTTCGATTTTCACCGAAACTGCTTCGCTTGTTTTCGCGCTGGAAGACTCCGCTGGTTTCGGCACAACGCGCTTAAGGTCGAATTTGTAAATCGCAGCGACCTCGCGCGCGATTCCGTAAACGCCCAGACAGTCCGCACGATTGGAAGTGATTTCCGCGTCGATCACTCCGCCAAGCGGCTGCGATTCCACGCTGGCCACGTTTGTACCATGCAGCGCCAGCCTGGCGGCAAGCTCCTGCGCCGTCGCCGTGACGCCCACAAAATCTTTCAGCCAGTTGTAAACGACCTTCATGCGGAATTCCTCATCGCGGCAAGCCAGCCAAAATAAACGTGCGTCGTGTAGTCCATACGGACTTGGCCATCAAGTTGGTGTGTGTTGAAAATCCGTTCCAGCTCAGCCATCATTGGCGCGAACGCAGGCTGGTCCGGGCTCGGCACGTAGGAGCTGCCGCGTAACCGGCCACGAACACCGTCAAAGTCAAACTCCTGAAAATTCGGAAAGCTCTTTTGCAAAAAAACGTTCGGAGCAAAAAATTCCTGAATTTGCGCCCGCCGCGGATAGCTTTCGCTGACCTTGGCATAGTCGTTTCCAAAGCGATGAAGGAGCGTTTCGTATTCTCGCAGGAACGGCGTGGTATCGAACAAACGGTCGTTCCAGACAATCACGACGAATCCTTCCCGTCGCAGGATTCGCTGAAATTCCGTGCGCGTGGCAGCAGGCTCAAACCAATGAAACGCCTGCGCTACGGTGACAAAATCCAAGCTGGCGTCAGGTAGCGTTGTGGCTTCCGCGGAACCAGCGATGCTCGAAAAATTCTTGAAGGTAGAAAGATAGTCTTCGCCAGCGTGGCGCATTTCATCGTTCGGTTCCACGCCGAACACACGGTTGCCATTTTCAAGAAACATTTTGGAAAGAATTCCGGTGCCCGAACCGACGTCGGCTATCACGTGATCTGGACGCAGCCCGCATTCATCGCGTAGAAGATCAACCAGCGCGGACGGATAGCTCGGACGATAGCGAACATAGTCCGCCACACGGTTCGAGAAGCGCTGTTTGGCGTCAGCAAAACTCATTCAAATTATTCCTGACTAACAAACCAATCGCCATTCCGAGCGAAGCGAGGAATCTGCTTTTTGAGACGCCGGCTTCGCTGCGTGTGCACGCTCACGGAAACTGCTTCAGAAAGCGAACATCATTCTGAAAAAACACCTGGATGTCATCGATGCCGTATTTGAGCATCGCCAGGCGATCCATGCCCATTCCAAAAGCGAAGCCGCTGACTTTTTTCGCGTCGTAATTCACGAAGCCGTACACCGCTGGATCAACCATGCCCGCGCCGAACAACTCGATCCAGCCGGAACCTTTGCATTTGCCGCAGATCGCGCCGCTCGCGCCCGTGCCGCTGCCGCCACAGAAGATGCACGAGACATCAAATTCCACCGACGGCTCGGTAAATGGGAAATAGCTAGGCCGACGGCGCGTTTTCACGCTCGGGCCGAAATATTGTTTGACGAAATATTCGATGGTGCCGGTGAAATCGCAAAACGTAATGTCAGTATCGACCGCCAGCCCTTCAATCTGATGAAACATGAAGGAGTGCGTGGCGTCCGGATTGTCGCGGCGATACACCTTGCCGGGAACAATCACGCGCACAGGCGGCTGGCGCTTTTCCATGGTGTGAATCTGTACCGGCGAAGTGTGGGTGCGCAGCAACAGCGAGCCCGGAGCTATTTTTGCTCCGCTAGCGTCTTGCGCTTCGACATAAAAAGTATCCATGTCGTCGCGTACCGGATGAAATTCCGGAATGTTGAGCGCCTCGAAATTGTAATAAGGCGTTTCGATTTCCGGGCCCTCCACAACCGAAAATCCGATAGACACAAAAATATCTTCGATTTCCTGAAATACCTGGCGAATTAAATGGCGGGAGCCTACAGGACGAACGACGCCGGGAAGCGAAAGATCGACACGATCCTTCGCGAGCGCAGCCTCCTCCGCGCCAGATTCGATAGCTACGCGGCGTGCTTCGATTTGCGCGTCAATGTGCGAGCGAAGTTCGTTCAGGCCGGCGCCGACCGTGCGCTTCAGTTCTGGAGTGGCAGGCTTCAGCCAGTTGTCGGTAATCCCAGCTAGCACGCCGGATTTGCGGCCGAGCCACGCGTCGCGAAATTGTTTGAACGTGGCTTCGTCGCGCACGGCGGCAGATTCCGCGTCAAAGCGCGCGCGAATTCCCGCGAACATCGGAGTGAGTTGCTCCGGCTGCGTGACGCCGAGAGCAGCGAGTGTTTTTTCGTGCGAACCGTCAGTGGTCGGCATGATGGAAAGATAGCGTACATCGCAAGGGGCGCAAAGATTCGCGCCCTTGAAAAATTATAGCGGCGCGGAAATCGAAGAGAGACTCCTCGACGCCGCACCTAAAAAAACGCGGGCGCTCCGCCTGCCTGCGCCGGCAGGCTCGGAATGACGGTCTAGCGGCACGCCAGCGACAAAGTTCTGCATCTCAGAAACTACCAGGCTACTTCGCCTTTTTCTCAGATGGTTTCGGCGCGAAGGCTTTGGCCTTTTCGACGAGCAACACGAATCCGGGTGCGTCTTTCACTGCGATGTCAGCGAGAACCTTGCGGTCGAGTTCGACTCCGGCAGCTTTGAGGCCGTGAATCAGTTGGCCGTAAGTGAGGCCGTTCAAGCGGGCAGCCGCGCCGATGCGCTGAATCCAGAGGCGACGGTACTGACGCTTCTTTACGCGGCGATCGCGAAACGCATAGCGATCCGCGCGATTCGCGGCCTCTTGCGCGGACTGGTACAGCTTGCTTTTGGTGAGGAAAAAACCTTTTGTCCTCTTGAGATACTTTTTGCGCCGTGCCCGGCGCTTGGTGCCGCGTTTTACGCGAGCCATGGGTTTGCTCCTTTGGCCGGACTCTTCTCGAATCAGCGAGCCGGGCTAAAGCCCGGCAATACGAAAACGAAGAAGGCCTCGGCGATTCAATTTTTTCTGGAAACAAAACCGGTCGCGGCGACGCGGCCCTTCTTTTGCGAAAGGGCAGCTTCGCGCAACGGGTTTGTTTCCGGTGCATCATTCGTAACGCTCGCCTCGGTCGCGCGATCAGCGCGATAAAAAGGCGGCCGCTACATTGCCACGAAAAATTCGCGGCATTTTCGGCCGGCAGGCACCCGTGTAGCGCTGCCTGGCACGAAGCGCCGCTCATCGAATTGCGATAGCGGCTATGCAGGACGTTTTTCCGCTCTGCATTCTTTCCGCTGAGTGACGAAGCCACTTCGCGAGAAAACTTTTTACGGCGTCAACCGAGGTGACGCTGCGGTTGAGATCCTTCGCCCGCCTTCGGTCCGGCTCAGGATGTCAGACTCTGGAAAGGAACCATTGAATTATGCGCTCGGTCGCAAACTCAGAAACAAAAACGAAATACTCGCTTACTGCAAACCGTAGGGAAGCATCTGCATGGTCTTGGCAACGTCCGCCTTGTTGACCTTGGTCAGCTTCTTCAGCTTGCGCATACGCCCGGGCGCTTTGGTTCCCAGCAGGTGGCGTTTCCCGGAATGCATCCGTAGCAGCTTGCCAGTGCCAGTAATCTTAAAACGTTTGGCGGCGCCGCGATGGGTCTTGAGCTTCATCTTCGGTTTCGATCGGTTGCGTGGCATTACGTAAATCCTCGTTTTTCTGCAATTCAATTCTGCCTTACAAGTCTTCAATTCAAAGCTGAGCGAATGCCCAGAAGTCATTTGGTTTCAGTAACGATAGGAACTATAGTTCCTATTTGGTGGCGAAGGACCCACCCTACCTAAGGGAATGATCAGTGCGTCCACGGAAGTTGGCCTGGATCAATTTGGCCGACTCGGCGCGACTGCTCCAGCGCCTTTTTTTGGAGCCAGCAGCGCCACCAGGACATTACCTTCCATGCGTGGCGGCGTTTCTACCGCGCCAGCATCGCCAATTTCGCCCAAAAGGCGGGACATCTTGGCGCGGCCGACCTCCTGGTGCGCCATTTCGCGTCCGCGATGAAAGATCATGGCGCGAACTTTATGGCCTTCTCCGAGGAAGCGGATAATCTGGTTCTTGCGAACCTGAAAATCGTGTTCCGCGGTGGCAGGCCGGAACTTTACTTCTTTCAAAGCGGAACCACGGCTGCTTTTACGCTGCTCGTGCGCTTTCTTACTTTGTTGATAGAGAAACTTGCCGTAATCGGTGATCTTGCAAACTGGCGGGTCGGCGGTGGGCGAAATCTCCACCAGGTCCAATCCACGTTCGCGAGCCATTTTCAGCGCTTCAAACGGCTGCATTACCCCGAGCTGGCCACCCTCTTCGTCAATCACCCGGATTTCGCGAGCGCGAATCCGATCGTTGACACGGACTCTGTCGCTCACTTGCCGGAAATTCCGTTCTGCGATAAATCCCCCTCTAGCTGAGAAAAGCACCAAAGGACACGTACAGCTAGCCCCTGAGCTCGAATCGACCACCAACACATTCCGACCCCAGACGGCAGCAGGCCGACAGAGGACGGGTTAAAAGTATAGCATGCCCGATAGAGTGGGCGGCAAGCGGGAAAGCAAGCCGTAAAGACGGTCAAATGGCGGCCATTCGAACCCGTGCAGCCTTTGCCGCCTGACCTAAGCTCAAATCAAACAGGGGCACAAGCTAGATCTGGTGACCGCATCTCTAGCGTGCCCCCTGACGCCTTCAACCCACGGATAATTCGTGCAGGTCTTGCCCCCTGAGTTGTTGGTGCACAGGAGTAGTGTGGAAAAGGGGGAGAGCGTTTCATTTTGGGAAGAGTTGGCGTCAGGGAGCACTAACGGCTGAAACCGTGGCCGGGGACTGATCGCAAGACCACTCCGAGGAATCCCAGGATACAAATGAAATAGGCCACTGTCTGTGGACTGGGTACGCGCGGCAGGTCTTTGGTAAAGAGCCGCCATGTAAAACCAGCCGCCACGAACAGAAAAACACTTTCTTGAAATACCAGAGCGCAGAGGACAGCGGCGGCGAGCAAGCTCCAGCGCCCGTTTCGATCAAGCGCGTTGGTGGCCTGGCCGCCGTCCAAAACCCAAACCGGGATTAAATTCATCAGGTTCAACCATGCCCCCGCGCGGGTGAGCGCAGCCCAGAGCGGATCGCCAGTCTTCCACCAGATCGCCAAGCACGCAAACGACGCGAGGAGTCCGGCGAGCGGGCCAGCAAGGCTGACTCCCGCACGAGTTTCCAGCGACACACCAAGCGCCTGCCAGCGGACGTACGCTCCAAAGCCCGGCAGAAAAACGGGCATATCGGCGGGCAAGCCGCGGCGGCGAATATCAACGTAGTGACCCATTTCGTGAATCAAGATCAAAACGCCAAAGCCAACGCCAAATTTCCATCCCCACATAGCCCAATAAAGCGCGAAGAAGGCGCCCAGGCTGAATAGAAATTTAAACTTGAAAATCGCAAGGAGCCACTTCGCTTTGGCGAGGAAAATTGCAATCGGGGCGAGCGGGCCAAGTTTCTTGGCCCAATTATTTTTTGGCTGAGGAGGAGAAACCTTCAAAGAGAGTTCGAGTTTGCGGACGTGGTCGCGGACCCATTCTGCCTGGGTAGATTGTCCGGGAAGCATTTCCAGACTTTTGCGCCATTCTTCGAGAGCAGGCGCGAAGTCACCCTGTTCTTCAAGACGATTGGCGCGTGCGGAGAGAATGGTCAGTTCTTCGGAGAATGCGAGGGTGTGACACTGCACGCAGGCGAGTTCGCTTGACGCTAGTTCCCGGCCGCAGGTCCTGCACTTGCGGATGGCCAAATCTTGAGTGGACGCAGACACAGTGATCGCCGGGGCTAGAGGGTGGGAGCCGGAGATGGGGGCGCATTGGCCTGAAATGGCCCGAGGACATCGATGCGCGGAGCGCCCGTCATCTTCCAGGCGATGCGTATGCCAACGAAAATGATTACCAGCCCGATGAGGCCCGAAACACCTTCAGCAAGTTCGAGAAAAGGAGAAGCGAGGCCCGCAAAGAGGAGCGCACCAGTTGCTGAGGCAAGACTTGGTGTGGACCTCTGGCCGCTTGCGGGTGGATCGTCTTGAGAGGACGCCGAACCGGGCGCAGCTGAGTTAGGCGCTGGCGAAGAATTGGGTGCGTGCGAAATTTGTGCCGGCTTCTTTTCCTTCAGGATGTAGTAAATGCCGACCGGGATCGCCGAGAGCGAGACTGCGGCGTAGGTGAGTGCGACGGCGGCGATTTGATAGCGACGTCCACCGATGCCGTTGGATCCTTTCTTGATTGCCGCGCCTACAAGCCACCCGACTGCAAGGGCGATGTAGCCTAGTCTGATGCCGGTAGCGATGCCGAATGCTGAATATAGGATCAGGCCGGCGATTGCGCCTCCCACACCAAACAGAATTCCGCGGACGTAAGCCGCATGAGTGTCTTTAGGGGTTTGCGCTTGCAGTTGGCGGGTGCACTTCTCGCAAGCAAGCAGACCGTTGATCCGGAAGTAGGCGCCGGACAATTCCTGTTGGCAGCTCTTGCAACGATCGGGGCCGGATGCGGATTTATATTCCGCAGTGCCGAACTGAGGGGTGCTGGACATGAGGGCCTCTGTTGAGCGTGGACAGTATCGCACGAGGCACGTACAAGCAAGTGAAGCGTGTGATGGAGCGGTGGTTAAAGAGTTAAAGCCTGGGAGGCTGTGCCGATGGCGAACTAAGAAAAACCGCTTAGCATACCGAAAGGCTTGCAGCGTTCAAGTTCAAGAAGTGAAGTCGAGTTGGCCGTTGGGTCCGGAAATGACGGCGTGGAGCTGCGGGGAAGAGCCCTTTGCGATTGGGGCTTTGAGGTTGAGTGGCGCGGTGGTCTTGGCGAGGGCAGCGGGGTCTGGTGTGAGCAGCTCAAAGCGGAGGAGTTGGCAGCCGGACGGAGCATCGGCGGACGGATGCGTTGAGTCGGTGCTCCATTGAATGAAAAAGGGGAGCAGGCCGTTGGCGTCGTCTTTTAAATTTAGAGTTTTCCAGTGGAGCACGGTGCCGTCGGGACGTTTACGCGAACCGGGAGTTGGGCCCTCTGCTGCAATACCTGCCTTAGCGAGGTCGGTTGCAAGCACCTGAACGTCGCCGGGATGAGCAGCCCAGCCGACAAGGCGCGGCTCCGTGAGCTTCTTTAGCATGTTTGCAAGTTGGTTCGCTAAGTCTTGCTGCGGATCGGGAGCGATGATTTCTAGATAGCGGCGCGTACCTAGAGAGAGAAGCGCGTTCTGGGTTCCGCGGCCGGGATGAACTCCGCCGAATGCGGCGCGGACGCCGGTGTGTTGTTCGACGAAATCGATGCCGCGTTGCAAATCGTTGCAGCCGAGAAGGATGTGGTCGAGCATAGCAGGCACCTGATCCACGAGAGGAGGCTCTGGAGACTGTTGTCGTCGTTGGCGACTGAGAAGAGAGTGCGGAGCGAGCAAAGCGCCTCCGGCGATGGCAATAAACGCGCGGCGTGGGATATAGCCAGGCATGAGTGAACCTCTCATGGGAGCACGGAGGAGCTACAAACTGATGGTAGCGCTGTTTTGACCGCGTTTCGAAAGGTAAGCGTGCCAGAAAAGGCGCGCAGCCGTGGCCCGATGCGGAGGCCAGAGCTGGCTGATCTTTTCGAGACGTTCCGGCGATGGGCGCGAGCGAAGGCGCTTCACTTCCTGAACGGCGATTGCCAGTGCGAGATCGCCAATGGGCCAAACGTCCGGGCGACGCAACGCGGACAGCAAATAAATGTCCGCGGTCCACGCGCCAATCCCTTTGCAGGCGATCAGAAATTTGCGCGCAGAGTCGTCGGAAAGATCGTGAAGGTCATTCAGATCCAGATGCTTCCTGACCAGCGACTCCGCGATCAGACGTGTGTATAGAGTTTTTTGACGGCTGAAGCCAATCTGCTTGAGTTGCTCGTCGGAAAGTTTCAGAAACCGCGGTGGAGTCAGCGGGCTTACCACAGCCCGCAATCGCTGAAATGCCGCGCGAGCCGAAGCGAGGGAAACCTGCTGCTCCAGGATAATGTAAAGGAGCGAAGGGAAACCGGGCTCGCGAACCCAGAGCGGCGGCGCACCGTACGTTTCGACGACACGAGCGAGATCCGAGTCACGAACGGCAAGCTCACGAATACTAGCTCGGAAAACGACTTTGTCGAGTATGGTCACCATCAGAGTTTCCCAGATGGTGGCGGCTGCGTTATCCGGTCGCGCGGGAATCAGATTCTTGGCGTAAGGATTCAACCAGGTCGGCGAGGGGTTTGGGGCCGAGGTCGCCTTTGCTGCGGTGGCGGACGCTGACGGTGCCGGCTTCGGCTTCTTTGGGGCCGACGACGAGCATGTAGGGAATTTTCTGGAGCTGCGCGTCGCGAATCTTGGCAGGAAGCTTTTCGTTGCGGTCGTCGAGATGCACGCGAATGTTGTGATTTTTCAGAGTTTCAAGAACGTGCTTCGCGTAGTCGATGACTTTTTCGCTGACGGGGCAGATTTCGACTTGCACGGGAGCGAGCCACAGCGGAAATGCGCCGGCGTAGTGCTCGATGAGGATGCCGAAGAAGCGTTCGACGGAGCCGAGCAGCGCGCGATGGACCATCAGCGGTTGATGGCGAGCGCCATCGTCGCCGACGTATTCGAGGCCGAAGCGCGCGGGCAAGTTGAAATCAAATTGCACAGTGGTCAGCTGCCAGGGTCGACCGATGGCGTCAATTAGTTTGATGTCGATCTTCGGACCGTAGAACGCGCCTTCGCCTGCCATTTTCTTATAGGGAATGTTCATGCGTTTCATCACGCTGGCGAGGGCATCGGAAGCGTGCTGCCAATCTTCCGGTTTCCCGGGGTAATTTTCCGGGTGGTTGGGGTCCCAGTCAGAGAGTTCGACTTCGAATTGATCGAAACCGAAATTTTTCATGACGGCGTAGGCGAAATCTATGCAGGCTTCGACTTCGGCTTCGATTTGTGAAGGCATGCAGAAGATGTGCGCGTCGTCCTGGGTGAAGCCGCGGACGCGCAGCAAGCCGTGAAGAACGCCGCTGCGTTCGTAGCGATACACGGTGCCCAGTTCGGCGAGGCGCACTGGCAGATCGCGATAGCTGCGCAGCTTCGATTTGTAGATGAGGATGTGGCCGGGGCAATTCATGGGCTTGAGCTGGTAATCGGCTTTTTCGACTTCGACCGGGCCAAACATATTTTCACGATAAAAATCTGCGTGGCCGGAAGTTTTCCAGAGGTCGAGCCGCATGATGTGCGGCGTGTAGACGAGATCGTAGCCGCGCTTGATGAGTTCGTCGCGCAGCCAGGTCTCGATAATGTTGCGGATGAAGCCGCCCCTGGGATGCCAAAAAATCAGGCCCGGGCCGGCTTCTTCCTGAATGCTGAACAGATCGAGTTCGGGGCCGAGCTTGCGATGGTCGCGGCGCTTGGCTTCTTCCAGACGATGCAAATAAGCGTCGAGTTCTTTTTGCGTGAAAAAAGCAGCGGCGTAGATACGCTGCAATTGTGGATTGCCTTCCTGACCTTTCCAGTAGGCGCCGGCGACGCTCATCAGTTTGAAAGCCTGAATGCGCTTGGTAGAGGGAATGTGCGG
Organism: uncultured Acidobacteriota bacterium; assembly: GCA_963731155.1. Taxonomy (GTDB): domain Bacteria; phylum Acidobacteriota; class Terriglobia; order Acidiferrales; family UBA7541; genus Acidiferrum. The sequence goes on from CAVSVB010000010.1 coordinate 258,814, forward strand.
GCCGCGGCAGAAATCGATAAATTTTCCGGTGGTGTAGAAGGAAACCATCGGCTCGGTGACTTTTTCGTCGACCAGCTCGCACTTGAAAATCTGGTTGGATTTTTTGTAGAACTCCAGCGCCTCCGGCTTCGGAACATACTTGCGCTCGTTCGGCAAGTCCTGCGCGGCCAGCTCGTGCATTTTCTTTTCAATTTTGGCGAGGTCGTCTGGAGTAAACGTCTGTTCGCGCATGAACTCGTAGAAGAATCCGTTGTCCACGGGCGGGCCGATGCCGAGTTTGACGTCGGGATACAGTTCCATCACGGCTGCGGCGAGGAGATGCGCGGCCGAATGGCGAAAAACGAAAAGGGCATCGGGATCCTTGTCCGTCAGGATTTTTAGCTTGAGATCCTGCTCAAGCGGGCGGCGCAGATCGATCAGATAGCCGCCGTCATCAACCGGATCGCCAAAGTTCGAGAGCGCGCCGTTGTTCGAATACACCTTGGCGACAAAGGCCGCGTCGGCAAGACGTGGCGAAATTCCGCGCGCAATGTCGGCAGCTGTGGTGCCCTTGGGCACTTCTTTGACGCTGCCGTCGGGCAAAGTTACGTGAATCGTTTCCATTTTTTACCTCAGGGTTTGTAAAAACAAACCCTGAAACCCGGAGACTCCAACCGTAGATGAGAAACTACAAGCTTATCGGCGGGAGAAAAGTGGGTCAAGGCGACGGAACGTGAGCTAGCGCTCAGAAGCGATCATTCCGGTCGCGATAGTCGTCTTTCCAACTCATTCCTTTGGCGGCACCACGAGGATGATCGAGAGAGGGCGGAACGCTTAGCCGGATCGACCCATCGCGTACGTACATATGAAGCTCTTGACCGGCCACAACCCCCGGCTCCTCGCAAATCTCCTGCGCTATGGTGATTTCAAGTTCTGGAGAAACTTTCACGATCGCCATTTGCGCGCCTCTCGACAGCAGACTCCAATTTTACTGTATTACTTGGTTTTCGCGGCAGGTGAAGAGACGAGTACAATCATGCGCTTACACATTGGAGTCGATTTAGGAGAGGTCGCTGAATGAGACAGGCTCTGTGGGCAGTGATCATACTTGCAAGCGTGTGGGGCGTTTGCGCGCGAGGGCAAAGTCATGCGCCGCAGACAATCAAGGGGCCGGACGAGCGAGTTAAGGCGGACATTCTGGTGGTGGTGGCGCATCCGGATGACGAAGGCGGAGTGACACCCTATCTGGCGCGGGCGATTTACGATGAGCACAAGCGTGTCGCGGTGGTTTATACGACGCGCGGCGGTAGCGGCGGAAATGACTACTCGCGGGAGCATGGACCGGCGCTGGCGGATATTCGCGAGCAGGAAGCGCGGCAGGCTTGCGCGAAGCTGGGCATTACAAATGTGTGGTTTCTGGATGGCAAGGACACGGCTTCGCAGAATGTTCTGAACTCGCTCGCGAATTGGGGACATGGCGCGAATCTGGAAGCGCTGGTCCGTATTGTGAGGCTGACGCGGCCCGAAGTGATCATTTCGTGGCTGCCGGGAATTTTTATTGGCGAGAATCACGGCGATCACCAGGCTTCGGGAGTGTTGGCGACGGAAGCGTTCGATCTGGCAAACGACCCGACGGCGTTTCCGTCTCAGGTGGCTGGGGCGGCGAAACGGCTGGAAATTTATCTGGAAAATTTGACGCCGTGGCAGCCGAAGAAACTCTATTTTTTCAGCGATGCGGACGATCAGAAACAATTTGCGGGAAGCGGGCCGGCGTATTCAGTCAAGGAAATTTCGCCTTCGCAGAAAAAACCGTACTGGCGGCTGGCGATGGATGCGGCTATGCCACACCTGACGCAGTTCCCCGAAGATATTCAGCATTTTTCCAAAATGAGTGACGAAGACCTCAACAAAATGATGAGCGATCCGAACTCCGGGTGGTGGCCTGAGCCGATGACGCTGATTTTCGGGAAAGCGGCTGTGCCGGCGAAGCGAACTGCCGATGTGTTTCGAGAGGAGAATCAGCGATCAGGGGAAGGAGCCTTTTCCGGAGGCGTTTTGATCCGTTACGCGGAATTGAGCGGACCTTGGGCGTATTACCAGGAATTCGACCGTCGGCACGGGTTGACGGGCTTGGCCGAGGCGAAGATGCCCGAGATCGGAGTGAAGGCGGGATCGACGTTGAGCGTGCCGATTGTGATTGCACACGGGGCAAAAACAGACGATGTGGTGAATGTAACGGTAACAGTGCCGAATGGATGGAAGGTGATGAATGGAGCGGGACGATTGCGGCTGCCCGCGGAAAACAAGACAGCGCTCAACGTGGAGATTGCCACACCTGAAATGAGCAAGCAGGAGTTGAAGAGCGCGCAGCCAGTTGAAATTGTTGTCGGAGTGAATGCTGAGGGAGTGTCGCCAGGTGAAGTGCGGTTACGAGTGTTGCTGAAGGCGAACGCACTGCCGCAGTGACAATCGTAACGGCGAAGAGAGATTCCTCGCTGCGCTCGGAATGACGGCTTTTTGGCGTATGGGCTGGCTTTTGCGCGTGGGCTTCCTTCAGCAAGGCAAGATTGCCAGTCTCATTTTTTTGCGCGAGCGGATTCCATTTGCTCCCAGAACGATTCCGGCAGCATGCCTAGGTCGTTGAATTCGCCGGCGCCTTGCAGCCATTGGCCGCCGTCAATCACTACACATTCGCCATTAATGTATTGCGACATATCGCTGATTAAAAATGCGGCGAGGTTGGTGAGTTCTTCGTGGCGGCCGAAGCGTTTCATGGGATTCGAATTGCGCGAATGTTCTTCGAATTGCTTCGAAGGAATCAGCCGCGACCACGCGCCCTCGGTGGGGAACGGACCGGGCGCGATTGCGTTGAGTCTGATGTTGTATTTGGCCCACTCGACGGCGAGCGATGTGGTCATCGCAAGAACGCCGGCTTTTGCGCAGGAGGAAGGCACGACGAAGCCGGAGCCGCAATTTGCGGCAGCGTAAGTGGTGGTGATGCTAAGAACGTTGCCGGGCTTCTTTTGTGCGATCCATCGGCGGGCGAACGCTTGCGTGCAGTGAAATGAGCCGTTGAGAACGATGCTGACGACCGTGTCAAAGGCATTGGGAGAAAGTTTTTCCGTACGCGCCATGAAATTTCCGGCGGCGTTGTTGATGACGGTATCTATGCGGCCGAATGCGGCATCGGCCTTGTCGGCGGCGGCTTCCACGGCGGCAAAGTCGCGGACATCGCAGCTGGCATGGCTGGCTTCGCCGCCTGCTTTGCGGATTTCTTCGCAGGTTTCCTTGAGCGGCTCTTCGCGGCGGCCGATCACAAACATTTTTGCGCCGAGGACGGCGAAATGCAGAGCCATGGAGCGGCCGAGGCCTGAGCCGCCGCCGCTTAGGAAAATTGCGCGGTCTTTCAGTAGGTCATTTTTGAACATGAGTCACCGCCGGAGGCGCGTACCTGAGCGGTTCGCGCCGCGAAGATTCTAGCAGGCGAACGAGTTTTTGCTACGAACTTGCTGAGGTGTCAATCGAAGAGAGATTCCTCGCCTCGCTCGGAATGACGAGCTCACCTAAGGCGCTACGTTGGGAACGAGGACTAGAAGAGGCCGGGGAGGAAGCGCGGCTTGGAGCGCATTGCGGCGGCGTATTGGGAATCGGCAAATAGTACGCGTTCTTCGGCGGAGAGACGAAAAGTAAGAACGATGGCGTGAGCGACGGCGCCCGCGAGTGCAGTGATCCAGGCGGTGTGGATCAGTGGCAGCGCGATCATTTCCACAAAGACAGCGGCGTAATTGGGGTGGCGAACGTAGCGAAACGGCCCGGTGGTGATGACGCCGAGTTTCGTTGAGTCCATCACTTGCACGTTCCAGTGTTCGCCGAGCGTTCGAATGACCCACCAGCGCACGATATTCGAGAAAATAAAAAGCGCGAACATGGGAATGGCGAGCGCCGGTATGAATGGACGATGCAGGAATACGACTTCGGCGGCCGCACCGATCAGCACCAGAGTGTGAAACATCGCCATGCACGGGAAAACTGGATCTTTCGCCTTGGCACCGCCGCGGGAGGTTATCTCCCGCTGATGCTTTTTGGAAATGCGCAGCTCGAAGATGCGCATCGCGGCCACGGCGACGAGCAAGGCAAGAAAAAGGCTGACGCTCAACGGCATGTCTAGTTCCACTGCAGAAGGAGAAATTCAGCGCTGAAACCCGGGCCGAAGGCTGCGGCCATCGCGATGTCGCCTTTTTCGAGCGGCCGCTTTTCCAGCCACTCCTGCAGAATAAAAAGAATGGTCGCGCTGGAAAGATTTCCCACCTTGCCCAGAATATCCCAGGAAGGCTGGGTATCGCACTTGGTCAGGCCGAGCGCTTTTTCAACGTTGCTCAATAAGCGCGAGCCTCCAGGATGCAGAATCCAGCCGCGAATCTGATCGCGCGTAACACCGTGGCGCGCCAGGAAGCCGTCCACCAGGCCTTCGATTTTTGCGCCGATCATTTCCGGAACGTCTTTCGAAAGCAAAATGTGAAAGCCGGAATCCTTCAAATCAAACCCCATGGCACCGAGCGAATCGGGAAAGGTGTAAGTCTCGGAAACGAGAATACGCGGGCCGGGCGCGCTGGACTTGCAGCTGACGATCACCGCGGCAGCCCCGTCACCGAACAAAATCGAAGAGATCAGATTCGCTTGCGAAATATCCTTGCGTTGAAAAGTGAGCGAAGGTAGCTCAACCGCGATGATCAGCACATTGCCATCGGCGCGCGATTGCAGATAATCCGTGGCCCGGCCCAGTGCCATCGCACCCGCGGCGCAACCCAGTTCGGTGAAGGGCATCCGGCGCACGTCGGAGCGGAAACCCATGGAATTGATGAGGTGCGCGTCGAGGGAAGGAATCATGAAGCCGGTGCAGGACACGGTGATGATCATGTCGATGTCCTGCGGACTCATTTTGGCTCGATTCAGACATTCTTGCGCGGCGCGCTGACCAAGCTCAATCGCGTGCTTCATGTACTCCTGATTCGTGCGTTCCAGCGAGCGGGGTTCGACCGTGTAATCGATGGGGAAAATCATGTGCCGGCTGTGCACTTGCGCGTTGTCCACGATGGACATCATGGCTTCCAGGCGGCGCTCCGGAATGTCGAACACCCTGCCCATGTAATATTTCACGTCGTCTCTGGTGATGGTGTGAGGCGGAACGGCCGTGGCTGTAGCGACAATCGCGCACGGCGATTCGTAGCCATTCTTGATCTGCGTCGCTTCCGTCTTCGTTTCCGTTGATGTTGTCATCGTGGCCAGAGCAGTTCACTCCTGTTTCAAATCATCTAAAGATCAAACACAGCCGTACGCAATCTGTTGCGCGGACGATTGCGCGACACTGTATCGCATTTCGGCGGCGCGGGCCGAATTTTTTCCGGGATTGTGCGCTGGAATCAGAACTCTTACTTTATATCTTCTCGATATTATACGCGAATCTTCAGCTTGTGGCTTCCTGGCTGGCGCGGATTTCCTGCCAGCGGCGCGGCCTCCTGTTGTACTGCAAAACCTTTTTGCGCAGCCGAATGGACTTGGGCGTAATTTCCACGTATTCATCGTCGGCGATGAACTCGATAGCTTGTTCAAGGCTGAGTTCGCGATGCGGAATCAGGCGGATGGCTTCGTCGGCGCTGGAAGAACGCATGTTGGTCAGCTTTTTCTCGCGCGTGACGTTGACTTCCATATCCTGCTCGCGCGAATTTTCTCCGACGATCATGCCTTCGTACACATCAATCGTTGGACCGATGAAGAGTTCGCCGCGCTCCTGGATGTTCCACAGCGCGTAGGCGGTGGAAACGCCCGCGCGGTCGGCAACCAGAGCACCTGTTGGACGAAGAGCCATTTCGCCGCCGTATTCGATCCAATCGTCGAAAATGGAGTGAATCAGCGCAGTGCCGCGTGTGTCGGTTAGCAGTTGGCTGCGCAGACCAATCAGTCCGCGCGATGGAATGCGAAAGTCCATGCGCACGCGGCCGGAGCCGTGATTGCTCATCTTGACCATTTCGCCGCGGCGGCTGCCCAGCGTTTCCATGATAATGCCGATAAAGTTGTCGGCCACGTCAATGACCAGCCGCTCCTGCGGCTCCAGCTTTTTGCCGTTTTCAGTGCGCACTACGATTTCCGGTTTGCCGACCATCAATTCGAAGCCTTCGCGGCGCATGGTCTCGATCAAGATGGCCAGCTGCAATTCGCCACGGCCGAGCACGCGGAACGATTCGGGAGTGTCGGTATCCTCGACGCGAATGGACACGTTGGTGAGAAGTTCCTTTGCGAGACGATCACGCAAGTCGCGTGAAGTGAGATAGCTGCCTTCGCGTCCGGAAAGCGGGCTGGAGTTGACGGTGAAAATCATGGCCAGTGTCGGCTCGTCAATGATCAGCGGCTCGAGCGGCTCTGGACTCGCGAGGTCAGTGATGCTTTCGCCGATCTGGATTCCTTCAACGCCTGCCAGCGCGACAATGTCGCCGGCCTGCACCTGGTCGGCTTCGTCGCGGTCGAGTCCGCGAAACGTGAAGAGCTTGGTGATCTTCGTCGGCTGCAACTTTCCGTTCAGCTTGCTGATGCCGACTTCGCTGCCGCGCTGCAGCGTGCCGTTGAAAACGCGCGCAATCGCGATGCGGCCGAGAAATTCGCTGTAATCGAGATTCATAACCTGCAACTGGAGAATTGCAGTGGGATCCCCCGCAGGAGCAGGAATGCGCTCCACGATGGTTTCGAAGAGCGGCAGCAAATCTTTCGAATCGTCGCCCTGCTTGCGGTGAGCGACGCCGTCACGCGCATTGGTGTAGATCACGGGAAAATCGAGCTGGTCTTCCGTGGCATCGAGATCGATGAAGAGGTCGTAGATTTCGTCGAGGACTTCTTTGGGGCGCGCGTCGGTGCGATCGATTTTATTCAGAACGACTACGGGAGGCAGCTTCGCGGCCAGCGCCTTTTGCAGCACGTAGCGCGTTTGCGGCAGCGGGCCTTCGCTGGCGTCAACAAGGAGCACGACGCCGTCGACCATGCGCAGCGCGCGTTCCACTTCGCCACCGAAGTCGCTGTGGCCGGGAGTGTCTACAATGTTGATCTTGGTGTCGTGAAAAAAGAGCGCCGTATTCTTGGCCAGAATGGTGATGCCGCGCTCGCGTTCCAGGTCGTTCGAATCCATCACGCGCTCGACGACTGCCTCATTAGCGCGAAAAATGCCGCTCTGCCGGAGCATGGCGTCCACTAGCGTGGTCTTACCGTGGTCGACGTGGGCGATAATGGCGATGTTGCGTACGTTATGACTCATAATTCCGCTCTCGATGTCGTCTCTTAACTGTGGCCGCGTCGCGGTCAACCGCTAAAGACAAAAATAGCTGCTGGAACAACCAGCAGCCTTTACAAAACTCCCGTTAATCAGTGCGACCCAGGCTCGCCCGGATCAGGAATTCTCAGGTGTGGCGTTGCGACTATAGTTTAGCAAAGGTCGAGCCTTCCGGCCAGTTGTGCACGAGGGTCTTTGGTACGTTTATGCCAAGTCGATTACGCTGAAGTTATCGATCTTCGGAGGAGTAAAGAGTTATGTTAGCTTCGAACTTCGATATCTCCATGCAATGGAAACCCGCCACGATAGATGAAGTAAGCGACATCTTAAGAGACATTTAGAGAAGTGCGATGTCCAAACAACTCGCAATTTTCCGCCAATACTCTGTTGAGCCATAGTTCGCCTCTATTCCGCGTTTCGGGAAAGTTGAAAAGGTCGTAGTTGTTGCACAGAAAGCCGGGGAGGTCATCTACTGGGAGGACGTGGAAGAGGGTTTTAATATTTCCCTCCTCGGATCGGACGGTTGCATTCTCTAGAGCACTGGCGCAATGACGGCGATTTGGGCGTCGCACTCAACCGTCTGATTCAACCGCTGAGTCCCGAGGCCCGAATTTTGGACCAGCTCAGCCGCTCGACCTCTGAGTCCGCTTGCTTTTGATATTTTATGCTCTCAAATTTGGTGGGAGACGAGGAAGAGAATTGACACAACCTCAAACCCAGACGGGTCCAGCTGACAAAGAAAGCCTTCAGGTACCTCAAGATGCCCGATTAACGCAGAAACGAAAACAATTCCAGTGTTCGCACTCAGCTTGCTGCTCCGTGCTATTCTCTGCCGTTCGTGAATCGGTTTCGTCCATGTCTAAGGAGTTTTCATGTTCTCTGCGAGTAGTCGCATTCGGCCTGTACTCCCGGGTGTTTTCCTCCTGTTCGCGTTAGGCGCCCAACCTCCACTGGCCTTCGCGCAGCAAAACCAGCGCCCGGACCTTGCCAAACTGTTCGACAAGCGCGAGGTGATGATTCCTGTGCGCGATGGCGTGAAGCTGCACACCGAAATTTACACGCCGAAAGACTGGAAAGAGCCGCTGCCGATGCTGCTGGACCGCACTCCCTACGGCATTTCTGCTCCAGACAAGGGAATGAGCAACGGCTTGTATCGCTATTCGGACATGTTTGCGGACGGCTACATTTTTGTCTTTCAGGACATTCGCGGACGCTACCGCTCCGAAGGTAAATTCGAAATGCTGCACACCGTGCCTGACCCGTTCGATCCGAAGGGCGTGGACGAAAGCACGGACACCTACGACACGATCGATTGGCTGGTCAAAAACGTGGCGCATAATAATGGCCGCGTGGGTATGAACGGTATTTCCTATCCCGGCTATCTGGTGACGATGGGCATGGTGAATCCGCATCCCGCACTGAAAGCGGTTTCCGAGCAGGCCTGCATGGCCGATACGTGGCTGGGCGACGACTTTTTCCACAATGGCGCGTTTCGCTTGACGTATGGATTCGAGTACACAGCGCTGCTTGAAAGCTCCAACCAAAATTTCAGCTTCTCCTTCGACCGCTTCGACATGTTTGAGTGGTATCTGGGCCTGGGCGCGCTCTCGAACGCCAACGAAAAATATTTCCACGGGAAAATTCCGACGTGGAACAATTTCGTACAACACAGCAGCTATGACGATTTCTGGAAGCGCCACGCGGTTGCTTACACCCTGCACGAAGCGACGGTGCCCAATCTGAACGTGGCGGGTTGGTGGGACCAGGAAGATTTCTTCGGTCCGATGATGACCTACGCGCGCCTGGAAAAATCCGACACGAGAAATTACAACTTTCTGGTAGTCGGCCCGTGGAATCACGGCGGCTGGGCGGGCGGTTCGGGCAAATCGTTGGGCGAAATTCCTTTTCACAGCGATACCGGTCTCTATTTTCGCCAGAAGATTGAAGCGCCGTGGTTCGCCTACTGGCTGCACGACAAAGGCACGCTGCCAGTGAAGGAAGCCACAACCTTTCAGACTGGCAGCGACACCTGGACTTCTTACGACGCGTGGCCACCGAAGGAAGCGCAGACCAAGCATCTGTATTTTCAGGAAGACGGAAAACTTTCGTTCGAGCCGCCGCAGACCGATGATAAGGATGCTGCCGATAGTTACCTGAGCGATCCGGCGCATCCCGTTCCGTATCGCCACCGCCCGGTGGATATGACGTATCCGCAGGATCATCCGGGAGGCTGGTACACGTGGCTGGTGCAGGATCAGCGTTTTGTCGACGGTCGGCCGGACGTGCTGACCTGGCAGACCGGCATTCTGCAGGACGACGTGACGGTCGCGGGAAACGTCGTCGCTAAGTTATTTGCGTCAACGACCGGCAGCGACGCCGACTGGATCGTGAAATTGATCGACGTCTATCCGGAAAAGGTGGACGAGGATTGGAAGCTCTCCGGCTTCGAACTGATGATTGCCGACGAGATTTTCCGGGGCCGCTATCGCAACTCATACGAAAAGCCGGAAGCGATCACACCGAACCAAGTCACACCGTTCACCGTGGACTTACATTCCGCGAACCACGTTTTCAAAAAAGGCCATCGCATCATGGTGCAGGTGCAAAGTACCTGGTTCCCGCTCTACGACCGCAATCCGCAGAAATTCGTGCCGAATATTTTTGAAGCGAAGGAAGCGGACTACCAGAGAGCCACGCAGACCGTTTACCGTTCGAAGCAATATCCATCGAGCGTGGAGGTGATGGTGTTGCCGCCGGCGGCGAAGTAGCCGACAACCACAGGCATCGTTATCCCTGAGGACGCGCCGAGCCCGTAGCGCGCACGGAAAACAAAAGAAGAAAGCGAGGGAATCTTAACGATCCCCTCGCCACTATTCCGACTAGACCTGAGCCTGCAATTAGAATTGCAACCGCAAACCAAGTTGCATGGTCCTGCTGCCGCCGTTGAAGATTTTGCTGTTCAGGAAAGCTCCCGTGGACGTTACGAAAATGTAGCCGGCGTTCAAGGGATTGGTGTTGGTTGTGGCGTCGAGGTTGCCGCTGTTCGTCGGCAGGCCAATGGTGAAATTGCGGTGATTGAACGTGTCGTAAGTTTCCGCGCGGAACTGCAGAGTAAACCGCTCGGTAAGCCTGGTGGATTTGAACAGCCCCATGTTCCAGATGTTCAACGCCGGTGAATTTACGGTGTTGCGTCCGCCGTTCGCCACCGTGCCAACTTCGGCCTGAATGAAGCGGCCGGTGGGATCGAGCGCCACGTAACCAACAACGTTGCTATCGTCTTCGGCGCCGCACATCCACGGGTTGCCCTTTACATTCGGATCGCGCCCAACAATCGAAGTAGCCCCTCCCGGTCCAGCGTTACAGACCGCGTCAACGCCGCTGCCGGTTAGTCCGACGCCCGCCGGATTAATGATCGTGCGGTCTCCGGCCACATCGCCGTTATCGTTGGCGTCGGTGCCGGAAAGAGGTGTAACTGGCTGGCCGCTTTCGAAGATGTAGGTTCCAGTCCACTGCCAGCCGTGCGCCAGGGTTTTCACAAAGCCATTGTCCGTGCGCACGTTCGGAATGTCATACACCCAAACCATGGCAAATTTGTGGTTGATGTCCAATGCGGAGCGCCCACGTTCGTTGGGAAAATTGTAACCATCCTGCGCGCGCCGGGGATTTACGTAGCTGCTGAACAATTCGTTTGTGGAGTTGTCGATATTCTTCGAGAAGGTGTAATTGGTGCGGAAGTATACGCCTTTCGAGAAGCGGTGCTGAAAGTCCACTGAAATGCCGTGATAGGTATTCTGGCCCACCGCAGGGAAGGTGGTGAGGTTGCCCTTAAATCCGTCCCCGACGAACGGCCGTGGATCGAAATTGTCGAAGCTGAGCAACGTGCTGGCTGGAGCAACCACCGCAGCCGGAACGTCGCTGGGGTTCAAGTACGTCGGAAGCGGAGTGATTCCACCACCGGGGACGTTGGGATCAAACGCGGATGCCGAATTGAGGCGCATCTGAACCGGCAGGCTGATTCCGCGCGTGCCGACGTAGCGAACTTCGATGCTCGAATTGCGGAACAGCTCGTGCTGTACTCCCAGCGACCAGGTCATCACCTTCGGTGCAACATGGTCTGGGATCAGGTTTGCTGTCGCTGCACGCGCCGCGGCTTGGGTAGTTGGCGGTACATTTTCCTGCAGCAATCCGCCGCCGGCGAGAAAACCTTGGCCGGTTGCGCACCAGGCCGGAGGTGTAGCGGAACCGCAGGACACGGAAGGACTCTGCTCGGTCTGCAATTGTGGAGGCAGGCTGTTGATGGCGAAATTGTTCGGCACGACGTCGTAGGCGATTTGTCCACCGCCGCGAATCGCCCACCTGCCGGTTCCGGTGGGATCCCACGCGAAGCCCAGGTGCGGACCGAAGTTGTTCTTGTCCGGGCGGGGCTTGCGGAAGATAAGGCCGAGCGCCGGGTCGTCAGAAATGCTATTTAAAGCCTGCTTGGCCTCGTCGCGGGGCACGCCGTTGTATTCATAGCGCAGACCTAGATTCAGCGTGAGTCTCGGCGTAACTTTCCAATCGTCCTGCACAAACCAATAAATGGAATTGTAATTGTCGGCAACGAAACCGCTGCCTGCGCCGCGCAGAGCGCCGTTGGCGCCGTCGGGAATCCGGTCGTTGATAAACGTATTCAACGTCGCGTAGTCCCACTCTCCGCGTGCGCGCTGCAACACATTGGTCGGAGCGATGTAGTCGCGGCCCTCAACGCCGAACTTGAAGGAATGTTTTCCGCGAATGTAGGTAACGGCGTCGGAAAGCTGGTAAATATTCTGCGTGTAGCCTTGCGGCGCCAGGCTGTAGGGTCCGACGTTGCTGCCAAATTCGTCGATCTCAACGTTCGGGAAATTCGCGAACGCTGTGGGCACAACGTTATTGGGGCCGGCTAGGCGCGAGTACGAGGCGCGAAAATCGTTAATCAACCGGGGAGCGATGCTCCATGCATCGGTGAAGATCGCTTTGCGGACATCCGTAGCCTGTGCGCCGGTGAATTGTGGCTGCGGCTGAACCGGATTGACTTGCGGAAGGCGCAGACGATCGTAAAGGTAGCGTCCGCGAAGCTGGTGTTTTCCCAGGTTGGCGTCCATGTTGATCGTGAAGTCGTGCTGGTTGGAGAACGCTGGAGCGGTCGATTGAAATTGTCCTACATCGATCGCCTGGCCATTCACGCAGGCAAAGCTCGCAACCGTATCTCCCGGTCCCGTGTTGCAATGAGCTTTTCCGTTAGATGTTGGCGCCAACGGAAACTGCGAAAGAATTTCGGCCACGGCGGAGTTCGGACCGATCGCTTGCAGTTGCACCAGTCCGGCCGCCGTCGGCATCGTTACTGAAGATCCCGCCGAAGCTAAACCTTCGTTCTGAAATTCATACGCACCGTAAATGAACAGGCGGTCTTTCTTGATCGGTCCGCCTACGCTTCCGCCGAACCGGTTGTAATCGAAGCGATCCAGTTCCGTGGCCGTTCCGGCGGCGATTCGCTGCTTCTGCTGGTTATCGGCCGCGTCGTAGTTGCGATTGCGATTGAATTCCCAGCCAGAACCGTGCCAGTTATTTGTGCCGGACTTCGTAATGATGTTGAAAATTCCACCCGCTGAATGTCCGTACTCCGCGCTGAATTGATTCGTCAACAGCGTGAATTCTGCCACCGATTCTTGGATCACCGGCTGAATCGGACCGTTCACATCGAGCCGGTTGTCATCCACTCCGTCAATTGAGAATCCATTGAATCGCGGGCGTGTTCCGCCAATCGAGCCTCCCGATCCCTGCACGCCTCCTTGCTGCGTAGTTGTGCCGGGTACATACACCGCGAATTCTTTTACGTCGCCGCCCAGCGTATTCACGGGAAGATCGGCCACCACTTGACCGCTGAACGTCGTGCCCAGTTCAGAAGAGTCCGTCTTTACCAGGTCCGCTCCCGCCTCGACTTCCACCGTCGAGGAGACCGCGCCCAATTCCAGTTCGACTTTCACTTCGGCAACCTGGTTGGATTCCACGACCACATTCTTATTGATGGCCTTTTTAAATCCGTCTTTCTCTGCGCTTACGGTATATGTACCGACCAGGAGATTGGGAAACACGTACGTTCCCGAACTTGAAGCGGTCGTCTCACTCGTCACTCCCGTAGCGTTATTGGTCACGGAGACCTTTGCTTCTTCCACGCTGGCCTGGCTCTTGTCTGAAACCGTCACGCGAAGCGTTCCGTCCAGACGTTGCGCCGGGGTCGCACTGCCGAGTACTAGACAAATCACTGCCGCCAGTGCCATGAAGATCAGTCTGCGCATTGCTTTCTCTCCTTCGGATATTCATCCGTGCCACACGACCTCTCCCCGCCCGGCCAGTGCCGGTCAGTCCAGAAGTTCGCTGTTGTGCACGAATTAGTTGCCATCCGAAGGGCACCTCAACGGCCAGCAGAGACAATTTGTCCCTCAATTTTGTCTCCAGATTGTCTCAGCTTCTATCTGCAGCCACAGACGAGTGATGTTTGATGAATTATTCGTTGGTTCGCAGAAACTAACGTGCGCGTTAGTTGGGATTTAGATGTTCTGGCCGCGGTTTTTCGGGCTTTTCCTACGGTTTTCCAAAGACCATACAGTCTTTCGTACTCCCCGCTCCCAGCCCTGTCCCGCCTCTGATTATTCTGAACATTTCTAGGAATTATTTCGTAGCTCTTTCCAAACACTTTTGTGTTCTCTGCGTCTACTGGAGTAAGGGCGTGTGTATGACTCAGAACTTGAGTTCAACGATGGATCTCCCAATGGACCGAGGTCTCCTCCAGGGAAACTCAATCAAGGCGCGCTATGTGCGTTTTGGTCCTTTTTGTATCGATCAGCATCGTCAGCAGGTCGTTCGCAACGGCGCGCGGCTCCGCTTGCAGGGCAAGGTCTATCAGGTTCTTATCGTATTACTGCAAAAGCAGGGTGAAGTTGTTACCCGTGATGAGCTGAAGCAAGCGTTGTGGCCTGCCGATACTCACGTCAATTACGACGCCAATGTCAACACTACGGTGAACAAACTTCGCCAGGCGCTCGGCGAATCCACCGATAAACCTCAATATATCGAAACGATTCCGCGCAAGGGTTACAGCTTCATCAGCACCGCCGAATTTTCCGACGCTCCGTTCCCGGCCGCGACTCCAGGCAAGTTGCCGGGATCGGAAGCAGTCAGTCCCGGCAACTCCGGCGAATCGTCCGGCGCGGACGCTCCTCGTTCGAATAGATGGTTTACTGTAGTTATTGTGGGCTTGATCCTCGCTGGCATGCTTCTCGGGGCGGGTGTTGCCACCTACTGGATTTCTCACTTTGCTCCGCAGCTTCGCCACTCAGCTTTACAAAAAGCAAAGTGTGGGCCCGCCAGCAACGCTTGTTGAAAAACAATTTCGGTTGAAAAACCAGGCGAGCACTTTCCGCAGAGCGCATTCCTCTGTTAGATTTTCTCGTCATGTTGATCGCCATCACTCGCTGCGTCAGTCCCGCGCTCACTGAGTGTGAACTTAGCTTCATTCCGCGCCAGCCAATCAACCTGGCGATCGCACAACAGCAACATCACGATTACGAAAAACTTCTCGGCCAACTCGGCGCGCGCGTCATCTCTCTTCCCGCCGAACCTGCTCTCCCCGATTCCATGTTTGTCGAAGATCCTGCCCTGGTGCTTGACGAATTGGCGGTCATTTTTCCGCTCGGCACCGATACTCGCCGCCGCGAGGCCGCAACCATTGCCGCCGCTCTTTCGCCGTTCCGTACCCTCGCCTATGTTCAGCTTCCGGGAACAATCGAAGGCGGCGACATTCTCCGCCTTGGCCGCAAACTTTTTGTCGGTCTCACCGCGCGCAGCAACGCCGAGGGAATTTCTCAACTGGCCGCGATCGTTGCTCCGTTCGGCTACGAAGTCATCGGCGTTCCGGTTACCGGATGTCTCCACCTGAAATCGGCCGTCACGTCGCTCGACGACAACACGCTTCTCGCCAATCGCGCCTGGTTCGAATCATTTTTAATAAAGGATTATGAGTGGGTGGACGTTGATCCCGCGGAACCTCACGCAGGGAACGCTCTCGCGATCGCAGGCACAGTCATGTTTCCCGCATCGTTTACACGCACGCGGGCCCGCATTGAAGCTCGCGGGTTCCACGTCGTGCCAATCGACATTTCCGAGCTGCAAAAAGCCGAATCCGGCCTGACCTGTTCAAGCCTGCTTTTCGAGGCTCGCTAAACCTATGGTCCTTGCTCTGATTTTTGCTCTGGTTTTTAGTCTGGCTTCTTAATCAGTGGCGTGTTCTGCGCGATACTTCCTTTTGCCAATTCCGTTTTTATTTCGCTCTCCTGGTTAGCGAGCAGATTCAGTTCCGTTTCGAACGTGCGGTATCCGGGCAGTTCCACGCGAACGTGATGTTTGCCGGGACTAATCTTCATGGACTTGAACGCTCCGCCAAAGTCTCCCGCGTGCCCGACAAATTTTCCATCCAGAAAAACGGCGGATCGCTCTGGCTTGATTTTCAGCTTTAATGTAGCTGTGATTTCCGGCACTGTCGCGCTGGGTGCAAGATGCAGCGATACGCTGATTAACCGCTTCTCTCCCGGCTCAACCGTTACCCTCTCCACAAAATCCATATAGCCCGATTGGCGCACGATCACTTCGTGCGCTCCCGGCAGCAGCATTATTTTTTTGCTTCCGTTCAACTCTTTCAGGTACCCGACGTAGTTTCCATCAATCCAGACTCCAGAATCGCGTTCCACCTTTGTTTTCCCCTCGAATCCAAGTTCTCCCATTACCTGATTTTGTGCCGCCAACGGCTTTGTGCTGCCCAGCATCACCAGCATCGATACGAAAACACCAATAACGAAGCGCTTGTACGAAAAATGCTTTACCTCGGCTGATCGCGTTCCGCGCCCGCGATGTTTATTGGGTCTCAAAATCATTTGTCCAGGGGTCCTTTATATAATCGGCAGTAGTGCACTCTCGTCGCCAAACTTAACCTGACTTGCAAGTTTCCCTATCCCTAGAATCTTCTGTAATTTGGCGGCATACAACCTTCCCCTTAGTACCCTAAGGGATGGAAGCCGCGGAGAATTTCTTACAGGGTGCACAGCGCGTTGGGTGGCCGCGCGAACCGGCGGGTTACTCTTTCGCAAAGCCACTTGGGCGGCTAGATTTGCCCTTTGCACCAGCTGGACTCCGTGCTATTCTTGCTTCCGTGAGTTTGTCTCTCGCCATCTCGATTCGCGCCAACATCATGTCGATGTCGTCCGCCGCCACGACGAAGTCCACTATCATTATTAAGACTAAGACTACGGGCGCTTCCGGCGAGGTCAGAAACAGCTAGCAAGACAAGCAAAAGTTTCCAACCCACCGCCTGAAGCGAACCTGGCGGTGGGTTTCTTCTTTTAAGCCCACTCCAGACACTTCAAGCGGCGGCAAAAAACCAACAGGAGTCGTCGCCATGTGCCCGGAAGGACAGCAAGATCCCGTCGCAGAACGTAGCAACGCCGGAGTGTTTGTTCCTGCATTCGCCGAGCGTTCGAGCGAATCCACGACAGCGACTCTGGCTTTCAAGTTCGGTGGAAGCTCGCTGCTCGGAGCGGATCGCATGCTCCATGCCGCAAGCCTCGTCCGCGATGCTGCGTCTCATTCTAATGTTGTCGCTGTGGTTTCCGCGATGAAGGGGATCACTGATCGATTGCTGGCTGTCGCGAAGACTCTCGAAGCTGGATGCCGCACCGATGCCCGTCGCGACGCGCAGCAAATCTTCAATCTACATCTGGAAGTTCTTCGCGATCTGCGACTCGAGCCGCAAGAGCACGAACGCGTCGCGCGCGACCTCGACCTTCTCGGCAAGGATTTGCTGCACGACGCCGGCCCGGAAACGCAACCTTCTGCGCTTCAGCGCGCCGCGCTTCAGGATCGCCTCGCTTCCTATGGCGAAAGATTCAGCGCTCGCCTTTTCACGGCGGCGCTGGAAAAATCCGGGGTTCCCGCCGTGCCGGTAAGTTCTTCGGAATTCGTGCTGACCTGCGACACTTTTCGCGATGCTCACCCGCAAATCGAGGAGACCCGCCTTCGCGGCCGCGAAATTCTTCTGCCGCTTTTTGCGGATGGCCTCGTTCCTGTCGTCACCGGATTCATCGGCGCCACGCGCGATGGACGCGTCACGACTCTGGGCAGAAATAGTTCGGATTTTTCCGGAGCGCTCATCGCGCACGTTGTGGATTGCGACGAACTGGTAATCTGGACCGACGTGGATGGCATCTATACCGCCAATCCGCACGAGTCCGCCGAAGCAAAACTGCTCCACGAACTCTCCTACGACCAGGCGCATGCCCTGGCAGCGGCCGGCGCAAAAGTTCTGCACGCCAAGGTTCTCCCGTTGGCCGCTGAAACAGAAATGGTCGTTTGGGTTCGTAACACTTTCAACCCACATGTCCGCGGAACCCGCATCGGTCCGACGGTTGAAAACGATTCCTCGCCGTCTTTACCGCGCTCCTGCCATAATTCCAACCTCAGAGGTGAAGCGTGAGCCCCGCAGCAGACTTCGACCACTCAAAGTTTGAGCAAAAATTTCGCGCCGGCATTCTTGGAGCCACCGGAACTGTTGGCCAGCGCCTTGTTCAACTACTTGACGGTCACCCGTGGTTTGAACTCACCGAGGTTGCTGCTTCCGAGCGTTCGTCTGGAAAACAATATTCTGAAGCAGTGAAGTGGCATCTCGGCACGCCCATCCCAGCAGCTGCCGCTGGCCTCGTCGTCAAAGATCTCGATCCCACGCTCGATTGCGATTTTGTTTTTTCCGCGCTTGATTCGTCCGTCGCCGGTCCGGCCGAGGAAGAGTTCGCCCGCGCCGGCTATCCGGTGGTCAGTAATTCCAAAAATCATCGAATGTCGCCCGACGTTCCACTTCTAATTCCGGAAGTGAATGCCGCGCATCTTGATGCCATCCCGGTACAACAGAAAAATCGCGGATACCGCTCCGGCTTCATTGTGACGAATCCCAATTGCTCCACCGCCGGGCTGGTGTTGGTGTTGAAACCTCTTGCCGACGAGTTTGGCCTGGAGAAAATGTTTGTCGTCACCATGCAAGCCGTCTCCGGCGCCGGCTATCCGGGCGTTCCTTCGCTCGACATTCTCGGCAACGTAGTTCCTTTTATCAGCGGCGAAGAAGAAAAGATGGAAGAGGAGCCGCAAAAACTTCTCGGCCGATGGGATGGCTCACGCTTTGTCGAAGCCGGTCTCGGCATTAGCGCGCACTGCAACCGCGTGCCGGTGGAAAACGGCCACCTGGAGTGTCTCTCCGTCAGCTTGAAAAAAATCGCCACACTTCGCGAAGTCCGCGAAGCGCTGCGCAATTTCACCGTCAGCGACGAACTGGCCGCTCTTCCCACCGCCGTAAAGAATCCCGTCGTGGTTTTGGATGAAGAAAATCGCCCGCAGCCCCGCCGCGACCTCAACGCCGGGAACGGCATGGCTGCCGTGGTCGGCCGTGTCCGCGAATGTCCGTTACTCGACGTGAAGCTAACGCTGCTCTCGCACAATCTACTTCGTGGTGCCGCCGGCGCCGCCCTTCTCAATGCCGAGCTCCTGGCCTCCCGCGGTTTCCTCACCCGTTCCCGCGTTTCGGCTTCGGACGTTCCCTCAGCTGTATCCTCCTAAGTTCTTGCGCGCCATCTTATATAAAGTTATACTTTTGGTATGAAAACTGCCGTTTCTATTCCCGATGATGTTTTCGAGGCGGCTGAGAACCTGGCACGCCGAACCAAGAAATCGCGAAGCCGGCTCTTCAGTGATGCACTGAAGGAATATGTTGATCGCCGCTCTCCGGAGAAAATTACGCAAGCCATGGACTCTGCTCTAGCTGAGATCGGTGTGCAAGACGATGAGTTTTTGATGGTTGCGGGCCGCCGGATCCTAGACAAGAGCGGGTGGTGATTTCCCAGGGCGAAGTCTGGTGGGCCGATTTACCCGATCCAATCGGCTCCGGTCCGGGCTTCGGCAGGCCTGTCGTAGTTGTTCAATCCGACGCACTGAACCGTAGCCGCATCGCCACTGTGGTTTGCGTGCCTTTAACTAGCAATCTAAAGTGGGCCCTGGCTCCTGGAAACTTACGTCTCTCTTCGCGTCAAACGGGCCTTTCCAAGGATTCTGTCGCGAATGTTTCGCAAATTGTGGCTCTTGATAAATCCCTACTCACGAAACGAGCGGGTAAGTTACCTCAGCCGAAGTTCGATCTTATTCTCTCGGGAATCAATCTCGTTCTGGGCAAGTAGCCAGTCGTTGCCGCTGGCCTTTCATATCTAAGAAACCGTCCAGGACTTCAGCTCATTTGCCGACGCGTACTGTTCCAGCAACTCAGCCATTCGCTTCATCGCCCCGCCCAGCGGCGATACGCCGCCAAACGACACGATAATCGCCAACACATGTTTCGTCGCTTCGGTCACCATCGTTCGTTCGGAATCGCTAGTGGGACTGCCATGCGGTCCCTGCGCATCGGCGAACAGCGCCAGCTCTTCAAGGTTCAAGTCGTACTTGCCGATTCCTTTGTACGTTTCACCAGCACGCCCGGCGCGAAACTCAATCGCGCCTTCGACATGCGCCAAATCGTAAAGTCCGACCGGCAACCGGCTTTCGACCGACACTAAGTTGATCGCGTCCACAACGTTGTTGATTCGCGGCATGCCTTTCCCAGCGATCAGACGACGCAGCAACGCTTCGGCCGAGCCGCGATATCGCGCGGGATCTTTGCCCAAAGCTTTGTATCCCGCTCGCGTCGCCAATATCGGCGACGATTCCAGCACCGCGCGCGGCTCGGGAAGTTTTGCAATTTTTTCTTCGCACGAACGCAGCGCTTCATCCAGCCCAGGCGGAGTTGCGCCCGTCTCAACCGCTGCTTCCACACATCCCAGCGCAACCTTCGCGCACTTGGCCTTCAGTTCGGCGGCAATCCGGATTTCAATCATGCGCGCGGCTCACTGTGCATTCTCGTCCGTGCCGCGCCTACTTCAAACTCTTGATGTACGCAACCAAGCCATCAACGTCCTGTGGCTTCAGGCTCTTTCCGTACGCCGGCATCTTGTTCTTGCCTTTTTCGATTACGGCTTTCAGTTCGGCGTCGCTCTTGGCCGCTGACTTGGTAAGATCCGGTGCGCCCATGCTTTTACCCGCAGGTGTGTCGCCCTTTCCGGTCGCTCCGTGGCAAACCGCGCATTTCGATTTGTAGACCGACGCGCTCTGGGCCCGTCCCGGCGCGCTCAACCCAAGCGTCAACAGCGCCACGCCTAAAACTCCGCCTGTCAAGCGACTAAGATTCATAAATAAATCTCCCCTTTTCCAGTGTTCACAATTCGCTCAGTGCGCGATCTTCATCATCATAAGCCTATCACCGGCCGATGATGCTCCGTACTCTCAACCCATTGATGCTCGTGTGGGCGGCGCGGCAAGCAGTGCAGCGCACCCCGAAATTCCGGCTCTCACGTCCGCGCCAGACCGCTGCAAGCCAGATCTTGTATTCAAAGTATTTAAAGAGCGACTGGCAAAGGGCGTTGACACGCGCATACGTTCGCTATGACCTTGCGTAATTTTAGTAAGGTTCCTCCCCCGCAGCAGCTTTTCTCTGAAGGAGTCGATATCATGAAACCCGACCCTGGCGTCGCGCTTTTATTTTCTCGCCTTTGGAAAATCGCGCCTGAGCGAGTGAAAACTGTAATCTGCCCCGCGGCATTACTGGCCGTGGCGTTGCTCGTCTCTGCTGGCCCGCTTTGGAGGCAGGCGGCAACGTCCGTGCGTGGCGTCGTCAATGATCCAACGGGAGGCGCCGTCAGTGGCGCGACGGTCACCCTGACCAATACCGAATCCAAAATCTAACGCAAATCACCACCGGCGAAGACGGCTCGTATCAATTTTCGCTGCTTCCCCCCGGGCACGTACACGCTCATAGTGAGCGCCACCGGATTCCAGAGCTATGAGCGCGCCGGCCTGACGCTGCTCGTCAACACACCGGCAACCGTCAACGCGCAACTGAAGCTCGGCAGCGCTTCGGAAACTGTTCACGTATCGGCGCAGTCAGTTTCTCGACAACCGGGCAATTTCCATGTACGGCTGGAGCTCAGTCGGGAACTCGAGCTATCACGCGCTGCAAGCGAGCTTGCGCAAGCAGTTCAGCCATGGCGTGCAATTCGACTTCAACTACACATTCTCGAAGTCGATTGATATTACGTCAGCAGCGTCGCGCGTCGACTTTCCGTCTACGGCTACCAGAACATCGGACTTGCTGGCAGCCGGTTGGCAAATGACTTTTCGCCGAATCTTGCGCTCGCTGTTTCGGACTACGACCTGACTCATCAAGTGAACGCGAATTGGATTGTTGACTTGCCGGTCGGTAAAGGACGCGCCTTCGCGCACGACTCGGGAAAAGTAGTGGACGCGTTGATTCTGTTTGAGGGTGGGCAAAGATATAGGCAAAGTGAACGGGCGATAGTGCTCTATCTAGTGAAGCGCGGCTCCGAGCAAATCGATGATCAAACGCACCGCAGTTTGCGCAGTTCGGCCGCTGTGGTCCCGGTCATCCACTTCGACAACATCCACACCAACGAGGTGGCCTTTTGCACCCAGACCCGTCAAGAGATCGTCGAGCTGGAAGAAACTCAGCCCTCCTGGTTCGAGAGTGCCCGTTCCCGGCGCCACTGCCGGATCCATCACGTCCACATCTACTGTAACGTAAATGTTTTCACTTTTAGGAATCTGAGAGAGGGCCCACTCCACTCCGCGACGATGAATTTGCTCCGACGTGATGATGGTGCTGTTTATCTTGCGGACGTTGTCGATCGCCTCAAAGTCATTGGCCAACCCGCGCATGCCAATCTGGACGATGTTCTTAACATTCCCCAGCTTAGCAGCCCGATTCACCCAGGAGGCGTGATCGAGGTTGCCTGGCGCCCCAGTCCAAGTGTCCAGGTGTGCATCGAAGTGGATCAAGGTCAACGGAACGTCATACGCACGAAGAACAGGGAACGTAATGCTATGATCTCCACCGAGCACGACCGGGAACGCTTTTTTGGCCAGGATGGAGCGTATAGTGCGCGTGACGCTGTCGTTTGTCTGCGCAGGCACGGTGGGCCAGGTTTCAACGTCCCCAACGTCCACCCAATGTTTGCCCTTTAAAACCACGCGGTCGCCGTCTATGAAGTAGAATCCCTGGCTAAGATCACACATCTTATACATGGCCGTACCTTCGCGGAGCTCGCGCGGCCCATATCGTGCGCCTGGGGCGTTCCAGGTGCCCTCGTCGAAGGGCACGCCAACTACGGCAATGTCAGCCTTAAGATCCTCGACACGGGGTACGTAAGGCGCACTTAGGAATGTTCGTATGCCCGCGAAATTCACGGGACTGGCGCAAGGTGGGTTTTGTCCGTACAAACTGCACGCTGGCGACATCACGACTAGTGCCACTGCAGCGAGAATTTCTCTCATAACGTCTCCCTCTTTGCTTAGCAGTGGACGACCGTAGTGGCTCCGCTCAGGGCAAATTTCCATTCCTGGGACATTACATCCTGCCGGAACCTAAACTTCGCGGTGAATCAAAAAGACCGGGGCCGCGCAGGACCGTATGGCGGTTCATTATACGCAGAATGGACTAGACTAAATACCCGGTACGCCTATCAACATGGAGAGCTTTCGGTGAATTCCGCGGCGAGAGTCCTACGTTCAGCAATAGTGCCGAGAACTTCGCCACCGCAGATGCGTCGCGGCGGCGATCTGCCAGGCTGAGCACTGGGCCTGGACTCGATTCATCAAGAGAGTCCTGTCGGTCGTCTATCAAATTCGGCAATCCTAAAAAGCCACAGGTTCAGGACGAAGCTTGCGCCGATTCGCTGCGGTCAGCCCTTCGTCGCATTCAAAAACCTTACCCTCCCGTAGCAACTCCGCCGTTCGACTAGCTTTTATTTCGTCCTTCTCGCTGCAAAGCCCATGACCCATTTCGTGCCGCACAGCGAGGTCCAACAATTCTTCCATGGGCATCCGCCACACTTCT
Source organism: uncultured Acidobacteriota bacterium (assembly GCA_963731155.1). Classification (GTDB taxonomy): domain Bacteria; phylum Acidobacteriota; class Terriglobia; order Acidiferrales; family UBA7541; genus Acidiferrum. The sequence continues at coordinate 282,156 of CAVSVB010000010.1, forward strand.
CGCAGCTTGACTCCGCGAAGAGAAATTACCCCCAGCACGAGAGCTTCCTCGATAAAAGTCTCCCGCTTGGCAAGCACGCTAAATGCCGGAACGTTTGGGTCGTATCCCAGGGACTTCAATATGGGCCGCCAGTCTTCGTTCTGCACCAACACCCAAGTCCATTCTCCCAGAGCTGCTGTTGGATATTTCTCGACCGTTCTTCTCAACACAGCCATCTCGGTATTGCACACAACCTGTGTATACCCTTTATTACAAACGAAGTGCTGGACAGCGGCATTGTCGTGCGGGGCGGCTAGAGTGGGTACCCCCGAGATCGTTAGAATCACTAGCGCGCCGACTAAGGAATTCACTCTTATGTTCACGGGGCACCTCGTCGATGTCCCGGGAACTCTGGTGGACCGCCGGATTTACCTCAATGGTTGCACTCTCACATTACGCTTACATTTTTAACGCAAGCTAACTCGCATAACTGAAAAGACTTAATTTGATATAGCATTCTCGGAGACTCGGTTTCCCGAGCAGTTATGCTAGTCTGCGATAAAGTGGGTTGCCTGATGGCGGGGAATTCTAATCCACGGACCACTACCCGGTTCGGACCATTCGAGGCGGACTTTCAAACGCAGGAATTACGCAAGCTTGGCTCTCGCCTGCGCCTTCCCGGTCAATCTTTCCAGATTCTTGGCATGCTCCTGGATCGACCAGGGACCCTCGTCACGCGAGACGAGCTTCGACAGGCTCTTTGGCCCTTAGACACCTTTGTGGATTTCGAGCGGGGGATAAATGCTGCCGTCAACCGCCTCCGCGAAGCATTGGGCGATTCCGCCGAAACCCCACAACTCATTGAGACGTTACCCCGCCGAGGATACCGCTTCATTGGCGCTATCACTCCGCCCGCGACCGCATCAGAACCTCGGAATGGAGTGCCGGTTGTGGCAGTTCCGCAGCACACCGAGACCCACCCGCTCTTGGTTTCTGGCAGGACTAGGTCAAGAATCGCCGCACTGGTCTTCGCGGGAACGACCTGCGTCTTGTTGGGCGTGTTTTCTTATCCGCGGTGGTGGCAGCGTCAAGAGTTTCCGTCGCTCACTACGGTGCCGTTCACAGCCCTCCCCGGATCGGCGGGTAATCCCGCCTTCTCGTCGGACGGATCGCGGATCGCATTCGCATGGACCGGGGACTCTGCCTCTGCCGCCAATCGCCTTGTTGGTGTTGACCTCTACGTTAAGAATATCGGAAGTGAGAATCTGCTCCGCCTGACGAAACATCCCTCTGATGGAATCAGCCTGGCTTGGTCTCCTGACGGTACTCAAATTGCTTTTTTTGCTGGAAAGGCAGTCAAAAGTACTCTCGCCCGATGAAGCCGTAACGCCGTAACTGAGGAAGAAGACGAAGAGGAATAGGCTTTGCGCATCGAGTCCCGGAACAAGCATCAGCTTGTTAACTTGAGCGTTTCGCGCGGGATCGAATCGGTCGGAATCCAGGGATTGACGGATTCCACGAGGAATCGCTGCGCTATGAAGTAATCTTTTGGAATGTGCCAAGACTTTAGCGCCAGGGTTTCTTCTGTCGCTTTCGTCGAGAAATACCAGTCACTAGCAAGCCGCTCTTAATGGATTTTCTTGCTTCCTATCGTCCAATCCACTTCGGAAGTCTAGTCACTTCGTTCCGAAACCAATTTAAGAGGTTCAGAGAGCCCCTCTTATAGCGCCGTTCCCAGCACGAATGAAAAGAAAAACTTGATAATTGATGAACGGCGAAATTGAGCTCTTGAGAGGAAGAATGGCTCCCCGGGCTAGATTCGAACTAGCAACCCTTCGGTTAACAGTTGCGGCGCTCGTTTTCATTACCAAATGCGATGATTTGCTATTTTATTGATTCCCAAAGGCAATAACGGCGATCTACCTCCCCATTCTATTGCTATCAAGTACGACGATCTTTGATGGAGGGAGGGCACAAAATGGGGCACAGTTAAGTTCTATTTTTGACAGCCACGGTACGAGGCCCGCAAGACCAGATCGTTCCACGCAATGAACCCTGATCGCTGATTCACCGGCAGCACTGGCCTCAAAAAGCGAGTGGCCGCGTGTCCTGTACGGCGATCTCACCCGACAGTCTTAGCGTGAGCCAACCATTTCTGCGAGCTGCTGCGACTCCGAGTAGTCTTGTTGTTGCGGGCTGGGGGCTGCCGCGTCGGCGATTCGGAACACTGCCGCGAGCACTTCGAGCGTGACCCGGCAGTAAAGAATCCACAAAGAGTATGCGACTAGTGCGCCAATGAGGGTCAGCAAACCCTGAACTGGCGCTTGCTGAAACGCCAGAACCACCCAGGCGACACCGGCGATTAGCCCTCCCAGAAGGTGTATCGCGTACAGAAATTTCAGCATCTTTGGAGTGGCGTATCTACGGAACAAAAATCCATCAAACCTTCCCACATTCCCTTCGCTTCGGGCATCTTGTACCTCGATTCCGACTGCAGTCTTGTCGACGCATTGTCCCCTGATTCAAAGGGAACCGACTCAGATTAGCAGTGCGCTCTTGGCATCAACAAATGGATCGACAACGAGTGTGTCGTGTTGCGCCCCGGCCTTCTGTACAGGTGAAACCGTTTCCACGACAAAAGAATCGCGGCGGCTAGGATTGCACCACCAAATGAAGTGCCACAAAATAATCTAAAGCGTTGAATCGGCGTCGGATAGCTGAGCAACTTCCTCCCTTAATCGGGCTACTCATTGGGCTACCATTTCTAAGTTTAGAGAAGGAGACATCTTATCGAAAAAATGCATTCGTCATTCCTGGATCCAAATGGTTCTGATATTTTTTACTGGAAATTCTGCAAAGGAGATCCAAGACAAGCCATGGATGCGATGATTCCTACGGTTCATTCAACGGCACTTCGCGCGATGTTCTCGACCTGCAGTACGAAAACGCTGCAGCGAAACAAAGGCTTTCTAGGCAAATCGACGCCACGGCATTGAGAGTCGTCGTCACTTTCTCAGTCCCCACGTTAAACATTTCTCCGCCCTCAGCAGGCCTATCCAGTAGTTCGCGGGCTACTGCTCCGTCTTCTTCTCGCACTAGAATTTCGAATCCCGCCCCGGACCACGCAAGGTGTTCTCCTGCGCATTCCCTCCCGCTGTGTCGCTTGGCTCATTGCCTCAATTCCGGCATCTTCAAGCATGCACTTCGCCAAGTCCGCCTCTACGCGGCTACCGTACTCTTGAATCACAACAAGGTTCGCGCCCTGCATGGGCCTATCATACGCTCAGAACCGCTCAGACGAGTTCTGGCGTTTATAGGATCACCTAAATTCTCGTCAGAAATCGGCAGGGACTTCCAACTCCTGGGAAAGGCCAAGTGAGCAGTAATCCGCCCTATCAAGACTTGGAAATCTGACTACCGAACAAGTCGGGGGAGATGATATTGCCGGCGCGGGGCGGGCGCTACAAGGATCGCGACCGGAGCATGCTCAATACCATCGCAATCTGCCCGGAATGGTAAATCGCGTGTTCCACGATTCCGTGAAGCATTGTTTCGTAAGGAGAGCCGCTCCAGGAACCTGTTTTACCAAATCCTCGATGGGAAAATTCCGAATTTTCTCTTCGAGGAGGTCGCGACTTTGGCTCCAGCGGGAGACGAGGTCGTTCCAGGGAATCGGCGGATCGGCCCATTCCTTTTCGGGCTGCCAACGCGGCAGCGAATTACTGTCGGACGTATTGCGAACTCTTTCATTCCAAAGGAGCAAATGCTGAAGCAGCTCCGAAATTGAATGAGATCCTGGAACGGGTGGCGTCGTTGCAAGCTCAGGCGAAATCTGCGCTAACAACTCAGCGAGCGAAGGTCCGTACCAAGCGGCTTTGACCGTCGCGGCGCGGTAAGAATAGGCGATTCGTTGGGTTTGGTGAACGCGCGTTCACTTAGCGGAAACGCCTGGCAATTGCGCGTTTCCTGCGAGTTTAGTCTACATCAGCCGACCTCGCGTTGAGACCGCTGTTCCACATGCCTAGCTTACCGGAAACGTTCCCAAGTTCAGGCAACATGTCCGGTTCCGACTAATTAGAAGTCTCTTGTCCTAATTTCTCGAGAGCGCGTAGGGCTGAGGCGCGCATAGCTAGATCTTTGTCAGCTAGTGCCTCTTTCAACGGAGGGATCGCTGATTTATCGCCAATTTCTGCCAACGACCAAAGGGGAACCACCTCCTCCACGTCTTCGTCCTTCAGCAAGGGAATCAAAATGGGGAACTGCCCGCACATCCTTCAGATCCCCCAAAAGGCGCGCGGCGTAGTAAACGGTCCGCGCGAATTTGTAGCGCTGGACTCGGGTGTCCCGCGCTGTCGATCTCGAACACGGCCCGTTTGGCCAAACGGTCCTCCAGAATAGCCTGGATAACCTCAAGCCCCCGATCATCGCCGAGTCTTGCGAAAACGAACGCCGCGTTGCCTCTGCGACGCATGTCCTCACATCGCAGCCAGAGTTCA
>CAVSVB010000011.1:0-148894 GCA_963731155.1 uncultured Acidobacteriota bacterium
TTTTTCTTTGGCGAGGAGCATGTTTGACATATGCTTCACCCCGGAAGGGGGAATCGCATGCTATTGAATTGGGCCGCTCCTATTCACTCTTCTCGGCCGCTGCTCCGCTGGGTGCTCAGGTCGGCGTATGGCAGGGCGTCCTGGAAGTTCCCGTCTACGAGAAGGCGCGCCGGATCCCAATCCCGCTTTCGATCAATACGCGTCAACGCGCTTTAACTACCCATACACGGTTCGTACCAACATCAGCGATCGCCGCGTCGTCCATAAACTTCGAGCCGCTCTACCTCGAAAACGAATACCTGAAGTGCTCAGTGCTACCGGATATTGGTGGCCACGTCTACACGTGCCTGGACAAAATCAGTGGCCAGCCAATGTTCTACGCCAACCCGTCCATCAAGAAAGCTCTCATCGGCTATCGCGGAGCCTGGGCTGCATTCGGCGTGGAGTTCAATTTCCCGGTGTCGCACAATTGGATGTCCATGTCGCCGGTGGATTCTGCCCACTCTTCGCGCGCCGACGGCAGCGCCTCCGTTACCGTTGGCAATGTTGATCGAGTCTACGGCATGGAATGGACGGTGGAACTAACATTGCGTCCCGGCTCGACGGTTCTTGAGCAACGAGTCACGCTGAGCAACCGCAGCGATTTCCGGCACCGCTTCTATTGGTGGAGCAACGCCGGTGTGCAAATTTGGGACGATACGCGGATTGAGTATCCGATGCAGTTTGCAGCCTCTCACGGTTTCACAGAAGTTCAGCCGTGGCCGGTGGACTCCTCGGGACGCGACCTGAGCATCATTCGCAATCAAACCACGGGCCCGGTCTCCGTGTTCGTTCACGGCAGCCGCGAAGACTTCATGGGCATCTGGCATCCCCACACAAACACCGGCACCGCGCACTATTCTCGGTACGACGAACTTCCGGCAAAAAAGATCTGGTCGTGGGGAGTCGATGCCGACGGCCTCGACTGGCGCAAAGCCCTCTCCGATAACGAAAGCGCTTACGCTGAGCTGCAGGGAGGACTCTTTCGCAACCAGGAAACCTATTCTTTCCTTGAGCCGCGCCAGGAGATTCACTTCACCGAGTACTGGATGCCGGTCCGCGAACTCGGCGGAATCTCTCGAGCGAATCTGGCCGGCGTGGTCCATCTCGAACGAAAAGACGGCCACCTTGCTGTCGCGTTAAACGTGAATGAGCGGATCGCCGCCGCGTCGATTCGAATCCTCGACGGTCAAACCACTTTCTCCACAGACATACTGAATCTTTCTCCCGAAAGGACATGGCGAAAAGAAATTGCTTTGTCGAGCGCAGATCACAAGTTCACATTCGAATTGCGCGATGCCAAGGGAACTCTTCTTCTTGCACATACCGAAAGGCAATACGACTGGACTCCTTCCTCACAAATAAAAGTCGGGCCACAACAGACCTACCAATTTCCGGAAGACAAGCTCAAAAACGCAGACGACTGGCTGCAAGCGGCAAAGACCCTCGAGCTTGATGGCGACCTGCTCTCCGCGGTGACCAGCTATCAGAAGGCCCTGCAAAAGTTTCCTTCGAGCTACGAACTGTTGAAGGCCGTCGGACGCCTCGACGCTGCTCTGCTGCGCTTCGCGGAAGCCGCCCCGCTTCTTTCCGGCTGCTGCCGCTCGTAACACCACCGACGCCGAAGTCTTTACTACCTCGGCATTACTCACGATGCTCTCGGTGAGCAGCGTGCCGCCATCACCTCGTACGAAGAAGCCTTGCGCTCGCCAGAATTCCGGGCAGCCGCCGCGCTTCGCTTAGCGGAACTGGAGTCGCGCGCGGGCAATCTTTCTGCTGCCGAGCAGTTGCTCACCGAAAGTGTGCAGGCGGCACCCAACGATCTGCGCGCCAGCGAAGAACTTCTCGCCGTCCAGGCCGCATCCGGAAACTCCGAAGCCGCCTCGCGAAAGGCCAGGGAACTGCTGCAGCTCCATCCTTCCGACATTTTTCTCCGTGAACTGTCCGGCGATTCCGATCTGGCGCATCTTGCCGCCGATCCCTATCGCGTCCTGCGAATCGCAACGCAGTACGCGGCTCTCGGCCTTTATCGTCAAGGGATAGCGGTTCTTGCTCTCGCAAGTATCCTGCAGTTGATCCCGATCAGGCGGAGCCAGGCATGACCTTGCCACAGGACAATCCGCTGGTCGTATATCTCCGCGGTTACTGTCGTCAACAACTTGGAGAATCGCCAGCCGCCGATTTCCCCCAGGCGTCAAAACTTTCCACGCTGTACGTTTTTCCTAGCACGCTCGTTGAAAAACTCGCGCTTGATTCCGCGTTGCGTCTCAATCCGGACGACGCCTCCGCTCATGCTCTCCTCGGCACGTGGTACTACGCCCGCGCAAAAACGGCGGATGCCCTGCGCGAATGGAACGCTGCTCGCCGTCTGAACCCTCTGCTCCCGGCACTGGATGCCAGCCTCGGCCAAGCCCTACTGCATGAGACCAGCGACTACGGCGCTGCTTCAGCTTCCTTCAGCGAAGGAATCGGAAACGATCCTCGCAACGTCGCCAATTACACCGGCGCCGTTGATGCCCTCACCCTGCTCGGTTCGCCTCCCGCTGAACGCGTGGCCGCCTTGCAGCGATACCCTGACTTGAAGCAGATGCCTAATTCTCTCGTCGAAGAGTTGGCTTTGAACGAGGCGGAGGCAGGCGATTTCACACGTGCTTTGTCTCTGTTTCACGGCCGCTTCTTTGGCAGGGAAGAGGGCGGCACGAATGTTCGTCAGGTTTGGATAGAGGTTCGTCTTCTGCAGTCTGCAAGTTTGGCGCAGGCAAGCGACTGCCGCGCGGCGCTCGATGTCGCCGATCATCTCGGTGCGCCAGTCTCGGACTTGGCCTTCACCCGTGATGGGCTCGAATCTTACGTCCAGTCCGCACGCACCCGATTTCTGCTGGGAGAAGTCTACGAATACTGTGGCAAATCCGATGGTGCCGCTGAACTCTTCTCTGCCACCGCAAAGTCCGATGACGAGCTCGTCTGGAGTTGGGCAGCTTCGCGTAAGCTCTCGGCCTTCGATTCAACCGCCTGGAAGCAGCGCCTGGTCGCGGCCGCGGAGGCAGAAGACAAGTCGGTCGCCACCAACACCCGTTTCAGCGGTGCTTTTTACCGCGCGGGCATTCTGAATCTCGCCGCGGGCCGGCCAGATCGGGGGCGGGAGCTCCTTCGGGCGGCAATTCTCAGCCTGGACTCAAACCTCTCGCACCATTTCGCTCGTCTCGCCCTCGCCGGTAAATTCCCTCAGTAGGTTGTGGGTTGGATTCGAGTTGGTCAACGCCGCGACGAAAAACACATCGCGCTCGTCGCAATTTTCCTTTTTTAATTATTCTTAGTGTTGCCGTGAATTGATATCACTAGTAGTAGGCCGCAGATGTCGGGGCGACGGACACGCGTATTCGGCCAAAAAGCACTTGTCCGGTAACGGGACAATCGGGCGTTGAGGAAATTTAGTCACCGGACTGGCCCCTGATACTTGTCCAGCCAATCCAGAATCTCTCTCTCCATTTGGTCGTACGGCGGGATATGTCCTCCATCCAATACGACATGGCGCTTGTCTTTTGCCGGGGCCCCCAGAAACCGGAACATCACATTCTGCGAAGTCTCCAGCGGAAAGAATTCATCGTATCGACCGTCCACCAGCAGCGTCGGCACTTTAACTCTTGGTGCAAAGTTAATCTCATCCACTTCCGGCATCTTCTTCGCCGAATCAAATCCTCCGGCCAGCAAAATTGCCAATTTGATTCGGCTTTCCACCGCTGGCAAAATATTCCCCAAATACGCGCCCGTGCTCAATCCGTAGTACGCCAGCTTGTCCAACTTCAAATCCTTGCGCGTCTCCAAATAATCGATCGTCCGCCCCAGATCCTTCGCCCAGTAGATTACGTGGTCCCGGTAACGCGCCGTTTCGTCCGGATCGTCAGTCGGAAGACCATCTCCTCGCTCGTAATGGCTCTTATAAATCGGGTATATCAGAGCACGTCCGCTGCGGATCACGAAGTCGCACCCGAGGAAATCCAGGTCTTTGCTCGATCGCTCATAAACCGCGTACGAGCCCGGAAAGAACACAACCGTCTCGTAAGGGGGCAGAGCATTTTTCGGCAAATATACGTACGCACTCATCCGTTCGTCGCCGTAAGCTGTGTTGAATGTCACCTTTTGCCTTGTCCAGTACGCATTGCTGTCGTCCAATGGATCTTTGACCGGATTTAGCGGTCCAGGGTCATACCGGTAGAGATCTTTGAGTGCAGCGAAGACCTGATCGGATGCGGGTTTCTCATTCGTATAGTCGCGAACGGTGAAAGAAATCGGTTCCAGCGCAGCCGTGGGCAATGATGTCCCAGCAACCTCCTTCACACAGCGGAATCCGTAGGTCGGCAACCTTGCGAAGGGAGACTGCCTGTCACGGTCCACAAACATGTACCGTGCCTCGTTCCACGCGCCGCCCAAGATGAATCGGTTGTTACCCGTCGCGTTCCAACACCATTCCTTGGCGTTTCCCGCCATGTCATACGTCCCGAAGGGACTCATGCCCGGGCGAGTACCTACAGGTACAAGCCCCTGTTCGCCAAAGTTGCTGAGCGGCACAATATCGGAAGCAAGCCAGGTCTGCGCCGCGTTTTGCCATTGATGCGCGGTGGGCAGATGCTTCCCCGCAAATTCTGCGTAGGCTGCCGCCTCATACCAGCTCACTCCTGTCACGGGATAATCGTCCTGTCCCTCGGGATAATTCCCGAGTTCCCAGGTCGCCGGTCCCGGCCTGCCCGCCCTGTCTCGGAATCGCGACATTGCTTCTTGCCAAGAGAGCGTCCGCCCATTGTCCACAAACGGTTGTTTCCAATACTCCACTTTGCGGTAGCCGCCGGCCTCGACAAACTGTTTGAACTGCTTGTTCGTCACCTCGAACCGATCCATCCAGTAATCCGGAAATTCAACGGTGGACACAGATCTTTCCATTCCCGGAAATCGCAAGATTAATCTCTCCTCCTGGTACTTGGACCATTCCCTCAGGGATCGACCCGGGCAGCGCGAGTCTCAGGTTCAGTGTGTTTCCTTCCATCAACCAGCGGAGGTCTTTACCTTTCTCCAGGGAGAAGGAGAGTACTTCGGCTGTTTCGAATCCTTGCTTTTGTGCCTTCCAACGTAAGAGTCCGAATGGCACTTTAAAGTGCTCAATCGGCGTGTGTCCCGCATATTTCCACGGGCTATTTACGGCGCGGTATTTCTTCACATACACATCCGTGCCGTCCGGATCCGAGTGCACCGCAATCTCAACTGACACCTCCGGCCATAGTTTCCGCAGCGCGGCATCGTTCCCCACAACCCCTTCGACTTTCTTGGCCAGGGCAAAGGCTGCGTCGTCCTCTCCTTTTTCAGCGAGGCGGGCAATTTCCGGGATTGCCGTTTCGTGTACCCAACGAATTTGTCCGATCCGCCGAACGTACCATCCGGCTAGTAACGCCATTACAGCAACCACAACCAGCGCCGGAATTGCTACCTTCGGCTTGCGAACCACACGAGTGATCGGAACCTGCCCGCTCGTTTCTTGGCGCAGCGCTTTCATCGCCGCGAGTGGCGCGCTCATACTCTGGTATCGCTTGTCCCGCTTTTTCTCGAGCGCTCGGGAGATGATCCCGCTGAGTTCCGACGGCAGTGCCGGGTTCTGCCGCGCTATGGGAGCGGGATCACTATGCAGAATCGCGTCGAACGTCGAAGCAGGAGTGGGACCGCTAAAAGGCTGCTTTCCCGTGGCCATTTCGTATAACACAACGCCAAACGAAAAAATGTCTGTTCGGTGCATCCAGCTCTTCGCCACGAGCCTGTTCTGGCGACATGTACGCCATCGTGCCCATTGTGGTGCCGGGGCTGGTCAAGAGTTCCCTCGTTGTGGCGGTTCGCATCTGTGAAACACCGACGCTCGTACCAGCAGGGACAACTTTCGCAAGACCGAAATCGAGAATTTTGGCGTGACCGCGCTTCGTAACGAAAGATGTTCGCTGGCTTGATGTCGCGGTGAATGATGCCTTCGGCGTGAGCGGCTTCGAGCGCATCCGCTATTTCAATTCCTAATTCCAGAACCTGTTCCGCGGCAGACGACTGACCATCTATTAGGTGCTTCAGTGTCTGCCCGTCGAGAAACTCCATTGCAATGAAAGGCTGTCCGTTGTGTTCGCCGATTTCATGGATGGTGCAAATATTGGGATGGTTCAGAGCGGAAGCAGCCTGTGCTTCACGGTCGAAGCGGCACAGAGCTTGTGAGTCTGGCGCGAACTCGTCAGGAAGGAACTTCAAGGCAACAAAGCGATGGAGCTTGGTGTCCTCAGCCTTGTACACAACACCCATGCCGCCGCCGCCGAGCTTTTCCACGATGCGGTAGTGCGAGATGGTCTGGCCGATGAGAGAGTCGGTTCCTGACATGTGCCGCACATGTTAGGGCGCGACAAAAGGCAAGTCAATGAACGTAAATTCAGGCAGGTGGCTGGGAAGTGGACCCAGTAGCTGGTAAACGCCGTTATCGTCAATTTTAATTAACTCGCCGGTAACGAAACTAATCAAGCGTATGGAATTTGTGGGGCAAGTGCCCGCAACGCGACTAGATAACGAGTCAGTTTGAACTGAGCAAAGCGTTAGGCTTCATCGATTGGATCTGAATACACCACGATTCCACCCTCTTTGTTAATCGCGCTCTCGTGACAGGCACGCATAGTTGGATCGTCACTATGGAACGGCTCGCCCACCAGTTTCAGGTTTTTGATCTCTGGTTCACGCCAGCCATTCGATTGCAGCAGGCCATAAATGGTTCTGCTGTTGCAACCAGCGTTGGACGTCGACAAGGGATTCGGACTTCGCTTGGGATTTGGTCGGCATGCTGTATGTATGCCACATACCATACATACATGTCAAGGGAAAAATATAACGATGCACGAAACTCTACTCGGAAAATCGCTTGCCAGCCTGATTTCATGCGGGGATTTGAGTTTCGCGACAGAAACTAATTAGCTTTGAAGAGCCGCTGCCATAACCGTTCGCCGCGAGAAAGACCACTTCCAGGAAGTCTTGCCGCGAGACTCGCAAAACGGCTAGAACTTCTTCGGGTAATTCGCCTTCGGTTTTCTTACGTGGCATTTGCGTGACTTGCTTTCCTCAGCGCTTTCATTCTTGCGCGAACGATGGGAGCAAGAATTAAGAGGGATTTGGCATTGTGGGTCCGGGCGGAGATTCCGTGGAGGGCGCGCTGATCCGCTGCTTGTCGTCCACGGAAAAGAGCATATAGCTGCTGAAGCTGTGGCGCCGATGAATGCGGCGGCCTTTCAGGTCGTAGAAGACTTCCGCCGTGGACGGAAGCCACATGTCCACATTTTGCTTGTGGAAATGCACGGCGCTGTATTCAATAGCCGTGTGGTCTGCGAACAGACGAATCTCCGGCAGTGGCGCAACAAGGTCGGTTTCGAGACGCACGATCTGGTACGAGTCCGCAGCGATCCAGGCGCGCCCTTTTAGCGCGACAGGGTAGGATGGGCCGGATTCTCCTCCAAACCGATAGGCGCGATCCCTAATGGGTTTATCCGGCCGCTGGCGGAAATGAACTTGCCAGGCCAGCACGCCGTTCCAATGCGCCAACCCTTCGCACTGCATGTCGTAATTCACGGCGCCATAGGGATGAAAGATCAGCACGAGTGCTGGCAGCCCCAGTGTGGCCATTCCCCCCGGGAATCTATCGTAGGAAAGGTCCCCGCTGCGGTATTCGTACACGGTAAACATGCCCGGGCGAACCTCCTGAATAGAGACCACGTAATTGAACTTGCGTGTTTCCGATGGCGCAGGAAATCCCCAGGCGTTCACCGGTTCGTGGAAGAGAGACTCCGTCGCTGTGAAGCGATCCACGTTGCGGATGAGCTCCTGCACGCGCTTCCCGGCGTTCTGAATGACCTCGTCCAGGGCGCAGGGGACTCCGGGCTGGACAGGCGGCACTTTCTCGTCGATATCCGGGGGAAGCCAGCTGGGGAACAGGGGAAGCGTGGCTAAAATCGGCGGAGTAGCTGCCGCGGGAGTTACCGAAACCGCCGGAGCTGCAGGTACAGAAGAAAGGGGAATGGCGGAGATATTCCCGGGCGTGCGAAGAGAGGCCAACTGCTTTTGCGCGTCGGTGTCCGCGGGATGTTCAGCAAGATAAGATTCCAGAATTTGCACGGCACGGTCGGCCTTCCCTTGCGCCACAAGCGCCCTCGCCAGCAATGGACGAGTTACGGCAGCGCGCTCCCTGCCGAGCGCTATGGCGCGTTCCGCCTGGCGAACTGCCTCTTCTGAAGATCCCAAGCGCAAATCGGCATCGGCAAGTAACGCGTGTGCGCGCCACGAATTCGGCTCGATCTCCAAGGCTTTCTCGAGATGCGGAATTGCATCCGTGGGCTTGTTCTCCCGCAACAGCGCATCGCTCAGGGAAATCTGAGCGAGCAAATGCTGCGGGTAGAAGGTGATGGCCTTCTCCCAATAGGATCTTGCCTGCTGCCAGTCATTCACCTGCGATGAATAGACGCCGAAGCCAAAATTCACATCGGGATGAGACGGTGCCAAGCGATACGCCGCGTCCAGGTGCTTACGCGCCTCGGCTGGCTTCCCCACGCGCAGCGCTTCGAGTGCTTTCGCGAGCTCTTTCTGAGCTTTCGCAGCAAGTAAGGGAGGGTCAGGCACAACCGGAGTTGCTTCGCCACCCGGTGATTCTGGGCGCAGGCTCACGATAACTGATTGTCCGCCACCGCCTACAATCTCCAGCTCCTCGACTGCCTCCTCATAGCCGGCTGCAATCGCTTGGACGGTGTACCGTCCTGGAGAAATATCATCGAAGGATGCCTGGCCACCCTGAGCCGTCATCTGCTGCCAATACTGGTTTGCCATCCGGGTGACAGTAACAAGCGCCTGACTGTTGATCGTCTCGCCGTTCAATTCCCGAACATACACAAGTAGGCGAGAGTGGACGATTTCCGATTGCACTGGCGGCCCCGCAGACGGATTCGCCGAGGGAGCTTGCGCCAAACCTAATAGAGGCAATAAGAGACAACCGGCGCCGACCAGAGTCATCACGCGAGACTTAAGAATATGAAATGCCATGTTTGACCCTACCGCGGAAGGATGCCTGGACTTCGGCAAGATCATACACCGACGCCCGGGAAAAAAACGCCAGGCACTTCGTGCGCGGGGCATGATTGTGGTCGACCTTCAGTTTTCGAGACTTTTCTTCGCCTTCCTCACGCAGCAGCCAACCACTCAAACCTAACCGGTAAACGTTCGGTCCAATTCCGTCCCCGGAATCGAACTGGCTGGCATTCGGGAAACAACCGCTAGGCGGGCAGGGAACTGACTCCAATTGGAGCTTAGAGCGGAAGCGGCAACGTCTTGCAAGCGTCGAGAGTTAGAAGATTGCCGCTGTAGTACAGGAGGCGGTACAGACTGCGTCTGCTAGCTCGGTCGCTGGGCTATGCCGGAATGCATGAAGCTCTATGTCTTTCGCAGACTGGCAAGGAATTAACCCGCGATCTCGTATTCCTGCCGCACACTATTCAGTTTTGTTCCATCATGCCGCGTAAAAACGCCCGATTCTTAAGGACTTAATGTCAAACAAAAACCCCGCTGAAACTAAGCGACTTAGCGGGGCATTACGAGACACGTTTTTTACGCAATGGCTATGCTGCTACGGAGACCATAGGCGCACTGAGCCTTCTGAAACGCCAAGCTCTCGCCCAATGGCTCTCAGAGGCAGTGGCGAGTCCCGCCCGTGTGCGTTCAGAGAGTCGTGCACGCTCCTGCTTGGCAATGACGGCTAGAATGCCGATAACGGCGTCTTTGAAAATGCCGCAAGAGTCTAAATAAGGCTCCGTGAACGAGCGGTAGGCTACGCCATATCCCGTGAGCCGATTTAGATGCTGGAGCGTCTCCAGTGCGCCTTCCCGTGACAGCCTGTCCGAGCTCCAGAACAGGAGCAGGTCAAATTGGCGACGGCTGGCTCCGAGAAACATCGCTTGGAACTGCTCACGGTCTGCCGTTGAGCCTGTCTCCCGGTCAACAAACTCCCGGTCTACCGTCCAGCCTTGCTTTGCGGCGAAGTCGCGCAACTGGGTTAGCTGGTTATCGACTTCCTGCTTGTCCCTCTAGTGCTGACACGGGCGTAGATTGCGACTCTCATTTGTCACCCCTTAGACCTAGTTCTTGCCGGATGTACTCGCTGACGGAAAGCTTGGCTTTAGCCGCTGCACGTTCGATGCGCCTGTGCTCGTCTTTCGTCAGTCGTAGGGCGATAAGACGGTTCTGACGTTCTAGGGCGGGGATCGGTGGTCTGCCAGTTCTTGCCATCGCAATTAAGCGTATAACAGAAAGTCAGACTTCTTGTCAAACAAAAAGTGCATGGTGCCGTTTAGAATGGCTCTACGACGCAATACGGGGCTGCGCGGCGTGACTTCTCGACAGGCAAGACTCTGACTGCGTTATCGGCTTGGTTGGACTGGCAGGTCATCTGGATTGGAACGGGACTGGTCCGAAGCCGATTCCGACAATGATACGAGTTGTCATTCACGGTGGTTTCAAGCTGCTGGCTCTGCCAGCCGTCAGGCTTGTCAGGAACTGGCTCCACAGCATTGATTTTTCTTTTTGCCGGCCCAGGTAATGAGATACGATCGACGTTCAAGACTAGGCTGTAATCAATTGGTGACTTTCGAGTATGTGAGCCCACGTAAGTGCAGGCAACTATTGCACTTAGTTTTTGGTCCCATTGGCGACGGAAGTGCAACACATCGGACGGCGTCTCTCGCCTCGGAGGATTTATCTGTGCACAAATTAGCGCTTCTCGCGGTAGCAACCCTAGTATCTGCGACCTGTGTGTGTGCACAGGAGATTGACACCCCTGCGGGAGAAATATATGGAGGCTATCAGTACACGCGCCTTGATACCCATGCTGTACAAGACATCCTTAACCTAGAGCACGCCTTAGATCCAACCGTCCCGTTGGTCAACTTTGGGGCGCACCAAAATCTGAACGGATGGAATTTTGGGGTTCAAGAAAATACGACTAGCTGGTTTGGAGGTGTGGTAGACGTTAGTGGAAATTATGGAACCAAAAGCTTAAAGATTCTTTCTTCAGGTGGCATCACAGTGTCAACGCGTACGAGACTTCAGAGTTATAGTTTCATGGGCGGCCCACAGCTCACCTTGCGGCGAAGTTCCCGTTTTCAACCGTTCGCTCGCGCCCTTTTTGGCGGCGCTTGGTATAGCGATTCCACGAATATTCTGGCCAACAACGTTCCGCTAATATCGGAAATCAAGGAAAGCGATAGTGGCTTCGCACTCGGTGGCGGTGGTGGAACTGATGTTTCCTTCTCATCTCACCTAGGTATGCGCGTGACTGTCGATTACATTCGCACATTTTTCTTTAATGATAGCCAAGGCAATATCCGTGGTACGGTTGGATTAATTTACCGATTTGGGAAGAAGTAGGCCGGGCCCATCCCGTCGCTGTTTTAATCTTGCGGTGCGCGGGTTCCGTGTTTTCCACTCGGACAACTTAGCTGAATCAAAAGACATTTCGCTGGGCTAAGCTTCCACCCTTCGGAAACTTCTCCCGTCGGCTTGGCCTTGTTGCATAGAATGAAGCCCCCGCGCGTTAATCAGGGCACTTGCGGTGAGGATCGCTGTCGGCTTCGAGCTATCAACAAAACCCACAAGAGTCCGCAAGCTGTCGATATTGGAATTAAACTTCTGCGTGCGATAGCAGACAAATTCTGGTGGGTTATCGGCCACTGTCCTGGATCGAGAACGAAACTCAGGGTCGTTAACACGGCACCGATCCACAGCAGGAACCAGAATCCCCCACGATTTATTGGTGTCTGAAACGAGAAGCGGTCGCCCCGGACATAGCTAAAGATTCCGACCAGATAAAGCAGGACTGAAATGATGCCAAACCAAAACAACTTTCCCTCCGCCGCTACTGGCACTTCCCATCTGGGGCCAAATTGCACTTCCTGAATCCCATTAGCCACCAGGGCTATACCCAAGAGGGCTGCGCCAGTTCCGACGACGAACGGCAACATTTCTTTCATATCTCAATACTCTCGATCTCGGGAGCCGAGATCAACTCATGAGTTTTCCGCCGGGATTGTGCCCCCTAACGGCAGTCCGCGTGCACAACTCGTAAGGACGTCATGACTCGAAGAAAATAGACTTCATCGACTTGTGGAAGCCATTCGGACAGCGTGTGAATAGCACAGCCGACATCTGAGTTTGATATGGGCGATTAGTTGGCGCAGGAATCGTTGACGCGTCTCGGCAATTTCAGGATTAACTGCGATGGTTCGCCCACTGCGCGAACTCGCCGACTGAATGAAAGTATTCCTTGGCATGAATTCCGCTGATCCCAAACTGGTGCAAAGTGTCGTTCCAGTTGCGATTGAACTCCATCCACTGCTTATCCGACGCCACAATTCCCGCAACGACTACAGCTTGTTGCTCCGCATGGCCGCTCTCGTCGTTGTAAGCGGTGAACATAACCGCATTCTACACTTCGGAGTCAGAGCGAATGACGGGTTAGATGCCGGGTGCAGCCGGACGCCTCCATCCCCTCCTGCCCGTTTTACCGGCGAAATTTAGCTTCCATTTGTCACCGGGCTGACAGCCGATCAATCAATTCGGGCATCGCATCGCTCGTCAAATGATCCAGGAACTGCTCCGTCGCATTGATTCGTTTCCTGCACGCTGGGCATCCAGAGACAACAACGCCCTTGCCGCCTTGCGCGACCGACGGCGGCTCATCAACGAAAGGAAAAATCGTGGCGGTGAATTTCTTTTTGGATTGCAGCTAGCAAAATCGACTTCTGCACGGTCGGACTCCGAGGTCAATGCGTAGAGGAAGCGGACAACTAACCTAGCAAACTGGGAAAAAATAAAAACCTAAGCTTACGCGACTTGTGAACGCTCGTCTAACCGACAAGAAAAGGAAACCCCCACCATGCCATTCTCTTTCGCAATCGGCCCCCGCATCTCTTACACGGCCCTGCTTGCTTTCCTGCTGTTGCAAGCCGGATTCGCAAGAGAAAGAGGCCCTCGCGTGGAAGTGGTCTGTCCGTCCGCGCCGGTGCCGGTCAAGCTCGCAGAACAACAGGTCTTGGTTTACGAGTTGCATGCCACCAACTTCGACGCAGTGCCGCTGACGCTGAAGCGGCTAGAGGTTTTCGCGGACTCCGACAAGAGGCAGCCACTCAGCGTCATTTCCGGAGATGAATTATCCACGATCATGCTCGATGTAGGCTCCGAGATGGGGGCGAAGGGGTCGCCGACAATTGCTCCGGGCAAGCGCACCGTAATTTTCATGTGGATCAAAGAGCCTTCCGACAAACGCGCGCCCGCGGTCTTGCGCCATCGCATGGTCTTTGCGACCGGTCCGCCAGACAGCAGCGGAGAAACTGTACTTGAAGATTTTCCGGTTTCCGTAAGCCCGGACCCAGCGCCCTTGCTCGGATCCCCATTCGAGGGCGGAGTTTGGTTTGCCGGGAACGGCCCTTCGAACGACTCGGACCACCGTCGCACCATCACCGCCATCGACGGTCATGTCGATATAGCGCAAAGATTCGCGATCGATTGGGTCAAAGTTGGTCCCAACGGGGATTCTCATCATGACGGAACTGCTCGCAACGAAAATTGGTGGGGTTACGGCGAACCGATCCATGCCGTCGCCGACGGAGAAGTCACAAAGGTTGTAGACGGAATACCGGAAAACACACCACGCGTTCTTCCCAAGACGGTCACTCTGGACAACATCGCAGGAAATTACGTCACTGTCCGCATCGCCGCGGGTCGCTACGCCACCTACGCGCACCTACAAAACGGCAGCATTAGACTTCATCTCCACGATCAAGTTCATGGTGGAGATGTCCTGGGTCGCCTGGGAAACAGCGGCAATGCAACTGCTCCGCACCTGCATTTTCAACTGACCGATGGCAACTCCGTTCTGCAATCAGAAGGAGTTCCGTTTATCTTCAACAAGTTCACCTACCTCGGTCCGGGCTCAGAATACGAAACCGATAAACATCTCTCAATTCCCCGCGATCATTCCATTCCAGGAAACAATGACGTAGTCGAGATCGCGCTAGCGAACAAATGATCATCCGTCATCATATCAACGATACAGTTTTCTTGTAGGGGCGCAGCGTTCTGCGCCTCAGCTTGCCCGGCCCGCGCGACGTTAAGCCATTTCTTCGCCTTGCGCCGCCCTAGCAAACGAGATCACTACTCCCTATGCCGCTTGAAAGTACGCTGATAAAATTCCCGAATGCAAACTTCCGTGCGCTGGGTACTCTTCGAATATAAAGGTCTCGAACTTGTCATCTTGTCGAAGCCCTTTAAGACCAAAGAACAAGCAGAGAAGGCGCGGCAAAAATACCCCGAACACTGGGCTAGGAAGATCGGAATCGGCGTAGTTCGCGTGAAAACCCGATAAACCGCCACGCGAGGATTTTGTCTTATAGCATCAGGCCCCGCACTCAAATCCGGGAGGATCGAGACTGTCGCCTGTATGCGACGGCACAGGCTGCTGCCGCCACCAAACACAGCGTCAAAATGCCCCAGAGGACATTGATGGATTGCTGGTCGGGAAAGTGTCTTGCCCAAAGGACTCGAAGAGATTGGCGATTTGTTCCGGGGTAAGCATCAGCCGTGAGCGTCCGCACCTTGTCAATGGGTTTTCGCAATATGCCTGTTACGGATCTCGGACGCCGATTGAACTCCGCCACGAACCGATCCAGATCCTGTTGACTTTCAACGAGTGGCTCGTTGGAATTGCGATCATTTCGAATCCAGAGCAGGATTTGCAGATTGCTTGCTTTCTCGGACTCTCCGTTAGGAAACACCGGCACGTAGACATCTCTGAACTGCACCATTTTTGCGGCGTATATATACTGTTTGCCAAAATAGAAATCCAGCAATTCAACATGATTGTTCTTGCCAGAACCTTGCGTGATTAAGTCATGAAGACGGATTCTGTCAGCTGCAGGCAACCCGCTCGATATAACCGATTGCTCCTCTGCGGCGACGATGAACAGTACTAAGCCAGCGCCCAGGAGGATCATCACGGCGAGAGCATAAAAGGCCTTCTTCTTTTTCACGTGTCGCCCGGAATTTCCTTTTTTGACTCGAAAACGGCACTATTGTATGCCCATCTCGACCTGTTAGCCACATTGTGAAACGATTTTTCATCGGAGCACTCCATACGGTCTGCCATCCGCCGATCCTTCTCGGGACGGCCCGACCGGTTGGTCCGGCGCAATCTCTTCGCGCTATATCCAGGTGTGCGCACCGGGGTCATATGCCCCGGGAGTAACATCTGGCGCATCGCCTCCTGACTAGGATAAATTGCGTCCCGGAGGATTCATGAACCTACTATCGGCAATCAAGCGTGAAGAACGAAAGCTCGAAAAAGAACTGGGTAAGTTGCAGCACCAACTGAACGGAGTTCGCGCCGCAGCAAAAGCACTCGGTAGCAAGGCGAGCCGAGAAGTCACTGAAGTTAA
Source organism: uncultured Acidobacteriota bacterium (assembly GCA_963731155.1). Lineage (GTDB taxonomy): Bacteria > Acidobacteriota > Terriglobia > Acidiferrales > UBA7541 > Acidiferrum. Next base: position 15,570 of record CAVSVB010000011.1, read on the forward strand.
AAAGCGAGTAATGTCCGCTGCTGCGAGGGCGAAGATTTCAAAAGCAACGAAGGCGCGGTGGGCAAGATTCAGAGCTGCGAAGAACAAGAAGGCGAAAGCTGCCTGACCGCGCACTTGAGTCACGTGAATATCAAATCTCAGAAAGCACATCGGAGAACAGAATGAAGATCGAAATCGTTCACTGCCCAACGTGACAGAACAACAAGGTCAAGGTCACGAGTCTCGTGACTCTAATCAAGAAGCGCTTAGACATTGAAGCCGTCATTACGCCTGGTAAGACCGGTCAGTTCGAGGTGATAGCTGACGGTGAGAGGATTGCCGAACGCGGTGGGAACTGGTTCACACGAAGCCTTGGTGCTGGCTATCCTGACCTCGATAGCGTGGTCGAGCGGCTCGTCGAGAAACACCTTGCGAATAACGCAAAGAGATAGGAGAGCACCGGAAGAGAGTTGCGGCAGTTAGGCCTCGCCGCCCTCATCACCACCTCGCAGCGTGCACGGATGCCATTCCTCGTCCTCGGCATGAGCATCGCAGAACCATCTGTCGCATTTGGGGTAATGCACGGTCGCAGGATGATCGCATGGCTCGTCCTTGGGCGACACTGCCTGGCACGAGCGCTCTACATCCCTCGCTCTCCAGTCCTTGCATCGGCGTACCTCTCGCAGCCCATTCTACGTGTTTTGGTCGGCTCAGCGGAAAAGTCCTATTGGCAACATTTTCTGGTTAAGAAAAACCCGCAATCATTAGGCGTTCATATGACGAAAGAGTGACCACGAGTGGGTCGAAATGAGGCACTCTTTCTTCGTCGCCGTGATTGGTGTTTTCGTTTGTTCAATCTCGCTCTCGGGCCAACAAACGCGCCTCGCCTCCAGCTTTACTCTATTTACAGCGATCCTTGTCGCAGTTGGAAGGCAATGCTTCCATTTCTGATGTCACTTTGACCGGGTCTGTTCGACGCATGGCTGGCTCCGACGACGAATCCGGCTCTGCCACGCTCAAAAGCGCTTTCCTCTGGAGTCGCTCGCGCCGACCTTTCGCTTTCTTCCGGCACAGTGTGTGAAACCTACGATTCCTTTCCCACGGGATCAGCCGGAACCTGGTCGGGACCAGATGGGCATTCACACTCCATTCCATTCCACAATCTTCTCGTCGAGACTGCCTGGTTCTTTCCTACGTTCGCGATATCGCGGCGACTCGCGGGCGGTTACCATTGCGGGTCTTCCAAGGCCTCGACAATGTGATGCGCGATTACCAACCCATTTGGCGCATCCGTTCCAGGATGAGCCCGCTATAGTGATTCATGTGATCGGGCCGTCGCTTCAGGGGCAACGGCAGAATTGCGGCGAGTTGGGCCGCTTGCTCTCGGTCGGTAGTCCGGGCTGAAGTTCGGTAGTAATAACGGCACGCCGACTCCGCACCATAAACACCAGGGCCCCATTCGACCAGGTTGAGATAGAGCTCAAGAATGCGGTGCTTGCCGAGAACCAGTTCGGCCACTGGGACAAGCGTGAACTCGGCGCCCTTGCGAAGGATGGAGCGGCCGGTTCCGAAGAACAGGTTTTTTACCAATTGCTGCGTAAGGGTGGAGCCTCCGCGAATGCGACCGCCTTGCATATCGTCTTCAGCAGCGATTTGCATCGCGTGCCAATCGAATCCATGATGCTGGTAGAAGCGAGCGTCTTCCGCGGCGATGACAGCATGCTGGAAATCAGGCGAGATTTGGCTCAGCGAAACGAATTCGTATCGTTCGTGATACGGCCTGTGATGAATCCACGCCTGCAAGCGGCGCTCCATGTGCACCACTGTGGTCGGCGGGTCGATCCACCGGGTAGCCAAAAGGATCAGCGAAGCAAGCGACCAAAGAAGCGTCACTCCGATGAGAAACCATCTAACGATGGATCGGAGAGAACCTTTCCGATGCGGGGTCTTGGGGGTTGTGTCGGGATTTTCAGTCACACTTCAGAATAATCATTTGGGCTGGATTCACAATAGACGCCCGATTAGTTGTTTACCAGGCATTGATGAAAATTGCGCCGCGACGGGTCGGTTTATACTTCCACCATGCCAAACGGGAGCCCCGATTCTTACCCGCATCGGTCCCGGTGGATGAAATTCCGGCTGCAGTCTATTCGTTCTTCGATTGTTCGATCAGCTTGGCGACTTGGGAGTTCGGGTAACCGGCTCTACCAGGACGATATGCCGTGCGTTCAAGTACATCTTATCCGGGCCGTGTAATTCCTCGCCCCGACGGATCAGAACGCTCTTGGTTTCTTTACTTTGAGGATCGATTCCACTCTTGATGTAGTACACGTCCGTCAGGATGGGATGGGCTGAGTCAATTGCAAAGTCTCACGAATCCTATCAGTTAGATGCTTGCTCCGGAGCCTTCCTAGCGCGGGATTTCATACGACGTTGGGGAACTAGTATTGGATGTGCGGATTCTGGTTCACTTGGTCCTTAGGCCTCGCCGCCTCATCACCAGGTGGCAGCGGATCCTTGCTCTCCGTTTCCTTTTCTCCCATCGACACACCTCACGCCGCCATGCTACGCGTTTTAGTCGGCCCAGCGGTGGATCCAGGCGGGCCATTTCAGTTCAAAGCCGGGCAATAAGCGACGCTGGGGGTGGACCACACAGACAAGAGAATTGAGCGTGCGTATTCGATCGTGTCTTCGCCGTATGAGGAAGGGCTCGAATTTTTCATCGATCTCCTGCCGCAGGGTGAATTGACGCCGCAGGAATACGATCTATTCAAGATCGGGTGGAGTCACCTTGGCAATCCAGGAGTCGTAGTCGGAAGTGAAGCCCGCTTTTTGCTGCAGGACATGAACTTGGCGTTCCACCTCCGCCATCTGGTGGTCTGAAAGCTGTGGGATCACTTCCATCTGCTTCCCAATGGCGTCCACGGCACTCGCGACTTGCTGTTCAGCGCTGCCGGCTCCAGCGGCAGCGTTTCCGTCGTCGCCCTTCATGCAATCCACCAAGCGCTTGGTCACTTTCTGGCTATGCACCAACGACACGCGGATGTTTCCCTGTCCGGTGACGACGTTTCCGACCCCGAATACGCGGTCCATAGCGGTGTACCGCGGCACATCCTTGCCGGCGAATGTGTAGTATTCACCATTCATGTTGATCCCGGAAAGTTTCTCCGGCACCGAGCCGATCGAAGAAACGACCAGCGGCGCGCGGAGTTCGTGTTCCGAGCCGGGGATCGGTTCAGCCTTGCGGCCCTCGATTTTCGTTTCAACCAGCTTCAGCCCTGCGAGCCGTCCGTTTTGTACGATGATCCCGGTCGTCAGCCTGCGATCCTGGAAGCGAAACAGGTACTTGTCGCGCGCCAGGCGCAGCATTTTCTGCCGAACCATTTCCGTTTTGGCGATCTGCTCGGGCGTGGCGTTGTCGGGTGGTTGCGCCAGCGGCATGTCCTGTTCGCGGCGGCGATAAATTAAGAGGCAACCCTTTACGCCCAACTCCTCCGGCTTGATGCCGTGCGCTTTGCATACCTCCGGAATACCTTTTTCCAACTCATGCATGCTGGTCTGAATGCCGCGAGCCCTTAAAGCACGTTCGTAGTTTTCGAGCTGCAGCACCTTGACCACGTCAATGGACGCCAGCCCGCCGCCCACCACCACGGCCTCGTCGGGCGTTTCATAACGCGGTCCGAGATAGTCCTTTTCGTTCTTGTGGTTGTACCAGTAGATAAAGGGATTTTGGTAAACGAGGCCTTTGCCGACGTACTGCTCTGCTTCCGGCACGCCCAATTCTCGGTCGCGCCACGCGCCATTGGCGAGAATCACCGCCGAAAAGCCCCACTCGAAAAGCTGGGGGAGATTGAAATCCCGGCCCAGCTTGGTAGAGGGGATGAAATACACATTCGGCTTCTTCATCCGCGCGTCGATTCGGGCGTATTCCTGTTTGCGCTGCTCGACGTGCCAACGCGGCAGACCGTCTTCGATCTTGCCGTACGGCCGCGTGTTCTGCTCGAACACGGCGACTCGAATTCCGTGATCCGCCAGAATCTCCGCCGCCACCGAGCCTGAAATCGCACCGCCAATTACCGCCACGAAATGCTGCCCAGGATTCGTCATATATCTGCCACCCCGCACATTGCAGCGCGATTGTACAACGCAAATCGTACAAAGTGTCCCCAATCACCGAGGGTTTCTATGACTGTTTGCAAAACTCCCAACTAGCTAGTGGACTCGGGAAGAGCGCTTCGGGAGGTCCTTCTATCTCCGATGGCATTCTCTTATCGCAAGTCAGAGTCTGCTAGACCGCGATAACCCAGCGCTAGGCTATCCCACTCACCCTCAGCTCGCCGTGGATGCCTATCACTTGACCAGACAATCGGGTGTACAATTCCGCCGGATCGATGTCTCAAGTGGAAACTGGGCGAACCGCATGCGAAGGGTCCATGTTTGAAGAGCTGTATTTTATCCCAGGAAAAGAAGCATCGGCCGAGTAAGCTGCCGGAACGAGATTTAGCCACGGATTCACGAGTCTTGAGGAGGGTGCATGATCGTTGGGGTTACCTGCGAGAGCTATCCAGGGGAGCGGCGCGTTGCGCTGGTGCCTGCGATTATCCCCAATCTAACCAAAGCCGGACTGGAAGTTGTAATCGAGGCGGGGGCGGGGATGCACGCCGGCTATCTCGATGCCGAGTACTCTGCAAAGGGAGGGAAAATTCTCTCGGAGCGCGCTGAAGTTTTTCGTGCAGCGGATATTGTTGTGCAAGTGCTCTGTTACGGTTCGAATGACAGAACGGGCAAAGCTGATCTTCCATACTTTCGTCCTAACCAAACGCTGGTGGGATTTCTGCGGCCGTTCGGCGCGCGTGAAACATTGCGGGAAGTTGCGGCCTGTGGAGTAACTGCTTTTTCCGTCGAGCTGATGCCCCGCACCACGCGTGCGCAAAGCATGGACGCGCTCTCGTCCATGGCGACCCTCGCTGGATACAAGGCAGCGGTACTGGCGGCGGACACGCTGCCGCGCATTTTCCCCATGTTGACGACCGCGGCGGGAACGATTACTCCAGGCAGAGTGTTGATTATCGGCGTCGGCGTAGCGGGGTTACAGGCGATAGCGACGGCGCGGCGGCTTGGAGCGGTCGTGTCCGCGTACGATGTACGTCCGGCGGCAAAAGAACAGGTGCTGAGCCTGGGCGCGCGATTTGTGGAACTGCCGATCGAAGCAAAGGATGCGCAGGATGCGCGCGGCTATGCGACAGCGCAGGGCGAGGAGTTCTACCGCAAGCAGCGCGAACTGCTTGGCGACGCCGTCGCGGCAAATGACATTGTAATTACGGCGGCAGTGATCCCCGGTAAAAAATCACCAGTACTGGTTACGAAAGAGATGGTAGCACGGATGGTACCTGGGTCGGTGATCGTGGATCTTGCCGCGGAGCGCGGCGGAAATTGCGAACTGACGCGCGGCGGCGAAACCATCGTGGAACATGGCGTAACGATTATCGGGCAGTTCAATTTGGCCTCCACTGTTCCCTATCACGCGAGCCAGATGTACGCTCGCAACCTTACGGCATTTTTGCTGAATTTGGTGAAGGACGGAAACTTGCAATTCAATGAGGCGGATGAGATTCACCGGGAGACGCTGCTGACGCGAAACGGCGAAATCGTGAACGCGCGGGTCCGCGAATATTTGGGATTGCCGGAGCTTGCGGCGGAGTCGAAGGGAGCCTGAACCAAATGAAGTTGGATTTGTTAGCGAGTTTGTATGTTTTTATGCTTGCGGCGTTCATCGGGTTTGAAGTGATTCGCCGCGTCTCTCCGCTTCTTCACACACCGCTGATGTCGTTGACCAACGCTCTCGACGCCATCGCAGTCGTCGGAGCAATCATCCTGGCCGGCGAATTTCACGAACATCATGCGACGTTGGCCAAGGTGCTCGGCACCATTGCCATCGTCGCGGCTACCAGCAATATCGTTGGCGGATTTCTCATCACCGATCGCATGCTCAAAATGTTCAAGGCCAGCGGGTCGAAAAAAGCATGAGAGCGCTCCTGAACAGCCAACTTCTTCTGGAAACGATCTATTTGATCGCTGCGATGCTGTTTATTTTGTCGTTGAAATGGCTGAGTTCCCCGGCCAGCGCCCGGCGCGGCGTACGGGCCGGCGAAATCGGCATGCTTCTCGCCGTGGTCGGAACTCTTCTGCATCACGGCATAGTGGATTACACCTGGATCGCGGCTGCGCTGGTGCTAGGCACAGTCATCGGTGTTCCCCTCGGCTTTGTGCAAATGACCGCCGTTCCCCAGCGGACTGCGCTGAGCCACGCCTTCGGCGCGTTGTGTGTGACGCTGGTTGGCACCGCGGAATTTTATCTGCGCGCGCCCGCCGTACCGAAATTCATGATGGCGGTGCTTTCGCTGGAAATTATTTTAGGTTCGCTGACATTGACGGGTAGCTTGATGGCTGCAGGCAAACTTCAGGAAGTTCTGCCGCAACGGCCCATCACCTACAAGGGACAAAATCTGGTCAATCTTTCGCTGCTGGGAGTCGCCATTATCGTTGCGGTGCTGCTGGTACTTGATCCGTCGCGTATGTCGCTCTTCCCGCTGATTGTGGTGATTCCGCTGATTTTCGGTGTGATGATGATCGTGCCCATCGGCGGCGCGGACATGCCCACGGTGATCTCGCTCTTGAATTCATACGCAGGGCTCTCGGCGGCGGCGATGGGATTTGTACTCGATAGCAAACTGTTGATCGTGGCGGGCGCTCTCGATGGCGCGTCGGGGTTCATCCTTTCGGTAAACATGTCCAAAGCGATGAATCGTTCGTTCACGAACGTGTTGTTTGGTGCGTTTGGACAAGAGCAAACCTCGGTCGCAGGAAAGGCAGAGGCTAAACCGGTGCGAAGTGCAACACCGGAAGAAGCTGCGGCGATTCTTGCAGCGGCAAATAAAGTAGTGATCGTGCCGGGATACGGGATGGCAGTGGCACAGGCACAGCACAAAGTGCGTGAACTCTGCGATGCACTCAATAAACGGGGTATCGATGTGAAATTCGGAATTCACCCCGTTGCTGGGCGCATGCCCGGACATATGAACGTCCTGCTTGCCGAGGCTGACATTCCCTACGACAAACTCCTCAGCATGGACGAGATCAATGGCGATTTCGCGCAAACCGATGTGGCGTTGGTGATCGGAGCCAATGACGTGACGAACCCTGCGGCGCGGACGGAGGCAAGCAGCCCCATCTATGGCATGCCGATCCTTGACGTGGATAAGGCACGGACCGTCATGGTCATCAAACGCAGCATGGCCGCGGGCTTTGCGGGAATCGAAAATCCGCTTTACCATCTGGATCGCACGCTGATGCTTTTTGGCGATGCGAAAGGTTTTGTCGGCAATGTCGTTCGAGAATTGAGCGGAGGACACGGATGACGGTGATTGAGTCCGGTCGCAGCTGGATCAGGCGGAAAAAGAGCCGACGAGACTCGACTTTGTGTTAGTATGCGCTCAATTGGGCCACGACCAAGGAGCGATGTCCCCCCGTCAGTCGCAGCTAGGTACAGAAGATCGCCACCGTGGATTTGTGACGAGATGGGGATTAGAGCATCAGCCTGTTCAGGGCGTCTCTCCTGCGAAAGGAGGCTCTCTCAACATGAACCGAACCACTGTTGGATCGCCGGGAATAGCGCAGGTTGGGTACGAAGAGGGATCGGAGACTCTCGAGATAGAGTTTGTTAGCGGGAAAATATTTCAATTTTATAATGTGCCTTTGAAGCTTTTCGACCAGTTGATGAACTCCTCTCAAAAAGATCTGTATTACGAGTCCAATATATTGGTACGGTTCCCCTACACGCGAATATTGTAAGTCCTGACCGACTTGCGCGATTTTGCGCAGTTGGCAGTTCCGAGGCGTTTGGTGTATGCGGAGCGTCTGCAACAGTGTCAAAATGTGGAAGCGCGCGCATGCAATAAGCTGGCTTGGAGAAAAAGGTCAAAACAGGCGACGCGGCGCCTGACCTTGTACCTCCGCAAATCGGAGTTTGCGGATAGGCGGACGGTTGGCCTGTGCAAACAAAGGGTGCAAAGAGCGGCCCGAGATAGAAATCACTGTTCAACTTCAGGGTGGTTATTACAAATCCCTGGAAGCGAGGCTATAATCCGACCATGGCTGCCGAGTCCGAAACCACCCGAGTCGCCGGGATGGTCCCCGACGCATTGAAGAACGAACCGCGCTCCAAGGGGATCACTACCCCCCGCAAAAAGAAACCGAAAGAACTTGCTGTGATCACCGAGTGCTGCACAGGTTGCGCGGGCTCGCCCGCATGCGTCGAATACTGCCCTGTGGAAGATTGCATGTTTTGGGTGCCGGATGAGGATCATCCACCGTTTGGCCGCATCCAGATAGATCCGATCCTTTGCATCGGGTGCAAGAAATGCTTGAGCAAGGGGCCGGATGGGTGCTTCCTGGATGGCTGCCCTTGGGATGCCATCGTCATGGTGGATATCGCTGAGGTGGAAAAAGTGGTTGGAGCGATGTCCTTCTGAGCCCGAGCCCGGGAGCTGGGGCTAACGAAACGGGCCCAACATCAAAAATGAAGAGCAAGTAGTCAGGGCTGTCTTGCGGCCCTTTGCTGAATCGCTTTCTCGGTCAATTGAGCCTGCTGGCGGATCCGATCGGGGATTTCAGGAGAGTCGTGTTGGTAGATGCGGATGAGCGGCAGATCAGCGGCTTGGCCGACGAGATAGAGCGCCCGCAGCGCCTCCCAGATTTGTTCGACGCCAGGGTCAAGGGTGGCCACTTCGGTTCCTGAAGCTACGCTTGTACCCTTAGTGATCGAAAGCGTTCGAATGCGCCCGCTGATGGGTGAGCGCACGTCCGTTGTGGTTTGACCATCCCGTAATTTCGCAATCAGGCCGCCTCGATGGATGGAGGTCCCGACGTGATCGACGTCAATGACGAGGCCCGCACTTGGAGCGACGATTCTGGCGGGCTGCAATAGGGCGACAATCTGTGCTCGGGCTGACGCGTCGCCAAACCGTACAAGAGACAACGCCGCGTTTCCTCGGACAATGGTTGAGGAGTCTTGCAACATTTTCAAGAGCGTTTCGTGGAAGGCCGGGTAGGAAGTATCCAGTCCCATCAACCAGGCATCCGTGTTGCGCACTTCCTCGACCGGGTACGAGGAGAGTCGCACCAGTTCCGGATACCACTTGGCCGCGCCGACATCGTGACGCTCCATGCGTTCTCCTAATTGCACAAGGGCGTGCTGGATGTGCCGCGGATGTCTAGCGTCGTTGAGGTACTCGCTGATTTGCTGGTCGGAAAGGTGGCGTCCGAACCAGGTGCTCCACCAAAACAAGAAGGGCATCAGCACGATCAGCCAAGCGACAAGAAAGAACAGGAAGCGATTCCGGGCGGACATGTGGCGGCGGGAGGGCGCTGCCTTTGGAGACGCAACGTCCGAAATCTCTTGTGATTCATCCCGCGGGTGCGGAGAAATGGGGTAGCTCGCCATGTCTTTCTCGGGCCTCAACCCGCTTTGGACGCCGGTGGTTCCTTCGGAGGTCCCGCCTTTTTCTTTTGCAAGAAGGCCAGAAACCCGCGATCGCGCAGTTCCAAGAACGCGTTCAGAAAAAAGATTCCCGATAGCGTCAGCAGAATCAGACTCATGAAGAGGCCATCTACTGTGGCGATGGCCCTAGTCATCATGATCCATCCAATTCCCACGAGAGGAATGCAGCCGAGCAGGATGGAAATCAACAATGTCCCGGCAAGCAAGAGACGCTCCCATTGATGCCGTTCTGTCATCACGGCTTAAAGGACAGGTCGAGGGTCTTGCTTTCCTTCGCACTCAGCGTCACTTTTTGGTCTTGCTCGCCCAGCTTTTCGTGCACGAAGGCCAGAGTGTACTCGCCCGGCGGCAGGCCCTTAATTTCGAACTTGCCGTCCGGTCCGGTGACCGCATAGAACGGGCTCTTGGTGACGTTAATGAACATCTTCATCCAAGGATGCTGATTGCACTTTACGGGCAGCATGATTTCCTCGCGCGCGAAGCTTTTCTCCAGGGCCGCAGCCTGAGGAGCCTGCGACTCATTCCATTCGCGATTGTCCTTTGGCGTGGGGTGAATGTTGTGTGTGGTTGGATCGCTGTTGACGATCTTCATGGATTGTCCTGCCATCACGCCGAGTACGTGAGGGTGATACCGACATCCGCTCTGATCCAATACGACCGGTTCACTGGGAGCGGCAAATGTCCGGTTGCCCAGCCCCTCTTTCACGTACACGAACACGTTGGCCAGGCTACTACCAGCCACTACGACATTTTCCGCGGTGTTCGATCCCTTGCAGTTAGGATCTTGACTCATGTCAATTTTTGCGGGCTTCGGAGCAGCACCTTCGAACTTCACGGTGCCAGTCACGGTGGCCGCAGTAGCGGGATCAATCGGCGCAGCGGGCGTAGTAGCAGCGGGGCTGGAGGCCGTGGGCTGTTCCTCTGCGGGCTCCTTCTTGCTACATCCCACCGCTAAGAGAATGGCGGTGAGAACCATGAACACGGAGATGGTACTTGTTTTCTTTTTCATATTTTTTTGCCCCTCTTCGTTTGTCTGAAAAACTGCTTTGCAACCAAATGCTACTTTTGAGTGCGCCGACTTACGTCACTCGCGATTTTCGTGCGAGATGACGTGCCGTCGCTGGCCGCGCGTGCGCGTCCTGACGAAGCTCCTACCCGTCGCTGCTCCTCTGGCGTAAGTTGAAAGATGTAATCCACCAGCAGCTTGGTGTGGTCCTTGTCGTAACCTTGAAACGAAGGTGGAGTTGGACCGGAGAAGACCCACTGGTTGTTTAGCTGCTTAAAAAGTCCGGAAGGCATAGAGGTTCCGGGGCTGATGGCCTGTGGGTCGATGATCCATCGCTCGACCCAATCGGGTTTGAGGCGTCCCTTGGCTTGCAGGAAGTTGGGCGCGGTGGCGGTTTTATCGTGAGCGGGATCACCAGTGGCATGACATTTCAAACAGGGTGCGGCCGAGCTGCTGAAGAGGCTGCGCGCCATGTCGGTTTCCTTGGCGGTGAGCGCCGGTCGCTGTTCCGGAACATAAGGGAACGGCTGCCGCGAGAGCGCTTGGAAGAAACGCACCAGCTTGCCCAATTCGTTTTCTGAAAAAGAGAAAGTGGGCATGCGCACCTCAAGATAGGAGCGAATGCCGTTGCGGTTGGAGTCGGTGTCGCTGAGCGACGGATTGGTGAGGAAGCGCAGGAGCCATTGGGGATCGACGCGAGCACCTTCGGTGAGCAGCTTGGGAGGAAGCTGTTCCTGCGCGTCTTGATAGCGTGCCAAGCTCATCAGCGAAGTCTTCTGGCCGGGAATCATTTGGTGGCAGCCCATGCAGTTATATTTTCGAACGATCCACCAGCCTTCTTGAACGTCGCGGCGATAGTCCAAAGGCTTGTATTGATAAGTGATGGGAAGAGCGCTTTCCTGGCTGCCCATGAGGAAGGTAGTGAGAGCGCGAACCTGTTCCTTCGTCAGGTGCAGATTGGGCATGCGCAGCTTTTCTTCTTCGGGCTTGATTTTGCCTTTGTCCCAGATGTTTGGCTCGGCCAGCTTATGCTCAAAGAAGCCCTTGTGGTCGTACCATGGCTGCTTGGCCGGGCCCTCCGGTAGCCGCGCGAGATCGTCGGGATCGGTGATCGGCTCCCTGCCGCCGCGCTGCGCGGTTTCGGTCAGCAAAGCAAAATCCAGTCGCTCGATTGGTTTGCTGCCTTCCGTGGTCAGTTCCGTGCCGATGCGTCCTTCGTCTTCCAGGCCAGAGATTTCGTGGCAGCCGGCACAACCAAAGTGACGAATCCACTTTTTGCCCTCTTCCTTCAGCTTGGGATCGTCCATGAAGGAGGCGTCTGGATACGAGGAAGGCTCCTGCTTTTTCAATGTGACGAGATAAGTGGCGACATCTTCCGCGTCCTGTGGAGAGAGACGGAGGCTCGGCATGGCAGTCATGTTCTGGAATTGCAACTCGTGTCCGTCGTTGGGACATTTGCTGTGGTCCAGATCGAAGACATAAGGCAAGCCCTTGTTCTTGTAATCCTCGGGCCCAATATCCTTCTTCTCGTAGGGACAGTACGGGCGGGTCCGTTCGCGGGCGTTGTGGACCCAGCGGACCAAGTAATCGTAGCTGTCCTTTTCGCCGACGCGCGTGAGATTGGCGGCGAAGGTTCCACCTTGCACTTGGTCGCCTTCACCAATGGAATGACAGGCGAGGCATCCTCGCGATTCGAAAAGTTCTTTCCCATGCGACGCGCTGCCCGGCTTATGCTTGGGCAGTGGGTCAGTGAGCGCCGACTGCCATATGTAAGCGGAGATGGATTGTATCTGTTCATCGTCGAGGCGGAAATCAGGCATCTTGGTGGTGGCGCGGAAGGCACTGGGTTTTTTCAGCCACACAGGAATCCAGTTGCGCTTGAGCTTGAGGCGAACGTCCTTGAGATTGGGGCCGACTTTTTTCATGTCTTGGAGCAGACTCTTGGTGGTTCGATCGAGTTGAACGATGCGCAAGTCGAGTTTGCTGTTGGTGACTTTGAGCGCGACGGCACGATCGTTGAGGCGGTTGGCTTCCACATTGGACTCGGCGGTGTCGGCCTGCTTCATGAGGTAGTTGGCTTGCTTGAGGTTGTCTTTCTTTTCTTGTTCGATGAGCTTGATCTGCTGGGCGATGGAAAGCAGATCTTCGGGTTCCTTGTCATAGCCTTCGTAACGATGGCAGCCCACGCAACCACGTTGACGGAAAAGATCCTTGCCCTCGGAGAGAGTCCAGCCGACATCGTTGCTCACCAGCACCATATCCGCGGCGTGACAAGTTTGGCAGCCCGCCTCCATATTTTCCCTGGGAAACAATGGCCAGAGCCAGTGTTCGTAATTGCCGTGAGCTTTTTCGACGCTGGTGGTGGCCCGCCCATTGCCCTGATGGCAGGGCGAGCAGCCAAACTTATCAGGGTCGTGAGTCCTCAATAAGTCGGGTTCCGGATGGCCAGTGAACGCGTGGGCGTAGGCGTCCGGCTTTTTGCCCTTGAGGGACATGGCTACGGCGGTGAGTCTGACGGGCTCGCGAATGCCCATGTGACAGGATTCGCAACGGTCGACAATGTTGGCTTCCGGCACATTGATCTGGACAATTTTTGGATCCCAGGCTTCGGTCTTGTCCTGCAAGGCGGCGAGCTGCGAGGCGGTCAGGTTCACCATGTGCTCGGAGATGTAGGCGTCCAGCTTTTCTTTCTGCTCGTTGACCGGCTTGATGCTCTCGCCGAGCTCGACGCTAAGCCTCGTACGCTCGTTCCTTAATTCGTTGTAGGTCTCTTCGAGTTGCAGGAAATTGTATTTCTGCTTGCTGCCGTCAGGGTATTCGACGGTTGTGACTTCCTGCTTGTATGCGTCGAGATTTCGTTGGCTGCGTTGCTTTGCAGAGTTGCTGGGATCCGTCTCAATGTCATAGGTGGCCGCGTTGACGAAGGCGCGGCGGTCGGTGAAGACGTTCTGGACCGCCAGGATTTTTCCGCCAAGATCGCGTAACTTCTCGTTGATTTCTTTATAACGCGGCGCGGCGCTGAGCCTGGCTCGCTCATACGACAATTTGACGGCTTGATATTCGGCGGCGGCCTCGACATCCTTCTGCGAGGCGCTGGATTGCGAGCGCGCGGTTTTAAGGAATGCTGAGTAGCGATTTTTCCACTCCTGCTGGAAGGTTTTCCAAGGGCGCTGTCCAAGGTTTTCATCCCACAACGCCCAGAACAAGGTGGCCATGAGCAGGACCGTTGCGACGACATAGTGCGACGCCAGCGATTTGCTTACGATCGGGTCGTCATCGGGAATGGGCTTCTCGGGCACCAGTTCCTCCTAACAGCACTACACAGAAAACGCGAACCACTTCACATCGCGCCAAGCTGGGCCGCAGCCGTGCTGCACCCCCCACAGGTCCGGCGCTGCTACACGTTGAACCACGGCGTAATCCAGACATATTTAATGTGGAACAGAAGACGCAGCAGCATCTTGATGGGCAAGCCAATCATGGTGAGGAAAAAGACCATCAAGATGGAATATTGCAGCAAACTCTTGCGCTGATAATTTTTAGCGTTGTAGCGGCGATACAGTGCGTGCACCACAAAGCCGCCGATTAGGAAGAAGCCACCGATTACTACGGCGCCGAAGATGGCTTTGCTTAGGTTGGATGTGATGCCGAAAATGTCCGGCAAATCGCGATTGACTTCGTAGATGAGGCGGTTGTGATCCCAGGTTTGCCCGGGCCAGAACCACTGCCAGCCCGGACCGCGGATGAAGGTGCCGATGATGATCATCGATACCCACAGAACGATGAAACCGAAGAGGAACGTACTGATCTCAAACTTGCGCTGTTTCCAGGTGTAGTAGCCGGCTCCCAGTGGATTGGTGTCAATGTAAGGAATGACCATCAGCCCAAAAATAATGAGCGTGGGCATGATCACGCCGGCAATCCACGGGTCGAAGTAGACCAGCATTTCCTGAAGGCCGAGGAAATACCACGGCGCCTTCGCGGGGTTCATGGTGAGGTTCGGATTGGCAGGTTCCTCAAGCGGCGCATTTAGCGTGATGGACCAAACCATCAGGATGATACTGACGATGATGGCGGCGAGAAATTCGATACGAAGAAGGAACGGCCAGACGTGGACTTCTTTTTGCCAGCCGGGCTTGAAGGGCCAGGCTTTGCGGTGGTGTGACTTGGCCAAAGCGGCGTCGCCTTCGAGTCGCTCGATGAGCAAGTCGTTGGCATGTGCCTGGCGCCAAGCGAGAAATATGTAGAAGGCGAGCAGTGGAATGAGCGCGATGATCGGCACGTTATCCGGCGCGGATATGATTTCCCAAAGTTGGCGCCAATCCATAGCTATTTCCTTGGCTCCTTGATCTCCGATTCGAGCATCACCGAATTAGGGCCCGAAATTCCGCCGTCCTTACGAACACGCCAGAAATGCACAACCATGAAGATCAAGGCGATGATGGGGATACCAATGCAATGCCAGATGTAAGAGCGGAGCAGCGCGTTCGCATCTACGATCGAACCGCCCAGCAGACCGAAGCGAACGTCATTGTAAGGGGTCATGCCTAATTGCGGGCCGAACGGGCCTTCGTGGCCAAGAAGAGGAGTGGCGCGCGCCATGTTGGTTCCCACGGTCACGGCCCAGAAGCCGAGTTGATCGTCGGGGAGCAGGTAGCCGGTGAAGGAAAGCAACAGCGTCAGCACCAGAAGAATTACGCCCACGTTCCAATTGAACTCGCGCGGCTTCTTGTAAGAGCCGGTGAGAAACACGCGAAACATGTGCAGTTCAACGGCGATAACCATCAGGTGTGCGGCCCACCGGTGCATGTTGCGGAGCAGCTTGCCGAAGGGCACGTCATGCTCGAGGTAAAGCACGTCGCGGAAGGCCTGCACTTTGCTGGGGTGGTAGTAAAACATCAGCAGTACGCCAGTAAAAGTGAGCACCAGGAACAAATAGAAAGTGATGCCGCCCATCCCCCAGGTGTAGCTGTAGCGCACGGCGTCACGGTTGATCTTGGCAGGGTGCAGATGCAAAAAAACATTGGACAGGACACCAAGGGCGCGATTGCGAGGCGTGTCGTCGTGCTTGTGGCGGAAGATGGAAGTGTAGACCTGCGTCTTGGTGGGATTCTTGAGGGACTCGACTTGCTCTTTAGCCTTCGCCGGGAGATCGGTCTTCAGCGAGTTGAGATCTTCCTTGATGCGGTCAACGATGCCGACCGATTTGCCGTTTTTGCCGTTTGAGTTTTTCTGGTCGGCCATGGTTTATACCGGTAAGAAGGAGCCCGGGTCACTGAAATGGCTGGGCTGTCCCTTGGGCCACTGATAGAGACGCGAAGTGTCTACGATGATTTGGCCATCGGGAGCCAGTTCAACGTGCGCGCGATCCATCGGACGCGGTGCGGGACCTTCGAAGTTGACGCCTTCGCTGTCGTAGCCGCTGCCGTGACACGGACACTTGAATTTGTTTTCGCTGGATTTCCAGTCCGGTGTGCAGCCCAGATGCGTGCATCGGGCGTAGATGACGAAAACGCGATCCGGAGTGCGGTCCACCCAGATGCGGTATTTCTGTTGAAATTTAGTGTCGACGCCCAATGAGTAATCCGAGGGATAACCAATTTTGAATACGGTGGGAGGTTCGAAGAGGGTACGAGGCAGGAAAAAGCGCAGGAACGCTATGAACCAGGCGCCGAGAAAAGCACTGATGGCGCACCAAGCCAAGCGCCGTCGCTGCTGGTTGATCTGGCTGTCGTCCGGGCCAACACTCGCCACTCCTGCCGCCGCGGCTGCTTTCGAAGTACCTACCGCCGGCGTTCCGACATAGCTGGTTGCCGGTTCGGAGTCAGTGGCAGATACCTTCGCCGCATTCACTTTCAGTTTGTCCGATTGTGCTTCTTGGGCCGCCACGCGTTACCTCCTGAATGGCTCACCCCGCAAAATAAACGGCCGCCCTACAACCTGCCGCCTCTTTCCCCTGGATCGTTTGTTGGTTGACCGTCCCCATCACTTCGAGGCGATGCGTAAGTCTTTTTCGCGTGCACTGCAGAAATCAACTTGAAGCGACGTGGGCAGGAAGAGGAAAAACTCACAGTGCTGGAATCGCAGGAAAAACTTCGGGGCAAGGGCTGAGCGGACACATAAGCACAAGGTCCGCTGAAATGGAAAAGCTGCAAATTTACAAATTGCGAGGCCCCCAGCATTCCACGGACCCCCGGTAACGGGCTCATACTAGTGAAAAGCCGAACATTCGTCAATGCGTGTTTGCGAGTGTTCAAAAGACCAGTCGTCGTCAGCTTGCACCACGAGTCCGATGCGAGCAGTTCAAGCAGAGAATTGCAAGAACGCGCTTGCGCTCGGGAAATGCTGTGATAAACTCGCGACCGTTCGTGGCCCCACTGTTCTGATTCTGAAGATTTGACGAGTTGCCGCGTGGGGAAGACCGAGAAGTTCGCTCGGGAGGTCGCGCCGTATGGGCCTCGTAGTCCTTATCGTCATCTGGCTGATTACGCTAATCAGCACTTATTTCTTTATCGCCAAGACATGGTGGTTGCCGGTGGGAGCATCCGCTGCCGCGGCCGGCATCGATCATTACTTTACTATTACGTTTATCCTGATGGGAATCGTGTTCGTGGCGGCGCAGGGAATCCTGGGGTATTTCGCCTGGAAGTATCGCGACCGAGGCGCGTCTTCCGTCGCACACTATTCGCACGGCAACAATCGTTTGGAGCTTGCCTGGACGGTTCTTACCTTCATCCTGTTTGTCGGCCTGAACCTGATGAGCAGCTCGATCTGGGCGTCCGAGCGCTTCCGGCCCGCGCAGCCTGGCGCCGTGCAGGTGGAAGTCACTGGAATGCAGTTCCAGTGGTATTTCCGCTATCCCGGCCCGGATGGCAAGTTTGGAGCCACCAAACCGGAGCTGATTGATCCATCTACAGGCGGAGAAGGCGCAGTGGGTCTTGATTCCTCGGACCCCGCATCCAAAGACGATCTCGTCACGGGAACGATGTACTTGCCAGTCGGCCGTGAAACGGAAGTGATCTTGCGTGCCCACGATGTGATTCACAGCTTCTTCATTCCCGCCATGCGTTTCAAGCAGGATGCCGTGCCTGGCTTGGCGATTCACATGCACTTCACTCCCATATCGACGGGCGATTACGAAATCGCTTGCGCGGAACTATGCGGCCTGGGTCATTACAAAATGCACGGCATGTTAAAAGTGGTCAGCCAGCAAGAGTTCGACGCATGGTTGGCCGCACGCGAGCTGGAGAAGCAATAATATGGCTACTGGCGAATCTGCGGCCCATGAAGCTCATGCGCATGCTGCGCCGCAAGGTTTTATCCGTAGGTGGGTCTTCAGCCTCGATCATAAGGTCATCGGCCTGCAATATTTTTTCCTCGCGCTAACCGCTGTCTTTGTCGGCATGTTTCTCTCCTTGCTGATGCGCATCCACTTAATCTGGCCCAACGTGTCGTTACCGCTTTTCGGAGAGATTAAGCCCGAGACGTATCTCAGTTTGTTGACCATGCACGGCACGATTATGGTGTTTTTCGTGCTAACCACAGCGCCGCAGGGGGGCTTCGGGAATTACTTTCTGCCGATTCAAATCGGGGCCGCCGATATGGCGTTCCCGGTGATCAACATGCTGTCCTTCTGGGTGACGTTTCTCGCCTACATTGTCATGCTCTCTGCGTTCTTCGTGACGGGAGGAGCGCCACTGCACGGCTGGACCGGCTATCCGCCGTTGAGTGCTCTGCAATCAGCTGGACCTGGTCAAGGGCTAGGTGCGGACCTTTGGGTGATCAGCATCGCGCTATTTTGCATCGGTGCGCTCATGAGCGCGTTGAACTTCATTACCACCACGCTGGATATGCGCGCGAAGGGAATGTCGCTGATGCGCATGCCGCTCACTTGTTGGGCGTGGTTCATCACCGCAATCCTGGGACTCTTGGCATTTGGCGTTCTCCTCGCCGCCGGCATTTTGCTGCTGCTAGACCGCAACGCCGGCACCAGCTTTTTTGTTCCGTTAGTCACGGTCAACGGGCAGCTCGCCGGCCATAAAGGCGGTTCACCTTTGTTGTGGCAGCACCTCTTCTGGTTCTTTGGCCATCCGGAGGTCTATATTGCAATCTTGCCGGCCATGGGATTGTGCTCGCAACTAGTTTCCGTGTTCTCCCGCAAACCGATCTTTGGCTACAAGGCGATGGTGTACGCGATGTTGTCCATTGGCCTCCTGGGATTCATGGTGTGGGGACATCACATGTTCATGAGCGGAATGAGCCCGTATTCGGCATTCGCGTTTTCCGTAATGACCATGGCTATTGGCGTTCCTTCGGCGATCAAGACTTTCAACTGGCTGGGGACGTTATGGGGCGGGCGAATCCGCTTCTCGTCGCCGATGTTGTTTGCCCTCGGATTCGTTTCGCTGTTTGTTTCGGGCGGAATCAGCGGCCCGTTTCTGGCGCAACCAACACTCGATATCTATTTGCACGAGACGTATTTCGTAATCGGCCACTTCCACCTGATCATGGGAGTGGCGTCCATTTTCGGAATGTTTGCCGCGACCTACTACTGGTACCCCAAAATGTTTGGGCGCATGATGAATGAAAGGCTGGCGCGCTGGCACTTCTGGTTTAGCCTGGTGGGCACCTATTGCATCTTCATGCCTATGCATTACTACGGTATGGCTGCGGGGCTGCGCCGCTACTCTCAGTCCACCGAAGTCGCCTACATCCATAATCTGCTCCCGTTGCAGAAATTCATTACCTTCGCGGCGTTCATTACCATCGCCGGTCAGTTCATTTTTTTGTTCAATCTTTTCTGGAGTATGAAGTTTGGAAAGAAGGCGAGCGACAATCCGTGGGAAGCGACGACGCTAGAGTGGACGACAGCGACGCCGCCTCCGCATGACAATTTCGCCGGCCGCACACCGGTCATTAACCATGGCCCTTACGAGTACAGCGTACCGGGCGAACCTCGCGATTACGTGATGCAAACGGATGCTTTGACTGTGGCAGCACGCTAGAGACTTTGATGGCGACCCTAACGAGCGTCGAGAGCTTTTCCCATCGCGGCTTGCCGCAGCTGGAAGTGCGCTTGCGGCGGGCCCGGTTGGGATTGGGGGTGGGCATCGTTGGAATCGCGATGGTGTTTGTTTCTTTTACCAGCGCGTACATCGTCCGTCAGGGGCTGCCAACTCTCGACCCGCGCACGAACACACTGGTTCACGATTGGTTTCCGCTGCCCCTGCCGGCGCTCCTGTTCTTCAACACCGGCTTGTTGCTGATTAGCAGCGTGACGATGGAGGCGGCTCGACGCCAAGTTGCACGCTCCACCACACCGGCGGTTGCCGCTTCCAATTTCAATGTCTTCGCAGGTCTCGAAGGAACAATTCTTTGGCTCGCGCTCACCGTGGTGCTGGGCCTTAGTTTTCTGAAGGGACAGTGGACGGTCTGGCGCGAAATGCAAGCAAGCGGCTTCTACGTAGGCACTAGCCCCAACAGTTCTTTCCTTTATCTTTTGACTGGGACGCACGGCGTGCACTTGCTCGGCGGTATTTTTGCGTTGCTGGCGTCCGGAGCAACCATGCTGTTGCGGCCATCGGCGGAGTCGCGCGTAGTTGCGTTGGATGTGGCCGCCTGGTATTGGCATTTCATGACCCTGTTGTGGATTTACATTCTGTGTTTGCTGGAGTTTGCGCGCTAACGGGAGCCAAACATGGCTGGAGCCACATTGCCACATAATTTGCCGGAGACTTACGAGCCTTCGTTGTTTGGCACATACTCCAAAAAAATCGGCATGTGGCTGTTTCTGCTTTCTGACTCGCTGACGTTTGGCGCGCTGCTTTACTCCTACAGCTACGGGCGCATTTCGATCGCAAACTGGCCGACGCCATTCCATTCCGAAAGCATCGTGAACGCCACGATCATGACGGCGTTTCTGCTTACGAGTTCTTTGACCATGGTGCTGGCCGTGCGCGCGGCGGTACACGGTGATGCCAGAGCGCAACGCCTGTGGCTTCTAGCCACGATGCTCTGCGGCACGGGATTTGTGGTTCTTCACGCAAGGGAATGGAGCCACCTGATTGCAACGGGTTTGACTCTGCCCGTTTTTCCGGCGATGCCAGGACACGCGACAACTGGCGAGTTTGCGGACGTCGCCAAGAGCGTTCCGCAATTTCCCGCGACCTTCTTCGGTCTGACCGGCATGCACATGCTCCACGTAACCCTTGGAGTGGTTTACCTTGGCGTAGTGGCCCTGCGGCGCAATTTCATTCCGATTTTGCTTCTGTGCTGGCTGGGCGCGTGGCTGGGGACACCCTCCTACAGCCCCTTTCATTACGGCGCGCACGTATTGCTGGTCGCGGCGGTCGTGTGTTCCGTCATTGTGTGGCTGAAGCCCAAAGTCTACGATGCCGCCGACGTGGAAGTTGCTGGACTCTACTGGCACTTTGTGGATCTGGTGTGGATGTTTATCTTTCCGCTGGTCTATTTGATGTCGGCCAGGATTATCTAGGAGACGCGAAGTTATGGAAGCATTTCAACAAATCATTGCGGAGCAGGTGGCCGAACGACACCGCCATCACGCTAAAGCGCAGTTCTTCTGGGTTTGGGGTGCGCTGCTGTTGATGACGGCAATCGAGGTTTATCTCACCTATCAGAACTTGAAACCCATCCGCATGCTGACCATCCTTATGGGCTTGTCAATCGTGAAAGCGGCCTTGATCATTGGCTTCTTCATGCACTTGAAATATGAAGTCTCACGTATGAAATGGCTGACGATGAGTTCCCTGGTCATCTGTCTGGTCCTGATGTCGATCTTTTTCTTTCCGGATGCCTTTCGGATCCTCTATCTTGGAGTGAAATGAGACGCCGGTTTGCCATTCTTGGCGTGCTTCTCGTTCTGTGGGGAGCGCCCGTTTTCAGCCAAGGGTGCGCCATGTGCCGCAGCTCGGCCGAGGCAACCTCTAAAGACGGGCGAAAAGCTATCAGTAAGGGCGTGGTTATACTTTTGGTGCCACCTCTGGGAATCATGACTGTCGGAGTGTGGATGGCATTTCGTTATGGAAAGAGGCGGGATATCGAGCAGGGCCAACAGCATGGATTTCCGGAATAGAAGAACTATTTTAGGAAGACCTCGCCCGGTAGAGTGGAAATGAGAATCAGAAGAAAGACAAGTAGGGTCACCCCCAACAGAAGCTTTGCATGACTACTCTGAAAGTTTGCTCGTCCCGATAGCAGCGACTTGTTGCTCATCGCGACAATCCCGTGCACGCCGATCAGAACTGCCACAAAGACGATCTTGATATGCAACCAGCGTGCATGGAGATAGTAAGCTCGGTTTGTGGCGACCAGAATAATCCCGGCGAGCAACGTTAGGAAGGCACCCGGATCGGCCAAACCCCGCAAGCAAACTCTTCCCATCTGCGCCAAAGTTCGTCGGACTTCAGGAGAGGTCTCCCGGGAGTGCCGCACCAAAACAGCCGTAGTCATAAGCAAACCGGCTATCCACAACACGAGACCGAAGACGTGTCCCACAAGTGTCCATGCGACCATACCGGGATTCCTCGCAGCCAAATCTACCACTGCTGTGCTGATTGGCAAGACTCAGCCAACGGACCTTGTTTGCGTCGTGCCGTACGGAACAAAGATGAGGCTTTCGCTTACGATCGCGGTAGAATCTGTCATGACCTCCACTTAAAGCGAAAGCACCCAATGAAGCAAAGCATCGAACTACTGGAGCAACGAATATGGCGCGCGTAAACGTTCAGACCCACATCGTTTTGTTCACATTACCGGGCGTATACCCGGGCACAACTCCGCTCGCGCGGAGGCCGGTACTGAGGTCCCGGACGAAACTGTTGCTTAGATCGACGATTGCAGCGGCTTTTTGCGTTGGCGGCGCGGTCTGCGTCCAGGCGCAAAACTCGCAGCAAAGCGGCGGTGACGAATCCTGGACGAAGACCAGGGATACCACGCCGCAGTACGCCAATCCCTCGCGGACTGCGGAAAGCCACACCAAGTCGGGCAATCGGACCGTCGATACGCAGAGGATGGAATTCCTTGGGCCCAATGGCGGATACCAGCCCGCGTCGGAGACCGAGACGGAAACAGTACAGGTAGATTCGACGACCACGCGGACGGTGGTGCGCACTTATCAGTTTGATGCAAACGGGCAAAGAACCCTGGCGCAAATTTCGGAACAGGAAGCTCGCACCACAGCGGGCGGCGGCGTTCACACCGATAGCAAAGTCTCGGCTTCGGACGTGAACGGCAATTTTCAGGTTATACGTCGAGAAGTCGCGGACACGAAAACGGTAAGCCCGGGCGTCGAGGAGACGAAAAGCACCGTCTATCAGCGTGACAGCTATGGTGGATTCACTCAGGCGGAGCAGACTCAGGAAGTGAAGACGCACGCCGCCGACGACAGCGTTGCTGTGAAGAAGACCACGCTCATGCCGGACGGCAATGGCAGCTGGAAGGTAAGCGACGTCACCGAAAAGACCATCAAGGCTGACGGCATGGACCGCACTACCGAAGAGCGCGTTTCACGCCCTGATTTAGACGGCCGGCTTGAGGAACGTGCACGCACCGTTGTGAAAGAAGGCGAAACCGCCACGGGAGAAAAAACGAGCACCGTCGAAAGCTATTCAGTATTCTCTCGCGGATACAGCGACAGCAGCATGCATTTGAACCAGCGGGTCACAAGCATCCAGAAGAAAGGCTCGAATGGCGAAACAATCGAGCAGCAGATTGAGGAACCCAGCAGTGGAAATCCCAGCGACGGCGCGAAAGTGAGCGGACGAGCAAAGTACGTCGTCAAGTACGCCGCCCCTGGTACGCAGCAGGCAACACAAGAAACAAAGACTTTCGAAACCCGCGACGCGAACGGTAATTTCCACGTGGTCTCTAGCGAGACCGAAAAATCGACTCAGCCTGCTGCAAAAGCTCCTGCCCAGCAGAAGTCCGACGCCGCTGCCGATAAACCCCAGGAAAAACCGCCTACCAAACCCTAATCATTTGATTCCTTTGCGTTGAGAATTTGCCTCAGTCGCGATTGGGGCGCCTGAAAATGACGCAATAGTCGGACCCCGACCAATCTTCGATCGTTTTCTCGACGTGCAGGCCGGCGCTGGTTAGCTCATCGACCATGACCTTCTGTGGGATTCCGTGGCCACCGCGATTTTTGGGGACTCCTTCTACGGGTGAGTAATTGGGGTTGGGCGGGAAATCGATGATCGCAAGATAAGCTCCCGGCTTTAGCGAGCGCACTAAATTTTTGTCGAACTCCTGCGGCTGCGTAATGTGGTGATATACGTGGCGAAGGAAAATGGTGTCGCAACAATTCGATGGAAGCTTGGTGTCATCCGCGGATCCCTCCACTACGATGACATTTTGCAGCTTGCGTCTTGTGGCCTCGGCTTTGAGATTTTTCAATTTGTCGGGGTCAATTTCGGTGGCATACAAGCGGCCCGTCGGGCCGACCTTTTCTGCGGCCGCGAAGCTGTAGGATCCGTCACCTGCGCCGATGTCCGCGACAACGGTTCCGGGCTTCCAATGGGTCAACTGTGCCAGGCGGGTGATCTCCTTTTGTTCGTCGCTGTTTGTTACTAGAGCTGCGCCTCCTAATGACCAGAGCAGAATGGCTACGACGGTTGCGATCGTGCAGCGAAGTGTTTTGCGATTCATGGTTGTCCTTCCGTGCCCCAGGAGGTTAGACGCGCGCAAATTTGAAGCGCTTAGAAAATATCTGTTTCTTGCCGGATATCAGACTAAAGAGAGGTTACAGAGATTTTGGTGTTGAGGGCTTCGCGGACTTTGAAGCTGGAACGCTGCCTCAACGGTTTACTGTTGGTTCTCCGTCGTTTCCAATTTGATCCATTTGAGGTCGAGTACAAAAATTGCGTAGAAGACCGGGACCAAGAGCAAGGTGATGAACGTGGCGACGGCGAGTCCGCCGATCTGGGCATAGCAAAGAGGTTTCCAGAGCGGGCCGCCTTCGAGTGCGAGAGGAAACAAGGCCAGAATCGTCGCGCCCACGGTGATCATCACGGGGCGAATGCGTTCAATTCCAGCGTCCGGGAGAGCGCGTTCCAGCGGTTCGCCTTTTTCGTGCATCTCCTCGATGAAATCGAACAGTACGATCACATGGCTGACAATGACGCCGATTAAACTGGCCACGCCCGCGCCACGGTCTACCTCTATTGGAAGAGGAAGCAGGACCTGTTTGTTGCTGGCCTGGAGCAATTTAACTCGCACTCTTGGAGTCTTGCTGAAACCGCCGCCGCGAAGAAAGGCTCTGCAGCAGAACGAATTCTCGCAACGCTCATGGCGCAGTACGGCACGACCTCCGACATCGTCCACGGCACAGCAAGCGGCCATGAGCTTTTTCAAGCAAATCTCCAGCTCGGCCGCGCCGTGGTCGAGGAATGTCTGCGGCATGGCGAGAAACTTCTGACTCGCCTCCTGCAACAGGGCATTCGAGACGGCGAGTTCAAAATGCATCGACCCTCAGCCCGCGCCGCAGACATAGCTCGCATCATCGTCAGCTTTGCGCAGAACTCGTTGCTTGATCGGCGTCATACCCCGCTCTCGTACCAGAAAAATTTGCGCAAAACAGTGAAGTTCATTCTGGATTCAATTTCAAAATGATCCCTTCATCCTGATGTTCCTTTCTCCGTTAAGTCCGTTCGTGAATGGTCAGCGGGCTGCTCAGTGCAAAACGCGCAATCTGGTCTTTTCGCATGAAAACGACTACGGGGTTGTTCTGCGCATAGACGATAAATTCTTCAAGAACCTTGGTGCGTGACGGCCGGCCCGCGATGCGATCTTGGGAACTCACCGACATGATGCGACGACGCTTTGATGATGCGGCGTACAGCATGTCAGACTCTGCCCTTAGGTCGCCGGCTTTCTCCCGGGTGTAATCAGACCTGCGTCGCGGACATCCAGGCGGACTGGTGCAATTTCCTCCGCCCTTCGAACAATCGGCCTTTCACCGCTGCGACCGAGAGCCCCATGACCCGAGCAGTCGCTCTCCTATGGACATCTCACCAAGCTCTGACGATGGCCGGCGAGAAGGATAGCGGCAAGCAATCCAACAGCGACCATGGCGGGAATCATGCGGGGGATCACGGCGGGCAAAGGTGAGCGGTCAACCGTAACAGGGCCCCGCCCCCTGTTTCTTGTAAGTGTTTGGCAAAAAGTCAACTTAAAACGGAAGTATGGCAGTTAAAGGACTTAGGAAATTTTGCCGGTGGAACAGCGTAGCCAGTCTGGGCTGACTCCTAAAACGGAAAATAACCGTGGCACAGATTGCCAGAAACTTCCGAAAGAATTAGTTAACGAAATAGTACGCTTCGAACGGCAGCGGTAACATCGCCCGCTGAGCAGGAAGAGGTGACTTAAGAAGCGCTCCCACAAGTGCAGACGCGAGCACTAAGAGGCCTTAGGTTTTGCGCAACTCGCGGCGCAGCGGTTGCCTCAGGACTTCTTGGGTTCTTTCCTGGCGCGGGCTTCTTCGTGTTGCTGGTTGACCTCGTCGCGTAAGTTTCGCGCGGCCTGCACCGCAGCCCTAATTTCACTCTGATCGGGCGGCCTTTGACTTACCATTTGGCCAAGCAGCACGGCTGCGCCAAGAAAAATTAGGTCATCTTGCTCCATGTTTCTGTACTCCTCGCATGCGGTGAAAAAGGTTGTGACGCTGCCGCTCTCAGCTCGAACGCCGATCAATAAATTTGGTAAGTAGCAGAACTGGAGGGCGCGCGCGCAGCGGCCTTGGGCTACGTAGGGATAGTGACGGAAAAGCGGCCCTGAAGCAACGGGTTGCAGTCTCCATGTTCTTCCCGGCGTTCTGTTGGGCTCGGTGGCGATTCGCTCACCGTGATGGTTGATCTTTGTTTCAGTCGGGCAATGCAGAACACGGGGTCCGCACAGCTGCTCTTATTGCGCCGTGCCTGAGTCCGTACTCTTCAAAAGTACGCCAGCGTACAGTACTTTCGACTACGAATTACATTTGCAACCGATTATTATTGGGCACTTCGAGGTTTAGCATGGCCGACGTATATCGAATGACGATCCATGGCTCCGAGTTCATCATCAACCACAACGCCTGGTGGAACAGTCGGCGTGTACAAGACAGAGACGGAAGCGCAACAGGAAATGGCAGACTGCCAGCGGGATGATTTGATGTTCAAGACGGCCAGAGGCTTGGTGGAAAAAGCTGTCAGCGTATTGATGCGAACGCACCACATTGACCGGCAAGCGGCGCACGGCTGGATTAGAGAAGCAGCGGGTTAATTCATTTTCTTAAACGGTTCACCACGGCGGCCATGTTGGGCTCGCGCCGGTGCCGTGGTTGCCAGTGTCGTCGTTGCACTCTAAGCATGCTCGCGATTCATACTTGCTGCAAGGTTCGAATGGCACAATCCCTTGAAGACGTGATCCTCTCGGTCTGGCGTCAGGCAATGATGGAGGGCGCAAGCTCCGTCGAGATCGAAGGTCATCCTTATCCTATAAAGAGCACCCAGCGGCGGAGCTTGAAACAAGTGGATTTTCGTTTCGAAGGAAAAAGTCTGCGCGGGTTGGAGCAGAATCCTGATACGAAATCACACTGGGCCGCGATGGCCAGGGCAGGGAAGAAGGTCATGCAATTTTTGGAAGATGGGCGGTATGTAGCGGTGGTTTGCGATGGCAAGGTGCGTCTATATCAGAGGTAGTGTGGCAAGGTTGTGCCGTACGCCCTGACTCCGCCCGCGCTTTGCCATGTTTTTTCCGTTTTCAGGCTAGCTCTGAATCGACTTAACTAGCCAGGCCGCCCTCTCTGCATCATCGTTGAAAGGGAGAGCTTTCGCCGCTGGGAAAAATCTCGACGTAATCGAGGGCGGCGTGATCGCCGCGATCTGGAATGCCTTCGATACGAATTTCGTCTTGTGGGGCGAGCGATACTGCGAAGGTTCGGTGGCGAGTGGAAGTATCGCCGCCGATTTTACTTGAGGGTAAATGGTCGTTGGCTGTCCATTCGTCTAGCAATTTGTCGCCCGATTGATTGTGGATGTATAAACGGAATCTTGCTTCGCCGGTGTTGAGGTCGAAATACTGCGTGTCTATTTCGTAGCGGCCGGCGGCTAAGTTGGGTGTGAATGTGCCGATGCAGGGCTGCGATGACCTGCACTCGATGGCTTTGCCTGCGGAGGCGTTTTCCCAGGGAATGACTTCTACCGGAGTGTAGCCGGTCAACTGCATGTCTTCCGCTTCGAAGCGGCCTGGGTGATGGCCGACTCTGCCTTGGACATCGCGGATTCCGGAAGTTCGCAAAAACCAATTGCAAATTGCGTCGCGCCAGACGATGGCGTGGCCGGCTTGGTATTCAAGACGCGCGAGCACGGCCGCGTAACGTTGGTCATCAATGCGGCTGCGCAACGTTTGCCATTGGCGAACATAGTCAGCGGCGGCTTGCGCGCCTTCGTAATGGGAATCGTAAATGTGCTGGATAACAGTTTTTCCGGAGTGCAGAACGTAGGTGTAAAGCACGTGATGGAAAAACAGAAGCAGCTCGTCGGGAGTTGTGGCCAGGGATTCGTACTTCTGCGCGGCTTGCGGCCAGTACTGCCCGACAAAGCTGGTGCCGGAAGCGACAGTGCGATCCATGCCGATGCCGTTGTGGTCGGCACGGTGCCATTGTCCCCAGCCATTTTCTTCGGATGATTCGATTCCCGGGCCGTAATGGCTGCCGAGAATGTCAGTGAGGGTTTGCGCGCCAAGCGGTCCGGTGTAGCTTTCGTAGGTGTGCCAGGAAGTAAGCAGCAGCGACGAGATGATTTGAACTACTTGTGGATCGCTGCCGAAGGTGAGAGCTGCCCACTCGTTCGCAATGCTGCGGGCGCTGAGATTCGGATTCCACGCTAATCGCGCAAAGCCGTAAAGATTGGCCATCGCCAGCGGATGGGCGAGCCAGTTGGCGTCGAGGCCTACGTTGGCGACGCCGACGAAGCCGCCGGTGGGGCGATGAAACGTTACACCTGCGACCGCGTCCATGACCGGTGAACGTTGGTCGTTCGCGTGCAGATCGAAATCCAGAACTTCTTTCCACAGGGGAATCAAAAAGCACACGTGGCGCTGCTGCCCGGTGTATTCCTGCGTGATTTGCAGCTCGATGGCCTGGTTGCTGCGCTCGAGTCCGCCGAAGAGAGGGGAGACGGGTTCTCGGGCCTGGAAATCTATGGGGCCGTGCTTGATTTGGATGATGACGTTGTTTTCGAATTTCCCGTCGAGCGGATGGAAATAGTCGTAGGCAGCTTTGGCGCGGTCGTTTTTTTGGTCGCGCCAGTCGAGGTGATGGTTGTAGACGAAAGCACGATAAAAGACTACGCCGCCGTGCGATTGGAGCGGGCGCGCTAGAACGTTCGCGGCATCGGCTTGGGTGCGGCCGTAGAAGGAAGGGCCGAGGCGGTCTTCGGAATCGGCTTTGATGACAAAGCCGCCGAAATCGGGAATGGCGGCGTAAATCTGATCGACTCTGTTGCGCCACCATTCGGCGACATGCGGGTCGGCGGGATCGAAGGTGTCGAGGCCGCCGACGGTCTTAGGGCTGGAGAGATCGACGGAAATGGAAAGCTGAACTCCCCAGGGACGAAAAATTTGTGCGACACGAGCGAGTTGTGGGAGGAAATCTTCGCGAAGGAGGCGCGGATCGGCGTTGACGTTGTTGATGGCGCAGCCGTTGATGCCAACCGAAGCCAGGAGGCGGGCATAGTCGGCGGCACGTGCAAGATCTGCGCGGACGGCACCGTTTTCGAAGAAGATGGAGCGGCCAGCGTAGCCGCGTTCGATGCTGCCGTCGAGGTTGTCCCATTGATCGATCCAGCGGACGCGAGCGTAGGGTTGCTGGAGTTGGTTGAGGTCGAGGATGGATTGATATTGGGCGATTTTATTTAGCAGGAAAAACACACCGTAGAGAACGCCGCGATCGTTTTGAGCGGTGACAACCAGATGGCGAACGCCATGAACGCGAGTGTTGGTGACCCAGAAAGCGTCTTCACGCAGATCAGCGGGTGCATGAAGACCGGGGATTAATTTTTGTACGGCGGTGAGCGTGCCTAGAACAATTGCGCCGTCTGGCGGGAGATTTGGCTCGATGCGCAGGGATTTTGTGAGCATGCCGCTAATGCCACGAAGCAATTCTTCTTGCGCGGAATGCAGGAGTGCTGTGTCTTCGAGTACGACTACTGACGCGGGAAGATTCTGGTAGGTGCGCGACGCATTTGCATCAAGACGCCCGTAGCGGAGCCAGGCTTCCGCTCCTGATTCTGCTTGCAGCGTCGGCGTTAGCAACAGCGTGATTGAAACGGCGGTCGAATAGAGTGTCAGCGCGAGGCGATTCATGGCTCAGGCAGATTGTTGCAGCGCCCTTCAGCGCGTGCCGGTGAGAATGTCGATGGTTAGCTGGTCGAGATGTTCGTAGGGGAGGCGCTTTTTCATGATGGCCTCCTTGTCAAAATTATGGGCTAGGAGTGCTTCCGCCGCGGTGTGCGAATAGCGCGCAGTGTGCGGCAGACCGGGATACGCTGCGGACATCTCTCGCAGGATGGCTTGGACTTCTGGATCGGCGTTCCAGCGAATGGCTTTTTCTTTGAGGATCAGATAGGTGCGCATGCAGCCGCGCGCGAAATCTTTTACGCCCGGGTAGTCCTCGGTTCGGTAGGCGTGCGCGTCAAAGTGACGTGGGCCCTGGTAGCCGACATCTTCGAGAAATTTCACCAGCCAGAACGCCGACTTCAGGTTGCAGGAACCGAAGCGAAGATCCTGGTCGAATCGTCCCGGCGCTTGATCGTTTAAGTCGATGTGGAAAAGCTTGCCGGCTTCCCAGGCTTGCGCTACGCCATGCATGAAATTCAATCCAGCCATTTGTTCGTGAGCGACTTCGGGATTGACTCCCACCATTTCGGGATGATCGAGCGTGGGAATGAAGCCGAGATAATGTCCGGTGGTGGCCATGTAAATATCGGCGCGGGGTTCGTTGGGTTTGGCTTCGAGAGCGAACTGGAAACCGTATTTGCGGTCAATGCTGTATTCGCACAGAAAATTAACGGCTTCGCGGAGGTGTTTTACGGCTTCGTCCGCGCGACGGCAGGCATCGGTTTCCACTCCTTCCCGGCCGCCCCACAGGACGAAGATTTTTGCACCGAGCTCGGCGCCGAGGTCCATGGCGCGCATGGTTTTTTGCAAAGCGTAGGCGCGAACTTCCGGATCATTCGACGTGAACGCGCCGTCGCGGAAAACCGGATGGAAGAAAAGGGAAACCGTGGCCATGGGCACGACCAGGCCGGCTTGTTTGCAGGCTTGCTTGAAGTCGCGAACGATTGCATCGCGCTCGTCGGGTGTGGCGTCGATGGGGACGAGGTCGTTGTCGTGGAGATTCACTCCCCAGGCGCCTACTTCCGACAACATGTGGACAATTTCGACGGGAGAAATCGGCGGGCGGACGAAGTCGCCAAAAGGATCGCGGCCGCGGTTGCCTACAGTCCAAAGTCCGAAGGTGAACTTGTGGTTTGGTTGCGGCTGAAAGGGCTGAGGGTTCACGGTTTCTCCATGGTGCTGACGCCAACAAGAATTAACGCACACGAACGGAAGCGCAAGAATTAAGAAATGCTATAAAGCGCTTGTCGGTAACGTTAACGGCCGTGTATAGTACCACGCGCTCGCGCGTTTGCAAGCGGGGTGATACGCCTGGGAGGCTGTCGATTGCGATATTTCACGCGATTTTATGTCCCGTTTGTAGCTGGATGGTATGTGACGGCAGCGATTTGCAGTTGCGCCTGCGTGGTTGCGGTTGCGCAGGATGTTCCCGCTTATCGCGATGCAAAGCTTCCGGTCGAAGAGCGTGTTGAGGATTTAATTGGGCGCATGACGTTGCAAGAAAAAGTTGCACAGATGGAAGGGACTTGGCAGAACCGGGGAAATCTAAAGGACGCTAGTCAGCTTTTCGTGGACGAAAAAGGTGTGTTTCTTCCGGAGCGAGCGGGAGGGGTGCTGAAAAACGGGCTAGGGCAAATGTCGCGGCCGAGCGAACAACACGGTCCGCGAGCGATGGCGGAATTCACGAACACAATACAAAAGTGGATGAAGGAAAACACGCGGCTGGGAGTTCCGATTCTTTTTCACGAAGAGTGCTTGCACGGTCACGCCGCGCTGGGAGGCACGTCGTTTCCGCAGGCGATCGCTCTGGCATCTACGTGGGATGAGGCGCTGGTGCAGGACATTTTTAGCAGCGTCGCAGCGGAAGTTCGGGCACGGGGCGCGCAACAGTGTCTGGCGCCGGTGCTGGACCTGGCGCGCGATCCGCGTTGGGGCCGAACCGAAGAGACGTACGGGGAAGATCCCTACCTCGTTTCGCATATCGGATTGGCGGCGATCCATGGCTTTCAGGGAAAAGGCCCGAACATTGATAAGGCACACGTCATGGCGACTGCCAAACATTTTGCCGTGCACGGGCAGCCCGAAGGTGGAACCAATGTTGGACCGGGGAATTATTCCGAGCGCGTGATTCGGGAATATTTCCTGAAGCCGTTCGAAGCGGCGGTTAAGGAAGGCCACGTTCAGAACGTGATGGCTTCCTATAATGAGATTGATGGGATTCCCTCGCACAGCAATAAACATCTGCTGGATGAAATCCTTCGTCAGGAATGGGGATTCGATGGGCTGCTGGTGTCAGACTATTTTGGAATTACGGAGCTGCGCACGATACATCACATCGTCGATTCGAATGAAGCCGCCGCGAAGCTTGCCTTGCAGTCGGGCGTTGATATCGAACTGCCGTTTGCGGACGCCTACGGAAGCCTGATCGAACAAGTGAAGCAAGGGAAAGTTTCAGAAGACAGCGTGAATCGCGCAGCGGCGCGCGTGCTGCGAACGAAATTCATTACTGGACTCTTTGACGATCCATATGTCGATCCCGATTACGCGGAAAAGATCACCAATTCGCCCGAACACCAGGAACTGGCTTTGCAAGCGGCGCACGAAGCCATCATTTTATTGAAGAATCAAGGGAACCTGCTGCCGTTGGACAAATCGAAATACAAGCAGGTCGCCGTGATCGGTCCAAATGCTGCCGAAGTTCACCTCGGTGGTTACAGCAACAAGCCGGGTCGTGGGGTGAGCATACTCGACGGGATCAAACAGAAGCTGGGATCGGGCGCGCAGGTACTTTATTCCGAGGGTTGCAAGATTACCGAGACTCTGCCGGATTGGGATGCGGACAAAGTGGTGTTGGGCGACGCCACGCTGAATGCAAAACGTATCGCGGATGCGGTGAAAGTCGCGCGTAGGGCGGACGTGGTGATTCTGGTACTCGGCGAAAACGAACAAACGTCTCGCGAAGCTTGGGCGAAAACGCATTTGGGGGATCGCAACAGCCTGGACTTGTTGGGAGATCAGGATAAGCTGGCGAAGGAAATTCTTGCGACCGGGAAGCCGACGGTGGTTTTTCTTTTGCATGGGCGGCCAAACTCGATCAATTTTATTGCGGAGCATGTGTCCGCGATTCTTGATGGCTGGTACCTGGGTCAGGAAGGCGGAACAGCGGCCGCCGACGTGCTGTTCGGTGATTACAACCCGGGAGGCAAACTTCCCATCAGCGTGCCGCGTTCGGTGGGTCAATTGCCGGACTACTATTACCAGAAAGCGTCGGCCAAGCGCGGATATCTTGGCAGCTCTACGGAGCCGCTGTTTCCCTTTGGCTGGGGGCTGAGCTATACGACGTTTAAGTACTCGAACCTTCGTGTCGCTCCGGATACCATCGGCTCCGAAGGACAAACAAGAGTCAGCGTGGACGTGACAAATACTGGCGCGGTTCGTGGCGATGAGGTTGTGCAGCTTTACATCCACGAGAAAGTCAGCTTAGTGACCAGGCCGGTGAAGGAGCTGCGGGGATTCCACCGAGTGTCGCTTAATCCTGGCGAAACGAAGACGGTTGAATTCACGCTCGGTCCCAAGGAACTCGCTTACCTGAACCGGGAAATGCAACGCCTGGTGGAAGCCGGAACTTTTGAAATAATGGCTGGGGGAAACTCGGTCGAACTGATCAGCGCCAGCCTGAGCGTCGTGAATCGCTAGGAATAACACACATGAGTCTAGTGCGGCTTGTCTGCTGTGCTGCTCGAATTTTGTGTAGGTGATACGTCACTGCCTCCTTCTTGCACGGTGACGATTCGGTCCAGGCCATCGCGATTGAGCGTGGTCACATCAAGCATTTGTTTACGGCCGCTGGGCCAGTCAATTTCAATCGAATCGATTTTCTTTGCTGAACCTAAGCCAAAGTGCGGGCGTAAATCGGAGCTTGATAAATAGCTGCCGCCGCTGATCACATCCATTCTCTGGCGGACCCCGCCTGCGGTTAAGAAAACTTTTGCTCCGATCGCGTCTTTTGGACTTTTCGGACCACCGATCAGCTTGAGCGTCAGCCAGTGATTGCTGTTATGAATGATGTTGCGTAGAAGGACCGGTTTGGAATCGAGATTGTTCAGGACTACATCAATATGGCCAGCATTAAAAAGATCGGCGAAGGCCGCGCCGCGCGCTGCGATCACATCCGCCAGACCGCTGCCAGTGGCAGGCGGTACTTCCTGGAATTTCGAGCCGTCCAGGTTGCGAAACAGTTGAGGCCGCTCCGCCCAAGTTGTCCCCCAGTCTTGCAAATCCACTTGTGGATAGACGTGGCCGTTGGCAATGAACAGACCGAGAAGACCGTCATTATCGAAATCGAGGAAAGCCGTTCCCCACGACAGAAAAGGAATCGTCGGCGTAGCCAATCCGGCGCGGAAGGTGACATCGGTAAAACTTCCGCCGCCGTCATTGCGGTAAAGAGTTTTGTAGTCGTCCGAAAACGTCGTGGTGAAGAGATCAACTCTTCCGTCGCGATTGTAATCTCCAACTGCGATGCCCATCGATGCCTGCTCCCGGCCATCCTCACTTAAAGCAAATCCCGATGCGTAGCTGATGTCCTCGAACGTGCCATCGTGGCGATTGCGATAGAGATAGTTCGGGACGGAATCATTGGCCACCGCCAAGTCCAGCCAGCCGTCATCGTCAATGTCCACAAAAACTGCGCCGAGACCATAGTAGCCGCTCGGATCAGAGACACCGGCTTTGACGCTGACATCCGTAAATGTGCCGTCGCCGTTGTTGCGAAACAAATGATCAGCTTCTCCGGGAAGCCCTCTCGGCCCGCACATCACCGCAATACCGCGGAACTGGCAGAAATTTGGGGGAATTGTGCCCGTGCCGGCAATGGGCGGATGGTCCAGATCAAACTTTACGTAGCCTGGAACGAACAAGTCCAAAAGTCCGTCGTGATCGTAGTCTCCCCACGTCGGTGATGTGGACCATCCACCGAGCGCGACTCCGGCCTTTTCGGCGACGTCGGTAAAAGTGCCATCGTGATTATTGTGGTAGAGGCGATTTTTGCCGTAGTTTGCGACGTAGATGTCAGGCCAGCCGTCGTTGTCATAGTCGGCGATGGCCACGCCGAATCCCCAGCGCTCGTTCGCCACGCCAGCCTTTTCCGTGACATCCGTAAAAGTTCCATCGTGATTATTGTGCAGCAACATCGCGCGAGGCGGCGCTTCTTGACCTCTCATTGCGGCGAAGGTCGATCCGTTTAGTAAATAAATGTCCAACCAGCCGTCGTTATCGTAGTCGAGGACCGCGACGCCCGAGCCCATGGTCTCGAGGATGGTTTCTTTCTGTGGAGTTCCCGCGCGATGGCGAAATTTGTCGAGGCCCGCTTGTTTTGTGATATCAGAAAAAACGATTGGTGCGTCGTCCACGAATCCGCCAGCGGTGATTGGCCTGGACTTGGAATCCTTCACCGCTGCGTGCGCCGCGCCGGTGGCAACGCCCGACGCTGGAGCTTGCTTCTTGTCCTGATTCGCGGGTGGTTGGGATTGTTGGCCGTAGGCGCAAATGGCGCAGCACGCAATGTAGAGCCACAGACAGAAGTGCAGCCGGAGCAAATGCTTTTTCTTCATCGCGCGATGGCAACTCTCCTTAGGATTGCACTAAGATACACAGGCCGATGCCACATCAGCTACAGCAATTGATGGTGGTGAGCGCTAACAGTTCCTTGTTAACGGCGCATGTCCCATTAGTTTGACTCAATTCGGGGGTTTCGAGTGGCCAAGGAGCGACGCGGTATTCACCTGATTGCAGAACTGGCCAACGTTTCCATTGGAACGGTGGATCGCGCGTTGCATGGGCGCGCCGGAATAAACGATTCCACCCGCCAGCGCATTCTGCAAATCGCGCGTCAAGTTGGCTACGCGCCAAATCTCGCCGCTCGCGCGTTGTCTGTCGCCAAAGCCGACACAAAAATCGGCGTATGTGTACCGAGAGAAATTCATTTTTTTTACGATCAACTGTGGAGCGGCATTCTGGAAGAGGCCCGGCAGGTGGCCCATCTTGGAATCCAATTTGTGAATCGGCCAGTGGAAGTGCTTGGAGAAGGGGACACCGACGCATTCAAGAAGCTTGTCGCAGGCGGCGTACAGGGAATTATCTTGACGGCCGGAAATCCGAAAGCACTGCAACCGCTCATCGACGACGCCGAGGACAAGGGAATTCCAGTAGTTTGCGTTTCGACGGATGCGCCGGAAAGCCGAAGGTCGTGCGTGGTTTGCGTTGAGCCGCGCACCAACGGATGCCTGGCCGGCGAATTAATGGGGAAATTGGTCTTGCCGGGATCCAAGGTGGCGATTGTCGCGGGCATGCTGCGAGCCGAAGATCACCGCAAAAAAGCCGATGGCTTTATGGAAGCGTTTCCGCGTTACTGCGCGGGTGGCCGCATTATCAAAATCATCGAAGGCCATGAAGACGAAGAGGAAACTTTTCAGAAGACGTCCGAGTTGCTCCGCAGAGTGCCTGACGTTGCGGGAATCTACGTCAATACCGTGAACTGTCTTCCCGTTTGCCGGGCGCTTGGCGCCACTGGACTGGCCGGCAAAGTAAAACTAATTGCCACCGATCTCTTCGCCGAAATGTCTCCGTATCTTCAGCAGGGAACGATCACCGCCTCGATCTACCAGCAGCCTCATCGGCAGGGGCAGGTGGCGGTCCGAATGATGGTCGAGCACCTCACGAACAAGGTGAAGTTCCCGCCGAAGGTGCATTTCAGCCCGGGAGTGGTCATGGCTTCCAATCTGCACCTCTTCCGGGAGATGAGATTGGCCGAAACCAAACTGGAACTACCTGCAAAAGATGGCCGTGGCACGGGATTATCGATATTCTAGCGCCATTCCGAAGGCCCAAAAACGCATAAGCACAAAAAATATGCTTGACAAGGATTGGTTTAGGTAATACAACCCCAAGTAACCGTTAACGTTAACGGTCTTGGGGTGGTGGGTGGACGTAACTTCCAAAGTTAAGCCAACAAGGGGGTGTGTGTATGTGGGTTGACTCTTCAGGGATGCCTCGCAACTGTATCGCTACAGTGAAAAAGTACAATCTTCATTATTTATTGCTTTTCTGTTTTCTCGTATTTGGGCTACCGTCCGTTGCATTCGGGCAAAGCGGTACCATCGTCGGAACAGTTACAGATCCTTCCGGCGCAGCAATGCCCAATGCCAACGTCACGGTTACGAACACTGAAACCGGTTGGACCCGCACAGTTCCAACCAACGACGCCGGCGGGTACGTCCTGCCTGATGTTCAAATCGGTCATTACAACATCAAGGCAGAAGCGTCCGGCTTCAAGGTTGCTGAGCAGAAAGATGTCGTGCTGACGGTAGGCGATCGCTTGCGTGTGGATTTTCCGATGAAGGTCGGCACCTCAACGGAAACAATCACCGTCGAAGCGAACAGCATCGCGGTGCAGTCGGATTCGGGAGAACTCAGCAACCTGATTACGGACCAGCAAGTCTCGCAGCTCGCGGTGAACGGCCGAAGTATCTATCAGCTTGCGCAGTTGACGCCGGGAGCGTCGAGCCAAATCAATGGCTTCGTGAACACGCCTGTCGGCGGAGACTCGAACGTTGAGTTCAACGGCATGCGTCAAAACCACAATATTTATTTGCTGGATGGTGGTGAAGATGATGACCGAGGCGGCGCGGGCGGTATGAGCATTGCGCCGTCCACGGACGCCATCGCGGAATTTCGCGCGTTGACCTCGAATTACAGCGCGGATTATGGGCTTTCTTCGGCAGCGACAATGACCATGGTTTTGAAGTCCGGAACCACCACACTGCATGCGTCCGCGTGGGAGTTCAACCGCAATGATGCATTCGACGCGCGCGGATTCTTCAATCCGGCCCCGGCCCAAGTGGCGAAGCTGCGCTTGAACGTCTTTGGTTTTAACGTCGGCGGACCGGTAACATTCGGCAAGCTTTACAATCCGGAGAGAAAGAAGACTTTCTTTTTCTATAACATGGAATGGCGTCGGTTGATCCAGGGTAACATCACCAACGGTCAGACGGTACCCGATCCCGCCACATACGGCGGTGCTTTTTCTTCAGCTCTAGCAGCCACTTCCCTGCATACCCCATGCTCTAATCAGGTTTCACCCGCAATTGCGGCGCAATTCGCCGCAGCAGGACAGACGTTGAGTACACCTGACCCAGCGTCCGGTGCCTGCGATGTAAAGAAGGGGCACGCAGCGGTTTTGGTTCCGTTCACAAACAACACCATTCCTACGTCGCTTCTGGACCCTAATGCTCAAGCGCTCCTCAAAGCCGGCATTTTTCCGGCTCCCAATGCGGGGACTATTTTCAACTCTCCGAGCAGCACTCCGACAAACTTGAAGGAAGAAGTGGTTCGGATTGATCACAACTTCAGCAGCAAATTCTCGGTATTCGGCCACTTTATAGCCGAGCAGGTTTCTCAGGGATATTCGATCAGCCAGTGGAGCGGCGCCAACGTTCCCACGGTCGGCGACACATTCGGCAATCCGTCTTACAGCGCAGTCGTTCATACGGCGTACACCATCAGTCCGACGTTGGTGAACGAAGTGGCTTTCAACTATAACGGCAACCGTATCAACATCATCCCGTTCGCCGGGGCAGGCTTGTCCAGCTTGGCACTTCCAAGCGGGTATGATTCTACAAACTCGAGACTGTTCACCGGGCCGAACAACCTGAACCGCATCCCCAATATTGATCTGACCGGCTCGACCGGCACGAAATTTGAAATCTCGAGCTGGCCGTGGGTCAATAAAGCAGACGACTACCAGATTCGCGATGACGTTTCCTGGACCAAGGGAGCGCACCAACTCAAGATTGGTGGAAGCTGGGCTCTTTACAAGAAGGTTCAGGATCTGTTTGGACAGACCCAGGGCGGCTTTACCTTTGACGGGACATTCACTGGCAATGACTTCGCCGACTATCTTCTCGGCGACGCGAAGCAATATCAGGAACTTGCAGTCCAGGATAAGGGTCTTTGGAACAACGTATCGTGGGCAGCCTACATCCAGGACAACTGGCGGGTAAGTCATAGACTGACGTTAAACCTTGGCCTGCGCTGGGATGGAGTGCCGCATACTTACGAAGCCAACAACCGAATGGGGAATTTCTACCCGTCTCTTTACAATCCTGCGGACGCTGCGCTCCTGAACCCGGATGGCACGATCAACCCAGCCAGTCCTGGTCTCGGCACGAGCCCTAACCAGATTCTTAGCCGGCGTTCCCCTATACCTGAACGGCATCGGCAGACCCGGGCAGAACGGTGTACCGAAAGGTTTAGTTGACAACCACTGGGCGAACTTCGGTCCCCGCATCGGCTTTGCTTATGACCTCAGCGGCTCAGGCAAGACCGTCGTCCGCGGCGGTTTTGGGATGATGTACGAGCGCATTCAAGGCAACGACATGTACAACGCGGGCCCCAACATCCCGTTCAGCCTGCAGGTAAACACTCCGGCTCCCGTCGAGATGGACAACCCAAGACTCTCGCTGGCGACCGGCACCGCAGCGACTCTGCCGATCAACCCGGCCGACGTCACTGGCCTGAATAAGACTGAATACAAACAGCCCCTCAGCTATCAGTGGAGCCTTGGCGTGCAACGTTCACTGACTGCCAAGACCGTCGTATCATTAGCCTACGTAGGCAATACCAACCGTTTCCAGAATGACTACACGCAATACAACCTGCCGGATCAGGCGGCTCTGATTCCCATTATTAACGGCGTTGCCGGAGCCAACTATGCTACGGCTGCGGGATTGCCCTTTCCAGGCTTCCGCTCCCTTCGTCTCTCGACCAACGAAGCCAATTCCCATTACCACGGGTTGCAGCTTGACGTAACTTCGCAGGTCGGCCACGACCTCTTCCTGCGTGCCTTCTACACCTATTCGAAGACCATCGACCCGGGCACCGGAGGCACTGGCGGCCAGGATTTGCAAGACGTGTCGAACCCCTACCTGGGCTGGAGGTATGACGTAGGCCCAGGCGGGTATGACCGTACACACAACGCTGTCGTAAACTTCATCTACGACCTCCCGATCTTCCGGCACAGCTCGAGCCGATTGATCAAGTCCACCCTCGGCGGCTGGCAGGTTTCGGGCATCTTGACCTTCGAATCCGGGATTCCGATCAACATCGGCCTCAGCGGAGCCCAGGGTGGCAACGGGTTGCCCAATGCCAACAACCGTCCAGATCTCGTCAGCAAGATCTCGTATCCACAAACCGTGTTAGCCGGGCAGCAGAAGATCCAGTACATCAATCCTGCAAGCTTTGTATTGCCGACGATTGGCGCCTTCGGCGACCTCGGTCACAATGCAGCTCGTGGTCCGGGACGCGATAACTGGAACCTTTCGCTCTTCAAGAGCTTTGTATTTAGCGAAGAGCGCGGAAGCCGCCTGGAGCTGCGCTGGGAAACGTTTAACGTCTGGAACCATACCCAGTTCAACCAGGTCAGCAACAATTTCGGTTCCAGCAATTTCGGCCAGTTCACCTCAGCCTTCGACCCGAGAGTTATGCAGCTCGGGGCAAAGTTGTACTTCTAGACCCCTCTGGAGGTACGTTGTAGACCCCGCTCGCATACACCCCTGCGAGCGGGGTTTTTTCTTGTTAGGTGCTTACGCGAAACCGTTGTTCTTGGATGGATTTCAATGGGTGAGACAATCTTGGACCTAGACACGTGAACTCCCGGTTCCATCGCCGTATCGCCGCTTCATCCTTCGGTTCGTATGTCGCGTTGTTTCTGAGAATTATTGTTGTTGTGCTGGTGGTCTCATCTCACGCGTTTGCGCAAACTCCAGGCCCGTCCGAGGCGCAAGCACTTGAGCGCAGCGGAAAACTTGCGGAAGCGGCGACGGTCTGGCGCAGTGTTACGCAACGCGACCCCCGTAACGCCGCAGCCTGGGCCAGTCTTGGCGTGGTGCTCGCCAAGTTGCAGCAATATCCGGAAGCGGACGCCGCCTACAGAAAAGCGATCGCGCTCGATCCGAAGCTGCCGGCGGTGCAACTGAACCTGGGATTGGCGGAATTCAAGCAAGGAAAATTGGAGGCGGCCATAGAGCCGCTCCGCGCGGCGCTCGCTGCCGACCCACAGAATATGCAAGCGTGCACGCTGTTGGGTCTAAGTTATTACGGAGTTAGACGGTTCAAGGAAGCGAACGAACAGCTGGCCGCGGCCGTAAAGTCCGACCCCGGGAACGCGGAGCTCCATGGCGTGTTGGCGCAGAGCTGCCTATCTGCGAAGAACTACTCTTGTGCGCTCGATGAGTTCACATGGATTTCGCAGCGACATCCGGATTCTGGCGCCGCTCACATGCTGACAGGAGAGGCGCTGGATGGCTTGGGCAGGACTCCGGAAGCCATCACGGAGTTTGAGATTG
The DNA here is from genome assembly GCA_963731155.1 of uncultured Acidobacteriota bacterium. Lineage (GTDB taxonomy): Bacteria > Acidobacteriota > Terriglobia > Acidiferrales > UBA7541 > Acidiferrum. The sequence continues at coordinate 56,908 of CAVSVB010000011.1, forward strand.
CTGCGCAGGCAGATCCTCACGCGCCCAACGTGCAATTCGGACTGGGCTATCTCTATTGGAAAATGCGGCAGTACGACCAAGCGGCCCGCGCGTTCGAAGCGGAGCTAGCCAGCGATCCGGTGAACGCTCAAGCCTTGGCCTATCTTGGGGACATTGAATTGAAGAGAAGCGAGCAGGGGAAGGCGCTCGATTTGCTGCAAAGATCACTGCGGCTCAGGGACGACCTGCAGATTGCACAGCTCGACGTCGGCGTAATTTTCACTGAACAGAAACACTATCAGAAGGCGCTGGCAGCGTTGCTGCGCGCGCAGAGACTCGATACGGCACAGCCGGAAGTACATTACCGGCTCGGGCGTCTGTACCAGGCGATGGGCAATGTGGACGCGGCTAGAGAGGAATTCGCCAAAGTACAACAGTTGCACCAGAGAGAAGCAGAGAGCGTCGCGGACAGGATGTCCGGGCAGAAATCTTCGCCGCGGCCCTAGATTGGCCGAGGAGACTCGTGTTGCTTGACCCTGCACGCACGAAGCACTACGCTTGGTTTGCTTCGCCGCCTGCAGCCATGGGATCCATCAATCAACGCCCGATATTGCGAATTATGCGCCCATCGCTGTTTTTGCTTTTCCTGACATTTTCTTGCGCGCGACAGCTGCCGAGCCAGGATCGCGGGAGCGATGAAGCCAGCTTTCGCGGCAATCGTGCTGAAATCGCGATAACCGTTCATGACCGCTCAGGCGAAATAATTACCGTGCCAGGAATGGTGAAGCTCTACCACGCGGGCGCGCTTGTCGGCCAGTCTACGACATCGAAGGGACGCGCATTCTTTATCTTGGGCGCTCTGGGTGACTACACGATCACCGTGGATGCGGGCGGATATAAAAGCGTGCAAAAAGACATATCCCTGACCATGGCGATCAGGGATGAAGAGGAGATTTATCTTTCGCGCGATACTCCTGCAAATGAGTCCGCAGGCGTGCCTGGCAAGCCGCTGTTGGCTCCCAAAGCGAAAGAGGCGCTCGATAAAGGACTGCAGGCTCTAAATGAGAACAGATTGGAGCAAGCGCAAAAATTTCTGGACGAAGCGCTGAAACTTGCTCCCGGTCATCCCGATGTTTTATATGCCGCGGGCGTGATTTACTTGAAGCGACGCGAGTGGACAAAAGCGCAAGGCGTTCTCGAAAAGGCCACGCAGCTCGATCCGGAGAGCGCGCGCAGTTTTACCGCGCTAGGCATGGCTTTTATAGACCAAGGCAAGTACGAGCAGGCCATTCCGCCGCTCGAACGGTCGCTGAAGCTAAATCCAACGAGTTCAGAAACTCATTGGACATTGGCCAAAGCTTACTACAGCCACCAACAATATGACGCGGCGTTGAAGGAATCGCAGGAAGCGCTGGCTGAATCGCATGGCCCGGCTCCGGAAATCGAGTTGCTGGTGGCGCAATCGCTTGCGGCGGTCGGCAGGTATGAGGATGCCGCGCAGGCCCTGCGCGACTATCTGAAGAACCATCCTAAAGAAGCGGGGGCAGCGACGGCGCGCAAGTGGTTGGACCGGCTGGCGGCAGACGGAAAGATTCGTCGCAATTGAGGCCGCAATATCCGACATTGCCTTTACCGAAGAACACAATTGACGAAACAGAAATAACCCTGAGTCCACGGGCTGCGCAAATCGACAGTCCGTCGCGCCTTTGCTTGGAATGGTTTGGGAACGAAATATGGAAAGGACGGATGGTTGAAGTCTTCTCAATTTGTTCAATTGAGCGCCGCGCCGCAACTCCAACCATCCGACGCCACAATTTATAGCGGAGCCCTTTAATTGACGCAACTGTCAAAATTAACAGCTGGGCAAAGGAAACCCCTCAGCGCTCCCCCCGGACGACGTCTTCCACCGCGAAATCCTGACTTACAAATTCTTATAAAACGGAGCCTGCTGCTGCCCTCCGCGTGGCGTTCAGCTGGTTTCCAGGCGTGGTCAGCGGAACGCTCGCATGAATCTCGGTGCCGTTTTCTGCCGCCGAAAAAATTCTAAATTCTCCACCCACGGCTCTCAAACGTTCGCGCATCCCCACAAGTCCGATGCCGTCTGAATTTGCCTTGAGCTCAAATCCACGCCCATTGTCGGAAATCACCAATTTCGCGTGCGTCTCAGAATACTCGAGCGCGATATTTGCTTTCGTCGCTTTGCTGTGCCGCAAGACGTTGTTTAACGCTTCTTGTGCTACTCGGTACAGCGCCAGAGCCTCATCTTCCGTAACTGAGTTGCTCGCCTTCCCACAATTCAGCTCTAACACCAGCCCCTGACTATTGCTCATCCGGCCGCAAAGCTCGCGCAACGCCGCCTCCAGACCCAGATGCTTCAGTCTTGAGCTGTGCAAAGCGTGCGAGAGAAGGTGCAGGTCGGTTCCTAATTCGCTTGTCGATGCTTGCAGCTGTGCGACTCGCTCCTTGAGCGCGCTTTCGTCAGCGAGCTGTTGGCGCACGATATCCAGTTCAATCGCCAGCAGCGCCACTCGCTGTCCAATGTCGTCGTGTAATTCGCGGCTGATCCGTTTCCGTTCCTCTTCTTGCGCTTCCATCAATCGTTTTGCGAGTTGTTCGAGTTGAAATTGCGCCCGCTTTACATCCGATACGTCAACGGTTGCACCCAGAATTCTCGGAACCTGCTCTCCGTCCTGGCGTAGTAATTCTCCTTTGCTCAGCATCCAGCGGATGGTGCCATCTCTGGCGATCATTCGGAATTCTGTGGAGAAGGCTCCGCCCGTTTGCAACATAGTTTCGGCATAGCCACGCAACTTATCGCGGTCGTCAGGAACAACGTGCGAAAGAACGTTACTGAATAGGTCTGTCGTCGGCGTTTGATCCCCGGTAATCCGCAATTTATTCCTGTCCAGCCAGGAAATCATGCCGGTCAAGGGATCATATTCCCATGCGGTTGTCCGCGAAGCCTCAAGCGCCAGTGTTAACATCCTTGTGAACCGGTCCAGTTGTTCGCGCGCCAGATTTGTCTCCGTCACATCCTCAATCATGCCCAGCAGATAAGGGCCGTCCTGGGTTTTCGCTCCCACAACCGAAAGCGTCATTCTTCCCCAGATGACCGATCCATTTCTTCGCAGAAATCTCTTCTCCGTCTGCATGGTCTTGCGGGCTCCGGCGATTACTTCCTGTATGTGCAGCCAGGTTTGCGCCATGTCCCCGGGGTATTCCAGATCCATGATGTTCTTCAGTTTCAGTTCTTCCCGGCTGTAACCCAACAGCTTCGCCAGAGGCTCATTGGACATGAGCATTTCTCCGCCGGAATCCAGCAGCGCGATGCCAAGTGGCGAGTCTTCAAACAGATGCCTGAATTTCAATTCGCTTACCTGTCCAGCGTCCAGGGCCGCCTTCTTGGCATGCGCGCTAGCGAATACCGCCGCTACCACGGACAGCTGAGCGATCACTTCCTCATCCCAGGCAATCTCTTCCGTGAACGATGTGAGAGCCAGCGCGTTGATTCCACCGGCGCCGCCGCTCGATGGAATCAATGCCAGCGCTTTGACTCCACAGGCCTCCAGGGCCTTGTGATCTACTTCAGCTTCCGGTGGCAAATCGTCCAGTCTTCGGAGCCGTACCGGTGCGCCGCTCAGAATCGCGTCGGCAATCCAGGGAGTTTGGCTCAGCGAGAATTCACTATGGGTGGTCAGCTCTTCAATTCGTTTTGACGTCTGCACGCGGTCGTATCCGTCCCGGCCTTGCTGAAACCAGAAAACTTGATCTACGTTTAACATTTCGCGGATGGCGCAGAGTTCGCGCTGCAGTCCCGGCTCGAGTTCCTCACTATTCAAGCTCGCGATTCTTCCAGAAGCGCTGGAAATCGCACGCTGCACCGAATGCAGTTTTTTCAGCGCTGTCTCGGCCTTGCGCCTCCTCGGCATTTCCAGCCATAGCCATACCAGCAAAAACGCTTCCAGCGAAAGAATGGCCGTCAGCTCGTTCCCGAGCGGAACTGGTCTGCTGGCGTCGAGAGGCAAATGACTTGATTCGACAAACAGAATCGGATACAGCGCAAAAAACAATACCGCGGCTGTCGCCACGTAGAGCGCAAACCAATCTAACCGCGCGGACAGATGAAATGGACGTGGCCACGGTGAGAGCTTGTGAGTGAACGATCGCGACATTCGCCACCTTCATCCGGTAGACTTTCACTCGGCGGCAGCCTCGGGCAAGTCGGCTGCATTCTGTTTCTTTGAGGCACGAAGTCTACAGCTTGTGCCTTTGCAAATACAACCTCGTTATATGTTCAGTCCGGCATCGTACAAAGCGGCGACGTTGTCGCTGGTCTTTCCGGATGCTCAACTTATTATTCTTTCTCTAATCGCAAACCTCAACAAGTCGGAATTGGTTTTCAGTTCGAATTCTTCCATGATCTTGTACTTATGAAATGCCACCGTCCGCGCCGTCACCTTTAACACGTCTGCGGCCTCTTTCATGGTGCGTCCTTCCGCCAACAGTTGCAGCACTTCCCGCTGCCGCGGTGTCAGCGGCTTACCCTTTTCCGAATCCGCATCCCGTGCGAATCTGTCCAGCAGGTTTTGCGTCATGTACGAAGTGACGAAGGTCTTGTCTTTCAAGACTTGTTGAATGGCCTTCACCAGCTCCGCGGTCGCTGACTTTTTTAAGAGAAATCCCGACGCCCAACTCCGCAAAACATCCGCCGCGATTTCCGTGTCCTCGTTCATTGTTAACACGATCAGTTTTGTCTGCGGCAGAATTTTCTTCAGCCGCGCTCCTGCTTCGAATCCGTTCAACACCGGCATGCTCAGGTCGAGTAAAATTACGTCAGGTTTAAGTTGCACTGCTTTTTCCAGGAGGGCGCGTCCGTCGGATGCCGTGCCGACAACCTCGAATTGCGGCTCCAGCAATCTGCTGAATGCTTCAGCGACTAAAGTGTGGTCATCGGCCAGAAGGACTCGCGGCTTTCCCATTCCGTACCCCACGCTGTTTCTGTCGTTGTTCGACGGCCAACTTGTTACGATGTTTCTATCCGAAGATTATAGGTATCTCGGAGACTAGGCGCCAGTGTTAGCCATAAGAATGTCAGAATTAGCAGGGTCAGCCTTTCTGGCATTGATTGTGGCTGTACCGGTTCTCCCGCCGTAAACGTCCTATTTCCGAGGCGTACTGGTGGTGTGCGCGAAGAAGAGGGTGGGCCCTTCCACGCACTGAAAATCTGCCGTAACAGCAGGATTACAATGCATTTGTGGAACAATCGTATACCGTTTATTTGCTGGGTTGTCACGTTGCCGCTATTTCTCGCTGCCAGCCAGATGGCCGGCGCTGGACAGTCCGCTCCGGACGTGGCTCGAGTAGTGGGCACAGTTCAGGCTATCTCCGGCAAGTCCCTTACTGTCATTTCCGACAGCGGCTCGCCATCGAGTGTTGTTGTCGAAGATGCCACTAAACTGCTGCAAATTGAACCAGGCAAAACGAACCTCAACGAAGCGACTCCTTTTTCTTTTGCCGAACTCCAGCCCGGCGACCGTGTTCTGGTGCGTGGCATGCTCGCCGACGATGGAAAAACCATCCGCGCCGCGTCGCTGATCGCTGTAAAAAAAGCCGCGCTCGCCGAAAAGCAGTCCAAGGATCGCGCCGAATGGCAACGCGGAGTGGGCGGACTGGTCAAATCGGTCGATGCATCGGCCTCAACGATTTCCGTTACCAGCAACGCGCTAGCCACGAAAAAAGAAGTGGTTGTCCATTTCACCAAAGACACTGTTTTCCGCCGCTACGCCTCCGATTCCACGCGCTTTGATGCCGCAAGAGTCGCTCCAGTTGCAGAAATCCAGTCCGGCGATCAACTCCGCGCCAAGGGTAGTCGCAGCGAGAACGGAGCCGACTTCAATGCCGCCGAAATCGTGTCCGGAACCTTTCGCAACATTGCGGGCATGGTGACGAGCAGCAACCCTGCGAATAATACTCTGGTCGTACAGGACCTGGCCTCGAAAACCCCGGTCACATTGAGGATCACCGCCGAGTCTCAAATGCGCAAACTGCCGCCGCAGTTCGCAGAATCGCTCGCGGTGCGACTGAAGAATCAATCCGCAGGCACCGGACAATCTCAGCAGCAGACGCCAGCGCAAACTCCCGCACCGCAACAACGCACGCAGCCTGCGCAAGAAGGCGGCGCGAGTGGTGCTTCGCCGTCGCCGCGCGGCGCGGGCGGCGATTTTCAGCAAGTGATTGCCCGCATGCCCGCCGCAACTCTTTCCGACTTACAAAAAGGCGAAGCCGTGATGGTGGTCACCACGCAAGGCAACGGCGCCGAACCACTCACCGTCATCACCCTTCTCGGAGGCGTCGAACCGATTCTCCGGTCCTCGACGAAGGGTACCCAGGACATGATCCTTTCTCCGTGGAGCTTGGGCGGCGGGGAACCTTCCGGCAATTGAATCATTTCATTGTCCGAATTTGTTGAGGAGATCGAATGAATTTGCGGTTCAGGCTCAGCCCGGTAAAATTTGTGTTTTTATTCGCATCCCTGTTGATCTTTCTCGGCGGAGTCCTCGCACAGGTGCCGGTCGGCAGCCTGCGCGGTCAGGTCACCGATCCTTCCGGGGCCGCCGTGGTTGGTGCAACCGTGGTCGTTCTTCCCGCTGAAGGAGCTTCCAGTACCGCCACCACGAATCGCGATGGAATTTTTGACGTGAAGCCTCTTGCTCCCGGAAAATACACCGTGCAGGTTTTCGCTCAGGGCTTTGCGCAATTTTCCGTGCAGGACGTCGCAATTGCGGCCGGCTCTCCGATTGTTCTCAACGTTCATCTCGCTATTGAGGAACAAAAAGAAAGAGTCGTGGTCTCCGATTCCACCACGCAACTCGACACCAGCGGCGGAAGCAACGCCAATTCGCTCACTTTGAAGGGCAAGGACCTTGAAGCTTTATCCGACGATCCTGACGAATTGCAGGACGAACTGACAGCTCTTGCAGGCCCGTCTGCCGGACCAAACGGTGGTCAGATCTACATTGATGGTTTTACGGCTGGGCAGCTTCCGCCGAAATCTTCCATCCGCGAAATTCGCCTCAATCAGAATCCCTTTTCGGCGGAATACGACAAACTCGGTTACGGCCGCATTGAAATTCTCACCAAGCCCGGCACGGACAAGTTTCACGGCCAGTTACTGATCAATGGGAACGATTCCGCCTTTAACTCCAGAAATCCATTCGAGGGCACCGCTGAGCAGCTCGGATACCATTCCGTCCTTTATAGCGGCAATATCGGCGGCCCCATCAGCAAAAAAGCTTCCTTCTTTTTCAACCTTGACCGCCGCAACCTCGACGAAATTTCCGTCGTCAACACTCCTGCGCTCGACGCCAACTTTAACCCCATTCAGTTCGCTCAAGCTGTTCCTAATCCGCGTACTCGCACCAACTTGACTCCTCGCGTTGATTATCAGCTCTCTTCCAGCAACACTCTCACTGCGCGCTATCAATATTTTCGCGAAAATGAAATCAACAACGGCGTCAGTCAATTTAGCCTGCCCACGCAGGGCTTCAACGAGCTCAACACCGAACACACCCTGCAAATCAGCGACACGAAAACGCTTAACGAACGCACAATTAACGAGACTCGCTTTCAATACGTTCGTTCCAGCAGCACCGAAACTGTCCTCAACACTACTCCCACGGTAAACGTCGCAGGTGCTTTCACCGGCGGCGGAAATAACCAGGGAAATCTTCTGCAGACCACCAACGGATACGAAATCCAGAACTACACTTCCATCGCGGCTAACAAGCACTTCGTCAAGTTTGGCGTTCGCGCGCGCATTGATGCCGATTCGACGGATAAGCTGACCGGGTTCAACGGAGCATTCACTTTTGATTCGCTTACGAATTATCAAATCACTCAGCAGGACCTCCAGGCTGGCTTCACGCCTGCTCAGATTCGTGCTGATTGCAGGGGTACCTCCGCAAACGGCCCGATGTGCGGTGGCGCCAGCAAGTTCACAATCACCACGGGAAATTCTCAGGTGCAGAATGACTACGCTGACTTGGGTTTCTATGCTCAGGATGAATGGCGTCTGCGCCCAAACATCACTGTCAATTACGGCCTTCGTTACGAGTGGCAGAACCAATTGAATGACAAGGGTGGCCTGGCGCCGCGCCTTGGCGTGGCTTGGGGGCTCGGAAAAACCAAGCAAGGCTCGCCCAAAGCCGTTCTGCGCGCCGGATTTGGCGTTTTTTATGATCGTTTCAAACAACAATATCTGGAGCAAGCGCAGCTGCTCAATGGCGTCACACAACAAAGTTTTGTCGTCACCAACCCTGATTTCTTTCCGAATCTGCCGACCCCGGCGCAGCTCGCCGCAGCACAAACTTCGCCCACCGTTTATCAGGTCGATCCGAACCTAAAAAATCCTTACACCATTCAGTCTGGTGTCACTCTCGAAAAGCAGCTTGGCAAAATCGCGAACGTTGCTTTTACTTACCTTAATTCGCGCGGCGTGCACTCTTTGCTTCTGCGTAATATCAACGCACCGTTGCCGCCTGGTTTTGATCTAGCGGATCGCCCGCTCGGTGGCGACAGCAATATTTATCAATACGAATCCGGCGGCGACTTCAAGCAAAATCAATTAATCATCAATGGGACCGTGCGCGCCGGCGCCAGGCTTTCGCTTTTCGGCTACTACACTCTGAACTATGCGGATAGCAACACCACCGGCGTAGCGGGAGGTTTTTCAAATCAATCTGTGATCGGATTTCCGTCCAATCAGTTCGATCTGGCCCTCGATTACGGCCGCGCCATTTTCGATATACGCCAGCGTCTCTTTTTTGGCGGTTCGGTCGCTCTTCCGTACCGGTTCCGTGTCAGTCCGTTTCTAGTGGCAAGTTCAGGCATCCCTTTCAACATCACCTCCGGCGTTGACTCCAACAATGACTCGCTTTTTACCGATCGTCCCACGTTCGCACAATTTCAGACCGCACTCGCGAATGCGGTTGCGAACGGCACGATCCCGAGCGACGTCAGTTTTCATTGTCAACCCGCCCCCGGAGCACCGGAAATTCCCATTAACTGCGGATTAGGTCCTCCGCGTTTCTCGCTGAACATACGGCTCAGCAAGACGTTTGGATTCGGGAAGAAAGCCGGCAGCGCCGCCAACAATGCTGGCGGGCCAATGTCTGGCAGCACGTTCGGCCGTGGACCAGGCGGCCCTGGTGGCGGCAGAGGCAATCGAGGAGGGGGAATGTTTGGCGGCAGCGATTCTTCAGGCCAGCGATACAGCCTGACGTTAGGAATTTCCGCGCGCAATATTTTCAACAACGTCAACGAAGGAACACCGGTCGGGGTCATCAGTTCGCCGATTTTTGGCCAGGCAAATTCTCTCGCCGGTGGTCCCTTTGGCAACCAGACCTCCAACCGCCGCGTGGACATGCAAATCGCCTTCAGCTTCTAAGTTGGCAGGACCTGCGTCAGTCGGAATCTTTTTCTTTCGCCCTACGTCCGGATTTTGTTTCTGGCGAAGCCGCGAAAACATTGTGCTGTGGCACGGGCATAGGCGTTGCGCCCATGCGGTCCCGCCACAGGACTTGGTTCAGCACACCGGAATCCACGGCATCAGCGTGACTGAAGTCCATATTTCTGCCAGCTTTCCATTCCTTTTCATTCATGGCGTAGATCAGGCCATTGTCGCGATTGCGGTAATCCGCTGAAAATGACGGTTGCGTTCCGTCTCCGGCAAATAGCGGAGCCATTATCGCCGCACGCGCATCGTTGGAATTCATCGGTGGCACGCCGAGGAGTGCTTCAATCGTTCGCACCACGTTGATCGTCGTATAAAAATTGTGGTCGACAAATGCTCCACCTTCGCCGCTTTGCTTCGCAGCCGGCGAATATTTGCTGATTACTAACGCAATGCTGCGATGCGCGTCCACATGGTCCGGGCCATCCTGCGCGTCGTCTTCCAGGATTAGAAATGCCGTATCGTCCCAGTAAGGGCTGTGCGAAACCGCCTCTACCGCGCGCCCAACCGCTAGGTCATTGTCCGCGACGGAAGCCGACGGGGTCGGTTTTCCCTTGGTCAGTCCTGCTGTGTGATCGTCGGGCAGCCGCAGGAGAATAAATTGCGGCATTTCGTCCTTGCCCGATTTCCGTGATTCGGCAAACTTGCCGAATTCGTTCAGGAATTCGTCCAGGCGAAGCTGGTCCGGATACGCGACCTCGAAATCCGGAAATAACGGATCGAAATGCCCGCGAAGTTCCGATTCCGCCGCGATGTTTTTCGCCAGAACCGGAATATCCCACGCATAGGGACTCGGGCCCCCGCGCGGTTCGCCGACATTCTTCTCTAGCGACTGGCCTTTCTTGATCACCGCGCGCGTACAATGCGCTCCCGCTATTTTCGGTGGGCCAGAAGACGACATGCCCTCTTCGCTCTTCGCGTTGCACCACCGCGACACGATGAATTCTCCATAGTGGCGATACGTGACTCCGTGCGCAGCGAAATTCTTCCAAAGGTAGCCACCGGTCGGCTCTGCGGCATCGGGCAGTTCGTCTTCCACTGAAATGCCCTCCAGGAATTCGCCTTCCGAATCGTACGTATGTTCGCGGCTGCGATAGGCGATCGGAATGGTCTTCGCAATGTAATCGGAAACGGATGCCGACGTGGACCATACGTGGCCGTCGCCGGAAACATCGCCGCTGTCGTAGAAATTATCGAGCACGCCGAACTGTTTCGCGAGCGCATGCTGGTTCGGAGTGATGTCTGCTCCGTACATCGTGATGGACGGGTCGCCGTTGCCGGCGCCGAGATCGCCAAAAACCTGATCAAATGTGCGGTTCTCTTTGACGATGTAAATCACGTGGCGGATTTTGTTTTCGCCGGAAGCGAAGGACACGTGATCCGTATTTCCGCGCTGCGCATTGCGCTCTGTAGCTTCCCTCGTATAGACGGGCAAATTTGCCGGGATGTCCGCCAGGGGCAAACGCGCCAGCGAGCCGCGAATTGCTGCCAGAATGTAGGGATATTCGGGACGACCATCCATCCTGGTGCTGCGGGGTTTGTTGTTAGATCCAGCGCCGCGTCCTTTGGCGCTGGCGATCAGCAAGTCTTTGGAAGTGGCCACGACCACGGTCGGGTACCACTCGGTGGGAATAAAACCCAGAGCTTGGTGTGCGCCGAGGTCGAACACCGAGACGGAATCGGAAATCGCATTCGCCGAGAAAAGAGTTTTTTCGTCGGGCGAAAGCGCCAGCGACTGCGGGTCGCTGCCGCCGTAAGACTGATCGGCAGGTTTAGTGGACAAGGTATAGATCGTTTTTCCGCTGCGTGGATCTAGCGCAACGATTTGATCGCGATTTGTGAGCGCGACAAACAAGACGGAATTATCGTGGTTCAGCAACAGCGCGGTCGGGTGCGATCCTCCGGCGAGAGGAGCACTCGGCTTGTCAAGTTCGATCTTGCGCACAACTTTTCCACGGGTGAGATCGAGTTCCGCCACTGTGGAAGCATTCCACAAAGAGACAAAGCCGCGCTTTCCATCATTTGAGATGACCGTTGTGTAGGGCAGGGAAGCCGGAATGCGTTTGAAGGTCGAAAGATTGAAGCGGTGAATAATCTCTCCGTCGGAAGCCTTCAGAAGTACCGCCTCGTCAGAGCCATTGCATGCTACGAGAACTCTTTCTTCGCCGCCAACTTTTTCCACGCTCAGTCCCGCAGGGTAGGTAACATCCTTGAATTGTTCGCGGCGCTCTTTGCCCGACGGCAGCGAAATACGCGGGGGAAGTTTAAGAAATCGCTCTGGCGTGATTTTTCCGTACGCGAAGCCGTACACTGCAATGCCATTGCCGGTACTACCTTGGCCTTTGCCGAGAGGATCGGTGTAGGAGGCAATCGAAGCGTACAAATGTTTTCCGTCTAGCGAAAACGCGAGCCCCAGAAAATAAGTTTGCCGGGCATGACGGCCAAGCCGATTCTCGGGAAAGTCCGAAAGCTCGTTGGTTTCGAGATTCAGAACAGAGAGGGACTGTTTGCCGCCGTTGGCGTAGGCTCCGAATCCGCTGTGGAGAAATACAGCAAAGTGGCCGTCAGGCGACACAGCTGCAGCGGTTGGCAGGTTGTTGATCTCGCGCGGGTTGCCGGGAACTTGCGCCAGGACGCGTCCGTTCGGCAACTGTACGGGGGCGGTGGACTGCTGCGCGAGAAGGTTTATGGAGGTGACGAGAAAGATTGCTGAAACACGCGACAAAAATCCCAGCCAATGGTTTTTCGACATAGAGAGAGTTTACACGCCCCGCATGAAGAAATGATGAATCGCGGACCGGTCGATGATGGGATTGCTGTACGATGGCAGCGCGTGGGGAGGGGAGCAAACGGGATGCCAAGGAAGAAAAAGCGGCTCGACAAAGGGACGGAAGCGCGGCGACTGGCAAGGAACGTCGCGGCCAAGCCGAGTTCGACGCGAGTGGTTGAAGATAAACGAAAGAAGCCGGAAAAACATAGAGTGAAGTGGACGGAAAAGCCGGAGTAGTAGTTGCGCGGAAGCGGGAACCGTTTGTATAACCCGCGATTCTGCCCGTCGTAGATGCGGTCCAGACCGGACCTAGTTCTTGGAGCCTCAACCGGGCTTGTATGCGGGGATGGATTCGTCGGTTCGAAACACCGGCGAACGCGTAATGTTTCTGCGGTCAGCAAGGGCATCTGCGATCGCTTCCATTTCCGCTTTGCCAAAGCCTTCGCTCGCCACCTGCACCTTGCCGTTCGGATTGATCAGGAAAAAAGTAGGGACACTGGTCAGGTTGTAGGCATTCGAAACCTGAAAACCGGCTTCGTCAATCAGAATAGGAAACGTGACGCCGAACTCCCGTGCGAAATCGCGCGACGCACTGGCGTTGTCTTGCGAAACGCCAACGAAACTCACGTCGTCGCCGCCATATTGTTTGAAGACCCGTTCGAGAAAGGGGAAGGTGAACTGGCAGACCGGACAGGAAACTTTGAAGAACGCGAGCACAACCGGGCCGCGCTGCAAGGCCGAAGCAAGCGCGAATTCCTTGCCGTCAATCGATTTCAACGAAAAACCGGGTGCAACGTTCCCAGGAACGGTTTTTGACATTCCGTCTTCTGCTCCGAGCCAGCGGCGAAGCCGGCGGTAGATGGACATAGCGAAAGCTTATGTTACGTGCATAAGCAGCTTCAAATTGGATGCGGCGAAAAGCGAAATGTTATTCAGGGCCGGCGGTCCGCCGCGAACTTTACTTCCGTTGGGGCACCTTAGTGGATGTGGCGGGTTTTGCGCTGCATGAAATCCATCAGCAGGTACTGTCCGAGGTTCTGCGGAGTGGTGAAGTAGGCTTTGCCGCGGCACATCTGCGTGATTTTTTGCACAAAATTGACCAGCGAATAATCGGTAGCAAGCATAAACGTGTTGATCATGATGTTCGCGCGCTTGCATTTGTTCACTTCCTCAAGCGTTTCGCTGACTACGAACGGATCGAGTCCGAAAGCGTTTTTGTAAATGCGGCCGTCCTCAAGAGTTAGGGCTGACGGTTTGCCATCGGTGATCATAATGATTTGCCGCATATCTTTGCGCTGGCGAAGCAGAATGCGTTGCGCCATGCGCAGTCCTTCGCGCGTGTTGGTATAAAAGGGCCCAACCTGAACGCGCGCAAGCTCGTTCAGCGGAACTTCCTCGGCGCTGTCGTGGAAAAGAACCAGATGCAGCGTGTCACCTGGAAATTGCGTGCGAATCAAGTGAGATAGCGCCATGGCCACGCGTTTTGCGGGCGTGAAACGGTCCTCGCCGTACAAAATCATGCTGTGCGAACAATCCAGCATAACGACCGTCGCGCACGATGATTGATATTCACACTGATGCACCATCAAATCCTTATAGCCGATTTCGATGGGGACTTTCGCGCCGTCGCGCCGTACCGCGTTGAACAGCGTTTCACTGACATCCAGATTCAGCGTGTCGCCGAATTCATAGGCGCGCGAAGCTCCGCAAGTCTCGACGCCGGTTGCCATATCGCGGGTATCGTGGCGGCCAAAGCTGCTTCTTCCCAACGAGCCGAGAAGATCGCGCAAGGTTTTAAATCCCAAAAAGTCGATCGTTTTATCGGTAATTTCAAACCGCGCTTCCATTTTGCGCTCCAGCGGATCGCCCACGGCGCCGCGCGCGGACACTTGATTGGGCGGAGTAATCTGCGGTTGCTGTGGATTGATGAAGCCCTCATTCGAGAGCCGCTCGATCAGTTTGTCGAGCAAATCCTGAATCTCCTGATTGTTCGAAGCGTCGGAACGGTTAAGGAGCTTTCGTAATTCTTCGCTAAGCTTGTCGTCCGAAAGCAGATCGCCTTCCTGCAAGGCGCGCAGAATCGCTTCGCGCAAAGCTTCCATCGATCGTTCCGGATCGAATTCCGAAATTCCGTAATACTGCGATTCGAAGCCGCTGCGCAGGAAAAAATCGCCAAGCCGCTTGACCAGTTCTTCAAGATCGACGCTGTCCGCCGGTTCGCCCTTGTATTTCGTGAATTTGGTGAATTTCATGGTCTTTGCAACTCTATCCTACGCCGTTGGCGAACCATACGTTGAGATCATACGCTGAAAAGAAACGAAATTAGCCCTGTCAGTTATAGCTGCGCCTCGGCGGACGATTGGGATTCTCGCGCTGCTCTGCCTGCTTGGGCTTTTCCGCAAAAAAGCCCCGTTCCTCGCTGCGCCCGATGCGCCGATGCGCCCAAAGCCCTTCAAGAATCATTTCCGCGGCGGCGGCTGCGTGCGCATGGTCTTTCTTGTCCTTCACGCCGAGCCGGTCCACGTGGTCGATCAGATCCTTGATGTTTGCCAGCTGCTTATAGCGGTCGGAACTGGAAGCCAACTCGGCAAATTTCAATTCACCGCCTAGTTCGAACCATTGCACCACGGGCTGAAAGTTAACGTCAGCAAATCGCCGCGAAAATACACGCCCAATCGCCGTACGAATCAGCTCGCGCGCAATGGTATCCGCCCCCTTCAATTCGCCTTCGTATTCAAGCTCCAACTTGCCGGTGACTGAGGGCAACGCGGAGTAAATATCCGCAACCCGCGCGACCGAATTCTTTTCGCCCGTACGTGCCGCGCGCTGCTCCGCGTTGCTCACGACACTTTCCAGCACCGAAATCGGCAGCCGTTGGCTGACACCAGAGCGCTTGTCCACGCGTTTGTCATCACGCGCCTGGAACGCAATCTCCTCCACCAGTTCGCGCAAATAATCGGGCACTTCCACGCGATAACCGGACTCACGTCCGGTCCACGCTTCCTGCCTGGTGATCGAAATGCCTTCTTCGATCGTCGCAGGATAGTGAGTGCGAATTTCCGCGCCGATGCGGTCTTTCAGCGGCGTAATAATTTTGCCGCGCGCCGTATAATCTTCGGGGTTCGCGGAAAAAACCAGCAGCACGTCCAGCGGCAATCGCAGCGGGTAGCCCTTAATCTGAATGTCGCCTTCCTGCATGATATTGAACAGGCCAACCTGGATTTTGCCAGCGAGGTCCGGCAATTCATTGATAGCAAAAATGCCGCGATTGGCGCGCGGCAACAATCCATAGTGGATCGTTAGTTCATCGGAAAGATCGCGCCCGCCGCGGGCAGCGCGAATCGGATCGACGTCGCCGATGATGTCCGCCATGGTTACATCGGGAGTGGCGAGTTTTTCCACGTAGCGGAGGTCCCGCGGCATCCATGCGATGGGCGTGTTGTCGCCCTCCGCCGCAATGCGATCGCGGCACGCGCGGCAAATCGGCCGCAACGGATCGTCATTAATCTCGCAGCCGGCCACCACCGGAATCTCCGCATCCAAGAGGCTCGCGACGCCGCGCAGTATGCGGCTCTTTGCCTGGCCACGCAGTCCCAATAAAATAAAATTGTGCCGCGATAACAGCGCATTCACGATTTGCGGAATCACCGTGTCTTCGTAGCCGTGAACTCCGGGAAAAAGTGTTTCGCCGCGTTCGATCGCACGCAACAAATTCGCACGAATTTCGTCCTTGACAGAACGTGACGCGGTGCGCGCGTCGAAATCTGGAATGCGGCGCAACTCGCCAAGAGTCGCGGGCCTCGGACGGCCCCCGACAGAGTGCGCCGACAAAGAAACAGTCATGTAGCCCCCAAACACCGCTGCGAACGCGGCGAATTCTCAGTTAGATGCAGGTGCTGCTAAATCGGTCGGCTCAGTTCAATGCGTGGCCGTCGCCTGCGCTTTGCGCGCGCAGGGTATCTTCCCTTTGTAGATGCGGCGCCCACTCGCGGAGGTACGCGACGAGCCGCTCTTGCCTCTCGGCCTCCGAGCGCAATTCGAGAACACGCTGCTTCCATAACAGATCCATCGGAAGCCGCGCCGCGATTCGGTAAGACATCTCCGTTTCCGCCGATTCCTCGAGGTCCCGCGGATAATCATCAAAGATCAACGTATGGCACGTTTCATAAAGTTCAACCAACTCGCGCGAGATTCGCGGGTTCGCAGGCACCGGCCGGTCCTCCAGGAAATCAACGGCGCCGCGCAGCAGCGGTTCGTCGGAGAAAAGTTCGACAATTCGAAACGGCTCGCGCCCTACGGTCAAAATATCGCAGCGTCCGTCGTCGTAGCGGCTCGTCACTTCAAGAATTTCTGCCGTACACCCGGTTCCCGCCATTCCGCTGGGCAGCGCCAGCAGCACACCGAATGGCGACTTCGCTCCCAGGCAATCGCGCACCATTTGCCGGTAGCGCGGCTCAAAAATGTGCAGAGGCATATCGGCGCCGGGTAGAAGAACGACGTTCAGGGGGAACAACGGTAGCCGAACCGGTAACATGATGACTTCCAGCCAAGAGCATAACAGAGCCACAGGCGGAGGCAAATCGGCATGTGCGAGAAGCGGATTAGAGTTCGCTGAGCAGCGCTTCCATCTCAGATAGCGCGTGGCCGTTTCCGGCCCTCGACGCCGCATAAATCCCTTGCTGCAAAATCTCACGCGCGTCCTCGGGCCTCGACTCCTTCACCAGCATTTGCGCGAACATCAGATAAGCGGGCACGTAGTCGGCATCGCGCTGAAGCAGCGCTCGAAAATTACTCTCTGCCGCCGTGATATCGCCAGTGTTTACGCATTCCATCGCCAGGCCGTAGCGTGAAAACGCATCATCGGGCTTTTGCGCAACGAACGCTTCCAGCAACTCCCGTCGCGTTTTCTTTTGGTCAGCCATCGTGAGCAGGTAGTATAGCGGCTGGGCGCATAACGCCAAAATCGCACCCAGCCGAGGCCAGGATGCCGAACCGCAAGAAAGTTTCGCCAGTCAGCGATGGCGGATTAAAACCGAAACCCATCAGCGCCTCGCGCTCCGAAATGGCGGAAGTGGTCTTGCCCGCCATCACCAATCCTCTGGGTAAATTGCTCGGCGGTCACGTCATGCATCTAGTTGACATCGCGGCGGCCATGGCGGCCAGCCGTCATTCGAACAGCTATGTGGTCACGGCTTCGGTGGACTACATCGATTTCCGCAATCCAATCAACGTCGGCGAATTCGTCATTTTGAAATCTCAAGTGAACCGCGTTTTTCACACTTCAATGGAAGTGGGCGTCAAAGTCTTCTCGGAGAATGCCCTAACCGGCGAACGCAAGCACACGACCACTGCCTACGTGACCTTTGTTGCGATCGATGCCATCACCAAGCAGCCAAAAGCCGTCGCACCTCTAATCTTGAAGACGGCCGAGGAAAAACGCCGCTGGCGGGAAGCGGGCGTGCGCCGCAAAACACGCCTGGCTCTACGCTATAAAAAACGCCGCGAACGGGACTAGATCTGTAGCGCCCGCCGTCTGCGGCGTGCGCTTTCGACTTTTTGGTTTTACTTCGCACCAACCGCACCCACCCAAATCGGTGTGGTCGTAGGCTGCGGACGCCCGCCATCCGCCTCTTCGCTGATTGCCAAAGCCTTGATAGCGACTGGCGAATCCGGCGGATCCGCAACCAGCAAATCAAACTCTCCATCCGGACCAGGTCGCAATGTCAACGACGGAATCGCCTTCCCCCCAGTCGCCTTCGGAATCAGCCACAATTGCAATGTACGATTGCCGGGCGGCGGTGCCAACCTCTGCCCTGAAATAACCAGACCAAATTCCGGACTCCATGTCGCCTGCAACATGGGCAAGTCTTTATTTCCCGCAGGCATTGCAATCTCTAGTGATTTTGCATCGGCTAAAATTAAAGCTTCGCGCCGCGCAAGAGCCACCTCCCGCGCTGATTCCCGTTGTAGCTCAATCTGTTTCTCCAGAGCAGTCCGCGTTTGCCGAATCGTAGTCTTCGTTACTCGCGCTTCATGCGCGTTGTAAAATGCGAAGAGCAGCGCCGCAACAACCGCGCTCCACATCCACAACGGAACCGCCGGTCTGGTTCGAGCGGGAGCTTGTGTCTTTGTGGCCGCCCCTTCTGGCCGCGCCGTTCGCATCAATTGCTCCTACGCGGCAAGTCTCTTCTCCAGCGGCCAATGTTTCTAGCTAACTCGAATCTCTTCAGCAACCGCAAGCGCGTGCTCGACGCATGCCCCGATTGCCGGGCCTTTCCAATAGTTGCCGGTCAACCACAGTCCCGGAACTTTGGCGGCAGCTTCGCGGATCGTCTGCAATCGCTCAGTGTGGCCAATGTTATATTGCGGAATAGCCGTTCTGTAGTTCGTGACTCGCTCGATTACAGGGCCGCCCGAGATTCGAAGTAAATCTCCTACCTCACGCTGAACAAATTCCGCGCTTTCCGCTGCAGAACGTCTCGCGCCGCCGTTGGACTTGCATGCGCCGCCGATGAAACTGGTCATTAGCACGTGGTCCGCCGGGGCTCGCCCGGCGAAGAGTGAGGAGTTCCACACTGTGCCCAGAGTTTGCATTTTCTCGCAGCGCGGAATCAGGAAGCCGAAGCCGCGCAGAGGTGTTCCCACTTGATCTTCGCGATAGCCGTGCGAGACAACCGTGACCGGCGCATATTCGATATCCGACGACGGAACTGTGGCCGCCGGTGTGATGAGTCGCAGCAAATCGGCGTTGACCCCTGTGGGCGTTGCCAGCACTAGCTTTTTCCCGCGAACTTCTTCTGAGCCGCGGTTGCTTTCGATCTTCAATACGAAACAATCGCCGTCGCGCCGGATTTCCCGCTCGACCTTGGCGTTGTATCGGATCGCAGTTTCCAGAAAATCGGCGAGGGACTGAGTCAGCGTAGCGTTGCCTTTTTGAAAAGAATAGAGGCCTGGTCTGCGCGTTTGCTGAGTTACCGTTTTGTTTTTCGCCAGTCGGATGCTGCCCCGGATAATACTTCCGCTGGCTTTCTCGGCTTCATGGATTTTTGGGAAGGCTGCCTGCAGGCTAAGCTTTTCAGGATCGCCGGCATAAATGCCAGAGACGAACGGGGCCACTAAGCGGTCCAGCAGTTCTGGCGTGAATCTTGTCCGGACGAAAGTAGCCACGGATTCGTCAGTGTCCGCAGGCACGGAGGTCCGGAAAATGTCAGCCAGGATCGAGAATTTTGTCCGCCAACTGAGAAGGGAAGAAGCAAGAAACGCGCCCGGCGATAACGGAACAGGAACAAGCTTGCCATCAATCACAATGTAGCGCGGCGCGCCGCGAGGAGCTTCAACGAGCTGATTCAATATGCCCAATTCTTGGCAAAGCTTGAACAGCGGTTCGCCAGCGGAAAAGCTCTGCGGGCCCAGTTCGAAGAGGAATCCGTTTTCTTCCACGGTTTCGATATGTCCGCCGGGTCGTTCTGACGCCTCCAGCACCAAGACAGTCCGCCCTGACTTCTTAAGAGCGTACGCGCACGTCAATCCGGAAATCCCTGCGCCAACAATTACTGTGAGCGGAGCGGTGGCCACGGCTTAGAGCGTCTTGGAGAAAAGCGGCTTGGCATTCAGTTGCTGCTGCTCGAGATATGGGTCGAAGAGCATCGCCAGATTGCGGATGAAAATCCGGCCGATCCAGGTAGCGCGAATCTCGTCGCGATCGATTGTCAGCAAGCCATCTTCGCGTGGAAGTTCCAGGCGCTGCAACTCGGCGGCAAAGTGTTCATTGAAATCTATTGCGAATGCCTCGCTGATTTCGCGCTTCGGAATCACGGTATGGCACAACAGCCGGCTAATTACTTCACGTCGCAGCCGGTCTTCAGTGGAAAGATGATAGCCACGCATGGTCGCGATGCCGCGCTCACCAATTGCCTTTTCCCATGCCGCAAGCTCGCGGAAATTTTGTGCATACGCATTGCGAAATCCGCTGATCGCCGTGACGCCCATCCCGTAAAGATCGGCGCCAGCCTTCGTCGTATAGCCCTGGAAATTTCGATGCAGTGTGCGTTTCGCCTGAGCAGTCGCAAGTTCGTCGCCGGGCTTGGCAAAATGGTCCATCCCGATGTAGAGATATCCCGCTTCGACAAATTTCAGCAATCCCGTACGAAAGATTTCAAACTTTTGCATGCCTTCCGGTAAGTGTGCCGCAAACGATCCCTGCTGTTTTTTTAGCCATGGCACATGCGCGTAGCTGAACAACGCAATCCGGTCCGGCGCAAGCCCGATGATCTGATCGATCGTGTGCGCAAAGGTCTCCGCCGTCTGATACGGAAGTCCGTAAATCAAGTCCACGTTGATACTGTCGAAGCCGAGACCGCGCGCAGCATGAATCAGATCCCGCGTCATTTCATATGGCTGGATGCGATTGATCGCGCGCTGTACCGGCTCATGAAAATCCTGAATACCCATGCTTAAGCGGTTGAAGCCGAGCCGTCGCAGCGTTTCCAGATGTTCCCGCGAAGTCACGCGCGGATCGACTTCAATGCCAATTTCTGCGTCCGGCGAAAATGCAAATCGCTCTCTTGTGTAGCCGAACAAATCCTCCAGCTGCGCTGGCGTCGAATACGTCGGCGTTCCGCCTCCCCAGTGAAACTGCACCACTTCGCGCTCGCGTGAAACCGCCGCTCCGACTCGCGCAATTTCTTTTTTTAAAACATCGAAGTAGGGAATCGAAACGCGCTTGTCTTTTTGAATGATTACGTTGCACGCACAAAACAAACACAAGCTTTCGCAAAACGGCAAATGCATATACAACGAAACGGGCGTCTTCGCCGCATCCGCTTCCGCGTGCACCGTCTGCAAATCTGCGGGGCCAAACGCGTCATTCCACACCGGCGCCGTCGGATAGCTCGTATAGCGCGGCCCGGGCCGGTTATACCGGGCAAGAAACTCTTCGCTTACGCGAAGCTCTTCTCGCATCTGCTCGAGTGTAGGTTGCGGAATCATCTTTCGATAAATTCACTCAACTATTTCGCCGCTAATTTCTCCGCAAACGAAAATTGTTGCCCTGTGGTGATAAAGGTCCGCGCATTCTCAACTGGAGTGCCCGGCAAAATCCCATGCCCCAAATTTAAAATGTGCCCTACGCCGCCGAGCTGCCCCAGAATCCCGCGCGTTGTCTCTCGAATGTGTTCTTCCGGCGCGAACAAAACCGCCGGATCCAGATTTCCCTGGAGCGCGACCTTCGCTCCAATCGTTGCACGCAACTCTGCTAAATTCACCCGCCAGTCGCAGCTCAATACATCCGCGCCAGATTCCGCCACAGCCGGCAGTAAATGATGCGAAGCCTTCGTGTAGTAAATTACTGGTACCGTTCCATGCACCGCCGAAATCACTTCCTGCACCGCAGGCAGCGCGAACGCGCGATATTCCGGTAGCGCCAGCTCCCCGCACCAAGTATCGAACAGTTGCACCGCCGCCGCACCCGCCGCAATTTGCGCCTTCAAATAACCAATTGTCGCCTGCACAATCCGGCTCAGCAATTCGCGAAATGTTGCCGGCTCCGCGTACAAAAACTCTTTCACCTTCGCGAAGCCTTCCTTCGTCTTGCCTTCCACCATGTAGCAAGCCAGCGTCCACGGTGCCGCTGCAAATCCCAGCAGCGGTACATCCGGCCCAGCCGTTCGAACGATCCGTCGGATCGCTTCCATCAAAAATCCCGTTTCCGTCTCCGGATCGAATTGCCGCAATTTCCGCACCGCATCCAGCGATCGCACCGGCTCCGGCAAATTCGGCCCCGCATCGCCAAGCTCCAGCGGCAGCCCCATCGCCTCCGCCGGAATCAGAATGTCAGAAAACACGATAATCGCGTCCACGCCCAGCCGCCGAAACGGCTGCATCGAAACTTCCACCGCCAAATCCGGTGTCTTGCAAACTTCCAAAAACGCATGCTTCGCTCGCAACTCGCGATACTCCGGCAAATAACGCCCAGCCTGCCGCATCATCCAAACGGGAACGCGCGGCACCGCCTCGCCGCGACACGCGCGCAAGAACAGTTCTTTGCGATTCACGGAAACAGAGGTCGTTGACATAGATTGTTCAGCGTTGAGGATAACAAATTGCGCTCTCCGATGCCCATGACCGGCTCGCCGTGCCGCGGCGCGGTGGCTGAGCTATACTCAGAACAGGGGTTCGCGGTCTGCAGTGAACAAAGGACTCACCAGCCGCGCATAGCTCCGTGCCAATGAACCATCTCTTTTTCTTGCTTACACTTGCGGCTTACGTCGGCAGTTTCGCCGCATACATCGGGTACCTCGTTGCTGGCCATGATTGGTCCGGCCGCCTGGGCTCTCTACTCCTGGCGGGCGGTCTGGTAGCGCATTATTTTGCGCTCCTCGAACGCGCCCGCGGCCTCCACACCGTCCCTTACCACGATCTTTCCGGCTCGATGTCACTCTTCGGCTGGCTTCTAGCGCTTACCTACCTCAGCCTCGAACTTCTCCATCGCCAGCGCTCGGTCGGCGCGTTCGTGCTCCCATTCGTTCTGGCGTTTTTCCTCTTCGCGCAACTCTCGCCCCCAGACCGCCTTGCCGCCCCGCCCGCCACCGGCGTCGCATTTGCATTTCACGTAACGCTCAGCATCCTCGCCTACGCCGCCTTCGGCCTTTCTTGTGTGCTCAGCTTCATTTACCTCGGCGAACAGCGCCTCCTGCACGAGCACCGCGTCGGCGACGTCATCTGGCGCCTGCCTTCTCTCGATCTTCTCGATCGCATGAGCCAAAGCAGCGTGCTCGTGGGCCTCATCTCCATCGCCATCGGCACTGCACTGGGCTTTGTCTGGGTGGATCGCCTCACCGGCAACGTCTGGCATTACGATCCCAAGTACGTCGTCACGCTGCTGGTGTTAGTCGCCTATGTTTTCTATCTGCGGCTGGCCCGCAATCCCAGCTGGCGAGGAGCACGCGCCTCGCAGCTGTGCATTTTTAATTTTGCCATCGTGATTTTCAGTTTCACCGTTGTGAACCTGTTTTTCTCGCACGCGCATCGCTATTTCTAGGAGTCATCAGGGGGCACGCAATCGGCGCCATGGAAATTGTGCTTGTTGGATTGAATCACCGCTCAGCGCCCGTCGAGGTGCGCGAGAAGGTGTCTTTCACCAACGATCAAGCCCGCCAGGCCGCTGAAGAGCTTCGCGCGCGCGGCATTCTTCACGAAACGCTCGTTCTCTCCACCTGCAATCGCAGTGAAGTTTACGGGGTCCCCCCTGAAACCACGCGCGAATCCGCCGCCGCTCTTTCCAGCTATCTTTCCAGCTTCCATTCTGTTCAACTCGATCTTCTCAGTCCTTCGCTCTATCACCATTACGATCGCTACGCCGTTCGTCATCTTTTCCGCGTAGCCTCCGGCCTCGATTCAATGATGCTCGGCGAAGCGGAAATCCTCGGCCAGGTCCGCGAAGCCTATCGCATCGCCTACGAGCAAGGCGCCACCGGCCCGGTCCTCAATCGTCTCTTTCAAGGCGCGCTCGAAGTCGGCAAGCGCGTCCGCTCCGAAACTGAACTCGGCACACGCCCCATGTCGGTCGCCTCCGCCGGCGTGAAACTTGCCGAACGCATCTTTGGCAAATTGCAGGAACGCGCCGCTTTAGTCCTCGGTGCCGGCATGATCAGCGAACAAGTTATTTCGCAATTCCGCGACCGCAACATCGCCCGTCTCTTCGTCATGAATCGTTCGCTCGAACGTGCCGACAATCTCGCCCGCCAGTTTGCCGGCAAAGTCATCGCCTGGGACGATTGGGAATCCGCGCTCACGCTTCCCGACGTAATCGTCTCCAGCGTTTCCGCCGAAGAGCCGGTCTTAATGCGCGCTCACCTCGAAAAAGCCATGGCCGCCCGCGGCAATCGCCCGCTCTTCGTGATGGATCTCGGCGTGCCCCGCAACATCGATCCAGCAGCCGCCAGTCTCTACAATTTTTACCTCTACAACATCGACGATCTCACGCAGATTGTTCAGCAGAATCGCAATTCCCGCGAAGGCGAAGTCCCCCGCGCCGAACTCATCGTGGATGAACACGTTTCGAAATTTCTTACCTGGCAGGCCAGCCTCGAACTAATCAGCGTCGTGGAAACTCTTCGTCACAAACTGAAAGCCGATCGCGCCGAATTTGTTCGTGAACGCGCCGAACGTGTCAACGGCCTCACACCAGAACAGCGCGAACAAGTAGAAGCCCTGATCGACGACCTTCTCGAAAAAATGCTTCTCGACCCGGCTCGCCGCCTGCAAGGCGAAAAAGATCTTCGCCGCAAGATTCAACAAGTTGAAGCTATCCGCGAACTCTTCCTGCCGGACCGGGAGCACTAACGGTGAAGCCCATTCGTATCGGTACCCGCGGCAGCATGCTCGCCAAATGGCAAGCCGAATTCGTCCGCAAAAAAATTCTCGAAGCCACCGGAGTTGACGCCGAAATCGTTATCATCAAAACCACCGGCGACAAATTGCGAACAGCTTCCTTCGCGCAAATCGGCGGCAAAGGCGTCTTCATCAAGGAACTGGAAGAGGCTCTGCTCAACGAGGAAATTGATCTTGCCGTTCACAGCGTGAAAGATATTCCCACTGAAGTTCCATCGCGCCTCTGTTTCCCGGTAATCTGCCGCCGCGAAGACACCCGCGATTGCCTCGTCGCCGCAAAAAACGAAACTCTCTCGACGCTTCGCAAAGGCGCGCGTATCGGCACCAGTAGTCTTCGCCGCCAGGCGCAGATTCGCCACGCGCGCCCCGATCTCGACGTGCGCGAACTGCGCGGCAACGTGGACACGCGCCTGCGCAAAGTCGCAAGTGGCGAATACGACGCTATCCTCCTTGCCAAAGCGGGACTCGACCGCCTCGGCTGGAGCAATCGCATCAGCGAAGTTCTCTCGCCAGAAGTTTGCATGCCCGCCGTCGGCCAAGGCGCCCTCGGTGTTCAGGCACGTTTGAAAGACAACGAGCTCGCCGATGCCCTCGCGCCGCTCGATGATTTCGAAACCCGTCAGTCCATCGTCGCCGAACGCTCTTTACTCGCCGCTCTCGAAGGCGGCTGCCAGGTTCCGCTCGGCGCATGGGCGCGCTTCGAACGCGGCGAACTCGCGATAGACGCCGTGGTCTGCTCTCCGGATGGCGCGCAACACGTTCGCCAGCGTGCCACCGCTCCGCCCGATCAAGCCCGCGAGCTTGGCCAACGCGTCGCGCAAATGCTCATCGATTCCGGGGCGCGCGAGATTCTCGAAGAGGTTTACCGCCAGCGTGGCTGACCACACTCCATCGCCGCTTGCAGGCAAACGCGTCGTCATCACTCGCGCGGAATCCCAATCCGCCACGCTAGCCGCAGCTCTCAGAGCGCACGGTGCAGAGGTCGTTTCACTTCCGCTGATTCAAATTCTTCCGCCTCTCGATTACGCCCCACTCGATTCCGCTCTGCGCAGCCTGAGCACTTTCGATTGGCTAGTCTTCACCAGTCAAAACGCCGTAACCGCCGTCGCCGAACGCCTCGCCGTTCTCGGTATCGCGGGCCTTACCCTCAGCAATCCGAGTCAGGATTCGGTCATTCCCAGCCAAGCGAGGACCGCCGCCGCTCCGAGCGGTTTTCGCGAGGAGAATCTCTCTTCGTCTGCGGACCACGCTAACCCCGGATCCCTCCGCATCGCCGCCGTCGGCAAAGCCACCGCCGCCGCGGTACAGTTGGCCGGTTTCAATGTCACGCACGTCGGCCAAGGCGGAACCGCCGCGACCCTCGTCCACGAGCTCGCGTCCGAATTGCCTGGCAAACGCGTGCTTCTTCCGAGAAGCGATCGCGCCGCCAGTGAGCTTGTTCCGCGCCTCCAGAGGTTCGGTGCCGAAGTGACCGAAGTCGTCGCGTATCGCACTGCCAACACCACAGAAGTTGAGGCAGCCGGCAGGGAAGCAGTCGCAGCCTGCAGCGCCATTCTTTTTTTCAGCCCCTCCGCGGTCCATTCGTTCGCCGCTCTGCAAAAATCTTCGGCTCTAAATTCACTGGCGGAGAGCGTCGTCGTCGGCGCCATTGGTCCAATCACTTCAGTCGGCTTGCGCAACGCAGGATTTCGCTGCGATTTCCAGGCTTCCGAGCCAAGCGTCGAGGAAATCGTGGCCACATTAGCCGTGCACTTCGAAAAGATCTCAGTACAATCTGCTTCTGGAGCGAATTCCTGATGAGCTTTCCCGTACACCGCCCGCGTCGCCTCCGGAAAACCGAGCTCCTTCGCGGCCTGGTTCGCGAAACGCGACTCAGCGCCGCAAATTTCATCTACCCAATGTTTGTTTGCCCGGGCAGCAACGTCCGCCAGGAAGTTAACTCGATGCCCGGCGTTTTCCAGCAATCCGCCGATAAAATTGTCGAAGACTGTCGCGAAGTCCAATCGCTCGGTATTTCCGGTGTAATCCTTTTCGGCTTGCCGGAAACAAAAGACCCGCGCGGCGCAAGTTCTCTTCAAAAAGACGGCGTCGTGCAGCGCGCCATCGAGGCAATTCGCAAAGCGAAATTGAACCTTATCGTTATCACTGACGTCTGCCTCTGCGAGTACACGGACCACGGCCATTGCGGCGTCATCGCAAATGGTGAGGTCGCTAACGATGCCACTCTCGAAATTCTCGCCGACCAATCCTTGTCCCACGCCCGCGCAGGCGCAGACATGGTCGCTCCATCAGACATGATGGACGGCCGCGTCGCAGCCATCCGCAAAAAACTTGACGCAAACAACTTTCAGGATTTGCCCATTCTCTCCTACGCCGCAAAATATTGTTCCGGCTTCTACGGCCCCTTCCGCGAAGCTGCCGACTCCGCGCCGCAATTCGGCGATCGCCGCAGCTATCAGATGGATCCCGCCAACGCCCGCGAAGCCCTGAAAGAAGTCGCGCTCGACCTCGAAGAAGGCGCCGACATGATCATGGTCAAGCCCGCCTTGCCGTATCTCGATATCATCACGCGTGTCCGCCAGGAATTCTCCGTGCCTGTTGCCGCGTACAACGTCAGCGGCGAATACTCCATGGTCAAAGCCGCCGCGCAAAATGGCTGGCTCGACGAAAAACGCGCCGCCCTCGAAATTCTAACCGGCATTCAACGCGCCGGTGCCGACATCATTTTGACGTATCATGCCAAAGACGCTGCCCGTTGGCTCAAAGACTAACCGTGCCAGTCCTTCGGTAGCACTGGCTTCTTCAGCGGCACAGGCTTCAGCCTGTGTGCAGTGTAAGCGTCGCCGAAGAATGAACCAGCTCACTAAGAGTGTTAGAGAAAAGTTTCAGGACCGAACATGACCGCCACCAAGCCATCCCCTCACCGCAACTACCGCCGCTCCCGCGAAATCTTCGCTGAAGCCGAAAAAGTCCTCGTCGGCGGCGTCAACTCTCCCGTCCGCGCTTTTCGTTCCGTCGGCGGCGAACCCTTAATCATCGAACGTGGCCAGGGCCAATATCTTTACGACGTAGACGGTAACCAACTCCTGGACTTCGTCTGTTCTTGGGGTGCCATGCTTCTCGGCCACGCCAATCCCGCGGTCTCCGCCGCCATCGCCGATCAAGCGCAAAAAGGCACCAGCTACGGCGTAACCACCGAACTCGAAGTCCAACTCGCCCAGCGCATCCGCCACGCGATTCCGTTCATGGAAAAAATTCGCTTCGTCTCCAGCGGCACCGAAGCCACCATGAGCGCCCTTCGCCTCGCTCGCGGCTTCACAGGCCGCGACTTGGTCATAAAATTTGAGGGTTGCTACCACGGTCATGCCGACAGCTTTCTATCCCAGGCCGGCTCTGGTCTCGCCACTCTCGGAATCGCGGAGTGTCCCGGCGTCCCACAAGCTCTCGCTCAACTTACGTTGAATGTTCCCTATAACGATCTCGTAGCAGTAGAAAATCTTTTCACCAAGCACAAAGACAAAATCGCCGCCGTCATCGTCGAGCCGATCGCCGCCAACATGGGCGTCGTTCTTCCCCAAGAGGGATTTCTGCAGGGTCTTCGCGAACTGACGCGCAAAAACGGCGCTCTCCTGATCGTCGACGAAGTCATCACCGGCTTCCGCCTGCGCAATGGTTCCGTACAAAATCTCTTCGCCATCGAAGCCGATCTCACCACGCTCGGCAAAATTATCGGCGGCGGCCTGCCTGTGGCCGCCTACGGCGGCAGCGCCACCATCATGGACCGCGTAGCTCCTCTCGGTCCCGTCTATCAGGCCGGCACTCTCGCGGGAAATCCCTTGGCCATGCGCGCAGGTATCGCCACGCTCGATCAACTCTCTACTCCCGGTCTGTACGAACGCATCGAAAAGCGTGCAGTAACACTAGCCAGCTCGATCCGTGAAACACTCCGTGCCGAAAAAATTGCCGGTCACATCAACGCCATGGGCTCTTTGGCCACGCTCTTCTTCACGCGAGAACCCGTCAGCAACTATGCCGACGCTAAAAAATCAGACACCAAACGTTACACGCAATACTTCCGCAACATGCTAGAACGCGGCGTATTCCTCGCTCCATCGCAATTCGAAGCATGCTTCGTGTCCGTCTCCCATACCGACCCCGACATCGAATTTGCCATTAGAGCAGCACGGGAAAGCCTGCATCACATCGCCATATCTTAAGGAGACAAGTAAACTATGGCCGAATTGGAAATCCACACTGAGCGCGGCGAACACGGCGAAAATCCGCTGATTATTCCCGTGTCAATGACCATGGCGATTCTGGCCGTGCTGGTCGCTGTAGCCACACTTTTCGGCCATCGCGCACACACCGAGGAGTTGCTCTTGCAATCTCAAGCTACCGACCAATGGGCCTATTACCAGGCAAAAAATATTCGCCTGCACGAAATGCAAACTATGATCGATTTGCTGAATGTGGCTACCACGCTGGATAAGGAAAAAACCGAACTACTCCGCGAAAAATACCAGAAAGAAGTAGAGCGTTACGATAGCGATAAAGACGGCATCGGCGAAAAAGCCAGAGAACATGAGCGCGAACGCGACCTGCTCAGTGCAAAAGCCGACCGCTTCGACGCTGGCGAAGGCATTCTCGAAATCGCCCTGGTCATTTGCTCCCTCACTCTTCTCACCGATAAAAAATTCTTCTGGTACAGCGCTATGCTCATCGGAGTCGTGGGCATCGTCGTCTCCCTGGGCGGATTCCTGCGTCGCTAGGGGCAGCGCCTGGCGGAACCGACGGCTCCGTTCCGAACCGACGACTCCCTTCATGTAGCGGCGGTTTTGCGTTTCTTCTCAAGCCTTCAAGGGTGGCTGCTCTCCGCGCAATTTAGCCATCTCCGCCATCAACTGGTCCATGCGCTTCATCAGCGCCTGATGCCGCGTCTCATCCGTTCCCGGCTTCTTGCCGACAAATGTAATCGTTCCGCCCGATTCCAGCACGCATTGCTGAACTTCACTGAGTGAATCGAATCCTTGCTTGCGCGCCTGCGCTTCCAGTTGCGTCACGGTGATCAATTCCCGCTTCAGATTATGCGTTTTGATCTTTCCGTCCTCGATCAGCACGTCCGCACGGCCTTCAATGAATCGATCGAGCCCGCGATGCTTATAAAGAAAACGCACCACCAGATAATTGACCACCAGAAGCGAAGTCGCTCCGATGATTCCGCCCGTCACGCTGTTATCTTCACCGATGATCGCGTTCTGCACCGTGTTCGACAGCGTCAGCAGTACCACCAGATCGAACGGATTCAGTTGCACCAGTTCGCGCTTTCCGGAAAGGCGTAACCCGACAATCAGGAATATGTACACGATGATCGGCCGCAGGATTTTTTCCAGAATCGGCAAACCCACAACAAACATGTCTTTCCAGATATCGTGCATTGAATTCGTTCCTCCTCGAAAAACTGCCCCGATTATTGCTGGAATTCGCTTCTTACCAAATCCGGCCCGTGCGCCTTGAGGTTAGCACGCGTCCGCTGCCGTACAAACCGAAGTACTGTCCAGACGTACAGTCATAATTTCGCTACAAACACTTATTCCGCGGTAGGCTAAGTGCACTAAATCGTTTACTCTGAATCCGTTCTGGCTCTGTTGTAGCTGGGCAGTTAGGCACGTTTCGGTTCGGGCTCACTTCCAGGAATTTGCACGCCGTCTTCGGGACCAGCTCGCAGCGGATGCTCCCGGCGACTCTTTTTGATGTTTTTAGGATTATGTCGAATAGTCTGATGCCCGATCGCCTATCGGATATTTCTCAGGAGCAGGCCAGCGCTCTTCTCACCATTACGCGGGAATTGCTCGCCATCGTGTCCGCGCGCGGCGATTTTATTTTTGTGAATGACAGTTTTGCGCGCGTGCTCGGCTATTCCCCCGACGACTTGATCGGCAAACCGCTTACCTGGCTGCATCCTTCCGCCGAAGTCCGATCCATTAGCGAGAAGTTCGCTTCGATCGTGGCGCACGACGGAGCCATCGCATCATGCCGCAGCAGTCTTCGCTCCAAATCCGGCCAGTGGCGCTGGTTCGACGTCGTCGCGGTGAATCGTCTTCGAGATCCCAATGTCCGTGGCATCCTGCTCAGCTATCAGGATGTTACTGAGTTTCAGCGCATGGAAGCTCAGCGCATGGTGCTTTCCAACGTCGTCCATGCCCTTAACGAAACTTCCAATCTCGACGATCTGCTGCACCAGATTCACGGCGCGCTCAAAAAAGTCGTTTACGCCGAGAATTTCTTCGTCGCTCTTCACGATCCTCAAACAGAGATGTTTCATTTTCCTTTTTTCGTGGATCAGTTCGACCCACCACCTCCTCCGCAAAAAGTTGCGCGTACCTGCATGGCGTATATTTTCCGTTGCGGAAAGTCTTGCCTGATTCCGCAATTGGAATTCGATCGGCTCGCGGCCGAGGGCGAAGTGGAACTGGTCGGCTCGGCATCGCCCGCCTGGTTGGGTGTTCCGCTCAAGACTCCCAATGCCACCATCGGCGTCCTAGTCGTTCAGCACTATCAGGATGAAAGCGCTTACGATCAGCGCGATCTGGAATTTCTGGATTCCGCTGGCGCTCACATCGCTCTTGCTATCGAGCGCGTTCGCGCCGAGGAATCTGTTCGCAAGAGCGAAGCGATGTTTCGTTTGCTTTTTTCTCACACCCCTCTTCCGATGTGGGTTTTCGACACCGAAACCCTGCAATTTCTTCAAGTCAACGAAGCCACCACCAAAGCCTACGGTTTCTCTGAGAGCGAATTTCGCCACATGTCCGTCCGTGACATTCGGCCCGACGGCGATGCTCCTTCTTTTGCTGCTCACGTCGAAGAGTGGAAACAGGATGGCCGTCACCAGGGCCATTGGCAGCACAAGAGAAAAGACGGCAGATGCTTCGAAGTGGATGTCATCTCCCACAAACTCGAATACGCGGGCCGCGGCGTGCGCCTGGTCGTTGCGCAGGATGTCAGCGAACGCCTGCTGCTCGAAGGACAACTTCGCCAGGCGCAAAAAATGGAGGCCGTCGGGCGTTTGGCGGGCGGCGTTGCGCACGATTTCAATAATTTGCTGATGGTTATCAAGGGCCACACCGAATTGCTTTTGAACGTTTTGCCGCCCGCGGATCAAGTCACGCGCAAAGTCGAACAGATTGACCGCTCCGCGGATCGTGCCACCGCTCTGACGCGCCAGCTTCTCGCTTTCAGCAGAATGCAAGTCTTGCAACCTCGCGCCATGAATCTGAATTCCGTGGTCGAAGAGATGGCCAATCTTATTCCGCGTCTGATCGGCGAAGATATCGAATTAGTTGTGCGGAGTTCCGCCGATCTCGGAACCATTCGCGCCGACGCCAGCCAGATGGAACAAGTCATCATGAATCTCGCCGTGAATTCGCGCGACGCCATGCCCAAGGGCGGACGCTTCACGATTGAGACGTCAAACGTCGAGCTCGACAATCTTTATCGCGCCGCGCATCCCATCGTGCAGCAGGGAAAATACGTGCTGCTCGCGGTATCCGATACCGGAACCGGCATGGATGCGGAAACCCAGGCGCATATTTTTGAGCCGTTCTTCACCACCAAGGAGCAAGGGAAGGGCACTGGTTTGGGTCTGGCCACTGTTTATGGTGTAGTGAAGCAGAGCGGCGGTTTCATCTGGGTTTACAGCGAACTGGGCCGAGGCACTACTTTCAAAATCTATCTGCCCCGAGTGGATGAGCCTGCGGCTTCCGTCCCCGTGGTACACATTCCCAGTAGCCTGGCACGCGGCACGGAAACTGTGTTGCTCGCGGAAGACGAGCAGGATGTTCGCGAAGTGGCGCGCGAATTTTTGGAGTCCGCCGGCTACATCGTTTTGGAAGCCGCGGACGGCGACGCCGCTCTGGAAATTTCCGCAACACATTCTGGAGCCATTGACTTGCTGATCACCGACATGGTCATGCCCGGAATCAGCGGGCAGGAACTCGCGCGTAAAATGCGCGGCTTGCGCGACGGCATTCGCGTGATCTACATGTCCGGCTACAGCGAGCACGCTGCAGGCGAAGCCGCCAAGTGCGACGCAGCGGCCGCAGTCTTGACCAAGCCGTTCAGCCGCGCCGTTCTTCTTCGCACGGTGCGCGACATTTTGCCGATTCCCACCGCTTAGCTGCGATTTCTTTTTCTTGTTCCGTTTACCTTATTCGTCTTACTCCACTCGCGATAAATAATAATATTGTTCAACTTATCTTCGGGTGTCTGCGGTGCCAGTCCGTGTGCTGCTGAAAAATGCGCGCGGCGCGAATTGCCGCAGCGTCGTTGCCGGCTTTTGCGACAAACTGTAATCCAACAGGCAGTTTTTCGTCCGAGAATCCGCACGGAACGGAAAGGGCAGGGAGTCCGCAAAGATTTCCGATACCGCCCAGCGGGTCCGGAAAAACAAGATCCGTTTCAAGATTAGTCTGAAGGGGCGTTGCGCCGATCGGCTGCGACGCAGCCACCAAAACATCAAAATTCTCGAAGAGGTCGGTCATTTTCTGCTGCAGGATTTCGCGAATCTGCAAAGCACGAACATAATCCGCACCGCCGATTTGTTCGTTCACGTAGCCGTTGATTTGTCCCAGCGGGTCGGCGAGCTGCGCGACTTTTCCAGAGCGAATCAGATCGCGGAATGATGATGCGCCTTCGACGCCCATGATGACGTTAGCGGCGTCTTCCCAGGGGCCTTCCGGAAGCGCGGTATTTCTTGTTCCGGAAAAAGATTGGCGAACGACAAGTTCGGCGGCGTGAATCGGTTTTTCCACGTGGGCATCGAGTTTCTTCCACGCGTTGGTGAGCCAGCCAACGCGGAGCGGCTTTGCCGATAGCTCCATGGAAGGCGAATAGGTAAACGCGGCCTTGTCTATTCCAAGCGTGCCGCGGTCCTTGAAATCGTGGCCGGCGATCGCGGCGAAAATGTGCGCGCAATCTTCCGCGGAGCGCGCTAGCGGGCCAATCTTATCCATTGAATAGGCAAGGGCCATTGCGCCGTAGCGGCTGATGCGTCCGTAAGTTGGACGAAGCCCAGTGACGCCGCAAAACGCGGCGGGACATACAATCGAGCCCCAGGTTTCCGTGCCGATGGCAAAGCCTGCAAGCCCTGCGGCGACAATCGCGCCGGAACCGGAAGACGATCCGCAAGTCCAGCAGGACGTATTCCAGGGATTTTTTGCCGCGCCTTGCAATGAAGCGGATGCGAAGCGGTAATTCATTCCGCCGGCCAGTTCGATCATTGCGGCCTTGCCGATCAAAATCGCGCCGACGCGACGAAGATGTTCGATCACCGTGGCGTCGTAATCGAAAACCTGATTTTCGTAGGGTTTTGCGCCCCACGTCGTGGGCGCGCCTCTTACGGACAGCAAGTCTTTTGCGGCGTACGGGATGCCATGCAAAGGACCGCGATAGTGTCCGCGCTTGATTTCCTTGTCGGCAGCCTCGGCTTCGGCCAGCGCGATTTCGGGAGTCAGGTGCGCGTAAGCGTTGAGCTTAGGCCCGATTTTTTCAGAGCGATCAAGGTAGGCCTTGGTAAGGTTCACGGGCGAGAGCGTTTTGGACTGAATGCGTTTGGCAAGTTCACTGGCCGGGAGAAGGAGGATTTCGTCGTTCAGCATGGTCATTGTTGGTCCTCAGGGCCTCAGGGTTTGTCCGTCTTCGGCCTCGCCGGCGACTTCGCAGCTGCCGATGGCTTACCTGCCGCTGAAGCCGGCACTGCAGGCTTCTTGTCGCGATCGACGAGCGGCTTCAGATAAAGGGCCGGCAAGTCTCCGTTAGAAATGGAATAAGCGCGAATGCGATCCAGGGGCGGCTGCAGCAAAACGCACAGCCGCCTGAGGTCCGTTTTCTGCGCTTCAGAAAAGCGATCCGGATATTGGTTGAGAATAGCCTGAAAGCGGAAGTCAGCTTCGGCCTGGCTCTGCGGAGAAAGCTTGGGCGTCGTGGGCGGATTCTGCGGGGAAGTTTGTGCTGTAGCTTGGGCCGATGGCGGTTTCGAGGACGTGGCGGCTGGAACAATCTCGCGTAGGGGCAGCACCGCAGCGGTCGCGGCGCCAAGCGCGGCCCTGCGAGTAAACTCTCGGCGAGAGAAGGGCTTGTCAGTTGGAGGCATGGTTGTCACCCATCAGAGGGAAGTTGAGGGCCACACGGAGGCTACAGAATCCAGGGCGAGGGGTCAACTTGGGCGTGGGATAGGTGTTAGGAGCGGGCGAAACTGCCCTATTTTGCGGCGCAACCAAGGGTCCGATATCTTTAGGGGCCTTAGAGTCGTAAGATTCCGAAAAGTATTCACGGTCAGTTGCCGACACTATACGCACAAAGTGCCATGCATGATAAAATCTGACTTTCCGAAACTGCGATACCTGGAAGTTCTGTTCTGAGTTTCTTGACGTCAGCAGAAAGACGCTATCCCGATATTCACCGCGACGGTGGTAACAAAAATTGTTCCCGCACTCAAACAAGTCTCGCTCCTATTCCTAATCAAGAGCTGCAACAACAAAATCAAGCGCCGGGCGATCATTGATATCCGGGCGAGTAGAAGCCGTCCTCATTTGCGAAATCGGATTCTTCTGATATCGATTCTTCGTGCATCGGGGAAAATATAGCTTTCCTCTGTCGTTCCACTCGATTCTTGGTAATCGGACGTCCGAATCAGCTTAGAGTCACTTGATGTCGGTAATCCGACTTACCATTTTTCGTCTCTTGCGGACCGAGTTTCCCACACATCGTGGAACGCTCCTATACTAGTCTGGTTTGGGGGAGCGAATGGTCAGGGTGAAATCCATTGTGGCTATCCTGCTGACCTTGGTGGCGTCAAGCCGGAGCGCGCAAGAGCATCAGCACGCTGCGAATGCGGAGAAGTTGGGGACCGTGCACTTTGCCACTTCTTGCAACGAAGTGGCAAAGAAGGAATTTAACCGAGCGGTCGCCCTGCTGCATTCTTTCCAGTTCAGCCGCGCAATAGAAGGATTCAACGCGGTGCTGGGAGAGGACACGACATGTGGGATCGCGCACTGGGGAATCGCGCTTAGCGATTGGAGTAATCCCTTCGCACCGGGAGCGAAAGACAAGAGTCAGTTGCAGTCAGGCCGGGAGAACGCGGAACGAGGCAAGACCGTAGGCGCAAAAACGGAGCGGGAACGGGCTTATATCGCAGCAGTCGCCAAGTTGTACAAAGACTTCGAGAGCACACCGCAGCGAACGCGCTTAGTCGCCTATCGCGACGCCATGGGGGAAGTCGCGGCGAAATATCCAGGCGACCATGAGGCACAAATCTTCTACGCATTGGCGGTCGCGGCTTCAGAAGATCCTGCGGACAAAACGTACGCCGGGCGACTCAAGGCCGGAACGATTTTGGAGAAACTGTTCGAGGAAGAGCCGAGGCATCCGGGGTTGGCGCATTACATCATCCATACGTACGACGTGCCAGAGTTGGCGGGGAAGGGACTGGTGGCAGCGCGGCGTTACTCGGAAATTGCGCCCGATGCACCACATGCTTTGCACATGCCATCGCATACGTTCACGCGCACGGGCTACTGGCAGGAGTCCATCGACAGCAACATAGCCGCGGCGGCAGCCGCGCGTCGCGAGGGGCAGACCGCAGAAGAGTTGCACGCCAGCGACTACGAGATTTACGCCTTCTTGCAAACGGGGCAGGACGAGGCGGCGGGGCAGATCGTGAAATCCTTGCCGGAGATTGGAACGCGCTTCGATCCAAAGGCGGTGATCAGTGGCGCCGGTGGTCCGTCAGTTGGATATTTTGCGCTGGCTGCGATCCCGGCTCGCTACGCACTGGAGCGTCAAGACTGGAAGCAGGCCGTGCAACTCGCGGTGCGGGAAACACCGTTTCCTTATGCGGACGCAATGACGTGGTTCGCGCGCGGATTCGGCGCGGCGCGACTGGGGCAAGTGGCGCCGGCGAACGATTCAACGATAGCGTTGCGACAGATTCGAGAGCGGCTGTTAAAGGCCAACGAAGACTATTGGGCGCGGCAGGTGGAAATCCAAGAAGGTGCGGTCGGGGCGTGGGCTGCGCTGGCTGCTGGTAACAAGGAGGAGGCACTACGGCAGATGAAGGTGGCAGCGGAA
Source organism: uncultured Acidobacteriota bacterium (assembly GCA_963731155.1). Taxonomy (GTDB): domain Bacteria; phylum Acidobacteriota; class Terriglobia; order Acidiferrales; family UBA7541; genus Acidiferrum. The sequence continues at coordinate 93,681 of CAVSVB010000011.1, forward strand.
TTGGAAGACGGGACGGAGAAAAGCGCGGTGACCCCTGGGCCGCTGACCCCGGCGCGTGAATTGTTGGGCGAAATGTTGCTACAGATGAATCAGCCCACGCAGGCATTGGAGCAGTTCGAAGCGACACTGAAGAAGGAACCCGGGCGCTTTCACGCACTCTACGGAGCAGCGTACGCGGCGCAGCTTAGCGGGAATCGTAATGCGAGTCAAAAATACTTTCTGGAGCTGCTAACGGTTTGCAGTCACGCCGACAAGGCGGCAAGGGCCGAGTTGATTGAGGCGCAGCGATCGACTTTGCCTAAGTAATTTGGCGCTTTGTCACCATTCAGCGAAGTCGGAATAACCGTCTTCGAATTCTAGTCAACTCATATGATGGTCCTACCTTCCCCTTCACTTATTGTCCCTGAGCAAGTACGAGGTTGTTCTGGAGCAACGACAGCACGACGCTGCGCTAGTAACGTTCTGGGGTTAGTTCAGCGCAGCTGGTCGGTACTTCGACTCGGAGGAAACGGTTTGCAACTTTCGACAGTCCGTATTCTGGTGGTGGATGATTTCGCGTTGTTTAGACAATTCGTAGTTGAGCTGTTGGGAAAAAGACCGGAATTACAGGTCGTCGGCGAAGCGTCCGACGGACTGGAAGCGCTTCAGAGGGCAGTAGAATTGCGACCGGATTTGATTCTGCTAGACATCGGCCTCCCGAGCCTGAACGGAATCGAAGTCGCTCGAGAAATGCGGAGTCTTGTCCCGGAATCTAAGATAATCTTCTTAAGTCAGGAATCTTCTGTCGACGTGGTGCAAGAGGCCCTGAGCCTGGGCACATGGGGCTACGTTGCGAAAATTAAGGCACGTGCCGATCTTTTCGCTGCTGTGGAAGCAGTCCTCTCCGGAGGGACATTTGTCAGTAGGCTATAGGCAACTGCCATTCTATTTCCCAACTGAGGCGCAACTCCTACTGAGTGCGACATCACCAGCACTTACGTAGAGGATTCATTTCCACGCCGAAACCGGACATCAAGTGGCGTACTGGAACGGACTTTTCCGCTAACCCGACTTGAACGAAGCCGCTCTGCGGCGGACGCCTGCACCGGCTGATGCCTTTCTGTGGTTCGCTCTTCCCGGAATTCCTCCGGCCAGGTCGTAACCCAGAAAACAACCTACGTCGCGACTCTTCAGAAACCGGTGTGGGTCTTCTATCGTCAGCACAAGACGACATGCCAAACCCTTGGCGGCTCCCAAGCTCGGCAGCAACCTCTCTTCGCTGTACCCCACAAAAACGTCTGAGAGCCCCGTTGCGACCACGTTGTACTCGGAACTGTGAGCAGCGTAACAAGTATGTATCTCCGAGGGCCGCAGCAGCATCCAAATCGGGCGGCCCGAAATAGAGCGGAAGGTGAAAGCAAGGAATGTCCGTGGGTTCCGCGAAAAAGAACCTGATTCTTGGCTTCGGAAAGCTGGTTTGCCTGGGCCTGGCAGTGCTGCTTTGCACCTTTCCCGCATGGTCTCAACAGCCTCCGATGGACCAAACAGCGAACAGTGCACTAGCTGACTCACAGGGAACACAGGCTTCCGCCAGTGGGCAGCACGCTGAGCACCAAGCGGGAAGCATCAGCGGCAAGGTTGTTGATCAATCCGGAGCCAACATTGCCGGAGCGGTAGTGAAGCTTACGCGTGAAGGCCAATCTTCGAGCCTGGAGGTAACCTCCGACGAGGACGGGCTATTCGCGTTTTCCAATGTCGCTCCCGGTCCCTTCCAGCTCACAATTTCATCGCCGCGCGCTCGCGTCGCACGAGTTCTCCGGCACTCTGCAATCTGGAGAAGCCTACGTCACTCCGCTGATTATGTTGGTCATCCCGACTCAAGTAACAGAGGTACACGTTGGTCTGCCGCCGGAGGAACTTGCAGAGGTGCAGATCAAGGAACAAGAAAAGCAGCGGGTGTTCGGGGTGATCCCGAACTTCTATGTCAGCTACGCACCAAATGCCGCTCCTATCACCACGAAGCACAAGTTTGAGCTTGCGTGGAAATCGGCTAGCGACCCGGTCACGCTTGTAGGCGTTGGAGTCCTGGCGGGGATTGGCCAGGCCGGAGATCGCTGGGGCGCGTACGGACAGGGAGCGCAAGGGTACGCAAAGCGCTACGGCGCCAGTTACGGCAACGTTTTTGCCTCAACTTTTATCGGAGGTGCGGTAATGCCTTCGGTTCTCAAGCAGGATCCACGCTACTTCTACAAAGGAAGCGGCAGCAAGCGATCCAGGATTCTCTATGCCGTGGCCAGCTCGGTTATATGCAAAGGGGACAACGGACGCTGGCAGCCGAATTACTCGAATGTCATCGGAAGTTTTGCTGGTGCCGGATTGCAAGCTGCCTACCTTCCCGCGAACGATCGCCGCGGATCCGGGTTCATCGTCTCGTCGGCGCTCGTCAGACTTGGTGAGACGTCTCTCGCCGGTGTCCTTCAAGAGTTCGTTTTTTCGAAGTTGACGAAACGCCCTAGGCGTTCGGCGTCGCAGCCCTAAGTACCTACCGCGCGGGCGGTTGTCGGCGGCCAAGTGAAAAAGCCAAAGTTCGAGCGCGGCCCGCTCCTAACACCTATCCCGTCAACTTGGGCGTACGGACTGGTTTCATCGCCCGTTCGTTAGAGCAAGAACCTGCCGCTAGAGAAAATTGCTAAAATGCGTGCGCTTGCGAAGGAGATGCGAATGCGGCGAAACGTCAACAGACCGGTAAAAGTCGGCAGAGTTTGCAGGATCGCTGTAATTACGGGCGCACTGTTTATGGCGCCGGGATGGAGCGGGCAAGACGCGGCGTGGGCGCAGAGCGACTTGGACGCTCGAGTCGGCAAGGAACTGGACTCGCTGCTCGTCATCTACAAACAACTGCATGCGAATCCGGAGCTGTCCACACAAGAAGAGCAAACCTCTGCGGTGATCGCCAAGGAATTGCGAGCCGCGGGATTCGAAGTGACCGATCACTTCGGACAATATGCATCGCCGGAAACGAAAGCTTATGGAGTTGTGGGCGTGCTGCGTAACGGCCCGGGGCCGACAGTGATGGTACGCACGGACATGGACGCGCTGCCGGTTGTGGAGAACACGGGCGTGCCGTATGCGAGCAAGGTGCGGGTAAAACGGGCGGATGGGTCAGAAGTGGGCGTGATGCATGCTTGCGGGCACGACGTGCACATGGCCGTGTTCGTTGGCACGGCGCGCATGCTGGCACAAACGAAAGACCAATGGAGCGGCACGTTGATCCTGATTGGACAGCCCGCGGAGGAAGCGATTGGCGGCGCAAGCGCACTGCTTCGCGCCGGACTTTATACAAAATTCCCAAGGCCACAGTACGTTCTCGCACTACACGACACGAACACCGTGCCTACTGGCAAGGTTGCATGGCATGCGGGAACGCTGCTGGCCGGAGCCGATTCCGTCGACATTACAGTGCGCGGATACGGCGGACACGGAGCGGCACCGCAGGCGGGCAAGGATCCGATTGTGATCGCGTCGGAAATCGTGGTGGCGTTGCAGACGGTGGTGAGCCGGGAAATGGATCCGCAGGTTCCGACGGTAGTGACTGTTGGGACATTCCACGCAGGCACCAAGAACAACATTATTCCAGATGAAGCGAAACTGCAGTTGACGGTGCGGACAATGAATCCGCAGCACCGGGAAAAAGTGCTGGCATCGATTACGAGGATCACGAATGGGATTGCGGCTACCGCTGGAGTCCCAGCGGAGCGTGCGCCAATTATTGAAGTGTCGCCGGACCATGTGCCTGCGACCATCAATGATCCAGAACTGACGCGGCGTGTGGCGTTGTCACTCGAGCGGACATTGGGGAAAGAGAATGTGCTACCCGGAGAACCGGTGATGGCGAGTGAGGACTTCAGCTTATATGCGCTGGAAGATCCGAAGCCGCCGATTAGCATGTTTTGGCTGGGAGCGGTCGATGCGCAGAAATTGAAAGACGCCAAGGAGAAAGGGACGCGGCTGCCGGGGCCACATTCAAGCGAGTTTGCGCCGGTGCCGGAGCCTACGGTTCGCACTGGAGTTAGGGCAATGAGCGGAGCGGTGCTGGATTTGATGAAGAAGTGATGCGGAAGGAAGTGGGCTAGCGAAGTGAGTGGCGAGTAGAGAGTAGAGTGGAACTTATTTTTGTCGGAAGTGAAAAACGGAGAGCGTCTACCATTGCGCAAGTACATCCTCCTCTGTGTGCTGTTGGGAATCGTTCTGTTCGCCGGACTGAGCTCGCGGCATCGGTCTGCGTCACGGGCGGCGAACCAAGCGCCGAGCCTAACGATCGACAAACAACCGGTCACTTTCGCCATGCACACGTTCGACCCGGAGGCACCTCCGGCGGATATGCCGCCTCTGGCGGCTTGGGAACAAGCAGAGTGCGATTCCAATTTCGTGTCCGACGCCAATGTGAAGGGGCGAACGGAAATACTCGATGCGACGCACGGGCTGGTCACCGTGAGCGAGGTGAAAATGACGCTGCAGCTTACGATCAACATTTGGGTGCCGGAGGGCGCGACGGAGCACGTAATCGAACATGAGCAAGGGCACCGGCAAATCGCGGAGCATTACTATCAGACGGCCGACAAAGTGGCCGAGCAAATTGCCGCGGCGTACTTGGGAAAACAAGTATCCGCTAGCGGAGTGGGTGTGAATGCGGAAGTTAACAAGTTACTGCAGCAAATGGGCGCGGAGATTACGATCGAATACAGCAAGAAGTTGAATCCCGATCTGGTGCAGAATCGCTACGACGATATTACGGACCACAGCCGAAATGACGTTAGTGCGGCAGAGGCTGTCGCCCGGGTACTCAAGGACGTTCAGTAGACCCGCTAACGACAGAAGATGGCACGATGTACCGTACCCCTACAGGGAATATCGATAGTTAATCGAGAGAGGTCAGGGATTTTACGTGCAGTTCGAGGGCTTGGTTGTACTGGCGCTCGATCTGGAGTTCGGTTTGGAGTTTTTTGATCAAAAGTTCCAGGCGCGAGATTTCTGTTTTCAGTTTTTGGATGTCGGTGGCGCTGGCTTGCGGGCGGTTCGGTGTGGCGACGCTGAAATTGTGTGACGGCGCGTGCGAATTCTGAGACGCGTGCTGCGGATACTGCGACGCAGGCGGAACCTGCGGCAGCGCGTGGGGTTGCGGAGTGAAAGCGTCGCTGAGTGCGCGCGGCCAGGCGAATTCGGCGCGTGATTCGGAGTGCGCTACAGGGACTGGAATCGGCGTCGGCGCAAACAGGCTGCTGAGCGAGGCCGAAGAAGACGCGCGCGGTGCGGGAATGGCTGGCGCCGCGGGCTGCTCTGATTTAGGTTCGAGAAAACCTCTTACGCGCGCGATCAGGTCTTGCGGCTGAAACGGTTTGCGAATTAACTCGTCGGCGCCGACGGAGACGGCTTTGTCGGCGACACTTTTGTTGACCACTCCGGACATCAAAATTACCGGCGTTGCGCTGAATTGCGGATGCTGCTTGATCTGGCTGCAGACAGAGTAGCCGTCCTGATCGGGCATGATGACGTCGGTGATGACGGCATCGGGCGGAGTTTGTTCGAATTGAGCAATGGCGGACGCAGCATCGCCCGCGGTGATGACGGTGATGTTCTCGCGGCGAAAGGCAATCTTGATGACTTCGCGCATGGTGGCGCTGTCGTCAATGAAATAGACGGTAGGCGTACGCTTTTCTGGCGCGGCGGATTCCGCCGGCGCGGGTGGGAATGGCATGGTTTCGCTCATTGCGACTCCTTTGTCGGCGAGAACTCGGCGCCGTTTTCCGCAGCGGTGACTTCTGCCCGGTCATCCCGGTGCGCTTCGTCCAGGTCGCGGGAAGATTCGTCAACCTCGCGCATGGCGTCCAGCATCAGGTCCGTTGCGGAGCGCAGAACCGTGCGCTGCGTGGAAGCCGAGCCGTAAACAAATTTATAAACGCCGGAATTATTCTGAAAACAATTTTTGAGAATGTGGATGACGGCTTCGTCGCCGAAGAGCGAACCGCATTCGGCATGAGCGATTGCGCCAGCGTCGAAAAAAAGTAACGCGTCGGTTGCGCCGGAATTGATGTGCAGTGCGCCAGTCTGATGCGCGTGACCGAGCATCTGCATGACGCCAGGAAGATCGTGATGGGTGAGGCTGCCGCTGAGGCTGGTGTCAGACTGCGCAAGCATTTGCGTTGGCTGAAAACCTTCGGCTTTGCTGATAATGATGTTTTTGACGTGCGTGGCGATTACAGCCGGCGGACGAGTGCGGTCAATGTAGTCGTCGCATCCGGCCTGGAACGCTTCCATGAGCGCGCGCTGGCTGCCGTCCCCGAGCGCGATGATGGGCATCGCGGAATTCTTTGCGTCGGCACGAATCATGCGGGCGATATCGAGCGCTCCCATTTCGCGCATGTTGGTGGAGCACACGATCGCGGAAGGCGCGTCGTATTCAAGAGTGGTCAGCGCGAACGCGGGCTGGGTGCTGCAAGTGACTTCAAAGCCTTCGCGCTTCAAAGCGTCGCTGAGACGTTTAGAAAAATAAACGTTGGTGTCGATTACAAGAATTTTGGCGGATTTGCCTGCGACCATCACGAGCGCGCCTCCGCGAAGTCACGCAGTGGCGCTGGCAACAGCGTTTCCGCTGGGCCCGGAGTAAGCGCCGACAAACGCAGGACTTCGATGACCTCGCCGTCATGCGAAAGCCAGCCATCCACGTGCGGCGAATCGTTGGAACTGGCGTCCATCATTTCAGCGCTGATGAGTTCGCATTCGCCGCTGACGGGAATCGCGATCCAGTCAAGCTGGCGTTCGTATTTGCGCGTGGCCAGAAGATTGAAGCGACGCGTATCGAGCCTTTTGCCGGTGAGTCGTTCGGCGATATCGCAGAGGGCAATCATGCGGCCGCGGCGGAGAATTACGCCTTCGAGCGCGGGCGATTTGTGTGGAAAACGAAAAACGCGGCTGGGCGCTACGAGTTCCGCGACTTGCGACGCCGGCAGGGCAAAGCGGCGTTCTCCGAGTCTGAGCAGAACGAAAGATTGCTGCGCGGTTTCTGTAGCAGCGGTCATTGTACTTGGGCCCCGTGATTGTCCGATGACGCCGAACGAGTGTCGGCGGAGGTTTGCGCAGTTTCCAACAGCGTCAGCTCCTCGAGAGAAAGAAAACCTTCGGGATGCACGACGGGAACGACGGCTTGGTCGAGCGCCGTGAGTCCGCGATACCAGCTGCGTTCTTCACCTTGAAACGCATGAGAAAGCGCCTGCAGACGCGTCATCGTCGTCATTTTCTCGATGCCGTCGATTAGCAGAGCAGTGTGCGTGCGGCGCAGAAAAAATACCAACGAAGCCGGTTGCGGTTGTAAGCCGAAATGGATGGCGGCGTTGACGATGTACAGCGTGCGGTCGCCGCGGCGAATGCTGTGGCGAACTTTTTTCAGATGGCTTTCCGGTAGATCCCGGGCCATGCCGGCGATATTGTCCACGCTGCGCACTTCCTGCACGGATGCGGAAGAAATTGCGAACGTCTGGCCGCTGACGCGGAACAAAATAATCTGCTCGGTACGCGGCTGCTGCGATTTTTCGGCCGGAGGGAAGTTCATCAACGCACTCCTACTGGAGTCGCGCGAGTGAGAGCGATGACGCGCTTTTCGATCGCGGAGTAAATGTCGTCGAGCCCGAGAACCTGATCCACGGCTTGCTGCTTGATGGCTTCGGCAGGCATACCGAAAATAACCGACGTGGCTTCGTCCTGTGCGATGACGTGGCCGCCGGCCTTCTTGATGGCCTTGGCGCCTTGAGCGCCGTCGGCTCCCATTCCTGTCAGAACCACCCCGATGGCGAGCGACCCGCCGTACGCGGCGACCGACTCCATGGTGACATCGATGTTCGGCAGGTAACCGGCGATGCGTCCGGTGGCGGAGTCGAGTTGAATGCGACCGAGCGGATTCACGCGAAGATGCTGCGCGCCGGGGCAGATGTAGAGATTGCCGGGCTGAATCAGGTCTCCAGATTCGGCTTCTTTCACAGGAATTTCGGTGAACTCCGCTAGTTGTGCGGCGAATTGCGTGGTAAACGCCGCAGGCATGTGCTGCACGAGAATTACGGCAGCGGGAAATTCTTTGGTGAAGCCTGGAGCAAGGCGCATGACCGTTGCAGGTCCGCCCGTGGATGCGGCGAGAACGACGACGGGGAAGCGCTGTTCCGCGACAGAGGAAGAAGGCCGACTCACGACTGGCGCGGGACGAGTAATCGGTGGCGCTCCGTTTTGTGGAGTGGATTGCAACGCGGCGGCCAGGCGCGAAGCAGTTCGAACTACACGAACCTTTGCCGCCATTTTCACTTTGCGCAAAAGATCTTCGCGGATGCTCTGCATATCGAGATCGATTGCGCTGTTCGGCTTGGCAATAAACTCGATGGCGCCCAGTTCCAGCGCTTTGAGCGTGCTGGCTGCGCCATCTTTTGATTCGGAGCTGACGACTACGATGGGCCGCGGATTGGTGGTCATTATCTGTGCGGTGGCCTGCAAGCCATCCATGTGCGGCATATTGATGTCCATGCTGATGACGTCGGGCTTGAGAGATTCGGCCAACGCAATGGCTTCGCGACCGTCCTTGGCGTGGCCAATCACCTGCAATTGCGGATCAGAAATTAGAATTGTCTCCAGGACTTTGCGCATGAACGCAGAGTCGTCGACGATCAGCACGCGGACCTTGTTGAGAGGAGTGTTTGCCATGGGAGGTTACGTCGCAACCGGCTGCGGCGCCTCCGTTCCAATCAACCTTTCGACCGCGTCGGTGAGCTGATCTTCCTGCACCGGCTTGGTAAGGAAAGCGGCGGCGCCTTCCTTCATGGCGCGATCGCGATGTTTTGCGCCTGCGCGAGAAGTGACGACCATGACTGGAATGCGGCGCGTTGAAGGACTCTGCCGCAACTGCACCATCAGTTCGTAGCCGGTCATGCGCGGCATTTCGAGGTCGGTGATAACCAGATGGCAGCCGTGCTGCGCGATAAGTTCGGCGGCTTCCAGGCCGTCGGAAGCGAGAATCACGCGGTAACCGTTTTTCTCCAGCATGCGTCCCACGAATTTGCGCACGCTGATGGAGTCGTCCGCAACCACCACCACGCGCTCGTGCTGCACGCGATCGATGGCGTCGGTGGGAATGCTGCCTCTGGCAACGGCTCTCGAGCCCGGTGCAAAAATGCGCGCGGCGCTTGCAGAAGCTTGAATGGATTTGCGTTCGCTCGGTTCGCTGGCGATCATGCGGTTCAGATCGAGGAGGAGAATCAAGCTGCCGTCAGGAGCGATGGTGGTTCCGGGAAAAAGTTTTACCCGGCGGAGATATTCGCCGAGATTCTTGATCACGATTTCGTCTTTGCCGAGCACTTCTTCGACCACCACGCCAACCTGGCGGTTATCCGCGTTTGCCACCACCATGCGGAAATAGCCGTTGATCGGTTCGAGCGCAGGCAATCCAAGATACGAATCCAGTCGAATGACTTCCGTCACCACGTCGCGCACTTTTGTGAGCAGCTTGCCGCCGACATCTTCGATTTCATCGGCACGCAGGCGACGAATTTCTTCCACGACCGCCAGAGGCAACGCGAAATGCGCATCGCCGCAACGCAGAAACAGCGCCGGCGAAATAATGAGCGTGAGAGGCACCTTGAGAATGAATTTCGTCCCGGCCCCCGCGGTACTCTGAATTTCGATTTCGCCATTGAGCAAATTCAGGTTAGCGCGAACCACGTCCAAGCCAACGCCGCGCCCCGCAAGTTCTGTCTTCATCGGCGCGGTAGAGAAGCCGGGATGGAAGAGCATTTCGCGCAGCTCACGTTCGGTCAGGCTGCTGGCGGTTTCGGTCGAAACCAAACCGCGATCCACGGCGCTCTGCCGCACGCGATCGTAGTCGATGCCGTGACCGTCGTCTTCGACCTCGATATAAATGTGATTTCCGCGATGATAGGCGCGTAAGGTGACACGTCCGAGTTCTGTTTTTCCCGCTTCACGGCGCTTTTCAGGAGTTTCGATGCCGTGTGCGACAGAATTTCGGACCAGGTGCACAAGCGGATCGGAAATCTGCTGAATAATATTGTTGTCGAGTTCCGTTTCGCTACCAGACAGATCAAGCTCCACCTGTTTGCCGGTGGAGTTCGCGGCATCGCGGACGGCGCGGGACAATCGCGAGTATAACGTGCCGATTGGCACCATGCGCGCGGCAGTGATTTCGTCCTGCAAGTGGTGCGCTAGTTTTGTGAATTCGTCGATGTCGCCTTCAACGCGCCCGATGAACCCACCCATCTGCGACAATACCTCGTTCACGTCAGCGGAAATTTCGGTCATGGAACGCGACAAAATGTTTACGTCATCGTAGCGGTCCATTTCCAGTTCGCTGAAATCGTTCCAGAAAGAGGTGTCGCCGGCTGCGGCGTTGTTGATCATTTGCGGCGTCGGCGTTGTGGATGCGGAGAGCGGCCCTCGCGCGGAATTGATGCGGTTGAATTCGTATTTTTCCTGGAACTCGACGACCTTACCTTGCAGGCGTTCCTTCGAAAAGCCAAGGGTATCGCGCAAACGCTCGAGCTCCGTCACGCGACCGAGCATGCGGGTGCGGTTGATGACCAGCTCGCCGACCGTATTCATCATGCGATCGAGGCGCGACAAAGAGATTCGAACCGATTTGGCAGCCGCCGCAGCCGCGGACCCTTTGTTGGCTTTTGCCGTGACAGCCGCAGTCGCCGTGGTAGCTTGCAACGAGCTCGATTCCGGAGTCGCCGCTGCTCCGTTCGAAGCCGCAACTTCTTCTTCATCCATCGGCGAAACTTCGGCAATTCGGTTGAGCAGAGAATCGACGCCAGTACGCATCTCGGTTTCGTCGGCCCACTGCTTGTGCAAGATCTTTTTCAGAACATCCACGGACTCGAGACAAAGATCGATGACTTGCGGCGTCGGTTCCAATTCATTTTCGCGTAACCGGCCGATCAAGTCCTCCACGCGGTGCGCGATGCCGCCGAGCCGCTTCAATCCTACCTGGGCTGCGGAACCCTTTACAGTATGGATAGCCCGGAAAAGTTTGTTGATTTCCTCGGGACTGTGATTGGCTTCCAACGACAGCAAACAATCACTGACAATTTGCAAATGCTCTTCCGCCTCGGGCTGGAAGAATTCCAGAATTTCCGCAGGCACTTCATCGTCTTCAGGCAGGGCATCGAAATATGAACCGGTAGCGGCAGCGACGTCGTCAAACTCTTCGGCTTGAGGTTCAGTCTCCTGCTGCGCAGCTTGCGCGCAGCTGATTGGCGCGGGCTCCGCCGGAAACGCAAAACGGTAGCGCTCCTTAAACGCGGCAACATCATCGAGAACTTCCTGCCCGGTATCGCTGATTTCCAGTAGATCCGTTTCCAGCAGCGAGATTCCATCGGAAAGAAATTCCGTCAGCGGTCCGTGCAGATCTTCGCCGAGTGAGGCATTGGTCGCGTATTGAAAAACGTGCGCCAGCTTTCCGGCAACCTCAGAGAAGAGCGGGAAACCGTAGCTGGCCGAAGTTCCGCACAAAGTGTGCGCGGAAATATACAACCGCTCGAGGTCCTCGCGGCGCGGCGCGATTTCCTGAAGCACGCCGATGTATTCCCGCAAATATTGCAGGTGCTCGGAGGCTTCCTGAAGGAAAACTTCGACGGCTTCGCGGTCCAAAGGGCTCACGCACGTCCCTCCGTTACGAGTTCAGCTTTCTGAACCTCTTCCGCGGTCGGCTTGCGATACAAAATGCAATCGTTCAGCACGATGGCCTGAAACTTCACCGGCATTTTGGAAATGGATTCCGAGTGGCCCAGGAATAGATAGCCGCCCGGTTCGAGCACCGAATAAAAATGCTGCACCAGCTCGCGGCGGCGTTCCTCGGAAAAATAAATCAGCACGTTCATGCAGAAAATCACGTCCATTTTCCCGACGTACACGCTGTTGGTCAGGTTCAGTTGCACAAAATTGACCATTTTGCGCAGACGCGTTCGAACTTGCCGCCCGCCTTCCGCAGGCTGAAAGTGAGTGGCAAGCTGCTTTTCGCTGACGCTAGCGATGCTGCGGCCGGAATAAACTGCGCGCTCCGCGATTGCTAGAGCGTGGCGGCCGATGTCGGTAGCAAGGATCTCCACGTTCCAGGCGTCCGTAAACGAAATTGCGTCGGCGACGGTAATGGCAATCGAATACGGCTCTTCACCAGTGGAGCAACCGGCACTCCAGATGCGCAGCGAACGCGGATTCTTCCAGAACTTTCTGATGTGCAACTCGGGAAGAATACGCTTTTCGAATGCTTCGAAGACGCTGGGATAGCGAAAGAAAGATGTTTCCTGAGTGAGCAGCGACTCCAGCAATTCCTGAAAATCGAAGGTGGTTTTCTTAATCGCACGAAGCAGGTCGGTTCCGCGGGCATGGCCCTTCTTGGCCATATGCTCGCGCACACGAGTGGAAAAGAATCGTTCGCGCGATTCGTCGAACCGGATGCTTGTACGTTCCTCGATCAGCATGCGGATTTCACTCAATTCGTGTTCGGTCAAGCTCACTGGGCCGCCCTGGCGTTCGATCGTCGTCTCGATTCAATTCACTACCTGCTGCAAACACAAAACGATTGCTGATTAACGATGGGCGCCCACCGGCACTGGCTGCCGGTCGGATTCCTCGGCCTGCTCTTTCGCTTGTTTCGACGCGGCTCGGAATTGCGAGAGCGCTTCGTTGAGCTGATCGGAAAGTTTGACCAGCTGGCTGACGGTGGCCACGGTGCCGCGCGTTCCTTGCGAAGTCTGCCGTGTAATGTTGGAAATGATCTGCATGGCATGCGCGACACCTTCTGTACCGCGCACCTGCTGTTTGGAAGCGAGGGAAATTTCCTGGACCAGTTCGGCGGATTGGCGAACCACACTGGAAATTGCATCAAGCGCGCGTCCCGCTTGGTCGGCCAGCGTTGCGCCGGACTCCACTTCCTTGGTGCCTTCTTCCATGACGACCACTGCTTCGTTTGTCTCGGCTTGAATGGCCTTAATGAGTGCCGCGATGTCCTTCGTAGCGCTACGGGAGTGTTCTGCCAGCTTGCGGACTTCGTCGGCGACGACCGCGAAACCGCGGCCAGCTTCGCCGGCGCGGGCCGCTTCGATGGCCGCATTCAACGCCAGCAAGTTAGTCTGTTCGGTGATGTCATTAATCACGTTGATGATTTCCGAAATTTCCAGTGATCGATCGCCCAGCGATTTAATTTTCTTGGCGGTGGCTTGCACGGATGCGCGGATGCGTTGCATGCCGTCGAGTGTGTCGCGAACGGCCCGGTTGCCCTGTTCGGCGGCGTCCAGCGCGCGGCGCGCAGCTTCGGCGCTGGCCTCGGCGTTGTTAGAAACCTGTTTCATGGAGACCGTCAGTTCTTCGACGGCGCTGGAAGTGTTGGTGATTTCCTGATCCTGTTGCGTGGCGCCAGCCTGCATTTCGTCGGCGGCGACCAGAATGTTGTTGGAGCAGGCGGTGACTTCCATGGCGGCCTTGCGAACGCGCTCCAGCACCTTGGTAAAGTTGTCGAGCATGTAGTTGATCGAGTCGGTGACGTTGCCGAGCGCGTCGTTGGTGACTTTCCCGCGCAACGCGAGTTCTCCGCGTGCTACTTGATTAATTACCGCAAGGAGTTCGGTAATGCTGCGCTGCAGATTGTCGCTGGCTTCTTGGTTGGTGTTGGCCTTGGCGACTTTTGCCACGGCACGATTCAGGTTCTCTGAAATATAGCCAAGCTCGTTGTCCGACTGCAGCTCGGCGCGCGCGCGGGCGTCACCTGCGGCCAGCCGCTCGGAGAATTCCGCCAGCTGCTGCACCGGCGTGACGACCGAACTGCCCAGGCGCCAGGCGAGAAATCCGCCGACGACCAGCGAGAGCAGCACAGCCAGAATCACGGCACCGCTTGCCCCGCTCGGCAGCGACGCGAAGTCTAAAATGGACTTGTCGCCGCCAGCCTCGCGGCCGGCATGGAATGCCAGTCCGATTACGAAGAAGAACGCCAGGCCATTGACGATGACCAGCGTCCAGACGGTTGAACTCAATCGCGATTTCATTACTGCCTCCCAAACTACTTGCTTCGGCGCAGCCGGCTAAGCCGGCGTTACGCCGCAACTCTCGACCAGAAATCTAAATCGACGGCCCAGGATAAACTTCCAGTAATCGGGACAAATCCAAAACCAACGCTAACCGATCGTCGTGCCGCAACATCCCGACGCAGTGCGGCACATTTTCCGGCGCTTGCCGCAGCAAATCGTCCGAAGTCACCGAATACGTGCCCACCACTTCGTCCGAAGCGATTCCGATACGCAAATCTTCATGGCTGCCTTCTACGCGCATCGAAGCCACCACCACGTGCTTGGGCAACAGACCCGGGCGGCGGCCTTCAGTCATCGCAATATCAATCAAGGGCACGATGGCGCCGCGCAAATTGAAAATTCCCATCAAGTAGCTGGGACCGAGTGGAAGCCGCGTGACAATCGGCCACTCCAGAACTTCTTCCACGTCCAGCACCGGCAGGCAGAAGCGCTCGCGGCCGCTGCGAAACACGCAATATTGCGATTCCGCGGGACGCTCTTCGAGCGGCCCGATGGCCTCCAGCATTTCGGCGGTGTCGGCATCGGGAGGAAGCGGCGCGAGTTGGAATTCGTCGTTCATCATAAAATCTCAGGCAAAGCGGCGGACGGCCCGCAAAAGCTCCTCGCGCGTAAAAGGTTTTGTAACGTACGCATCGGCGCCCTGTTGCTCGCCCCAATATTTGTCGCTGGGGGTATCTTTCGACGTCACCAGAATTACCGGTATGGACTGAAACTCCGCGCTGCCTTTCAGTTCGCGGCAGACTTGAAATCCGTTGCGGTCCGGCATCACCACATCCAGCAAAATCACGCTGGGATGAAGTGTCGCAATCGTTTCCTCGACGCGCAGTGGATCGTTCAGTCCAAAAGACTGGTAACCCTCGGGATCCAGCAGTCCCTGCATCAGCTTCACTTGCGCAGGCGAGTCGTCAACGATGAGCACTTTTTTCAGCAACACAAAAAAATCTCCGGAGTACTCCACGGTAGAGAAATGCACGTCAGCGGCCACGGTAGCGGGAGTTGCGCGGAATGTTTCGATGGATGAGAATTGCCGTAGATTCAGTCACTTACAAACGAAACACTGGGACTCAAGGACGTGACGAAAGACTTTCCGGCAGGTCTTCCGTCTCAGCCTGAGATGCATTCTCAGCCTCGCGCATCTCGCTCGATAGCGATGAGAATCGCTGCATGATTTCGTTGATGCGCAAAGTCATGCTGTGCATGGTCTTGATCTGGTGCAACGATTGCGCGCTGAGCTGGCCCGGCTCAAGCAGCAGCAATTCGGCATTACCAAGAATCGACGTCAGCGCGTTATTGACGCTGTGCTTCATCTCCGCCATGTAACGGCCAAGAACCGCTTCCCGTTCGCTTTGCGCTGCGCGCGAAATGGCTTGCTTGGCCTGGTGTCCGGCACGAACACGCCGAAGCGATTCGCCCGCCACTAGCACCAGCGTTTGCGTCCAATCGTCGCGCAACGGCACATGCAGCAAACGCGGATAGCGCGAACGCAATTGCTGCATTTCCCGGAATTCCGCGGGAGCGCAGAGAATCACGGCGACGCCTGGATGCAAGCTGCTGAGGATTTTAGAGAGATTTGCTTCGCCCAAAGGACCGAGCACCACCAGGTCAAACGCTTCGGCGTCCTGCGCTTTCCAAAGACTGCTGTTCAAGACGGCAATAGAAGGTGCTTGGCGTTCGGCGTGCCAGCAAGAGCTGAGCAGGCGGCCAAACTCACTATCGTCCGTCAGGATCAAAACGTTGGCGTTTTTCACAAGAGTCCTGGCTCCCGGGGCTTACGGTGTAACGAGTGCGATGCGATTACAATTTCTCCGCTTCATCGATCGCGGAGTTCAGTCGTTTGGCGCTGATGCCCATGTTGACGGCGGCTTCGGTGTCCTTGGCCTGCTTGGCCACATCCACCCGCTCGAGAAGCCGTGTCACTTCCACGCGAGCGACAGCCAGTGCGCGATCGAGGTTTGTAGCGTTGCCGGTTTCGCGCGTGGATTCCGTCGCTGCGGACACCAGTGCGCGCGCCACTACAGCGCGACGAAGATCCTCTGCCGATGGACCGTCTTCGCTGACAAAAGCGCTGACCTCCCAGGAAGAGAGCAAAACGCGCGCCGCACCCAGGCGAATGGTAGTCATCGAGCGTCCGGGCGAGGGTGGCGCGGCGATCAATTGTTCCCAAATGCGTTCCATGCAAGTTTCGAAATCGAGGTTGGCCGGTATTTCGGTTTTAGGTGCAAGCTTCGGGGAATCCACTTGCGGCAATTTGCTGAGCGGGGAAGACTTTGTCGCCGTGGCTGAGACATTCAGCGCCTGAGAGAGAGTCTGCCGCGACGCAACTTTCTCCAATCCCTGCTCCACGTCCGAGCGCAGACCCAGCAACTTTTCAAAGGCCTGGCTGACGGTTCGCTCCGTGTATTCCTTCTGAAACGGCTGTTTCCACTCTTCCGCCGCATGTTTTACGCGCGAGACTGATTCGTTCGCGGAAAGGCCCGCCCGCTCGCAATTGAGGAAGCGGATGCCGCTGGCTTCCAGTTGCGCCAGGCCGGTTCGAATGGCGATTAGATCGGCGTGCATCAACTCGATCAGCGTTCTGCGCAATAGAAAATTGAAACGGATAAAGGCGATCAGTGCGGATGGATCGTAAAACATTCCGCCGGCGGACTCTTTTACGCGGCGGCCCTGCTCGATGAAATTGGTTTTGAGCAGTTCGCGGACGCTGCGAAAGGCCCGCAGCGCTTCGATCATTTTTTCCAAAGGCTCGCACCAAGCCAACGGCGTGGTGTCAATTTCGCCCAGCACCGGCTGCATAACCTGCGCTGCGTCGGCAAGGTCAATTTGCTTGTGGTAAATCTTTGGGGGCGCGCTGAGCGCGAAATATTGCACCAGCAGAAAATCAATTTTGTCGCGGTCCATGATGCTTTTTGTGGGTTTCCGCAGATGCCGCAGGATCAGCGCGCGCAGGCCGCTTTCGCTGGCGTTCAGCGTAGTCGTCTGCAAAAGCTGGCGCAGCTGATGGACCAGGACGCGCTGATCCATCAAATCCACCCAGTTACTGACGCTGTCGAAAAGAGCGGGCTCAGCTTTGTCCGGAAGCGCGCGGCGCTCCGGGCCGAAAGGAATTTCGAGTTCCAAATGTTTGGCCAGTGCGAGATAAATTGGAAACACCGAGCGCAATTCTTCCCACTGCTCCTGGCGTGCGGTGTCGCTTTTGACCAGGCCCGGAATTTTCAGCGTTGTCAGCGAATTGTTCACGGCCTTTTCACCCAGAAACTCTGCTTATCGACGAATTGTACTGCCACTGCCTTGCGACCCTCGTGATATTGCACCGCGACCACCTTCGCGTCGCATTCCGCGTTTCCTTCGGCGTCCGATATCCGTACCCGGTCGTCAAATTCCAGCGGCAATCTGGAACTGAAAATGGCCCTTTCCGCACTCGCGAATTCCACCACTACCGACTCGCGAATGTGATCCGCGCCACTTCGCAGTGGCCTGAGCACGCCGCAAACCTGAGCCGGTTCCGCGTCGGGGAAAAAACGCGCCAACTGTTCCGTGCAAGCGGAAGTAGACCCATTCGCATGCAGCAACGTCGTAGTCGGCGGTGTATTCACTTTGCTGCTCACTTCTCCTGTACCAGCGCTTCCGCCGGCAAGTGCATACACACCCGGCGTCGCAACGCACACACTGGGCAGAGAGGAGTGATGCAAGAGAGCCGCCAAAGAATTGCAAAAGGTTGCGGGTGTGAAACTTCTCAAAACAATAGGCTTAGGATTTTCCGATGGTACTGCAATGGCTCATTCGTCTCAGGCTGACACGTTTGCGTCTCAGTTCGCCGTCAATTTTCGCTTAAACAAAAAGTCCGCGGAAAGTCTGCGCCACGCTATGGCTGAGAAACCACCGGCGTACTCTCGCCATTTGATCGAAAGGAGATGTTATACCGCTTGAGCTTGCGGTAAAGCGTGGCGCGGCTGATGCCGAGCATTCTGCCGGCCAGCGCTTTGTCTCCGTTAGCCTGCTCGAAGACTTT
Source organism: uncultured Acidobacteriota bacterium (assembly GCA_963731155.1). GTDB lineage: Bacteria > Acidobacteriota > Terriglobia > Acidiferrales > UBA7541 > Acidiferrum. Next base: position 111,798 of record CAVSVB010000011.1, read on the forward strand.
CAGAATTGTCATGCGCTCCATTTCAGCAAGCGCGGTGGTTGATAGGGAAGAGCCATCTGAAAATGTTGTTTGCGGAGCTCCGCCACCTTCTGCGCGGATCGCAGGAGGCAAATCATTCACGTCAATTACCCGCCGGTCGCCGAGCGTAACGGCTCGGGCCACGCAGTTCTCGAGTTCGCGCACGTTGCCTGGCCATTCGTATTGCAGCAGGCTCTTCATCGCGGCCGGCGTGACGTGCAAATTCGTTCCCGGCGCGTAACGATTCAGGAAATGATGCACCAGTACCGGAATGTCCGACCGGCGCTCGCGCAGGGAAGGCAAGTGGACAGTCACCACGTTCAACCGGAAATAGAGATCCTTGCGAAATGTTCCCTCGCGGTAAGCCGCTTCAAGATCGCGATTGGTTGCCGCAATCACGCGAACATCCACGCTATGGCTCTCGTTGCTGCCCACAGGACGGACTTCGCGCTCCTGCAGCACGCGCAGCAGCTTGGCCTGCATCTCCAGTGGCAATTCGCCAATTTCATCCAGAAAAATCGTTCCGCCGTTCGCCGCCTGAAAAAGTCCAGCTTTGGATTTCATCGCGCCGGTAAAAGCGCCTTTCTCATAGCCGAACATCTCGCTTTCCATCAGCGTTGGCACCAGCGAGCCGCAATCGACTGCCACAAACGGCGTTTGCGCCATTGCGCCGCGGAAATGAATCGCGCGCGCCACCAGTTCTTTGCCGGTGCCGCTCTCGCCCGAAACCAGCACCGGCGTGCGGGTATCCTTCAAACGCGAAATCATTCGCAGCACGTCCTGGATGTTCGCGGACGCTCCAATGATTCCGTCAAGATTGTCTTCGGTATTCACCCGTTCGCGCAGAAACTCATTTTCGCTGACCAGGCGAACTTTCTCCGCCATCCGCTGCAGCAACAGACGCATTTTTTCCACGCGAAACGGCTTCTCGATGTAATCGTAAGCGCCCAGCTTCATGGCATCCACCGCCGACTCGATGGATCCATGCCCGGTCATAATCGCGATTTCAACGCGCGGAAACAGCGCCTTCGCCTGCCGCAATAATTCCACTCCGGATTGCGTCGGCAGTTTCAAGTCGGTCAGAATCAAATCCGGCGCTTCCTGCTCGATGCGCGACACCGCGCTCTCCGCGCTTTCCGCTTCGCTGCAGGTGTAGCCCAGCGAATTTCCGATGGTCATGCACAGTTTGCGGATGCTTTGCTCATCGTCCACGACCAGCAGCCTGACTTTTATCGAATCGCTCATGGTTTTCCGAAAGTACTTTCCACCACAGACATAAGTTGCTCCAGCCGAAAAGGTTTTTCGATAAAGGGAATTCCGCTGTTTGCCAGCAGCGCTTGCGTCTTGCTGTTCGCGGTGTCGCCGCTCATCAAAATCACTCGTTGCCCCAATTCCGGGCGGTGCACACGAATCCAGTCGTGAACTTCTGAGCCGTTCACGCTTCCCGGCATTCGAATGTCGGAAATAACTCCCGCAAAACTTCCCTGCGCCAGCTGCGCAAGTCCTTCCACGCCGGAAGCTGCCGGCACCACGCTATACCCGCGCCGCTCCAGCGCCGCGCGCACAAAAGCGGTGACCGATGGCTCATCCTCAATCAGCAAAATCGAGTTGCTTGTGGCGGCCGGGGTGTTGCTCATCGTCTCACTCATCGGCCCGCCTGTTTAGCGCTAACGCTGGCCGCACTGGCGTTCACGCTGATGGGTTCCACCGCAACCGGAATGCGTATCGAAAACGTACTGCCCACGCCGTCGGCGTTATTCCAGCACTGAATTTCTCCACCATGCGCGCGCACTATCCCGTAGCAGATGCTCAATCCCAGCCCCGTGCCTTTGCCGGTCTGCTTCGTCGTATAGAAAGGATCGAATATTCGCTCGACATCAATGATTCCGGTGCCGTTGTCGGCCAAACTGATCTCAACCGACCCGTCCGCCGCCGCCGTCTTCAGCAAAATCTTTCCCGTGCGGCCCGATTCTTCAATCGCATCGTAAGCATTATTCAGAATATTCAGAAATACCTGCTGCAGTTGTTGCGCGTCGCCCATCACGGCGGGAAGCTTTTCATCGTACTCCTCAATCACCTCGACGCCGTGGCTTTGCAAATCGTAGCTGCGCAGCTTGGTGGTTTGCTTCAAGATCGCAACTACATTCACCAATTCGCGTTTCACCGCGCGTTGCCGCGCAAAACTCAACAGGTCCTGTACGATGTCCTTGGTTCTCTGCGTTTCCTGCAAAATGATTTGCAAATCCTCACGAGCGTTCGCGGGAACTTCCGGATTCTCCAGCAGTAGGTCCGTAAATCCCAAAATCGCCGCCAGCGGATTGTTCACTTCGTGCGCCACGCCGGAAACCAGTCGTCCCAGTGTTGCCATACGCTCGGAATGCGCCAGCTTCGCCTGCAGCAAAGCCGCGTCCGTGATGTCCGTCATCACCACCACCACGCTGTTCACGGTGTTCTGTTCGTCGCGCATGGGGCTCAAACTGATGGAAAAATGCCCAGCCGTTCCATCGCTGCGGCGTGCGCGCAACTCCAGATTCTCCACCTGTTGTCCGTGCGCCGTCGTATCCAGCGCCGCTTCGAATTCCTTGCGCTCCCCGGCGTCTACCAGTTCCACCAGCCGCCGCCCGATCATCTGTTCCTGTTTGTAACCGGTTTCGTAGCATCTCCGGTTCGCGTAGCTGATCAGCCCTGCCGTATCCAGAACCAGAATCATGCTCTGCGTGGCGTTCAAAATTTTCTGATTGAAGTCGCGTTCCCGTTGCAGCTGCGCCTGATACGTCCGCTGCTCGGTCACGTCCAGCATCAGGCCGCGGAATTGCTTAATTTTTCCCTGCGCATCGCGCACCGCGGTAATGTTCTGCAAAGTATGAAGAATCGTGCCGTCCTTGCGCCGCAGCGATTCTACGTGGTTGCGCAAAACTCCCGTCTTCCTCATCGCCGCCAGCAATCGTCCGCGCGCGCTCGGCTCCGGATACAAATAGGAGCCCACGTCGTCACGCAGCAATTCCTCTCGCGAAGCGTAACCCAGCATGCGCACCATCGCATCGTTCACATCCAGAAATCTTCCGTCCGGCGTCGCGAAGAACAGCCCTTCTTGAATGCTGTCGTAGAGTTCGCGGTAACGCCGCTCCGCTTCGCGCCGGTCCGTAATGTCCTTCAATACGTGAATGGTGCGTTCGTCATCGTCCGTCGTCCCACTGGCGCGTGAAGTCGAAACCAGGTAAATCTTCTCCGCCGACGAAATGATGTGCTCTTCCTTGCTCAACCCGGTGTACAAACAAAATGGACACGGTAGCGTGCCTTCGCCTGCAGCCAGCGTCCGCAAGCCGCTGACCGCCTCTCCGACCAGCGCCACCGGCGGAAGTCCTAAATGATTCGCAAGAGACCGATTGGTGCGGACGATTTTCCACGCGCGATCGTGCACCACGATAAAGTCGCTGATGGCGTCAATGTCCTGCACCCACTGTCGCTTCGATCGTTCCAGTTGCGAAAATCGTCGAAAATTTTCCAGTGACAACGCGGCGTGGCTCGCCAGCGCATGCAAAAGTTTTTTCTCTTCGGTCGCGATTTCGCGCCGCGCTCCATAAACGCAGATTGCTCCCAGCGGTTCGCCATCGCTTGCCTGAACCGGCACAACCAGCAATTGTTTGCCGCGCATTGCGCTGGCAACTCCATCGGCAACGACGTAAATTCCTTTTTTGCGGCTGGGGTTATTGAAGAGCGCCAGAATGGTATCTTTTTCCAGTCCCGCCGCTTTGCAATCCGTTCCTGCTTGCAGTTCGGCGTCTTGCCCCCGTATTACCACCACGCCGCACCATTCCGCAGACAACATTCCCGCGACGCGCTCCGAAAAAAGTTTCAAAAACTCCGCTAAGTCCCGTGCCTGCGCTGCCACGGTCGCCAGTTCCATCAGCTCGCTGGCACGCCGTGGTCCCGGCCGCACGCGCGTAGCGCCGCCTGCAGTTCGCGCAGGCTTGCCATTCGATTTTGATTTTTGTCGTCTCATGCCAACGGTGATGAAGCGATTCGTCTCAGAATGAATGATTGCACGCTCTTCCACGCTAATTGGCAATCTCAATCTGAGTCAATCACCGAACCGGTCCGTGGTGTTCATCACGGCACGCTCCCTGTACTTACGGACAGGTCGGAAATCTCAGCGTGAGACCACGGCCAGCTGGAATCAGTGCCATTGAGACGAATACGCCTCTCTGCAAAATTCTATTTGCTCCGAAAATAAATTGTAAGTACTTCTTCTTGAGTAGCTTCGGGAATATTTTCGCCGCAATTTCACTCTCTTGAATTCGCCCCCGTGCTGGCATCAGACGTGCCTTTCCTATCTCGGGGTCGTTCCGTCACCACCTGGGAGGATTTTTGCAATGAGATTTCGTTGGACTCGGATCGTGGCACCATCCATCACGCTGCTCATGTTGGCGTCAGCCACCCTTTCGCAGACGTCGGGCACCGATGAGGGCAAGCGCAAGGTCAAATCCAAGACCACGCCAATTTATCCTGAACTTGCGCGACGCATGAGCGTAACGGGTAAGGTCAAGATCGAAGTCATTATCACGCCTGACGGGCACGTGCGCAGTACCCGCGTTCTCGGTGGCCACCCGCTGCTGGTGCAGGTTTGCCAGGATTCGGTGAAGGAATGGAAGTTCTTTCCGGCTCCGGAAGAAACCACGCAAGTCGTGGAATTCGATTTTCACGGCAGCAACTAGTTACGCCTGGTGTTCTCAGTTGCTTTTAGTTTGCAAACGGCACGCGCATCTTTGTTTGTTCCAACAGAGTTGTAACAACGGGGCTGATGACTAGCGGGGAAGCGGAGGATTTTCGCGATGAGTATCGGTAAGAAACTTTATGCGGGATTCGGCCTGGTTCTGGCCATTCTCGTCGGGTTGTTCGTCGTGAACACCTTCGCTGCGTTGCGCGGGCGCGCCTCTCGTGCGGATTCGGCTGCCTCGTTGAAGGGCGTGCAAACCATCGGGGCCATTCGCTCTGCAGATTATGCACAATCGCCTGAATCTCGACAATTTTCTATTAAGCGGCGATCCACGGGACGAAGAAAAGGTCAACAAGGGCATCACCGACCTCAACGACGCGCTCAAGCAAGGCGAATCGCTGGTCTCCGAGGACATGCTACGCACCGCTCTGATCCAGGTCGAAAGCACCGAAGCCAGCTGGGCCGACAATTTTGCCAAGCCGCTGCTCGCAAAGCGCCATCAGGTCGATTCCGGTGATTCCACCGTATCCGACTTGCAGATTTTCTACCTGCAAAAAGATCCCACTTCCTGGCTGACCAAGTCTTCAGCGGTTCTCGATCAGACCACTGCGGAGATCAACAAGAATTTTGACGAAACCACGGAATCCGCTAAACGCGCCAGTAACTGGAGCGCCGTCCTCAGCACCGTCGGCACTCTTCTCGCGATTTTGCTCGGCGTCCTGGTTGCCTACTACACTGCCAAATCAATCGTTCTTCCTCTTACCCATCTCATCACCGTCGCACGCGAAATCGGCGACTCTGGCGATCTCAATCAAAATATTGACATTCACCGCAACGACGAGATTGGCGCGCTCGCTACTACTTTCAACAATCTTGTCGCGTACCTCAAGGAAATGGCCAGCGTCTCCATGGCTGTTGCCGAAGGCGACTTGAGCGTCGAAGTTGTTCCGCGTTCGAAACGCGACACTCTCGGCAACGCTTTCCGCCGCATGTCGCACGGCTTGCAGGAAATCGTTCGCACCACCCGCGATTCCGCCGGACAAGTTTCCGCCGGTTCGAATCAGGTTGCTGGCGCCGCAGACGAATCCGCAAAGGTCAGCGTGCAGGCCTCCTCCGCCATTGAGGAAGTCACCAGCACCATGCACGAGATGAGCATCAACGTGCAGAACGTTGTGAAAAATACCCAGGTGCAGGCCTCCAGTGTGGCCGAAACTTCGGCTTCCATCGAACAAATGGTTACGTCAATTCAACGCGTCGCCGACACCGCAAAGATTCTTCTCGACATCGCCAACCGTTCGCGCGAAGAAGTTGTCGTCGGCATCCAGACCATGGAAAAAACCACCGACGGCCTCAACCGCACCAACAAAGCCATTCAGTCTTCCGCCGAAATCATCAACGTCCTCGGCCATCGCGCCGACGACATCGGCCGCATTATCGAAGTCATTGACGACCTCGCCGAACAGACCAACCTGCTCGCGCTCAACGCTGCCATCGAAGCTGCACGTGCCGGCGAACACGGTCTCGGTTTCGCGGTAGTTGCCGACGAAGTCCGAAAACTGGCCGAAAAATCCACCCAGTCCACCAAGGAAATCGCCGAACTGATTCAGAGTATTCAGCGTGAAGCTCGCCAGGCCGTGGAAAACATGGACCGCAGCACCCGCATCGTTGAAGAAGGCTTGAGCCTCGGCAACGATCTCGGCACCGCTCTCCACAAGATCTCCAGTGTGGTCACCGAAGTCTACAAATTCTCCCAGGAAATCGGCGCTGCCACTAACGAACAGTCTGTCGGCTCCGCGCAAATCGCCAAAGCCACCAATCGCCTCACCGAAATCACTCAGGAAATTAATTCCGCCGTCGAAGAACAGGCCAGCGGCGCGCAAGCCGTGGTCCGCGCAATGGAAAAGATGCGCGAATTGGTCCAACAGTCCGCTTCCAGCTCCACCGAACTCTCCGCCGCCGCCGAGCAGATGCTCAAACTATCCCGCAATCTCCTCGACAGCATGGACCGTTTCGTTCTCGATCGTGCCGTGCAATCCAAGAAGCGCGAATTGTCCAACGGGCGCCGGCAGCCCGAGCGGCAGGATGAGCGGGAACTAGAGTATTCGGAAATGGCTCGTTCCTAAGTGCCTGGAGATCGCGTAATGGAAAAGGAACTTCAGGTCGTTGGCTTTCGCATCGGCGATGAAACGTTCGGCGTGCGCATCGGCTCCGTTCGCGAAATCGTCCGCGTGCCGGAAATCACCGCGGTTCCCAACGCTCCGGATACCATCGAAGGTGTCATCAATCTTCGCGGGAAAATTATTCCCGTGATGGATCTGCGCAAACGTTTTGGTCAATCCGAAGTCCAGCACGACAAGAAAAACCGTATTCTCGTCGTTGAACTGGACAACAAGCTGGTCGGTCTCATCGTCAACTCCGCATCGGAAGTGCTGAAAATTCCGCCTTCCGAAATTGAATCGCCCGGCGCCGTTTTTGCCGACAGTGAATCAAGTTATGTCACCGGGGTCGGCAAACTCAAAGGCCGCCTCATCATCCTGTTGGATATTTCCAAGCTGTTGCATCGCCCGGAATTCAAGAAACTCGAGGAGGCCGCGGAAACTGTCGCCTCCGTGAGATAGCTGTCATCTCCGGTCCGGTGCCGCCACGCGCATTCGAATGGGAACGATCACCGCACAAATTAATCTGACGGAAGCGGAATTGAAGCTGCTCCAGACGCTGGTGTATCAGGAATGTGGCATGTTTTTCGATGAACGCCGCTCCCATTTTCTGAAGGATCGCCTGCAGCGCCGCCTGAAAGCAGTCCAGCTCGATTCGTTCTACAGCTACTACCGTCTGTTGACCAGCCGTGAAGGCCGTGCGGAACTCGCGTTGCTCCTGGAAAATCTTACCGTCAACGAAACCAGTTTTTTTCGCAACAAGCCGCAGCTCGATCTCTTGCAGAAAACCGTTTTGGAAGAATTACTCCACAAAAAGCAGGAACGCCGCGACTGGACGCTGCGCGTGTGGAGCGCGGGTTGCTCTTCCGGACAGGAAGCTTACTCTGTCGCCATCCTGATCTGCGACGCTCTTGCTTACTACTACTTGCGAAATCCGCTTCCGTTCGATATGCCTACGCCCAAGCCGCTGATTCCGCCGCCGTGGAAGCTGGAAATTCTTGCCTCGGACATCAGTTATGCCAGCCTACGCGCCGGCGGCGAAGGGCAGTACACTGAATCGCAAATGGAGCCGGTTGACTACACCTGCCGGCTGCGCTATTTCGAAAAAAAGGCCGATAAATACAGCGTCAAGCCGCAATTGAAAGAGCTTGTGCAGTTCGACTTTCACAATTTGAAAACCGAATTCCTCCCGCGCCGCAACGACATCATTCTTTGCCGCAACGTCATGATTTATTTCGATGAAGCCGAGCAAAAACGCCTGATCGACAAGTTCTACAACTGCTTGAATCCCAGTGGCTATCTTTTTGTCGGCCACGCGGAAAGTCTTTTCGGGTTGACCAAGAAATTTCGCATGGTGCACGAAAATAACGGCACCGCCTATCAGCGGCTCGAGGTGAATGGTTGAGCTTTACGCCCGAGGATCGCAACGCCGAGCTGCGCGCTCTCTTTTTTGAGACCGCCAACGAGCTCCTGCAGTCTCTCAACGAGGCTGGACTGGAACTCGAAGCTCGTCCCGCGGATGAAGAAATCATCCGCAGCGTTCGCCGTGTGGTGCACACCCTCAAAGGCGATTCCGCGGCATGCGGTTTCACCAGGCTCAGCGAAGTAGCCCACGAGCTCGAAGACGTTCTGACCCAGGAAATGGCCAAGACCCACGGCGCGAAATTTGCCGAAACCGTTCTGGTCGCCGCGGACACCTTTGAAGCTGTGCTCTCCGCGTATCAACGAAACGCCGAACCACCCAGCGGCGACCACCTTCGCGGCTTGATCCGCCACATGCAGTACGCGCCTCAGGAGCCGCTGCCGAAAGTGTCTTCTACCACCGTCGCCTCTGCCGCGCCTGCGCAGTTCGTATGGAGCGAGTACGAGCAGTTGATGATTTCGGAAGCCATTCACCGCGGCGAAACTGTTTTTAACATTGCTCTCCGTGTGGATCAGTCCAGTGGCATGCGTGCCGCTGCGTTTCAATTGATCCGCAATGTGCTGCACGGATGCGGCACCGTCATCGCTCTCCGTCCCGAGGACAACGTTGCTGCCGCGAATGTTGAAGTGATCGAAGCGGCCCTGGCCACAAAACAATCTCTAGCGCAGATCGAACAACGCTGCCGCATTCCCTCTATTGTGGCCCAGGTATGGGTGCAAGCGGCGACGCACGCCGATTCGGCAGAACACGAACTGCTCGGCGACCTGCTGGACGCGCAAGCCGCGCAAGTTCACGCCGCCGTCTCTGAATCCGCCGAAAATGCCGCTGCGACCAAGGCCGGCGCACTTGGGTCCGCTGTCGCGGCTGTTGCCGAAAGTACTCTTCGCGTTGACGCTGCGCGCATCGACTCAGTGATGAACCTGGTCGGCGAACTGATCATTGGAAAATCAATGCTCAACCGCGCGCTTTCCGAGTTCGATCAGAAACACTCGCGTGATCCGATTCGCGCAAAGCTGGTGGACGCCCTCTCTTTCCAGTCTCGCGTCCTCGATGAACTGCACAAATCGGTCCTCAAAATTCGCATGGTTCCGGTCGAACAACTTTTCCGTCGCTTCCCACGCGTGGTGCGCGATGTTGCCAAACATTGCGGAAAAGACGTTGCTCTCGAACTCGCTGGTGAAAACACCGATCTCGACAAAGGCATTCTCGATGCTCTTGCCGAGCCCATGACCCATCTTGTTCGCAACGCGGTAGATCACGGCATCGAATCCAGCGAAGACCGCATCGCCGCAGGCAAAGGCGCGCGCGGCACGATTTTTCTCAACGCATTTCACCAGGGCACTCAGGTAGTCATCGAAGTGCGCGACGACGGTCACGGCCTCGATCTCGATCGCATTCGCAAACAAGCCATTCAAAAAGGCCTCATCAAAGCAGAAGAAGCTGCGCGCTTGCTCGATTCCGAAGTCACCAATCTTATTTTCGAACCCGGTTTCAGCACTGCTTCCGAGGTCACGGAAGTCTCCGGGCGCGGTGTTGGTATGGACGTGGTTCGAACTGTGCTTGATCGCTTGAAAGGCACCGTCAACGTCATCAGTGACCAGGGAAAAGGCACCAGCATCCAGCTTCGCGTGCCGCTTACCCTGGCTAGCATTCAGACTTTGCTTTTCCGTGTTGGCGGACGCCTGTTCGCCGTGCCGATTTCTTCCGTGGTGGAAATTACGCGCTGCGCCGGTCAGGAAATTCATCGCGTGGACCAGCGCGAAGTCTTGCGTTTGCGTGATCACGTGCTCTCGCTGGTTCGCCTGAACGATTTGAAAGGTATTCACGCGGTTGAACCCGCCAAGACTGCAAAGAAGAATTTCGTCATCGTCATCGGTGCCGCGGAAAAACGTTTCGGTTTGCTGGTGGACCAATTGGTGGGAGAAGAAGAACTGGTCATCAAAGCGCTTCCCGCCGATATCGTTGCCAGCGATTTGGTCAGCGGCGCGTCCATTCTCGGCGACGGCACCGTCGTGTTGATCCTGAATGTTCCGGCAGTTCTCTCGCGCCTCTCTCGCGCAATTCCTCTGGGAGCGATTGCATGAGCGAACGCGTTCGAGTTCTCGTGGTGGATGATTCCGCGCTCATGCGCAAGCTCATCCCCAACATTCTGGAGCGCGACCCGTCCATCGAAGTCGTGGGCACCGCCATGGATGGCGCGTTCGCCCTCAAGAAAATTGAAGAGCTGCGTCCCGACGTGGTTACGCTGGACCTGGAAATGCCGCGCATGGACGGTATGGAAACGCTGCGCATGATCATGCGCAGTGCTCCGCTTCCGGTAGTAATGGTCAGCACCCATTCGAAGGAAGGCGCGTACGCCACTTTCAAAGCGCTGGCTCTGGGCGCGATCGACTTCGTCGCCAAACCGAAAGAAGCTTCTTCCGGCCATCTGGATACCATTGCAACGGAGTTGATCGAAAAAATTAAAGTTGCCAAACGCGCCACCGGCAGCCGCATCGCCGCTCCCGTGTTTGCCGACCGGATGCAGCCGGTCAAGAAAAATGTGCGTGCGGCCCTGCCCCCCCACCGCATTATTGCCATCGGTATTTCGACTGGCGGGCCGAACGCGTTGCAGTTTGTGCTTTCGCAAATTCCCGCGGATTTTTCCGGAAGCTTGCTCATCGTCCAGCATATGCCGGAAGGGTTCACGGAAATGTTTGCACGCCGTCTCGACGAGTGTTGCGCGCTCGATGTGCAGGAAGCGAAATCCGGCGATCTTTTGCTAGCGGGGCGCGCGCTGATTTGCCCCGGCAACCGCCACATGATGGCGCGGCGTATGCCGCGCGGAGACATGGTGGTGCTCAGCGATTCCGCGCCCGTCAATGGCCACCGTCCATCCGTGGATGTACTTTTCCATTCCGTTTCTCAGGAATTTGGCGCGATGTCGGTCGGCGTTCTGATGACCGGCATGGGCGAAGACGGCGCCGAAGGACTCGGCGCAATCAAAGCTGCCGGTGGCGTGACGCTGGCGCAAAGCGAAGATACCTGCGTGGTGCCGGGTATGCCTCGCGCCGCGATCGTCAAGGGCTATGTGAATCGCATCGTGCCTTTGGATGCGATTGGCAACATCTTGATCACGCATTTTGGCGGCGACCGCGCAGCGCACAACGCCTCGCGCCAGGAAAAGTTCGATCGTTCCGAGAAGAACCGGGACGACAAGTCCGAGAAGAACGAAAAGATTGAAAGGATGCCTGCATCCACCAACCGTTCTTGAACGGGGAGCAGGAATCGGGGTTTGGGGATTGTACTTGCAAACCCTCGGTTAACAAGGAGAAGGTCATGGCACAGTTCGCAGCGTTGCTCAGAAAAAATAACCAGCCCGTCCGCTATCTGGTCGTGGACGACTCGGTTTTCGCGCGCAAGAACATCATCAAGATGGTGCAGCTCTTCGGCGGCGAAATTGCCGGCGAAGCTGGCGACGGCCTGACCGCCATCGCGGAATACAGCCGCACCAAGCCGGACGTCGTGCTCATGGACATCACCATGCCGCAGATGGAAGGCATCGAAGCCGTCGAGCGCATCGTCCGTCAATATCCGGAGGCGCGGATCGTGATGGTGTCTTCGGTCGGCTACCAGGAAAATATTCTGGCCGCGCTGCAAAAGGGCGCGAAACATTTTGTGCAAAAGCCCGTGAAGCCCGAAGTGTTGTATGAAATTCTTCGTTACGTCCTGAGCGACGATCCCGCGCTTGCCGGGTCTCCTGTCGCTATGGCCGGGGAGCACCGTTCATGAGAATGGATTTGATCCAGCCGTTTATTAATGCCGCCGACGCGGTTTTTGCCGAATCGCTGCAAGGCCCCACCAAAATCGGCGACCTGGTGATGGAAGAGGAAGCCTACCACCGCAAAGGTGTGGCGGCTTTGATCGTCATCAAAGGCGACATCGAAGGCCGCATCATTCTTGATCTCGAAACACAAGTGGCTTTGAAGATTGCCGCGATTCTTACCGGAGCCGAAGTGGCGGACAACGAACAAACGGTTCGCGAAACGGTTTGCGAGCTGGCCAACATGGTGATCGGAAATTCCGTGACGCTTTTGAACGACCAGGGCTACAAGTTCAAAGTGTTTCCGCCGGAGATTCATGCGAACGACGAAGGGCTTGCGGGTTCGCGCGATACCGAAGCGATGGTGCTGGCCATCGAGACCAGCTGCGGCAACATTTATCTGAATATTGCCATGCATCATCTCGCACGTCGCCGCCACGAGCGCGACACCGTGCCGCTCTCGCAATAACCAATCAAGCCGTTCACAATTTAAGTGTAGATCTTCCGGTTGGCGGACTCGGTGTATAGGTCCGCGCCGTGTTCCCTTTTCCCCTGGCCAAACTTGAAGTGCAACTGCCGTTGCGGAGCGGTGATATTCTCCTTCGGCAACTTCTATGGTGGGCTCCAGGTAGAGCCCGCGCCCACTACCAAGAACGGAGGTCCGGTGGCTTCCAGCGAACGAAGTCTGATGTGTTTCCTGCTCTGTGCGGTGCTGTTTGGATTTGCGGCGCACTCTGGCCGAGCGCAATCTGTCCCGCCACGAGTTCCCGCCACGAAAACAAAAATCATTCTGGATACGGACATCGGCGACGACATTGACGATGCGTTCGCACTGGCGCTGGCGATGCGCAGTCCGGAAATCGAGATTGTGGGAATTACGACGGCGTGGGGCGACACGACGCTGCGTGCGCTGCTGGTGCAGCGATTCCTGAAGGAAAATAGCGCGCCGGAGATTCCGATTGCGGTTGGTATCGAAACAAAGAGCAAGGCAAACTTTTCGCAGGCTCGCTGGGCGCAGGACGGAGACGAATTTCATAAGCGCACGGATGCGGTCGACTTCCTGCTGGAGCAAGCGCGGAAAGCTCCCGGAGAGATCACGCTGGTGGCGATTGGTCCGCTGACGAATGTTGGGGCAGCCATTGAGCGCGATGCCGCGGCATTCAGGAAATTCAAACGCGTGGTGTTGATGGGCGGATCGATCCGGAAAGGTTATGGCGATTTGGGCTATGCGCCGGACCGTGGGCCGCAACCCGAATACAACATTTATAGCGATGTGGCGGCGGCGCAGAAGCTGTTTGCCAGCGGCGTGCCGATTTTCATGATGCCGCTGGATTCGACGCAATTGATGCTGGACGAGGTGAAGAGAAACATTTTGTTCAGCGCGGGGACGGGCATGACGAATTCGCTGGCCGCGCTGTACTACCAGTGGGCGGAGCGGAACCGCACGCCGACCGCGACGTTGTTTGACGTGATGGCGGTGGCGTATGTGGCGCAGCCGGAGTTGTGCCCGGTAACGGAGTTTCATATCACGGTGGACGCGCAGGGATTTACGCGGCCCGGTGCGGGGGCGACGAATGCTTCGGCGTGTCTGGCGTCGGATTCGGAGAAGTTTTTTCACTTTGTGTTGCCGCGGTTGATGGCGCCGGCTCGGGTGGCGAAGCCATGAGGGTTCGTTGCGCGCACGTAGACGAAGAGAGATTCCTTCCGAAAGAAAACCAATATCAATAAAGAAAGAAGGACACGGCCTCGAGCGGTCCGGGGTAAACATGCCGTGCCCTTACGGGAAAAAGGAAAGGACGCAGCCACGAATGACCAGCCAGCAAAACCGCCGGCCCGGCACTACGTTTCGGAAAGAAAACGCAGGCTGCATTTATGCGAGAAGAGTGTTGTGTAAATTTTTCGAATCGCTCTTGACAGCGGGAACGCATGCTCCTAATAAGGAGACTCCGGCTGGAGAGGACATTCCCCCCCATGGTGTCCAGCCCCTTTTCGCCCCGCCCCAGCAAATTCAACTGAGGAGATTGTTATGGCAAATTTAGTTCCGCGCGACACTTTTTTTCATGACATGGTTGATTTCCGCAGGAATTTCGACCAGGCCTTTAACCGGTTGTTGAGGTGGCCTTCGGCTGCGCAGGAGGAACGCTCGTATGCGGATGATTTTTCTCCCGCAGTCGAATCGTTCATTGACAAAGACAACAAGAAGTTCCATTGCCAAGTGGTCCTGCCGGGAGTTGATCCCAAGGATGTAGATATCCAGGTGCAGGGCAATACGCTTACGATTACCGGCGAGCGGACGAACACGCGTGAAACCAGAAATGCAGATTTCCTGCAGCGGGAAATCACGTATGGTTCGTTTACGCGGAGCCTGGTGCTGCCGGAGGGCGTGGATAAAGAGAAGATCTCTGCTGAATACCGGAATGGCATGCTGGAAATTACGGCGTCGATCGCAACAGCTTCGTTGCCGAAGAAGGTGGAGATCAAGTCGCTGCCTTCATCGCGGGCGGCTTCGGCATGAATTCGGCGTGACTCGGCATTTCACAGTGAGTGGCCCGGATCCAGCCCCGGGCTTTTCGAGAGGGCGGTTGCTTGACTCGACCGGTGCGCGAGGCTGACATCGAAGAGAGATTCCTCCTCGCGAAAACCGCTCGGAGGGGCGGCGGTCTTCGCTTCGCTCGGGATAACGGCATTTCGGAAAGGCGGAATGACGGAGCTAGTGTGACGGTCGCTAACGGGGCGGAGGAAGATCTATTCGGGGGGCTTGAGGTAGGCGGCGCCGTGGCGGAAGAGGCCGGCGGAGCGGATAGGTTGGGAGAAGACGATGCGGATGGGAACGAAGATGGCTCCGGCGCCGGGAGTGAAGGGGACGGCAACTTCGACGCGAGTGCCTTCGGGATATTCATTGCGGCTGCGGAAGGAAATGCCGCCCTTGGAAAGATCCTCGCAGACGGCAACTTCTTCCTGAAAACCGCGGCGGCGAATGCAGGCGAGGACGCGGGCTTTGACGCGAGTGCGATTGCGGCGGGGGATGACGCGTTCGTCTTCTTCTGAGCGCGCGGTGGAAAAGTTGCCTGAAGCGGTTTCGGATTGCGCTTCGATCCAGACGGAAGGCGCTTCGCAGACTTTGCAGATGCGCGCAACGCATTTGCGCGATTCGAAGGATCTCAATTCGAGTTCGTTGAGATAGACGACTTCGCGGCGCTGACAGAAGCCGCACTCCATTAGAAGACGAGCGAGAGCTTCCTCGCCCGCCTGATGAGGAAAAGGGAATTCGATGTCCCAGAAATCGGAGCGCGGCTCGAGAATGTGAACGGCGTAGAGGAAGCCTTCGGGTTCGCGATCGATTTCCGCGACGATGCGAGCGCGGGCGGATTTGACGCTATCGCCTTCGAGCGAGCGCTTGAGAGAGATTTCCTGGCCTTGGGAAAATTTTTCGTTAATTTGCAAAACGCCGCCGTTGCGGCTTACGAGAAGGGACTGCGCGAAAATTCGGCGCACGATCCCGGAGGTATCCATCCAGGAGGCTTCGAGCGGTATGCGGAAAGAGACGCGATCGCTCTGGCGAAGGACTTCTGTGCGCGTGGTGGTCATGCGAAAAGGGAAATACACCGCCTGAAAGCCAGTTTAGCAAGCGATTGGGATGGGTCTTGGGAGCTTGAGGGCGGGATTGTCGTAGGCACTAATACCGTGGAGGAATCATGAGCCGGGGACGAAGCGTCTAGCGTACAGATCGGGGAAGGCCACTGTACGGTTGGGCAGCTGTTGCCCTTTTCGCAAAATTATTTTATAGGGAGAGTCCAAAGCGCGGATTTTCCTGCACAATCAGGGTACAGAGAAGCAAAGACAAGTCTAGCAACCAGACGGATCTCAACCGCCGTGAAGAACGTGATCTCCATGGACGATCATTTGAACAAGGAAGGGTCGCGGTCTGTGCCGGTGCGTGACCGGCGATACGCGATACGGCACCCATTCGCGGCGGACGCGGAGTTTATCGATTTGGGAACAGGGAGTACGGGTAGTGGAGTAACGTCCGATCTGTCGCTGGGCGGATGCTTTATATGTACCAGCAAGCCGCTGGATTTGAGCGGCCGGATGAAATTGAAACTTACGCGGAAAGATCAGACCGTTGAGGCACTGGCGGTGGTGCGCATCGTGAAGCTGCGGATTGGTATGGGAATTGAATTCTTGGATTTGGAAGAAAAGCATCATAGGACGCTGGAACGGTGGCTTGTGGAATTGAAGCGCGACCGCTGAAGGAAACTCCGACGTAACCCTCGTACTACTCAAGCGACGTTATACTTTCCAAGAAAAACGTTTTCAAGCTGGTCTCGCGGTGTTGCCGTGCGCACATCGAAGAGAGATTCCTCGCCGCGCTCGGAATGACGGCGGTAGGGGCGACGGGATGAACGCCGGAGTGCGAGCGATGACGGAGTCGAGCCATCTGGTATTTGCAGTTGGCTCGGATGACGTGATTGCGGAGGTGTTTGGTCCAAAGCGATTAGTCCAAGGCGTTTAATCCAAAACGGAATCGAAGAGTTGGGAGACGGCGCGGCGTGCTTCGAGGATGGAGTAGCGATGGTCCATGGCGCCGGCGAGATCGGTGTTTGCAAAAGCGATGCGGCCGAATGGGATGGAGCGGAGAACTTCGCGAGGCGCGGGATTGCCGTTTGTGCCGAAGAAAAAACCAGGTTGCGGACTTAGGTAGGCGTGGCCCCAGCGATTGAGGACGATGCCGGCGATGTCGCGTTGGGCGTCAAAGCCGGCGGACGAAAACATCTGCGAGAACTGATCGCGGATGCGGCGTTCGTACTCACGGAAGGGAGTGGAGAGAAGTTCAGCGCGACCACGGTGGCCCTGGGACTCGGTCGAAAGGCCAGGATAGGAGAAAAGGATTTTTACGGTGAGGACTGTGGGCGAGTCTGGACTGAATTGCGAAGAGATGTCGCCGACGAGCGCCATGCGGCGGAGTTCGATGTAGTTGCCGATGTTTCCGCCGAACCAGCGACATCCGGTAATGCCAAGTTTTGCGAGGAAGCGCCAATTGCGCACGGCGACGTTGGCCATGATGCATGGCGAGCGGAAAAATTGCGAGTAGGCGGCGCGCTGGGCGGCTGGAAGGTCGGCGATCATGTGTTTGCTGGTCCAACTGCCGCCGGCCATCACGGCGGAACGGGCACAGACGCGAGAAAGTTGGCCGTTTTTTTCGTAAATAATTTGCAGTGAATCGGCGCGGGAGGGATCGCCTTCGTGGGAGACGTGGAGAACGGTTGAAGCGAGTCGGATGCGCGCGTGGGAGTCGGGGAGATCGAGCGCGGCGAAATTTACGGAGTTACGGGTAACGGCGTCGGGATTCGCATCGCCAGCAAAGGCAGCGGGGATCAACGTTTTCACGATCAGGCGGGCGATGGTGGTGTTGCCGCCGGGGAACATTTGCACGGATTCGCCATTTTTTTCGTAGGGATGAAGGAGGTCAGCGGCATAGTCGGAGAAAGCGGAGAGGGCGTCGGCGCCGAGACCGGAACCACCACCGAGATCGGGCGATAGATAGGTACGAATAAATTCGCGAGTCAGGGCGAAACGCTGGATGTAGTGGTCTTCGAGGGTGACCGAGTCGAGTGCGCGTGAGATGGCGTCGCCTTCGTATTGCGGCGGAGTGAAGTTCGAATGGTTCTGGGCAGCGCCGGAATACCAGCGGAGGAGCTCGGAACGGGTTGCGGGAGATACGGGAGCGTCGGCGAATTTTTTGCCGACAGGATCGATGAGCCATTTGCCGGTGGTGGTTGAGGGATTGGCGGCAGCGAAAGTGGGAGCGAACCAGAAGCCGTATTGTCCCGTGGACATTCCAGCGGAATCGTAAGGCGTGCGGCCGACGGACATGAAGGGAGCGGCGCCGGCCCAGGTTTGATAGCTGAGGCGAGGTTCGTGGAGGCCAATGGCATCGTAGAAATCGGCGAGAAAACTTCGCGGGTAAGGAACGAAATAGATTGCGGAACCCTGGTGGGCGATAACGGGATGGCCGTCAATTGTGAATTCGTTTTGCTTTGCTTCGCCGCCGAAGATGGGATGATTTTCCAGGACTAGACATTTGCAGCCAGGGCGCGCCTGGCGAAGAAAAAGGGCTGCTGCGGCGAGCCCGCTGATTCCTCCGCCGACCACCACGCAATCGTAGAACTCGCTGGTGTCGGTGGCGTTTTTTAAGGATGCGGCTTGGTTCGAATCGCGTAGTTTGTGGCCGGCGGAGAGAACTTCCCAAGTATTGCCATTGCTGTTTGCGTATTCGCCGACGCCGCCGTAGCCGTTCCAATCTTCGGTTGCGCCGGGAAGAGAGGCGTTGGGTTGTTGGGCGAGAAGTTGAGCGGGCGAAAAAGGATGGAGCAGCCGCAAGCCGGAAGCGAGCAAGGTCGCGCCGAGAAAGTCGCGGCGGGTGATGGAAGAGTCCATGCCTAGCGGGGCGTCGCCGGACTCGTCTGCGCTTGGAGAGATGTCTGAATCGGTCATCAAATCAGCTTATTGTTTGGTGTCCAGCGGGTGCTGGCTTCTTTCGTAAAATTCGTTTTGGAGTTTTAGGCTGGCGCTGTCGGCTTTGACGGCGCGGATGGCTTCTTCGATGGTGTCAATCCAGGCTTTCATGCCGGCTTCGCCGAGTTCTTTGCTGGCGAGAGAGCCGTCACCGGAATAATGGTCGGGGAAGCGGGCGTACCACCAGATGCCGGTGTAGACGGTTTTGGGGAGAGGGGCGTGGTTCTGGTCGGCTCCAGACTCTTGATTCACGCGATCCATGTGCACGAGGTCAGGACGCGAAATCATGGTATTGGAGGTTTCTGACTGGCCTGCGTGCATGTCTAGCGGATCTCTCTTTGAGGCGCTCTTCGGACGCTCGTTGGATCCCCACTGAACATAGACAACGTAATCGTGCGGCTTATCGAGCTGTGTTTGCGCGAAATAGGGGAGCAGGCTTTCGTTGCCACCGTGGCCGTTGACAATGAGAATTTTTCTGCAGCCGTTGCGGGCCATTTCGTCGGTGGTTTCCTGCAAAAGATTCAGCTGAATTTGCCGACTGTAGGCGATGGTGCCGGGTTCGTGCTTGGCTTCGAAGATTTGCCCGAAATAATATTCAGGGAAAACAACGGCGAATTCTTTTTCCGCGGCGTGCAACGAGGCGTAGCGAACGTTGACCAGATCGGTGCCGAGGGGAAGATGCGCGCCGTGCTTTTCCAGAATGCCGAAGGGGAGGATGCAGGCGCCTTGGGAAAGTTCGATGGCGTGGTGAAAATCGTCGGCAGTGAGTTCTTCCCAGTGCACGGAGAGTTTTTGTTGAGCGCCGAGAGAAGCGGCCGAGGAGATGCAGAAGAGAAGAAATAGAAAAATGCGGCGCATGGAAATGCTCCTGTGCGAGAAAATCGCCGCTGCGCATTGTACTGCGAAAGCAGCAAGATTAAATCGTTTTTATGGTGAATGGGAAACGGTTACGGCGGCACGGTATTTTCTGGAACACGATGCGGCTGCGGCGAAGACGGTTAGAAAGATCAGGATTGGGTCCATGGGATGACGATAGCGGAGAGAAGGGTGAGTGACGTAGTAAACCAATGGGAAAAGCGCGGGAAAGACTACGAGCGGAAAGGCGAAAGGGCTTTTCGATTGGGCGAGTAACAGGGCACCGAGCGCTGTACCGAGAGTGAGAATCGCGTTGCAGAGGATGACGATGCGTACGAGGAGCGAGTTTGCGTGAAGGAAATCGTCTATAGGATGTTCGGTGCCGATCCAGGTGGCGATGATTTTTCTGCCGGTTAGATGGAGGAAAAGTGCTGGCTTCTGGCGGATGAAAGTGGTGGCGCGATCCCACTTTTCGGCGAGGTAGGCATTTTCACCAAGTTGTGCATAGCGGCGGGTTTCTTCGAGACGAGTGATGCGCTGGATGCCGTTGATGGCATGGGGATCAAAGAGGTCGTTGTTGCCGATCCAAAGTTCGAAGGGAAGGCTGGAGCGAACGGGGATTATGCGGTGGAAAGCTGCGTAGTTGCGAATGGTCCAGGGAAGGCAGCACAGCACGATAAGCAGGAGCGTGCGGACGGGAACGCGCCCGGAGAGTTGGACTACATCACCCGCACGAACCGCGGCCCAGAAGAGCAGGAACGGCAGAGCGATGCCTAGTGATGGATTGGTGAGAAGGGCGATGGCCCAGAGCAGTGCATAGGTGAGCCAGAGCGAGCGTTTTGCGGATTCGGAAATGCGGAGGGTCATCCAGAGAAGTGTTGTTGCGAGAAGGACAGAGAGGGAAGTGTCCCAGATCCATTCGAAGGGCATCATGATTCCGGCGGGAAGCGCAACCCAGAGCCATGCGGTGGCGATGGCGACGGTGCGGCCGGCAACTTGGCGCGCCAGATGGAAAATCGGGAAGGTGGACGCGGCCGAGAAGAGCGCGTTTAGGAGAATGGCGGCGAAGAAACTGGAGAGCGTGAAGGGTCCGAAGACGCGGAAGATCAGCGATAAGAGATATGGGTAGACGGGAGAAATCCAGGCGGTGGGGCCGGTGTTTTGGCGGAAGAGATTGCTGAAACCCTTTCCTTGCGAGAGAGCGAAGGCGATGTTGCCGGTTTCTTGTTCGAAGGGGACGGTGGCGAGAATTTGGTGGGGGATTTTGCGTTGTTGGTTGTAGGCGAAGGCGAGCCTTGTGCCGAGAGCTGCCATGGCGATGAACCAGGCGGATGTTAGGAGGAGAAGGATGCGAGTTTTTGGGGTCATGTGTTGAGTAAGAGACGGTTTTATTTTCGCGCAGGTCACGCGAAGAAGGAAAGCGAGAACGAGAAGCAGTCGCAGTGCGAGAGCAGTTTGCGCCGGGGCATACGTTGAGGTTCTTCGCCTATCCTTATCGGATAGGCTCAGAATGACAAACGGTTTTTTAGTGGCCGGTTTTTAGGGCACGGACGGGTATTGCTTGGATTGTTTGGTGCGGGAGTTGAAGGTGGCGAAGGTGCCGTCGGGGTTTGCGGTGAGTTTTAAATAATTTGCGGCGTCGGGGCCGACGGGATTGGCTATGAACTCTGCACCGGTGTTGTAGGCGGGGCCGGCTTCTTCGGAGAAATGGAGTTGCCAAAGAGTTTGGAGGTTTGGCGAGGACTGGATGATGTCCAGCGCTGAGGGGCTGCCACCTTTGGTGGCGCCGTTGTCCACGATAACGACGCGCGGGGCGATGGCGTGAACGAAAACGGCGCTGCCGCTCTGGTTGAAGCCGTGGTGCGAGGCGATGTAGATGTCCACTTTACCGATTTTATTTACCGGACACATGAGCTGATGCTCTTTGTCAGAAGTAAGGTCGCCGAGATCTAGGATTCTTAGTTTGCCGAAAGTGATGAGAATGCCGAGAGAGCGAGAGTTTTCGGTCTTGTCCGCGGGAGGTTGGGCGGAGTTTGCGCACGCCGGATTGGGTTGGCCTGCGCCGGGAAGGGCTTTTTCGATGAGCGTACCGTCGGAAGAGATGACTTTGACTTGAATGCCGCGAACGGGGAGGATGTCGCCGGGTTTTGCGGCGATGTGCTGATATTTGCCGGAAGACAAGAGTTGCTGGTAGGCGAGCCAGCGTTTTTGCGTGATGTCGTCGGTAGTTTCGCGGTTTTCGCCGTGGTCGACGAAGGTGCCGATGGGAATGCTGGCGGCGAGTTGCGGAGCTCCACCGACATGATCGTCGTGATAATGGGTAATGAGAACGAAATCAATTTTGTGGATGCCGGCGTCGTCAGCGGCTGCAACGATGCGATCGGCATCACGATTGTTGTTGCCGGGCCAGCCGGTGTCGATGAGGAGGGATTGTCCGGCGGGAGTGATGAAAAGAGTGGCCTGGCCGCCTTCGACGTCGATGAGATAAATTTGCAAGGATTTTGTGGGGGGCGCGGGCGGAAGTGCGAACGCGGATGAAACCCAAAGCGAAAGTAAGCATAAGAGCGCGAGCGTCAGAGCATATTTGTGACACGACGCCGATTGCGACGAAGGCCAAGGGAGGAACGAAAATTTTGAATCAGGAGTCCGGGTAACGGCGGGCATGGCCGCGAGCGGTCCGGGGTAAACATGCTGCGCCCCTACGGGAATAGTTTCGTACATAGTTTTGAGCCTCAAACCTCGCCTTCGGGGATATTGGCTTTACCGAGAGCTCGCAATGCTCCGGTGGAAATGCCGCCGTCAACCAGAATGGTCTGGCCAGTGATGTAGCGACTGGACTCCGAGGCGAGAAAAACGATTGCGCCGTCGAGATCATGAGGTTCACCTGGGCGCTTGACGGGAATGCGTTCGCGGAGATATTTGAGCCACTCCTGATCTTCGTAGAGAGCTTTATTTTGGGCAGTGCGGAACCAGCCAGGGGCGAGGCAATTGACGGTGATACCGTGTTTACCCCAATCGTCGGCAAGGCTCATGGTGAGCTGGCGAATGCCGCCGCGGCTTGCACCGTAAGGACCGAGACCCGCGTAACCGGCAACGCTGGTGACCGAGCCGATGTTAATGATGCGACCGTACTTGGCGTTAACCATGCGGCGCGCAACGGCTTGCGCCATGAAAAAACTACCGCGCAAATTGGTGTCAAGAATCAGATTCCAATCCTCCCAAGAGACTTCGAGTGCGGGTTTGCGGATATTGCAACCGGCGTTGTTGACCAGAATATCGAGATGGCCGAACGCGGATTCCGCGCCGGCGACCATGGCTTCGATGCTGTACTGATAGCGAACGTCGAGTTCGAGAGAGACAGCACGGCGGCCGAGCGCCTGGATTTCGGTTTCGAATGTGGAGAGGCTGGCACGATTGCGGCTGGCGAGGACGATATCCGCGCCGGCGTTGGCCAGGGCGCGCGCGAAGTACTGACCGAGACCGCGGCTGGTACCGGTGACGATCGCGGTTTTGCCTGAGAGATCGAAGAGCGAATTATTGTTGGCTGCGTTTGCGAGCGTGTTGGGAGTGGTAGTTGTGGTCATGGTTGTAGTCATGGCGAAGTTCAGGGAGTCAGAACCACTTTCAGCAGATTCGGTTCACGCGCGTAGAGGCGCTCAAACCATTGTGCACCTTCTTCGAGAGGAGCAATGGCGGTAATGAGCGGCTTCACGTTGATTGCGCCGGAAGACAGGAGTTTGATGGCGCGGGGATATTCTCCCGCGGAAGCGCACGAGCCTTGAAGGCGAATCTGGCGAGTGACGACTTTTTGCAGCGGGAGCGTGACGTTCGGAGAGATATTTCCGACGAGAATGACGGTACCGCCTTTGCGGACGGCGTCTATGCAGGCTGCCACGGTTTCATTTCTGCCGACAGCTTCGAGAGCGATGTCGACACCCTGGCCGCCGGTGAGTTCGAGAAGTCTTGCGTCGAGCTGGTCATTCGAAATAAGAACCTCGGTGGCTCCAAGCTGACGTGCGAGCTCCAAGCGCGCGGGATCAACATCGGCGACGAAAATGCGCGAGCAGCCAGCGACGCGGAGGGACTGCAGAATCAGGATGCCAATGGCTCCTGCACCAAGAACCAGGGCGGTGGCGCCAGGGGAAGTTGGCGCGAGGGATACAGCGTGAAGAGCGACGGCCACGGCTTCGAGCATAGCGGCTTCCGCAAAGGGAAGATTCTCTGGAAGACGATGAAGAAGGCGCGCGGGGACCGATACATATTCGGCGAAAGCTCCGGCGCGGCGGTAATCGCCGCAAGAAACGCCCAGAACCTGGCGCGCGTCGCAGAGGTTAACATCACCGCGTAAACAATTTCGGCAAGCGCCGCAATAAACGGTGGAGTCAAAGGTGACGCGATCGCCCGGCGAAAAATGTTGCACGCCGGAACCGACCGCGGTGACGACTCCCGCTGCTTCATGGCCCATGACCAGAGGAGGAATGCGCCGGCCCGAGGAGCCATCGTAACCGTGGACATCGCTGCCGCAAATTCCGCAGGCGGCTACGCGGACGAGGACTTCGCCGGCAGACGGCGACGGAGTGGGCAGGTCGGCGATTTCTAGACTTCGGTAGCCGGAGAGAAGCAGCGCTTTCATGGGCGTCGGTCGAGTGAGCTGGCAGCGGAGACTTTATCACTAAAGGCGGGCAGGTGCAGGAGGATGGCGTTGGCTGCGGAGTGAATTATTTGCGGCGGACTTTGGAGCGTACGTTATGTTCCAGATATTCGTTGAGGTGTTTGCGGGCATCGTGAAGGGGCTGACGATCTTTTTGCAGGCGGCTGATGAGGAGCGCGCCTTCGAGAGTAGCGATGATGAGTTGGGAAAGTTTTTGCGGATGAATCGTAGAGCTGATCTGACGATGTGCCATGCCTTCGCGGATCAGTTTGGATAGGCGGGCGGTCCAGGACTGCAGCGCTTTTTGCGCGCGGGCGCGAAGAATAGGGTTGCCATCGTCGGACTCAATTGCGGTGTTCATCAGCGGACAACCGCCGGGGACCAGCTCGGGGCGGAGTTCCACAAAGTTACTGATCATTTTTTTCAAGCGGTCCACGGAATCGGCGGAGTCGTCTACACCGGCGAGTCTTCCGTTGGCGGCTTTCAGCCAGGAGTAATCGAAAGCAGCGGCAGCTAGTTCTACTTTGCTATCGAAATGGCGATAGATGCCGCCTTTCTGGAGGCCGGTGGCGTCCATGAGGTCGGACAGGGAAGTGCCCTCGTAGCCCTTTTGGTTGAAGAGCGGAGCGGCCTTTTCGATGATTTCCCGCCTGGTTTGTTGCCCTTTGGTCATTGCAAGCTCCTGGCAGGCTTGTTCCCGCCTGAACTGATCCGAGACCGACTGGTCCTTTCTTACTATTCTACCAAAAATATATGCGACCGAACGGTCTCTTTAGCATCGAAATGGATGGGAACCAGAGCAGGTTGCGATGAGCGAGACATTGACACCGGCGAGCGCGTGGAGTTTGCCGGATACCCGGCCAGCGATCAATCCGTGGTTCGTTGCGATCACGGTGACCCTGGCGACGTTCATGGAATTGCTGGACACAGCGATTGCGAACGTCTCGCTGCCGCACATTGCGGGCGGACTGGCAGTGAGCGCGGACGAAAGCACCTGGGTGCTGACGAGTTATCTGGTTTCGAACGCGGTGGTGCTGCCGCTTTCGGCGTGGTTGAGCCGGATGTTTGGACGCAAGCGGTACTACATGATTTGCGTGGCGATGTTCACTGTGAGTTCGCTGCTGTGCGGATTCGCGCCGAGTTTGGGAGCGTTGATTTTTTTTCGGGTGCTGCAAGGAATCGGCGGAGGCGGGCTGGCTCCAGTGGAGCAGGCGATCCTGGTGGATACGTTTCCAGCGAATAAAAGAGCCGCGGCATTTGCGTTGTACAGCATGGCGATCGTGACCGCGCCAGCAATTGGCCCACCGCTGGGCGGGTGGATTACGGATCACTGGAGCTGGCGGTGGGTGTTCTTTATTAATGTCCCGATTGGCATTGTGTCATTGCTGCTGACGAGCAAGTTGCTGTCAGACCCGCCGGAATTTAACCGGGAAGTTGCAGCCGCGCGAAAGGCCGGAAAATTGAAGATTGATGGTTGGGGAATTTTTTCGGTGGCGATGGCTTTTGCGTGCCTGGAAGTGGTGCTGGACCGCGGGCAGACAGAGGACTGGTTCGAAAGTAATTTTATCGTGGGATTTTTTGTGGTGGCGATGACGGCGCTGGTGTTTGCAATTATCTGGGAGTGGCGGCATCCGGACCCGGTGGTGGAAATACGGTTGCTGGCGGACCGGAATTTTGCGCTGGCGAACATTTTTTATTTCATGTTTGGATTTACGTTGTATGGATCGACGGTGTTGATTCCGCAGATGCTGCAGAGGCTTTATGGATACACGGCGACGGATGCGGGACTGGTGCTGGGGCCGGGAGCTTTTGTGATTGTAATGCTGGCCCCGGTGGTGGTGAGGATTCTGCCGAAGATTGGAGTGAAGCGGCTGGTGGGATTTGGATTCTTCGTTTTTGGTTTAGCGATGTGGTATTACGCGAGTTTTACGCTGGAAACGGACTACGAGCATCTGGCGTTGGCGCGGGCCTTGCAGGGACTGGGGATTGCAACTTTATTTGTGCCGGTGAGCCAACTGGCGTATTCAAATTTGGCGAAAAGCAAAAATAACAAGGCGTCGAGCTTGACGAACTTATTCCGGAATCAGGGCGGGAGTTTTGGAATTGCGTTTGTGACGACGATGCTGGCGCGGCGCACACAATATCACCAGAGCGTGCTGGTGGCGCACACCACGCCTTTGGATGAGCGCTACCGGCAGCTGCTGGATAATTTGACCGCGTATTTTGGAGCGCACGGATTTTCGCATGCGGATGCGGTGGTTCACGCGCAGGCGCAGGCGTTCGGGTTGTTGGAGCGGCAGGCTACGTTTTTAGGATTTCTAGATTGTTTTACGACGCTGGGGTGGTTCGTGGTGATGGGAGTGCCATTGGTGTTTTTGATACGGCGATTTCGGGCGGCATCGGCGTCGGACAACCACTAAGAGCGCTGGTAGAGAAAGAAAGAGAAAAGATAACGCTGAGACGCAGAGTGCGCTGAGGAGCGCGGAGAATCTGAAAGAGATCTGGACAGCAGCAGAGCGTATGTCCGACGTGAGTGCAGCAAAAAGTATTGAGAAATGGACAGAGGCTGCTACGCGGCGGTTATGTATTATAATGAGCGAGGTCAGCACGTGAGCGGGCGTCGTACAATGGCAGTATAGAAGCTTCCCAAGCTTCCTCTAGTTAACCCTATCTCGCTGGAACGGCGGCACTTATACACTTCGAAGCGACGGCTAATTGGAAAATGATGGAAAACGACCATGCAATTTTTACTGTTTCGCGTAGAGTGGTGGTGTGCCTGCCTTGAGCAATAGGTTTGCTCGTCAGCTTTCTTCTAGAATTGCATAATGCATGCGGCTGGTAATCTTCAGACGAATCGTCGATTCTGCACCGTTCAACCTCGAAATTGGCCACCCAAAACGGGCTAGTTGAACCCCACCTCTTAACGAAAGGTTTGAACTAATTGAAATATCCGAGGAATGATTCAAGGCGGCGGTTTGCTAATTCACCCTGACCTGTTCGCACAGACCGATTTTCGTTTGTTTTGTTAGCGTTACCAACTCCTCAGTTACGCCACAAGGCCTCATTTGCAGTCTATTGTTCAGCAAGTGTTCAGCAAAAAAGCTACATATTCCTGACATTGCGAGCCGACCGGTGAAAGCTGAGAGTGTGCGAGTGCTCGCAGAATCAGCGCGGATCGAAACACCTAGCCTTTTGCTGCAGAAATCGCTGACCATCGGCAACACTCTCCACAGAAACCGTTTTCAAGTGAGTGTCTACAGCTGGGCCGTAGCGCGGCAAAGTCCAGCTCAGGGTAGCTTGTCGAAAAAGAGATAAACGGCGGCAATCCGACCGTCCCGGGCAATGATGAAATCGGTCCCGGCGTAAGCTGGCGCCTCACCCGGGCGGCCTGATACCCAGCGGACCAGCCCGCCATTGCCCGATTCCGCGGGCTCGGTAATTGGCTGATATCGGAATTCAGGGTGAGTAGCTTTGATCGCGCCCGCGATGCGGTCGATTTCGTCACGGCCACGATAGACTCCCTTGCTGGGGTCGTAGAAAACGCAATCTTCAGTGTAAATCTCGTCGATGGCGGCGCGCCGGCGAGCGGGATCGTTTTCACCGAAGACATCACGAAGATTGCGGATCAGCAAGGTCGATATGCTGTATGGCATGGCTTGTCTCCTCTCGGCATCGAGTGCGGCTTGCGATATCTCGACCCGGAACGGCTCTATTAGCTCGGCGAGGGTTACGCATCGCCACAAGATGACTACGTCTCGAGCAATGTGTCGAGCACTGCGGGCCACCGATGCTCGAAGTCGCCGTCCCTTTGGAGTCCGCGCTTTAACAGAGCTTGGATTCGCTGCTGCGTTTCAGGCCAAGTCAGCGCGGTCTCAAAAGAAGTGATGGCGGCGAGGAGCCGGTCGGCGGACGGCAACGAGACATGGTTGACGAGATTCTTCGCGGCGGCGATGGCACGCCGGTCGAAGGAGGCGATCCGGCGCGCGAGCGCGTCGACGAAGCCGTCCAGTTCGGCGTCTGGAAGTGCCCGGTTGACGTATCCGTATCGTTCCGCGGTGTCGCCGTCGAAATCGTTCGCGCCGAGAACGATTTCGAGCGCCCGACCGCGCCCGACCAGATGTGGAAGACGTTCCGTACCGCCGCCGCCGGGATGCAATCCCACCCCGACTTCGGGTTGGCCGAGTCGCGTGTTCTCGCGCGACGCGAAGCGCATGTCGCAGGCGAGGACGAACTCGCTGCTCACGCCCCGGACACAGCCTCGGATCTTCGCGATGCTGACCACCGGGGACTTGGTGAGACGCACGAACGTATCCATCAGGATCGGGAGGCCCGAAGCCCCGACAGCAGTCATGATGTTCCCTATCTTGCCGGTCAAATCAAAGTGGGCAAGGTAAAACTCGGGGTTCGCGCTTTCGAATACGACGACCCGCAGGCTCGGGCTGGCGTTCATTCGCGCGAGCAGATCCTGTAGGGCTTCGAATATGCTGGCGTCTACGATGTTGAAAGGCGGGTAATCGAACACAACCCTCCAGTACGCAGGCGTTTCCTCGATCACCCGCACGTGCGCCGCAGAATTAGTATTAGCCATATGTTTCTCCCTTCTTAGACCTCGAAACCGCGGGACGGCGAGGTGATCTTCTTCCCTTCATAGGAACGCATGCGCGCGAGTGCAGATTCGCTGACGCATAATTTCAAGAAGAGATTTCGTTCGAGCGCAAGGCCTTGCGCCAGCGGCGTCTCCGTGGCGTTGCGGACGAGACGTTTAATGTAGGCGAGCGATTCCGGCGTATGCGACGACAGGCGCCGTGCAATCTCCATTGCGCGATCGAGAGCCTTGCCGCTGACCGTTTCGTGCACCAGCCCCTTCCTTTCGGCTTCACGCGGATTCAGTGGCTCGACCCATGAGGATGTGCATGAGTGCAGCCGGTGTTCCGATGGTGCGCGGCAGCCTTTGCGTGCCGCCGGCACCGGGAAGGAGACCAAGGTCTGCCTCCGGCAACCCGATCAGGTAGTCGCCATCCTCGGCAATACGAAGATCGCAAGAGAGCGCGAACTCGAAGGCACCGGCTAGGGCTGTGCCGGAGATGGCCGCAATTACCGGCTTTGCCATGCTCTCGCACAGCGCCATGGCTTTATCGAAGAAGCCGCCGTTGTAGGTGGCGTTCTCGGGCCACTGGCGACCGGAAGCGCGCAGGGATTCCGCGATTTGGATAAGCGCAGGGATATTAAAATGACGATTGAAATAACCGGGTGCGCCGCCAGTCACGATGACAACGCGAACGTTGGGGTCGCCCGCGAATCCGTCCAACGCTTCGGTGAGCGCGTCGCCCATCTCCGCGTCGAAGTAGATGCGTTTTGCGCTACCAAGCGTAATGACCGCAATTCCATCGGCTGCTCTTGTTGTCAGAACATCGGCGTTCATCGGGTCCTCCTGAGTTGCAAAGGTGTGTTCAATTGCTCGTCAACTGATCGACTGTGCCGCCAACATAATGAGTTCCGCTACCTCTCTAGGGTGAGAGACCATGGCTGCCTGACTCGCAGCTACTTTGCGGACCGTGGCACCCATTCTCTTTGCCAGGTATTCCTCGGCTTGCGGCGGAGTCATCTGGTCTTCCGTCGCAACCATGTACCACGACGGTAGATGTTTCCAGGCTGGTGGTCCGGATTTTGCGATGAACGAGTTGATGCTCAGAGGCTTTTGCACCGCAGCCATAACGCGGGCTTCGACCGGATCTGCGTCGGCGGCAAATGCTTTTGCGAAACCATCTTGATCGATCCAAAGCAAGCCATTCTCGTCGGGCGGACGTACTGCGGCGGCACCCGCTGGGGCTGGTCCTTGTTTGCTTAGAGAATCAAGGCTCTCGCCTTCGTCCAATCCGAAGGCTGCGATGTACACAAGTGCTTTAACGTTCGGAGCATCATTGGCCGCCCCGGAAATCACAACTCCGGCATACGAATGGCCAGCCAGAACAGTGGGCCCTTTCTGGGCGGCCAGGAGATTTCGAGTCACTACAATGTCGTCTGCCAAAGAAGTCAAAGGTATCTGTGCGGCAGTCACGTTGAATTCTTTCTGCTGAAGAAAGGGAATCACTTTACCCCAGGATGAACCGTCAGCCCTGGCTCCGTGTACCAGGACGATGTTTGGTCTCGAATTCATCTTTTCTCCTTACCTTCCTATAATGTCACTTCTAAATGGACATTTTCTATCAAAAAAACTACCTGTAGCTCCTCGCTTTTGCAACCATCTCGGAAAGCATTCGCTGGCCCAAGCGGGCCTCAAACGCTCGCTGTGTATCCTCCAGCAGCTCTACCATTGCCTGTTTATGAGTGCAGCTCGTTCGGCAAGTCCTTTCTTTTGGATAGTGGTGAATCGAAAAAACAGGGGGTGCCTCTACCGCTTTGTAAATCTCTAACAGACTGATCTTATTTGCTGGCCGCGACAGCGATGAAAAACCATTGCGGCCGCGAGATGCCACCACTAGACCCGCTTTGACAAGTTTGGACAGCACACTGCGGACTTGCGAATCATGTGCTCGCACGCTTGCGGTCAAATGTGCTGACGTGACCTGTTCACCGTGATGATCGCCAAGCGCTGTCATGATGTGAACACCGACCGAGAATTGGTTGTTAATCCTCGACATATTGTCATAATACATGTAACAGTTTACGGCAAGGAGAATTTCTCACGGTTGATCACCACACGGTATTTCTGGTAAAGGGATTCACAATCACGTTCGAAATTCCCGTCTCATCTTCCAGCCTCAAGAAGACGAAGCCTTCGTTGCGCCCGGACGCTGCCAAGCGATTACGCATCCTGCTACCCGCGTGTATTGCCCGGCACCTTCACCTGCCTGGCAGGCGCGCTAGTGCCGCGAAGTCTAGACAATCATTCGGAAGGGAACCGAATGCTTGCTCGCGGTGGCCGCGGCGTTTTCACCAAAGCCGCCAACTGACACCATCAGACGTGCGACCACGCGCTATTGCTGCCAGCCCCCTCCTAATGCTTGGTACAGCTGAACCAGAGCCAACAATTCATTGAGCCGTGCCTGCACGAGACCAAGCTCCGCGGAGAAGGCGTTGGTTTCGTTGGTCAAGACTTCCAGATAGCCCGTAACACCGCCGTTGTAGCGCATGTGGGAAAGACGCGCCGCATCCTCGGCGGATCGGAAAAGCAGTTCCTGTTGCGCGCGGAATTCCCGCGTCTTGTGGTATGCCACCAGAGCGTCGGAGACGCTGCGAAAGGCTCCCTGAATCGATTGTTGATAAAACAGCACCGCCGTCTGCTGCCGCGCTTCCGCGAGACGTACTTCAGATCGGAGCCGGCCACCCGTAAAGATTGGCTGTGCCAGTGAAGCGCCGAAGCTCCACGCACCAGCGGGTCCGGTGAACAAGTTGGTCAATGCGGAACTCTGGAAGCCGCCTGCGCCGCTCAGCGAGATCTGAGGAAAATACGCGGCGCGCGCCACGCCGATCTCCGCGTTTGCCGCGACCAGCTGCGCTTCCGCTTGCTGAATATCGGGTCGCCGCTCGAGAAGAGACGACGGAAGCCCGGGCGGCACTTCGGGAGGTTGGCGTTGCTCGGTGAGTGTTTGCCCTCGCGGTATGTCACCTGGATTCTGACCGAGCAAAATGCTGAGAACGTTTTCCTGCTGCTCGATTTGCTGTTCGAGGACGGGAAGCTTCCGCGCTGGCCGTAAATACCAACTGCTCGGCCTGCCGAACGTCGAGCAGCGACGTCGAGCCGCCGTCCGCCAGGATTCGAGTCAGCCGCAGCGATTCCTGTCGCGAATTGAGCGTGCGTTTGGAAATCTCCAGTTGCAGATCGAGCGCCCGTAGTTGGAAGTATGCGCTGGCGACATTGGCGACGAGCGTCGAAACAACTTCGCGCCGAGCCCATTCGCTCGCGAGAAGATTCGCCCGTGCGGCTTCGGTTGCGCGGCGGTACTTTCCCCAAAAATCAAGTTGCCACGCGGCGGAAACATTTACCTGCCCAGTGCTCGTTTCGAAGGCCGGCAGGAACTTCGATTGGGCCTGACGCGCGTCACCGATTCCGGCTCCGGCACCCAACGTGGGGAACTGGTCAGCCCGAGTGATCCCAAGTTGCGCGCGGGCTTCGAGTACGCGGGATGCAGCGATGCGTAAATCATAGTTTTGGTTGAGCGCCGTGCGGACCAGCGTACGCAACTGCTCGTCTTGAAAAACGTCCCACCATTTTTGATCCCCAAGCGCGGCGAGTTGCGTCTGCGTTCCTTCTTCGGAACCGGCTCCCCGATACGAACCCGGCACGGAAACAGCAGGCCGCCTGTAATTCGGACCCACGGTGCAGCCGGAAGCGAGAAGAGCGGCGCTCAACAAAAAAGCGGAAGGCTTCATTCTAGTCGGCCTCGGCTGGAGCGCCTTGAGCGGTCGCCAACACCTGTCGTTGCCTGCCGGCACCGGACCACTTCTCGACGAGATAAAACATGGCAGGGATGAAGAAGATACCGACGAGGCTCGCAGTCAGCATTCCTCCGATTACGGCGGTTCCCATAATCTGGCGGGCCACAGCTCCCGCGCCGGAAGCCGTCCACAGCGGCACAGCACCCAGGATGAAAGCGAACGAAGTCATCAAGATCGGGCGAAGCCGCAGGCGCGCTCCTTCGAGCGCCGCCTCCATCAACGGCTTGCCCTGCTCGTATTGCTCTTTCGCAAACTCTACGATGAGGATCGCGTTCTTCGCAGCCAAACCAATCAACATCACTAGGCCGATTTGCGAATACACGTCGCTTTCGATCTGCACCATATAGCTCGGTAGAAAAGCGGTAAGAACCGTCCGGCGCAACCACAAAACGAAAAACGCCCCAAAAATTGCGACCGGAGTGCTGAGAAGCACGCTGAAGGGAAGAGACCAGCTTTCGTACAGTCCGGCGAGAATCAAGAACACGAACAAAAGAGAGAAGCCAAAAATGGCCGCCGCCGGAACACCTTCCCGCGCTTTCTTCTCCTGAAAAGACATTGCTAGATAGTCGAAGCCCATCTCACGCGGCATGGTTTTCCGAAAAACATCTTCGAGAGCGTTCATCGCCTGATCTGCACTGTAGCCTGGCGCGGCGGCGCCATTGATTTGCGCCGCGCGATATTCGTTGAAGCGCATCGTGAATTCAGGGCCATCGCGAGGTTCAAAGCGAGTGATCGAAGCGAGGGGGACCATTCCGCCTTTGTCATTTCGCACGTAAAACTGGCCGACATTTTCTGGCCGGGTACGATAGTCGCCTTCCGCCTCGACGTAGACCTGCCATTGCCGACCAAAGCGATTGAAGTAGTTGATGAATAATCCGCCCATGAATGTCTAAGCACAATACCCACGATGACCGCGGATGAATCATTCTCCGAGGAAGAGGACCTTGGAAGAGGCTGAGCAGATCAAACCGGGAGGTGACGGTCGCAGACCGTGCGACGCTGGTCCGCAATTGCGACAGCAATTCAGCCGCGCGCGGACAGAAATCGTATCGGCTCTGCGAGACGCTCCAGAGGAGATGGATGAGACCTTTCCACTTGCCCGGATCGTTCGCTCGCAGTGTGTGCGCCACAGAGGTCACCATCTGGCGCAACTGCGTGCCTGGGTCGAGCATTTGCAAAATGGGCCATCGTGCGGAATGAATTTGGCACCGATCATTTCGCGGCAAAGCGAGCCAGACGACCTGGAGGCCGCTAACGCTTCCGTCGCACGGATTTAAGTATGTGGTCCCGGGTGCCCACGAGGATGGAGTTGGAAATTCGTGAATCCGGGACAATGCGGGCGAGCGTGATGGCACCGATCATGGCTGCGGCGATCGCCATAGACTGCACTTCGGCCTTTTTGGCGGGCATGTTCTTGAGCTGTCCGGCAATCAACCGGGAGAGGCCCAGGAAACCTTCCGTGGCCGCCTCCCGTGTCTTGGCATCCGCGCGCGCCAGTTCACTCCCGAGTGCCGCAAGGACACAACCGGTCGCCGGCTGGTCCCTGTGACTGCGGGATACGTATTTGCCGACGAGCAGCGGCAGCGCTTGTTCGGGAGGCTTCCCCTCGATTTGGGATTCGAAGCCGGAGGTGAGCGAGTGAACTGCCCGACTGCAGGCTTCGGCAACGAGTTGATCCTTGGAGGCGAAATGGCGGTAGAAACCGCCGTGGGTGAGTCCGGCAGCCCGCATGAGCCGGGCGAGGCCAGCCTCCGTGATTCCGTGGCTCAGAAACTGGGCGCTGGCCGCCTCGAGTATGCGCTCGCGTGTTTTGGCGGTCTGGGCTTTTGACTTACGCATGGTTGGATTCTCCGGACTCGAAGATTTTTGGGCTTGACTATTGTAACGTTTAGATGATACCAGACATCTACTTAGATGACGATAGACAGCTAAAGGTGGCGGGTGGTTATAGAAATGGAGATAAAATGGGAAGACTGAAAAATAAGAACATCCTAATTACCGGCGGGACGCGAGGAATTGGTCTGGCTTCCGCTCAGGAATTCGAGCGTGAAGGTGCTCGTGTCGTAATTTGCGGCACAGATGAGAAGACGTTGAAAGAGGCCAGAAGTACCCTCGGGCCTAAGGCTCTGGCATTCCGTGCTGACGTCAGCAAACTATCGGATCTCGATAGTCTTTACGCAAAAATTAAAGCTGAATTTGGCCATCTCGATGCGGTCTTTGCGAACGCTGGCTATAGTCAATTTGGGCCTTTCGAAGTCGTCGAGGAAGATACGTTTGACAACCTAGTCGCCGTAAACTTGAAGGGAGTATTTTTCACGATTCAAAAGGCAGTTCCCCTTTTAAAAAAGGGATCTTCGGTGATCATCACTTCGTCAGTAACAGTTAAAACGGCCTGGCCCACTACGAGCATGATGTCGGCGATCAAGGCGGGACTTTCCAGTTTCGCTAGAACCATGAGTGCAGAGCTCGCGGATAGAAGGATTCGAGTGAATGCTCTGAGTCCTGGCCCCACCGACACTGAAATGTTCGGCCGTGTTCCCGGTGAGAAAGAGGGCGAAGCCATTAAAGATGTCCTTCGCACTTACAATCCCAGCAAAAGAATCGCGGAGCCGTTGGAGATCGCGAAGCTGGCCGTGTACTTAGCATCAGATGACTCGGCCTACGTCGTTGGGGCAGACTTCGCCATCGACGGCGGAGCTGGGGCCTTTTCTCAACTCGGCGGCTGATAACCCGCAGTCTAAGGCGGGCGCGGTCTCGTCGACTGCACCCGCCTGCCAATATCGCGACTCAAGCTCTAGCTGGAGATTCGAAATTCCGAATACTTGAATCGCGCGCGTATAAGGAGCTTGGGAATGGCAAACATACAAAAAACAGCGATTGTAACCGGCGGCTCGCAAGGCATCGGAGCAGGTGTTGTGAAAGCTTTTCTGGATCGGGGTTACAACGTGGTTGCGAACTCGCGAAACATTACCAAAGCAAATCCGTTCCCGGCGTCTGCGAGTCTTGCATTCGTTGATGGAGACATCGGTGACCCGAAGACGGCCGCAAAGATCGTGGATACCGCCGTATCCCGATACAGCCGCGTCGATGTTCTGGTCAACAACGCGGGAATTTTTATCCCGAAGCCTTTCACCGAATACACGACCGAGGATTTCGATGTTTTGGTCTCCACAACGCTCGCGGGCTTTCTCTACGTTTCGCAGTTAGCGGTGAAACAAATGTTGCTGCAGAAAAGCGGCAGCATCGTCAATATTTCAACGACGCTCGTTGGCCATGCGATCGCGAGCGCAAGAGCAGCAGTTCAAATCATGATCAAGGGCGGACTGGATGCGGTGACGCGCGCCCTAGCAATTGAGCATGCCCAGGACGGCATTCGCGTAAACACCGTTGCGGCGGGCGTCATCAAAACTCCGATGCACAAACCCGAGACCTATGAGCCCCTCAAAGGGCTGAGTCCGTTCAACAGGCTCGGCGAAGTCAAGGAAATCGTAGATGCAGTTTTGTTTCTTACGGACGCCACGTTCACCACTGGTGAAATACTGCACGTAGATGGTGGCGCGCACGCAGGCAAATGGTAACGCGCGAAGCTCTCGGCTTCCCAGCGCTGAGCAGCGGTTGAAAGAACTTGGCCTCAATCTCCCGGCGCCGCCGCAGCCGTTCGGCATCTATGCGGAAGCAGCGCAGACGGGCAATCTGCTTTTTTCTGAGCGGGATGCTTCCCACGGAAGGCCGCGCAGCGAAATTCATCGGGCGTCGGTGCGGAACTCGATGTGGAAGCGGGGCGCAAGGCGGCTCGCCTCGCAACAAAGGATTTAGTTACAGATGAAGGAGTTAATGGCTCGCACCCTGAGTGGGCGGCAGTCGTAGCGTTCAGAGGCCCAATCCTGTCAAGAGAACTTCGACCTGCCGCTCTATCCTCGGACGGTCGTAAGAAATCAAAGCTGCTCGGGACATTCCCTGTATATAGGCGCCTATAATCTGTGCGACAACCGCCGGCTCGAATTCCTTGGGTAGCTCTCCGGCTTCCTGGGCGGATCTCAACAGCTCGACAAAGCGGCCCCCTGAGGCCACGCCCTCGCCCACAATATAATCACGGATTTCCTTTTCATCGAGTACATCGCGAGACATACTGCCCGCCATAAGACATAATCCCGGCCGCTTGGGGTCGTCCATCTGATCAAGGACGGTCTTGAAAAGAGCTCGCACTCCCAGTTTCGCCGACGTTTGCGAGAACAAAGCAGTCTCGCGTTGACTCATCACAGTGGCACGATAATGCTTCAAACATTCGAGATAGAGATTCTTTTTGCTCTTGACCGTGTTATAGAACGAGCCTTCACCGATGTTCATTACCTTCAGTAGATCGCGCAGCGAAGTATTCGAGTACCCGGTCTTCCAAAACAGCCGGGTAGCCCTGGCAATCGCTTTGTCATAATCAAACTCGATTCCTCGCCCCATGAACACAGCTTACCATGACTTGTAGCAGTTGATAAAGAATTGTCTTGACAGGAGCGAAGCGGTGA
>CAVSVB010000012.1:0-270779 GCA_963731155.1 uncultured Acidobacteriota bacterium
GGTCACATTAGCAACGATGCAAACGCCTGCGCTTCCACCGGGGACGACCCAGCGCACTCTCGCGATCATCATGGGTGGCGGTGCCGGCACCCGGCTGTTCCCACTAACTAAGGACCGGGCCAAACCCGCAGTCCCGCTGGGCGGGAAATATCGGTTGGTCGATATCCCGATCAGCAACTGTCTAAATTCCGGCCTGCGCTCGATCTATCTGCTCACGCAATTCAACACCATGTCGCTGCATCGCCACATGCAGGCGAGCTACAAGTTCGACAATTTCTCGCGTAGCTTCGTCGATATCCTGGCGGCCCAGCAAACGCCCGAAGGCTCGCAATGGTACCAGGGCACCGCCGACGCCGTTCGGCAAAATATGCGTTACTTCCTCGAGCACCCCTACGAATTTTATTTGATTCTCAGTGGCGACCAGCTTTACCGGATGGATTTTCGCTCGCTCCTGCATCAGCACATTCGCTCGGGAGCGGAGATCACGCTCGCGACCAAACCGGTGAAACGCGAGCAGGCTTCGGAGTTCGGAATCATGCTCAGCGGCGAAGACCGGCGCATCACCCGATTCGTCGAGAAACCGAAGGAGGCAAAAGTGCTTGATGTCCTAAAAATGGATCGCGCTTTACTTGCGGGCATCGGGCACGGCGAGGATGAGGAATTATTTCAGGCTTCGATGGGCATTTACGTTTTCAATCGCAACGTGCTAATCGATTGTCTTAACAACGATTTGGTGGATTTCGGCAAGCACGTCATTCCGGCCGCAATCCAAACTCGCAACGTCAGCGCCTACATTTTCGACGGCTACTGGGAAGACATCGGAACGATCCGCGCTTTTTATGAAGCTAATCTCGATCTTACCGACCTCGTGCCGGCATACAGTTTTTTCGAATCGGAGGCGCCGATTTATACGCATCCGCGTTTTCTGCCCGGCAGCAAAATCAACGGCGCGACCTTGCGACAGGCAATTATTTCCGACGGCTGTATCATTTCCGATGGGCATATCGAGCGCAGCGTCATTGGCGTTCGCAGCATCATTCAAAGCGGCGCCACCATACGTAATAGTGTCGTGATGGGTGCCGATTATTACGAACTCTCGAGCGATCGGACGGCCGGGAAAATTCCGATCGGAATCGGACGCAATTGCGTGATCGATCGCGCGATCATCGACAAAAATGCGCGAATCGCCGACGGCGTGGTTATCACGCCAGAAGGCAAGCCGGAGAATTTCGACGCCGAGAATTATTACATCCGTGATGGGATCGTGGTGATACCGAAGAACGCAACCATTCCAGCGGGATTTTGGATTTGAGCGAGCAGCGGGATGCCCACTATTCCCCACCCATCTCGCCCTGGCGAGTCCGTCCGGTGGTGGACGGGATGACGGCGATACGAAGAGCACGCGAATTGCTTCCGGCGGAAAGTTTGGGCGCCGACAAAGCGGCGCCCTCCAATTGCTTCGAATCCATACCTGGAGGGACACGCTTCGTCGTGTCCAAACTCAGCCGCAGGTGAGCCGTGGCACAGGCTGTCCGTCGTGCGGTCGACAGTATCTCTATGCTGATGCGATTCGACCCTTACCGGTGATCCGTCATGCCGGTGAACTGGCTTTGTTGGGTCTCCCACTTCTCCTGTTTGTTCCAGGGTATCTGAGATTCTTTCTTGGCATCGGGATCATTGACCAGCGCCACGTTTTTCTCTGTAGCGCAGCCAACAAAGGCGACGCAACCCGCCAACAGCAGCAAAAAGGAAATCGTTCGTTTAGGAGCTCGAGCCAGCATAAATGACAGTATCACCAGGTTGCACCTGAACGCCACGCGCCAGGCTGTTTCCAAGAATATCACCAATAGCGGTCGAAGGTTCAACCGACGAAACACGAATTTTTCCGATGATAGTGGTATCGCGCAGCACCAGCATTTCGGCATTCGGCTCCAATCCCTGGCGATCGCCAAGATTCAAAACCACAAAATTATACGCCTGATTCACCGCCAGCACGGTTCCACGAACCGAAGGGCGCAAGGTTGGACCGCGACGCTGTTGCACCATAACCTCTGGTCCACGCATTTGTTCGCCAGTCCCTGGCTGCAATTTCTCGGTCAAGAATGTTTTCTCGTGCTCGGCATTCTCCAGTTGTTTGCGAGCGTCATCGAGCTGGGCTTGCAATTCTGGCACCGACGGCGCGCCGGGATTTGGGTTCGACGGGGATTTGCTCATCTCTTCGATGTGTTTTTGCAACTCCAAAATCTGCGCCTCGTTAGCCTGCAGCTTTGACTGCAAATCAGATTTCTCGGTCTGCGTCTTGACTAACTCCGCTTCCGCGCTGGCCACGCGGCCGTCATTGTCATTGAGCTTCGCTGCTTCCGCCGCAACCTTGGCTTCGCGGGCCTTAATATTTTTCTCCGCCGTCTGACGCGCGTGATCGGCCGCTTCCTTCTGATTTTTAGCGAGTGCCATCTCGTTACGCAGGGATTTGGCTTTACTTCCATTCAGAACGCCAAAGACAGCGGACGCGAGAAGAAGAAATGCCGAAATAGCGATGAGCGGCTTGGGAGAGTTCATGGGGCGCGGTTTTGCGGGACTTACTTTTTACACGAAAACCGGTCCAATTAGCAACAGGAAATCATAGGTGACGGTTCCCCAGCTCAAGCCAACAAGCCCCAATTGGTTGCATGCCGCCCAAGCCCAACCTATAGATCATCCGCATGGGTCAACAACACCGCGTCCGCACCAAGCGCAAACGTCGTAAGGCTTATCTCGAACGGAGAAAAGTCAAACTCAAAGCCATGCAGCGCGAGCCGGCGCGAGCCAAACCAAAGAAGGCCGCGGCAGCACCACCGCCGCCGGCGGCCGCGGCACAATAACCGTCCGGTGCGCGCTCGCTATCTGATCGTGGATGGTCACAGCGCGATTTTCGGTTGGCCGGAATTGCAACGGCTCCACGCCCGTCGCACCTCACTGGCACGCGATGCCCTGGTCAAAAAACTGCGCGATTACCAGGATTACACGGGTGTTCGTGTTGTCGTGGTTTTCGATGGCAAGGGAACCTCCGCCACTGAGCAATCCGAGCCGCACAGCATCCAGGTTTTTTATTCGCGCGCCGGACAAACCGCCGACGCGATTATCGAGCGATTCGCGAGCAAGTACGCTGAGAAATTTGATCTGACTGTGGCGACTGGGGATTTGCTGGAACAGGAAACCGCGAGTGCGTTCGGGGCTGAATGTATCTCGATCGCAAACCTACGGGCGATGATTGACGAAGCAGTGCCGAATTAGGCTGCGCCGAGCAATTCTCTTTGCAGGCGCATGCGCCGCGCATTGTAGCGGGCCGTTGCCAGCACTCGCGCAAGGACACAATAAAGTTGTTCCGTCGGCAAATTCTTGCTGACGTACCCGCTCGCACCGGCGCGCATTGCCGCGCGGACTTGCGCCTCATTGCAACCTTTTTCGGTAAACACTACAATCGGCAGTCTGGAATCGATCGCGCGAACGGACGCGATCAAAGAGCTTGCGGTACCGTTTTGTGACTTGAGATCGACGACGACCACTTCGCAGCGATTTTGACCAAGCCAATCGAGGGCCTTGTCTGCTTCGGGCGAAGCATTGCAAGGATGGCCTCTTTTGGAGAGATAAGCAGCGAGAAATTCGGAAAGCTTGGGGTCACTATCGACGAGGAGGAATTCGGCGGCGGGAAAATGGTTCTGCATTGCTATAAATTCAATAGTTACAATAGCAACAACCTTGCCAGCCTTTCCCGGGCTCAAATAAGACGAGGCGCTTAGTATCAAATGCTTACCGTTGATGCAGCAGGAAATTCTTATCCGGTAAAACTGCGCTTTTGGCAGTCGCCTCCTCGCCAAGCGCGTGGAACGAACCCAGCCCGGGCTCTCTTACCTCACTTTCGCTTCCAATTTCTTCACCCGCTCAAAAAATTCCCCCAGCCGCCGCACCCACGCCAATTGCACCTTTGCTTCCTTCAGCGGTAAGGACGGCGTCGCCCACCATACTCCGCCGTTGAGATTCTTTGAGACGCCAGTTTGTGCCCCGATCATCGTGCCGTCGGCGATCTCAATGTGCCCAATGATACCGGCCTGACCGCCAATCATTACTCGGTTGCCGATTCGAACACTCCCAGCAATTCCGGTCTGGGCAGCTATCACCGTGTCTTTGCCGATCACTACGTTATGCGCGACCTGCACCAGATTATCAATCTTCGCTCCGGACTGAATCCAAGTCCGACCAAACCGCGCCCGATCGATTGTTGTGTTCGCACCGATTTCCACGTCGTCGTCGATTT
This sequence comes from uncultured Acidobacteriota bacterium, assembly GCA_963731155.1. Lineage (GTDB taxonomy): Bacteria > Acidobacteriota > Terriglobia > Acidiferrales > UBA7541 > Acidiferrum. The sequence continues at coordinate 4,295 of CAVSVB010000012.1, forward strand.
GGACAATTCCGATTTGCGGCACTTTCTCCTGACCTTTCGCGGTCATTTCGAATCCGAATCCGTCGGCGCCGATCACCACCCCACTGTGCAGAATTACTCGGGCCCCAAGCCGGCACCGTTCCCTGATAACCACTCGCGGATAAATCATACAGCCGTCTTCGATCGCGACGTCGTGTCCGATGTAGCTGCCGGCGCCGATGACCACGCCTGATCCGATACGCGCGCCCGCTTCGATCACGACGAACGGTTGAATGGAAATGCCATCGCCCATTTTTGCCTGCGGATGAATGACCGCACTCGGATGAATTCCCGGCGCGAATTTTATCGTCGGCGGCGCGAACTTGATGACAATCTGCTCGAATGCTTTCGCCGGATTTTGTACTCGAATGACGGGGGCGCCGATTTGTTCGGAGAAATCAGGCGGAACAATGACAGCGGCAGCGCGGGTCTTGCGCAGCTGCGGAAGGTAACGCGGATTGTTGAAAAACGAGATTTCGTGGACGGTGGCTTCGGCAAGCGAAGCTGCACCGGTAATTTTTGTGTCGGGATCCCCCTCCAGCTTTCCGCCGGACAACTTTGCGATCTCTTCCAGAGTAAGCTTCACATTTCTCTTCTAAATTGTAGAGGCGCTTGTGCCAAGCGCCTATCTGATTTGAGGGATGCGCACTGTCGCGTCCCAAACATTTGGGATGGTGTGCAAAAAGATCGAACAGGCGCACACTCGGAAACCGCGCTTGCGAATCCTGTCATCCCGAGCCGTGCAGACAGCCAGGGTCTCCCATAAGTCGTTGATTACACATCCATCGAGAGATCGTTCGTGGTCTGCGCGACTCGAGACGACAACGCGTTTACGACTCTGTTTTCCTCCGACGGCGCTAATTCTCTCGACTTCTGATTTCGGCCCGCTCGATGGGCCGTACATCGCAATGGGCGTCGGTGACAAACCGGCGGCCTATAATTCTCGCGAATTTTCTCGAGTTCACGCCACCACTTGCCGATATCTCCGCTTAAGTATTCGAGGCGTCGAAAATGCTCTGAATGGATTTATCGAGCATGGCATTGAACTCAGCATCAGACTGCTGAGCCGTCAGCCCTTCAACCAGCGCGCGGGAAAAGCTGGCGACCAGGCCATGATTTTTGCGCAGACGATTGTTTGCTTCTTCCCGCGAATAGCCGCCGGAAAGCGCAACCACCCTTAAAACTTTGGGATGTTTGACCAACTCGGCGTAGAAGTCATTCTGCTCCGGCAGCGTAAGCTTGAGCATGACGAACTGACCAACTGGCAATTCGTTGACCTTCTCGAGGATAGCTGCTTTGAGCAATTGCTCCGCTTTTCCTTTTTCCGGGCAGTGAATATCAATCTCCGGCTCGATAATCGGCACGAGGTCCGCAGAGATAATCTGCCGAGCGATTTCGAACTGCTGGAGGACGATGTTCTTGATACCTGCTTCGTCGGCTTGTTTGATAACTGAGCGCATTTTGGTTCCGAAGATTCGCTTAGCCTTGGCTTTGTCGAGCAGAGTAGCCAGCGACGGCATCGGCTTCATCAACTGAACCCCGTCTTTCTCAGCGGCAAGGCCTTGGTCCACTTTCAGAAACGGTACAACCCGCTTCACGTTCCAAAGATAGTCCGCCGTGGGCTGTCGTTCGATTTCCCTATCCATTGTGTTCTCGAACAAGATAGCGCCGATGATTCTCTCCCCATTGAACCCGGGACTAGTGACGATGCGGGTGCGCATCTGATGCACGATGACGAACATCTCCTCATCGCTGGACCAGGAATTCTCTGGAATTCCGTAAAGACGCAGGGCTTTCGGCGTGCTGCCGCCACTTTGATCCAGCGCCGCAATGAAACCGGGACCGGTCTTAATTTTTTGCAATTGTTCTTCGTTAACGGCAATAGATTTCATGGTGTCTCCTTCAATTTTCGGTGGTAATTAGTCTAACCAAGTCACTGGTTACGGGCGCCGACAGGACTTTGCCGTAGGCACTGTAAAATTGAGCTGTCCTTACAATCATGGCGCGAAATTAAAACGAGAAAACGAAACCGAAAAGCAATTCTTCGCCTTGTAGCACAGGCATTTTGCCCGTTGCCTGTTTTTTCTCAACGCCTTAGGAGTTAACACCACCAACCGACGCTCAACTCAGATCTTCTCCAGAAAGTAGAGATAAAGGATCGCCATCGCGTCTGTGTCGGTGTCTGTCGTGTTATCATACTCCGCCGAAAGCTCGTAACGATGGTCGCGTTGAATCGGAATGCCCTCGGTCGACTTGACCTCTTCGACGTAGGCTACGCCGACTCGATCCGGCCAGTCCTGCGAATGCAGCCGAAAGATCGTCGTCCCTGTTGTCATATCCCGTAATTCCATTCCGCGCGCAAACGGGTGCACATGGATCGTGGCATAATGAATGGTAGTGTCGAAAGGCAGATTCAACTGCGGCGTGATTTCCGTCGTATAGATGTGGTGACCGGGCGGAACGACCCAATGATTCATCAAACCTTCGCCAGGTTTGGCCGAAGGCGACTCTGTCACACTGATCTTGGTCAACTCTCCACATCCGGCTCCCATGTGCATTCCGGGTTTCGACATACAGGCCGGTCCCTTCGCCGACACGCCGTTGGGCTGAAGAACGTATAGCGCACGACGAAACAACGCCTTTGTCGGCGCGCCCGGTTGATCGCCCGCGATACTGTGCACGGTGGTCCGCATCTGAACGTTTACGACGTGATCCCGTTCGTTCAGGTTTAGCGACATCGTCACGTAATCGAGAGGCGCATCGGCCGGGATAGGAACACCGAAACCTTGCGGAAGATCAATGGAAAGTCGCCCTGGAACGAGGGTGAAAAGTCGCCAGTCGAGGTGCGTCTTCCCGCCCATCTCTTGATTGTATTTGGCAGGGCTGCCGCTGCGTTCAGCGAAAGTGAGATTGGAATGACAGAAAAACTCCTGCGAGATTGGCTTTCGCCCGGTCGCATCGAGGACCTCAGTTTCGAGTCCAGTTACCCACTGCACGCGAGATTCTTCCGCCATGCCGAGGTGGATTCCACGCTGTATCGACCAGGGTCCCTCCATGGAGCGGTAAATTTTGTCCAATCGATAAGGATCGGACATGAGCGTCAAAACCGCTTTCTCCTGCGGATCCGGCCGAGTCAGCGAATAGATCGCAGGCATAACGAGCGCGCCCGCGAGGGCAAGAAGGCCGAGCGACCGGTTCACGCCTTCCTTTTTGGAGCAAACGATATGCCGATCATCCCGCGACAGCACAGGTATCCTGCCCATTGCAGAGTTTGTCTCATCTTGAGTCCTTTCTGCCGTCGCGCTGCAACTTGGTGAAGTCCGGCGTTTAGGGGATGATTAATGGAATGCGAGTTGTTATCCTTACGCTGCTGGCAATGGTTGCATTTGCGAGCAATTCGCTGCTCTGCCGGCTGGCGCTGAGGCAAACTACGATCGATGCAGCGAGTTTTACTTTGATCCGCCTTTTGTCGGGCGTTATCGCTCTTTGGCTCATTGTTATTACGCGCAAACCCGGGCGGCCTACTGCTGGAAATTGGACTTCAGCTCTTGCGTTGTTCGCGTATGCTGCCGCCTTCTCGTTCGCCTACATCTCTTTGTCTGTGGGAACGGGCGCATTACTTCTCTTTGGCATGGTCCAGGCCACCATGATCTTCTGGGGATTGCGGAAAGGGGAACGATTAAACGCACGACAATGGTTTGGTCTGGCGATCGCGTTAGGCGGGCTGGTTGCACTGAATTTCCCTGGGTTATCTGCTCCTCCAATCGGTGGAGCATTATTGATGACAGGCGCGGGTATAGCCTGGGGAATCTATTCGCTCCGCGGCAAAGGCGCAGGTGATCCTACCAGTGTTACGGCTGGCAATTTCTGGCGCTCCGTTGTCTTCGCCGCGGTATTAAGTATGGCGCTGCTGCGCTGGACCAACCTTGATCCTGCAGGCATCCGTTACGCGATTGTCTCGGGCGCGATTGCTTCCGGTGTTGGCTATGTGATTTGGTATAGCGCTCTTCCCGGACTGAAAGCTACCACGGCCGCTACCGTGCAGCTGAGCGTGCCGGTACTAGCCGCTGTCGGGGGCATATTGTTTTTGAGCGAATCAATTACGTTGCGCCTTCTGCTCGCATCGCTGCTCATTCTCGGAGGGATCGGCCTGGTCATCATCGAAAGACCGCCTGGCTAACGAGAACTGGACTGAATCCGTGATCGCGCCAAATGTTAAGCCGACCATTCGACGGAGTGAGCATGCACCGGCTGGTCGAAACCTTTGAGTGAGACTTCGCCCAGAGCCCGGAACGTTAAACCCTTCCCGATACACAGGTCCGCTACCACGCTCGACACTACGATTTGTTCCGGCTCGGCGTGCGAACAAAGCCGTGCCGCCAGTTGCACGGTCGAGCCAAAAATGTCGTTGCCGTGTTCCACCGGCTCTCCGGCCGCGCCGCCAATCCGTACTCGAACGGGATGATTACTCTGCTCTCCCGCACGCTGCGCCAATCCCCTTTGAATTTGCGCAGCGCAACGAACGGCAGCCGCCGCCGAAACGAAGGATGCCATGATTCCATCACCGGTATGTTTGACCTCGCGTCCGTTCAATGCCTTTAACGCGTCCCGTACGACACTGTCGTGAATTTGCAGAAGCTCCATCGCCACGTCGTCACCAAGCGTTTGTGTGAGCGACGTCGACTCGACGATATCGGTGAACAAAACGGTGCGAATCCCGGGGTCTCGCGCGTCTGCTGCGCCACCCGGAAGAAGGACCGCCCCCGCTGAATTTACTTCGCTGCCGCCAAGAAACAGATCGGCCACGTCAGGTTCAACCTGAATAATCTTTTCCGCGACCTGACCGTGCGCTTCGCGGTGGACTTGCATGGCGGCCTCTGCGTTCGGCGCCTCACAAAGGCAGAAGATCTTCCCGGCGCGCTCGTTGACCCAGTACCTATGATAATGAACGCCGTATTTGCCCTCCACCGCGGCATCATGCGCGTGGGCCTTCGCAACTTCGTCGGCAGTGATTCCTCCCGGAATCTCGTGAATGTCCATGTAGGTTGGCATAGGTTGTTCGAAGCGGCGGCAACTTATCCTGAGGCAGGGCGATACTCAACGTCGATCTTAGCCGGGCGACTCAATGTCTGATAAACCACGCAGTAGCGCTCAGTCAAGCGAAGCAGGGTAGCAACCTGCTCTGCGGTTGCGTCCGTGTCGAGGTCGAATCGCAGTCGAATTCGCTCGAAACCAACCGGAACATTTTTCGATACTCCGAGAGTACCACGAAAATCGAGGTCGCCTTCCGCGCGAACTTTTGCGTCGCGGAGGTGAATCCCCAAAGCCGTTGCTACCGCATTTAACGTTACGCCAGCGCAACCGACCAATGCTTCCAGTAACATATCACCTGAGCAAGCGCTTAATCCGTCGCCGCCTGTACCCGGATGAAGCCCGGCTGTGACCGGTGCTTTGCCCGTTTCTATCTTGCAGGTAATCCCCTCACCTAACCGTCCTTCAGCTCGTAATGTAACAAGCGCGGTGTTTGGCTCCCGGCGGTATTTTTCTTTCAGCGGCGCCTGCAGGGATCTTAGCGTCTCGGCGTTCATACATTAACCATAAGAGGACCCATATGATTATGTGTCGTATCCAAACTATGACCTTGCTTTGGCTGGTCTAATATTCTGGTTTACCCGAAAAAGATTTCCCGGATCGTACTTAGTCTTAATCTCAACGAGTCGCTTGTAGTTATCACCATAGGTCGCTTTCACTCGCTCTTCGCCTTCATCCATCATAAAGTTCACATAAGCGCCTCCGGCCGAATATGGATGAAGCGCGTCCCAATAACTTTTTGTCCAGGAGATGGTCTTCTCGTTGTTGGCCGGATCCGGATCAACGCCAACCATGACCTGCGTCCAGTTTGCATCACGATAATTCCAGGCCGTTTCGTGTTTGCCAACCCGGCCAGCCGCTCCGTTGATCGGATAAAGATGCATGGTGGAATGCATCGTTGGTAGCGCGTTGGCAAACTTAACATGTTGCGCAATCGCTTCGTCGCTGAGTTCCCTCACAAAGTCCGCCCGCCAGTAACATTGCAACCCCGGCGGGTACAGCCCGTCGAACATGCTTTGCAAAGCCGGCTGCGGCAGTAGCCCAACCAGATCAAGCGCTGCTTTTTTAAAAGCGCGAATTGGCTTAAACGTTTCTTCGCCTCGTTGCGGGTCGCCCGTCCATGTCCAAATAACCGCACACATCTTTCTCAAATGAAGATTTTCGGGAAAAGGCGGCGCAGGCGGAACGGTGATAAAAGCAAACCAGCCATTCAAGTCGTCGGGCGCGCTTGTAATCAACTCGCGATACCACTTCATCACTTCAGCGGCCTCGTTCAATTCGTACAAGATCGGGCCGGCATAAACCGTATCGATCGGATGCAGTCTGAATGTAAACGAAGTCACTACGCCAAAGTTTCCGCCGCCGCCGCGAATAGCCCAGAACAAATCAGAATTCTCATCGGCGCTAGCTTTAACAAAGCTTCCATCGGCCAGGACCAGATCGACGGAAACAAGGTTGTCGATAGTTAACCCGCATTTGCGGGTAAGATGTCCGATTCCGCCGCCGAGAGTTAATCCGCCCACACCGGTCGTCGAAATAATTCCGCTGGGAGTAGCCAAGCCAAAAGCATGCGTCGCATGATCGACGTCGGCCCAGGTGCACCCGCCACCCACAGTCACCTTGCGCGCCGTCGGGTCAACGCGCGTGTATTTTATGAGCCCGAGATCGATCACCAATCCGTCATCACAAATTCCCAGGCCGCCGCCGTTATGTCCCCCGCTTCGGATGGCAAGGAGGAGATTATTTTTTCGGGCAAAGTTTACTGAAAGGATGACATCGGCCACATCCGCACAACACGCGATCAGGCGCGGTTTCTTGTCGATCATCGCATTGTAAACTTTGCGAGCATCGTCGTAGTCTGCGTCGCGTGGTTCGATGACAGGGCCCCGCAAATTTGCTTTAAGTTCGGCAACGGATTTCGCTTCAAGCGGCTTGTTCATAGAAGAATCAATAAAGAGTCGACACTGGCGCTGTTCAACTAAACGAGATGTCAAAAATTAGGGAAAAACTTCGACGCGTCCTTTTTCATTCAAAAAAACGAGGGTCAGTTTGCACGTTCAACAGTGCGGGGTGTAGCGGCCGCACCGCCGAGCGATGCCTGGTAAATTTGCGGCGAAGCCGCCTTATTTTTGGCATCGAGCATGGGACTGCTCGATCCATTGCAGCGCGGGCAAGCTTAACCGCCGTTAGCCGTCGCTGGCAACGCAATGCTCACGGCTGTCCCGCTGTCGCTCGTATCGATGTCAACCCGGCCGTTGTGATCGAAGACCGTGCGTTTGACAATCGGCAAGCCTAACCCCATACCGCGCGCTTTCGTCGTACAAAAGGGCGAGAAAACTTTGTCGCGCATTTCGGGCGCGATCCCGCGGCCGTTATCCTGCACGGTCACAAGCACGGCGCTGTCGCGGCCACCCTCACGGATTGGCTTGGCCGAGAGCGTGATCTTTGGTTTCTCCTGCTCTGTCACCGCTTCGGCCGCGTTCGCGACCAGGTGCGCCACCGCTTCGGCGAGTGCGCTTTCATCGCCGAGCACCTTTGGCAGATTCGATGGCAGTTCCGTCTCCACCGCGACGCCGCCGTTGACGCGAAACTTGTTCCGCGCAAGCTCGAGGCCACGTTTGACCGGAGTGCGAATGTCCAGCGGTCGCATCTTTAACTCCGCCGGATGAGCGAAGCTGTTGATCTGACTGACGATTTTATCGAGCCGATCGATTTCCTGAACGACAATCTGGTTGAAATTCTTGCGGAAATCGGGGTCGTCGAAACGTTCGGGTAAAAGTTGCGCAAAAGTTTTGATCGCGACCAGCGGGTTGCGAATTTCATGCGACATGCTCGCGGCCAAGTCCGTCCAAAAAGCGGCACGATCGACCAGATCCTGCTTTTGTCGTAAATCTTCCTCGGCCGTCAGATCATGAATGACGGCGACGGCACCGAGTGGAGTGTTTTGGTCGACCAGGCGGCGGGTCTCAACGGAAACTGAGCGGCGTGTCTTCGGATCAATCCATTGCCGAGCGGGCGGATTTGTCCTGGCATCGAGGGTTTCGCGCAGCATGGTTGCGAGCTTCCGTCCGACCGCTTCAGCCGGGCGGTTGAGAGCATCGGAAGTCTTCACTCCCAAAATCGATTCCGCCGGCGGATTAAACCAGCGAATAGTTCCGTATTCGTCGATGGCCACAATGCCGGGTGGGATCGATTTCAACAGCGTTTCCGCCAGGGTTTTTTGCAGCGTAACTTCTTCGTAAAGCAGCGCGTTCTCGAGCACGGTAGAGACATGTTCGGCCAGGGCCATTAGTGCTTCGAGATCGCTGTACTCGAAGGGCAAACCAGTGACGCGATGGCCAAAAAATAGCCAACCAATAATTTGGCCCCGCGCGTAAAGTGGAACAATGACCTCCGCGCCACAAGTATCGAGGGCACGACGCAAAAGCGGCCGCTGATTTTGCGAAACGATGTTGGCGAGGTTAGTGCGAGAAACAAGGTGGCCATGTAATTCAAACCACCGCACCAGCGGATCACGTTCGTCGTACTCGATCTCGTTAGTCTCCGGCAAGCAGCGAAGACCCGCGCGCATGCAATAGCGATCGCCCGGCCGAATTTTCGAGAAAATCCCCACCCGCGTGACGCCGGCAGCGTCTGCTACTCCTTCGACCACGCTGGCCAGCAACCCTTCCACATTGTCGAGGCGTCGAAATACCCGCGGAAAACGCAGCGGCAGCCGCGATGCAGTAGGCAACCCCTCCATCATCGGAGTTACCCGCCGGGCCGGCTCTGTGACCGGGCCATAATACGATTGTTCGCGTAAGTCACGGTTTTGTTGCATCAGTCGCAAATGATCGAAGGCACGCCCGAGAAGGGTTTGAAAACGACGAGAGAAGTTCGGTCGCGTCTATACGGACAAGGAAAAGGCCACACGATTCGCAGATCGCCAGCGCAGGTCGCCGGTAGTGAAATCTGTGCGCGTCTCGCAAGTCTCGTAAGTCTCGAATAAGAAATTCGCGGAAAAAGTGCGAGGAGACGACTTGTCGGTTTTCGCGATGGCGTGTTATAAATTAATTGCAACCAAGCGGCCTTAGTATAGTGGTAGTACGGAACCTTGCCAAGGTTCAGGTGTCGGTTCGATTCCGATAGGCCGCTCCATTCTTTTCAAGCACTTACGCCGCCGCTTCATTTTCCATTTTTTCCAATAAATTGCTGGAGAACGCTGCGCAGACTTGGTCTAGTGCTCCAAAAAAAGTGAAGAGGGTAATTTCCACATTCTTCACTCTTAGAGAGGTCCAAGGACACATAATCGGGCAGTGGAATCTTGCGCTCGATGACCCGCAGGCCGCGTCGCTCGTTCTCGCGCGTTTATCTCCGCTCTGCTGACCTGGACGTCGTGGCAACTCGTGGTTGAGATTACGTTTCAATTTGTTTTCCAAGAGAACCTGTGGGGAGTTCGCGACAGAACCCACCAGCGAAACGGATGCAAGAGCAAGAGCCGCTAGCGTGCAAAAGTGCCTGTGGTTCGATAGGCACACTGCAGCGCATGTTCTGTGCAGAGGGTTCCTAGCTTTGCGCCCGGCTCGGAAATTTGCGAGTGGCATGCTACGCCAGACGGTTGACCGAGGTGGTGCGGCCCCGTTGGCCCGAGGGAAAATGCGATGAGAACTCGCCCCACTAATATGGAGGGGGGAAGAGGCATAGATCTCACAACGAGAGCCAAATTGCTGATCGAAATCGCGACACGCGGGTTGGCTCCGTTCTGACGCCAGCCTCAGGAGCGCCCGCTAACGGGGGGTGCGCCTGCCGATGCGCTGGACAAGCCGGATACCTTGACTGCCCCTTGGAAATGCGCGACGCTGAAAGGCACTTTGGGGCGTTTCGTCGATGGGAAGGTGCCGCGTGGGCCCCACAATTTCCTCGCTTATCAGGGACGCCGAATGCGGAGACGGCGCGGCCGCGGATGAACTGTTCAGCGCTCTGTACTCGGAATTGCACCGGATGGCGAAACGGGAACTGGCACGACGGGGATCTCCGGCAAGCCTGAGCGTCACAACGCTGTTGCACGAGGCGTATCTCGACATCGCCGAACGTGAAGGCAACTGCTTTCCCGATCGGCCGCGGTTCATGGGGTATGCCGTACGAGTGATGCGTGGACTGATCATTGATCATGCCCGAAGCCGAAACGCGATCAAACGCGGGGGCGAGTTTGAAATTACTTCGCTCGAAACTGACCCAGCCGAGAATCCCGCTGACGCTAAAGAACTCTCGTCGATCAGCGATGCACTGGATCAATTGGCTAAAGTCGAGCCTAAGCTGGCTGAGCTGGTCGATATGAAATTCTTCTGTGGGTTTTCTTTCGCTGAAATCGCCGCCCTGGAGAACTTGTCGGAACGTACCGTACAGAGAAAGTGGGAAAAGGCGCGAATCTATCTCCATCAGAATATTCGCGCGGATTTGCCACTTTGAGGAATTGATGTCCAAGCTTAGCCCCGATCAATGGCGGGCCCTTAGTCCACACCTCGACCAGGCGCTGGAAATGACAGACGATCAGCGCACGATCTGGCTATCCTCCCTCCAGAACGAGAACCCGGCTCTCGCCTTTCAACTGGAAATACTGCTTCGTGAGCATCGCGTGCTGTCGGAGAAAGGTTTCCTCGAAGCCAGTGCTTTGGAATTGCCAGGGGGGCCAGGCCTGGAGGGCCAATCTCTTGGCGTCTACACACTGGTTTCGCAGATCGGCCATGGAGGAATGGGTACCGTCTGGCTGGCGGAACGAAACGACGGACGATTTGAGCGGCGCGTAGCAGTGAAGGTTCTCAATATCGCGTTGATGGGAAAGGGCGGGGAGGAGCGCTTCAAACGCGAAGGCCGCATTCTGGGCCGCCTAACACATCCCCACATCGCGGAACTGATCGACGCGGGAGTGTCACTCACTGGTCAGCCTTTTCTCGTACTTGAGTACGTTGAGGGCGGCCATATTGACCGCTATTGTGACGAAAACAAGCTCGAAGTCAGAGCGCGCGTCCGGCTCTTCCTCGATGCCTTGCACGCCGTAGCGCAAGCACACGCCAACCAAATCGTCCACCGTGACCTTAAGCCATCGAACATATTGGTGCGAACGGATGGCCAGGCAAAACTTCTCGACTTTGGAATTGCCAAGCTGCTGGAATGCGACGGGCAGAGCGGGGAGGCGCCGCTGACTCTGGAAGGCGGCAGGGCAATGACACCGGAATATGCCGCGCCCGAGCAACTGACGGGCGAAGCTGTGACTGCTGCCACGGACGTTTACTCCTCAGGCGTTCTGCTGTACGTACTCCTGACAGGGCACCATCCCACCGGAGCCGGCCCGCATACGCCTGCGAGTCTGGTCAAAGCCATCTTGGAAACGGAACCCCTTCGTCCTTCGGAAATCGTAGCTCCGACGGAGACAGATGAAGGGGCTGCAATCACCAATGCCGGTAAACGCGCGACCACTCCCGACAAACTGGCTCGGCTACTGCGCGGTGACCTCGACACGATTGTCGCGAAGGCGCTGAAAAAGAATCCGCAAGAGCGCTACTCCTCGATCAAAGCCTTTGCTGACGACCTGCAGCGACATTTGAGACACCAGCCTATCAGTGCGAGGCCGGACACAATCGGCTATCGCGCTGGCAAATTTGTGCGCCGGCAAAGGAGCAGCGTCTTGGCCGCACTGCTGGCAATGCTCGCGCTGGTTGGCACCACCATCGTTACATGGCTCTTTCCCCGCCATTCCGAACCTCTGCCCCAGTTCAAACAGCGAAAGCTGACGGCGAACGCCCAGGACTCACCGGTGCTCAGTGCTGGGATTTCTCCGGATGGCAAGTATTTGGGCTACGCTGACCAGCAAGGCATTCATTTACAGCTCGTCGCGACGGGTGGAGTCCAAAGTGTGGCTCTGCCTCCCGGCACCGAGCAGGGGAAAGCTTCTTGGACCTTCGGAAGCTGGTTCCCGGACTCCACACGATTCCTAGCATCTGCCAGCGTCCCCGGAAAGCCATCCACCGTGTGGTCGATTCCGATACTGGGAGGTGAGGCACAGAAACTTGCTGAAGTTGAGGATATGTTCGGAGGAGGGAGCGTGTCACCTGACGGTTCCAAGATTGCCTACCAAAGGCTGCGTAGGGCCATTGGAGCGCGCGAGATTTGGGTGATGGGTTCGCCTGGAGAATCCCCTCACAAGATACTGACAGCCGAAAACCAGGCCATATTTAAGGGTATCGCCTGGTCGCCGACAGGAACCCGACTTGCTTTCACAACATATAGGCGTGATAAAGGTGGTGACCACACAGAGATTATGGTTCAAAGTTGTAACCTCGGTGGTGCGGATAAAACGACTATCCTTCAAGACAATCTTTTGAATGAGTTCACCTGGCTCTCGTCGGGACGATTCGTCTATTCGCGAAATACGGAAGTCGCCTCGCCTGAGTCCGATAATTTGTGGGAACTGAAAGTCGACGGAAAGAACGGAATTCCACAGGGCAAAGCGCGCCAGTTGACCGATTGGTCGGGATTTTCGGTCGATAGCTTCAGTGCGACCGCCGATGGAAAGCATCTGGCTTTTCTGAGGGGCAATGACCACGCTTCGGTTTTTGTCGGGGACCTCGCCGACAAAGGAAGCCGCCTCGTCAATTCCCGCCGGCTGACGCTCGACGACAACTACAATCTCCTCCTGGCATGGACGCCAGACTCCCGCGAGGTGATTTATTCATCACAGAGAGCGTCAAAGTGGCTGGTGTTTCGGCAGGCGCTGGATCGAGACAGTGCCCCTCAACTTGTAACACCCGCCGGCGACACGAATTTCTTGGTGGCTCGGTTGAGTCCGGATGGCGCCTGGATGCTTCTGGAGGGGCGGACGATCGGCTCGCACAAGATTGGACTTTATCGCGTTGGTCTAAGGGGTGGCGTTCCTCAGCTATTATTTAACACCGAGGGGTTTGTCCAGTTTTGGTGCACAAACAGAGTCGCCAACCTTTGCGTGTTCGGGCGGCCGTCTGCAGGCAACAACGAACTGGTGGTTGCGGCGTTTGACCCGCGCGGCGGTCCGGGGAGGGAACTGGTGCGGATTCCTGTCGAAGCAGGCAGTAGCGCCGACATTGGATTCGATTACTCGTGGCAACTCTCTCCCGATGGTTCGCAGATTGGCATCGTGAAGGGGCACGGGAATCAGATTCTCTTAGTGCCGCTGGGTGGAGGCCCAACGAGAACGATGACGCCGAAGGGCCATTCCGACCTCATAGATCTGAGCTGGGCAAACGATTCCCAAAGTATGTTTGTATCAACTTTGGAACCAGGAGGGGCTAACTTGCTGCATGTTGACCTTAATGGCAATACCCAGCCGGTCTGGCAGCAGTCTCAGGCGACCGACACCTGGGGGTCTCCGTCGCCTGACGGACGTCACCTCGCGATCTTGGGCACGAGTTCAGAGGCGAATGTCTGGATGATCGGCAACTTCTGATCCAGTAGCGGCCCTGGCCCAGACGCATTCCCACACAGCCCGGCCCAGCGGTTAATATACCTGAGTGACCAGTGTCGTTTCGTTGACGTTGCCTTCATTTCCAAAGAAGTAGAGATGGTAAGGAAGCCGGTGAGGACAGACGCAACAATTCGTAGCCGATTCCAGACATCCCTTGGTGAAACGATGCAATGTAGGGTGTTTTTTTTCGCCCCAACGCGTACCGTCCCATCTGTCGAGAGCGCCTCAGCACAACGGATGCAATCTTATGAGCGTGCCAAAGAAACACGGAATCTCGGAGCTCTTTGGATGCCACGACTAGCGCTTCGGAAGGCTCGTACGGGGTGCGGTGGGATGTCCCTCCAGTGCGCCTGGCTGTTGCTCGAATGAAGCGCGCAGAAAACCCACTTGGCGTTCTAAATCATCTTCACTTAAGGCATCGAAGCTGCTTTATAACTTGCGAAAGTCCTGATTCCCTAAACTCCACCATCCTATTGAATGCCAACGGACCGTTCTTCAATCGTACTTCGGAGATCATGCAATTGGACCCAAGGGGAATGCTACTTCAGCCCGGCGGCAATCGTCTGTTGGTGGTCTCTTCCTACGCCGGAAACACTCCGGAGGCGCAAATTGCGATATTGCTTCACGAACTGGGGCACATCATCGGGCGTCTTCCTGAGGACGACGATTCTTGGGATGGCCGATCTCTCCGAAACACTTCCGAAGTGTCGCGGCATTGCAAGAGCGAGACTCGCGCGGCTGCACACAACAGTCCGAGAGGCAGCATCAGAGCCCATAATTCCGGCGTTTAACCCCGGCAACTCGCAATTTCCTCCAGTCTTTTCCTGCCGGTTGTCGTCTTTTCCCTTCCATCTCCGATATCTCAAGTAGGGACCAATAGTTCCAGTCTTACGCCGGCACCAAATGTCGACCGTAGCGGTGAATTACGAGGCGGGGCCTTCGAAGGACCGTGCACTTGCACAATCTAGATCAAAGGAAGAAGGAGAAAGAAGTGAACAACAATCGCAGTAAGAAGTTCCATGGCGGCGTAGCCGCTCGCATGATTCTTGGGTCGCTGGCGGCGTTCGCGCTGCTGGCTGTCTCTGGAGTCCACGCGCAAGAAAAAGTCAACGACGACAGGGAGCAGATTAATTTCAGCCTGATTCCCCCAGTTACCCCCACTGCCATTACTCCACCGGAGGGAAGCCATCTGTTTTTGGTCGGTCACGCGTTTGGTTCTCAGGGCTATGTCTGCCTGCCCAAGGACGGAAGCGTTTCCTGGACCGTCAACGGAGCCCGACCTGAAGCCACGCTTTTTGCGACTTTCTTCGGAGAGCCGATCCAGATCATCACCCATTTCCTTAGCCACAACGACGATCCCAAGGCTCCGCAACCGGTGGCTTTCGGCAACGCAACTTGGCAGAGCTCTTTCGACAGCAGCAAAGTGTGGGCAAGTGCAACCCCCGCGACAACAATTGCTGCCGGCACGGACCAGAGTTGCCCGAATACCGGCTCGATTGCCTGCCTGTTGCTGACAGCAATCGGAACGGAAGACGGGCCAACGGGCGGCAAAATCCTGTCCAAAACCACCTTTATCCAACGCCTGAAGACGAAGGGCGGATCTGCTCCGGCTAATCCCGCTACTGGCTGCTTAACCACCAGCGACGTAGGTCATCAAGTGCTCGTGCCCTACACCGCCGACTATCTCTTTTATCGAGCGGGCGAGTAAGCAGTTCATCCGTGCGGCTGTGAGAATCCGACTCGCGCGCGAAGTCGCGCTAAACGCCGGTGCTCTTCGCGCGCGAGTCCAGAGAACTGTTCCCGGGTCAGGACAAAACGTGTTTTGCAAGTTAGTAATCGGGTCTAAAAAAATTTAAAGAAAAATAAAAATAAGGAGCATGAAATGCGAAATTACAGCAATGAAAAGTTATTTGGAGCATTTTTGGTTTTAGGGGCGATGTTCTTTTCGGCAAACGCCGCAGCGCAGGAAACCCAAGTGCTGGTAAATACCGGAAACACCGACGGCAAGTTGGGAGCGTTGTCGCGCCCGGCAAGCGTCAACAAACTGGAGACGGAGACGGCGGATGACTTTGTCCTGGACCAGACCACCGTGCTCACCGGAGCGACCGTGACCGGCCTGGTCACCACCTCCTTGGCGAACATTTCCAACGTGGAAATCGAGATGTATCACCGTTTCCCGGAGGATTCGATCGCTGATCGCACCCCACAGGTTCCCACCCGGCAGAACTCCCCCTCCGACGTGGAAATCGATTCCGCGACGCGGGACGGCAATAACCACACGCTGCGTTTCTCGACGGCACTATTGAATTCGACATTCACCGCGCTGAAAACAGTGGTGAACAGCATCAGTGTGGCGCAAGGTGAACCCGCTGTGACCGGCGCGGAAGTCGAGATCACTGTTACTTTTACCAGCCCGATCGTTTTGCCGTCCGGGCACTACTTTTTCCGCCCGGAAGTGCAAGTGAATGGCGGGGACTTCTTGTTCCTCTCGGCCCCCAAACCGATCGTTGCACCGGGGCAAGCCATTGCCGGAGACCTGCAAGCGTGGATCCGCAACTCCAAACTTTCGCCGGACTGGCTGCGCATCGGGGCGGACATCATTGGCGGCAGTCCCGCACCAGCATTCAACATGACCTTTACCTTGAGCGGGGCGAAGCTGGAGTCTGCCGGCACGCCCGGAGCAGCAGACTGCCACGACGTGACCATCTCCGGCTTGGCCCATCAGTTCGGCAGCATTCCTTCGGCGGCATCCGCTCTCGGATTCTCCAGCGTCAAGTCGCTGCAAAATTCGTTCGCAGCGTTTTGCGGCGCGGAGTAACGGGGACCGGCGGCTCAAAAAGACCGATTCCTTAAGCGCGAATTAATCAAAAAAGGCTGAAAAAGGGGCGATCGAAACGGTCGCCCTCGCTCAATCAACAATTTCAAATTCACTTCCTCGATGGCAAGTTCCGTGGCTGGAATTGCTCGGAAAGTTCGCGTGATGGAGAGCCGAGAAAAGGAGTAACGACTCTGAAGGTCTGTGCAGATTAGGAATAGGACCTACTTAGAACGAACGATATGGCGAAACTCATAGCCAAACAGGCAGACAGCAACTTGGCCGAGGCTGAAGCCATAAGGCACGCCAAGGACGGCGACGCCGCAGCCTTCGAATACCTTTACAAGACGAATTGCCGACGCGTATACAGCGTTTGCTTGCGCATGATCAAGAATCCGGCTGAAGCCGAAGATTTGACGCAGCAAGCATTCTTACAACTTTTTCGAAAGATCGGCACCTTCCGCGGTGAATCAGGTTTTTCAACTTGGCTGCATAGAGTGACTGTGAACGTTGTCTTGATGCACCTACGCCGGAAAAAGCCGACCGAAATTATATTCGAAGACTTGGATCGACCCGGCTCGGATCAGGAAGGTCCACGAGAACACGGTTTCAGCGACACTTCGATGTTAGGCGCGATTGAGCGGCTAAATCTGCAGCGTGCGATCCGCAAGTTGCCGTCCGGTTATAAACGGCATTTCTTGTTGTACGACGTCCTCGGATACGCGCACAAGGAAATCGCGCGCCACCTGGGATGTTCGACGGGTTCCTCAAAATCGCAGCTTCACAAAGCGCGCAAACGGCTGCGTCGGCTGTTACAGGGAGAACGAAGCGCGCCGCGAGAGGCCGATGCCGCCCATTCTTCCTGGCCGACAATAAAGTGGAGCGCGTAACTGCTCATGACGCCAGCGGGGTGGACGTACGCCCTGGCAGTTTCACGGTTCGGGACAAACGGATTGAAGGTTCAGCTCTTCGATGCGGGTAAGCACGAACTTCCGGAAGGGGTCTCGTTGCCAGAGAAGGACGTACCGATCCTATTGGCTGCCATCGAAGCTCGTACTACACATCTCTTGACTGGGGACCTTCGGCACTTTGGATCTTATTTCGGCAAGAGGGTTGAGGGCATTCTTGTTTTGCCTCCCGGAGGGTATCTGAGACGTTACGGGGATTACAGGCGAGTGTAGTGGGGCTTCCCACAAAACGGCAACCCTTGCCCTATTTACAAGCAGGGTTTCATTTTCCATTCATTTTCTAATTAAGGCTTGATGCGGGTCTGCTGCCTTCAGTTCTCAGTTCAAGCGTTTTCAGATTCTTGTTCCTAGCTTCCCAAGCCTCGGAAACGGACTCGTTTGAGGATGTTGTTTTCCATTATTTTCCAATTGCAAGAGTTGAGAAGGTGAAAAACCAGCCGCCAGCGAAGCATGTATGAAGCATGAATCGAGCGAAGATGTTCGGGCATCCAACACATGTGGAGCCGGATCTATGCAGCGATTGAAGAATTTGGAGGATATTGTCGCTTCGTGGCCTCAAATTTCTGTCCAACCACATCGCTTTGGAGGCCGTGAATTTCGCTTCGGAAATGGCGAAGTCGGACATGTGCATAATGCCGGCATCGTCGACATTCCGTTTCCGCGTTCCGTTCGGGCTGCGCTCCTGGCAGAAGGATTCGCTGAAGAGCATCAGTGGGTCCCCAATTCAGGCTGGGTTACATTTCGGCTTCGGAGTGAGAAGGATTTGCAACACGCGGAATGGCTGATGCGATTGTCGTACTTCCGGTATGCCCTGAAGACCGCTGCTAATCCTCGGAAGTTGTTTTCGGAAGCGGTCCAAGAGCTGCAGTTGACGTCACGCTTCAAATCTCTTCTCGAACAATTCATCCCGGCGACAAAGAAACAAGATCCGGTGGAATCGCTTACGTAACCCTAATTCGTCACTCTGCGGCGGGCAGACGGTCTCGTTCGTCTACTCCTTTAGCAGGCTTCGCGGATCTCTTTGTCCTTTCGTAGTCCTACGAATTTCGAATGACAGAGATGATCCAATTCCGTTCAGCTCGCCAGCATGTCGGATTAAAGAGAACGCAAAGGGATTTTCGTGTTGAGTGCCTCGCGGACTTTGCGCAGCAGAACCGCTCTGCTAAACGGCTTTGGCAGCAGGAGTGTGTTTTCCGGCAAGACCTCTCGATTGTTGATCACGTCGTCGGCGTAGCCAGACATGTAGAGAACACGCAGACCTGGCCGGAGCTCAAGCAGCCTTTTGGCCAGCTGCTTTCCTCCCATGCCAGGCATCACGACATCGGTCAGGAGAAGATCAATAGGCGTCTGAGAACCTTCGACCAACCGAAGGGCATTTTCGCCGCGTTCCGCTTCGATCACCTTGTAGCCGTTGGCTTCGAGAAGCTCGCGAGCCAATTCGCGTAAAGCCTCTTCGTCTTCGACGATGAGGATTGTCTCGGAGCCTTTTGCGAATTCTCCTAGGTGCGGTTTTTTGTCCTGCAATTCTGGAGTCTCCCGCACTCGCGGGAAATAGATTCGAAACGTCGTACCGTGTCCCAGCTCGCTGTAGGTCATGATGTAGCCATTGTTTTGCTTCACCACGCCATACACCGTGGACAATCCAAGCCCGGTTCCTCGTCCCTCCAGCTTCGTTGTGAAGAACGGCTCAAAAATCCGCGCCATGGTCTGCGAATCCATGCCGGTACCGGTGTCACTGACTACGAGCATCAGAAAATCGCCGGCTTTAGCGCCCAGATGTTGTCGCGCATAAGTCTCGTCTAGCTCGACGCATGCCGTTTCCAGAATGAGTTTTCCACCGCCAGGCATAGCATCGCGTGCGTTCACGGTGAGATTCATGAGAATCTGTTCGAGTTGAGATGGATCGATTTTGATATTGCCGGCGTCTGGCTGAAGGTGAACCGTCAATTCCACATCTTCGCCAAGCAACTTTTTCAGTAATTTCTCAATGTCCCGAACGATAACATTGGCGTCGACCACCCGAGGTTCAATGAACTGCTGACGGCTAAATGCCAACAGCTGCTTCGTAAGTTCCGCGGCGCGGCGTCCCGCCTGCTCGATCGCCTCGGCTCTTCGGTGAACGGACGGATTATTCTCAAATTCGGTCTGAAGTAATTCGGTCTGCCCCAAGATCACACCGAGCAAGTTATTGAAGTCGTGCGCAACGCCGCCAGCCAATCTGCCGATGGCTTCCATTTTTTGGGATTGCAGAAGTTGCCTTTCGAGGGCTCGCCGTTCGGTGATGTCCCGACTGGTCGAAAGCATGTAATCGTTGGTGCCGAGTGTAAGTCGTACCGCGGAAACGGTGGCGTAGCGGTGTTCTCCGCTCTTGGTTCGGAAACCGAACTCAACCTCACGAACCTCGCCTTCGCGCTGTATATTCTCAAGAATTTCCGTATGTGGTGAATCATCCGACCAGATACCGACTTCGGAGGGCGTTTTGCCGATCACTTCCTCGGCGGCGTAGCCCGTTAACCGCGTGAAACCCTCACTGATTTCGATGTACCGGCGGTCCGGGAGGCTGCGCAAGGTGATCGCATCGGGGCTCGAGTGAATCATTTTGGCGTATTTCTCTTGTGAATGGCGTAAGTCCCGTTCGATTCGACTGCGTTCCGACACGTCTCGCAAAATCCCAGTAAAGATGTGCTTGCCGTCACGCATGTGCTCGCCAAACGAAATTTCCAAAGGAATTTCCGCTCCGTTTTTGTGCAGGCCTGTCAGTTGCAGCCCTGTCCACGGAATATGTTTTTTGCCCGTATTCACGTAAGCACGCAGCGAGGCCTTGTGCAGATGACGGAAACAGTCCGGCATCAGTAAGGTCACCTGCTGTCCGAGAATTTCGGAAATTGGATAGCCAAAGATTCTTTCCGCGGCCGGATTCGCGAACAGGATGACGCTGTCTTGATCGATGTTGATGATGGCGTCCGACGCAGTCTCTGCAACGACGCGGAACAATTCACTGGATTCGTCGGTTGCGCGGTCGTGATCCATAGTTAGCCTTCGGACGTCTTACGATACACCCGACCAGCCGCGGGAGGAGCGGACTACTTGCCGTGAGCGTCGAGCAGACGAAACATTTCTGAGCAGGTCTGTAGTCTAACTGCTCAGCGGACATCTCTGGAGACGCCGAGCTACGCTGAATGTACCACTAAACACCGAGCATTGGTGATGCTGATGAATTCAGCTGTTCAATCATGCAACAGCCGAAGCTCGATCCGAGGAGAGTCAGAATGTGTAATAAGACGAAAGGGAAACGGGTCAGTGGTTCGCAGGTGCTTCCGGCTTCCATCCGGGTCCGCGCAAGGCACGGCCCGATGTAACACCAGTCAATTTGCCATCCTCAAATTCCAGTTGTCCATTGACGAAAACGTATCTGACGCCCTTTGAGACCTGTGACGATTCGGTGTAGGTCGCTACGTCCTGGATTGTTTTTGGGTCGAAGATGGTGACGTCCGCGAAGTAACCCTCCTTCAGCAAGCCGCGATTGACCAAGCGCTCGCGTTGCGCGGGAAGGGAAGTCATCTTACGGATGCCTTGTTCAAGCGGCAGAATTTGTTGGTCGCGGAGATAATGTCCAACGAAGCGCGGCATGGCTCCATAGGCGCGTGGGTGAGTGTGCGGTTCATAAAGCGGGCCATCGAGCGAGACTTCGCCCGCATCGAGACAAAGGCTGGTCCAGGGCTGTTTCAAGCCGTAGACGAGATCGTTTTCGTTCGCGATGAAGTAGAGTGCGCCGGTCTGCCCTTTGTCTGCGATGATGAAGTCGAATAGAGTGTCCAGCTGTGATTTTTTCTGCGCAAGCGCGATTTGGGCGATCGTCTTGCCATTGAATTTTTTCAGTTCTGGATTTTCGACTCCAGAGACCATCACTCCCGCGCCATTGCCGCTGTCAAAGAAAAGGTTCTCCCACTCGGGATGATCGGCTGCCATTTCCGCCTTGATCCTGGCGCGTGTCGCTGGTTCGTGCAACCGCTGCAGAAGTTTCTCCAAGCCTCCGTCGGCCACCCACGGCGGCAGACTGGAAGCGAGCGCTGTACCGCCAGCGATATAGGGATACATATTGGCGGTTACGTCTTGCCCTGAATTGCGTGCAGCCTGAATCTGGGCAACGATTTTCGGCATGTTGCCCCAGCGGGTTTTGCCGGAAACTTTCAGGTGGAAAATTTCAACGGGGAGATTCGCTTCGCGACCAACGCGCAGCGCCTCAGCGACGGCTTCGGGTTCGGTCTGCCCTTCGCTTCGCATGTGTGTTCCGTAGATGCCGCCATATTGCGAAGCGACCTTTGCCAACTCGATCAGTTCTTCGGTCTTGGCGTAGTGTCCTGGCGGGTAAATGAGCGCTGTGGAAACTCCCAGAGCGCCGTCGCGCATTGCCTGGTCGACAAAGCCCTTCATTTTTTCCATTTCGGCGGGTGTCGGAACCCGGTCCACGTCACCGAGTACGGCCTCTCGGACTTGGCCTAATCCGACATAAGTACCGATGTTCAACGGAGTGCCAGATTTTTCCAGGCGCTTGAAATAGCCGTCCAGCGTCGTCCAGTCAACTTTGAGATTGTAGTGATCGAGCGTCGGTTGAAGCGCCGCAAGCGTAAGCTCGTTTTGCGGCGCGATCGAGCCGCCCTCGCCAGTAATTTCGGTGGTAATCCCTTGCGCCAACTTGCTTAGCGATCGATTGTCAATCAAGAGTGCTACTTCCGATTGGCCGAGCATGTCGATGAAACCGGGCGAAACGACCAGCCCCGTTGCGTCTATCACGCGCTTGCCATGAGCATCGTCAAGCTTGCCGATAGCAGCGATGCGATCACCGCGAATCGCGATGTCGCCAGACACCCAGGGATTACCCGAGCCGTCGATGATGGAGCCATGCTTAATGATCACATCGTAGTCGCTGCTTGCCGATGGAGCCGGCTGCGCAGCAGCCGGCGTCGCATCGTAAGCTGCCGCCGCGATTTCTCCGAGAGCCTCACCCGCGATTTTCTGAGTGGCTTCCGGGTCATTCATGGGAACGGAAACCATGTTCACATACAAAGCCAAAATGAGATGTTTACCGTCCACGGTGTCCATGTACCCAGCTAAGCCTTTTCCGCTAACCATCAATTTTCTGTTCAGCGCATCGTAAGCGCCGTAAGTTCCGGTCTTGGCGTGAACGTGTCCGGCCGCCGGAGAATTCACCTGGATTTTTACGAGCGTGCCATCTTTTCCGAGAATTGGCAGAGCACGATAAAAATCCTCGTAATCCTTCTGTTTCGACATGTAAAGAAGGTAATGAACCATGAAATCCGGAGAGAAATACGCGTTGCCTCCAGCGCCGTCGCTCTGTGCCGCTCCGCCTAAGTCGAGTCCCGCTTTGGTGAGAAATTCATGTTCGAGGTCAAAACCTGCTTGATCGATTTCCTTGTCCTTATGTGCAAGCAGAGCTCCTAGAAGATAGGGCATGGAGCTGGCGTGAAGATTCTGGCTGACCTTCAGCGTAACCTTCACTTCTTCTTTGAGTGGAGGCGAGGCATGCTCGGTGACAATATTTTCCGCTGTATATTTTGCTGCGAGCGTTTTGAAATCAATCTGTTCCGCCGGAGAGGCCAGAGTCGCGGTCACGCCTTCCGCCTTGAGCGCTTCCATCAAAACAGTTGCCGCATATCGGGACGGTTCAGGCACAGGATACGATTGCATCACCGGCTTGTTTCCAAGGGGCAGGCTACCGGTGAGCGCAACGCTTCGCGTCCCATCCGAATTCAGTTTCTCGTTTTCGTATTTGATCGATAACTTGGAATCGGCTTTCCCAGTCGTCGCTTGATTGACGATGGTGACATAAGCAGTCTGCGGCGCGATTTTCACCTGCACTGGCGCGTTTTCGGCGGTTCCTGGGCTGACGATGACGTCCACCACGTTGTCGTTGACTACCATCGGGGAAATTACTACGCCAGTGCCTAATTCTCGTTCGCCTTCGGGAAATAACGTTGCATCAACGAGCACTCGTCCCTTGATTCGTTTGATTCCTTTTGCGGAAACCTGGCGCGCAAGCTCGCGCATCACCAGCAGCGGGTCGCCGGAGAGTCCCTTGCTGTCGGGTCCGCCATACGAATGATCTTCATCTTCAAACGCCAGCGTGCCGTCGGGCTGAATGCGGTTGGAGAGATTCAAGTCTCCGCTTGCCACCAGCACCAAGTCGCCCTGTAGTGTGCCGTCTTTCTTGATTGGCCCGGTGCGATAAATTTTGCTGTGAAAGCGATAGTCGGCGCCAAGGAGTTCCAGAGCGGTGCCGGCGGAAAGCAGCTTAGTCGTCGAACCCGGCACGAACAGTTGCGGAGAATTGAGCTCGTAGATCACATCTCCGCTATCGGCCGAAATGAACTTGATACCAAACCTGGAGTGTGCGAACTCCGGACGGGTCATGATTCGCTTAATACGTTGTTCCAGTGTCGCGCTGTCTTGTGCGCGTCCTTCGCGCCCGCAACACGCAAACAAAATTATAGCCAAACACGTTACAACCAGACGTGCGGCGTTCGTCTTTTTCATGCGATACCCCCGTGGAAATTGTTCTTATCGCTTGCGGATTCCTACAGGTTCCTCAAAAAACCCCGATAGCGGTTTCAATTCAGAATTTCCCTGTGCGAAAGCTGTTCGAACGTCAGATTCAAAATCGGATACTTCTTCCAGTCCCGATAATCGAAATGCCACCATTCGAATGGATAGACCAGAAACCCTTGGTCTTCCATCGCGCGCCGAAGCAATTCGCGATGCCATCGCTGCAAGGATGTGCCGCCCGGATACCCGGCATAGGAGCGCTCGGACATCTCGTCATAGACGCCGACCATCTCGACCGGTTTTCCGGTAGCAAGTTCGTAGAGACTCAAATCCACAGCACAGCCGCGATTGTGGCGCGAGCCCTGAGAGGGATCGGCCACAAAGATCCGCTTATCTTCTGGAGTAGCTTCCCAGAATATCTTTGTGACGTACCACGGGCGATATGCGTCATGGATCAACAGTCCGTAGCCCAGTTCCTTCAGGTTCTTGTGGACGCGCAAGAGGGCCTCGGCAGCGGGCCGTTGCAAGAATGCGCGCGGCTGTGAATAGACCGGCGCACCCAGGAAGTTGTTTGTTGTGGCGTATCGAATATCAAGCTTGATTGTCGGGTCGAGCGTAGATAGTTCCACTAGATCGGCTTTGCGGAACTCGCCGGCTTCAGCAGGTGGGTGATCCGCGAGCGCTTGCTTGCGAAGGCCAGCGAAATCCTTTACCGCCGGAATATGAAATGTCCCGCCGGTGACGCCGCCGATTGGACGGCGCTTGAAGACTACTCCGCTGACTTGCACCTGGGTGGCGCTGCCGGAAGCGTCGCGAGTGAATACGGCCTTCTCGCCGTCATAGAGTCCTCTCGATGGAAACTTGAAAATCTCGTCGGAGACTAGTGTCAACCTATCGAACTCGAACCATTCGATCAGTACGTTGAGCTGATAATCCTTTTCGAAAACGTAAAGAATGTCATGGTCCCAGCCGTATTCGCCGATTAATCCCTTAAACGTGACAGCATTCCCATCAGGCATTTGAGGGGACACCCTTGGCAGAGTTTTTGATCCGACCTGGATTCCATTCGCAGTCGGAACGACTTTTACTCCGTAACCTGTCGCGCCATCCACGATCAGGTCGTCACCGAGCTTGCGCAACTCTAATTGCTCGCCGCCTGACGAATTCAGGATGTTAAGCCGCCCGTCGAGATATGAAATATCGACCGCATCATCGCCACTCCTGTAAGGCCCGGCAAGCGCGCGACCAAGTTCTGCAGGAACCGCGCTAGTCGCCGGAGGGAGAGTCAGCGGTTTACCGGCTCGCTGATCCAGAACCAGTTGCAATGTTTCCTCTCCGATACGCTCGGTTACGGCATTGACGGCGTCTTTCGTGGTAATGACCACAACTCCGACTTTGTCCTCGGGCAGCAGATCCAGTGTCGTTGCGAAACCATAGATCGCGCCTCCGTGACCCACCAGCCGGTGCCCGTCAAGGGAGCGCACCATGAATCCGAGCCCGAAGACGCTACCGCCTGGATTTGAGAATTGCGGCGACCACATCTGTTCAATCGTCTCGGGCTTCAAAAGCGCACCGTTGTTCGTTTGGCCGTGCGCCATCAGCACGCTCAGAAAATGTCCGAGGTCGGTCACCGTCGAATACATGCTTCCGGCAGGGGCCATTCCCAGCTGGAATGTTGGCGCGTCAAATTTGAGTCCGTCGTAAGTCCACATTTCAGCTTTTGCAAGATCGCCGATGACATTTGGATCGGGTTCGAACGAGCTGTGCGTTAGCCCCATGCGATCGAGCACGGAACTCTTCAAGTATTTTGCAAATGGCTGGTGACTTCGCGCTTCCAACAAGTAGCCGACAACCGCAATCGCGGCATTGGAATATTTCGTATGCGTGTTCGGCTGGAATACGAGTTCGGTTTCATTCAGGCTGCGAACCGTGGCGGCGAGCGACGGCTGGCTGGTTTCGAAATAATTCCCCACCGGAGGTTCCCGCAACAAGCCGGAGCGGTGAGACATCAATTGCCGCAATGTAATGGGAGTGGCAAACGGATTGCGCGGCCGGAAATCAGGAAGATAGTCCGTGATGGGAGCGTCCAGATCCAGTTCCCCACGTTCCACCAACTGCATGATCCCGATGTCGGTAAAGAGTTTTGAAACGGAACCGATTCGATAGACTGTCCGAGCAGTTGCTGGCTTCGCTTTCTGCGGGTCGGCCATTCCAAATCCTTGCGCCCAGACAATCTGCTGGTCATCGATGATGGCAATCGACAGGCCGGGTAGTCCTTTTTCAGCGATTTCCCGCTCCACGAATGGCTGCAAAGCTTGAACGATCCCGGCATAATCCTTCCGTGCAGGAATATTTGGGCCGTTGTCGTCCGGCAAAGAACGCGAGCAGGCGACGGATATGGTCAAGGCCAGTGCTGCGGATGCCAGCAGGTTTCCGACTAGAGCACTAGCAACTCGGTGTTTTTTTTTCATGGGCTCACTCATGACTTCGAGCCAGACTTAACTCGCCGCGCGTCCGTTCGCGAAAACATTGCGACGCACCGTAAGTTTTTCAACCAGTTCACGTTTGACGACGTAGCCAAGTCCCGGCATTTTCGGCACCTGAATAGTGCCCTTGGCCGTAACCTCGATGGCAGGCTCGACGATGTCCTCATTCCAATACCGTTGGCTCGCGGAGACATCGCCGGGTAGAGAAAATCCCGCAAGGGTGGACATTGCAATGTTGTGGGCGCGGCCGATGCCGGATTCCAGCATTCCGCCACACCACACCGGAACACCGTGCGCGCGGCATGCGTTCTGCATCAGGCGGGCTTCAGTGTGACCGCTCACACGGCCCAATTTAATATTGATGATCCGGCAGGACTTCAATTCAATGGCCGTAAGCGCATGTCGGGTGTTGTGAATACATTCGTCCAGACAAATTGCGGTCTTGATCTGTGCCTGTAGTTTGGAGTGAGCATGAATGTCGTCCCAGCTCAGCGGCTGTTCCATCATCAGTAGATCGAATTCATCGAGACTTTTCAGGTGTGCGGCGTCATCGAGGGTGTAAGCGGAATTAGCGTCAACGGACAGTCGGATCTGCGGAAATTCCTTTCGCACCATGGCTACGAACTGGTAGTCTTTGCCGGGCTTAATCTTCAATTTAATCCGCTGGTAACCGCTGTGGAGCTCTTCTTCTACTCTTCTCACCAACGCTTCAGGATTTTCGCGTATGCCCAGCGAAACGCCACACGCAATCTCTTCGATGGTGCCACCCAGATGTTTGTGGAGAGGTACGCCACTTAGCTGCGCCTCCGCATCCCACAGTGCATTTTCAACGCCGCTCTTGGCCATTTCGTGCCCGCGAATTTGGCTCATTAACGCAGGCAGGTCCGACGCTTTGGAAATGCTCTTGCCGACCAGGCCTGGCGCAACGAAATCGGTGAGCACGTGCCAGGAGGTATCCGTAGTTTCCGCGTTGTATGCGGGGGTCTCGCCGGCAGTGACCTCACCCCAGCCGCTCGCACCGTCGGCCACCACTTCGACCAGCACAATTCGCCGGTCCTGCACGGTACCGAAACTCGTCTCAAACGGAGACTTCAGCCGCATGCGAATTTCGCGAAGTGTGATGGACTCGATCTTCATAAGGCTCCAGGAGGTAGCTGCTCTGCTGCTCATCAAACTCGAACCCGACCGTGGCGCGGCCCTCCGCCAAAAGCTGCTCGAGCTGTCTGTGGCTGGCGTTAGGGAATACAACATGTGTTGCACCCTGTCAAGAATATTCACTATTTGTTGCATGAAGCAGGGTTGTTATTTCTTGATTCGCTCGCATCACCTGCAGGTCACCGCAAAAACCCCGTCTTCCTGCAATTGTTGGAAGGCGGTCGGTTGCATCTGTAAAACGAATCGCATGCAACAAGTATTGAAAGTGCTTGACAAGGTGCAACAATCGTTGTATTGGCTTAGCCCATATTCATTGCTTGCGTTTTTCGGCGTGACTTTGCCGTGGGGTGTCTTACCTGACTCGATCGAATCGAATTCGTCTAGCGAATGCTGGCCAGCCTTCCGGGGACCCGCGGCAAGGTCCGAGCACGCTCGAAAAGCGCTTCGCTTCCGCAGGCGAAAAACTCAACCCCAGCCGGCGAAAGCTGCTCCGATTGATCCTGGAGAATCCCGAAGACACTTTTTTTCTGTCCTCCAGAGAGTTGGCCAAACGCTACAACGTCGACGCGGCGACAATTGTCCGGACCATTCAGGCTCTTGGTTACCACAAGTACGCGGAGTTTACCGCCGATTTGCGGGCGCATTTCGTCACGCAAATTACTCCCTATGCCGTGCTGAAGGCGGCCTCAAAAGAAAAGCGTACTGTCACTGACCGGATCCGGAACGGCATGGGAATGGATCTGCGAAATCTACAGGCGCTGCAGTCTTCGCTCAATCCGGAGAAGATCATCGCGTTGTCTATGCGGGTGAAACACGCGCGCAGAATCCTGATCGTGGGAATCGACTTGGCCGCAGGTCTAAGTTGGCATTTGGGCTATGGGCTGATGACACTCGGATTCAACGCCGAGGCTCCTGTTGGCAGCACCGGGAATGTGCAGAGGCGCGTCAGGAGCTTGGGCCGGCAGGATCTGCTCATCGCGATTAGTTTTGGCCAATGCCTCCGCGATACGGTGGAAGCCGCTCTCCGCGCCAAGAAACTCGGTGTGCCGACGTTTGGCATCACCGACAGTGAAACGTCGCCAATCGCCCGCACTTGCGATGACAGTTGCATCGCTTCCGTCGCTAGTCCCTCCTTTGGCGGATCCTACGTCGCTCCTATGAGCCTGCTTGGCGCGATTTTGATTGCTTGCGCGCATACCCAGACAGCGCGCTCGCTGGAATTGCTTCGCCGAAGTGAAGAGGAAGATCGCGCCGATCACCGCTGGTATCGATCCAACAGTGACGGGAGCGAAGCGCAAGAGTGAGGCATTCACGTCTGGAATGCACGGCCCAGGATTTCTCTTTAGGGGGGAAGTTATGAGAACAAAAACTCGGCACAGCGCTTTGTCCATTGCTATCCGATCGGTGGCGATTCTCATGTTAATCGGCGCTCTGCCGCAGTTGAACCGTTGCTTTGCGCAGACTGCCGGCACGGGAGGGCTTTCTGGAACGGTATTTGATCCCAGCGGCGCACTAGTCGTGGGAGCGCAGATAGCCGTTAGGAGCCAGGCGACCGGGGAAGCTCGCACCGTCATATCGAATTCGCGCGGCGTCTACGTGGTACCCGCACTCCTGCCCGGACTGTACACCCTCGAAGCCCTGAAGGACGGCTTTAAGACGTTGCATGTCGGCGATGTCAAGATTACGGTCACCGAAACGGCGGCTCTGGACCTGCGCCTTGAAATCGGTCAAGTCTCCGAGCGCGTTACCGTTGAGGGTTATGCCGAACAGTTACAAACCGAATCAAGCACCTTGGGCCAGGTTACGAACGGCGAACAAGTGCGAGACCTTCCGCTCGTAACCCGCAACTATACGCAGATTGTCTCCCTGAACCCCGGCGTCGCCGCCGATGTGAACGATGCCGGTGCCATCGGCCGCGGAAACCTGGGTCAAGGCGGGGTGCCCATCGCTTCCAACGGTGGCACCGAAGCCGACAACAACGTGCAGATGAATGGAGTGGGGATAAACGATCTGCAAAGCAGTGGTTTTTTCAGTGGTGGTGTCGCCATACCTAATCCCGACACCATCCAGGAATTCAAAGTGCAGACCGGACAATACGACGCCTCTTATGGGCGAAATGCAGGTGCGAATGTCGATGTCATTACCAAGGGAGGCTCAAATGATTTCCATGGTGCTCTTTGGGAATTCTTTCGCAACGAAGACCTCAACGCGAATACATTTTTCCGCAACGCTGCGGGACAACCTCGCCCGGTACTAAAGCAGAACCAATTTGGGTTTGACCTTGGAGGTCCCGTCAAGCACGACAAGCTCTTTTTCTTCACGTCCTATCAGGGAACGCGCCAGCGAAATGGTCTCGATAGCAGTTGTTCGAGTTCCGTTACTTCTCCGCCGATCACGAATGACCGATCAGCCGCTGCCTTAGGGCAGCTCTTTGCCGGCCAACAAGGGGCCATCCAAACTGCCCTTGGCGGTGTTGGACCGGCGATTGCCAGCGATGGCTCAAACATTAATCCGGTGGCTCTAGCGCTGCTCCAGATGAAGCTGCCCAATGGCCAGTATCTCATCCCAACGCCGCAAACCGTCGACCCTAGCAAGCCCTTCGAGTCCCAGGGTTTCTCCGCCTTCAGTTTCGCCTGCCCTTATTCGGAGGATCAGTTCATGACCAACGCGGATTGGCAGCTTTCGGCAAAAAGCAAATTGGAGGGCCGCTTCTTCTTTGGCAATAGTGACACGGCATTTACGCTACCCCAAGCCAATCTCGGCGGGGGGACTGGGCCCGGTTTCCCAGTTGCCCTCACCAACAATTTCCGTAATTTCACTCTGACTCATACCCATATTTTCAGTCCGGCTCTGATCAACCGAGCTGAGATTGGCTTTCACCGTACACTCGGTCTGTTCGCGCAAAGCAAGGTCTTCAGTTATTCGCAGATCGGCGCGACCGTCCCCTCCTTTGATGACACGATTCCGGCTATCGCGTTGGACTTCGGTTCGGCTAGCGGACTATCACTTGGCGGAAATGGGCAGACTGTCCATCTCGCCCAGAATACCTACACCTTTCAAGATTCACTGTCCTGGACCCATGGCCGTCACGCCTTGCGTTTTGGTGCCGGTGTCTCCCGCGAGCAACTGAACGAAGTGGGGTTTCATTTCTTGGCAGGGGAAATTTTTCTGAGCTGGCCGGACTTTCTGCTCGGGTTGGATGCTAACGATAACGGAACCGCGCCTTTTGCGCCGTTAGGACTTGCCACGAGCAACATCGCCGTCTCGCTGGATTTGCCGGGTCTTTTTGACCGTGCTTGGCGCGTTTGGGAGACGAACTCCTACGTGCAAGACGATATCAAAGTAACGCCGAGGCTCAGCGTCAACCTGGGCCTCCGCTACGATCGCATCGGCGACATCGCCGACGCTCTGGGGAGAAACGGTTCTTTCGACGTCAGGCTAGCTGACCCTAATCCCCCAGCAGGTGGCTCACTCGCGGGATATTTGGTTTCCTCCAACTATTCAGGCGGAGCTATTCCCGCGGGTGTGAAGAAGGTGGACAACGAATTCGGTGGGTACGGCAATAACCAAAATACTTGGAACCCGCGTGTAGGCTTTGCTTGGCGCCTTCCACGGACAGAGCGCTTGGTCCTGCGCGGCGGTTATGGCATCTATCATTCCCGCTATACGGGCCAACCCTTCCTACAGCTATTGACGGGCGCTCCCTTCGGTCAAATCCGTGAGCTGCAGCTCGGACAGAATGCCGCCGCCAGTGAACAAGTGCCATTTCCGCTCAACGTTCCTTCGCTTCCGGCTTTTCCAGCCTATGGCCCGAGCCCAAACCCAGTCCTGCAGACTACGATTTTTGACCCCCGCTTCCAGCCGCCGATGTCGCAGGAATATAGTCTCGGACTGCAGACGCTGTTGCCCGGAGACTTAACTCTTGAGGTTGGCTATTCCGGCTCGCGAGGCACTCACCAAATTCGCGAACGTGCGATTAACCAAGCCCAACTTGCCAGCCCCACGAACCCGATCCGCGGTGAGACCACCAATACTGTCGTCAACGTCCCGCTTCGTGTTCCGCTCGAAGGCTGGGATCCATCACTCATGGAACAGATCGAATCATCAGGCGCCTACTGGTACAACGCCCTGCTCGTGGGACTCAACAAGCGCTTCCGCCACGGCCTGCAGTTTCAAGTTTCCTATACGTTCACACGCGATCTCTCCACTGACGCTTTTACTACGAGCGGCGCCAACGGCGGCCAGTCCGTGGGCAATCAGGACGATCCCAAGCAGCGTTATGGACCGGAGTATTTCATTCGCCCGCAAAGATTCATCACCAATTTTACCTATCAGTTGCCTGGACCAAAGAATTCGCACTCGTTCAAAGGGCAGGCTTTGGGTGGCTGGATGGTCGCCGGAGTCGTCACCTTCCAATCTGGGCATCCACTCACTCTTACGTATAACCACTTTGCTGGTAAACCCAGCGTCTTTGGCAGCGGGGTCGCAGACCGTCCGTCACTTTCTGGCACTTGCACCAGCGGCCACTATCTGAATTCGGGCTCGGCGCAATCTAACATTGGCGGCACCAAGACCTATATCAATACCAGTTGCTTTACCGATCCCGCCGTTTTCAGCGCCGACGATCCGAACGGCGTCGGCTTCGGTAATGCCGGGGTAGGCATTCTCGACTCACCCGGACAGCGCAATTTCGACCTTTCCTTGATCAAGAGATTTCCCGTCCGTTGGCCGCGGGAGTCCGCGGTCATGGAGTTCCGCTCTGAGTTTTTCAACGCCTTCAATCATCCGCAATTCGGAGACCCCGATACGGAATTCACCTCAACAACATTCGGCCAGATAACCACGACAGTGGTGAATCCGAGAGTCGTACAGTTTGCATTGAAGTACTCTTTCTAACCAGCAAGTTAATTTCATCGTTCCTGACGATCTGGGAGACTCAGAATGAATAGGATTGGATCAGCTCGGGCAGTCGCAATCTCGCAGTTTGGCCGACTCGCTGCCGTTTTGAACGCGGCTTTACTTGCACTGAGTCTCGCTGTTTCTGCGCAAGCGCAAGCGCCCAAGAAACCCCTGGCCCCGCCCACCGAACCGGCATCGCCGACCGCGGCTACTTTTACCAGTTCGGTGCCCGCGCATGAGCTCACGGCGACCGACGTGGAGGCTTTTCTTGATGGCATTATGCCGTCACAACTGCAACGCGAGGATATCGCTGGGGCTGTTATTGCAGTTGTTAAAGACGGCAAAGTGATTTTTGCCAAGGGCTATGGTTTCTCTGACGTGGAAAAACGCACTCCCGTCACTGCGGACAGCACTCTCTTCCGCCCCGGCTCCATCTCCAAACTCTTCACCTGGACGTCCGTCATGCAACTCTCCGAGCAGGGCAAGCTCGATCTCGACAAGGACGTCAACGAGTATCTCGACTTCAAGATTCCGGCCGCCTTTGGAAAACCAATCACCTTGAAAAACATCATGACCCACACCGCGGGATTTGAAGAGGTGGGCCGCGACCTCTTCGTCGCCGACGCTCAGCACCTGTACCCACTTGAAGGATTTCTCAAACAACACGTGCCTGATCGGATTTTTCCTCCCGGAGTCATCCCAGCCTATTCGAATTACGCAACTGCACTCGCTGGCTACATCGTTCAGCGCGTTTCCGAGAAGCCCTTCGAACAGTATGTCCAGGACAATATCTACACGCCGCTCAACATGCAGCGCTCCACATTCGTTCAACCGCTTCCTGAGAACTTGAAGCCACTGATGTCCAACGGCTACAAGAAAGCTTCCGAAAAGGCCCAGTCTTTTGAATTTGTCGAAGCTTTTCCGGCAGGCAGTGTGTCTACTACTGCACGGGATATGTGCAATTTCATGATCGCCCATCTGCAAAATGGCCAGTTCGGCGACAAGCAAATCCTTAAGCCCGAAACGGCAAAACTGATGCATGCTCGGCTCTTTGGTACCGACGACCGCTTGAATGCCATGGCTTACGGCTTTTACGAGGAATCGCGCAACGGCAAGCGAATCATCGGCCACGGTGGCGACACCGAGTATTTTCACAGCGACCTGCACTTGATCCTCGACGAAAATGTCGGATTCTTTGTCTCTTACAACAGCGCCGGTAACGGCAGAAACCAGTCCGCGCAGTATTCTGTTTGAATCTTTTCTTGACCGATACTTTCCGTTTACTCCCCCTGCAGGCACAAAGGTGGACAACACGGTTGCCGATGCCAAAGAAATTGCCGGAGTGTATAAATCCAGCCGTAGGTTCGAATCGTCGTTTCTGTCGATCACCACACCGCTGGGCGAGCCGAAAGTTATCGCTAACACGGACGGCACGATCACCGTTGATGCGTTGAAAGGCGCGAATGGCCAGCCGAAAAAATTCGAAGAGATCAGGCCATTCTTGTATAGGGAAGTTCACGGGCAAGACCATATCGGATTTAAGAAAGACGCGGACGGTAATTGGCAGTTCCAGCTGGATTATCCGTTCTTCATCTTCCAGAAAGTTGGCTTGCTCCAGAACAAGACCTTCAATATCGTCGTACTCTCCTTCGGGCTCGGTGTTCTTGGCCTCACCGTTTTGCTCTGGCCGGTTGCCGCAATTGTTCGCAAGCATTATGGGAAGCCACTGAATTACTCACCGGCAGACAACAAGCTTCGTCTCCTTGTTCGCTTCGTCTGTATTCTCCTTCTCGTTTTCTACATTGGGTGGGTCATCATGCTTTCGCTGCTTAATGATCTAAGCAGTATCAATCGTCTTCCTCCCTGGATCATCATTCTCGGAATTCTCGGTGTCATCAGCGCGATCGGCACCATTCTCGTGTGGGTCAATGCTTTCCGCAGCGTTCGTGAACCAAGCCGCTGGCTTTGGACCAAACTTCACGACGTCGCACTCGCCGTCGCATGTCTCGGGCTGATTTGGCTTGCTTTTGCCTGGCATCTGATGAGTTTCAACGTCCACTACTAACTGGCGGAATTGCTGCGCGCTCGCACGCAACTTTCGCGATCGGCTCGGCCTCCAAATCCTTTACATCCCGCAACTTCAGTACCTTGAACGACGAGGGCAGCGTGGAATAGGACAAGGCAGTCTGACTGAGCGGCTTT
The DNA here is from genome assembly GCA_963731155.1 of uncultured Acidobacteriota bacterium. Lineage (GTDB taxonomy): Bacteria > Acidobacteriota > Terriglobia > Acidiferrales > UBA7541 > Acidiferrum. The sequence continues at coordinate 38,969 of CAVSVB010000012.1, forward strand.
AGCGCGGGAATTCAGGAAGGACGCGGCTGGAAAAATCAACGAGACGCTCGTTTTGCAATCCGGAAGGGCAAGCATCGCCAAGAAAAAGTCTTAGCAAATGCGTTGTTTCGGATCGGCGACTTACTTTTGCTGATAATCAAGTCCGAATGATAGAGTTCGGCTACGCTTTAACTATTTCGTCTCGCCTGCGCCAAAAATAAATTGCAAAAACTAACGTCACGAGTGGTAGAACTGCGCCGAATTCGTCTATGAACCAGGCAGTCTTGCCGGTATCGCGAGTCAGCGGAGTAAAAATTCCTTGAATGTAGAGATTGTGACTCGCATGCAGCAGAGCGCCGGTCCATAGGCTTCCGGATTTCAGCCTCATCCACGCAAATACAAAAGAAATCGAAAGCACCAGAACCGTGAAACACGTTAGACCATACCAGGTTGGCGTCCCGCTGTTGTAATCACCCCAGATCAGGAGCGGATAATGCCAGCAAGTCCACACCGCCCCGCTGATCAGAGCCGTTCCGGTAAAACCGACGTTCTTAAACAGCTCCGGAACCAGGAAGCCGCGCCAACCGATTTCTTCGCCAAGCGCCGATGCCAGGCTTTTCGCTAAACCAAAACTACCCGTCAGCAAAATGTAGAGCACTGTCGAGACCTCAGGTGAAGCACGCAATCCCATGCGTTGGGAAAGAAGTTCCATGAATTCGTGGTTCGGAAAACCGCCCAGACGAGCGCACCAGACGATGACATACGCGATCGTTGCGTAAAGAAGTGGAATGAGCCAGCTCTGCAACGCGTAGGGTCTCTGCGGCCATTTCCAACCGAGTTCGCGCAAGTCGCGGCCGTGGAGTTTGAGCGCAGTGATTCCCGCCAGCGCTGGACACCACATAATGCCCAAAACAAAGAGGCCTGCGCCTGCGCCGAGGCTATGCGCCCTGAGAATCAGAAAATAGAAAACGGAACTGAACGCAAAAACGAGCAACAGATAAATCGCTACCTGTTGCAGAGAGTTCTTTTTTTCTGGCATCCGAACCTCCGACGAAGCGCGGGGTTGTAGAGCGTTCGCGGTTATGCCTTGCGCATAGGTGAGCTGAAGGCATCACGCGCGAAAAGAAATCCCGCTCGCAATTCTATTTACGCGTCGCACAAAGTTCATGGCATAACGGGAAGAACCAGATGCGACGCAAGGTCCGGTATTGAATAAATTCGCTGAGTAGCAGGAGTGAAATCGCTCACCTGCGCCTTGTAGATACTCGGAACAAACTTTTGCGGATTGCGATCGATCAACGGAAACCAGGTGGATTGCACCTGAACCATCAGGCGATGTCCCTTCAGAAAAACGTGGTCGTGATCGCGCAGCGGTACCTCCCACTTGATCGGTTGGTTCGGCGCAAGCGCGCGAGGCTGTTCGAAGCTCTGCAGGTAACGCCCTCGGCGTACTTCCATCGCCACCGGCAATTCGTATCCGTTCAAAGACTGGGCGTACTGGCCGGGCTTGGGGCCCTGCTCGGGATTCCAATCTGGCTTTTGTGCGTCCTGAGGATAAACATCAATCAACTTCACAACGAAGTCGGAATCGGTGCCCGAGGTGGATGCGAAGAGTTCGGCTGAGAGCGGTCCGGTCACGACAAGATCATGATCGAGCGGCGCGCTTACGTAACTCAATACGTCCGGACGATGATCCACAAACCGTTGGTCGGCAACTTCCCAGGTGCGCCAGTCTCCAGCCGGATAGGTGGGAGAGATCGGTCGAAGGCGATAAGGAACGGGATTTGCCGGATCGGAGACGTATTCGCGGAAGGGCTTGCCGTTTTTTGAATTTTCGGGAGCCACGAAAGAAAGCGTGCCGTCCGAATGGAAATAAAGTTTTGTGAGTTTGGCCTCTTTCGGAGGCCATGCGGCATATTTATGCCAACTGTTCGAACCACTCTGGAACGTGCTGGCCTGCCAATCAGGTTTTTCTCCCACGCCATGCAGGTAATAACGGAAAAAAGCAGCTTCGATGTTCTCGCGAAATTCGCGCGCGGTTTCATGTCCACCAAACGGAATAATACCGATCGAGTCGCCCTTGGCCGTTTGCCACTCCCCGTGAAACCACGGACCCGCGACAATGAAGTTCGTGTGGTCGGGATCGTGCTCCGCGGCGTGCCGGAAAATCTGCCATGGGCCCCAGGGATCTTCCTGGTCCCAGAATCCAGCTACGTTCAGGTTAGGGACCGTCGAAGCGTGCAATTGGCGGACCCACGCTTCTTTCTTCCAGAAGTCGTCATAATCCGGGTGTTCGACGCTGTCATTCCAGTAGGGAATTTTGCCATGAAGATATTTATCGTTGATGTTGGTGAGCGGGCCAAGATTCAGATACCACTCGAATGTATCGTAAGTCTCGAATTCAAAATTGGTGTTCTTGTTCTTGTCTGCTTGTTCGAGTACCGCATATTCGAAATCGTAACTTTCGCGCAGCGCGCCGTAGCGGTGATCGTCGTCGTTCATCCACTGGTCCACTGGCGAAGCCTGTTCGCTGATCGCTTTTAACGCGGCATGCGGATGGAGAAGCGTGAGCGCAGTGGTCAAGCCATCGTACGAGACGCCATACATTCCCACTTTGCCATTATTGTTGGGAACGTTTTTGATCAGCCACTCGATCGAATCGTACGCGTCGGTAGTCTCATTCGTTGCCTTTGGATCTGACAGATCAACCTGGGAAGAAAGTTTGAAGTAGCCCTCGGACTTGAATCGTCCGCGCAGATTCTGAATGACGAAAATGTAACCGTCCTGCGCCAATTCCTTAAGGGATGCCGGCATCTGCGCTGGAGCTTTTTCCGGCACTCCGTAGGGAGTGCGGCGAAAGAGCATGGGAAGCGGCTTGGTCATATTCGCGGGAGTCAGAATTACAGTCTGCAAGTGCACGCCATCGCGGACCGGCACCATCACCTCTTGGAACTGAAAAAGAGGTTGTGATGAGGAAGGGGGCGTTTCCTGTCCCGATGCCAAAGGAAGTCCTGCCAGAAATAGAACCAGGGCGATTCTTGCGATATACATTCGAATGCTCCCTTTGTGGGCTGGATGCCAAAAAATTAGCGTAACGAGTCCGGCAGCATACCACCGGTATGGCGCCGAATCGCGCATAATGGACTACATTCCTGATCTTTACGCAGATTGAAATACGGCGCGGCAAATCTTATCGAAGTACGTGCCCTGGTGCAACATATATTGAAATGACTAGACATGGTGCAACAAACGTTGTTTACGCCCGTCAAATTTCCGGCCAATACTGCAAGATAGCGGCAACTTCAGAACGGTCAGAACATCTTGCGGGGAGATGACGCAAGCCTTTCCGTAGTGCAACTCCCAACACTGCGAAGCAGGGAAGGACATGAGCCCTGCTATGTCTGAAGTTCCATTTCTTTCGGGAGATTGTTGCCGACGCGTACCGCGATGGCCGTCAGGTCCTATTCTATTTTTATTGCGCGAATCTCACACTTTCTAGATTGTGAACTCCGTTGTGACAACGAAGCGATTTTCGCGAGAAATTTTCACGACATAGACCGCGTCGATGTTTTCCTCTTGCGTCGGGACTTGCAGCTTGCGGAAGGTGGCGGCGACGCCGGGAACCGGAACCTTCTTTTTCCCGCCGCGCTGGTTGTTTCGCCGAATGGCATCACGCAGAGAAGTTTCGAAGAAATAGACTACCACGCGAAATCCCGCTGCACGGGCCGGTGCAATGTATCGCGCTCGATCGCTTGGCAACGGATTCGTGTTGTCGATCACAAACGCTTGCCTGCCCTGCAGGCAGGTGGCAAGGAGAAGCTGTTCCCGCTGCCGCGTTCGCAGCATATCCAGGGTGATGCGAACGTGACTTTCGAAGAAACGCTCGCGATAGAAAGATGTCTTTCCTGAGCCTTGAACGCCAACAAAAATCACTGCTTCCATTGGCGCACTACCGACCGGACTTTGCTGCCAGCCCGATCAAAACGTCGGATCTTTTGAGCTTTGGTAATTTTGCGGGCCGCGCGCCACTGCGCACGGTTCCGGCCACCGGAACATATTTCAATTGAACCTGATCGCGTGCACTACGCAGCAGCAAGCCGCCCCGGCTCATGTCTCCACGCCCGACGAATTCCACGGGAAATGTGAGCCTCTCTCCAAAAATGGCCAGGAGCGGCTCAACGTATTTTGCGGTTGCGACGCTACCCAGCAGCACGATCTCGCAACGCTTTCCCATATGATCGCGAAGCAGCCGCGCATCACGCTCCAGAGGAAGGCGATACCGAGACTCTGCAGTGTCTACACGCCCAGCGACAATCTCGCGCAGTCCCCCGATCGTGAACAGTCTGTCCGGCGAAACCAGGCCTCCCGAAGCGGTGATCACTGCCACTCCCGGAATGCCCGGCGGCGGGTCGGCATAAGCTCGCGCATAGGCCAATTTGCCTCGGAAATACAGTCCGCTGATGAAGCTGAAAATTTCTCCAAGAGGGGCTCCGCCATCGCGAAGTCGATCAGCCAACTCCGAACGGGTGGTGTCTTTCAAGAGCAAACTTCCACGGAGGCCAGATACATTTGCCGGCGAAAGCAAAAAAACTCGGTGACGACGGGATCTTGGGGATAAGGCTCTCGGGTGGTTTCCCGAGGGAACGTTATGAATTAGCTTGGTCTTTTTAGTTTGCATGTCTTGGGGCTGCAACAGTCTCCGACGAGCTGCTAACGCTTTCCCTGAAAAATTGGCAACGGCTCGTCGCTGCCGCCGAAGTCAAATCCCAGCTGTAGCTTCGCCGCTTCCGACATGAGACCAGCATGCCAAGGGGGATCGAACACGACTTCCGCGCGGACCTCCTTTACATCGGGCAGCCGCGAGAGCTTACTCTCGACGTCCGCCTTCAGCACGTCACCCATACCGCAGCCAGGGGCGGTCATCGCCATCTTAACGTCGAGTCCATAACCTCCATCCTCACGTGGCGTAATTTTGCAGGAATAAACGAGCCCGAGATCCACGATGTTCACTGGCATTTCGGGATCGAAGATCGTTTTCAGTTGATCGATCACCATTTGTTCGGTGAGCGGCCCGGTTGGAAGAGACTGTGCGGTGGACGGCGCGGACAGCACGAGCGCGTCAGCGTCCCCGGCGTCAATGCGAAACAAAGAACCAGTATCGGTGGCAACCGTATAACTGCCGCCACGCGACTGCACGATTCGCACTACTGTGCCGGAGCTCAGCCTTTTGTGGGTACCACTCGGGATCGCGATGCAATCGCATTCGCGAACAAGCGTAATGGCTTTGCTGGACGTCATTGGGAAATCCTATTGCTGCTGCTTCAGAATGCGCGCATTTTATTCGGTCGAGACCGATTGGTCCCGTCCAGCGAGTGCCGCGCGCAAGGTGTGCCAGGCAAGCGTTGCGCATTTGACACGAACCGGATATGCCGAGACGCCGGCAAAAACCGACAGCTTACTCACTTCTGGCGCGCTGCTCTCGGCCGATGTCTGACCGGTCACAATCTTGTGAAAGTCCTGAAAGAGTTGTTCGATCTGGCTTTGTGTCTTGCCCTTTACGCTTTGCGTCATCAGGGAAGCGGAAGCTTTTGAAATGGCACATCCCGAACCCTGAAAGGCGATGTCACGAACGGCGTCTCCGTCTAAGTCAAGATAGACGATGTAACGATCGCCGCACAACGGATTGAACCCCTCGGCTTTGCGATTCGCAGCGCTAAGCTCTCGGTAGTTGCGCGGAGCCTTGCTGTGCTCGAGGATCACGTCCTGGTAGAGTTCGCGTAGATCTGGCATCAGCCAAGTACCCCCCGCACTTTTTCGATTCCTTTGACCAGGCTGTCGATTTCCTCTCGCGTGTTATAGAGACCAAGTGATGCTCGGGCGGTGGCCGGCACGCCGAAGCGGTCCATGACGGGCTGGGCGCAGTGATGACCGGTGCGAATGGCGATGCCTTCTTCGTCGAGAATCGTTCCGATATCGTGGGGATGGATTCCATCCATCACGAACGACAAGACGCTCGCCTTTTCCTTGGCGGTGCCGATCAGACGGACCCCTGGAATGGCGGAGAGCGATTCCGTCGCGTACCGGAGCAGGTCCTGCTCGTGAATCTCGATGCGATCGAGCCCAACTTCATTCACGTAGTTGATCGCCGCGCCAAGGCCAATCACGCCGGAAATATCGGGTGTCCCTGCTTCGAATTTGTATGGAATCTTGTTGTAGGTACTCTTCTCGAAGGTCACTGAACGAATCATGTCACCGCCGCCCTGATAGGGAGGCATCGCATCGAGCAATGCTGCTTTGCCGTAGAGAACACCAATCCCAGTTGGACCGTATACCTTGTGGCCTGAGAATACGTAGAAGTCGCAATCGAGTCCGCGTACGTTCACGGGGAGATGTGGTACGGCTTGGGCTCCGTCCACGACAAGTGCAGCGTTATGGCCGTGCGCCAACTCTACCATTCGGTGCAATGGATTGATCGTGCCCAGTGCGTTTGAAACGTGAGGCACTGCGACAATTTTGGTCCGAGGCCCGAGCAGGTGTGTAAATTCGTCAAGAATAAGTTCACCGGCGTCATTGATCGGGGCAACGCGGAGCCTCGCGCCTTTCTCTCCGCACAAGATCTGCCAGGGAACGATATTTGAATGGTGTTCCATCGCGGTGATCAGCACTTCGTCGCCCGCCCGTACACGCGTACGGCCCAAAGTCTGAGCGACCAGGTTGATACCTTCGGTAGCGCCTCGAACGAATACGATCTCGCTTGCGTCGGCGGCGTTGAGAAATCGGCGCACGGTCTCGCGAGAGGCTTCGTACTCTTGCGTTGCATGTTGCGACAAATAGTGAACGCCGCGATGGATATTGGCATTGCCAGACTCGTAGTAGCGCGTGATGGCATCAATCACCACGCGCGGTTTCTGCGTGGTCGCAGCGTTGTCCAGGTACACGAGCGGCCGGTTGTTCACGCGCTGGCGCAAGATCGGAAAATCCGGGCGAATCTTCCGCAGGTCGTACGCGGCCGGAGAAGTCGGGGGCGTGGCTACGTCGAAGACTTGAGGCTTCGCCGCTGGAGTCATTGCAATTCTCCCCAGTTTCGTTCGACACCGTACTCGTCCGGGCCGCGCTCGCGAGTTGTCGTCTGGATGCGCGCCATTTGCGACAGATGGTTTTGGATGAGGTTCTGGACTAAGGTGCGCGCGGCGCCTTCCTTCATGCGATCCGTGCACTCGCTGGCGAAAGCCAGAAGTAGCAATTGGCGCGCGGAGAGTTCATCGATGCCGCGTGTTCGGAGATAGAAGAGCGCCTGGTCTTCGATCTGGCCGATGGTGGCTCCGTGTGTGCATTTCACGTCGTCCGCGAAAATCTCGAGTTGCGGCTTGGTGTCGATTTGCGCTTCGTCGGAGAGCAGCAGGTTGCGATTAGTCTGCTTGGCGTCCGTCTTCTGAGCATCTCGATGGACAACGATTCGTCCGTGGAAAACTCCGTGCGACTGGTTGTCCAGAATCCCGTTGTAGAACTGGCGGCTTCCGCAATGCGGGCTGGCGTGTTCGACGAGCATGTAGTTGTCCAGATGTTGGCTGCCGTTGCCGACAAAGAGGCCGTTGATCAGGCATTCTCCGCCTTCGCCCGCCAGAACCGGATGCACGTTGTTTCGCACCAGCGCTCCGCCGATGAGGAGCGAATGCGAAGCCACGTTTGCGCCTCGACCCTGCTGGATGCGCAGCGTCGAAATATGGAACCCTTGCAGGCTTTCCCGCTCGATCCTGTAGTGCGAAACGACTGCATTATCGCCCGCGACGACCTCAGTCGCCGTGTTGGAAAGCGCGCCGCCGTCGTCTAACGAGACGTAGTCCTCGACCACGGAGAGCTGGCTGCCCTCGTCAGCGACGACCAAATTGCGTGGGTGATTCATCGTCGCTCGACCTTTGCCGGCTGAGACAAACAAGAGATGGAGCGGTAACTCAACGACCGCACCGCGACGAACGTGGATGTACGCGCCGTCTTCGAGGAAGGCCGAATTGAGCGCGCAGAATGCATCCCGTGCAATGTTCAGATAACGGCCCAGATAAGGCTCGATGGCTTCAGGAGCTTCAGCGATTTGTCTGGCGAGGCTGCTGACAAGCAAGCCATCGGACAAGTTTTCGCAGCACGAGAGCTCCGGTGCAAAGCGGCCGTTCACGAAAACCAGCTCACACGAGGCATCCTTCATTCGGTGCGATGCAATCCGCGCCCTGGAAACTTGACTGCTGCAGTCCCGCGCAAGTTCTAATTCGGTGCGCGCTATTGCGGAGACGTTCGTGAAACGCCAATCCTCCATGCGCGTCGTTGGAAATCCCATTTCGCAAAATCGCGCGAATGCGTTCTCGCGCATTCTCTGGAGCCAGGGCAGGTTTCTTCCAGATGCCTGCCTGGCGAAGTCGCTGAATAGCCGCCAGGTAATTTCCAAGTTGCTGAGTTTCGACAACCACTGACGTTCTCCGCATTTCCGGGATCAGGCCGGAGTCGCGCTGCGCGCGAGCCCCTCCATGGAACTGTAGCCCTCCTCTTCCAGTTGGAGCGCGAGCTCGGGCCCACCGGAGCACGCAATCCGCCCTGCAACGAGGACGTGAACGCGGTCCGGAATAATGTGATTCAACAACCGCTGGTAGTGCGTCACGACGATCATGGAGTGCTCAGGGTCGCGCATCGCATTCACGCCGCGAGCAACCACCCGCAGAGCGTCAATGTCGAGGCCCGAGTCCGTCTCATCCAGGATCGCCAGCCTTGGTTCGAGAACCGCCATTTGCAGGATCTCGTTGCGCTTCTTTTCGCCGCCTGAGAAGGACTCGTTCACGGAACGGTTCATGAGTTTCTCGTCCATTTCCAGCAGCCTTGCTTTCTCCCGGAGCAAGGGCAGAAAATCCATTGCATCCATCTCGTCCAAGCCGCGGTACTTCCGTATCGCGTTCAGAGCGGAGCGCAGAAAGTATGCGTTCGTGATTCCGGGGATTTCCACCGGGTATTGGAAGGCCATGAAGACGCCTTCGCAAGCCGCATCCTCGGGCTTCATTTCGAGAAGATCTTTGCCGTCATAAAGGATTTGCCCTTGGGTCACGTCGTAATTCTCGCGCCGGGCCAACACTTGCGCGAGCGTGCTTTTGCCCGATCCGTTCGGGCCCATGATCGAATGAACTTCGCCGGCGTTCACGGAAAGGTCGATTCCCTTGAGTATTTCCCGTTCGCCCACTTTCACGTGCAAGTTCTTGATTTCGAGCAAGCTCATGGTGTTCCTCTGCTTATCCAACACTGCCTTCCAGGCTGATGCTCAGCAGCTTCTGCGCCTCCACTGCAAATTCCATCGGCAACTCGCGAAACACGCGTCTACAGAAACCATTGACGATCATCGAGATGGCGTCTTCTGTCTTCAGACCGCGCTGGCGGAGATAAAAAAGCTGGTCGTCGCCGATCTTCGACGTCGAGGCCTCGTGTTCCATTCGCGCGCTGGCATTCTTCACCTCGATATAGGGAAAAGTGTGAGCGCCGCATTCGTCGCCGATCAGCAGCGAGTCGCATTGCGTGTAGTTACGGGCTCCGGTCGCGCCTTTCAGAATCTTCACTTGGCCGCGATAGGTGTTTTGCCCGTGGCCGGCTGAGATGCCCTTGGAAACAATCGTGCTGCACGTGCCTGGCCCAATGTGAATCATCTTTGTGCCGGTGTCGGCTTGCTGGTAATTGTTGGTCAGCGCCACGGAGTAAAATTCGCCAACGGAATTCTCGCCCTGCAGAATACAACTCGGATATTTCCAAGTGATGGCGGATCCGGTTTCGACCTGCGTCCAGGAAATTTTCGCATTCCGGCCGGCGCACTTCCCTCGCTTGGTCACGAAATTGTAGATTCCGCCTTTACCATCCTTGTCGCCGGGATACCAGTTCTGAACCGTCGAGTATTTGATCTGTGCGTTGTCGAGCGCAATCAATTCAACGACCGCAGCGTGCAATTGATTCTTGTCCCGGATGGGCGCCGTGCAGCCTTCCAGATAGCTGACGGACGCGCCCTCATCGGCAATGATCAGCGTGCGCTCGAATTGACCGGTCTCTGCCGCATTGATGCGAAAGTACGTCGAGAGTTCCATCGGGCACCGAACGCCCTTTGGCACATACACGAACGATCCATCGGTGAATACCGCGGCGTTCAGCGAGGCAAAGAAATTGTCGGTGTAGGGCACCACTGTGCCCAAGTATTTCTTAACGAGTTCTGGATGCTTCTCCGCAGCTTCCGAGAACGAACAGAAAATCACACCGAGTTCGGCCAGCTTCTCTTTGAACGTAGTGGCGACAGAAACGCTGTCGAAAACGGCGTCGACAGCAACACCCGCAAGCCGCTTCTGTTCATCGAGCGGAATGCCCAACTTCTCGTACGTGCGCAAAATCTCGGGGTCCAGCTCGTCTAGGCTCTTCAGGCTCGCTTTGTTCTGTGGCGCGGAGTAGTAAACGATGCCCTGATAGTCGATCGGAGGGTACTTGATGTTTGCCCACTTGGGCTCGGCCTGCGTTTTTTCAAGCGTTGCCCAATGGCGATAGGCCTTCAATCTCCATTCGAGCAAGAACTCAGGTTCACCTTTTTTCCCGGAAATAACCCGAATCACTTCCTCGCTGAGCCCCGGTGGAACCCGTTCCTCGTCAATTTTGGTGACAAAGCCCCATTTGTATTCGCGGGCTGCCAGCTCGCGAATCGTCTTTGTGTTCGCACTCATTGAATTCTCCCCGGCGCTATGCCAATTGCCGACAGGGATCTTTCACGCGGATCCTGGATGGTCATCAGCCGTAACGGCTGCATCAAATCTGCCAGCGTTAGCCTCTCCAACACGCCGCGGATCGCTTCACTGATAACCCGCTGATTATTTTTGATGGCGCAACTTGCCTCCAGGTCGCATAGGCCCGCGACACCCGAACTACAGACAGTGAGAGCAATTGGCCCTTCGAGCGCCGCAATCACTCCTCCGATCGAAATCTCGCGCGGTTTCTTGGCCAACGCATAACCACCCTTGATCCCCCGCTGTGAAATCAGCAGGCCGCCTTTGAGCAGGTCCTGCAGCAGTCGGCTGACCGTCGGCAGCGGCAGCTTGGACTCCAACGCGAGATCGCGAGCGGTGCGCAGGGAACTATTCCCGCTGCGCGCTATACAGGTCAGCAGAACTAATCCGTAATCCGTTAGCTTATCGAGCCTGACCATCCTCACCTCGCCAGAGTTGCAAAACGCCTCCAAAATAAGAGTAAATTACTCTACTTTAGGCTACACCTGATGGAGCTGGCGCGCAAATGCGTGCGGATTTCTCAGTCAGTAAGTCCGGAGACCAATAGCTACAGCCGCGCGAAAAATCGCAGAGGCTCTCACAGGAATTTTCATCAACACGAGTGGATCACCACCTACCAGTCGCTCGGTGATGCAGATACCGCGACAAATAAACACCCAGGATCGCTACACAGACAATCACTGCGACCCCAATGACCAGCCACTCCGGCAGGTCGGGGTAAACGATTGCGTCGAGCACCCACACGAGGAACGGTCCGTGCGCGGGTTCGATCCCTGCTTGAGTTTCGAGATGGCTCTCGATCACGCTCAGCGGGCACGGCGGCCAGGGAACCAGCTGGATAATGATCGCGTACACGAGCGAAGCAATGTGCAGTGTCCGCAGGACGCGCCGGCCGCGTGTTACAGTCCAGCCCAGCAACACCCAGGCGCACCAGAGCAGGTGGAGAAGTAGAACTCCTTCCGCCGCCACACGCGCTTGTTCCATGGTTTCCTACAATAGTCCCGCAGTCGTGGATAGTGCTGTTTGCTTCCTTCTATGGACAGAGATTGTTTACGTCCTGCCTTTGCGCGTATCAACTACGAGGATAGGCTAGTCCTGGTTTCTACCTGTCTTGTCTTCCAGCCGGGCATCTGCCCACATTCCGACTTTCTTAAGCAAACGCACGAGTTCGGTTCGTTCACCGGACTTCAATACCGCCATGGTTCCCTCCATGTCAGTCGCGTGTTGCCGGAAAGCTCGCGCGATTAAGCGTCGGCCTCTCTCCGTGAGCTGAACGATGCGCGCGCGGAGGTCCGCCGTGTCGGCAGTCCTCCGGACCAGCTTTCGTGATTCCAGCCGGTCGACGGCGGCCGTGATGGAGCCACTGGTGAGTAGAACTCTCTTCCCGATGGCATTCACCGGCCGAGGACCCTTGTGGAGAAGCACTTCCAATACCGCGAACTCCGAAAGCCCGAGGCCCAGCGCCGAGACGCTTTGAACGGCATTCTGCTCGATCGCGTGGGCTGCCTTCCACAAGACAATCCACACATGCGTTGCTGCTTCGCCGTTCGGTTTAGAACTTCGCTTTGCCATTCGCACAGTCCATCTTCTTTACCGGAGCACGCTGCCCCTTCATAATACTCGACGTCGAGTTATGTAGGCTGTCCAATGTCCATACCTGATTATGTAACTACTACACGCTTTAAAGCATCTACCTTGATGTCAAGGTATCGCTCATAAAGGAAAAAAAAGCAATTCGTGTTTGAAATAATGGGGCACGCTGATCAATCCAATAAGTATTGTTTTGGAGGAGTCACCTAGATGCAGATCGGAATCGACAGTTTCGCAGCAGCCATCTCTGACCCGGCCTCAGGTCTAAGGCTCAGACCCGTCGAGCTCATGCACAATCTACTGGAAGAGATTGAGCTTGCCGATCGGGTCGGCTTGGATGTCTTCGGCATCGGCGAACATCACCGCGCGGAGTTCCTCGACTCGGCTCCCGTTGTGATCCTCTCCGCGGCCGCCGCGCGCACGGAAAATATCCGTCTCACTAGCGCTGTCACGGTTCTCAGTGCCTCCGACCCCGTTCGCGTTTTTCAGGAGTTCGCGACTCTCGACCTGATCTCCCGGGGCCGCGCCGAGATCGTCGCCGGTCGTGGTTCCTTCATTGAGTCCTACCCCCTCTTCGGCCTGCGTCTTGAAGATTATGACTCGCTCTTTGCGGAAAAACTCGATCTTCTCCTGAAAATCCGGGCAAACACGCATGTGCACTGGTCCGGCAAACACCGCGCGGCGCTCACCGGTCAAGCAATCTACCCTCGGCCGCTGCAAGATCCACTGCCGATATGGGTTGGTGTCGGCGGTACCCCAGAATCCTTCGTTCGTGCAGGCATGCTCGGACTTCCTCTTATGGTGGCCATCATTGGCGGTGAACCTAAACGCTTTCGCCCACTCATTGACCTCTACCGCGAGGCCGGTCACCGTGCCGGTCATTCGCCTGAGCGACTTACCGTAGGTCTTCATTCTGTTGGCTTTCTTGCCGAGAACACTAACGAAGCCGCGGAAATATTCTATCCAGGCTATGCGTACACATTCACCGAAATCGGCAAGGAACGCGGCTGGCCACCTGCCACTCGCGCTCAATTCGACGCTCAGCGTGGACCTACCGGCGCGCTGCTGATCGGTGATGCTAAAACGGTCGCGAAAAAAATCCTGTACGTGAATGAAGTTCTCGGCGGCATCTCCCGCGTGACATTCCAAATGGGTGTCTCGACGCTTCCGCACCAAAAAATGCTGAACGCCATAGAAATTCTCGGGACCGCCGTGGCACCTATTGTCCGGAACGAGCTCGGCGTCATCCCTGTACGCGCCTGATGCTTCGAACTCTTCACACCGAGTTCTAACCCGATCACCGGCAGTTCGTCATCTGATTAACTCTATCGCGCGATTTTCGTATGCCACGATGAAGCGGGGTTTTCCTCAGGGTCCGGGAATTCTGCCTGTTCATTGCGGAGAGTGGACAGTACAATCGCGAGAACGGGAAAATTTCTTGAGTAATCTGATCATCGCGGTCGGAAGCGCGCGTAAGCCGAAACTTGCGGCGGTGCGCGAAGCTGTCGAAGGCATGATAGATCGGTTGCCGGTAGGGTCGTCCGTTGAGATTGTCGGTGTTGAAGTCGACAGCGGAGTGAATCACACACCACTAAGCCGCGAAGAATCCATGCGCGGAGCGAGACAGCGCGCCGAAGCGCTGAAAACGATGGCGCGGGAGGAATCTAACCCGTGGAATTATTTTGTCGGGCTTGAGGGTGGCCTGGATTCGATCGTGGAAAATGGCGCGCGGCGCGTTTTTCTGGAAAGCTGGGCGTATGTGAGCGATGGAACGCGCGGACACTTTGGAAGGTCCGGCGCGGTTGAATTGCCGGAGGCGCTTGCAGAAGAAGTTTTTGTAAAAGGGACGGAGTTGTCGATCGCGATTGATCAGTTCGCGGGCGAAGCAGGAATTCGCGATGCGCAAGGCGCTTGGGGAGTGTTGAGCGCGAATAAAATTACGCGGCAAGAAGCCTTCCGGGTGGCGCTGATCGCGGCGTTCGCGCCGTTTTTCAATTCGAACGCGTATCGCAAAAGCGCAGTTGCAAGATTAGGATAGTGAGGAAGGAGCGAGCGTGGATATTGTCAAGGGAAATATGGGCTGGATCGAAGTGGTGGTCGGGCCGATGTTTTCAGGGAAGAGTGAGGAATTGATCCGGAGGCTGCGGCGCGCGGAGATTGCGCGGCAGCGCGTGCAGATCTTCAAGCCGTCGATCGATGCGCGCTATGCGGCGAATGAAATCGTGTCGCACTCCGGGCTGGGAATTACATCGGACACGGTTACGAAAGCTTCGGAAATATTGGAGAAAATTCAGCCGCGAACGGAAGTGGTCGGCATCGATGAAGCGCAATTCCTGGGTGAAGAAGTTCTAGACGTTTGCACCAAGCTGGCGAATCTTGGCAAACGCGTGATCGTGGCCGGTCTGGATACGGATTATCGAGGACGGCCATTCGAACCGATGCCGCGGCTGTTGGCCATCGCAGAGGAGATTACAAAACTGCTGGCCATTTGCATGCGCTGCGGAAATCCGGCCGTGCACACGCAACGCTTGGTCGAGAGCGAAGAGTTAATCGTTGTGGGCGCGGGCGGTGCGTATGAAGCGCGCTGCCGGAGATGCTTTGAGCCGAATCCCGCGCAGGTGAAACACGAAGCCCGCCAGCACCTGATGTTCCGGCCGCGAGCGGTGAACTCGGAAACAGAGTAGAGAATCTTTAAATTAAATGATGGTCGAGTTGTTTAGAAGCGGAGCACCGCTGCACTGAATAACTGACCTGCCGCTGGTGCTACGCGCTATGCTGGCATCGCTCCAACCATCTACTTCCAAGCTGGATGAGGAATAACGTTGCGCATTGAATCCAAGGCACCTACGCGTGTGGATCTGGCAGGCGGCACGCTGGATATCTGGCCGCTTTATCTATTTCATCCGGGAGCGCTGACAATCAATGCGGCGATCACGCGGTACGCGTCCTGCGTGATTGAAACACATGCGGCTGGCGACAAAAAGATCCGCCTGGTTTCGCGTGATACCAAGCGCGAAGAAAGTTTCTCTTCGTTCGCGGCGATGGTCAAAGCCAAGCGATACCACCTGCCCCTGTTGGCGGAAATTGCAAAATTTTTCGCTCCGCAGCAGGGGTTTACCTTGACGACGGATTCAGAAGCGCCTGCCGGCGCGGGAATTGGCGGTTCAAGCGCGATGGCGGTCGCTATCTGCGCGGCGCTGGATAGATTCACTTCGGCGGGGAAGAGCAAGGTGGATTGGATTCATATCAGCCGCGATGCCGAAGGAATTGTGATTCGCGTTCCGACCGGCACGCAGGACCACTATCCGCCGGCATTTGGCGGCGCGGCGGCAATCGAGCTGCCTCCGGGCGGCGAGCGGCGTGTCGAGTTGCGCCTCGATGTGAGTGAACTGGAGCAGCGGCTGGTGCTGTGCTACACGGGCAAGCCGCGGCAATCGGGAATCAATAACTGGGAAGTTTTTAAGGCGCACATTAACGGCAAACGTGCAGTGCAGGCGAACCTGGAGCGTATCGCGGAAGTGGCGCAGGCGATGCGGGAATCACTCGAAAATTCAGACTGGAAAGAAACCGGACGATTAATGCGCGAAGAATGGTTGTTCCGGAAGAAGAGCTTGCCGACGATCTCGACGAAGACAATTGATCGCATTATTGAGGGCGCGCGGAAAAAAGGCGCACTCTCCGGCAAGGTGTGCGGGGCAGGTGGCGGCGGCTGCGTGGTTATGCTGATTGAGCCGGCTGCGCGCAGCTCGGTGGAAAAAGCTGTCGAAGACTCCGGCGGCCGGATCCTTCCCATGAAAATTGACCGTTCAGGGGTTCAAGTCACGGTATCATAGTTGCAGATTCGATTTTCGTCATAGCTTCACGAACCATGGCCAAGAACGATGCCCAAGCTAGACGCGCCAGCTCTTGTTGGGTACTAGATCGCTCTGCGCAAAAGCTGACCAAATAGAGACACCAAAGCATCTATTCAACCGAGTGCAAGCGTCGTAGAATAGAGCTGGGGGCTGCCTCCTCGTGCGGTCCATGCATGCACCATGAACGCAATTGCCCTATCGCTGAGCTTATTTCTCCTGCTTGCGCCGGATATTCCGCGGGCGACAGCCTTGCGCCCGGCTGACTCTTCTCTAAAGCAACATGACTTCTCCAACACCGAGCTGCCGTTGTTTTCGCCCAGCACAGACTGGGAAGGGCAGGATCAGACACCGGCCCCACCGCCAGGCCCCAGAAAGTCGACCCTCCAACCAACCTCCAAGCTGGAATTGATTCGCTACGTCTCAGGCGAATTTGCCAAAGCGGCCAAAGCGCTTCCGGCGGGCAAAGAGGGTTTTTTGTTGTTTGTGGACAAGCCGCTCAACCAGAATCTACTCGATAGCGCTGTGGCAACACACGGGGCCGCGGTTCACGCTGGCGAACAGGTGCAGATCACCAAGCTCGATTTTCGCGAACACACAATCATTGTGGACGTGAATGGCGGGGGGCGGGGCAAGAAGCGGCTCATGGACCGCGTGCACATCGAAATGGGCGGCGTGCCGACCATGCGGGGCAGCAGCGAGGAGCAGCAGGCAGGGCCTCCGGGCGTACAGCCGGGCGCGGGAAGCACGCTGTATCTGGAATTCAACAAGACCATTCCGGATCTTACGCCGGATGAACTGAAGAAGATGCTTTCTCCCTTCTTGGACTTTAATCGGCAAAGGTCGGCTTCCGTACAGTGGATCGATACCTTGCCCACCGACATCAGGAAAGCAATTCAAGAACGCGTCGCCAAGGTCGGTATGGATCGCGAAATGGTGATTGCGGCGATTGGCAAGCCCGGGCACAAGGTGCGCGAGCGCGACTCCGAAGGTAACGACATTGAAGACTGGATTTATGGTACTCCGCCGGACCGCACTCTGTTTGTGAGATTCACCGGCGACAAGGTCACAAGTATCAAGCAATTTCCGCAGTAGCGCTAATTCAATTATTCCGATTTTCTATTGAGTTGAAGCGGAATAATTTCGAATCTCCACGGCACTTTTTCAACGTGCAATTTGGCAACCGTGACCGGCAAGTCGAACCGCTGCGGGCCAGCGCTTCCCGGATTCAGAAACAAGACTTTTCCTTTGCGATATTCATGGACTTTGTGGGTGTGGCCCGTGATGACGGCGTCGAAACCTGCCGCGTTTGGGTCCACATCGAGTTCGTGCAAGTTGTGCAAGATATATATCGTGGAAGCTCCCAATTCCACGATTTCCTTTGTTGGAAGTTGATTTGCCCACCTTCCGTGGTCGATGTTTCCGCGGACCACGAAAAGCGGCCCGATAGCCTTCAACTCGTCAAGGATTTCCGGTTTGCCGACGTCTCCCGCGTGAATAATCAGGTCTGAGCCGGCAAGGGCGGTCTTCGCTTCTGGCCGAAGCAATCCGTGAGTATCGGAAATAACGCCGACAATACGCGGACTTTTTGTCATGGAAATAACCATAACATCATGGCTCACGAGTCTTGCCAGTTGAAAATTAATATTGGCAGTAAGAACTCACGTTGACTTTTATGGCTGCAGCCAATAGCATTTTCTGTTCAATTCGCGCGTTGCTGCCCGCTGCATTGAGCCGCGTTTTCCACCCGCGAGTTCACGTCACTTCTCTTCACGGCGCGAACCGAAAAAGTTTTAGATTTGCGGCCGCACAGGCCGAATCCCTGGAGGAAGAATGGCAATTAAAGTTGGCATCAACGGTTTCGGGCGCATCGGGCGGAACATTGTGCGCACGGCGCTGGACGATAAGGATATTCAGTTTGTTGCGGTGAATGACATTACAGATTCGAAGACGCTGGCACATCTGCTGAAGTACGATTCAATTTTGGGCAACCTAGCGCACACGATTACACACACAGAAGACACGATTTCAATCGAAGGCAAAGCGATCAAAGTTTTCAAGGTAAAAGATCCGGCGCAAATTGATTGGGCCAGCGTCGGCGCGGACATCGTGGTCGAATCGACCGGTTTGTTCACGAAGGGCGAACAGGCGAAAGCGCATCTGCGCGGTCCGGTAAAGAAAGTACTTATCTCCGCGCCGGCTGATGGACCGGACGCGACCTTTGTGCTCGGAGTGAACCATCAAACTTACGATCCTGCGAAGCACAATGTGATTTCTAATGCTTCGTGCACGACGAATTGCCTGGCGCCGGTCGCTAAGGTGATTCACGAGACATTTGGAATCCACAGCGGGACGATGACCACGATCCACTCGTATACGAACGATCAGAAGCTGCTCGATTTGCCGCACAAGGACTTGCGGCGTGCGCGGGCCGCGGCTTTGAATATGATTCCCAGCTCGACCGGGGCGGCCAAAGCGTTGCACCTGGTGCTGCCGGACTTGAAGGGCAAGCTTGATGGCTACGCGATGCGCGTGCCGACACCGAACGTGAGCGTCGTCGATCTGACCGTATTCGTGGAGAAGCCCGCGACGAAGGAATCCGTGAACGCGGCACTGAAAACTGCTGCCCATGGCTCGCTGAAGGGAATTCTCGGCTACACGGAAGAGGAATTGGTGTCTGCGGATTTCAAAGGCAATTCGAATTCGTCGATCGTGGATTCGGAGTACACCAAGGTCGTGGGCGACAAGTGCGTAAAAGTTCTGGCCTGGTACGACAACGAGTGGGGGTACTCCTGCCGTTGCCGCGATTTGATCAAGCTGTTGGCGTCCAAGTTTTAGGCGGCCAGCGGAGACGTACGCAGCGAATGGCGAGTGGTGAATAGAACGCGGCACCAGTCGCATGTGACGCAAGTTTAGCCTGGCGACGTTTACGCTTAGCCGAGATGGGGCGCAATTTATTGCGTCCCTACGCGGAAGGGCCGTCGTAATATTCTTATCGGACGCATAAATGGATAAACTCACGATCAAAGATCTTGATTTGCGCGGCAAGCGCGTTTTCATGCGCGTTGATTTCAACGTGCCGCTGAAGGACGGCGCGGTGACCGACGACACGCGCATCCGCGAAACGCTTCCCACATTAAAGCTGGCGATCGAAAAAGGCGGCAGGCTGGTGCTGGCTTCGCATCTTGGTCGGCCAAAGGGCGGACCTGACACGAAATATTCCGTGCAACCGGCCGCGAAAAAATTGGAGGAATTGCTGGGTCGTCCGGTTGCGTTTGCGTTGGATTGCGTAGGGCCGGGCGTTGAATCGCAAAGCAAAGCGCTGGTCGACGGAGAAGTCCTGGTTCTGGAGAACGTTCGGTTCCATCCGGAAGAAGAAAAAAACAACGAGGCGTTTGCGAAAGAACTTGCCGCGCTGTGCGACGGATTCTTTGTTTGCGATGCATTTGGTTCAGCGCACCGCGCGCATGCCTCTGTCGTAGGCATTACGAAATTCGTGCAGCAGTCAGCGGCTGGATTGCTGATGGAGAAGGAACTCGCTTATCTGGGGAAGGCGGTCAGCAATCCGTTGCGTCCGTTTGTGGCGATTCTGGGCGGAGCGAAAGTCAGCGACAAGATTGAAGTCGTGGAAAATCTGATGAAGATTGCCGACGCGATGTTGATCGGCGGCGGCATGGCCTATACATTTTTGAAAGCGCAGGGTCTGCCTATCGGCAAATCGCTGGTCGAGAACGATAAAATTGATCTGGCGAAAAAAATTCTTGCGGACGCCAAAGCGCGCAACTTCAAATTTTTGCTTCCGACCGATCACGTAACCGCTCCGGAATTCAAGGCTGACGCTCCAGCGACCAAAGGCGATGTCACCGCGACTCCTGCGGATCAGATGGGATTGGACATTGGTCCCAAAACGATTGCGGCTTACGCGGCGGAAATAGCCAAAGCCAAAACCATCGTCTGGAACGGACCGATGGGCGTGTTCGAAATGCCTTCCTTCGCCAAGGGCACGCTGGAAGTGGCTAAGGCGGTGGCGGCCGCAACGGTTTCTGGTACGACTTCGATTGTCGGCGGCGGAGACTCGGTTGCGGCGGTGCATCAATCTGGTGTAGCGGACAAGATTTCGCATATTTCGACCGGCGGAGGCGCATCCCTGGAATTTCTTGGCGGCCGCAAATTGCCCGGCGTGGAGGCGCTGACCAACCGATGAGCTCTCCCAACCGCCGCAGGGTGATCGCAGGGAACTGGAAAATGTACAAGACTCAGGCCGAGACGCGTGTGTTTTTCGCCGAGTTTTTGCCGCTAGTTGCCAATACCACCGATTCCGACATTGTGATCGCACCGCCATTCACTTCCATTGCCACAGCGGTTGAAGCTGCAAAGGGCAGCAACGTTGCGATCGGCGGGCAGAATCTCTACTGGCTGTCGCAAGGCGCTTTTACCGGAGAGATTTCGCCGGGCATGCTCGCGGAAGCGGGCTGCCGCTACGTAATCGTCGGTCACTCCGAGCGGCGGCAGTTTTTTGGCGACAACGACGGCACGGTGGCGCAAAAGGCGAAGGCAGCGGTCGCGGATGGACTAACGCCAATTGTGTGTATTGGCGAATCTCTCGCCGACCGCGAAGAGGGCAGAACGAAAGAGGTTCTGTCGCAGCAATTTCTTGGCGGTCCCGCTTCGTTGACCCCGGAAGAATTCTCCCGTATTCTGTTAGCTTACGAGCCAGTATGGGCGATTGGCACGGGCCGGACAGCGACGCCCGAAATTGCTGCTGCGGCTCACTCGTTTATACGCAGCTGTGTACATGATCAGTTCTCCGCGGAATTGGCTGCCAGTGTGCGGATCTTATATGGCGGCAGCGTCAAACCTGACAACATTCCGGGTTTGAAGGCGCAACCGGATCTGGATGGCGCGCTGGTCGGCGGAGCGAGTCTGGACGCAAAGTCTTTTGCAGCGATCGTGAACTGCTAATGGCCCGGCAACGCCGGAGTTCTTAAAGAATTTGAGGTGCTGAAGCAATGCAAGGCTGGATGAAATGGGCAATCGCACTCTTGATCGGGTTCGGAATTATCGTGATCGGCTTTCGATTCGCGGCACCGCTCCTGACGGCATTTTTTGTGTTGAACTGTCTGGTGCTAATCATCGTGGTGCTGTTGCAGAGCGGTAAGGCGGCTGATTTGGCGGGCGCGTTCGGCGGCGCAGGCAGCCAGACCGCGTTCGGTCCTCGCGGCGCGGCCACCGTGCTCTCGCAGGCGACTACCTGGTGCGCGGTAATGTTCATGGTTTGCGCGATGGCATTGGCGTTACACTCGGATCGCTCGGCTGGGCAGGGTAATTCCGTGATTTACAATACCTCAAAGCCTGCTACGAAACCGGCGCCCGCGCCTGCTACGACTCCTGGCAAGACTCCGGCACAGGCTCCGCCTGCTCAGCCTCCAACGCCTCAGAATCCGAAACCCTAGTCAGCGCGCACGGCAATTTCGTGTGAGACGAAAATTGGCCTTAGAGTTTGGTTGATTTTGCTGTGGATTGCAGGACAATCAGAGTTGACAGAGCTGTAACGGAAAAGGCAGCCGTCCTCAACCGACGAACTTCTCTGGGCGACAAATGAACTAGGGCAATCTAAGTGACGGTTGTTTTTTTTTGCGGTGGTGGCGGAACTGGCAGACGCACCAGCTTGAGGGGCTGGCGGTAGCAATACCGTGAAGGTTCGAATCCTTTCCACCGCACCAACTTTCTATTTCGCTGGGGCGACTTTGTTTTGCCTCATCCCTCCTTTTCCGCCACGCCAATCTACCGTAGCGCCTATATGCACGGCCTTTGGCTGGTTTAGACTTCTTACTGCAACATGTTTCGCCCGAACGTCTCGCGAACTTCGTCTGAGGCAGAAGTGAGGCCCTTTCATGCCGGCTACATCCGTAATTGACGATATCGAGCTGATCATCGAAGACATCAGCGGCGGCGGCGGAGGAAAACCACCTTCGCGCGACGACGATGGCGATGACGGTGGCGACGGGAGGAAACACCGGGGGCGAACCAAGGCCCGACCGCCGCAGATCCAGTCCCAAGAAATATTCTACGGCCATCGCGCTGGCCATGCTTTCCATCCTGATGTTTTTCATGGTGCTCACCGCGGCGTTCGTTGTCCTGCGCTTCAACAATCTTCACACTTGGTCCGCTATTCGCCTGCCGTGGATTCTGTGGGTGAATACTGCGGTGCTTTTGGCAAGCAGCGCAAGTCTTGAACTGGCGCGACGCAAACTGCAAGTGGATAGCCTGCGCGGATTCAAACAACTGTGGGCGCTGACCACGATTCTAGGAATGATTTTTCTCGGTGGGCAGGTGATTGCCTGGCGCCACCTGGCGGCAGAAGGCGTTTACATGGCTTCACGCCTGTCGAGCAGCTTCTTTTACGTATTCACCGCGCTTCACGCAGCGCACGTTCTCGGGGGAATTTGTGCACTGCTCTACGTCGGACTGCGCAACTTTGAAGCCGCGCGAGTCAGCCGCTTCATCGCCGCGGAGGTTACTTCCTATTACTGGCACTTCATGGATGGTTTGTGGCTGTTTTTGCTGGCGCTACTTTACTTTGGGCAGTGAGCGGTTCCAGCGGGGAACTAAACGACAGAGAACACATTGCTTGCGCTTATCGGCGGTAGAATTCGGTGATCGCTTCGACCACGCTCTGCACCTGCCGCTCGTGCAACTCCGGAAACATCGGCAACGATAAGACTTCGTCCGCAGCACGTTCCGCTTCCGGGAAAGACCCTCTAACAAGCACCAGCCTTGCGTAAATCGGCTGCAGATGGAGCGGCACCGGATAATAGATCGCGTTGCCGATCTTGCGCTCATTCAGAAATTTCTGCAGCTCGTCCCGGCGCGGCACGCGAATCGTATATTGGTGGAAAACGTGTTCATGCGCTTCTGGGATCCGGGGCGTTCGAACTGGCTTTATCGGCTCCAGCAATTTTGTGTACATTGCTGCATGACTGCGCCGCGCCTGTTCCCACTCCCGCAAAAAGCGAAGTTTAACTCGCAAAATTGCTGCCTGAATTTCGTCCAGCCGGCTGTTCCACCCGGGCTCCACGCTGCTATAGCGGGAGGACTGCCCGTGATTTCTCAGCGTTCGTAGCCTGGCGTCCATCTCCGCGGAGTTGGTCACGATCATCCCGGCATCGCCGAAAGCGCCCAAATTCTTGGTCGGATAAAAACTGATACAAGCTGCGTCTCCCAGCGCCCCAGTCGGTTTTCCCCTGTACGTCGCGCCGATGGCCTGGGCATTGTCTTCAACGATTGGAATCGCGCGGGATTTTGCGACGTCGCGGATGTCATCCATATCCGCAGCTAGACCATACAAATGGACCACCAGGATGGCGCGCGTACGCGGCGTGATGCGTTTTGCGATTTCATGCGCGTCAATGTTGAATGTATCGGGCTCGATGTCTGCGAATATGGGCGTCGCACCCAGCGCGCTTACCGCGCTTCCGGTCGCTACAAACGTAAATGGCGGCAGAATGACTTCGTCGCCCGCTTCGACTCCGACAGCCCGCAGCGCCAGGACCAATGCGTCGGTCCCGGAAGCCACTCCAATGCCGTGCTTCACGCCGCACAGTGCTGCGATCTCAGATTCCAGCGCAGCCCCTTCGTTCCCAAGCACAAACCGCTGGGAAGCCATCACCTTAATAACCGCGTCGCGAACTTCGCCGCCAATAGCGGCATACTGCGCCGCCAGATCCATTTGTGGGATTGCTTCGAATTCAAACATGGTTTTCAGTGAGGAACTCATCGCGCTTCAAGCCAGAGTCCAGTATACGTCACCAGGTTTTGCACGTCCGATGCAGATTGTTTGTTCGAATTGAATCTTAGGATTGCAGGTTTCGCAAATGCGCCAGCCGGAAAGGCGAACCCAGGTTAGCGCGCAATTCCGCCCAATGCTCTTCAGGGATGGATAGAAATACTTCAACTACTTTGGGATCAAACTGTGTTCCAGCGCATCGCTGAATTTCCTCTCTCGCGTGCGACATCGGTAGCGCCCGGCGATACGGGCGGTCGCTGATCATAGCGTCCATACTGTCGGCAATGGAGAATATTCTGGCGCCGAGCGGGATTTGCTCGCCCTTCAGTCCACGCGGGTAGCCGGTCCCGTCAAAGAATTCCTGGTGAGCCAGCACAATCTCCGCTGCGTCGCGCAAGAACGGAATTCGAATCAACATGTCATAGCCGATCTGGCAGTGTCTCCGCATGATGGCCTTTTCGGCGTCATCGAGCGGCCCCGGCTTCAGCAGCACGTTGTCAGGAACGCCCATTTTCCCGATGTCGTGCAGGAAAGCCGCGCGCGCCAGCACCGGTAAATACGCATTCGGTACCGGCATGGTCCGGGCGATCGAAATGGTGAATGCGGTCACGCGCTGGCAGTGGCCTTCGGTTTCTGCGTCCTTCAGGTCCAACGCGCTGCCCAGCGCCTCCAACGTGTCGTCATAAGATTGTTCAAGCTGCGCAAGGGCGATCTTGAGCCGTGCGGTTCGCTCTTCCACCTGCTGCTCGAGCGTCCGTTGGTAGTTGCGGTTTTCCGCCACCAGCCTGCGATGCTGCAGCGCGCGGTTCACGCCCAGGTAGAGCTGGTCTTTCTCAAATGGCTTCAGGATGTAGTCGTACGCTCCGCGCCGTATCGCTTCCAGAGCCGTGGAAATATCGTGGATGGCCGTAACCATGATGACCGGCACTTCCGGATCGTACTGGCGAAGCCATTCCAGTAGTTTGATTCCGTCCATCTCCGGCATGATCATGTCGCTTAGAACCAGGTCCGGAGTTGTCCGCTTGACCTGATCTTGTGCCGCGCGTCCGTTGCTGACCGCCGTACAGCGATAACCCTTCGACTCCAACATCGTGGAAACAACTTCGCGAATTGCCTCTTCGTCGTCCACAACCAGAATGTTTTCTATGGCTTCGGTTTGCACTTTGCGCGACTCCCAACCCATTATACGAGAGGTCACATCCTTACCGTCGTACCGTTGCTCATTCAGAAAACAGCATGCTAGCGTCACAAAAGTCCTGCAATCCGGTGCCCTGCGGTCTTTGCTGCCGCTTTTACGGCTTCGGTGCTCTGGACCATCGCATGTCCACTTGGGAGGCGGCGCACCGTGCTCGAAAATCAGGGCCTTTCTGCCATCGCCTTCTTTGAGGTAACCGCATTTCTCATCCTGCTAGTGCTGTTTATCCTGCTTCGCAAAGATCATCCCACACGTTTTCTTGCGATATGGATCACCGGTTGGTCACTCATCACGATCAAAGCCGTTCTTGAACTTACTGAAACGTCTGGTGAAGCGCCGCAACTACGGTTGGCTCGCATCCTCCTCCTGGTTATCGTAGGTTTTCTTTTCTTGAAAGCTGTGATTCGCCTGGTTCCCGGCACGCGGAGAGCTCCCTCGTCTCTAATGTGGCCCGGAATTCTTACTCTGGTCGTCGCGGTTGTTTATTTGGAATCGCGACCGGTCACGGACGCTCCGCACATCACTTGGTTTACCTCCACCATCCTTGCCTGCACTAGCCTGGCCGCCGGATGGATTCTTTGGACTTCCTCCAGAAACGCCAAGGGCCACGGTGCCCGGCTGCTGGCTGGACTGTTCATGCTCGCCGGCCTGCACGGCCTCGATCGTCCGCTCTGGTTACAGAGCCCTCTTTTTCTGCTGCGAATTGCCTTCGATCATTTGTTGGCAGTCTCGCTCGGCATAGCGATGGTTGTGCTCGTTTTGGAACGCGCCCGCGCTCGCACCGACGAGCTGAACGATAAACTCCGAAGGCTCAGTCTTCTCACCGCGTCAAGCACTCAGACACTCTCCGTTCGCGAGGTCTTGGATCTGGTCCTCGTGAATGTCGTGGGCAGCCTTGGCGTTTCCCACGGAATCATTCGGCTTATGGAAGGCGATGGAAGAGCCGCGCAGCTTGCGGTGCGCGCCTCGGTCGGGTTCGATGAAAATTATCTTGTAAAAAACAGACACATCCCGGCCGGCGGAACCTGGGGACAGAGAGTTCTGAACGAAGATTTCGCCGTAATGAAGATCGCCGATGAGACCGATCAGCAAGAACGCGAGCGCATGGTTGCCACCGGGGTGAAAGAGATTGTCTCGCTGGTTCTACGCGGGAAAGATGCGCCGCTGGGAATTCTGGCGATTGGATATGGACACGATACGAAAATTCAGGATGACGAAATCGACTACCTGAAGAACATCGCTAATCTCCTCGGCCTGACAATTCAAAACGTGTTGCTCTTCGAGCAGGTAAACACCGTTCAGCGGCAATGGGCCTACACTTTTGACTCGATCGGCGATCCGATTTTTGTCCACGGTGCCGACGGGCGTATCGTCCGCATTAATCAACGGATGCTCCAGCTGGCTGGCCGCGAAAATAAATCGCAGGTCGGCCGTTACGTGAACGAACTGTTTCCGCTGAAGAATGCGGCATACCGGCTTTGCCCGTACTGCGAAGGAATTGCTGGCGAGGGAGATGATCCCGATCCCTGGCTCCCCGGATATTTTCTCGCTTCCAACTCCGTTTTTGCAGACCCGGTCGGCCGTCAAATGGGCACGGTGCACGTCTTGAAGGATATTTCCGACCGTAAGCGAGCGGAAGAAAAATATCGCACCCTCGTTTCCAGTGTTCAGGAAGGCGTTTTTATCAGCACTCCACAGGGCCACTTTCTCGACTTCAACGATGCCTTCTTGCGTATGGCGGGCTATTCCACTCGCGACGAACTAATGAAAATTGACATTGCAAGTCTCTATGCCAACCCTGCGGACCGCGAGCGCCTTAAAAAACTGCTATCTGATCACGGTTCTGTTGCGGACTTCGAATTCGATATCCGGCGAAAAGACGGCGAGCTCCGTACCGTAACCGAGTCGTCGAATGCCATCCGCGACGCGGCCGGGAATGTCACTGCCTACCAGGGCTTTCTTCTTGACATCAGCGAGCGAAAGCGCGCCGAGCACGAAATCCGCCGCCGCAATCGCGAACTGTTGGTCCTCAATTCCATCGCCAACACCCTGACCGAATCCCTAGACCTAAGCGATTCACTCCACCGTACTCTCCGCCAGTTGTCTGAGCTGTTTAGCCTGGACGCTTCTTCACTTTATCTTTTCGATCCTAACAACGAAGTCTTGCGTCGGGTTGCGACGGTTGGGCATCGCTCCGAGCTTTCTCGCCATTTCCCGCCCACCAAAGTGCAACCCGAACTTCTTCAGCACATCAAGGCTGTGCATGCAACCTTCCTCTCGACCAACGGTCTTCCGCTGCCGCAAGTCTTTAAGGACATGCAGCGTCAAGAGCAGATCGCCAGCGCGCACGTCGTGATCCTATGGTCAAAGGACCGCGTTATCGGCGGACTGGTCGTCGGAAGCCGCTCGCCCCGAGACTTTTCACCTGCTGACGTAAACCTCTTGATTGCTGTCGGCAGCCAAATTTCCAGCGCCATCGAGCGCACGCTTCTCTATGACCAGACTCGCCAAGCGTACGACGACCTTCGCCGGACACAAGAACAGTTGCTGCACAGCGAGAAGATGGCCGCCGTGGGCCAGCTAATATCCGGTGTCGCCCACGAATTGAACAATCCGCTTACTGCTATCCTCGGCTACAGTCAGTTGCTGACTTCTTCCGCGCAGATCGGACCTCAAGGTCTGGAGTACAGCGAAAAGCTCTATAAACAAGCTCAGCGTACCCACCGCATCGTGCAAAATCTCCTTAGTTTTGCCCGCCAACATAAACCGGAACGGATTCCCGTTCGCCTAAACCAGGTGCTCGATGACACCCTTGCGTTGCGCGATTACGATCTACGCATGAGCAACATCAAGTTGCACTTGGACTTGGCTGAAGACTTGCCGCTGGCGGCCGCTGATCCCCATCAATTGCAGCAGGTCTTTCTGAATCTTGTGAACAACGCGGTAGACGCCATACTCGAAGCCTCCCCGCAAGGAGAGTTGTGGGTTCGCACCGCCAAACAAGCGGACAAGTTTATTATTGAATTCGTGGACAGCGGTCCCGGCGTCAAGGATCCATCCAAGGTTTTCGATCCGTTTTACACGACGAAACCGGTGGGCAAGGGAACTGGGCTGGGCTTAAGCATCTGCTACGGCATCATTACCGAACACGGAGGCCAGATTCGCATTAGCAATCTTCCTCCGCGCGGCGCGTGCTTCACAATTGAGCTGCCCTATTTGGCGATTGCCGCAACCAGCGATCTTTCAGGCTCTGAATTGGTGGCGCCGGCTGTGGGCACGACCTCAAAATAAGCGGATACTTCAACTATAATCGATCCGTTAGCCCCATGCTTACCCACGCTTGGTGGTTACTTTTCGGACTGCAGAGCCAGCTCTGCGGCAAGCGCGGCGCGCTCGCCGAGCTTTGCCATGGTTTGCTCCATTTGCACGGCCATCGATGACGCCATCTGCCACAGCGCTACCAACTGCGGCTGCGGCATAATTCCTATCAGCAGCCGGCCCTTTATCATCTGAAACCGCCATCGGAACATCATCGACAGGCGTATCCGTTCGTATTCCTGTGAGCCCGACACCTCGGGTGACAAAACTGCGATGACTCGCGCAACCCTAAGCGACTGCTCAAAGTCTCTTCGGATAGCGGCCAGGTACAGCAGCGTCACTTGTCTTCGTTCCCGATGCAACCTGCTTTCCAAATGGCGCCCGCATTTCGCCTTGGCAAATTCAAAATCGGCCGGATCCAGCGATTGTCTGATCTGCGACATATAGTCTAAATCGCGGGGAACGCTATCCAGCGCTCCTAAACGGTGCTCATGGCCTTTGCGCTGGCTGGCACCGCGAAGCGCCCAGAACGACATTCCCGCCAGGGCAAGCCCCGCAGCCACGGCTACGAAAAAGAACAGAGAGTTCACGGCTTCGGCGACTCCGTGCGCCAAAATTGCCTCAGTTGTCGATTCAGTTTCGCCAGTTTTCGATTTACTTGCGGAATCAGCGATTGATACACCTGAACCGTGTTCAGCTGTGGATCGCGTATGGTCTGGGTAGCCGGTCCGCGCAGATACCAATTCCACAGCAAGAGAACGCCGAGAAATGCCGCGGCAGAAGCATAATTCCAAACGCCCAAATACGCCTGCACGTGCCTTTCGAACGCCAGATCATTCAGAAGCCGGCAGCAAGATAGAAGCCCGAGTCCAAGTCCGACCATCCCCGCAGCAGGCTCGACCGGCACTGCATAATAACGAGCGAACAACAGCGATCCTACGATCCATGTGGCGATGAATGCTTCCAAACTCATCTCCACCGTGATGACGGCAAGCTGGTAGGTTCTGGTCCCAAAGTACAGCGTGGCAATCAAGACTATCGCGCCGCACGCAATCAGTATCCGCATTGCCAGTGCCCATACGCCTTTGAACTTTCCAAGAATCCGGTAAGAAACTTCAGCCGCTGCTAACCCTCGAGCCACAACCACAAACGCTTGGGTTGCCCATGCGCTGCGATAACCGCGAGTGGTACTGCTGAAGCCATACGATTGATAAACGTAGCTGAGGACCGCAGTTTGCAGCAGGTTTGCGCCCAGATAAAAAGTGAAAAACGGATATCTACGATACATCCGAAGCAAGAAGATGCGCACTAACAAAAAGAGGGTCAGCGCGGTTGCCAACCCCCAGGCCGTAAGAGTGAATGTTGGCAGTTCTAACACGACCGGAGCTTAACACGTCAGGCCGTTATCGAGGATACGAAAACATGCCTTTCCAGCAAACCGCTGCGCGAACAGCCAGGCTAAATTGCGTCTAGAGTTCCAAATTGGAACACTCTTACGCGGTTTGGCCGATCGCACTGCTGCGGTGGGCGGCAGTTGAGGCAATGGAGCGTCATCTGCTGGCAAGAACGCGCTTTTCGATGTAGGCGGCAGCGGCGGTAATGGCGCGCCGTCCGCTACTTGTATCTGTGTCGCACCGTTTGTTGTAGTGTTCCGATTGACGGATGAACTGGGCAGAATTACGATGGAACCCGCCAGCACTGTAAGACCTGAGAGCAACTTTCTTGAAACGCATAGGTAACACCTCCAGGTGCCATCCTTTGCGTTACCTAGCGAAAGCGGTTCAAAACGTTCCGATTACGGAACACTGGGTTGTGACGAATGGATGATCAAATTCTCAGGAACAGATCTGTGGTACGCGACTTTGCTTCGACCACTCTTGCTTCCATTCCCAATATGTTTGGAAGGTTGGTCTATATCGCATCACTCCGCGATCTTTCTTCGGGCTCTTATGAACACGCCGGACTTGCTGCTCTGTACACTCCGCGGGCAGTCCAGGAATCACTGGAGTGTTGTCATTACGAAATATTTCTGAAAATTTTGGAGACGCCGCTTTCCATACAGGCGCAGAACCTGGGTGAGTGTCTTCAAGGGATGGCCGGATCCTATCATTCAACTCTATCGCACTGGCGTGAGATGGAGGCCTATCGCGTTTTGGTGCCGGGAAATACGCCGGATTATCTCAGGGAGCTCTTCTTTTCGAACCTGCGTGCTCTGCTTGAAATTCTGCAAGCGGAGAACTCCACGGTTCGTTCAAACGGCTAACCACTCCAATTACCTTGCCGACCACCTCAGCTTCCGTCGGCAAAGCCCAGGATTCCGGAGCGCACCGCGACAATGGATGCGGCTCCATGAACAGCCGCCCAGGTACCTGATGCAACCACCCGCACCGATAACCATCTCTCACGTCAACTAGATACATCGGTCGGTCGCGCTCGCAAGTCCACTCTTCAACCTCGATTTCCCGCATCTCCGTATCCACCAGCACCAGGCTCCCGGGACGCAGGAGTGGGGCCATTCTTCTGTCTGTCAGCCCGATAGATCCGTAACAATGCTGCGGTCGTTCTCTCTTGAGCGCTCCTTCGAAGTGCCCCCACCGTTCCACCATCCTGGAAAGAAAATCCGTGCGCCGGATCAAATCCTGGATCAAATCGCAACGGCAGACGCAATCCACTTGGTGGCGCAGCTACATGCGTTCGCGGAACCTGAAAATTGATTCCGTCCCCGAAGCATTCCTCAATCGGAGTTTCAAACCATCGAAACAGCTCCAGCGGATTCAGATGATAAAGCGCCGCCAGCGGGTAGAACTTGTGCAGGCCCGGCACAACATTTCTGTGTTCAATGTCGGCCAATCGGCTGATGTGCATTATGAAATTAGGGCTGCCACGCACCGTAGCGAGTTCATAGCTCGCAGTCTCAACATCACGGTATGTCAGCCCGAGTCGCTCACGGACTTGGCGCAATCGCAATCCGGGCAGCATGGGATCCCCCTGCGGGAGGGATTGACTGCTGGCAGCGTACACCCGAATTACCATTCTGTTAAGACATCAGAACAGACTAATTGGAGTGTCTTTTTTTTCCGCTTGGAATTCTTTACCACAAGTCTACTCTAGATGAATCCCTTCGCCCTGCCGACGGCATAACTACGACAGTCCAGGGAATCTGTTATTCTCAAAAAATGGACATCAATAAGCTCGCTAAACTCGCCATTCGCGGCTTCGGCTCCCATCTGGCTCCGCTTGGCCTTTGCTTCTTCCTGGTCATTTCTAATCTCTCCGCTCAGCAATCTCCTGCTCCTTCGGCACCAGCCCCGGTAACCAATTCCCCGGCAGATTTTGTCCGTGCTGCCGACGAGGTTTTGCACGATATGAGCGAAATCACCGGGCTGTCGCTCGTTTCGCCCCTTAAAAAGACGCTTCGTTCGCGCGATGAAATTCGCGCATATGTCGTCCGCCAGATGGACGAGGACAAGGACGCCGCGGAACGCTATGCCGATGCCAAATCCGCCGAAGCCTTTGGCCTGCTGCCAAAGCATTTTGACCTGGACTCCTTCATGGTCGAACTGCTGACCGAACAAATCGCAGGTCTGTACGACCCCAAGGCTCACGAGTTCTATATCGCTAATTGGATTCCACTCAACGATCAGCGCATGGTCATGGCCCATGAGTTGACCCATGCCCTTCAAGATCAGCATTTCAAGATTGAAGCCTGGCTGAAGGCGGCGCGTCCCAACGACGATGCCGAATTAGCGCGCGAAGCCTTCCTCGAAGGCAGCGCCACCGCCGCTATGGTTGATTATCTTCTCCAAGGCACCGGAAAATCCGTCACCAACATGCCGGAGTTCGATCCTTCCATTCTGACGGGCGACATTGGCAGTACCCCTTCCTTGCAAAAGGCGCCACCGTTCATCAAAGACACCCTCGTTTTTCCATATTTTTCCGGTATGACCTTTACTGCCGCGGCTTTAAAGCCCAACGGCTGGAGTTCTCTCGCAAAAGTGTTTTCCAATCCGCCGGCATCAACGCAACAGATCATGCATCCCGCTCTTTACAAGTCCGGACACGTCCCTGACCGTGTCACCCTCCCGTCCATTGACAAGCAACTCGGCAAAGATTGGAAAAAACTCGACGACAACCTGATGGGTGAATTTGGCTGGCTTGAAGTTTTGAAACAGTTTGTGGACGAATCGCGCGCCAAACCTCTTGCCGCTGCCTGGGAGGGCGATCGCTATCAACTCTTCGAAAACCAATCATCGAAGCGATTGCTTCTCATCACCCGCCTGCATTTCGCCGGGCCTCAGCAGGTCGCCAGCTTTTTCAGCCAGTACTCCGGATTACTGGAAAAAAAACACTCGCAACGCACGAACTTGTTTCGCCAGCCAAATTTTTTCTCCTTTGACACTCCCGATGGTGGAGTTTTTCTGCGTTGTGGCGAACTGGATTGCGTCACCCTGGAAGGCGGCGACAGAGCGCTCTTCGTGGAAATCAGCAAGCAGGTCGGCTTGGGATTGCTGCCTGAGCCGGGTCAAAAACCGGGTGTAACGGTAACCAACGCAGTGAAGGGCGTTCCGGCCGCAGCGAAATCAGTCGCTGCTTCACGCTGAAGCGTTTGCTTAATCTGCGGCCGCGGAGCCCTGACCGCAGTCCAACAACGGAGCTGCGCGTCGGTCGCTCGCGGCTTTCATTCGCGCTTCAAGCCGAGCCACCCGCTTCGCCAGTCGCTCGGCTCTGCGAACTTCCGCCGCCGAGAACGTCACATATCTCGATCCCGCATTCACGTCGCTGAGCGCTTTCAATCCCGCCCGCGCGTACTTCAGCGCCTTCTTGAAATCTTTCGTGCGCCGCTCGTGAAATACCGCCAGTTCCTCGCACGCCGCGCATCGGCATTCTGAATCTTCCAGTAATTCCTCCCAAATCAACGCTGCCGCCGCGTGCTCTCCCCGCCGTTTCGCCATTTGCGCCAACTCGCGCCGCGCTTGCGTATCAAAGGGAAGTGGAAGTCCGCGTTCCCGCGCGGCAACACACGCCGATTCGGCTTTTGTCGCTTCACCGCGCCGGTGCAAATATCGCGACAATCCAAACAAGTCCAGCGCCTCGGTTTCCTCTCGACCTTGGCAATCCAGCAGAGTATTCAGCTTGCCAAACACCGCCGCCAGCCCGCGCAAATCCATCCCATTGTGCCGCACCACTCCCGCCAGCGGCGCCGGAGAACCTCCGCGCAAATAATTGAAATAAAATTGCGGAATCATGGATGACGGCACGTCATCTTCGCGATGCCACCCAAGACGTTCTATATCCAGTACGTGCCGCTCCAGGTCCACCAGCTTTACCGATCCGAGCCGCAACTTCCACACTGCCCGCGCCGGATGCAGCAAGTCCAGGTGCGCCGCCAACTCCGGCACTCGAATGCATCGCGTCATCAGGTACCGGCTTTCCAGCAGGGGCCAGTCAAACGTTTTTCCATTGAATGTCACCAGCACCGGACGCTCCGCAATGCGCGCCGCCAATTCCAGTAGCACCGAGTGTTCCTCGGAAAAATCGCGCATCATGAACTGTTCGAGCTGCAATCCGCCCGAATCCCACCACGCGATTCCGATCAAAAACGCGTACGTTCCCGTTCCTCCGGCTAATCCGGTCGTTTCCGTATCCAGAAAAAGCCATTTCTCTGGATCTTCCGCTGCCGCCCGCCACTTTTTTGTTCGTGCCGCATCCTGCGTCTTGCACAACAGGTCCAGCGCCGCCGGCGCTACTTCCGGAAATTCCGGCGTCGCGTACCAATTCCGAATGCTCAAATGGTTTCCATACTTCGTGGAAAAAACCGTAGCACCCAATAGTCTCGCAAGTGTGCATTCATCAAGTGCGGCGCCCGCCGAATCTTCTGCTGGCGGATGTTCGTAATGGGCCACAGCATCCTGCGCAGGACGCAGCGCCGCAAGCCGCGCGAATTTATCGATTGCCGCCATCTATCGGCACGTCCCGTCACCACAAATCCGGTTGAGTATTGCCAGCGCCGCCTCTTTCGCGCGCGGCGCCAAGTCACCTGCCGGTCCGACGCACGACGGACACCCAGACTCACAACCGCAGCCCACGATCAGCTCTCGTGTCTGTACCATAAGCAACTCATGCGCCCGGTACAGCGGCTCCGAAAACCCAATTCCGCCCGGATACGCATCGAAAAGGTACAAATTCGGTTCGAAGAACTCTTTCGCTGTCCGCTGCATCGCATCTTCCATCGAAACGGGCGCAAACTCTTCGCCTTCCGCTCCCGGCTTCGGCGGCCGTTCTCCGATCGCTGTCCCCAAATCGCGGCCGTCGCACATCAGCAACAGCGTCGCCACCGATTCCATCGCATGCAGTAGCCCAAACATTCCGCTCTGCCGCTCGCTGATCGAAAAAGGCAACGACTCCACCAGCGACCGCTCTAGCGTCAGCCAATAAGATGTCGTGTGCATCTCGTTTTCCGGCAGCTCCAGTTTTCCCGCTCCGATATTTTCATTCGTAAAAAACTTAATCTTCTTGAATCCCACCACCTGCGATCGCACCAGCACATCCCCGTGCGACCGCCAGTGCCAGACGCGACCCTCTTTCCCTTGTGGGGCCGCAGCACTGCTGCGCCCCAAGTCCGCACGATTTATAAAATTGTCGCCGTTACTCCCCGCCGCGCCTTGCTCCGCGTTCTCTCCCTCCTCAAACGTGCGTGATTCACCCGCCACCTCCAAAACCCGCACCTGCGTATACCGCACCGCGTCCGTGTAATAATCCACTTCCACTTTCTTGACGTACGCTTTGCGTTCCTTAAAATCCAGATGCTCCACGTGATACTGCTCTCCGCCGTGCAGATAAATCGCTTTCTCGTGCACCGTCGTCAGCGCGCTCGGAAAATCCACTTCGCCAATCACTTCCGGTTGCCCGGTCACATCAATAACAATGAAGTTGTCGCTGGTCACTGACCGCAAGCTCACCGTATCCGCCGGATACGCCTGCTGCGTCCAGTGATAATGCTCCCCGGTACGATGCAGATAACCCGCCTCTGCCAGCCGCGCGCACAAATCCTGCGCATCTGCCTCGCCGAATTTGTCTTCCGACGCGATCGGCAATTCGAACGCCGCGCACTTTAAATGGTTGACAAGAATTTCCAGGTTGTCCGGCTGAATGTATGCGTGCTCCGGCGTATTCCCAAAAAAATAATTCGGATGCCGCACAATAAATTGGTCCAGCGGCGCCGACGACGCCACCATCACCGCACACGAACTCCCGCTGCGCCTTCCCGCGCGTCCTGCCCTCTGCCATGTAGCTGCAATCGTTCCCGGATACCCCGCCATTACTGTCGCATCCAACGATCCAACATCTATCCCCAGCTCCAGTGCACTCGTCGAAACCACTCCACGAATGCGTCCTTCTCGCAGTCCGCGCTCAATCTCCCGCCGTTCATGCGGCAAATATCCTCCGCGATATCCACGAATCGTCTCCGTCGTCCCCGGAAAATGTGGATTTGCCTGCTGCAAATAGGTCAGCAGAATCTCCGTATGCAACCGTGAATTCGCAAACACCATGGTCTGCAAATCATGCTTCAAAAATTCCTGCGCCACCCGCGAACTTTCGTTGATGTAACTTCTGCGAATTCCCAGCGCCCGATTCACGACCGGAGGGTTGTAAAAGACAAACGTCTTTTCCCCGGCAGGCGCGCCATTCGCGTTCAGCACTTCAACTTCATCTTCAATCAACCGCCCCGCCAGTTCGCCCGGATTCGCGATCGTCGCCGAGCAACAAATAAACTGCGGATCGCTTCCATAAAATCGCCCAATCCGCCGCAGCCTTCGCAGCACATTACACAAATGGCTTCCAAACACGCCGCGATACGAATGCAGCTCATCGATTACGATGTATTGCAAATTTTCAAACAGCCGCGTCCACTTCGTATGGTGCGGCAAAATTCCTGTGTGCAGCATGTCCGGATTGGTCAGGACAATGTGCCCCTTCTCCCGTATCGCCTTCCGCGCATCGCTAGGCGTGTCCCCGTCGTAGGTAAAAACCCCAAATGTATTAGCGGCCCGCGCGCCCGTTTTTCCCGTATTTGTAGCGGCGAGCTTCAGGTCGCCATCTTCAATCTCATGCGACAACTCTCCTGCTCCGTTCTCCAACCTCTGATTTACGTCATACAATTCCGCCAACTGATCCTGCGCCAGCGCCTTCGTCGGAAACAAATACAGCGCCCGCGTATCCTCATTCTGCAAAATCGTATTGATCACCGGCAGGTTGTAGCAAAGCGTCTTCCCAGAAGCCGTCGGCGTCACAATCACCACATTCTTTCCGGCATGAACCGCTTCAGCCGCCGCAGCCTGGTGCGAATAAGGACGCGCAATCCCTTTGCTCGCATACGCCGCCCGCAACTCTCGGCGTACCCACTCCGGCCAATCCGCAAACTCCGCCGCCCGGGCAGGGAATCGCCGCAGCGCCGTCAATACTTCGCCGTTATGATCCCGCTCTGCCAATACGTTCAGAACATCGTTCACCCGCGCAATCGTTGCCGTGCTCCTCGTAGCTACTCTCACTGGTTCTTCATCACCTTTGCGCCTCACCGCCAGCGTTTCTCGCAATTTTCCCCCTTCTGCGCGGACCAATTTGCTCGCTGCTCGCTTGCTCCGCTATTTCGGCAATCGCTTCCCCGCCTTTTTAATAATTCGCCTTTTGTTCGCTCAGGCTAACACCCCGCATTCCTGGGCGCAATAGACTTCTCTGGCACGTCTGGCACGTCGTCTGAAAAGTTCTGATCGAAGTCTCTCCTCCAATCCAAAGGTCTTGAAAATAGTCCAGCTCCTTTGCTCACAACCCGTAGCTGCGATAGACTTCAGCGCGAATGGCGGACTCCTCCTCAATCGTCGGCCGCACAATTTCCCACTACGCCATCCTGGAAAAACTCGGTGGCGGCGGCATGGGTGTCGTTTACAAAGCGGAGGACACTCGCCTTCATCGTTTCGTCGCTCTTAAATTCCTGCCAGATGAAGTCGCTCAGGACCCTCAGGCGCTCTCCCGTTTTCGGCGTGAAGCGCAAGCCGCTTCAGCGTTGAATCATCCCAACATCTGCACCATCTATGACATCGGCGAACAAGACACTCAGGCTTTCATCGCCATGGAATTTCTCAATGGCGTCACCCTGAAACATCGTATCGGTGGCAAGCCCCTCGAAACCGAAGTTCTGCTCACCCTCGCCATCGAGATTGCGGACGCTCTGGATGCCGCTCACTCCCGCGGCATCATTCATCGCGACATCAAACCCGCCAACATCTTCGTCACCGAACGTGGTCACGCCAAAATCCTCGATTTCGGTTTAGCGAAACTCTCGGTCCCAGCAAATCGCGCCGCCGAAATTACCACCACGTCGGATCAATTAAGCGGCGACACCACAGCCGAACGCCTCACCGGAGCGGGCTCCACGCTCGGTACCATCTCCTATATGTCACCGGAGCAGGTACGCGCCGAAGAACTGGACACCCGTACTGACCTCTTCTCCTTCGGCGTTGTCCTGTACGAAATGGCCACCGGAGCGTTGCCCTTTCGCGCTGAAAGCACCGGACTGCTCTTCGACGCTATCCTGAATCGCGATCCCCGGCCGGCCGGCGAAATAAATCCCGACATGCCGGCCGATCTCGAACGCATCATTCGCCGCGCGCAGGAAAAAAATCTGCGACTCCGTTACCAAACCGCCGCTGAACTTCGCGACGATCTCCAAATCCTGCATCGCGAAACCGCCTCTGCGCACTCGGGCAGTCTTTCCCATCTCTCGGGTTCAGTCAGACAAGCTCGTGCCGCGCAAAAGCAACGTCGCTGGCGTACTTGGGGCATTGTTTCCGCCCTCGCTCTCGTTGCCGTCATCGCTGTGTTTGGTTATCTCCTCAGGCGTCCCGTGCCACCGCCGAGAATCCTTCGCACCGTGCAACTCACCAATACCAATCGTCCCAAATCAGATGTGGTGACCGGCGGCGCCCGTCTTTATTTCATCGAAAACCAATCCGTTCTGTCCGAAACCTCGGTCACGGGCGGCGAAACATTTCCTATTCCCACTTCCCTCGAGTACACAGGCTTCGCCAATGTTTTCGACATCTCGGCCGACGGATCCGCCCTCCTGATGAACACCGCCCATGGCACGGCTCTGGACGGACCGCTGTGGAGCGTTCCAGTGGTCGGCGGTTCGCCTCGCAGGCTTGGCAGTCTGGAAGGTCACGGTGGAGCCTGGTCTCCCGACGGTGAAAAGATCGCCGTTGCCAAGGGTGACGAGATTTTCTTGGTCAACAGGGACGGCAGCCAGCCCCGTCTGCTCCTTACAACCTCTGGCACTGCCAGCGAAATCCGCTGGTCGCCCGACGGTTCGATTCTCCGATTCACTCTGAACGACCCCACTACCAACAGCCGCAGTATCTGGCAGGCTTCCGCCGACGGCAGCAATCCTCACTCGTTACTCCCCGGTTGGAATCCCACTCCAAACGAATGTTGCGGCAAATGGACACCTGACGGACGCTACTTCGTGTTTCAGGCGCTTCGCGATGACACCTCAAATGTCTGGGCTATTCGTGAACACGCCGGCCGTTTTCGTCCTGCGTCTCCCGATCCGTTTCAATTGACTACCGGGCCAATGAACGTTGGTGATCCCGTACCCAGTCGCGATAGCAAAAAACTTTTTGTACAAGGCTGGCGGCCGCGAGGGGAACTTGTCCGCTACGACTACAAGTCCCGGCAATTCGTTCCGTACCTTTCCGGTATTTCCGCGATGGGCCTCGATTTTTCCCCTGACGGTAATTGGGTCGCCTACAATGACGCCGCCGACGGCACCATGTGGCGCAGCAAGATCGACGGCACACAAAAACTTCAACTCGTCTTTCCTCCGATGCTCGCCTACCTCCCGCGCTGGTCTCCCGACGGCCGGCAGCTCGCCTTCTTCGGACATCCTCCCGGCGAGCCATGGCAAATATATGTTGTGCCCGCCCAGGGAGGTGCTCCCCAATTGATTTATCGAAGTACCACTAATCTGGCCGATCCCAGTTGGTCGCCTGATGGCAAATCCATGGCATTTGGCGAAAATTCCCTCAACAACCAGGGATCATCGGTCTACATTCTCGATCTGCAGAAAAAGAACGCTACCAAGCTCCCGGGCTCTGACGGCCTCTACTCGCCCCGCTGGTCACCCGATGGACGGTATATCGCCGCTATCACGCTGAACTCTCTCTCCATTAGGCTGTTTGATTTAAGCACCCAGAAGTGGAGCGAACTTGCAAAAATCTTTGTGGCTTATCCGACGTGGTCACGCGATTCGCACTTCTTATACTTCAACGGGATGCTCAACAACGAGGAAGGCTATTTCCGCGTGCAGATTCCAACCGGTAAAATGGAGCACCTTTTCAGTCTGAAAGGTTTCCAGGCTGCCGGTGGCGCCTTTGGCAACTGGTCTGGAATCGCTCCGGACGGCACTCCGCTGCTCGTACGCGACTCCAGCATCCAGGAAATCTACGCTCTCGATTGGTACGCCCCGTAATCCTTTCGCGCTCCGCTGCTGCGTTCGCGCGCTCTGACCTTTCAGTTTTCGCTTCTATGCAAATCTCCATTGCCGTTCCCGACTCACCCCTAGCCACCACGTTCGCAGTCGTCGAAGTGTTTTGCGGATGCAACCTCTCCGGATACAATCACACAAATTGCCTATGACTGGACACGCCTCCGGCTCACAGCCATCCTTCACGTCTCGCGCCAACGATAAACAGCGAGTCATCGAGCACTACGACGTCCTGAGCCCCTACTACCGCGCTTTCTGGGGCGAACATCTTCACCACGGCTATTGGATTCGCGGCGATGAATCCAAAGAAGAAGCGCAGCTTCAGCTGATCGAGCATCTCGCTCAGCTCGCAAACATAAAACCCCACTCGCGGATTCTCGATATCGGTTGCGGTTTCGGCGCCAGCAGTCTCTACCTCGCAGAGAAATTTGCAGCCTTCGTCACTGGTATCACCATCTCTCCCGTACAAATCGAAATCGCCAAACAGGCCGCGGCGGAACGCCAGCTGGACGCAACTTTCCTTCTGATGGACGCCGAAGCCATGAATTTCGATCGCCAGTTCGATTTTCTCTGGTCTGTGGAATCCATCTCCCACTATCAAGACCCGCCCGGATTTTTTGCGTCCGCGGCCAAACTCCTCAGGCCAAACGGCACCTTCGCCCTCACCGACTGGTTCAAAAAAGACCATCTCACTCCCGCGCAGACCCGAGAATTTATCGAGCCCATCGAAACAGGCATGTTCGTGGAGTTACAAACCATGGACGATTACGCGCAATTCCTTGCTTCGAACGGTTTGCAAATCACGCATCGCGAAGTACTCAACAAAAATTGCGCCAGAACCTGGGACCTCACTCTCGAAATTATCAAAGACAAAAAGTTCTGGGCACTGGCCGCCAAGCTTGGCCCGCACTTCGTCGCCTACCTCAAAGCCTTTCACGCCATGCGCGCAGGTTTCGCCTCCGGCAACTTCGTCTACGGTCTCTTCGTCGCGTCCGTCGTCCCAAAAGCCAACCATGGCAGTCATGAAAGCGACTGAGGCTTCTTTCTGCTGTTCCCCCCTTCTCTGCACCAC
Source organism: uncultured Acidobacteriota bacterium (assembly GCA_963731155.1). Lineage (GTDB taxonomy): Bacteria > Acidobacteriota > Terriglobia > Acidiferrales > UBA7541 > Acidiferrum. The sequence continues at coordinate 80,083 of CAVSVB010000012.1, forward strand.
AAAATCAACGGTGACTTTGCTTTGTCCGGCCCCAAATGTAAAATATTTGTCGCTGGAACCACTTGGCGACTCATTTCCGCATCTTTGCGCGTCACACTGTCTTTTGCATCCCGGAGGAATGTCCTTGAAAAACAGAACTGTTAGCGCACCCGTGCGTTTTCTTATTGCCTTGGCGATTGCGACCGTCCATTTAGCTTCCAGCGCTGCCCAATCAGAATCTCCTTCGAAACAGGCGCCGCCAAAGGCGCGCGCCGCCACAACCAGCGCTAAGCTTGCCGTTCCGGATATTCCCTACACCAAGTTTGTACTCGCCAACGGACTCACTGTCCTGGTCCACGAAGATCACAAAGTGCCCATCATCGCCGTAAACACCTGGTACCACGTCGGTTCGAAGAACGAAAAGCCCGGCAAAACCGGCTTCGCCCACCTTTTCGAGCACCTCATGTTCAGCGGAAGCGAAAATTTCAACTACACCTACATCAATGCCATGGAACGCATCGGCGCCACCAACCTGAACGGCACCACCAACTCCGATCGGACAAATTATTTTGAAAACGTTCCCACTTCCATGCTGGACTACGTGCTCTTCGCGGAAAGCGACCGCATGGGCCATTTGCTCGGCGTCCTGGATCAGAAAAAACTCGACCTCCAGCGCGGCGTAGTCCAAAACGAAAAGCGTCAGGGCGAAAATCAGCCGTACGGCGTCGCTCGGCAACTTCTCGCGGAAAACACTTATCCGGTCGGCCATCCGTACTCCTGGACTACCATCGGTTCAATGGCCGATCTCGACGCCGCCTCATTGACAGACGTCCAGGAATGGTTCAAGACCTACTACGGCCCGAATAATGTCACCGTCGTTATCGCTGGCGACATCACTCCCGAACTCGCGCGCCAAAAAGTCGAAAAATATTACGGAGGCATTCCCCCCGGTCCTCCCGTCGTCCATCGCGAAGCCTGGGTTGCCAAACGCACTGGCACGCACCGCGACTCGGTGCAGGACCGCGTTCCGCAAGCTCGTCTCTATCGCGTGTGGAATGTGCCGCCAACAGATTCACCGGACGAGGCGTTGCTCGATTTGGCCGCGCACGTTCTTGGTCAGGGCAAAACGTCGCGGTTCTACAAACGCCTGGTTTACAAGGATCAGATCGCCACCAGCGCCACCGCGAACGATAACAGCAGCGAGATCGCCGGGCAGTTCGTCCTTACCCTCACTGCCAAACCAGGCGGAGATCTAAAAGCCGTCGAGACCGCCGCGGATCAGGAACTGCAAAATTTCCTCAAGAACGGCCCGACCGAAGCCGAACTGCAGCTGGCCAAAACGCAAACCTTTGGTCAATACGCGCGCATCATGGAGCGCATCGGTGGCTTCGGCGGAAAGAGCGATATCCTCGCAAGTTGCCAGACTTTCGCCGGGAATCCCGATTGCTACAAGGAATATCTCAAGCGCATTCAGGCTGCGACGCCAGCATCGGTAAAGAAAGTCGCGAACGACTGGCTCTCTGACGGCGATTACGTTCTGGAAGTCCAACCGTATCCCACCACGCTGAAAGCGACCCCGCCAATGGACCGTTCGAAGGAGCCAGCGCCCGGCTCCGCGATGTCACTCAACCTTCCTCCCATGCGGAAGGCCACGCTCTCCAACGGCCTGAAAATCGTGCTGGCAGAGCGCCACTCCGCTCCCGTTGTGAATTTCTCTCTGCTGGTGAACGGTGGTTATTCTTCTGATGCGACCTCTGCCCTCGGAACCTGCAGCTTCGCTCAGCGCATGCTCGAAGAGGGAACTCCCACTCGCGATTCGCTGAAGATCGGCGAAGAGCTGGAGTCCCTAAGCGCTGAATTTTCCGCCGGCGCCAATCTGGATTTCGCCACTGTCGATCTCGATGCGCTCAAGGCCAATATTGATAAGTCTCTCGAAATCTATGCGGACCTCATCCTGCATCCCGCATTCCCGCAGAAAGAATTCACCCGTTTGCAGAAAGACCGCATCGCCGCCATTCAGCGAGAAAAAGTTACCCCCAACTTCATGGCCTTACGGGTCATGCCGGCGCTTCTCTATGGCAAGAATCATCCTTATTCCGGCGCGTTTCTCACCAGCGGCACCGAAGCCACGGTGAGCAAAATGACTCGCGAGGATCTCGTCAAATTCCACGAAACCTGGTTTAAGCCCAACAACGCCACGCTCCTCGTCGTTGGCGATACCACACTAGCCGAAATCACTCCCAAGCTCGAAAAACTCTTCGCTTCCTGGAAGTCCGGCGAAGTCCCGCAGCAAACGATTTCTTCCGTTCCACAACCTGAAAAGGATGTCGTCTATCTTCTTGACCGGCCCGGTTCCGGCCAGAGCCTGATTCTCGCCGCGCAGCTCGCGCCTCCTTACAATGATCCGGACCAAATCTCGCTGGCACTGGTCAACGATATCTTCGGCGGAAATTTCAGTTCGCGCATCAATATGAATCTCCGCGAAGACAAACACTGGTCGTACGGCGTTCGCTCCCGTTTGACGCCCGCCAGAGGCGAGCGCCCATTCTTCAGCATTTCGCCAGTGCAGACCGACAAAACCAAGGAGTCTCTCGTCGAACTCGTCGCCGAATACAAAAATATCGTGGGAAGCAAACCAATCTCCGAAGCCGAATTGAAAGATGAGCAGACCAACTCCACCTTGGGTCTTCCTGGAAGCTTCGAGTCCGTCCAGCAACTCTCCGCCGCCTACAGCAACATCCTGCAATACGGGCTGCCCGACGACTACTACAACGCGTTTACGCAAAAAGTCCTGGCCGTTACTCCAGACGCCGCCAACGAAATCGCCAAAAAATACATCCAACCCAGCCATCTCGTTTGGATCATCGTCGGCGACATGAGCAAAGTCGAACCCGGCATCCGCGAACTCAACATCGGCCAAGTCCACAAAATCGACCCCGACGGCAACCCCGTTCAATAATCGCCGGAAAATCCCGTAGGGGCGCAGCATGCTGCGCCCCAGCTTGCCCGGACCTAAGATTCACCAAAATTCTCGGTTGCGTTTCGGTACGCCCGCAGTGTCACCCTTCCATCCGTTGTCGCGGCATCCTTTGCACCGACCTGCACATGCTATGATCTCCATCAGGCATGCAGCTCACCGCCGGTACGAAACTCGGTGCATATGAAATCATTGCTCCGCTGGGAGCTGGCGGTATGGGCGAGGTTTATCGCGCCAGGGATACTCTCCTCGACCGCACTGTCGCCGCCATCAAGGTTCTGCGCGTTCATCCGTCCTCTGACCCGGAAGCCGACGATCTCGGCTTCCGAAAGCGAACTACTTCTCACTTCCCACTACTCACTCCTAACTCACGGCTTGACCGTCACCACAACCACCCCATGCGACTCCACCTTCCCGCCAAACTCTCCCGTAAACTCTCCCAACTCCTTGTGCGCCCACAAATCGCGCACCCTCGCGGAAACATCACTCGGATATCCGATCGCTTCCCATGGCACCGTAATCTCCACTTCATCCGCGCCGCGATTCAGCAACAGCACCGCCCGGCTGCCATCCTTCATTTGCTTCGACCAGATTTCCCGATCCCCATCTTTCCACACCCGGCTCCCTTCACGTCCAAGTGCATCCTGGTTGACTGCAATGAGCTCTTTGTTCGTCAAAATTTCTTTGATTTCCGGCGTCATGTTGCGCAAATCGTTTCCCGCAATCAACGGCGCCGCCAAAATGCACCACAGACTGAAATGCGCTCGATACTCCGGCGTCGTCATTCCGCCGTTGCCCACTTCCAGCATGTCCGGATCGTTCCAGTGTCCCGGCCCGGCGAAACTTTCCAGGCCGACTTGCAGATCCACAATGTTCAGCATGCCAAGTTCGCAGCAACTTCCATCCGGCCATTTTTTCGCGCCCGACCATTTATCGGAAATATCTCCGGTAGTTCGCCACAAATTGCCAACATCCTTCGCCCATACCCATGGTTTTGCCGTGCCCCACTCGCACATGCTGAAGACAATCGGCCGCCTCGTCGCCTTCAGTGCATCCCTCATAGTCGAATACGCTTCTTCCGCATTGCGCTTTCCCGTGTTGCACCAATCGTATTTCAAATAATCCACACCCCACTTCGCATACATCAGTGCGTCTTGATACTCGTGGCCCATGCTGCCGGGCCGCCCCGCACAGGTTTTTTCGCCCGCGTCGGAGTAAATTCCAAATTTCAATCCTTTGGAATGAACGTAATCGGCCAGCGCTTTAATTCCAGAAGGGAAGCGCTTCGGGTCAGCAACAATATTTCCATCGGCGTCGCGGCTCAGCTGCCAGCAATCGTCAATCACCACGTACTGATAGCCCGCATCCTTCATTTCGCTGGCCACCATTCCATCCGCCATGGACCTGATCAAATCCTCGCTCACGTTGCAGGCAAATTTGTTCCAACTGTTCCATCCCATCGGCGGCGTCAAAGCCACACGGTTGTCCCACGCCCGCGCATCACTCGCACCGAAGAGTACGCCAAACGCTGTCAGCATAAATATCGTGACGCGATACATCGCGGGAATTCTCATCGGGAATTTCCTCCGCACGTATTCTACTTCAACCGCGAAATCAGAATTGCTCCTGCCGCCAACAGTACCGCCGATACGCCAAATGCCGCGCCGGCTCCGAATGCGCTCCACAGCGCTCCCACCAGCAGGCTTGAAAGAAAATCGCCTACCGCATTCACGGCAGCCATGGTTCCAAATGCCATGCCATGCTGTTCGCGCGGCAACATCTCGGCGGCCACCGAATCCTCCAGCGCCTCCTCAGTGCCGATGTACAAACCAGCCAGCACAAAAATTGCACCCAACACCCACAACGAATGGGTCCCGGTGCAAAGCAACAGGGCCGTCACCACCGCCAGTCCATATCCCCCGGACAGCACCATCCGCCGGTTCGGCACATGATCGCTCAGCCACCCGCTCAGGTAGGCCGACGCAGCGTAGAAAACATTGTGCAGCGTATACAAAATCACGGCCATACTCGCCGCCCTGGCCATTCCGTATTCCGCGGCCAGCATTTTTGTCGCATACAAAATCAGCAGCGTATGCGAAAAATCTCCCGCTCCGAAAATTCCCACCGCCACCAGAAATCGCCGGAACTCAGCTGGCAGCGCTCGCAAACCCAGCAAGAAGGATTTCTTTTCTTTCCTCTCGACTGGCCGTTCGCGCACCAGCACCCAGAAACACAGAACCGCAACCATTCCCGGCAGCAATGTCCACAGAAAAACTTTTCGATAAGAATGATTTGTTGCCTGCAGAATCCACAGCGCAGTCAAGGGCCCAAGGATAGCGCCGAGCGTGTCCATCAAACGTTCGAGACCGAACGCGCGGCCATACGCTCCGGCAGGTACATCCGCAGCCAGCAAAGCTTTTTTCGCCGGCGAGCGCACGCCGCGTCCCAGCCATGCGGCGGAGCGTCCAACCAGGACGTGAATCGCATGCGTAGCAATTCCAAACGACGCAGTAGCAATCGCCGTAAACGCATAGCCGAAAACCGCCAGCGGTTTGCGTTTGCTCAAACGGTCGGTGTAGTGACCGGCGGCAAGCTTTGCGAAACTCGAGAGGCCGTCCGCGACGCCTTCAATTGCGCCGAGCCATGCGGGCCCCGCACCAATCACCGCCAAGAATGCGGGCAGCACCGCGGTTGCGGTTTCGTGGCTCCAATCGGAAAAAAGCGAAGTGAGGCCGACACCGAGTACGGTGCGGTTCAGCCACCCTTTCTTAGTCTTGTTTTGCAGAAGTGGTTCGTCTCCGATCTTGGCCATCTACTTTTTTGCCGCGCGGTAGAGAATGACGCGCACTTTTTCGAGAGTGATCAAACCACCTTCCACCATCTCATCCAGACGCGGAAGAATTTGTTCGATGCGTTCGGTGGATTCAATCACTTCCACAACAATCGGCAAGTCTTGCGACAAGCGCAGAATTTTGTCGGTGTGATAGACGCTCGATGATCCAAACCCGCCCACGCCGCGCAAAACTGTAGCGCCGGAGAATTTTTCCTTGCGCAACATTTCCACGATGGCTTCATGCAGCGATTTGCCATGCCATTTGTCGGATTCACCGATATGAATTCGCATCAACGTGCGCTCGCCCTCGAATTTTTCATGCGTCATAGAGTCCTCTCCAACGCTGCTCTGCCGAATGGCAAGTTCCTAAAAGCGATTCGCCAAGCGAATTCCGGCTACCGAGAACAACAATCCCGCAAGGACACTGGCGACGACGTAGGTGCTTGCGCGCAGCCATTCGCCATCTTCCAGCATTTTCGCTGTTTCCCATCCGAAGCTGGAAAACGTGGTGTAGCCGCCGAAAAAGCCAACGGCGATGGCCATGCGCACGTCCGCGGAAACCAGCATGCGGTTCAGCGTCAGTTGTCCGATCAGGCCCAGCAGAAAACATCCCGACAAATTGACGAGCAGCGTCCCGTACGGGAAAGCGCCGCCCGTTCGTATCTGCACCAAGCCCTGCAGTCCGTAGCGAGCCAACGTGCCGATGGCGCCGAACAGTGCAATCAGGAATATTTTCAAGCAAGCACTCCTTCACGGAAAACATTTTTCAAGTCAGGGCAAACAAAAAACTCCTGGCGCCTTACGGCCACCAGGAGTCATCAGCTCAATTCCGATCCCATTCAAGATGCGGCGTTTGGCGGTTATGGCGAACTCCATCGCCTGTCTGAATTTCGTATCGAGTGTATCGCTGGACTTTCCCGCGCGCAATCGCGCAGCACGCGGAGTTCCGTTCCGCCAGTGTTAAAAATGAAAGCGGTAGCGAATTTCTCCACTGACCTGGCGCGGATAGTTCCAGTGTGTGCCGCCGAAAGTATTGGAGTTGTCCAGCAGGTAGCGTCCGTCGGCCACGTTCTGAGCGGTAAATCCCACGGACAGACGTTCTCCGATGGATTTGGAGAGCGAGAAAGAAACTTCTGTGTGATCGGGCAGATGATTAGGCCCATCGCCATTCAGGAAACCAGAGCCGTAGGAGAGATTGCCCGACGCGGAAATGCGATAGGGAAGCGCGGCGTGAAATCCGGTGCTAAGAGTGTTGCGCTGGTCGTGGTCGAGATAACAGAAACCGCCACCGTCGCAAAGCTGCCCGGGATCGGAGAGCAAACCGCCAGTCACAACGCCAGCGCCTTCTACCATTTGATTCGAGTAAGTGAGATAAACGTCTAGACGTTTCTTGATGCGCGGCGAACGCAGCGTGGATTCCCATCCGTGAATACGCGCGCGCTCGATGGATAGCGGAAAGAAAATATTGGAATTGCCCAGCACGTCGTGATCGAAGAAATTCCTGGCGTGGGTTTGAAAGTTGGAAAAATCCAGCGACCATCCGCGAATCGGGATGGTCAGTCCGAATTCGCGCTGCTCGTCGGTTTCACCGTGCAATGGCAAGAAGGCAAATCCCTGCTCGGTCGCGAACTGCAGCAGCGGGCCGGAAACAGTAGTCAGCGGGGGCGCCTGGTAATAACGGCCGTAAAATGCGCGCAGTACCCAGCCAAGTTTTGGGATGCGCAAAGCGGTGCCGATGCGCGGATCGGTTTTGTCTTCGACTACGCCAGCGGAAAAATGCGTGTAGCGAACGCCGGCATTGAAGGTAAGCCAGTCTGTCGCGCGAAACTGATCCTCTGCGAAAAGAGTGAACAGTCCACCCGATGGCGAATCTTTCTCGGAAGCAATTAATCCGCTGCCGTCTGTGGCGACGACGCGGAACAAGGAGTCGTCCTGCTGCGCGAATCCGTAGGTGCCGAATCGTGCGTTGTGCCGGCCGCGCGTGATGGCAAGCGAAACCTGCGCTCCTTCGTAGAGCGAATTGTTGTGGTCGGTGGGAATCGGTGGCTGGTCTGGTAAAAGGCTGGGAATGGGCGAAAAGCCGTCATAATCAGCGCGGTTCCAATGCACGAACGGCGAAACAGTCAGCAGGATTCCGGGCTGCAAAGTGTGTACCCAGGAGAAATTCACAAAGCCGTCGCGTTCGCGCTGCGTATCGCGAATATCCGCAGCTTGCTGGTCCGAAGTGTTGGGCACTTGAAAAAAGTCAGCGCGCGCGGAAGCCGCAAGACGCAACTGATCGTTTGGAGTGGCGTTGAAAATGAGAGAAGTAAATCCGCTGACGCCGTTATTGTCGTCGTGCAATGCATTTGGCTCCGGTGGCATCAGTCCAACATCGGTGCGATTCGCGCTAACGCTGGCGTAGTAGGCAAATCTTTCGGTGTGATCGCCGATACTGATCTGACTGTCGGTGGAATGAAAATTCCCGTAGGTAGCGAGCAATTCGATTTCGCGATTGCGTTCGAATCCAGAGCGCGGAATTACGTTGAACACGCCGTAAGTGCGGTCGCCGTAGTCGGCGTCGTAACCGCCGCGCTGGATTTCCACGACGTCCATATCCTTGGGATCGAATTGCGGTCCGACGTTCGAAGCGATGTTGGTATTGGGAACAGGAACTCCGTCGATCAGCCAGGAAACCTGATGGCCGCCGCGCACGTGAAGTTGATCGTGAACCATGTATGCGCCGGGTGTGTAGTCGGTGATGAGATCGAGGCTGTTGGTACGCGTCGCGCCGGGAGTGGACTGAATTGTTTCGCGGCTGAGGGTGGTTTGACTGACGGAGGATGAAGTGTCAACCGTCTGTGCATTTTCGTTGACTTCCACTTTTTCCGAGACGCTGGCAAGCTCCAGCGGGAAGTGGCGAAGCGGAGCAGAATCCGCGAGGACCGCCAGATCAGCGGAGTATTCGCGAAAGCCATCGCGGGAAATACGGATGCTGTAATCGCCTGCGGGCACCGCGTCGAACTGAAACTTCCCATCGTTGTCGCTCAGCGCTTCGCGTTTCCAGTCGAAATTCTTGGCCTGCAATTGAAGATGAGCACCGGAGATGGGGCGATGCTGCACATCGTGTACGATGCCTCGCACGGTGCCGAAAATGCTGGCGAACGCTGGGCAGAGAAAACTTACCGTCAGGAACAACGAAAAAAGGCAACAACGAATATCTACGTGACGCTTCATGAAAGACGCTCTCCAAAATAGGTTGGGCTGCGGGGATTTGGCCCGGCAGGTTGAATGGAATAAAGAAGAGGCCCGCCTCAGAAGGCGGCCCCTACAAAATCAAAAAATACAGGTTGAATTAGCTGAGGAATGATTTGGGAGGAGGAGCGAGAGGTGCGTGGGCTAAAGAAATCCTGGTGATCGCGCCCGCAAACGGGATGGCAGAATATGATGCGAGTGAGGTGGAGAGCGAAAGCGGGCAGCAGAAATAAATTGCCATGAACCGCGGGCAGGTCGGTGTCGTGGCAGCAGGACATCGAGCAGTTGTCCATCGTGCTCATGTTATGTTCGCCGTGACCACAGTCCATCGGAGGGTAATCGGTTTTCTGCGGGTGGTGGTGACTGCCATGAATAGGACATTGATCGCCACTGCAGCAGGTTCCGGAAATCACCATTACCGCGGCGCTCGCAATTTGTGCGTACATGAGCATGAGCGCAACGAAACAGACCAGCGCGCTTAGGCGCTGCCTGGTCGAAAACCTGTATTTTCGCGTGCGCCTCATGTGCTGACTCTACGAAGCTATGATACGACAGTTCCTCGCTCGGGGCGTAATTTGCCGCCGTGGCTTAGACCGCAACGCGGCAGCTGGCCAGCCTGCGGCAGGCGGGCTCCCGCATTGCAAATGGAATGATTTGCGGGCGGCAATCGATTAATCGTGATTTCTTGACTAAAGATAACCGAGGTCGCAGACTAAAAATATGGCGCATATCTATTTTAGTTTTGATTTTGGAACGGATGAAGAAAAGGCCCAGCAAGCGCGGCACAAACTGGAAATGTGGAAGCAGGCGTTCCGGCTGGACAAGAAAATGCTTTACAAGTTTGAGCGGGAGTCGGATGCGGGAGTATCGTCCGAGGATGGCGCCGACAACAGCGAAGAAACTGACAAGGCGGCGAAGAAGGGCAAGGCTTCAAAGGCGGGCAAGTCCAAATCCGGCGGGAAGAAAAAAGAAGATGCGGATGGCGGCGACGCCCCGACCGGCAACGTGAAACTATATTTGCGACTGGCTTTTTCCGGTCACGAGAAGATGACCGAGGAGAGACTGCTGAAAAAGATTCCGTCAGAGGAGCCGTTCAGCAAATTGTCGCCAAAGCCGGTGAAAGGTCAAGACGCGGAGTTCGGGGAACTCGAAGCGAAATTTGATTTGTTGGATTAGTCTGCGGTGAATGGCAGTCCAAATTGGTCTGATTTTGCTAAGGTGCCACGGAGCGGTTTCGGAACGGCCAAAAATATTTCGGTATAATTTGAATTGCAGCCGCTGGAAACCGTCAACGACCGAGGTCAGACCGAATGGCCGTGCAAACCCGCGTGAAATCCGCCAGAAATGACTCCCCCAAAATTGAGAAGCACGCCGGACTTACTCGCGACACGCTGATTCGTTTATATCGCACGATGTATCTTTCGCGGAAACTGGATGACCGCGAAATCCAGCTGAAACGCCAAAATAAAATTTACTTCCAGATTTCAAGTGCGGGCCATGAAGCGGTGACCGCAGCAATGGGGTTGCTTTTGCGGCCCGGCGCGGACTGGATTTATCCGTACTATCGCGATCGCGCGCTGTGCCTGATGCTGGGAGTGACGCCGCTGGAGATGCTGCTGCAGGCAGTGGGCGCTGCGGCCGATCCGAGTTCGGGCGGACGGCAGATGCCTTCGCACTGGGGGCATCCCAAATACAACATCGTGAGCAAGTCGTCGTGTACGGGCACGCAATTTGTGCAGGCGGTTGGCGCCGCGGAAGCGACGTTTTACTTCGAAGCGCATCCGAAAGCATTGGCACAGGCGAAGAAAGCACCGTTGGGCGAACTGGCAAAATATTCCGCCGATGAAATTGTTTACGTTTCCTCCGGCGATGGCGCGACGAGCGAAGGCGAATTCTGGGAATCGTTGAACGCAGCGTGCGCGAAAAAGTTGCCGATGTGTTACCTGGTGGAGGATAACGGTTACGCGATTTCGGTTCCGGTGGAAGTGCAGACGGCGGGCGGAAATATTTCGAAATTGGTGCAGGGATTCCCGGGCTTGCACGTCGCGGAAGTTGACGGCACGGACCCGATTGCGAGTTACGCGGTTTGTCAGGAAGCGGTGAATTATTGCCGCGAACGACGCGGGCCGGCATTGATTCACGCGCACGTGACTCGGCCATACTCACATTCGCTTTCTGACGACGAGAAACTTTACAAGGTGACGGAAGAACGCGAGCAGGAAGCGCATCGCGACCCGTTGTCGAAATTTGCATTGTTCCTGGTGCGCGAAGGTCTGCTGGACCAGAAGCAAATTGAGTCGTTAGAAGCGCAAGTGGATCACGAGGTACGCCAAGCGGGCGATGCGGCGCTTGCGGCGGAAGCGCCCGCGGTGGAATCGATTCTTTCGACCGTTTATTCGCCGGACGTGGATCCGACTTCGGGCGCGTTCGAAGTGGAGGCAAAGTTGCACGGCGCGCCGAAGACGATGGTGGAGATGGTAGCGGCGACGTTGAACGACGAGATGTCGCACAATGAGCGGATTACGGTGTTTGGCGAGGACGTTGCGGATGCCAGCCGGGAAGAGAATTTGAAGGAAGTCAAAGGCAAGGGTGGCGTTTTTAAAGCGACGGCGGGGCTGCAAAGGAAGTATGGATCGTCGCGCGTTTTTAATACCCCGTTAGCGGAAGCATCGATCATTGGCCGCGCGATTGGCATGGCGACGCGCGGGCTGAAGCCGGTGCCGGAAATTCAGTTTTTCGATTACATCTGGCCGGCGATGATGCAGATCCGCGATGAATTGTGCGTGATGCGGTGGCGTTCGAATGGCGCGTTCAAGAGCCCGATGGTGGTGCGAGTTGCGATTGGCGGATATTTGACGGGCGGCGCGGTATATCACAGCCAGAGCGGCGAATCGATTTTCACGCACTGCCCGGGATTGCGCGTGGTGATGCCATCAACGGCGCTCGATGTGGCGGGATTGTTGCGTACCGCAATTCGTTGCGATGATCCGGTGATGTTCCTGGAGCACAAACACTTGTACCGGCAGCCGTACAACCGGTCGGAATATCCCGGGCCGGACTTTACGATTCCGTTCGGCAAGGCGCGGTTGGTGAAGGAAGGCACGGACGTAAGCATCATCACGTACGGTGCGTTCGTACATCGCGCGGAAGTGGCGGCGGCGCAATTGCAGCGGGAAGGAATTTCTGCGGAGATCGTGGATTTGCGTTCATTGTCGCCATACGATTGGGACGGCATTTGCGCTTCGGTGCGGAAAACGCATCGCGTGATTGTGGCGTACGAAGATATGTTGAGCTGGGGCTATGGCGCGGAGCTGGCGGCGCGTATTGCGGATGAACTGTTTGACGAACTGGATGCGCCGGTACGGCGGATTGCGGCGATGGATACGTTCTGCGGATACCATCCGCATTTGGAAGATGCGATTTTGCCGCAGTCAGATACGGTGATTGCGGCGGTGAAAAAGTTGATGGATTACTAGGCCTGGCCTAGGGTTCTGAATCGCGCGCCTGAGCGCTTAGGGCGCGGCATGCTGCGCCTGTACCAGAACGAACCAGGAAACTTTTTTGGGCATTTGGGCGTATATTCTCTAGAGCAGCGGCGTTAGCCTGCTTGCGGGAGGCCGATCATGATTTGCAATAGCTGCCAGCGAAATATCGCGGATGGATCGAGATTTTGCTACAACTGCGGAGCACGGCAGATGGTGACGGGAGCGCCGGACGTGGCGTCGGTCACTGGCGGTCCGAAAAAGCTAATGCGGTCCAGCACCGACAAGAAGCTGGGCGGCGTGTGCGCGGGTTTGGCGGAATATTTCGATATGGACACCACACTGGTGCGCGTGTTGTGGCTGCTGATTGTGTTGTGCGGCGGCACGGGAATTTTGCTGTACGTCATTCTGTGGATCGTGCTGCCACTTGCGCCTCCGCAGGTGGCGATACCACCGCAAGCGTCTCCTCAGGCGCCCATCGTTACGCAAGCGGGGAACTGAAACTCTGCTATTTTTTCGTTGGCTTCGTGGCGCGCGCACGCTTCGAACCATCTTCGCCAACTAATAAATGATCGACTGAAGCGGCTCCGGCGCCGAGCGTGGCGAGGGCAAAGCACGCTGCTGCCAGCGCGAGCGGGAATTCGTATTCGTGCAGGGCCATGATTCCGTGGGCGCTGTGTACCTTAACAATCGCGACGCACATCTCAATCGCCAGCAGTAGAGCCGCGGCTCGCGCGAAAAGTCCGAGAAGCAACAGCAGACCGCCAAACGTTTCCAAAACCCCCGCGAGATACACGAACTGAGCCGGCAATCCATGCTGTACAAACATCGCCTGCATTGCTGGATTGGCGTGGGCCAGCTTGGGATAGCCGTGCGTGAACAAGATTACGCCGAGGGCTGCGCGGAGAATCAGTAAGCCGAGCGGTTGAAATGCGTTCAGAAATTTCACGAAGTCCTCGATAACGGCAGGAACGATTTTTTCAAAAACGCAGCGCAAATTCCAGCGGTTGAGAAATTATCGCAGGGGCGTGCCCGTGACTTCATGCTAATCGGGTAGAATTTAGGTCCGTGCTGGTTTGCCTGCAGGCGAAGTAAAGCGAAACGTTCGGCGCAACACGGTAGTCAAAGATGACGCCACAGGGGCACAAGATTTCTCGGAAGAGAGAATGAAGAAAAAACTTTTGATTGCCGTGCCGCTGTTGGCGTTGGTGGCGCTTACCGCGTGGTTTTTCCGTCCGAAGCACGAATCGCTTGGCGAGGCGTATGTCAGCGAAAAGAGCGTGACGCTGTGGAGCAGCGTGGCGCAGGTGCGCGAGCAGCTGGGCAGTCTGCATTATGGCGAACGCGTGGACACTTTAGCGAAGCGCAATGATTTTGTGAAGGTGCGGACGGCCGCGGGCACCGTGGGGTGGGTGGATGGGCGGCTGCTGATGGATCCGGCGTTGTGGAGACGCTCGGAAGAGCTGTTGAAGCGGGCGCAGTCGTTGCCAGTGCAGGGCAGCGGGCGGACAAAAGTTGCGACGAATCTCCGCGTGGAGCCGGGACGGACCGCGCCACGGCTTTATCAATTTGGGAGAGGGGTTGCGGTGGAAATCTTGGGGCGCGCGATGGCCGATGTAGTCCAGAGCTCGGACGAGAAGGAAGCCGGGGTTCCGCAAGACACGAAAAAAGAGGATTGGTTTTTGGTACGCGGAGTCGCTTCACGTCCGCCGAGCGAAACCACGGCGCGCACATCGGTGCCGTCAAATACCACACGGCCTGGGGACCAGAGTGTACCGATTGCGGGATGGGTAATCGCCAGATTTCTGGAGCTGAATGTGCCGGACGCGGTGCGCGAAGGCGCGAACTCGGCAAATTTGCGGCCGATTGCGTGGTTCGAACTGAATCACGTGGAAGATCCTTCGGGGAACAAAGCGCAATATCTGTTGGCGGCTGCGCGTGGATCGGAAGGGCAGGCCTGCGATTTTACAGTACTGCGCGTGTATACGTGGAATCGCAAAAAAACGCGCTACGAAACGGCGTTCATCGAAAACAACTTGTGCGGAAAGCTGCCCATTCAAACCGACAAGACCGCGAGTGGCCAGCCGGAGTTCCGGTTTTTCAATGCGGATGATCCGCAACACGAGCGCGGGTACCGGCTGATACAGACCGTGGTGCGGCGCATCCGCGACGGCGAAGTTATGCCGCCGCGCGCGAAATCGGTTGGCCCTGCGCGGACGGTGAAACGAAAGTAAGTCTGATATCGAGCCGATGATGAGGAAGCGGAAAAATACTTGAGTCGTACGCGCGGACAAGCTGGGGCGCAGCATGCGGCGCGCGCACAGGAATTCGGGCTAAAATTCTGCCGATGCGAATAGGATAGATCCCGTGACACTACATATTAATGAATCGGAAGTGCAAAAAGTTTTTACCATGCCGCTGGCGATTGAAGCGGTGGAAAAGATTTCGAAGCGACAGGCGGCGGGCGAAGTTTTGGTGCATCCGCGTAAACGCTTCGAATTGCCGGAGAGTATATTTTTTCACAATATGGCGGCAGCGGATGTCGCGGGGAAATTTGTCGCGACGAAGCAGTACACGTACGTCGGCGGAAAATTGAAATTTCTGGTTTGCTTGTGGTCCAGCGGAACCGGCGACCTGCTGGCGCTGATCGAAGCGGATAAACTGGGGCAAATGAGGACAGGTGCGGCTTCGGGTGTGGCTACGAAGTATTTAGGGCGAACGGATGCGACGACGGCAGGAATCGTCGGCACCGGCGGGCAAGCACGCACACAACTGCAAGCGATTGCCGCAGTGCGGAAACTGAACTCAGTGAAAGTGTATGGGCGGGACGCAGAGCGACGCGAGAAGTTCGCCAGCGAGATGTCTTCGCAGCTTGGAATCGCGGTGGAAGGCGTGAACGCCGCTACGGACGCAACTCATGATGTGGACATACTCTGCACAGCGACCACCGCGAGCCAGCCGGTGGTGAACGGCGACCACGTATCTCCCGGTACACACATCAACGCCATCGGCGCGAATCACATGAAAAAACGCGAATTGGACGCGGCGACGGTGGCCAAGTGCAGCAGAATCTATGTTGATTCAATCGAGCAGTCGCGGCAGGAAGCCGGCGACTTGGTTCTGGGGTTTTCCGGCAACGAACAACGTTGGGACACGGTGCGGGAATTGTCGTCTCTGGTGACGGGAATTTGCCCCGGACGCACCGAGGAAACGCAGATCACGTTGTTCAAATCGAACGGAATCGCCGCATGGGATCTGGCTGCAGCGGTTTGCGTCTACCGATTGGCGCAGGAGAAAAAGCTTGGAAGGCAGTTGCCTCTTTGGCAGTCCGGCTAGAACACTTCCGCCGAACTGGGAGCAGTCGCGCTATCCTATTTCTGACGAAATTCGACATGAAAACACTTCCCGACCATCTCCGCAAAGGAATGAAACTGGTCATTGTCGGATGCAATCCGACGGAATCGTCGGTGCGCACTGGTCACTACTATTCGGGGCGAGGAAATCCTTTCTGGCCGGTGCTCTTCGAAACCGGCGTGATTCCCGAGCCACTTGAATACCGCGATGACAAACGAATCATCGAGTTTGCCATCGGGCTTACGGATTTGGTGAAGCGCCCCACGCGAACGATTGAGGAATTGACGCGCGAGGATTATGCCGAAGGGCGCATCGTGCTTTCGCAGAAACTGGGCGAATATGTACCGCATGTGATCGCGTTCAATGGAAAAAATGTTTACGAGCAGTTCGCGCAGCGGCGCGCTAAATTAGGATTGCAGAAAGATCTGCTGTACGGAGCGAAAGTCTACGTGCTGCCGGCTACCGATTCGCAGCACGTGCTGAAGCCGAAGGACCGAATTGTGCACTTCCGCAAGCTTGCCGCACTGGTTCGAAAAGTGGAAACTTCCCGGGATGCCAAACCTCTCTAAATCATCGCGGAGGATCAGATGAGCAATCCGCCTACTGCGGCACCCACAGCAGGCCCAGTGCTGCTCGAGACCATCGAAAATGGCGTTGCACTGCTGGTGATGAACCGGCCAGACAAGCTGAACTCGCTGAACAATGAATTGGCGACCGCGCTGAATCAATCATTTGAGAAAATCGGCAAGAATGATGCGGTTCGCGTGGTGGTGCTGACCGGCGCAGGACGAGCTTTCTGTGCTGGCGGCGATCTTGCAGCGATTGGCAAAGGAAGAGAAGCACGAGATACCAAACAACTGGAACCGATTCTACGCATGGGAATGGGCGCGATGCTGCGCATGCGAATGATTCCGCAACCGGTGATTGCCGCCGTAAATGGCGCAGCGGCGGGAGCAGGAATGAATGTGGCGTTAGCCGCGGATATCCGGATCGCGGCGGAAGAAGCTGTGTTCGGACAGAATTTTGCAAGAGTCGGATTGTTTCCCGATTACGGTGGAACTTACTTTTTGCCGCAACTGGTTGGTCCTTCGAAGGCCGCTGAAATGTTTTACACCGGCGATATGATTGACGCGCAAACGGCACTCAAGCTGCGACTCGTCAACCGCGTGGTGCCGGGTGCGCAACTGGAGTCGGAAGTGAAAAAGTTTGCAGCGCAGATTGCCGCTGGCCCGCCGATTGCCATACGCGCCGTCAAGCAGACACTATTTGGAAGTGAGAAGGATGCGCTTAGCAAGGCACTGGAGGCCGAAGTGCAGCATCAGATGAGGTGCTTCGCATCGGACGATTGCCTGGAAGGAATTCACGCGTTTTTTGAAAAGCGCCCGGCAAAATTTCAGGGCCGCTAAAGCAGAGACACAGATGCTTCGGAAAAAGTCCGTCATTCCGAGCGCAGCGAGGAATCTCTCTTTCTTCCGGCTTGAAACGAAGAGAGATTCCTCACTCCACAGACTCCGTTCGGAATGACGGATGAAGTAAAATGTAAGTGGCGGAAGCCATCAATGAGTGAAATCGAAATCAGCGTGGCAGAGCTTCAACGGCGTCGCAAAGCGGGCGAAAAATTCCTGCTGGTGGATGTGCGCGAGCAATGGGAATACGACGTGTGCCGCATTGGAGGTGCAAAACTGATTCCAATGCGTACGATTCCCGCGAATCTGCAGGCGCTGGACGGCGACGAGGACGTGATCTGCTATTGTCATCATGGCCAGCGCAGCTTGGACGTGGCGGCATGGTTGCGGGCGCAAGGCGTGGAAAGCGCGCAGTCGCTTGCCGGCGGCATCGATCGCTGGTCCAGCGAAATCGATCCCAGCATTCCGCGCTACTGAATCCTCGTATTACTTCACATTAGTCAAGCACAGGAGAGAGAATGGCAAGAGCAAGAATAAAGTTTTATCAGAAGTCTTCTTGAACCACCTGCCGCAAAGCAAGAGGTCTCTTGCTAGAGCTGGGAGCGGAACTGGATACGCGCGATCTGGACGCGCAGCCGTTATCCGAAAAAGAGTTGCATAATCTGATTGGAACGCGAGACTACGCGCCATTTCTGAATTCGCGCAACGAGCTTTACCGCGAGCGAAACATGGCCGAGAAAACTCCCTCGCGCGAAGAAGCCATCCGCTTGATGTCCAAGAATCCCAATTTGATTAAGCGGCCGATCGCCGTGCGCGGCGAAGAGATGGTGGTGGGATTCGACGTAACCGCCTACATGAAATTGGTAAAATAACGACGCCAGCTAACAGGGACGGAATACGGAACCGTCCGCCGGAGAATTCCCAAATGGAAGTGAAAACGATCGGCGTGATCGGCGCCGGAACGATGGGCCGCGGAATAGCGTATGCCGCGGCGCTCGGCGGCTACCGAGCAATCCTGGAAGACGTGATGCCGGAGACGTTGGCGCACGCCACCGGATGGATTGCGCGGGCCTTCGATGAGGGAGCGAAGCGAGGCAAGGTAACACTGGAAGAAGCAGCCGCGGCGGTGAAGCGCATTGCGACAGCTTCTTCGGTTGAGGACGCGTGCCGCGAGAGTGATTTTTTGATTGAGGCCGTGCCCGAAGAGATGGAGCTAAAGCTCGAGTTGTACACCCTTTTCGACAAGTTCGCTAAACCGAACGCAGTTCTGGCCAGCAACACCTCCTCACTTTCCATTACCGAAATGGCGGAAATGACTTTCCGGCCCGAACTGTGCGTCGGAATGCATTTCTTCAATCCCGTGCCGAAGATGCGCTTGATCGAAATTGTGCGCGCGGCAAAAACTTCCGACGAGACCATTGCGGCTTGCCGCGAAGTAGGCAACCGGATGGGCAAGGAAGTGGTGGTAGTAAAGGAGTCGCCCGGTTTTATCACCAGCCGGGTGAATGCGCTGATCGGCAACGAAGCCTTCGCCATGCTCGAAGCGGGATTGGCTTCGGCCGAAGACATCGACAAAGCAGTGAAGCTGGGCTTGAATCATCCGATGGGCCCGTTCGAAATGGTGGATCTGGTGGGTCTGGATGTTCGCCTGCGCATCCTGGAATACCTGCACGAGACGCTCGGCGAGAAATACCGGCCGAACGCGTTGCTCAAGAAACTGGTGACTGAAGGCCGACTTGGTCGAAAGTCCGGCCGCGGGGTCTATGAGTACTCTACGCAGGAGCGTCGCGACAAGTCTTAGCCTCCTAGTCATTTTTCTCCCGCGTTCGATCGTATTCCATTGAATAACACAGTGTGATATAACCAGCCAGTTATCGTGGTCCGCTTTGCTTTGCAAGGACGATTCGCCTTGGTGGCCTTGTCCGTTGCTCTCGGAGGTCAAACGTGAAGATTCCCATCGAGAGCCGATTCCATCCCAACCGACCTTTGCAGCGGACACACTCTTCCTTGAAAGGCGGCGCCGCGATATTCGCGCGCATTCAGGATTCCGCTGGACAGCCGAGCAGTTTAGCAGTTCGAGGCGGCAAGAAAGGCTCGCATAAGAAGTCAAATGCAATGCTGCGCTGCGAGTGCCAGCACGCCAAGAGTATCCACTCGCGGATGTATGCGAATAAGAAGCTCGGTACATCCTGCAACTTTCCCGGTTGCAGATGTAAGGCGTACAAACCAGAGTAGGGCGGATGCAACTGGAGTCGACCGCGGATTAGTTTCGCGGCGAAGGGTGCGATTGCAGCGCTGGACTTATTTTGTTCAACACGCCGCGCGCCTGTGAATTGGTGGGGTCCATGCGCAACGAGGATTCCGCGTCATTGCGGGCCGCCGCCGTGTCCCCTCTCTGAAAATAAATCACAGCACGGTTCGACCATGCGCGGGAATATTGCGGAGCCTCGGCGATTTCACGGTTCAAAATATCCAGCGCATCGCTGCTACGCCCGGCTTGCATCAACATGGCCGCCAAGTTTACCACCATAAAGTCATAACTGAGATTTGTGCGATCGCTCATTCGAACAGCGCTTTCCAACAGCCGTATGGCTTCGAGATCGTGACCGGTCCGGGATTCGACCAGCGCCAGATATTGCAGGGCGTCGGGGTATTCTGGATAGATGGCCAATGCGTTTTGCAATTCCGCGCGAGCCTGATCCAACTGTCCGCGTTTCAGATATTCGCGTCCGACATTGGAATGCATTTTGGCGCTGCCAGGAACGGTGCGGACCGCGGATTGATACAAGGTCAGGTTGTCTCTCCAATCGCGATTTCGCGCCAGCGTCCGGACCCCAAAAACCGCCACCAGTAATAGCAGAAAAACAATTGCCGCGGAGCGTCGGCGAACTTCTAGTCGCTTCCAGAGCAGCGCGATAAGCAGGCAAAATCCGGCTGACGGCAAGTACGCGAGACGCTCTGCCATAATTGTGCCGGTGATTACCAGAATATTCGCGGTGATGGCAAAGCCGGTAAAATAAATCGTTCCAGCAATCATGAACCCCGGCTTCTTCTTCCAGATTGTCCATCCGCAAGCGGCCAGAACGCCGGCAGCTGCGACGATGGCAGGAAGTGTGTGCTGGAGATTCGCGTACAACTGGATCGCGCTGAAGGAGTAATCGCAGGAGAGCTTCGCGGGAAAAAGCTGCAAGGCAACATATTTCCAGGCGATTCGAATGGCGTTCGCAATTCTCCAACTTACGGGAAGATGCGAGAGCGGATTGTCGAGCAGGGAGACTTCTTGAAGCCCGAACCTGTTCCCATGAACCTTCCAAAGGACGAAGGCATAGAGAAACGTAGCGGCCGCGATGGGCACATAGCGCGCCCAATGGAGAAGCTTCCCGCGTGCATAATCCCCAGCAACTGCAAGGGGCAGGAGAGCGATAGCCGATTCCTTCGAGAGCACCGCAAATGCAAAGCACACGAAGGTCGGTATGGTCCGTCCACGAAGGTGAAAAAGCCACGCCGCCAGGAGAAATCCAGCGGCCAGCAATTCTGAACGCCCGACGATCGAAGCCACGGCTTCCGTGTGTAACGGATGCACGGCAAAGAGCAGCGCCGCGACGAAGGCGATTATGTCTCCGCGTGGCTCGTTCGCCAGGATTTCGCGCAGGACCAGAAACAGGAGCATGGTTGCGCCTGCATGCAGCAACAAATTCAAGAGGTGATAGCCGAATGGCCGGTCGCCATTCAATTTGTAGTTCACCGCGAGAGTTGCGAAGGTTACAGGGCGAAAAACGGCGCTAACTTTGTTTGCTTGGAATAGCTGTTTAAGGGAAGGCCGCGTGACTTGGGGATTTCCGAAGATGTACAGCTCGTCGTCCATCGTGAAGCTATTGAAGAGTGAATTTGCGTACACGAACGAAGACACGGCCAGCAAGATACCGAGTTGCGCTCTACGCGTCATTTTTCAGAAATGGCGCACGCAGATGCGGATACTGGCGCTCACTGCCGTTTTGTGCAGGGCGGAGGCCGCGATTTCTTTGTTCTGCAAGGCAATTCATTATGGGTCATTATGAGCCGCACGAAGGGACGCAGGTGGCCGCTTGTGCGTCGCGTTGCCGTGATATGAACTCCCGGGCGCGCAACGCATCCTTGCGAACTTGCGAAGCTGGCACGTAGGACTGTTCGGCAGAACGCTAACTTACTGCTGGTAAACTCATTTTACGGCTGCGGCCTTTTGTTGAGATGCGGCCGCCCATCGTCCGCGGCCGGCTGCGGCGGAGCCGCTTCGCCACCGGGTTTTGCGGTGGAGGCAGCCTGC
This sequence comes from uncultured Acidobacteriota bacterium, assembly GCA_963731155.1. GTDB lineage: Bacteria > Acidobacteriota > Terriglobia > Acidiferrales > UBA7541 > Acidiferrum. The sequence goes on from CAVSVB010000012.1 coordinate 101,651, forward strand.
GCTCCGCCTTCGCTGTAGGGTTTCTTTATGTAACGATCCGCCGTCTGTTGCGCGCTTCCAGTGTTGTCGTTGGTCTGTTTGGCTTTGCTGTATTCGTTGACGGCGCGCTCGCGTTGCCCCAGCAAATCAAAAATCATGCCGAGGTACAGATGGCCCCAGACCTCGGTCCATTTCTCCGAAGGTTCTGGCACGGATTGCAGAGATTCGCGAAACGCATTTGCGGCTGCCTGATAATTTTTCTGGTAGAAGAAGGCTTCACCCATGCGGAAATTTGCCAAGGGCCGTCCCGGCTGGATGTTCAGCGCTCTCTGATACTGCTGAATCGCGTCGTAGTAACGCCCGGTTTCCGCGAGCTCTTCACCGCGCGCAATCGCAGCGCGTGCTCGCAAACCCGAATTGCCTTTGAGCACTACGTTGTTCGGATCGACTTTGATGCCGCCCGGCTTGGGCCGGCCAAATGTTTCGACTGTGAAGGTGGATTCCGTTCCAGTGACGTCCACAGTCTTGATTTCCGGGTTGCCTTCGGTGTCAATGCGGATCTGGATCGGCATGGAAAATGTGTCCAGCGGTTGCGAAATCTTGCCGACCACGCGGAAGCCTTTGGGTGTTCGATACACGACATATTCAACCTTGAAATCCGGTACACCCGTCGAATTCAGCCATTGCGCGAAGAACCCGGACAAGTTGGGCGCCTCTTGGCCGGGCTTCACCGTGGCCTGCGTCTGCTGAATGGCCATCTGTTGAAATTCCGCGTTCGTGGCGCTCTTGCCTGCGTACGCAGTGTAGAAATTGTGTAGCAACGATTTGAAAGACATCTCACCCATCTGCGCCCGCAGCATGTGGAACATCATAGCTCCTTTGTTCATGACCACTGAGCGGTAATCACTGGTGAAGGGAACCAGGCGCGCAGCCTGTGAAATGGGAGAAGCTTCTTCGTTCATCAGCGCGCCGACGGCGAAATCATCTACCGCGCGGAGCCCGGCCTCTTTGCCGGCATTTTGTTCGGCATATAGCGCTTCCGAATAGCGAGCCAGGCCGTCGCTGATCCACACATCACCGCGCGTCTTGGGCAGCACCTGATTGCCCCACCACTGCGACGCCACTAGCCTTGCGATCACGCGGTCGTTAATTTTCGGCTCCCATGCCCTTTGCGATAGCACAATGAGTCCTGGCCCGGAAAATTCCCGCAAGCCTCCGTCAGGAATTTGTACGACGGTAAATTCCGGTTCGGCGGGCAGTGCGCCAAACAAATCCGAAAACACGTTTACCGCGCGCGCGATGGAGTTCGCAAAGTCTTCCGGTTTAGCGGAAGCCGACCGCGGCGCGAATACGTTTACGTTGACACCTTCGGCCTGTTTCGCGCTGAGTTGCAGCGGCCCCGCCACGAAGGAACCATTAGGCGCTGGGTTGGGACATTCGAACACGTACAAAAGGCGGGGGCCTTCCGCGGCGGACTTGGCCGGAAGCATCGAAGGTGAAAGCGATTTGCCGGTTCCGGCAAGCGCAAAAGTCTCCGGCACCGTCAATCGGAATGTTGCCGTGTAGCGATTCGTGGGATACGCGGTCAGCGGAAACCAGCGAGCGGGGAGCAGTAGATACGCGCCGTCTTTGTAGATAGAAGCCAGACGTACCCCGGAGACCGGGCTGTTATCTTCGTTGGCGAGCGGTCCGCTGTAAGTAAAAGTCAGGGTCACGGTGGAATTGGCGGAGGCGGCCGAGGGCAGATTCACGTTCAGCAGAAGCTGATTCAGGTTGTCGCGTTCGAAATTCAGTGCTTTGCCGGCGGCGTTCTTTACTTCCGTGACGTTCAGGTTGGGATGCAACTCGACCCGCACGACGCTGGAGACTTCCGTTGCGCGAAAATCCACTTTGGCCACTGCGGAAAGCGTTTGATTCGAAGGATCAATCGTTGCGGCGACATCATAGTTTTGCGCCAAAAATGGCAACTGTGCGGCGTCCTGGGCCGCCGCGGCGGTCGCGAACAGCAGGCGGGCTTGAAATCATCACTGCACACAACAGGCGGGATAAACGAGACGATTTAGCGAGGAAGGCCATTGGTTCTAATTCCTTTGGGAGTGACCACAAGACTCCCTCTATAGGATAGCAGCGGATCAAGAAGCGTTGCCAGACGGGGTGGTCAACAATCCGTAAATTGCGTCCGCAGCGCGCTCGACGGCTCCCGCAGGGCCGAGTTTGCGGCGAACTTCGGCAAGTTGCGTGCGCATGGCTGCCACGGCCGAGGAGTCGCGTAGCAAGCGCAACGTCTGCGCTGCCACTCTCTCCGGTGTGAAGTCTTTCTGGATCACTTCCGGTACCACTGCGCGCCCGGCAATGAGATTGACCATGCTGAAGAACTCAGTGCGCACCAATGGCTTCGCCAAAATCGCCGTGAGTGCCGAGACGCGGTACACCACGACCATCGGCGCATCGAGCAGCGCGGCTTCCACGGTAGCTGTGCCGCTGGAGACGATGCTGGCGTCCGCGTGGGCCAGCGCATCGTAGGTGTGGCCTTCGATGACGGGTACGTCAAGCCCGCGCGGCCAGCCCTGTTGCAACATGGCAGAGCGGCCGGGCGCGGCCGCTACAACGAATTGCACCGCTATCTCGGAGTGAATTCTGGAGCAGGCTTCCCGCAGTACCGGAAGATGACGCTTTAACTCGGAATTGCGGCTACCGGGAAGTATCGTCACCAGTTTTTTCGACGGATCGAGTTGGTGCGCGGCAAAAAATGCTTCGCGACCTTGGCTTGGCCCGACCTTACCGACCAGTGGATGGCCGATGAATTTCACCGGTACGCCTGCATCGCCGAAGAATTTCTCTTCGAATGGAAAAATACACAGCGCCAGCGCGAATCGCCGTCGCACGATGCGCACGCGCCAGGGCCGCCACGCCCAGAATTGCGGGCAGATGTAGTAAACGTTGCGAACACTGAGCGGCTTCAGTTTGCGGGCCAGCCGCAGATGGAAGCCGGGGAAATCCGTCAAGACTGCCAGCGCCGGACGGCGCTTTTCCGCGGCACCCACCAGTCCGCGTATCGCGCGAATCAGTTGTGGAAGGTGTGCGAGAATTTCCGTGATGCCAAGTACCGACACTTCGGAATAGTCGGTGACGACATCCACGCCCGCGGCGCGCATCTGGTCGCCGCCCATTCCGAAAATTTCGCAATTCATGCGCGCTTTCAACGCGGTGGCAAGTTGCGCGGCATACATGTCTCCGCTCGCTTCGCCCGCGGATAAAAGGATTTGGGTTGGCGGCATTGTGCGGGATGCGCGCTCAGTCCGTTGCGGGCAGCGGAGCAGGGAAGCCCGAAAACGGCGCCGGCGAGCCATTCGCGTTCTGCGGGAGATGCAGTTCTTGTTCCTTGTATTGCAGTTGGTACAAACGATAGTAGATACCGCGTTGCGCGAGAAGCTCCTGATGAGCGCCCTGTTCGCGCAGCCGGCCCTTGTGGAACACAAGGATACGATCCGCGTATTGAATGGTGCTCAAGCGGTGCGCAATCACCAGCGCGGTGCGGCCGGTCAGCAATTTGTCCAGCGCCTCGCGAATCAGCAATTCGGTCTTGGTATCCACGCTCGATGTTGCTTCATCGAGAATTAGGAAACGTGGATTGTGCGCAAGGGCTCGCGCAAAATTAATGAGTTGGCGTTGTCCGACGGAAAGAGTCGAGCCGCGCTCGTTGGTAGGAGTGGCGATTCCTTCCGCAAGCGTACGCACAAAATCGCCCAGGCCGATTTTATCGATGGCGCGTTCCACGTCTTCGCGCGTGATTCCTGGAGTGCCAAGGCGAATGTTGGATTCGATCGTTCCCGTGAAGAGGAACGGATCCTGCAGCACGATTCCGAAATGGCGGCGCAGATCCTGCAAATCGAGCAAGCGGATGTCCACGCCATCCAAGAGAATTTGGCCGCGCTGAATATCATAGAAACGCAGTAGCAGCGAAATCAGCGTGGTTTTGCCGGCGCCAGTGTGGCCGACGATTGCGAAGGTCTGCCCTGGCGAAATCCGGAACGACACATCGCGCAGCACCCAGTCTTCGTCAGCTGGCTCCGGCATATTCCTTTTTTCCGGGTCTGCAAGTACAGACCCTGAAACCCCGCGATAGCTGAACCACACATTGCGGAATTCGATTTCGCCACGCGCCGCCGTCAGCCGCTGCGCATCGGCGCAGGATTCGATGGTGACTGGTTCATCGAGCAGCTTGAAGATGCGCTCGCTGGCAGCCATTGCGGACTGCAAAATATTAAATTTCTCGCTCAAGTCCTGAATGGGCCGGAAGAATCGTTGCGCGTACATGGTGAACGCAGTCAGAATGCCCAAAGTCAGCGTGCCGTGCAGAATTCGCATTCCGCCAGTCCAGAAAATCAGCGCGATGGTGGCGAAGCTCAGGAACTCCACAGCGGGATAGAACAGCGCATAGGCAAGAATGGCGTCACGCCAAGCCAGCATGTTGTCGCGATTGCGGCGTTCGAACTCTTGCATCGCTTTGTGCTCGCGGTTGAAAAGCTGTACTACGTGCATGCCGGAAATGTATTCCTGCAGGAACGCATTGATGCGCGCAATCGCGGTACGGATTTTCCGGTTGGCTTCGCGAACGTAGTGGCGAAAGATAAAAGTAACAATCAAAATTCCCGGCAGCACCGCTAGCGTGGCCAGCGCCAGCCGCCAGTCTTTCCAGAACAGCACGCACGCCATCACCACCAGCAGGAACAGGTCATTGATCATGGTGACCACGCCGGCAGCGAAGAGATCGTTCAGCGCGTCGACATCCGTGGTTACACGCGTAACCAGTCTCCCAACCGGATTGTGGTCGAAATATTTCATCGGCAGCCGCTGTAAATGGGCAAAAATGCCGCTGCGCATGTCGTACATCGTTTGCTGCCCGACGCGCTGCATGATGCGAATCTGCGCGTATTGCGCGAGAAAATCGAATACCAGGATGAAGAAATAAATGACTGAGATAATCAGAATTCCGCGCCAAGCCGCGCTTTCACCGAGAACGCCCTTCATGGCCGGAACGAAGTAGCGGTCAATGGCGTTCTCAAACATCAACGGCGGCGCAAGTTCCAGTGGCGTGACGATCGCCACCAAGCCCAGCGCCAGCACCACCCACCACTTGTACGGCGCCATGTATTGCAACAGCCGCCGCATCAAGCGCGAATCGTACGCTTTGCCGAGCGCTTCTTCTTCGTGCGGATTGACTGGCGTGGTGCTCATGCGCGTTCCAGTTCTTCCTCCAAGAGCTGCTTCTGATACAGATCGGCGTAATAACCGCCGGCCGCCAGCAATTCATCGTGTGTGCCGCGCTCGGCGATGTTTCCGTCAACCAGCACAACGATCTGATCGGCGTCGCGCACCGTTGAAGTGCGATGCGAGATCAAAATCGTCGTGCGGCCTTCCATGATTCGTTTTAGTCCGGTCAGGATGCGCTCCTCGGTTTGCGTGTCCACGCTCGAGAGCGCGTCATCCAAAATCAGAATGCGCGGATCGCGTATCACCGCGCGCGCAATCGCCGTACGCTGCTTTTGCCCGCCGGAAAGTGTAATCCCGCGTTCGCCGACCACGGTTTCGTAGCGCTTCGGGAAATCCTGAATGTCGCCGTCCAGATTCGCGATTGCCGCGGCCTCGAGTACCTGTTCATCCGTAAATGTCGGCAATCCAAATGCGATGTTGCCGCCGATGGTTTCGCCGAAAAGGTAAGTATCCTGCGGCACAAAGCCAATCGAACCACGCAGTGCTGCGAGCGGCCACTCCTTCAGGGGCTTTCCGTCCAGATACAACTCGCTGTCCGGCGCTTCCCACAAACGGGCAATCAACGCAGCCAAAGTTGTCTTGCCACTTCCGGTCGGTCCCACAATCGCCAGCGTCGACCCCGCAGGAATTTTCAGATTGATGTTCTGCAGCACCGGATGCGCTCCGTTGGAATGGCTGTTGGCTTGCCCATTGGACTTCGCCGTCACCTTCGAATCATTTCCCGCAAGCGAAGTGGGATAGGTGAACGTCAGTCCGCGAAATTCAATCTCACCAGCCGGTTTTGTATTCGGTGAGATTTTCGCCGCCGAATCATCAATGGCAGGTTGCGCCGAAAGTATGTAGCTGAGCCGGCCCATGGACGCCGCACCACGCTGAAAAATATTCGTGACCCAACCTAGCGCGATCATCGGCCAAACCAGCAGCGTCAGGTAGGCGTTGAATGCGATCAGCGCACCCAGCGAAATCTGCCCTCGCAGCAACTGATGCCCGCCTTGCCACAGCACGATCAGAAACGTTATGCCGATCAGAGCCTGAAGCGACGGCATGAACATGCTCCAGGTACGGATCAGCTTGATATTTCGCGCAACGTATTCGCGGTTCGGTTCGTCGAACTGCCGCTGCTCGGCTTCTTCCTGCGCGTAGGCTCGCACTACGCGCACGCCGGACAAATTCTCCTGCACGCGCGCCGTTAACGTCGCCAGCGCTGCCTGGATTTTCTCGTAGAGATCGTGAATCGTGCGCCCGAAGAACCACACCGCCACCGCAACCACCGGAGCCGGCAACAGCACCCAAAGTGTGAGCGAAGGCGAAAGCGCGACCATGATCACAATCGCGAAAATCATCGTCACGAGCGTCGTGGCGCTGTACATGATTCCCGGTCCCAGCACCATGCGCACTGAATTCAGGTCATTCGTTGCGCGCGACATCAATTCGCCAGTACGATTGCGCACGTAAAATTCCGGCTCCAGCAGCAGTAGTCGCTTCAACAGGTCATTGCGTATGTCGAATTCGATATCGCGCGAAACGCCGATCAGTTTCCATCGCGCCATGAACGACAGCAGCCCTTTGATACTTACGCACACAATCACAATCAGGCAGTAGATCCCGAGCGTCTTGCGGCTTCGAGGCGCGTAATAGGGAATCGCGCGGCTGAGTCTCGACCCGCCCAATACCGTCACCACTGCAGGGCCGTGCGCCGCTGCATCTTGCGTCCCAGAATGTTCGAACGGCACTTGACTCCCGGCAAGCGTGTCCGTGATCACACCCGTCGCCAGCGGGATTACGTTCCCGATAATCCCCATCATCAGTACGCCAAAAAGTCCGAGAACGATCGCCCAAGTGTAGCGTCGCAAATACGGCATCAGCCCGCTCAAGTCCTTCTCCGGCAGCGGCGAACGATTCTTTTCTTGTACCGGAGTGCTCACCGTATTCGCGACCTTGCCGTGGAGAGCGAGGGAGACTCGCTCAAAAATTGCTCGTACGTGCGATCCAATGATTGATACCGTTTCGTTTTTGGATTCCAGCGCACACCGATGGGCAGAACGTGTTTGTCCTCCATACCAGTTACCGGAGTCAGATACAGCGTCAAGCCTCTCGCCGCATCTTGTTCGAATTGCAGCCGCCAGCCGCTCACCGGTTCGATAGGCGTCATGCCGAGATAGCCCTTCACGTTTTTCAGATGTTCGTCGCAGCGAAAAACTTCCTGCCACTGTCCGCCATCGTTTTCCGCGATCACCGCTCGCGTGACGATCGTCCCCGTGATGTTTTCTTTCGGGGTCTTAGGCACGACGTTTGCCACCAGAACTTGTTGCTTGCCCGTCTTCGCCAGATCGCCGAATGCCAGCACTTGCGCTTCACTGCCAAGCAGCGAATCGGCGGCCGACCGAACGTCGTCCGGCACTGCTGGCTCAGCGGGTTTTACGGCAACGGGCTCTTCCGGCTTGGGCGCGTAGCTGGTTCCACACCCAGCTGCGAAAGACGACATCAGAAACGAAACGAAAGCCGGCATCAGGAAAGAAATGAGCAGGGAGCATGGATAAGATGGCGCGACTGGCCGCACTGGAGTCATTACCTTTCCAGACGAACATCGCACCGCATTGTGAGCAGCATTTTCCATGGTTTGTTTGGCCAGGCTCGCTACAGGCTCGATACCGCCAGCGTGATCTCAACTACCCGTCCCGGCTTGCCGTCTTTTTCCACCGTGCAGAGCACTTCCATCAGTTGCGGCACATCCGGGCCCGCCCAATCGAAAGCGTAATACAGCAATTCTAGCTGCTGGCCGTCTTTCGTGCTAGGACTCCGCGAATCCGGCTGGCCATAAAGTTGCTCCACCCTCGCGGCCGCGTCTCCGAGCCGCAATCCCAAGCCTGTGCTTAATTCCGGCGCCATTGCGATTGATGCTACGCAGCCGCGAGGCGGGCGCGCCTTCGTCTTGCTCGTCCAGACCGACTGGATGATTTCATTTTCGTCAAAATCAACGTTCAGTTCGTCGCCATCGCACGTCAGCCAATTCGCCAGGTGATTTTCCGGGTCGTTCTTCGTTGGAATGCGCCAGAATGCCTGAGCTTCGGCCATAGAAGTGCGCCCTGGCGATATTTTCGCCAGGATCGTTTCATTGTGGCGACGTTCCTTGCGAGGGAGATTCTTGGCTTGCACCGGGCCGCCGGCAATGCGCCCAGCCGCGCATGTCACTAACAGCCCCAAACTAACGCTGGCCCAGAATTGCATCGAGGCGCGCCTCAAAATTTTCTTCTCCTTCGCTCCACAGCTCATTTCGTTCCACCGGCAATGCCCGTTCAATGGACTCAATCCAACTGAACAACTGTTGGATGTTTTCGCGCGTCTTTGCGGCATATTCGCGGCGGTTGGCCTCGACGGACATCCACTGCCGGAAAGTTCTCTCGATGGGGTGATCGGAACTGTCAAATGGATTCGACGCCGCACCCGGCGCCAGAATTCCCGCGTGCCCGGTGAACAAATGTTCGAATCCCAGGTCCACGCTGAATTGCCCGTCGCTGGCCGAAGCGCCGTCATCGTACTCCGGCCCGCGGCAAATAATTTCCAGCGGCTGCGGCCCCTGCTTCCATTTCAACGTTTCGCTCGCAAACGTCCACAAGTCCCACTGCGCTTCCACGATGTACGCCGTGTCTTCGTGAATATGCTGCGCCGCAATCGCCGCCACTTCGGGTGCGCCAAAAGTTCCTTCGCGAAAATCCCACTCGGACACGGGAGTTTCCGTGGGATCGATTGCATGAATCACCAGATTGTCGAAACTGTTTCTCGGCGCGGAGAGCGGCACGGTTGCCAGAAATCGCACGAACTGCGCAACCATCGATTCCCGCGAGAATTCCCGCGTCCAGATGCGTAGATAAGCCCGGTTTGCCATGGAAAGGGAATTATACAGTGCACTCAGTAGCACAGCCACTTTTGCCTGTGCGCGGTGTAATCCACGCCACAAATGAGGCACACAGGCAAGGTCGGGCTGCCGGAATAAGGACATTGGGCGCAGTCCTGCAAACGTGCCATCCCAAAACGTGTCATCCGGAGCGGAGCGAAGGATCTCAACGCTAAAATTTCGTTGCCGTAATGAAGGAGAAGTGCTTACTTGGATTCGCTCGAAGCTGTCTTCGAGAACTCTGCGGTAATTTCTTGCAGCCGTTTGCGCAACGATTCCCCGACATTGGAAAAAACGTCGGCGCAGGCAGCACGCAGCTTTTCTTCTGCCGAGGCCGAAAGCCCGGACACCACGTCGCGCGATTGATGGTCCAGCTTGGCAACCGTCGTCAACAGCCAGGTATTCGACACATTGTCCAGCCGCGCCTTGAAATCGCCCGTAGCAGCGCTGCTTAGATCGGCCATTGACGCGCGCATTTGTTCCTGCTGTTTCTCGGTCATGGCCTTCCACGATTCCCACAGCGGCACGAATCCATCGTTGATTTTTTCCTGTGCCTCACGGACCCCAATTTCGAGAGCCGTCGCCATGCCCGCCTGAAAGCGTTTCAAAAAGCTTTCCTGCTCTTCGGTTAATCGTTGCGCAAGTGTCTCCCGCGAAGCCACGAATTGCCGGTTCGATTCCGCGGCCGTCTGGGTCAGCGCCTCCTCAAATCCGTGCAATTCCTGCCGCGCGTGACGTTGAATCTCGTCCATGAACGCCGCCGTAGTTGTGTCCGCGGCTTCCGCAAAAAGTTCACGCGCGCGGTCGAACGATTCGCGCACCACTTCTTTCATCTGATTGTGCGTGTGGCCCACAAAATTGCGGCTGGCATGATCGAGTTCGGCGGTAAACTCCGCCGAAACTTCGCCCGCGCGCTCGCGCAGTTGATGTCCGCCCTGTTCCACCATTTTTTCCGTCAGGCCGTTGAGCTGTGTTTGCACTTTCTTTTCGTACCACTCCGCGGTCTTGTAAATTTCCTCGCGCGCGCCGTGGCGGATGTCGCCGGCCTTGCTCTCAAGTTCGGCAACATTGCGGCTGATAACGCCTTGCGAAGCTTCTTGCAGCAGCTGTTCGACGCCGCCAAGATTTTCCCGGAATCGCGCCAGCGATTCCGCGAACGCATCATCCGCAGCGCTTCGAATCCGTTCCTGCTGCAGCGCCAGTGAAGCGTCCAGCAGCGATCGCCCGCCCGCCATCCGGCTGATCGCTTCGTTGGTCTTTTCAATATGAGGTTCCGCCAGGCTGCGAACCTGCTCGTCGAATTTTCTGACCGCATCATGGCTGGCTTCGTCGAACGATCTGCGAATGCGCGTATTCAGATCATCGAACAGCGTTTCGCTGCGGCGGTGCAGTTCGTTGCGATGCAGCGACAGCACATCGTCGAGCTGCGATTGAAATCCTTGCAGCGCGTATTGTTGCGTCGCGCCCAGCCGCTCGGAATATTGATCCAGTTGCGAAGCGGCGGCGCCGGCTCGCGCGATGGATTGTTCCAGCAACGCAGAATTCTCCTGCAATTTGCCCAGTGCCTCGCCGCGAATTCCGCTGACCCGTTCTTCGGCTTCCGCCGCGATGTCCTTTGCCGCGCTACGCAACGCTGCGATCCGCTGCTCCATTTCGTTGCCGAGGCGTTCTTGTATTTCCGCGCGCAAATCAGCAGCACTCTGGTTTGCCGACTCCGTCGCTCCTTCTTTCAGTCTTGCCACTGCCGAATCGACAAATTCCTGAATCTGCGTTTGTGCCAGCTTCAGCTGTTCCGTCAGGCGCGCGTGTATTTCGCCTTGCACATTTGCAGCGGCATCGGTCAGTTGCTGTTGCGCCGTGCCTGCTGCCACATTCAGCTTTTCCTGTTGCGCACTGAAAGCTTCTTCCTGCTTGCGCACTCGACTGTCCAACACCGCGGAAGTTACCGATGCCTGCTCGGCAATTCGCCGCTCCAGCTCCTGCGATTGCGCAACAATCTTTCGTGCTACTTCCTCAGCTTCCCGGCAGAGCTGTTGCACGCGCTCGGTAATTCTAGCGGCGTGTTGCTCGTGCAGCGCGTGCTGCTCCGCTCCTGCTTTCGAGATCGTCGCCGTCACTTCGCGGGTCAATTGTTCCAGGTGTGGCGCCAGCCACTTAGGCAACTCGTCTTGTAGCGCTTTCGCTGCCGCGTTATAAACCGCCCGGCTGCGTTCATCGCTTTCCTGCTGAATTCGTTCGACGGCGCGCCCCGATTCCGTCGAAATATCGGACTGCGCCGCGCTGAATTTCTGCTCCCACTTCTGCGAAGCCGCGTGTTGTTCGGTTGCCACCGCCTGAGCCGCAGCTTCGCGCGCCGCCGCGCTGATTTGTTGTTTCGCATCGGCGATCAAGCGAGCCACTTGCCGCGCCAGCTGCAGCGAAGCGTCCGTCGTGCTCATTGGCGGCGGCATCACATGCAACATATCCGTTCCAATTGCCGGCGGCCCGATTACCGGAGGCGGAAGCTCCGGTTCCACCGAAGACTGGGCGTCCGCCGATTTCTCCTGCGATTTTTCGGGAAGTGGCAGAATAATGTCCTGATCTTTTGCCGCGTGGTTCCTCGCACCCGCCGTCAAACTAAAATTGCCCCAATCCTCCGGCGGAAATCCAATGCCCCACACGTTCCCGGGAAGCTCCAGCTCCAGCGCCACTTGAAACAGTTGCCGTACTGTCCGCGGCCGCTGAATCCACGCCACTCGTCCACGCACTTGCCGTGGTGGCTGTCCCGCCTCCGCATGCGGAATCTCCAGCGTCACCCACATATTCTTCAGTACGTAGTGCTTTGATTGATAGCGGCAGCCGTGGCAATTAATAATCAGGCTGGATGTCCGCTCCACAAACGACCGCCCCAGCGCATCCACGCCGCTCACGATCAGCGGCACTGCCTGCACAATTCGTGAACTGCGCCGCTTGCGCAGTTCCTCGCCCGCATTCATCGCGTTTTCTTGCACCATGTCTATACGATCAGCCGCTCCGCGGTTGTCTCCAGAATCGTCGGCACGATCTTTGCCAAACTCTTCCATGTCCGACGCCCGATCCCTAGTTTATCTAGTCTGTTTTGCTCTGCTTAGCGGGATTCCGTTTTGGACGCACCGGCTTCGGTCCGTGGGCGCTTGCCAGTAAGGAAATCCCATATCTCTTTTGCCACCCAAATCGGGCCAACCAGTAAATAAACTGGCCCTTGGAAAAAAGCGGGATGATTTCCTTCTAGTTTATGTCCCAAAAACAACAGCATCCAGCCGGCGACAAAAAAAGAACCGCCCCAGATCCACTTCATGAAGAGGAGCAACACGATCCCAGCAAAAATCAGCGGGATGCCAATTCCGTGCAGAATTTTATTCCACACTGAAGTGTGCTCGTGATCGTACTGCGCCATGTAGTGCGCCAGATCGGGCATAGCGCACCTCCTTGTGATGGGAAACTCACTGCAGAATTGTGACTCTATAACGAAAAAACTAAAATGGCCAGTCTGGCCTAGGAGTACTGCCGTCTCAGCCTAGTACGCCTTTTGTGAGTCGACTGCGGACTTGTCATCCTGAACCCGGCCAGCGACGCCCAAGGATCCCAACTTACGATGCCTGGCGCGCGTCACCACTGCCAGAAAAATTTCAGCCAGATTACAGCCGTCAATTCGCAGACCGTGAAGGCAGCGTGAATTCCCCAGCCGAGCCAAAAGAGCAGTTTCTTAAGCCACTGCAGCGAAAAAAGCCCCAGCGCCAGCATCGGCGATTCACAAATCCCGCCGGCCCTCCATTGCCTTCATCATCGTAATCTCGTCCGCGTACTCCAAATCCGCGCCTACGGGAATTCCCACGCCAATACGCGAAACCCGCACTCCCAGCGGCTTCAGCAGCTTGGACAAATAAACTGCGGTAGCCTCACCCTCCGCAGTGGGGTTGGTGGCCACAATAATTTCCTCGACCGAGCCGCCCTTCAATCGCTCAATCAACTGCTTGATTTTCAGTTGCTCCGGCCCGCGCCCCTGCAATGGCGCCAGCGAGCCGCCCAGAACGTGATACATCCCGCTGTACATCCGCGTCTTCTCGATGGCCATGATGTTGTGCGGTTCTTCTACCACGCAAATGGTGCGCTTGTTGCGGTTTGCTCCGGTGCAGTAGAGGCAAGGATCACTGTCCGTGATATTTCCGCACACCGAACACTCGCGAATCTTTTCTTTGGCGTCGCGGATCGCCTCCGCCAGCCCCAGCGCGTCCTCTGCAGGGATACGCAGGATGTAGAAAGCGAGTCTTTGTGCGGTTTTCTGGCCGATGCCAGGCAGATGTTTTAGTTCGTCGATGAGTCTTTCGACAGGTGCGGCAAAATCTGGCATGCCTCTGTGTAGCACACCCGGACACAGCCGCGCAAACTAGGCCAAAAAACAAACGTTCTACGGAGAATCGTACTGGCAAGGTTTCTCGTATCGTCCGCTAGCTGTGTCCGGGCTGACACAGCCATCTTCGACCCACGAACCGCCAAGTCCTTATGTTTCAATGAAAATTCGCTGGTTTGTAGATTGCATTTCTGAATCCACGTAACTTGGAGGATTCACGTCATGATCGAACAACCAGACCAGGGAACGGTAAAACCAGTCAGTCTAGACTCGGCCTACGTTGCCATCAGTTGCGCGGCACTCTTGTATGCGGTCTCGTGGGTCATGGGCTGTTCCACTACGCCCGCTGCGAAAAGCGGCGGCGGCAAAAAAATCAGTCACTCGGCCGAACTCGTGCACCTCTCCGAGGAAGACAAAGTCGGATCCGCGATTTCCGGCCGTAAACTTACTGTCGAGAAAATGGCCCAACGCGCCGCGACTTCGCTGCAATATTCCAATGAAGAATACGGCGTCGCCTTCGATGCGCCAAAGGGCTATGTCTTGCGCGAAGGCGAATTGCCGGAAATGGATCGCGGCCTCGGCTATCTTGGGCCGATCCCCATGCACTTCGCCGCGCCGGGCGGCATTCGTCTCGCCACCGTCGAGCCGCCGCAGGGCCTGCATCTCGGAACCAATTTCGTAAACGAATTTTTTACGGTCAGCGCAAACTACGGTTCCACCGAAGCCGTCTGCTCCGATTTCAATATTCCCGCCGAATCGCGCGGCGCACCCGTAACGCGCACTGTCGACAGCATAGGTTTTCACGGCTTTGCCGAACACTCCGCCGCCAGCATGCACCAATACAACGGCATCTACCTGCACGCTTACGCCAACGACAGCTGTTACGAAATCGGCTACGGCGTAGCGACTGCGGGAGCCGGCTCACCAAGCGCCTCCGGCAATTTGAAAAATATCAACGAAGAATATCTCCTCCACAAGCTGGAAAAGCTTTTAGAAAACGTCCGCATCACCCAGCCAGACTTCGAGCGCATCACCACCACCACCAACTAAAGTCTTTCGTCGGCTGCCTTCAGAGGCGGGCGTTTGGAGTGCGGCAGCCCAGTTGCCGCGGCCGGGTACAAGGAAACTGTTCCGAGAATTGAAGGAGTTATAAAATCAATATGAGCTAAAACAAGCCAGGGATTTTCATTCCGGGGATCCCGGGAATGCTTCCGGTGAGGGACTTCATCTGATTCGCCAGTTCGTCGTCCACGCGGCGCGAAGCTTCATTCACCGCGGCGCGGACCAAATCCTGCAACATTTCCTGATCCTTCGATGCAAACACTTCCGGCTCAATGCGCACTTCCAGAACCTGTTTCTGGCCATTCATCTTGACGGTCACCATGCCGCCGCCGGCCGAAGCCTCGATCGCCACTGTGTTCACCTGACGCTGCAGGTCTTCCTGAACCTGCCGCAACCGGGACAACATTTGTTGAAGCGCATTGACTTCCATCAGGAGACCTCTTCGCGTCGCTTCACTTCGGAGATTTTTCCGCCGAAACGTTGCAACATGGAGCGCACCATCGGATCGCGTTCAAATTTCTCACGCAATTCCTTGGCGCCGGACGCCGCCTGCGACGCACTCGCAGCCGTCGCTGCAACTGATTCCATCTTAGCACATACGCGCACGGAGCGATTCAGCACCTTGCCTGATGCAGCACGGATTTTTTCCAGCGAGTCGCGTCCTTCCACCATTTCCGCGAAGGCGCGTTTCTCAGTCGCAAAAAATATTCGCAACTCCGCACCCTCCAGTTCCCAGCGATGCGCGTGCTCCAATAATTCGCCAAGAAATTTTTGCTGCGCCTGAATCGCCGCGCGAATTTCCGCGACTTGCTCTTCCGCCAGGCCGTTTGCCGCCACGCGATTAGTTAATTGCGGCTGCGATTCAGCAATGTTCGCGGCCGATTGCGATTTCGCATCAGAAATTTCAAACGCGGCTTCGCGCTCCGCGGCCTTCTCATCCGCAATAATCGGACGCGCAACGCTGGTCGCGACTTCGCCGCGATTCGCAAAAGTTTCGGGCCGCTTGCTCCAGACGGGGGAACTGAAGGTAACCGGCGTCGTGGCAAAATTCGCAGCGGAATTATTCACAGCAGCTGCTGGTGAGGCTGCTCCCACACCTGCGGTAACGGCGTTGGCAATTTCATTCTTACTGGACCAAACAGGCGTGGCCACAGGAAGCGCGCTGGCTCGCGCAGTGGAACTTTTTGTCGAGCCGCCGTTGCCGCTGTCGCCCAAATCGGCAAGCAATTCCTCCAGAGGCGCCAGGCGCCCGGCGTGAATAAGCCGCAGTAAACCCATTTCCAGATGGACTCGCGGATCGGGCTTGCGACGCAGATCGTCGTCGGTCTGCAGCAAGATATTAAAAAATCGCGTGAGGTCTTCCTCGCTGAAGATCGCTGCTGCTTTCGCAAGCGCGGGCCGCTGATCGGGAGTGGCTGCGATCAAATCCGAATCCGCGCCGCAAACCCGCGCAATCAAGAGATTGCGCATGTGGCGAATCGCTTCCCGGCAGAAGTGCTGCAGGTTGCGGCCTTCTTTTTGAAACGTGTGCACCAGCCCCAGCGCGCGGTCCGCGGAACCTGCAGCAATCGCTTCCACCAGGTCGTTCAACGCATCTTCCGGCACCACGCCAAGAAGTTCGCGCACTTCCTTGTCGGGAATATTATCGCCGCAATAAGCGCGTGCCTGTTCGAGCAGCGAGAGCGCGTCGCGCATGCTGCCTTCGGCCATGCGGGCGATCACAGCTACGGCTCCGTCGGCGATCTTCAGGTTTTCTTCTTTTGCGATGTATTTGATCCGTTCCGCGATTTCGTTGAAGGTCAGCGCGCGAAAATGAAAATGCTGCGAGCGCGAACGAATCGTATCTTCCAGATTTTCCGGCTCAGTCGTAGCCATCACGAAAATTACTCGGTCCGGTGGTTCTTCCAGCGTCTTCAATAAGGCATTGGACGCTTCGCCGGTCAGCATGTGCGCTTCATCGAGAATAACAACTTTGCTGCGCGATACCGCCGGCGCGTAGCGCACCATCTCCCGCAATTCGCGAATCTGATCGATACCACGATTGGATGCGGCGTCAATTTCGATTACGTCGAGCGAATTTCCAGCGGCAATTTCCTTGCACGAATCGCAAACTCCGCATGGTTCGGCCGTCGGTCCATTGACGCAATTCATGGCCTTGGCCAGAATGCGCGCCGCCGTTGTTTTGCCCACGCCGCGTGCTCCGGAAAAAATATACGCATGCGCCACGCGGTCACTCTTGATGGCGTTCGCCAGTGTTCCTGTGACGTGTTCCTGTCCAACTAAATCTTTAAATGTTTGCGGACGCCACTTGCGTGCAATGACCTGATAGCTCATGAAGGAGAGTCTCGCACGACGCGACGATGGAGAAAAGTTCTAAGTTTTATCGTTCGCAATGGATTCAAGGAAGAATCAAAGGTCCTGCATAAAATAAGTAGAAATTTGAGCGGATACTGATCGCTGGTAGCCGATCACTGGTCGCTTCTTTTTCGGCGCGAGGAACTTCGGGTGATCTGGGGCACACGAGGCAATCCCGGTACCGTTGCTCCCTTCCGGGCCTGGCGGGGTTCGCGGGACCTCGTTGCACAGAGCCCGAAGTTCCACGCTCCGGCAGTCCCGCGCTGCGGGACTGCTTACAAAATTGTAGCACAGCAATTCGGAGTCGCGATTTCGGCAGTACCGGCAAGAATTATTTTGCCGGCTTAGCATCCGGAGGAACGACATCTGCCGGATTTACCCAATTTACTTTGAACGGACCGATGGCATTCACCTGGACGATGGTCACAGTCTTGCTCAACGCGAAATGCCGCATTTCCTTTGGCATGCTGACAAAGTTGCCCGCACTCATTGTTTGCAGTTTCGTTGCATCAAATTTTTCGCCCATGCCGACCTGAAATGTTCCCTGCAACACGGTCACATTTTCGTCGGTGGGATGCCAGTGCGCGGGGATTTTGGTCCCGGCCGTACAGCGGAGACGCACCACAAAGGGCGCTCCTTCTACGGATGAGTCGCCATTAACCGCCGCCAGATCACAGCCCTTTATGATTGGATTCCATTTCAGGTCGGCCGAACGACACAATGCCGTGGCCAGCGCCTGCGGTATTTTTCTCCTGGCTGTAAGCTGCGCATGCGATTGCTGCCGTAACAATCAATGCGGCACACACAATCCAGGAACGAGTGAAGTTCATTTGTACTCCCCTTATCGAAGAAAATGAAAGAGACGACGCCGAATGACGGTGACCATACTCCTTCGGTTGGGATTGAGCAAGCGATTGTGAGCGACGAGGGTGCGCTCTTTTTCTCGGTTGGGATAGGCAACAAACGGGGCCGATCAGTTCTACGCACACCGGGCTTAAAAAAGTCGCGATTGACGCGATGATTTTGAGTTACTCTTCCGATGGACGGAATTCCTCCCCGTCCGCCTGGTGATTGCCGCAGCTTTCGCCGGGTCCGCGCGCCAGCGCCGCACCACGAGGCCTCGCCTCGGTGCCGCTCCACGTTACGGAGCACGCCTGCCCCGGCAGGCACGCTTGCAAATTGCAGGCAGGAGGATCACTAAATGAAAATTGCAGTTCGATTGATGTTGGCAGTTTCTCTTTTGTCGTTTGCCGCTTCCTTTTCTCAAGCCGAACCACGCCAGATCATGCAAGGCACTCAGATGCACTTAAAGCTTCTGACCGACATCAGCACGTCCCAGTCACGAAATGGTGATGGTTTTATCGCTGTAACCACCGAACCGGTGAAAATCGGAGACCAGCTTCTCTTGCCTGCGGGCACGCGCATTCGCGGCATCGTTACCAGCATCAGCCGCGCGCGCCATTTTGCGCTCCTGCGCGGCGAAGCTTACCTGAATTTGTCATTTCGGTCCGTCGAAATCGACAGCCGGCTGATTCCAGTCCAGATGAGCATCATCGCGATCTCCAAACCGTCGACGGAAGGCGAAGGCAGCCGTCGCAAGGACGTCACCGTAACAGAAGGCCAGCTGCTGCAAGAAACGCACGACATTAAGGGCAGCATTATTGCCGGTACGATCGGCACTGGCGGGTCAACCGTAATTGGTAAACTTGCCAGCCACGCCGCAGCCGGATTTGGAATCGGCCTCGCCGGCAGCGCGATTTACGTTGCTCAGCGCAAAGGCAGGGAAGTGGTGCTGCCCTCCGATACCGGATTTCTGGTGCGCATGGATAACACCATTACCGTGCCCGGCACAATCGCTTCGACCGGTTCGGTGAACGGCAGCCGCTAGACGTTTCATTGGAATACTTGCATTCGCCAGTTCTACGAATAGCGGACAACAACAGGCCATTCTTAGAGGCGCAAAACAGATCGTCGTCATTCCGAACGGAGTCCGCGGAGTGAGGAATCTCTCCTTGTTCTTAGACGCGAAGAAAGCGAGATTCCTCGCTGCGCTCGGAATGACGGAAAAAATACAGCGCTAGCAGCGGGACGATTGCCATCCCCGTCTCAATTACTTCTTCGGGAAACTCTCGTTTGCCTTCACTTCTTCGATTTGTTTGGTGTGGCGCTCGCTGTGCGCTGCGATCAGCAGAATAAACTCGTACGCGTCCCACTTCCCGCCCATGGGATTCTCCGCCGCGTGCCCTCTCAAGTCCGGCGTTTTCTTTAGGAATTCTTCGGTGGTTGCGCGGCTTTCCACAAAATGCTTGAGCGAGCCTTCCGGCGAACCGAACCGGTTCGTCGGCTTCAACGGGTCAGGAGCTTGAACCTTATTGGTGCGGTCAGGCACCATAGCCAAAATACCCGCATCGATCTTGGCGATGTCGCGGTCCGGCGCGGCCGGAGCTTTCATCACGTTCTCGACGACCATACCGCGAATGAAATCTTCCGCCGCCGCGATGTGCTCCATGCATTCCGCAACGGACCATTTGTCCGGGGCGGCCTTGAAGTTCCACTGTGCTTGGGATAATCCCTTGGTCGCGTCGAGCACGCCCTTTTTGCTTGTTTCCAGGGCAGCCAGCGCTTTTTCCTTGTCGGCGGGAGTCGCGTCTTGTGCGAGCGCGTCTCCGCTTGTTAACGCCGCGCATATCGCCACTCCTGCCGTCATTACCAACCATCTCCGTCGAATCATCGTTCTCTCCTTTTAGACGCTACCGGTTCCCCTTCGCAGCCGACCGCTGCGAAATCTCCTCGGTCGTCAGCTCTTCCAGATGACTTGCAATATACCAGTGATTTCCCCAGCTATCGAGAAGTGATCCGGAGCGGTCGCCGTACGCCTGGTCGGCCATCGGTTGCAACTCCTTGCAGCCATTGGCCAGTCCACGCGCAAAAACTGCGTCGCAGTTTTCCACGTAGTAGTGGTGCGCCACCGTCCGCGGTCCCCACGGCGCACGCCCTTCGCTTAATTCCACGACCGTATCGCCAATGCGCACTTTAGCGTGCTGGATCGTACCGGTGCTACTCACTTCCTTCTGGATTAGCTCCGCACCAAACGCCTGTTCGAGGAAGTCGAGGAAGCGTCCAGCGTCCTTGACGCCGTAATACGTATTGAGCTCTTGCAGAATCTCAGGCTTGTAGCTTTTTCCTGCTACGTGCGTCGCGATAAACCATAAGTTCCCGGCCGGATCACGCACACCTGCCTCGCGGTCGCCGTAGTCGCGGTTAGCCGGTTCGTACAGCGAAGTTCCGCCCGCGGCCAGCGCCCGCGCGTAGACTTCATCGGAATTCTTCACGTAATAGTGCAATCCGGCGGGCATAGCGTTCCATCCCGGGCCGGCGTCTGCGAACTCGATGATCGAGTCGCCGATCCGCGCCTCGCCATGCTTGATGTTTCCGGCTGCGTCAGAGGCAACGAACTTCTCGGTGGCTGCAAAAGCGTTCTTGATGAACTCAAGGAAGTTCTTTGCGCCGTCTACGATGAGATAGGGAGTCAGACTCCGAAATCCTTCTGGAATTGCGCTCTTTGCTTTGGCCATGTGGTCCTCCTGGCAGGGCTGCTGTATGGACGCATTTTGCCGTGTTCTCCGGCGCTGCGTATTGTAAAAAATTTACCTGGACGTCTGGCGCATCACGCCATGGGCAGGTGGTTGTGGTGGCGGGGAAAATCCTTGTAGTTCGCCAGATACTTGGAAGGATTGATGCCTGAAAACGCGTGGAAGTCGTGGATGAAATGCGCTTGATCGAAGTAGCCGCAGTCGAGAGCCGTGTCAGTCCAGTTTATCGGCCGCCCGTTGGTAATTCTCTTCAGAACTGCTTGGAACCTACGCACGCGGCAAAAAAGTTTCGGAGTCATGCCCACATGCTGTTTGAACAATTCGATGAATCGCCGTGAGCTGAAACCTGTTTTGTCCGCGACTTCGGTGATCCTGCTGGTCGCAGGCTGAGCTAGGAAGTTTTCGACGGCAAACTCCACGACAGGCTGGCCCTCGAACATTCCTGCGGCGCGCTCCAGCAGCGCCAGCTCCACCACGCGAAGCTTTGCTGCAGGGTTTGTTGCAGCGAGTGCGCGTTCCCGGAGCTCGCGAGCCAGACGTCCCCATAGATCTTCCAGTTCAACATGCTGGTTGTGCAGTTCATCGCTCGGCAATTTTAAAAACGGAATTGCGCCTGCCGGGCGAAAGGAAACGCCGACTACGCAGGTCTGTTCGTCCGTATCAATGACAAAGCTTTTTGTATGAGGTCCGCTGACGCTGCACCCGCTTAGCTTCCGCATCTTGTTTACGTCGTCCGCGTCGTAGAGGCGTGTTTCATCCTCTTCCAGATTGATAATCAGGCTGATACACCCGTCCGGCATCAGGCGTTCTTTCTGGTGAAGTCTCGGAGGATGTTCGTAGTACCAGAGCAGTTCCACGAAGCGGGAAAGAGGCGGCCCGGGCTTGACGTGCAGATTGGGCATTTCATTTCGATTTTACTCCCGGACAGGCGCTCCAGCCATTGAGTTTTCGCTTTATGAGCGCTGCGTTAGGTTGTTGAATGAATTTCCTCAATCTATTCCATCAGTTCTTTCGATTGACGCTGTTCCCGCCGTCGCGATACTCTTTTTCCGCATGATGTCACGTCGTCCGCTCTGCTGCTTACCTCAAGCGCTTACGCCAAACCATTCCGAGGAGATTCATGTCCACCGAATTGCGTAATTTTTTGTCGCTCTCATATGACGAGCTCGAACAGCTGAATTTGAAGGCCAAGGAGCAGCGCAAGAATCGCGTCGCGGCACACAAGATCCAGGAAGACCGCATCAAGTACCTTAACGATGAGAAGCGCATCAAGGCGGTCACGGTATTGTTCAGCGACCTGGAAGGCCGCCTGCACATGCTGGATTACGACAAGAAGTTTCTCATCAAGAGTTGGGACAATTTGACGTTTGACGGATCGTCGATTCGCGGATTCACCGCGCAGCGCGAGAGCGATTTGCGGCTGGAGATGGACTGGGGCGCGTTTTACTGGGGCCCGTCGGACGTGTTCGGCTCCGGCAAGGTTTTGGTCTTCGGCGAAGTGATTGATAAGGACGGCTCGCCCTATTCCGCGGATATTCGCGGCTTGCTGAAAGGCTACGCCGAAAAGCTGAACAAGGACGAAGACTACACGCTCAACGCGGCCAACGAAATCGAAGGATTCCTGTTCCAGGGGCCGGATGCGGAACGGCACTACAACGAAACGCGTAAATTCGAATACGTAAATACCGGCGGGTATTACCACTCGCTGCCGGGCGATTTGCTGCGCACATTTATTGATACGACGGCGGAAGTGCAGCGCTCGATGGGCTTTCAGAACGAGAAAGATCACCCGGAAGTTGCGCCGTCACAGTTTGAAATCAATTATGGATACGGCGAAGTGGTGGCAGCGGCGGACCAGATTCAACTTTACAAATTGATTTGCCGCCAGGTAGCTACGCGAATGGGCTTGACTGCGTGCTTCCTTGCCGAAGCCGGTGGTCGGCGTGAACGGCAACGGAATGCACACCAACGTTTCGATCTCGAAGGGCGGGAAAAATCTTTTCTGGGATCCGAAGGGCGAAGAAAAGCTCAGCAAAATGGGTTGGGGCTTTACCGACAAGATCCTTACGCACGCCAACGATATCTGCCTGCTGCTGAATTCCAGCGTCAATGCGTACCGCCGGCTTGACCCGCACTTCGAAGCGCCGAACCAGATCAAGGCTTCGCCAGTGGATCGCGGTTCGATGATTCGAATCCCAATCGGCAACGAGAAGAGTTCGCGCGTAGAAGTGCGCTCGGTTGCGCCGGATGCCAATCCGTATCTGGTGATGTATTCGATTTTCAAATCGGGGCTGGACGGCGACACGGCAAAAATCAAGAACCTGCGGCAGGCGGAGCGGTATCTGCCGGACAACATTTACACCGCGCTGGAGAACTTCGAAAAGGCCGCCTGGACGACTAAGCTCCTGGGCGCCGACGTAAAGGCTCGCTTCGCGGACCTGAAACGCGCTTCCGCCGACCGCTGCCCTCGTGCGCTAGGCACCTTCGTGAAAGCGCCGGAAGTGCAATACCACCATGAGGTTTACAACCAGTTCCTCTGGAACCTTTTCTAGACCTGTCTAGGGCAAGCACAATCGATTCGAGAAAAATGGCTTTGACCGGGGGCACGGCGCCAGCTGTGCCTCGACATGTCCCTGGCCAGCTATCGCTAAGCCGGATTGTCGCTACTTGACACTCCATGTCGCAGGTTGTCGCTTGCCGGTCGCGCTGGGCCTTCCCTAAACTGCGCCCAGTCTGCCGATGGTTCGGCACCATCTCAAATCGACTTGGAGGAAATATGTTTAGCAGAACGGCACTTCTGGCCCTCGTTCTCGCATTCGGTTTCACGCAGCAATTCGGAACGGCACTCGGTCCGGCCTCACAAGAACCCGAAAAGCCGGCCGCCGCAGCGGCTGTGGCGCCCGCAAGCCCGGCGCCGGCGGCACCGGTGAACGTACCCGCCGCTATATCCCCCGCTGCACCCGTAGCCACGCCCGCACACCCTGTGATTGCGGATGGCATGTCAACGGTCTATTTTTATCGGCCGCGTCTTTACCGGGGCGGAGCCGTGCGCATTGGGCTCTTCGTGGATGGCACCATGGCGGTCAACCTTGTGAACGGCCGCTGGGCCTCGATCCAGGTTCCCGCTGGACACCACATCATCAGACCCAAGGATGACCAGAGTGGCATCGAGATTGATGCGGAACCCGGTCAGAGCTACTACTTTCGCAGCGGATGGGGGGAAGCCGGCTTGTTTCACAACGCTCACAAGAACATCATGATCGTGATGAAAGAGCAGGCGACTTACGAGATCAAACAGCTTAAACCGCTCGATGAGAAAGACCTGGTTTGGCCCGCGGGTCACGCCGGAACTGCAACGAAATAGATTCTTAAGAAAATACTGCCTGTAGAAGGAGTGAGCGCCGCTCGGATTAAAATTCCGGCGGCGCTTTTTGCGGGTTCTGGCTGGGGGATAGTGGGTTCGCTGAAGTGTGTTTTGGGGGAGTTGCGACTTCTTGCGCGCCAGCTTGAGCGATACGCAGGCTCTGCTCCTCGCGCTCCCTACTTTTTTGCTCCGTTGTACGTTCTTGCTGCTTGGGCGATCTCTCCGGTACGGCTGGGAAGTCTTGCGTCGAAGCGATTACTGCTCTTTCGTTCTTTCTAAGTGCATGACGCAATGCCAAATTCGACCGGCGTCGTAACAGCCCGCAAAATCAGGGATTTAGATTCTTAGACGAGACATTACAGCTGAATCAGTGCGGGAATGCGTTTCATGTTGCTGCAGCGCCAGTCCAGTTTGGAATCTTTTGCTTGCCGCGGCTTAGACGCGTGGCGTCACTCGCGTGCGACAGATATTTCCGAAATTCGTTACGACAAGGATTGTAAGACCTCTCTAATTTGTTTCGCTTCGACAACCCACCTTCCCGTGCCGCGTTTGCCTGCGGCGAGCAGCGCTTTGCCCAGTTCCTGCGTGGTCGAAATATAGTTCGGCCAGAAGTGTCTGGCGGCGCTCAGGAATGGCGCGGTCAAGCCGTAGATGATGCGATAACTTGATGTTTTGGACTGGATGCCATCGAGCGGCTGAATCATTGCCGGGCGGAACACGTAGACGGAACCGAATGGCATCGCCAGCAACGCGTTTTCAGTTTTGCCTTTTACGCGTGCCCACATGGTGCTGCCGCGTTCGGTGCTGTCTGCTCCCGTGGCGGAAAGGAAGACCAACGACATGCCTGGATTTAGTTTCAGAAGCGTCGTCGCCGCGGCGATTGTAAATTCGTATGTGATGCGCGTGTAATTTTCTTCCGTCGTTCCAGTGGAGGTTACGCCCAGACAATAGAGACAGGCGTTCAGCCCGGTCAGCTGGGTTTCGATGGGAGTGAAATCGAGAAAATTGTCATGCACGATTTCGCGCAGCTTTTCGTGGGTTGCTCCGGTTGGTGCCCGGATTACGCACACCACCTGCTCGACTTCCGGGTCGCCTAGACACTCGCGTAACGCGCCTTGCCCCGCCATTCCGCTCGATCCGAAAATGACAATTCGCATCTGGCCATCGCTTCCGCGCCCATGCGCATTTTACTTGTTCAGCGAATTATCTCTTATTTGCTAAGATGCGACCATGAAACGACGCACATTGATCCAATCCATTTCCGCGGCGTTGCTGCCGGCCGCGGGCCTTTTTCCTGTAAACGAGAAACATTCCGATTTTGTCGCGGACGCGGATACGGTGTACGAACTCCGCGTCTATCACTGCTTTGAAGGGAAGCTGCCGGATTTGTTGAAGAGGTTCCGCGAACACACCATAAAGATTTTTGAAAAACACAGCATGAAGAACATTGCCTATTGGACGCCGATGGACGAACCACAGAAGTCGAACACGCTCATTTACATTCTGGCGCATGCCAGCCGCGAGGCCGCCGCCGCGAACTGGAAAGCGTTCAGCGCGGATCCGGAATGGCAATCGGTGCAGAAGGCGTCTGAAGCGAACGGCAAAATCGTCGAGAAGGTTGATTCGACTTTCATGACCCTGACTGACTTCTCTCCCTCGCTACGATAGATTCCGATCATCGATGTTAATGGTGTGTTTAGACGGCAAATTGTACGTTTGCGCGCACAGCGGATGCACCAGTCCGCGAAAGGGAGCGGAGATGAAATACACGACAATTGCTTTGGCCGGGTGCCTTGCAGTTTTGGGAAGCGCGATGGCGCAGGAGAAGAAAATCAAACGGTCGGATTTGCCGGCGGCGGTGGAGAAAACCGTTGCGGCGCAAAGCAAAGGTGCGACAATCCGCGGATTCAGCGAAGAGAAGGAAAGAGGCAAGACCACTTATGAATTGCAGATGACTGTCAACGGGCACAGCAAGGATGTGCAGATGGATGAAAGCGGAGTGGTGATCGAGGTAGAAGAGCATGTGGCGCTGGAAGCGCTTCCGACCGAAGTCAGGACAGGTTTGCAGGCCAAGGCCGGCAAGGGGCGAATCACGAAAGTCGAATCAATCACCAAAGGAGACAGGCTAGTGGCATACGAAGCGCAAGTGGACACCGCTGGCAAGAAATCGGAATTGCAGGTCGGTACGGGCGGGAAGCCACTGGATCACGAGGAATAGCAACGGGATAGCGAAAAAACGCTCCAGAGGCTTGTATCTGGAACTCGGCCCGAACGATCTGGCAAATTGCATTGGTGTGCTAGCTGGGATACAGTGTGGGCTCGCGCAGAAGGAATCCGCGAATCGCCCGCGTCACGAGCCGACTGAAGCCGGATGATTTTCAATACTTGGGCTTACTACCTTTTCTTTCTCGTCCCCAGCGCAATTTTATTTCGTTTGAGTCCGCTGCGATTTCGGCCATGGGTGATTGTTACGGGCGGAAGCGCCTTTTTTCTTTATTTTTCTTACACCGAGTTGGGCGGAATTATTCCCGCGGCCTGTCTGGGAATCTTTCTGTGGGAATCGATCACCAGCCGGTTTTACCGGCCGAAATCGTGGTTCTGCTGGGTGGGCGTAGCGCAGGCGATCGTCTTACTGTTCATTTTTAAATATTGGAACTTTTTTGCGGGGCTGGTGTGGTTTCGCGCGCCGGAACAACACTATTGGGCACACGCATTTTTGCCGCTGGGAATTTCATTTTTCACGTTCGAATTCATCCACTACGCGACGGATCGCTACAAAAACAGGACGGAGGCTGGGAACGTCGGCGAGTATCTGGCATTCATTTTGTTTTTTCCGACCATGGTGGCGGGGCCGATCAAGCGCTGCCAGCAGTTTTTGCCCAAATTGCGTTCAGAGCCTTCGCCGTGGCCGAACGACTGGCATCGCGGCGTGACGCGCATTCTGGCTGGACTCGCGAAAAAGTTTGCGATTGCGGATGTGATGACCACGTACACGAATCATTTGAACCATGCGGACCTGGCAGTGGCGAACCGCGCAATGTTGCCGGTGTGGCTGCTGGCGTATGGCATCAAGATCTACGCCGACTTTTCGGCTTACTCGGACATCGCGATTGGCTCGGCGCGGTTGTTTGGCATTCCCATTCCGGAAAATTTTGACTGGCCATACTTGCAGACCAACATCACCATGTTCTGGCGGCACTGGCACATCTCGCTGACCTCATGGCTGACGGATTATGTCTTCATTCCGCTAGGTGGGTCGCGAGTGAAGCCCGGCCGCGTGTACGGCAACATCCTGATGACCATGCTGGTGAGTGGAATCTGGCACGGCGCGGGAATCAATTTTGTGTTGTGGGGCCTGTGGCATGGGGTGCTGTTGGTGATTCATCGCGCGTGGAGAAAATTCCGGCCACTTCCGGTGAATCCACCGTGGTGGCCGCAGCCCGCGGCGTGGCTGACGACATTTGTGGCGGCGAATCTGGGTTGGGCCTTTTTCTGCATGGACGTGCATACGGCGCTGTTCTTCTTCAGGCGCTTGTTGCTGGGGTGATCCGATGAATATCGTCATGTGGATAACGCAGTTGCTGGAATTTCTGGGTGGATCGCGCGACGAAGCGCCGTCGAGATTTCCGGCTTTGCCGAAATCCATATTCTGGGGAATTTGGTGGGGAACGCTTTCCATCGTGATTTATATTTTCTGCGGACAGAGTTCGAAATTTATCTATATCGATTTTTGATTTGAGCGTGACGAAATGCCGAATGCGAATTCGATAACACGAGGACAGTTTTGGGGCACGGTGCTGGTGTGCGCCGCTATGCTGGCTTGCTCGAACGCGCTCGTGGGAAGTTTGACGCAGCATAGTGTTTCACGGCGAATCCTTGCTGATGCGAAGAGTGCCGGGAGTGCGGAGACAATCGCGGTGGGAAATTCATTGGTGCGGTCGGGTTTCAATGCCGATGAATTTGCGGCGGCGCAGCAAGCGCAGGGCGCACAAGGCGCCACACTGAATATGGCCATGGGAGCGTCGGCTCCCGTTGAACATCTACTGCTGCTGCGCGCCGCGCTGCGGGCTGACGATCGAGCGCGCCTTCTGCTGTACGGGTTTTATGATTTTCAGCTGACCGATCCCGTTTCATTCGCGTTCAGCGACATAATCGGAAACCACGACTTGCTTTATTACGACGAACCGGAATTTGCGCGGCGATTCTACTCCATGAGCCGGTATGACGCGGCAGGATTTGAAATTGCTCGACATTTTCCGCTGCTCGCAGAGCGCGGCGCGATCTGGGCGAAAGTGGAACGATTGCGGCGGGCGATTTCTCAGCAGGGAATGCCAAATCAAGCCACGAACCAGTTTGGCCGGGTTGCAGATTTCACTTTACTGGAGGCGAGCAGGCAGGATGAATTTGTGAAGCACTGCGAGCACGCGGCGCGCGAACAGCTGAACGCTCCAGTTCTGGAAATGATTCGCGAGGCGCAGGAGCGGCAGCTACGCGTGGTGTTGGTGCTGATGCCGCTGCCGCCGAGACATGTGCAAACGTTTTATGACACGGGAGGGTGGGCGGAGTATCAGCGCCATTTGTATGAGTTGCTCGCAAAACAGAATGTAGCATTGGTGGATGCCAGCCGGTGGTTTCCCGATGCGGATAAATTTGGCGATGCACTGCACCTGAACGAAGAAGGCTCAAGAGAGTTTTCGCGGTGGCTTGGGACACTGTGTGGAAACGTGAACCAATTGAATTCATGCGGCAAGTGATAGCCATGTTGCAGGAAATTTATGAAAGCGCGAATCACTCGTCTGTTCCCTGATGGTATAGTTTCGCCGAAATAACGTTTCGAAAGTCGCAAGCGGTATCGCATAAATTACAGAATTGCGCGAAGGAGTAACGCGAAATGAAAATCGACGCTTGGAAGCTTTGCATTTCCATTCTCGCGCTGGCGTTATTGCTGTGCTCGACAACTTCAACGACGGTCGCACAGGGGAAGAACCCGTATGCCGGTGACGTCAAGGTGGCAAAGCTTGGCGAGTTTGAATTTCGCGCGAATTGCGCTTTTTGCCATGGTTTGGGCGGGCGCGGCGGCGGGCGCGGGCCTGATTTGACGCGCACTCCGAAAAAGCATGGCGATTCGGATGCCGAAATTTTCAACACCATTAACAACGGAGTCCCTGGAACCGCGATGCCACCGAACGGCGCCACGCAACAAGGCGTGGGAATGACGGAGGAAGAGATCTGGCAGGTGGTGACGTATATCCGAAGCGTGGAGAAGAAGCCGCGGACGATTAGCGGCGATGTGAAACATGGGCGCGAGTTGTTTTACGGCAATGTAGGATGCGCGACCTGCCACATGTTTGACGGAAGAGGCGGAAGGCTGGGGCCGGATTTGACGGCTGCGGGCACTTCGCGTTCGACCGAATATCTGGTGGAGTCAATGAGGAACCCGAGCCGCAGGCTGGCGCAAGGCATCAGCGAGGCGATGAAAGAGTTTTCTGTGGAGTACGAAACGGTTGATGCCGTGACGAAGGACGGAACGAATTTGCGAGGGACATTGCTGAACGAGGATAGCTTCACGATTCAGTTCATGGATACGCGCGAGCGGGTGCATTCGTTGGACAAGGCTTCGTTGAAGTCGTTGCGGAAATCGCGGCAATCGTTGATGCCGGCGTATGACGAGAAGGGCCTGCCGGAAAAGGATTTGCAAGACCTGCTGGCGTTTCTGGTGCGTGGCGCGGCGGGAGGTGCAAAGTGAAGGGCAAGATGGTTTTTCGTTTGAGCTTGATCGCCTTCAGCGCTACCGCAGCTGTTGCGCAAGTCACGCCACAACGATTGTTGAATGCTGGACAAGAGCCACAGAACTGGCTGATGTATTCGGGAGATTATGCGGGGCAAAGATTTTCTTCGCTGCAGGAAATTAAAGTTGCAAACGCGGAGAAGTTGGTGCCGAAGTGGGCTTATCAAACGATGGCTGGCGGAAAATTTGAAACGACTCCGCTGGTGGTGGACGGAATTATGTATGGAACCGGACAGGACGATCGCGCGTTTGCCCTCGATGCGCGCACGGGACGGCCGATCTGGCAATACCAAAGAGCATTGCCGCAGGATATTCGTCCGTGTTGCGGCCGCGTGAATCGTGGTCTGGCGATTTTGGGCGACAAACTTTTTATGGGGACGCTCGATTCACATGTAATCGCACTCGATACGAAAACCGGAAATGTAATCTGGGATGTTACGGCAGTGGATTATACAAAGGGATACAGCTTCACGCTGGCCCCGCTGGTGATCAAGAACCTGGTGCTAGTGGGAATTTCGGGCGGCGAATATGGAATTCGCGGATTTATTGACGCCTACGACGCGAATACCGGCGATCGGAAATGGCGCTTCTATACGATTCCCGCGCCGGGAGAGCCGGGAAGCGATTCGTGGGAAGGGGAATCGTGGAAGATTGGCGGATCGCCGGCGTGGATCACAGGAACCTATGACGTCGAGACGAATACCACTTTTTGGACCACGGGAAATCCTTCTCCTTCGAATCGTGGAGAAGGGCGCGCCGGAGACAATTTGTATTCGAATTCGCTGCTGGCGCTCGATCCGGATACTGGAAAGCTGAGATGGCATTTTCAGTTTACGCAACACGATGAGCATGACTATGACGCAACGCAAGTGCCGGTGATGGTCGACGAGGGCGGGAAAAAACTGATCTTGCAGGCAAATCGCAATGGATTTTTTTACGTAATCGACCGGATGAATGGAAAACTGATTCGGGCGGAGTCGTATGCGAAGGTTTCGTGGACGAAAGAGAAGGATTCGAACGGGCGTCCAATGCCGGCGAAAGGAGGATCGCCGACTCCGGAAGGGAATGGAGTGTGTCCGGGAGCGGCGGGAGCGACGAACTGGATGTCACCGACTTACGATCCGCAGACGAAATTGTTTTACGTGACGGCGCGAGAGCAGTGCGATGTGTTTTCCACCGCGCCGCAACCCTACGATGCGGGGCACGCGTATTACGGGTCGGCGTATTTTCCGAACGATGATGCGGCGCCGTTTTATGGCGCGTTGCGCGCGATTGATCCGGATACTGGAAAAATAAAATGGGAATGGAAACATCCTTCCCCGACATGGTCGGGAGTGCTATCGACGGCGGGTGGAGTGGTGTTTACTGGCGACGCGGAAGGGAATTTTATTGCGTTGGACGCGGCGAGCGGGAAAGCGCTGTGGCATTTTCAGTGCGGCGCGTCGGTGTACTCGTCGCCGATGACGTACGCGGTTGACGGGAAGCAATATGTGGCGGTTGCGGCGGGAACGGCGCTTTTTACGTTTGGGTTGCCGTGAAAAACCCTCACGGAGTCGGAGCGGTGGCGGCGATGGACGCAGACGTGCCGATGGCGTCGCCGTTGACCACAAGTTCGACGCGGCGATTGCGCTGGCGGCCCTCGGCGGTATCGTTCGAAGCGACGGGCTGCGTTTTGCCGAAGCCGTGAGCGGTCATGGAAGAGGGTGCAACACCCTGCTCGGCGAGGAAATCGCGGACGCTGTCCGAGCGTCGTTCGGAGAGTTGCTGGTTGAGAGCATCGGAGCCCACGCTGTCGGTGTGCCCTTCAATCTGAAGCGTTAGTCCGGGATGCGCCAACAAAATGCCGGAAATTTTTGCCAGCTTTTCGCGAGCGCCGGCTTTCAGCGTGGAGCTGCCAGTGTCGAAAAGCACGTCGGACATGTTGACGATGAGGCCGCGCGCGGTGTCCCGCGTCTGCAAAATGGAATTGAGCTGACCGAGAAGTTGCGCGCGCAGGTCGGCTTTTTCGGACTCAGCTTTAGCGGCGGCCTGGCGAGCTTTCTCCGCGTCTGCTTCGGCGGCTTGGCGCTGCTCGATGGCGGCTTGTTGTTCGGCTAGAGCGGCGGCGCGAGCTTTCTCGGCTTCCTGTTTTGCTGCAGCGGCTTCGGCGGCTGACTTCTGTGCTTCTTGTTGCAGGCGTACGGCCTCGGCCTGTGCTGCGACAGCCTGCGCGCGAGCCTGGTCGGCTTCCAGGCGGCGTTTGGCTTCGGAATCTGCGTCGGCGCGGGCTTTTGCTTCGCGTTCCTCCGCAGCGCGCTTCTCCGCGGCGGCCCTGGCTTGAGCTTCTTCTTCCTGTTTCGCTTTCACTGCGATCACGCGAGACTCTTCGGCAGTTTGAATGGCATCGCGAGCGGCGGCCTCCACTGACTTGCGATCGCGCTTCTGGCGATAAGCGTCTTCAGCAGCTTGCAACTGTTGCGCAGCTTTACTGACGGACGCCGCGGCATATTTTTCCGCCGAAGCGTTTCTTGCGATGCGCAGCGCATTGCGTGCTTCAAACAGTTGCAGCGGAGTTTTGCGGTCAACGCCGAAGATCGCGTTCTCGATTTTGGTGTTAGAAGAGGAATACACGCCGCGGGCCAGAAGTTCGTAACGCGCTTCGATGCTTTCTCCGCCAGTATCGGCATTTTCCACAACCACGGTGTCCCCCGGTTGCGTTACCGCGAAATACGGTTCCGCAGTGACGATCATGCCGAAGGTCTGCATATCGGTGATGGCTTTTACTTCGCCGCTGCCGCTCTTCAGCGTAAGTTCGCCGAGATTTTCCGCGCGGCCTTGCGGCGAAACGGCCCACAAAACATAGGTGAGATATTCGAGGCCAAATTTCGTTGCGTCTTCAATGTTGCTGAATTTCGCGCTGATTTCGATGCGACTGCCTTTGTTCTTCACTTCGGCTTCGCCGGAAGCGGTTGGCAATAACTGCGTTCCACTAAACAAGATTTTAAGATTGCTGCCGGCGCGCCGGTAATTGATGGCTTTAGTGCTGTGCTGAACGCTGGGAGCAGTCGCGACCGTAGCGCCTGGAGCCGAAGACTGGGCCGCGATAGAAGTGGCCAGCAACGCGAGAGGAACGAAAAACGTTAGAGACTTGACGGAAACATGCAAGAGAGGTGTGCGCACAGGTTCGCTCCGGTTGGCCGGCGCTTCACTGCCGTTCTTCGCTGATTCACTGGAGTGAGTGGTGGCCGGCTCATTCAGCGTAACAAAGCGAGTTGTCTTTGAGCGGAGCGAACCGCGCGCTGCTTGTCCAATTTACTACAGGAGCTTGACGGACAGGCTAAACGCAGGCATCGGCGGAATTGGACCATTCCAATTGCACCGTGTAGCTGCCGAGCGTCTTGGTTCTCCATGCGCAGATGTCGCCGATTTCTCCGTTTGCATCGTCGTACCAGCCGGTGCCGGGAACCGGATCAGTGATGGCTTCGCAGAGTTCGTGGGAGGACGTAGAGGTGAGGGCATCGGGAATTGCCAGGCCGCCTTCGCATCCAGTGCAGCCGGGATAGGGCATTACGGCATAGAAAATATTGTCGGTAGTGGCATCGTGATACCCGCAAAAGGTCTGACAGGATTTTGCGCCGCCCTGGTCAACTTGCGTGCCGGTCGGCAGAAAAACGAAATAGAGGGAATTGGAATTGTTCGTGGGAAGAGTGCCCGCCGAAATTTCCTCCTGCAGCATTTTTTGGATGGCCGCGTCGGTGACGGTCTTGCCGGGTTCGGAACTTGTAAGGACAGTTGTGCCAGTGCGCGAGCCGTGCCCGATGGACTTGCCGGGCACGTTGTATTCGGCGAGCTGGTCCAGCAGTTTGCTGGTTAGAACGTAATCGAAGAAGTCGTTCATGTGCGTCATGAGCGGAGAGTTGGCGGCCGCCTGCCACGCACTGCCCCAAAAAAGTGTAAAGACTTCGGCATTCGTCAGCAACGGGCCATTGCGATAGGTGAGCTGTGGGTGCGAAGTGGAAAGGATACGCGGCGCCGAATGCAGAGGCACGATGCGCAGCGGATGCCGATACTCGGTACCCGAATGTTGCGGATCTTTCGATTTCCTGCGAGAGGCTCGTGTGGCCATGGAACGCTCCTTGTGACGGCTGCCCAATTGGTTGGGCTGGGGAGGGAGCATGCCGAACCCGGAAGTTAACGCGGAGTGGGGAACCTGTAAATAGTACGTGCGAGGAAATTACGCGCCGGAATGACGAAGATTTCCATGTCGGCTGCGACCGCAAGCGTCCTAGGATGTCATGATATCTCCCGGCCAAAAGTACAACTCATGAACGACCAATTAGCAGACGGAATCGAGATGCGGCGCAGCAAGCGCGTACTGTTGCGCGTGGCGATTCAAGTTCGATGGACGCCAGCGGGCGACAGCGCGATCACTGAAGACACGACTACGCTGGTCGTGAACGCGCACGGGGCGTTGATTTCTTTGGCGATGAAGGTAAAACCTGGCGCGCGAATTTTTGTGCGAAACCGCTCCATCGTGGAAGACAAGGAATGCCGCGTGGTTCGGATTCAGGAAAAGCACGAGGGAAAGAGCGAGGTCGGAGTGGAGTTCTTGCGGCCCGATGCAAAGTTCTGGGGCCTGGAATTTCCGCCGGACGACTGGAAGTAATGTGATCTCTCGTACCCGCAGACCGATTCAAATTCAGGAAATATTTTTCAGCGTAACGGCGATCAGCTTGGCGGTTCCGGCATAAACATCGCCCGCTGTTTCCCATTCCATGGAAAAAATTCCTTTGTAATTGTGTTTTTTTGCAATCTCGAAAATTCTCTCCATATCCGCCTGAACGACTACGTTGGCGGGGGTTGTGGTGGTGTCTTTGACGTGCGAGATGGCATAGGCATGTGCAAACATTTGATCGAGTCCGCGATAGGCATCTTCCGCAGGAAGGGCGGCAAGGCTGTTGCCGAAGTCGGGAAGCGCATGCAGCCACGGGCTGTTGACGCGATCGAGTACGCTGACGACGAAAAACGGATTTTCGCTGACCGGATTATCGTTTTCGAGATGGACGGCGATATTTTTGCAAGCAGCGTACTCGGCAATGGGCTTGAGTCCTTCCGCAACGTGTGCAGCATCGGGCTTAACGTTTTTCGCCGGAGCGATATTGATGCGAACGCTCGGCGAAGCGAGGCGCGCTGCAACCTCAATCCAGGTCTTGCCGAATTTGATGGCGCGTTCGCGTTCCGCTGGATCAGCAGAATAGATGCTGTTGTCGCCATCTGCGGCGATGTCAGCGAAGGAACTACCAGCTTTGCTGGCTCCGCCGCGAATTTCGTCCAGATAGCCGGGTTCAAGTGAAAGAAAGTGCTCGCTCCATGGTTCCACCCGGCGGATGTTGAATTTCGTGGCGACGTGCGCGGCGAAATCCTTCAACGGCATTTTTGAAGAAGCTACTGACTTGTCATCGTGCTGGCCGGCGATAAATTCTCGGAAAGGATAAGAGGCAACGGAGATGCGGTCATGTGGGGCAGACGGGAAGACAATGTGTGGTTCGTCAGACGAAAAGCTAGAGAATTTGCAAGCCAAATCGACTGTTGGCGGGCAGCCGGCGAGCAAAGGGAATGCCGATATATTTTTTAGAAATTTTCGACGCGTAGTCTTGAGCATGGCCCGAGAGTCTACACCGGCAGAAGAAACGCCGCCAGAAGTGGCTGATTCCGTGCCCGGCGGTCTTTTTCATGTAACGCCGGATGTTTTCCTCGGCGCTGTATTCCTTGAGGAAATCCTCATCCAGCTTGGAATGGACGTTTCATGCGTTTCCATTGAGCAAACTTATAGGTGAAGTAAGTGATTGGTAATGGGCTGGAGCGAGGCTTGCAATCAATAAATTTGCAACTTTACGTGGCCATGGTATCGAAGAAAGGTACCTGGAATCGCGATTGCGGCCACGACAAGTATACGGTTAGGGCGCTGAGTTTGCTGCGAGAATTGCCCGAATAGCCTGCCGGACGCGCGTTTGCAGCGAAAATAGCGTTGGACTCTTCTAGGTCAGACTTCGCTCCGCGATGTTTCGATGCGCTGAGAATGCGGTTTTAAGCCCAGGCCCCAGCGCAGAATGACATAGGCAGCTGGACCAGATGCAAGGAGCCATGGCGCCCAACGCCATACGAACGGTTCGCTGTAATAAACTTTTACGCCGCAGAGAATTGCCGGAAACAGGATTGCGCAAACCAGTCCAACGCTGCCTCCAGGAACGCGAAACTGGCGCTCCGCTCCCGGAAGTTTGCGACGCATGCCCCAAACGGCCAGCAGAGTAAGCAGGGAAGTTGCGATGCGCGCCCAGATATAGATGTTGACGAGATCGGCGACCGGGAATTTCGCAAGCAAACAATAAACCACCAGAGAGACACCGATCGCACGCGCTGGCGTTCCAAACCGTGGATGTATCTTGCCAAGCCACGCGGGAAGATAACCGTCCTGGGACATGGCGGCGGGAATGCGCGTGGTGTAAAGGATGGTGCTGTTCGAAAGGGAAGCGGTGCCGATGATCGAGGCGACTAGCATCGCGATGCCCAGGGCTTCACCGCCGATCCTGCGCGATGCTTCGACGATGTAGCCAGTCTGCCACTCCTGCCAGTTGCCGAGCGCTGCGATGGCCAGCGAAGCGGGCAGCGTGTAAGTGAGAATATTCATCGGCGTGTTCCAGAGAAGAATGCGCGGAAAAGTTTTCTGCGGATTTTCCATTTCGGCGGTGACGCTCGAGAGTTGCTCGTAACCGGCGTAATTCCACATCGCGAGGGCAAGCCCCACTCCGAAGATTGCTCCAAATGGTTTGCCCGGTGGCGTCCACGGAAGCAGCGGATTGTGGTGCCAGTGCAACAATGACACGATGCACAGCCACGCCACAGGAATCAGCACGACGATTAGCATGGCAACGGAAACCCAGCCGGAAATTTGTATTCCCCGCATATTCAAATAGGAAAGTAAGCAGAGCACGAGGCAGGCGCCCGCCCACTTGGTGTTTCCGGTAAGCCAGGGAAAATACTGTACGAGATAATCCATGACCAGCACGCCGTAAAGGCTGTTCAGCAGAAATGTCCCGGTCCAGTTCCACCAACCGCACTGAAAGCCCCAGAAGTCACCGAAAGCCGCGCGCGTCCAGCGATAGAATCCGCCCTGTACCGGAAGAATGCTGTTCAGTTCCGCCGAGGCATACGACATGGGAATGCTCCAGAAAAACGGCACAAACGTGAGGAACACGAGTGCCATGCCGGGGCCAGATTGAGAAAAGATTTCTTCGTAGCCGAATGGTCCGCCGGCGGTGTAGCCATAGAAGATCGCCAGCAAGGGGAGAAACCCGATGGTGCGGACCGGAGTGGCTCGATCTGCCGGTGTGGTTTTGTTGTTCGCAGTCAAGAGGAAGACCTTGGCGAAGGATGCTACCCTGCACGGTCCGAATTGCAAAGTGCGACGCGCAAAAACACAATGCAAAAAACAAAATTTGTCGAAACGATGACTCGATTGTGGCAAACAAACACGAATTGCGCTTCGCGCGCAGCATCCGTTAGACTCTGCGTCGCTATGAAACACACACTCCTTTGTCTTTGCTCTGTTTTCTTGCTTTGCGGAGAAGCTCAGGCCCAACAGCCGAAATCGTTGTTTTATTTGACCGGCGACCCGGCGTCGGTCCGTTCGTTTCTGGCTCACGCGGATAAGGTGGATATTCTTGTGCCCGCCTGGTATGCGGCAACCGCGGACGGGTTGGTTTCGGGTGGGCCCAATCCGCTGGTATTGGAAACTGCCCGGCAGCATCACGTTTCGGTGATGCCGATTATCGTGAACGCCGGGTTTGTACAGGCTGAATTTCACAAACTTCTTGCCGATGGCGCCGGGCAAAAACGAATGCTGGATGCGCTCATCCGCGCCTGTAACGAGAACGGTTACGCCGGCATTCAATTCGATTTTGAGAACGTCAATTGGACGGATCGCGACGCGCTTTCCGCGCTGGTGAAGGAGAGCGCCGCCGCGTTGCACCGCGAAGGCCTGCAGCTTTCGATTGCAACGGTGCCGAACGCACCCGGCGGACCGGGAAGCGAAACTGCTTTTTCGGCTTGGCTCTACGAAAACTGGCGCGGTGCGTACGACTTGAAAGCCATCGCCGACGCGGTCGATTTGGTGTGCTTGATGACCTATGACCAGAATACGCGGTGGACCATGCCGGGGCCTGTCGCCGGTTGGAACTGGACCATCACAAATATTGAATTCGCGCTGAAAGTAGTCCCGCGCTCGAAGTTATCGCTCGGAATTCCACTGTACGGATATCACTGGTATGCCGGGCCGCCGGCCAAGGATCCGGCGACGGGGTTGAACGACAAGCCGAATCCCACCGCCAATTACATTTCGGCGCCGGACGCAATGGATCTGGCGCGTGCCTATTCCGCTAAAATTGAATGGGACCCGGTGGACCGCACGGCGTGGTGTTACCTCAATCGCGGCGACCTGCGCGAATGGCTATTCTTCACGGATGCGCGAACATTCAAGGAACGCTACGAACTGGTCCGCGGGCGCGGTTTGCAGGGATTCTGCTCGTGGGTTCTGGGAAACGAAGACCCGGCAATTTGGGACCTGCTTCCCTCGCACAAATAGGCCCGGGATTTTCCCGAATAAGGCAGCGATGGCAGCGTGTTCGCCGGCAACGGACACGCCGGCAACGGCCACGTTGACAGTGTGTAGCGCGTCCGTTACGCTTTTTCGCTCGATGGTGCATAATTTTTCTGCTGAGGAACGATAGAGCGCCGCATGGCTGAAGAAAAACTTCCGACACGAGCACAGGACTTTTCCGAGTGGTACAACCAGCTGGTTCTGAAAGCGCAACTGGCGGATTACGCGCCGGTGCGCGGCTGCATGATTGTGCGGCCGTACGGCTGGGCGTTGTGGGAAAACATTCAGCAGGCGTTGGACTCCCGCTTTAAAGCGACTGGCCATCAGAACGTGGCGTTCCCTCTGCTGATTCCGAAGAGTTTCATTGAGAAAGAAAAGCATCACGTCGAGGGATTTTCCCCGGAGCTTGCGGTCGTCACTATCGGCGGCGGCGAAGAATTGGCCGAGCCGCTGATTCTGCGGCCGACTTCCGAAACCATCATCGGACACATGTGGTCAAAGTGGATTCAGTCCTACCGCGATTTGCCGGTGCTGATGAACCAATGGAATTCGGTAGTGCGTTGGGAGCTGCGTACAAAATTATTTTTACGCACGCTGGAATTTTACTGGCAGGAGGGGCACACCGCGCATGCCACGCAGAAGGAAGCGATGGAAGAGACCCGGCAGATGCTGGACGTCTACACCGATTTTGCCACGAACGAAGCGGCCATTCCCGTGATTCCAGGGGCGAAGTCGGACGCGGAAAAGTTTGCCGGCGCCGATCTGACGTATTCGATCGAAGCGATGATGGGAGATGGAAAAGCTCTGCAGGCAGGCACGTCACACTATCTGGGGCAGAATTTCGCCCAGGCCTTCGAAGTGAAATATCTCGACCATACCGGCGTGCAACAGCATTGCTGGACTACATCGTGGGGACTTTCGACGCGCTTCATCGGTGCAATCATTATGGTGCACGGCGATGATCAGGGACTGGTGCTGCCGCCGAAGCTTGCTCCGTATCAAGCAGTGATCGTGCCAATTTTCAAGAACGACGAAGAGAAGGCCGCAGTGCTCGGCGCAGCGAAGGATTTGAAGGCTCAATTGGTGAAAGCCAAGATTCGTGTGACGCTGGATGAGCGCGAAGGTCAGAGTCCGGGTTGGAAATTCAACGATTGGGAAATGCGCGGCGTACCGGTGCGTGTGGAGTTGGGTCCAAAGGACGTCGCCAAGCAAGCAGCGGTACTGGCGCGGCGCGATCGTCCGGGCAGAGAAGGCAAAGTCTCCGTTTCGCTCGCGGATGTGGCGCCCACCATTGAAGAGTTGCTCGACGAAATTCATCGGTCCATGTACGACAAGGCTCTGGCGTTTCGGCGTTCGAACACCCACGCCACCGCGACCTACGACGAATTCAAGACGGCAGTGGAGACCGGGTTTGCGTTTGCCGGCTGGTGCGGCACAGGCGACTGCGAAGAAAAAATCAAGGAAGAGACACGCGCAACCATGCGCTGCATTCCGATAGATCAGGACGATGTCTTGGGAATCGGCGCTGCGGCCCCGACCGGGAAGTGCGTGTACTGCGGACGGCCGGCAAAAGAGCGAGCCATTTTCGCGCGCGCCTACTAGCCGCCTCTAGTCAGGCAGAAATTCTACAGAGCTGTCCCTTCGCCGAGGTTAGCTCCAAGCAACACTGTCCGGCAGAAGTATCGACAGCCGGAATTCACGGTGCTAACGTCGAATTGTAGGGCCAACCAACAAAAGAAACTGTAGGAGCGGGCAAATTGTCTCCGATCCAACAAGGTAAGGGCGATCGAGCGCAGCGCGGCGCGGGTAAGATCAAGGCGCTGATTGTTACGGCGATTTTGATTTTCGGAGTTTATGCAGGTTTCAAGCTGGTCCCGCCGTATTCCGCGGAGTACCAGCTGAACGATAAGATTCAGGAAATCGCTAGATTCGCGGTGGTCGAGCACAAGAGCGAGGAACAGATCCGCGATACCGTGTTCAAGACGGTTCAGGACCTGGAAATTCCTGCCACCCGCGAAAATATCAAAGTCAACGCGTCAACCAGCAAAGTGGCGATTGTGGTGGACTATACTGTACCGGTAGATCTCCTTTTTTATCATGTGGATTTACATTTCACGCCCAGCAGCGAAAACAAATCTCTGACCTGATGAAATTGCCGCCGTCTGAACGGCGTTTTCAAAGGAATCTGCATCTATCCTAGATTGGGACAGTAAGAGACACTAAGTATTAAGCCCGTTGGAGAAACCTTGCGTATCCGCATACAAAAGGGATTCTGGACGTCAAAATACGGACTGATCCTGCTTGGCTCGGTCTTCGGTTGTATCTTAATTGCGGCCGGCATCTTCGGGTATTACTACGTCAAATACGGGCACATGATCGATGCCCGCCTCTCTGGCAATGTTCTGCAAAACACCACCCAGATTTTCTCCGCGCCGGTCACGATTTCTCCCGCGGAAGTATTCACCGCCAATGAGTTGACCACCTATCTGCAGAGAGTTGGCTACCGCCCAGAGGCGGATGACGCGTCTCTTGGCCAATATACGGTGAACGGTAATGTGGTGGACATCCGGCCTTCGAAGTTGTCCTATTTTGCCGGCGGCAATGCTCTGGCCGTGCAGTTCGCTGGAAAAACGATCCGGACAATTCGTCCAATCGGTGGCGGACCTGAAATGGCTTCAGCGGAAATCGAGCCGGAGCTGATCACCAATCTGTTTGACAGCGCCAGGGAAAAACGGCGAGCGGTTCGCTACGACGATTTGCCGCCCAACCTCGTCAACGCCATTCTTTCCGCGGAAGACAAACGTTTCTTCGAGCATCCAGGCTTCGACTTTATCCGCATATTTGGCGCCGCATGGAATGACCTGCGGCACGGCACGCACCTGCAAGGGGCCAGCACCATCACCATGCAGGTGGCACGGACCTATTTCTTGAATACCGATCGCAACTGGCGGCGAAAAGTCGCGGAAGCCATGTTGAGTTTCGAGCTGGAACAGCGTTATTCCAAGCAACGCATTTTTGAAATGTACGCCAACGAAGTGTATCTGGGAAATCGCGGCAGTTTTGGCGTCCGAGGATTTGCCCAAGCCAGCGTAGTCTATTTCGGCAAAGACCTGCGCCAATTGTCCCTCGGCGAATGCGCGTTTCTGGCGGGCATTATCCGCGCGCCAAATTATTATTCTTCGGCCGACCGCCATCCGGAGCGCGGCTTGCAATCGCGCGATCGCGTGCTGCCGCAGATGGTGGACAACAAATACATCACCGTGGCGGACGAGCAGGAGGCCAAACGCGAGCCTCTGAAAATCGTGCACACCTCGGCGACATCCAGCGAAGCGCCATATTTTGTGGACATGGTGAAAGACCACCTGCTGGACAAATATTCGGAGAACGACCTGCTCAGTCAGAATTACCGCGTCTACACCACGCTGGACCCGGAGCTGCAACGCGCGGCGTCCACGGCGGTCGAAGGCGGCGCAAAGAATGTGGACCTTCTGCTAGAGAAAAAATACGCCAAGTGGAAGCGAGAAAACGCGAAAAAAGGCAAAAAAGAATCGATCCCTCAGGTGCAGGTGGCGCTGGTCTCCCTCGATCCACACACCGGCGAAATTAAGGCACTGGTCGGCGGCCGCGACTACGGGCAGAGTCAGCTGAATCACGCGATTGCCCACCGGCAGCCCGGCTCGGTGTTTAAGCCGTTCGTTTATGCCGCCGCTTTCGACAACGCAGTAGATGGCGTGCAGCCCGTCGTGACTCCCTCGACGCCAGTGGATGACGAGCCAACTACATTTGAGTTCGACGGACAGGAATACACGCCCAATAATTACGGCGAGAAGTTCATGGGGCATGTGACGGTACGCGAAGCCCTCACCAATTCACTGAACGTGGCCACGGTAAAAGTTGCAGAAATGATCGGATACGGCCGCGTGGTTCAGATCGCGCGGCAAATGGGTCTTGGCAATAATATTCGCGCCACTCCGGCGGTCGCGCTGGGCGCTTACGAAATGACGCCAGTGGATGTCGCCGCGGGTTATACCGCGTTTGGGCAGGGTGGAGTTCGCGCCGAGCCGCAATTCCTGCACGACATCGTCAGTGCCAACGGCACGGTGCTCGAACAAACATCCCCGGAGACGCATCCGGTGCTCGATCCGCGTGTGGCCTATCTGGTCACCAGTTTGTTGATAGATGTCTTGAATAAAGGAACCGGCGCCACGGTTCGCGCTCGGGGATTCTCGTTGCCTGCGGCAGGGAAGACCGGAACATCGCGCGATGGCTGGTTTGCCGGATACACATCGAACCTGGTTACCGTGATCTGGATTGGGTTTGACGACAATCGCGACCTGGGACTGGCCGGCGGAGCTACTGCCGCGCCGATTTGGGCCGAGTTCATGAAAAAAGCCACGCTGTTGCCCGCGTACAAGAACGTGAAGGACTTCGAAATGCCGCAGGGCGTGCAGTCCGTCATGATTGACCCGGAATCGTCGCAATTGGCGACGTCCAGCTGTCCGTCCCAACGAGAAGAAATTTACGTGTCTGGTTCGGCGCCGACGCAAATGTGCGAACTGCATGGTGGCGGACACGGAGTCATCTCTTCGACCGGATCCTTCCTGTCGCACATTTTTGGCGGAGGCTCACCAAAACAACCGGCCGATTTGCCCAAGACTGGAACCTTCCCTTCCGCTAACGCCGACAGTCCCGCCGTTGGCCCGGATGGTAAACCGCTCCCCCCGGAGCCGGAAGCCGCTCCACAAAAGAAAAAGAACCCTTTACAAAAGGTTTTTGGTATCTTTGGAGGCAAGAAGAAGGACTCCGACAAGCAGAAACCGCCGGAGAAGGGAGACTCGCCATGACGCACTTTGGGATGGCGGTTCCAGCAGCACTGATCCTCGTAAGCCTCAGCATTCCCTCCGCAGGACAAACTACTGACGACACGTCGGCAGCTGCAAATTATGTGGCGCCCATTCAGACTCCTGTGCAGGTGTCAGCGCAGTCTGCCGCCCGGAAGCTGACGCCGGAAGAGCTGGCGGATATCCTGATGGCCCGCAAGGAATATCGCGAAGCCGCGTTTTCCTACAAAAAGCTCGCCGATCAGAATCCAAGAAATTCTGTCTACTGGAACAAACTTGGCATTGCACTGCACCAACAGGCGGAACTGTCGGGCGCACTGAAGTCTTATCAGCAGGCGGTGAAGGTGAATCCACACTACGCCGACGCTCAGAACAACATTGGCACCATCTGGTACCAGCGCAAGAAATTCGGCAAGGCTGTTCGCGCATACGAACGCGCGATTAAGCTGCGCAGCGACATGGCGGTGTTGTACAGCAATCTGGGTTACGCCTATTTCGGAGAAAAGAAATACGAACTTTCTATTGCGTCCTTCCGGCACGCGCTGGCGATTGATCCGCAACTCTTCGAGCACGCTTCCTCCCGCGGAGGTTCCGTACTGCAGGATCGCTCGGTGAACGATCGCGGGCGATTCTACTTCCTGCTTGCGAAGTCTTTTGCCGAAGCTGGAAATTTTGACCGCAGCCTGATCTATCTCCGCAAAGCCAAGGAAGAGGGCTACGCCTCCATGAACGAGTTGAAAACCGATCCCTCCTTTTCGGCGATGTTGAACCTTCCGGAAACGCAGGAGATCCTTGCGCCGAGGAACCCCGATTCCACGTTGCCGTAACCGCACCGCCGCGCTTCTATCCACGTTGGCTGCGATTCGCGCTCTGCTACAATTCCTCTGATGCCCCAAACATTTGCAATGAAGGCGCTCTTGGGCGTGTGCCTGGGTGTTGCTGTGACTTTGAGCGGGAATGTTGCTGCCGCGCAACAGGCCACCAGTGTTCATCCCGTGCTAGTCGCCGCTTCGCAAGGCATCTTTGTGGTATTTCCATTTGAGAACGATGGTGCCAGTCCGCGTCTCGACTGGCTAAGCGAAGGCCTGGAAGAATTGACAATCCAGCGCCTCTCAGCTGTCGGCCAGCAGGTGTATACGCACGAGGCGCGCACCACTGAACTCGACCGCAACGGCTTGCCCCCGGCCGCGCGATTCAGCCATGCCACCATGCTGCGCATTGCTGCGGATCTTGATGCCGACTTTGTGCTCTTCGGGAAGTTTAATTCCGATGGCAAGTCGCTGGCC
This sequence comes from uncultured Acidobacteriota bacterium, assembly GCA_963731155.1. GTDB lineage: Bacteria > Acidobacteriota > Terriglobia > Acidiferrales > UBA7541 > Acidiferrum. The sequence continues at coordinate 146,092 of CAVSVB010000012.1, forward strand.
ATCGAAGTGCAATTGCTGCGCGTCAATCCCACATCGCTCTCCGCTCCGATTCGGCAGAGCGGACCGCTCGACTCTCTGATGGAATCGCACGCGACGCTGATCTGGAAGTTGCTCGCCGCCAACGACAAAGGTTTTTCTCTGAATCTCGCGGACTTTTCAAAATCGCAGCGCCCGCTGCGACTGGATGCATTTGAACACTACATTCGCGGGTTGCAGGCAAACGATGACGACGCGCGAATGCGTGAACTGCGCGAATCCGCGCGACTCGAGCCTGAATGGCCCGAGGCCGCGTTCGCCATGGGCCAGGCGTATTTCTCCAGGCGCGATTGCGATTCTGCTTTACCGTGGCTCGCGCATGTCCCGGCGGCAAATTACCGGGCGACGGAGGCGACATTCACGATCGGAGTCTGCCGCCTCCTGCTGAATCAGCCGGACAAAGCCGAGGAAGCTTTTCTGTCGCTGCAGGATCGCTTGAAAAAGGCGTTTGTCTCCGGTGCCGAACTGCCGGAAATTCTGAATAATTTAGCCTTGGCGCAGGCTCGGCGCGGAGACACCACCGCCGCTGCTTCCAGTTTATTGCGCGCCTTGGATCTTGACCCGGATGAAGACGATTATCCGTTTAACCTCGGCCTGATGTATTTGCGCGGCAACGATACGACAACCGCTGCGAAATATTTTCGTGAAGCTTCCGACCGCGAGCCGGAAAATCCTGAAGATCGCGCACTTTTGATCTACGCCTTGGAAAAAGCTGGAAACAAGTCCGAAGCCAACGAGGAACGCAACTCCGCGGCGGAGTCGTTTGGTCCAAACGCGCTGCCTGCGGTGAAGCCGGAAACATTTGCCAGGCTGCAACGCATTACCACCGAACTGGACACCGCTACGCTGCAGCTAGAAATCGCTTCGCACGATTCCGGTAGCAACAGCGGCGCTACCGCGTCGGTCGCTGCCAGTTCGCCATCGTCGCTGGTGCGCAAAGGCCGGCAAGAGCTGGTTGCGGGAAGACTGGACATGGCGGAACAGGCGTTTCGCGCCGCGCTGACTACCGCTCCGCATGACGCCTCCGCACATCGCGGAATGGCCGAAATGTACCGCCGCAAGAACAAGCGCAGCGAAGCCATTCAGGAATTGCAAGCTGCGCTCGAACTGCGCGATTCGGCGGTCGATCGCACTACTCTCGCCCGAATCTATCTCGAGCAACGCAAGCCCGACCTGGCAAAAGCGGAAGTAGCGCGCGCCCTGAAGATTGCGCCAAACTATACCGAAGCCCGTCAGTTGCAGGAGCATTTGCAGAACGGAAACGCGCAATCGAAAACACCATGAAGTGGTATTCAGCTTCGCGCAAGTCGAACTTCAAAATCCTCGCAGGAATTGCCGCGGCGTTTTTTCTCATCTCGTCCGTCGCAAGAGCGATTCACGCCGAACAACACACCGCTCAGCCCATCGTGATGGATTTGAAGCTGGACGGTGAAGTCGAACCCGTCCTGGCTACGTATATTGACGAAGGCCTCGCGGATGCCGCGCACCGCAACGCTGCCTTGGTCCTCATTACGATGGACACGCCCGGCGGTTTAAGCGATTCCATGAAAGACATCATTCAGCACATTCTCGCTTCGCCGGTTCCCGTAGCCGTTTACGTTTCGCCCACGGGAGCGCGCGGCGCCTCTGCCGGCTTTTTTATTTTGTTGAGCGCGGACGTGGCGGCAATGGCGCCGGGCACGCGTACCGGCGCTGCTTCGCCAATCATCGCCATCGGCGGATTCACGATTGGCGTGGACGAAACGTTGCGCAAGAAAATCATGAATGATGCCATGGCTTTTCTGCGCAGCTACTCGGAAAAGCGCGGACGCAATGCCAAGCTCGCCGAAACTGCGGTCGCCGACGCGCGCGCATTCACGGAAACGGAGTCGCTCGATGGCAAGCTCATCGATTACGTCGCGGCGACACCGGAAGAATTGTTGCGCGATTTGAATGGTAAGACCGTCACGCGCTTTGCCGGCACGAAGACCACTCTCGCCATTGCAAATTATCAGCGTGTATCGTTCGAACTCTCTTCGCGGCAAAAGTTTCTCGCGCGCATCGTCGAGCCAGATATGTTTTTCCTGCTGCTGATTTTGGGCACTCTGGGTCTGTACGCTGAATTCACTCATCCTGGCGCTGTCGTGCCCGGCGTCGTCGGCGGAATCTGCTCGGTGCTCGCGCTCTATGCCATGCACCTGTTGCCGGTGAATCTCGCTGGAATCTTATTGATCCTGATTGCCGTGACGCTGTTCGTGCTGGAAGCGAAGTACACTAGCCACGGAATTCTGCTGGCCGGCGGTGTGATCTCCATGATCTTTGGCGCAATTTTTCTGATTCGCTCACCTCTAACTTCGGGTGGCGTTAGCGTCGGCACGGCAATATCGGTGACGTTGCCATTCGCGCTCATCAGCGTGTTCCTGATGCGGCTGGTGTTGCGCTCGCGCAAATGGAAGCAGGCAGTAGGCGCCGAAGAAATGCTGGGCGAGCAGGGAATCGCAATTTCCGGACTAACGAGTGGCGTGGAAGGTATGATTCGAATCCATGGCGAGACCTGGCGCGCGATCGCCGAACGGGACGTCGCAGCGGGCGCCGTAGTGCGCGTCCGAAAAATCGCCGGGCTGAAATTGTACGTAGAACCAGCGGAATCGCACAGCGCCGCGAAGGTTTCAAGCTAGCGTAACTGAGAAGGTCCGGGAGGACGCAGATGAACATAGGCTTACTGGGCATCGCATTTGTGATTTTGGTGTTTCTGATTTGGGTCAAGAACTCGCTTTATGTCATCAAAGAATGGGAACGCGGTGTAGTTCTTCGGCTCGGACGTCTGCTGCCGCAAGCCAAAAGCGGCGGAGTGAATTTTGTTTTCTGGCCCATTGAAACCCTTTATCGCATCAGTTTGCGCCTCGAAACGCTCGACGTTCCGCCGCAAGACATCATCACTCACGACAACGTCTCCGTTAAAGTGAACGCGGTATGTTACTTCCGCGTTGTGGATGCCAATCTGGCGTTGTCGCAGGTCACAAATTTTCAGTACGCCACTTCGCAGCTGGCGCAAACCACACTGCGCAGTGTCGTCGGACAATTTGACCTGGACGAAATTCTCTCCCAGCGTGACAAGGTCAACGGCAAATTGCAGATCATTCTCGATCAGGATACAGAAGCCTGGGGCATCAAGGTCACCAAAGTCGAAGTCAAGCAGGTGGACATTCCCGAACAGATGCAGCGCGCCATCGCTCGCCAGGCCGAAGCCGAACGCGAACGCCGCGCCAAAGTCATTCACGCTGACGGCGAGTTCGAAGCTTCGCAAAAACTCGCTGACGCCGCCAAGGTTCTTGAGACGCAGAAGTCCGCAATCCAGTTGCGCTATCTGCAGACTTTGACCGAGATAGGTGTCGAGAAGAACACAACGATTGTGTTTCCGCTGCCCATAGATATTATTAATAGCTGGGTCGAGAGTTTGGGCGGGGTAAAAAAATAAGTATGGCTAGCAGGAAATCCAGCGCGGGGGAACGCGTTCTGGAGGGGCGGCACGTCATCGGCCTGTTTTTTCTGATGCTGCTGTTCTCCGGCGTGTTTTTTACGCTGGGCTACGTGATGGGACGCAATCAGTTGGACGCGCAGGTGCGTGCAGCAAGCACGCATGGCAATGATAGTTTGTTGCCTGTTAAGCCTGAACCCTCCGCGAAGCCGAACAAAAGTCCTGTCAGCACTCCTGGCAATACTGATCCTGCGACCGATGCCGCCACGCCGCCGAGTTCGGAATGGGAATTCTATCGCGCTGGAGACAAGAATTCCTCGAACGATCATTTGAAGCCCGCCCCCGCTGCTTCTTCCGCGCAGCAGAAAACGATTACCACCAGCGCCAAGTCTGCTTCGTCGCCTGCTGGGCGTTCGAACGTAACAACCCCTGCCATTCCGCGCGGGTCGTATTTATTGCAGGTTGTCGCTCTGCGTACCGAGTCTGACGCCATTGCCATCGCCAATGAACTTCGCAAGAAGAAATTCCCCGCCTTTGTGCAAGCGCCGCAAAGCGATAAGTATTATCGCGTGCAGGTTGGCCCGTATGCGGACCAGAAAGCCATGCAAACCGCCAGAAAGGGTCTCGAGACCGCGGGCTTCAAAGCGATCATCAAGCACTGATGTCCGCGTCCCATTGGCCGGACTGGCTGCATCCCGACTCTCAGAAAAATTTCCCCGCCGCGTTTCGCCTGATTCTTTCCGCCATCACTGGCGCGGGGCTCGCGCTGTCCTTCACCTGGCTCTATTTTCCCGTTTATGCCTGGATCAGCATCGGGCTTTTGCTGATGGTGGTACTTGGCGCCAGGCCAAAAGCCGCGTACTTCTGCGGTTTCTTTCACGCTATCGCATTTGTGTTCGCGTCCGTTCCGTGGATTGCCGAGGTACTCGCGGTTCACGGTGGAACCTCGCGGCTCGTCGGATGGTTAATCTTGCTGTTGATCGCGATGGTCTGGGGAATCCTCACGGGAGGTTTCACATGGACCGTGCATCGCATCGCAAGCCGAAGTGTGGCGTTAGCGTGCATCGCCGCACCATTTGTTTGGGTCACATCGGAATTCGCGCGCGCGCATTTGCCGGAAATTAGTTTTCCGTGGAACCTGCTCGGCTATTCCGCCGCGGCCAATCCCGCATTGCTGCAAGTGACGATGATCACGGGAATTTATGGTTTGTCGTTCGTAATGGCGGCATTCAATTCGCTGCTCGCCTGGGCGGATGCAGCCAAATCGGTCAGCCTGAAGAAACGTTTGGGCATGATCGTGGCTGCTGTGGCCGTAATTCTGTGCCTTATGTTCCTCGGCGCCCGATTCGTTCCTGAGGCCCGGGCAACTCACTTCGCGCGCGCCGTGCAGCCGAATTTTCCAGAAGTCGATTCGTATCCGGCGAATTGGTTCGCCGTCCACCAAGACGACCTCGACGAACTCGACGAATTGAGCCTGCAGCCTTCCGCGCATCGCCCCGATCTGATCATTTGGCCTGAGGCCCCTGCGCCCTTTTCCTGGCAGGACAATCAGTTTTCCAAGCGCGCTTCGAGCCTCGCCATTCGCGCTGGACATCCATTTCTCGCCGGCGTCATCGAATGGAAAACCGAACAATTCTCTTCTGGCCACATCGGACAAGCGCCATACAACAGCGCTTTATTGGTCGATCCGCAAGGCCAAAAAGTGTTTGTCTATGACAAACGTCACCTCGTCCCCTTCGGTGAGTACGAGCCTTTCCCATTGATTCACCGCGTGGTGCAAAGTGTCTCGGACGAAGTTGGCGGTTTTCACAAAGGCAAAGTCGCGGCGATCGGAACGCTTCCCGGCGGCTATAAATTCGGCGTCTTCATCTGTTACGAAGCCATCTATCCAGGAGAGATTCGCGAATTCGCGGCCCGTGGTGCGAACTTGCTCATTAATATTTCGAATGACGGCTGGTTCGAAAAATCCGCCGCCGCGGTGCAGCACCTGCACATGGCTCGCGTCCGAGCGGTGGAAAACCGCCGCTGGGTGTTGCGAGTAACCAACAGCGGAATCACGGCCGCCATAGATCCGTATGGCAAAATTTACGAAAACATCCCACGCGATGTGCGCGGAGCCGTTGATTTGCCATACGATTTTCGCACCGACACCACTCTTTATACGCGCTTCGGCGATTGGTTCGCCTGGATGTGCGTACTGGTTTCGGTTATTCTTTTATCAGCAACTTTCTGGAAAAAACATGATTCTTGAAGATCTGCAATACCGCTACGAAGGCCTGACGCAACGCATCGCTCTTGTACGGAGCTATCTTTGACGTTCCGCATTTCCGCGAAGAACTGAAATCGCTCGAAGCAAAAATCGCTCAGCCGGATTTCTGGAACGATCAGGAGAAGGCTCAAGCTGTGCTCCGCGAACGCAAACGCGCCGACGACCAGATTTCCGCCGACACCAAGCTCACTTCACTGGTCGGCGACATCGATACTTACATCAACCTTGCGAAAGAAGAAAGCAACGCCCAGCAGCGCGAAGATTTATTAAAAGAACTAGATCGTGAGCTGACCAACGCCGACACCTACATTTCCGAACTCGAAACACGCACGCTTCTTTCCGGCGAAAACGATCATCTCAACGCCATCATGACCATCAAGCCCGGCGCAGGTGGCACCGAATCCCAGGACTGGGCCTCTATCCTGTTTCGTATGTATCTCCGGTGGGCGGAGCGCAAAGGAATACACGCCGAAGTACTCGACGAAACCGAAGGCGAGGAAGCAGGAATCAAAAACGCCACCATTCAGTTTTCCGGCGAGAACGCCTACGGCATGTTGGCGGGAGAAACCGGCGTTCACCGCCTCGTACGCATCTCGCCGTTCGATCAAGCCGCAAGGCGCCATACGTCGTTTGCGTCGGTCTTTGTAATTCCGGAAGTGGACGACCGCATCGAAATCAACATCAAGCCAGACGATCTAAAAGTTGACACCTATCGCGCAGGCGGCAAAGGCGGCCAGAACGTAAATAAAGTGGAAACGGCCGTCCGCATCACGCACCTTCCCACCGGCGTAGTCGTGGCCTGCCAGGCGCAGCGTAGCCAGGGCAAAAATCGCGAAATGGCCATGAAAATGTTGCGCTCAAAACTCTACGATCTGGAAATCAAGAAGCGCCAGGATGAAACCGACAGACTGGATGAAACAAAAATGGATATTTCATTCGGCAGCCAGATCCGCTCTTACGTAATGCAGCCTTACCGCCTGATCAAAGACCATCGCACAAAATTCGAAGTAGGCGACGTGGACAGAGTCCTCGACGGCGACATCGACCCGTTCATCCGTTCCTATTTAATGGCCAAGAAAACCAAAGGCAAGCTGACAGTAGAGCCCGACGAAGACGCCGCCTGATTTAGAGCAGACCGACCAGGCAGGTCACATACCAGCTGCGCAGGGGCGAAGCCCCACAACTCCGCTGCCGGCAATCTTCATTCAATGCTGATTTTCCCCGTTTAATGCTAAATTTGACCGCTTAATTCAATTCGTTGCCTGCAATGCCTCCAGGATGATATTTTGGTTAGTCGGGCAAACGCGCCTTCAGGCGCCGTAGTGCGTGACACCTAGTTGTTAAATCGAACTGTGCACGGGCATAGCTGCACTTCCACAAAGCCCATTTCCAGGCTCGACCTGAAATGAACTTGACCGGGAGAGGACTGCTAACCCCAGAGGAGCGTTCGTTTTGAGCCAAGGACTTAGGAATTTTCTATTTACGTCGGAATCGGTAACCGAAGGTCACCCAGACAAAATCGCCGATCAGATTTCCGATGCCGTGCTCGATGAAGTGATGAAGCAGGATCCCAAGGGTCGCGTTGCCTGCGAAACTCTTGTCACCACCGGCCTGGCGGTCGTGGCCGGTGAAATCACCACCACTGCCCACATTGATTACGATCGGCTCGTGCGCAGCACCATTCGCGGTGTTGGCTACGATCGCGCCAAGTTCGGCTACGATTCCGAAACTTGCGCTGTCATGTGCACAGTAAAGCGCCAGTCCCCGGACATCGCCATGGGCGTGGACACGGGAGGCGCCGGCGATCAGGGCCTCATGTTCGGCTTCGCTTGCGACGAAACGCCCGAGTTGATGCCCATGCCCATCCAACTCGCTCACCAACTCACCTTCAAGCTTTCCGAAGTTCGCAAATCCAAAAAAGTTGATTTCCTCCGGCCCGACGGTAAGTCGCAGGTCACCATCGAGTACCGCAACGGCAAGCCGTTCCGCGTGGACGCCGTCGTAATCTCGACCCAGCACAGCGAAACCGTTTCCAACGACGACCTCCGCAACGCCGTTCTCGAACACGTCATTAAGCCCGTCGTCCCCGTCGCGATGCTCGACAAGAACACCAAGTATTACATCAATCCAACAGGCCGCTTCGTCATCGGCGGTCCCATGGGCGACGCGGGTCTCACTGGCCGCAAGATTATCGTGGACACTTACGGCGGATACAGCCGTCACGGCGGCGGCGCTTTCTCCGGCAAAGATCCATCCAAGGTTGACCGCTCCGCCTGCTACATGGCGCGTTACATCGCCAAAAACGTCGTCGCCGCCGGCCTCGCCACCAAAGCAGAAGTCCAACTCGCCTACGCCATCGGTGTAGCGGAGCCCGTTTCCGTAATGGTAGACAGCTTCGGCACCGCCATCGTTCCAGAAGAAAAAATCACCGAAGTGGTGCGCGAAACTTTCCAGCTCACTCCCAAAGCGATCATTGAAACCCTCGCTTTGCGCCGTCCAATTTACAAGGACACCGCCGCCTACGGCCACTTTGGCCGCAAGGGCGCGGGTTTTACTTGGGAAAAAACCGATCGCGCCGACGCACTGCGCAAGGCCGCCGGTGCAGCCGCGGAAGTAGCCGTCCGCAGCTGACGGCTCCACAATCGCAATCAGCTTTCATTCGCAAATTTCAGAAACTCAAAAAGGAGCTAGTCTGTGGCGACAGCAGAACTCAAGAAGGGCGACGTAAGAGACATTTCGCTGGCCGATGCCGGCAAACGCAAAATCGAATGGGCACAGCAGCAAATGCCTGTGCTGCAAATCATCCGCAAGCGTTTCATCAAGGAGCAGCCGCTGAAAGGCCTGCGCGTTTCAGCCTGCCTTCACGTCACCAGCGAAACCGCCAACCTGATGATCGCTCTCCGCGATGGCGGCGCCGACGTTGTTCTCTGCGCCTCCAATCCGCTTTCCACGCAGGACGAAGTCGCTTCCTCGCTCAATCGCGATTTCAACATTCCTACTTACGCCATCAAGGGCGAAGACAACGAAACCTACTATTCGCACTTGCGGGCTGCGCTCGACCACAAGCCGCAAATGACCATGGATGATGGCGCCGACCTCGTCACCATGCTCCTCACCAAGCGCACCGATCTCGTCAGCAACGTCATCGCCGGCACCGAAGAAACCACCACCGGCGTGATCCGCCTTCGCGCCATGTCCAAAGATGGCACGCTGAAGTATCCGATCATCGCCGTCAACGACGCACAAACCAAACATTTCTTCGACAATCGCTACGGCACCGGACAGAGCACTCTCGACGGCGTCATTCGCGCCACCAACTTGCTTCTCGCTGGACTCAAAGTCGTCATCGCCGGCTATGGCTGGTGCGGTCGCGGCGTTGCCATGCGCGCCAAGGGCCACGGCGCCGACGTTATTATCACCGAAATCGATCCGGTGAAGGGAATCGAAGCCGTCATGGACGGCTTCCGCGTTCTCCCGATGGCCGACGCCGCAAAAGAAGGCGACGTTTTCATCACCGTCACCGGTAACAAAAATGTTATTCGCGGCGAACACTTCGAGCACATGAAGTCCGGCGCGGTCATTTGCAACAGCGGCCACTTCAATGTCGAAATCGATATCCCCGCCCTGGAAAAACTTTCCAGCGGCAAACGTGAAGTGCGCCCGCTGGTGGATGAATTTCTACTCAAAGACGGCCGCCGCATCAACTTGATCGGCGAAGGTCGCCTCGTCAACCTCGCTAGCGCCGAAGGCCATCCCGCTTCGGTGATGGACATGAGCTTCGCTAACCAAGCCCTCTCCGCGGAATACCTCGTGAAGAACGCCAAGAATCTCAAAGCGCAGGTCTACGTCGTCCCCGAAGACCTGGACAAAGAAATCGCCCGCCTCAAATTAGAATCCATGGGCCACAAACTAGACAAACTAACCGCCGAACAAGAGCATTACCTGGCCTCATGGCAGGAAGGCACATAGTTCGCACTATCTGTTTTTGTAGGGTCGCAGCATGCCGCGCTCTTTCTTTTTGCACAATAGCAAAAATTAATCTGGTGCCTCCATGTGGGACCTAACAACCACCGCCCTAGACACCGCCAAACTCCGCGGCGCCACGTACGCCGACGTCCGCTCCATGCACATCCGCCAGCGCGATCTCACCACAAAAAACGGTGCGGTAGGCACTCTCGTCCAATCCGAATCCATCGGCATCGGCATTCGCGTCCTGGCCAATGGCGCCTGGGGTTTTGCCTCCACCGATAAATTAACCCGCGAAGGCGTCTCAGCCTGTGCCGCCCAGGCGGTCTCGATCGCCAAAGCCTCGGCCCTCGCAAAACGTGGCGAAGTAAAAATGGTCCCGGAAAATGCGTACATCGACAGTTGGCAGGCGCCGCTGCAAAAAGATCCCTTCGAAATTCCTTTGGAATCGCAACTCGACCTGCTTCTCAAAGCCGACGCCACCATGCGCCTCGTAAAAGGCGTCACCCTCACCGAAACCGATATGCAGTTCCGCAAAATCGATTCCTGGTACGCCTCCAGCATCGGCTCGCGCATTCACCAGCGCAAAGTAATCTCCGGTTGCGGCATCGTCGCCACTTCCTTCAAAGGCACTGAAATTCAAAAACGCTCCTACCCAAACAGTTTTGGCGGCCAATACCAGCTTGCCGGTCATGAATTAATCGAATCTCTCGAACTCTTGAAACACGCTCCCCGCGTAGCCGAAGAATCCGTCGCGCTCCATTCCGCCCCGCAATGCCCGGAAAAAACCGGCACGCTGCTGCTCGACGGCAGCCAGCTCGGCCTGCAAATCCACGAATCCGTCGGCCACCCCATCGAACTCGATCGCGTCCTCGGCCAGGAAGCGAATTTCGCCGGCACCAGTTTTCTCACTCTCGATAAACTGAATAAATTAAAGTACGGCTCCGAAATCGTGAACGTTGTCGCCGACGCCCGCCTCGAACACGGCCCTGGCCTCGGCACCTTCGCCTACGATGACGAAGGCGTCCCCGCGCAATGCACCGACATCATCAAGGACGGCCAGTTCCGCGGTTATCTCTCCAACCGCGAAATGGCCCAGCTGATCGGCCTCAATCGTTCTTCCGGCACCATGCGCGCCGAAAGCTGGAATCGTCTGCCCATCATTCGCATGACCAATATCAGCATCAAGCCCGGCAGCGGTTCACCCGAAGAATTAATTGCCGGCACCGACGACGGCATCTGGATGGAAACCAACCGCTCCTGGTCCATCGACGACCGCCGCTATCAATTTCAGTTTTCCACCGAAATCGGCTGGGAAATCAAAGGCGGCAAGAAAGTTCGCATGCTCAAGAATCCCAGCTACAGTGGCATCACCACCGAATTTTGGAACAGCTGCGACGCAATTTGCGGCCAAGAGTATTGGACACTGTGGGGCACGCCAAATTGCGGCAAAGGTCAGCCCATGCAGACCATGGGCACCGGCCACGGCGCATCGCCCGCCCGTTTTCGCAATATAAAAATGGGAGTAGCGTTTTCCGGCCACTGATCTGAACGATGACCATTCGAATGGCGAAAAAATCAAAAACCGGCAACACCGAAACGCATCTGGCGTCCGAAAGCGAGTTGAAAAAGCGCATAGACGCCGTTCTGCGCCTCGGCAAACTCGCCGGAGCCTACGAAACCGAAGTCCAGCTTGAGGAAACTATCGACGCCCTCACGCGCTTCGCCAACAACGCCATTCACCAGAACGTAGCCGAACACGGCGTCACCATCTCCATTCGAACCGTCGTAGACGGCCGCACTGCTCGCGCCACCACCAATCGCCTCGACGAAGACTCTCTCCGAGCGGCGGTACAAGCCTCTCTGCAGCTTGCGCACAGCCAGCCAGAGATTCCCGGCCTGCTGCCGATGCCCGGCAAACAGCGCTATCGCAGAGTCAATCGCTTCAGCAACGAAACCGCAGCCACCACTCCGGAAGACCGCGCCCGCGCCGTAAAAAAATCCTGCGACTTGGCAATTCGCAACGGCCAGGTCGCCGCCGGAATTTTCTCCACTGGCCAATCGCAACACGCCCTAGCCAACTCCCGCGGTCTCTTCGCCACTCATCGCCAAACCGAAGCCGAATTTTCCATCACCATGCAGGACGAACCCGCCGCCAGTTGGGCCAAAGCTAATTCCGGCAACGTTCGCAATTTCGATCCGCAAAAACTAGCCGCCCGCGCCAGCGAAAAAGCGCAAATGGCGAAAGACGCGCAAGAGCTCGCTCCCGGCAAATACACCGTAATTCTCGAACCGGCCGCCGTTCTCGATCTGGCAGGTTTCCTGTTTTACGATTTTGCCGCCACTGCCGTAGCCGACCAGCGCTCCTGCCTTCTCAAACGCATGAACAAACCGCTCTTCGGCAATAATATTTCCATCACCGACGATGCCTACCATCCGGAGCAACTTGGCGCTCCCTTCGACGGCGAAGGCATCCCCCGCCAGCGCGTAAATCTGGTAGAAGGCGGCGTGCCAAGAAATCTCGTCTACTCGCGCGCCGGTGCAAAAAAATCCGGCAAAAAACCCACCGGCCACGGTTTCGCTCTCCCCAACGAATACGGCGAAGCCCCTATGAACCTGGTCTTCAGCGGCGGCGACTCCTCCCTGGAAAAAATGATCGCCTCCACCGATCGCGGCCTGCTCGTCACCCGCGTCTGGTACATTCGCGAAGTAGATCCCTACGAAAAAATCATGACCGGCATGACCCGCGACGGCCTCTACCTCGTCGAAAAGGGAAAGATCGCCAGCGCCGTCCGCAATTTCCGGTTCAACCAATCCCTCATCGAACTCCTCCAAAACGTCGAAGCCATGTCCCCCGCTTCTCGCGCCACTGCCGAAGAAGCCTTCGAAATGGTCGTCCCCGCCATGAAAGTCAAAAATTTCCACCTAACCGAACCCACCAAGTTCTAAATAGAAGCCCCCAAGCCACGCATCTCCCTCTTCATGGAGCAGCGGCTTTATGCCGCTGCTCCGTTCTTTGATGGCTGCTCTTTCTTTGTGGCGCAGACTTCAGTCTGTGTGCGGTGAAGTCCGCACCGCGATCTCTCCGTCTCCTCTCCACGAACTCTGTGCCCTCTGCGTTAAAATCAACCCTCCACCACTCCGATCCAACCGTCCCACCGCCCAAATTCACCCGACCTCGCAAATCACAATTTCAATTTTGCGTATCAATTTTCTGCGTTGTACAGACTCCGTCCCGCCCCCCTATAAACAGTCATGGACTTGCCATCCCATCAGCGCAAGTGGCAATCGCCCACCCGTGTGCGCCCCAACTGGGGCCATCCGGACCATGACGCCTGCGGCACCGGCTTCATCGCCCGCCTCGGCGGACCCGCCGGCCACGACATCATCGATTACGCCCTCACCGCGCTAGAACGCCTCACCCACCGCGGCGGAGTAGACGCCGACGGCGCCAGCGGCGACGGCGCAGGCCTCCTGGCCGCACTCCCTAAAAATTTCTTTAGAGCCAAAGCCAGTGAACAGGGAATCGAGCTCCCCGAACAATTCGGCTTGGGTTTCGCATTTTTCCCAGGCGACACGGCAACCGCGGCAAAATCCGCCATCGAAGCCGCCGCCGATCAGGAGCGCCTGCGCATTCTCGGCTGGCGCCGCGTGCCCGTAAATCCCAACTGCCTCGGCCGCCGCGCGCTTGAAACCATGCCCGAGTCCTGGCAATTCTTCGTAGCGCCTTTTCACGCCGCGCGCCCAGCGGAACGTTTCGAATGGCGTCTCGCCCTTCTTCGCAAAAAAAGTGAATCGCTGCTGCCCGAACGTTGTTACGTCTGTTCGCTCTCCTCGCAAACCGTCGTCTACAAAGGCCTGCTCACCCCATGGCAATTTCCGCAATTTTACGCTGACCTCCGCGACCCATCGTTCGAAACCACCTTCGTGATCTTCCATCAACGCTATTCGACGAACACGCAACCTTCCTGGAATCTCGCGCAGCCCTTCCGCTACGTTGCCCATAACGGCGAAATCAATACCATCGTTTCCAATCGCCGCTGGATGCGTGCCAGGGAACCGAAAATCCGCCAAAACCTCAACGTAGGTTCCTGGTTTCACATCCTGGAAGAGAACGTCAGCGACTCCGCCAGCTTTGACAATGGTCTGGAAGCCAAACTCCTCGAAGGCTTTAGCGTGGAAGAAGCCATGCTCGCGCTTGTTCCTCCCGCATTTGAAAACGACCCCTTACTCTCTCGCGATGTGCGTGGCGCACTCGCAGCACTCTCCCAGCAAAGCGAACCGTGGGATGGTCCCGCGGCATTGATTTTTTCCGACGGCCAATACGTCGGCGCCAAACTCGACCGCAACGGCCTGCGCCCCATGCGCTACACTCTGACTCACGATGGTCTGCTGGTCGTCGGCTCTGAAACCGGCCTCGTAGATTTTGAAGAATCCCGCATCGCCGAACGTTCCCGGCTCGGCCCGGGCGAAATGATCGTCGCCAACCCCGACTCCAGCACATTTCTCCGCTGGCGCGATATTTTGAAACGCCTCGGCGGCCACCAAACGAAATTGACTCCGCCTCGTGTCAGGCGCCTCAACACTTCCACTCCAGCCGCCATCGTCCCGGTCGAATCCGCAAAACGCGTAGCCGCTTCCTGCGGCTGGACCGAAGACCAATTCAAAATTTTATTTTCCGCGCTCATCCACGGCAAAGAAGCCGACTGGAGCATGGGCGACGACGCTCCGCCCGCTTTTCTTTCCACGCTTCCGCGCACCCTCTGGGATTACTGCAAGCAGCGTTTCGCGCAAGTCACCAATCCGCCCATCGATCCGCTGCGCGAAACGCACGTGATGTCGCTCGAAGTGCGCCTGCCCGCCAACTCGGCGGCGCCTGGCGGCATCGTTTTGCCCGGCCCAATTCTCACCCAAGGCGAATTTGCGGATCTGGCGGCGCAATTCGGGCCGCTACGATCCATGGACTTTAGTCTTCCTGCCAAAACGGGAGTCTCGGGAGCGCGAAGCGTAATCGCTCAGTGCTCATCTACCCCTCTGGGTGGCGACGTGCGCCCGGGACTCTTCCTCCTATCCGATCGTGGTTTAGGGCCGGACCGTGCCGCTCTTCCCGCTTTGTTGGCAACCGCCGCGTTGTGGAAATCCATGGTGCGCGAAGGGTTCGCTGACGTTCCGCTGGTCGTAGAAACCGCACAGGCCTTCGACACGCATCACGTGGCGTTGCTGGTGGCGGCTGGCGTGACCGCTGTCGTTCCGCACTTGATGGAACAATTCGCCGAAGCCCAAGAGCCCGGCGGCATGATGAAAGTCCGCTCCGCGATTTACGCTGGCCTTCGCAAAGTTCTCGCGCGCATGGGCGTTTCCACGCTTGCCAGCTATCGCAACAGCTATCTATTTGAAATCGTCGGTTTGTCGGAAGAAATCTGCGCGGACTTCTTCGAAGACGCCGCCGATTTTGCCGGCCAGAAATCGCTGGACGATCTTCTCGCCGATTATCTCCGCCTACACAAAGAAGCATTCGCAAAAACCGCCGAAGAAATGCCCGATGCCGGCCTGTACCGCTTTCGCAAAGGCGCCGAATTGCACGCCAATTCTCCGGAAGTTGTTCGCAGACTCCACGCGCACGTCAAATCCCCCGATGCCGGAAAATATCCGGCATTCGAAGAGCTTGCCGACAACGGTGGCGCGGTAGTATTTCTCCGCGATTTGCTCGAAACCGTCGCTTCCACTCCGATTTCCGTCGAAGAAGTCGAGCCGGCAGAAAACATTTTGAAAAAATTCAGTACCCAGGCCATGTCGCTCGGTTCGCTGGGTCCGGAAGCGCATCGTACACTTGCTCTCGCGATGAACCAGCTTGGTGGCCGCAGCAACACCGGAGAAGGGGGCGAAGATCCCGATCTTTGGATCAACGAACCGGAAGCCGCCAACAAAATTAAGCAAGTTGCCTCGGGGCGATTCGGCGTAACTTCCGACTATTTAGTTCACGCGCAGGAACTCGAAATTAAAATGGCGCAAGGCTCCAAGCCCGGCGAAGGCGGCCAGCTTCCCGCGAAAAAAGTTACTCCGTACATCGCGCGCATTCGCCACGCCACTCCTGGCACTCCGCTGATTTCTCCGCCGCCGCACCACGATATTTACAGCATCGAAGACCTCGCTCAACTCATTCACGATTTGCGCGCCGTCAATCCGCGTGCGCGCATCGGCGTAAAATTGGTTTCCGGCGCGGGCGTCGGCATCATCGCAGCCGGCGTTGCAAAGGCTGGCGCCGACGTCATCACCATCAGCGGCCACAACGGCGGGACTGGTTCGTCTCCACTCACCTCCATCAAAAATACTGGATTGCCCTGGGAAATCGGTTTGCGCGAAACACATGAAACTCTGGTTCGCGCGGGCCTCCGTTCACGTCTCTCTCTCCGCGTGGACGGAGGCCTGAAATTCTCTCGCGATATTCTGATCGGCGCGATTTTGGGGGCGGACGAATTTGGCTTTGGCACCGCTTCGCTTCTCTCCATTGGTTGCGTGATGGCTCGGCAATGCCACTTGAATACGTGTCCGGTAGGAATCGCCACGCAAGACGAAACTCTGCGCACCCGTTTCAACGGCAAACCGGAAATGGTGATTGCCTATTTCCGCGCGCTAGCCGACGAAGTTCGCAAAAAACTTGCGGCTCTCGGGGCAAATTCTCTCAGCGAACTAAAAGGCGCATACGATTGTTTGCGGCCGCGCGATCCCAATTACGCCGAAACTCCCGCGCTCGCCCTCGAATCCAACATGTCATTTCGAGTTGCGCCACAACAAGTTCCTGGAATTCACGCGTCGCTGAGCGAAGCTTCATCCATCCAGGAAGAATTCGAATCCGACGCGCAAATTTCCGCCATTCGCAATTCCAATCGCAGCGTAGGCGCTGGCTTGAGCGGAGAAATGGCGCGAGATCGCGCCGCGGGACGCCCGTCCAGAAAACTCATCGCGAAGGAATTTCACGGCAGCGCCGGGCAGAGTTTTGGCGCGTTCCTGGGCGCTGGAATCGATTTCAAACTGCAAGGCGAAGCAAACGATTACGTTGGAAAAGGTTTGTCCGGCGGAACGATTGCAATCACCGCCGGCACCGGCGCTTCGCGTCGCGGCGATGTACTTGCTGGAAACACTGTTTTGTACGGCGCAACTTCCGGACAACTGTTTGTCGCCGGACGCGCCGGCGAGCGCTTCGGAATTCGCAACAGCGGCGCTCTCGCCGTGGTCGAAGGCGTGGGACAGCACGGCTGCGAATACATGACGGGAGGCGTAGTGCTGGTGCTCGGTTCGCTCGGATTGAATTTTGGATCGGGCATGACCGGCGGACTGGCGTATGTTTTGCGCGCGGAAGCGGAAGACGTGTTGCACCGCGAATTTGTAAGCGTCGAAGAAATCAGCAGTAACGAAGATGCTTGGTTGCGGCGTACGCTGCGCGAACACGCGGAGCGCACTGGAAGTCCACGCGCCGCGCGGCTGCTGTCGCGGCGCGGCACGCTGCCGATGGTTCGCGTGCAGCCGATCCACTTGCAGGGAACGGTTGAGAGCGTGTGGGAGCCAGTGCTGGCAAATTTGAAGTCCGAGTTTATTTCAGTTGCAGATTCAGAAGCAGTCGCTGTCGCGCACGCGATCTCCCTATAAGAATTATTAATGGCTTTTCACAAAGGAGAATATTTTTCTTGTACTCGCAAGTCCGCTATACTCTGGTGCGAGTTAACCGCCTATGGATTTTGATCAACTGACAACGTTCGTTTACGTAGCCAAATTAAAAAGTTTTTCGCGCGCCGGACAAAAAGTTTTTCGTTCGCAATCCGCAGTCAGCGCGCAAATCCGCCAGTTGGAACAAGCCTATCGCGCGAAACTTCTGGATCGTTCCGCGAAATCGGTGGAGCTGACTCCAGCGGGCGAAGTTTTGTTCGAGTACGCGGAAAGGATGCTGCGTTTGCGTGACGAATCGGTGCAAGTGGTTGCGGATCGCGGCAACGTGGTGCAGGGTCCGGTGGTTTTCGGCGCCAACGAAGCGACTTGCTTGTATCTGCTGCCGGAAATTTTCGCGGAGTTCCAGAGAAAGTATCCGCTGGTGCACATCAGCATTTATCGTAATTTCAGCCATAAGATTCTGCAGCGCGTGGAAGACGGCTCCGTGGATGTCGGTATCGTCAGTCTCCCTCTGAAATCTCCTAACTTGAAAGTACACCACATTTATCGCGACCGTTTGCGTCTGATGGTCAGCGTGAAAAATTCATTGGCCAACCGCAGTAAAGTTACGCTGGAAGAGGTTGCCGGCCAGCCGATCATCGTTCCGCGTACCGGATTTACGCGGCAGGTGCTCGACAAATTATTCCGGCCGTTTCGCGCCCGCGTGCATGTGGCGATGGAGCTGCCGAGCATCGGGATGATCAAAAAATTTGTCGGCGCGGACGCCGGCGTTTCGTTCATCAGCGAAAGCTTCGCTAAGGATCAAGTGAAAGCCGGCGAAGTGAAGCTGCTCAGCGTGGAAGGCGTGGATTTGTGGCGCGAACTGGGTCTGGTGTACCGCCGGGACCGCAGTTTGCCGCGTTCGGCACAGGCGCTGATCACTTTGATCCGCGAGCACAAGAAACTTTCCGAACACTCCGTGCCAGACTGAACCGCTTGGCTCCTTTAGCGTGATACAGCCGTGCTGCGCCCCGACAACTACATACGATCAGTGGACGTTAAAATCCGTGCTGGAGATGGCGCGGGCGATGACGTTTTCCTGAATCTGGATCAGGTCGTTGTCGGCGTAGGTCATGCCGAGGATGGTTAACACGGCGTTGCCGCGCGCAACGACTACGAGTGTGCCGGACCATTGGTGTTCGTCGGCTAATCCGGTGTACCTGAATTCGACGGCGGGAGCGCCGCCGACAACGCTTTTGCGACGCGAAACCATGTGATAGTTGGTATAGATTTCGCGCAGACGTTTTTCCACGCTGTTCGCTGACACGTCAAGAGAGTCCTTGGTTTCTTCCTGGCCGACCACCAGCAAAGTGGATTCGTTGGAAGTGCCCATGGCGACGATGGCGTTGGGCAGAGCTTTGCGCGCGTCCTCAATAATTTCCCAGCTCGGGGCTTTGTACATTTTGAATCCGTGCGAAAAATTGGTGTAGAGCGTGCCCTGAACTTGTTCTTTGTTGGCGGGCGGCTGGGGTTCTTTAGCGACGGCGAGGGGCTGAGCGGCGGTGATCGCCGAGGGTTCCGGCGGTGTGGCGGGCTTGAGGGCCGGCGGCGTTACTTTTGCTGTGCGCGACGTTGCAGGGAGTTCGGGACGGACCGGCTCGGCGGAAAGCTTTGGTTTTGCTGGTGGTGGATCGGACGGCTCAGTAGCGTTCGCCGTGGAATCGCCAGCCGACGTGGAATTGCCGGACGAAGTTGTGGGTGGGTCAGGAAGTTGTTTCTTCTCTGGAGCTCGTGCGGGCTTGGCGGAGTTTGCAGAAGCGGAGACGGGAGCGGCAGTGGACGGCGCTGGAGTGGTTGGAATAATGGAAGCGATCTTGTCTTTTTCGACCAGCACGAAGCCGAAGTCCGTCTTGATCCGGAACATGTTGTCTTCGTACGCGACGATGACGCCGTAGAGCTTCTTGCCGTCTTTTAGGCGGATTTCGTCCGAGAAGGCGCTGGCAGCAGTGAAGCAGAGCGCCGCGCAGAAGAAAGCAAGCTTGGCGGGGACACGCATGAGAAAAGTATCGCGCTGCAGTTGGGGCCGGGCAAGCGTTACCGAGCGTATCGTAGCCGGAAAGGCACGGGAGTACGCGCGGGCCGGGAAGGGCACTGGGCGCAGTGGGAGGGTATGCCACCAGGTATGCCACCCCGGGTGTTCTTGCGTCAAATTGCGGAAGCGATTGAAAACGAGCGGGTTAGCAAAAATGCCGGACCCAAATGTGCACAAACATATGGAACGAAAGGACTTAGTTGATTTTTGGCGCAGTGGACGGCGGGAGAGTGTGATGGCCGCAAGGCTCAAAAATCTGACGCAGAGTTTGCAAAAGGGCGAGGCGCCCCGATCGGATCGGGACAGGAAGCGGAATTTCCTTCGAGACAGCGGATGGTGTGACGGTGCTTTTTATTACTCCGCCAGTGACGGAACCGTAGCCGGTCCTCAACCGACGCGCCGGCTTGCCCTAAGACCATTGAGAGAGAAGAACATGGCACGCGGGAATTGCATTTGTGGGGCCTCGTGATTTATTGGGACGCGAGGAGGCTACACCGAGGAATGTCGTGGTGTCCAGCGATGCAATGGGATTTGGAAGTGCGAAGAAACAGCAAGACCCACACGCAGAGGCGGCGTGTGGGGCACCCGGCAGGAGACAGAGAGAAGATCCGAGCTGAAGCGCGGCACTAGGTCAGCAGGCAAGATGGCGACCTAAGGATGTCCGCTACAACAGAGAGAAGTTGCGCGTTTGATCAGTTACGGACGGCATAGTGCAGCTCAACTACGCCGTCGGGGAATTTGGTGCTGGAGATCAGCCTTAATGGCACGGTGCGACGGGCGGGCGCGATCAAGGGAATGCCTTCACCGATGAATTTAGGAATGACGTGAATCATGAACTCATCGATTTCGCCTGCGTCGAGAAACGACGCAATGATGCCGGCACCGCCCATCATCCAGATGTGCTTGCCCTTTTTCCGGCGTAGACGGGTTGCGAACGGCTTGATTGGCTCGGTCACGAACTCCAAGCCCGGCGGCGGTGGCGATTGTGGCGTAGTGCGTGTGAAGACGTAGTTCTTGACGCTGGTATCGAAGGCCGTCCCGCTCACGCCTTTCTTTTGAAAATCCAGCGCCATGTCGAAGGTCTTGCGGCCCCACAAGGTGGTGTCGATCGTTTTATAGAACGCGTCCATGCCGTAGTTGCCCTTCGGGCGGGGCGGTCGAGCCAGTCAACGGAGCCGTCGGAGCGGGAAATAAAACCGTCGGCGCTTGTGGCAATGTAGACGATGATTTTTCGCATGGGGATCCATAGCGCGGCGGCGAAGCGATCCTAACGCGGAACGCGTCAGGATTTCCATCACGCGGGAAACATCAAAGCCGCGGCCAGATGATGCGCCGCCTACATCTAGATGGAGAGGGTGGTTGGACGGTCGCCGGCGTAGGTCCAGGAATCCAATTCCAAATCGTTGAGGTTGGGATTTTTGGGGCTGTACCTGACGACAACATTTTTTCCGACGGGCAATTCTCGTTCGGCGAACTCGCGGGCGTTGGCTTCGCTGGAGAAATCTTTGCGCCAATTACCGGAAACGCGATTGCCGGCGGGATCGCGGAAGTCGTAGGTGAATGTGGCGGAAAAATAGTGTCCGCCGCCCACGCTGGAATCTTGGTGGCGATCAACGTCGAGCCGGGTAATTACGCCGTCAGCTGTGGGCCATGTGAGAGATGCGCGGTAGAGCCAGAAGCCACGCGCGATGGCGGTGATCAGTGCTAATCCGAGCGCTAGCCAAAAGAGGGTCATCTGGATCTCTTTCTCACGAAAGATGTTTTATGGTAAACGGCCGGGCCGCCGAATGTTGTTACGTTACAACCGGTACGTGGGCGACGCCTGCCAGGCCAAAGACTTGCTGATAGCGGCGGATCTCGTCGCGGGGGCCCAGCGCCTTATCAAAGTTGTCGGAAAGTTTCACTGCGGGCTTGCCGTCGGCGTCGTTGAGCTTGCATACCAGACTTAGAGGATCGAAATCGTTACCGTCCTGAGGATTGCAGTTGCGAAAGTCATTGGTCAGCAAGGTGCCCCAGCCCGAGCTGAAGCGGATGCGGCGCGCGGGAATCCATTTTTGTTCATCGAGAAAGTCGCTGGCTTGCCTGAAATCGGCAGGAGAAGCGCCGTTGCGAATGGTTCCGGAAAAATGGGCATGCAATCCCAGAATCGCGGCCACATCGAGGGAATCGGAAGCGATGAATAGTTTTTGCCGCGGATCGCGGTTTCGCTCCTGCAACCACGCGATGTATTCGTCGCCTGCGAGGAAAGGATCTTTGCTGTCTGCGCGCTGGCCCGTCCAGTCCGCAACCCAATCTGGTGCGTTGCGAAGAAACTGCGAGGTGCCAAAGGTGTCCGGCAGCAGGATGAGTAACTCGCCCTGATAAGTTTGCTGCCAGAGGTCCAGCAAGCGGTATTGCGCGGTCTTGAGTTCTTCCTCGTCCTCGGCCATGGCTGCCAACGCCATAGGCAACTCATGGGCATTGGTACCGATTGCTTCCAAGTCGTGTTTATAGGCCAGATAGGTATTCGAAGTTCCGGTAAAGCTGCTGCCGAGCACGTCGCTCATCGCTTTTACGACATACTCCTGCCACAAGAAGCTGTGCCGCCGTCGCGTCCCAAAGTCGCTGACTCTCAATCCTGGAACGCCGCGTAACCGCTCCATTTTTTCCCAGAGTTTGGTTTTGGCCCGGGCGTAGAGAATATCGAGTTCGAATTCGCTGAGACGCTTAAGGCTGGCGCGCGTTTTCAGTTCGCTTATGGTCGAGAGCGCGTAAATCTCCCAGAGCGTCGTCTCTGTCCACAGGCCATGAAAAGAGAGCGAGACCTGGCCGTCTTGAATGGCCAATTCGTAATCGGAGAGGCGGAAGTCGCGTTCGAGCCACTCCAGGAAAGCCGGTTCAAAGATTCCGCGACGTCCATAGAAGGTATTGCCAGCGAGCCAGATCAGTTCGGACTTATGAAAGCGCAGCTTTTTTGTTTGCTCGAGTTGTTCCCGAAGCTCGTCGAGATCGATCAAATCGCCGAGACGAACCTCGTCGGAGCGATTGATGAACGAGAAAGAGGCGCGCGTCTTCGGGAACTGCTTCCAGATGAACTGCAGCATCAGCAATTTGTAAAAATCGGTGTCGAGCAGAGACCGCGTAATCGGGTCGAGTTCCCAGTTATGGTCATGTGCACGCCGCGCGAGGTTGATGATCATAGAGCTACCACTTTACCTTACTCGGAAAGGCCTTCAACCAGGGATAGGAGCGCACTCGTGGGATGAGTCGGGAGAGCGGCAGCACTGGCAACAGCGGATTCCAACTTGGGATTCGAGTATTGCGAGTATCTAGCGGCGCCTCATGTGTCGCGACTACGGCGCTTGGGAATTAGTGGCTGGCGCTTGCGGAATGGAGGCGTGCCAGTGCGGCTTCGGTGGTGGTCAGTTTTGCGCCCGCGGCGGTGAGTTCCGCGATGGCTTTGTCGCCAGCCGCGGGATCCAAGTGTTCGATCGCGTCGGTCACAATAGAGACGGGTCGGCCGCGGTCGAGCAAATCCTTCGCTGCGAATTGTACGCAGTACTCGGTGACGACTCCAAAAACGAAAAATTCTGCATCTGGAGACAGGTGGTTCACGATCTCTGCGGTGTGTGGATTGTCAAAAACGTCGAGCGACTGCTTTTCGATGAGCACTTGTTGATATTGGGTGAGGTCCGCGGGCAATCGGAACGGGGATTCATTGGGCACGCCGAGGACGTTCTGCGCCAACGCCTCGGGGATGAGTTGCGCTCCTTCCGTACCTTTGATGCAATGCGGCGGGAAAACTTTGAATTCAGGGTCCTGTGGCGAGTGATGATCGCCGCTGGAAATGAGAAACGCTCGATTTTCGCGTGCTGTGTTGACGAGACGGCTGATGTTGGGGATCAACTTTTCCGCGCCCGGGACGTACAGCTTGCCTCCTGGCAACATGAAGTCCCTCTGAGTATCTACTTCCCAAAGGATGAGCTTCGATTGCCTGGCCACATTACAGCCCCTTTGCCGAATGATTCGTATAACGGGAAGATAGCATAGTCGGGTGGCAGGGATAATTCGGATCGTGCCCCTACCGGAAACGCAAAAAAAGCCGCACGCTTCGCGGTGAAGCGTGCGGCTCGATAGGACGAAGCGCTGAGCTGATTAGGGCTTCTTAGGAACAGAGCCTGGCTTGAAGAGGTCGGAGAGATCGGTGGCGTTGGCTGCGTCGCCGAGATATGGTCCGACGTGGAAAACATTTTGCCAGGTGCGCAGGTCGGAAGAGTGAGTGTAGTTGACGGAGCTGGCGTAGGGCTTGTTGTTCACGTTGGCGTGAGCGCGATCGGAGATGACGATTTCGCCGATGGTGTGGTTGAAGTCGTCCGGTTTGTCGCCGGCGCCGTCTGATTCGGATTCGTCAAACCAGATGACGATGACGCCGTGGTTCTTGTAGGCGTCCGAAGCCATGATCATGGGAACGATCTGGCGGAGGAAGTCATCGCCCTGCAGGATTTTCGCGGGATCGCCGGTGAGACCTTTGTAACCGGCGCTCAGCGTGGTGTGCATGTCGTTGTACTGGTTCGGAGTAATCCAGTTGTAATCGGCAACGGTGCCAGCGGCGAGATCGGCGACTAGTTGTTGCAGCGGGGCGTAGTGCGATGACAAAGGATTCGAAGGAGTCGCATTGTTGCCGGCGTTGGTGTCGGTGAAGAACACCATGGGATTGTGCTTGGCGGCGT
The DNA here is from genome assembly GCA_963731155.1 of uncultured Acidobacteriota bacterium. Classification (GTDB taxonomy): domain Bacteria; phylum Acidobacteriota; class Terriglobia; order Acidiferrales; family UBA7541; genus Acidiferrum. The sequence goes on from CAVSVB010000012.1 coordinate 170,265, forward strand.
AGTTGTACTGATTGGAGCCGTTGAAGGCGTTGGCGGTGCCGGGGGCGAAGACGCCGGAAAAGCTGTTGATGGGAACGAACCAGTCAAATTGCGGAAGAACCACGTTGGTGAGCTGGTTGCTGGCGTTTGGCGTGAGGTCGATGTCTTCCTGATAGGACTTCCAGGTTTTTCCGGCTTGCGTGAGCAGAGTGCTCAAGTGCAGGTTGGTGTTTTGGTTGGTGCCGCCGGTAGTGCTAAAGGGATCGTTGTCGTTGAGCACGCCGAAATTGGTGCCAGCTTCGGCCCAAAGATAATTTGGCTCGGAAGGATGAATGTCCAGATTATTGCCGCTGGGAGTGGAAAGAACGTTGTGATAGGCGGTGGCGAAGGCGACTTGCTGGCTGATGTTGACCTCGGAACCGTTGACATCGGCAACGGCGGTTCCATCCACGAGACTGTTGATAAAAGGCGCGTTCGGATTCAGATAAATCTGCTGGATACCGCCGGTGAACTGGTTGGCCGGCTGGGCCCAGTTATGATTTTCCATCGCGATCACAAAAACAGTCTTAATCTCCTGCGCTTTGGCGCTGGTGCCGCCGAGTGAAGCGAGGCAGGCAAGCGTTGCGAGCGAGATTAGACGTTTAGCGTAAGACATTTGGTACCCCCATTGGTAAGATTCGCGGCGGACGCTGAGCGGTTGAGATCACGCCAGATGATTCGTGCGAGCAGCGCGCCACACTAGGAGTGATAGCAGGCATGTTTTTCGGGGAGATGATGGGAATGTTACGAAGCGAAGATAGCGGGTTATACGAACGCCTGGCTGAAGCCCGGCCCTACGACGGCAAAACCAGGAGGGAGACTTGTAGCGCACCTGCGCCGCTTGTCTGGATCGGACGATTCGGTGTTCACCAGAGTGGCGATCGCGAATAACAGGCGGCTGCCGGCTCGTGAGAGCCAAGAAGGCAATGGAGCCGGCAACGCCTGTTTCCCGTTTCCTCTACCGTAGAGCAGTATAGCGAACAAAAAGCGAAAGTCAAGAGGAAGTAGATTCTCTTGCAGAGACGGCAGTTTTGCACAGATAGCGAGGCTTGCCAAAGAATGGAGTACAGCGATCAGTTGACGCCTTTGAGATATTTGTCGAACCATGCGACGGAGCGGCGGATGGAGTCAATCTGGTTTTCACGTTTTTCAAAGCCATGGCCTTCGTTGGGGTAGTAGTGCGCGTCGACCACTTTGCCGTCTTTCTTGAGGAGCTCGACGACTTGCTCGGCTTCTTCTTGTGGAACGCGGGGATCATTGCCGCCCTGGAGAACGAGGAGCGGTGCTTTGACGTTGTGGATGTAGGTGATAGGAGAGGCAGCATCGTAGACGGAGCGATCTTTCACAGGATCGCCGAGAAGGCTTTGCTCATATTGCTGGAGCATTGGATCGGAGTGCTTCAGCATGGTCATCCAATCGATGATGCCGAAGAGTTCGACGGAAGCGGCCCAGACGTCGGGAGTTTTGCCAATGGCCATGAGAGTCATAAACCCGCCATAGGAGCCTCCGGTGATGCCGATCTTTTTCGGATTGACGTAGCCGGTGGCTTCGAGAAATTTGGCCGCGAACACTTCATCCTGAAGATCGCCGCCGCCAAGGTCCTTGTAGTTGGCTTTTTGAAAATCGATGCCATAGCCGGTGGAGCCGCGGACGTTGGGTTCGATGCAGACGTAGCCGCGGGAAACGAATGCGGCAACGCGCGGGCTCCAATAGTCGGCAGACTGTCCGGTTGGGCCGCCGTGAGGCAAAACCAGCGCGGGGTTGGACTGATCGCGTTTGAGGTTGAAGGGAATCCAGAGCAGCGCGCTGATGGTTTTTCCGTCGAAAGATTTGTAGCTGACGATGTGCGAAGGAGCGCGAGGCGCGGAACTCAGGCTGGCGATGGCGGAAAAGGTGAGTTGCGACGAATTGCGGGAAGTCAGATCGTACACCCATAAATCGCCCGGCTGAACGGAGCTTTCGTGGGAAAAAAGCAGGCGATCGCCAGCAGGAGAGAAAGAATTGGGATTAGCGGCCGGACCGTTGACACCTGCGGGAATGGAAAGTTTTTCTGATTTTGTGGAGGTGAGGTCGCCGAGAAAGACATCGGTGCGTCCGTCGGCGTTGATGGTGTAGATGAAGCGCTTGCCGTCAGGAGAGAAGTCACCTGCGCCAGCTTCCCATTTGGTGTCGGTGACCCAGCTGAGACTCTTGGAGGCGACGTTCAGGAGCGCCACGTTCTGGTAGCCACCTTTTTGATTGGAAGTGATGAGCAGGTTTTTGCCATCGTGGGAGAGCGACGAAGCGAGATTCAGGGATTGGCCCTGGTGGGGAGTGAGATTGGTGGTTTTTCCGCTCGCGACGTCAATGGCATAAACATCGGCGTCAGTGAAGCTGACCTCCACGCGATTTGCGTAGAGAGTTTTGCCGTCAGAACTCCAAGCGACAGAACTCCAAAGATGATTTGGCGTATTCTCGTGCGTGAGAAGTGTGACTTTGTGCGTGGCCCAGTCCAGCAGCGCGATGTCGTAAACGGTGGCTTCTTTTGGTTTGTAGTTGAGGGCGATGGTCTTGCCGTCGGGCGACCAGCGCGGACCTTCTTCGCGGATATCGGGAGTGTTGGTCAAATTGATTGTTTCGCCGCCGTCGCTGGGGATAGCGAACAAGTCCCATAGTTCGTTACCAGCGGTGTCTTGTTGAAAGACGATCCATTTGCCATCGGGAGACCAGACTTCAGCGTATTGGCGCTCGTCAGATTGCGCGAGCTGGATAGGCCAGCCGCCGCTGGCGCTGACTTTCCAGAGGTTCGAACGGCCGGAAATATCGGTGGTAAAGACGATTTCTTTGCCGTTGGGTGACCAGGAAGCGCTGGAGACGGAGCGTGTGAAGTAGAGGTCGTCAATGGGAAGGGGCCGAGCAGCGGGATTAGACTCCGAACTGAGCGATTTTGGATCGCTGATTTGGCGAGTGTCAGGACCGGAGGATTGTGCGAAGCAGGGAGCGCAGATGGAGAGAACTAGCACGGAAATGAATGTAGTCCGCAGTGAATTCATTGTGACCTCAGTTGAGGAGAGAGATGAATTGCGTCCGAGCAAACAGCAGGCGGAATTGTACACCCGGAAGGCATGGTGGTTGCACGTGCGGGGGATTGCAACCCTGTTTAGTTGTTTTAGGGCGCAGCGAGCTGCGTCCTACCGGAGATGCGAACCGGCGCGCTAAAACAGTTTGCGGAAGGTCCAGAACAAGAAGCCGGAGAGAGTCATAGCTACCGGCAGAGTCAGGACCCAGGCCATCAGCAAGTTGCGAACTGTGCCCCATTGCAAGCCAGAGTGATTTGCCGCCATGGTACCCGCGACGCCCGAAGATAAAACGTGAGTGGTACTGACGGGCAAGCCAAAATAATCGGCGGCACCGATGGTGGCCATGGCAGTGATTTCGGCGGCGGCGCCCTGGGCGTAGGTTAAGTGATTTTTGCCGATTTTTTCTCCGACGGTGACCACGATGCGCTTCCAGCCGACCATGGTGCCAAGCCCCAGAGCAATGGCGACCGCAACTTTTACCCACAACGGAATGAAGCGCGTGGCTTTGTCAATGTGGCCCTTGTAATTTTTCAGCATGGCCGCGTCGGCGGCGGAAATTGCCGGTTTGCCGCTTTTCTGCATGATGCGCAGCGCTTCGCTGGTGAGGTACATGTCGTTACGGAAATTGCGGACCTGATCGTTGGGCACGTTCTTAAGATCCTTGAACTGCGCCATTTCCGTGCCAACGTCGTTGATCAGGGTGCGCATGGCAAGCATGGTGTTGGGCTTGAATTCTTTGGTTCGAATGAAGTCCGTGACGTCGTCGCGGGGATCGCCAATGACGGCGCTTTGCTCGACATACTTGTTCAGGGATTCCGCGGCTTGACGCGAGACGGCGATGAAATCCTGCGTTTGCGTCGGGGTGATGGCGTGGTTCAGTGCGTAAGTTGTAGGCACAGTGCCGATGAGGATGAGCATGATGAGGCCCATGCCTTTTTGGCCGTCGTTCGAACCGTGGAAAAAGCTGACGCCAGTGCAGGTGAGCATCAGCAAGCCGCGAATCCAGAACGGCGGTGGCGCATTGCCTTCGGGCGCCTGATAGAGTTTTTTGTCTTTCACCAGGACCTTGGTCACCAGCAGTAACAACGCCGCGCAGATGAAGCCGACCATCGGCGAAATAAGCAAAGACTTGCCGACGTTTGCGGCCTGGCCCCAATCCACGCCGCTGGTTCCACTGCGCACGCTCATCAACTGATTGGTGATGCCGACGCCGATGATAGAGCCGATGAGAGTATGCGAACTTGAAGCCGGCAATCCAAAATACCAGGTGCCGAGATTCCAAAGAATTGCGGCAACCAGCAGCGCAAAAACCATTGCGAATCCGGCGTTGCTGCCAACCTGCAGAATCAATTCTACTGGCAACAAAGAGATGATTCCGAAGGCCACGATTCCAGTGGAAGTGACCACGCCGAGGAAATTAAAGAAGCCGCTCCAGACCACCGCGATGTGCGGGTCGAGAGTGTGCGTGTAGATTACGGTGGCTACGGCGTTGGCGGTGTCGTGGAAGCCGTTCACAAATTCGAATCCCAGCGCCACGAACAACGCCAGTCCTAACAGGAGGTAAGGGAGCACAGAAGTCACGTGCAGATTGGCCAGGTCGCGGGAGAGGCTCCAGCCGATATAACCGATGCCAACGACGAGGACCGCAATAAAAATCAGAATGCCGGCAACACCGGGACCTTTGGAAATTTTCTCGTGAACTGCTGAAGGACTGGTTGGGGCGGCTGCAACGGTAGACATAAGACTCCTTCGTGCCAGACCTGAGAGGGATGGGAACGGACTGGAGTTATACGAGACGGGTGTTACGGGGCGGTGAATGCAGCATTTGCGGTTCATTCACATGTGGGTGCGGGCACATCGGATTTGGGCAGATGGGAGGGAAAAACGCGTGGTTGACAATGCGCGACTGGCGCGGCAACTTGGAGCGGTTATGACATCTGCAGAAACAAAGAGCAGCCGGATAAGCCCGCCGCTACACAAACCGAAAATCCGGTCCAAGCGGTTTTGCTGAGGAGAAGCCATGGCTTCGGATCCTGAGAAGAGCTTTGATGCGATTGTCATCGGTTCTGGACAAGGAGGGACGCCGTTATGTCAGGCGCTGGCGGGCGCGGGAATGCGCACTGCGATTGTGGAACGCGAGCATGTCGGGGGAACTTGCATCAACGAAGGATGCACGCCGACGAAGACGATGGTCGCCAGCGCGCGTGTGGCCTACCTGGCGCGGCGGGGCGCGGATTATGGCGTGCATACGGGCGAATTGAAGATTGATCTTGCGAAAGTACGCGAGCGCAAACGCGCGATTGTCGACAGTTTTCGCAACGGCAGCCAATCGAGAATTGAAAAAACGAAAAATCTTGAATTGATATTTGGCGAAGCGGAATTTACCGGACCGAAAATGATTCTGGTTCGCAAAAGGGACGGCGAGCAGCTGATCCTGACTGCCGATAGATTCTTCATTAACGCGGGATGCCGGCCGGCGGTTCCGAAAATCGAAGGCCTGGACAAAGTTTCCTATCTAAATAGTACGAACATCATGGAATTGGACGCTGTCCCGGAACATTTGCTGGTGCTCGGTGGCGGATACATCGGGTTGGAGTTCGGCCAGATGTTTCGACGGTTCGGAAGCCGCGTGACAATCGTGCAGTCTGGCGCGCAGTTGTTGGCCGGGGAAGATAAAGACGTGGCGGAAGCGGTGTTGTCCATCTTGAAGGAAGACGGCATCGAGGTTTTTATGAACTCGAGAGCCGTCGCAGTTGCAAAATCTGATAAACAGCTTACAGTAACGCTGCAAAATTCGAGCAAGCAGCGGGACACAACATCCGGCGATGACCATGCGCAAACGATCAGAGGAACGCAGCTTCTGGTTGCCACCGGCCGCGTTCCCAACACCGAATCGTTGAAAACCGGGACTGCAGGCATCGTCACCGACAAGCATGGCTTTATTCGGGTGAATGACCGCCTGGAGACTTCGGCTTCAGGAGTATTCGCTCTTGGAGACATCAAAGGAGGTCCAGCGTTCACGCACATTTCTTACGACGATTTTCGCATCATTCGAACCAACATCATTGAAAAGGGAAGTGCTTCTACGAAGGACCGGCTGGTCCCATACACTCTGTTCATTGATCCGCAATTGGGCCGTGTCGGTACGAGTGAAACAGAAGCGCGCGCGACGGGATGCAAGATCCGCGTCGCGAAGATGCCGATGTCGTATGTGGCGCGTGCGCTGGAGTTGGATGAATCGCGCGGCTTCATGAAAGTGGTTGTGGACGCTCAGAGCTCGCAGATCCTTGGCGCCGCGATACTGGGAATCGAAGGCGGCGAAATTATGGCGCAGGTGCAACTGGCGATGATGGGCAAGTTGCCGTACACAGTGTTGAAAGACGCGGTGTTCTCGCATCCCACGCTGGCCGAATCGCTGAACAACCTATTCAGTCATTTCCAGGATTGACGGTTACGTAGCAAAGAGTTGCAAGCTGCGGTCACGGCCTGCCATTACCCGTGATGTTCATAAACATTAGATTTGTGTACATCCACATGGTACGCTTTGACGGGAGCAAAATGGTATGTCGGCCAGCAGAGCTCGTACGCACAAGCATTTCCGTCTGGACGCGGTGAAAATCAAGCGCGCTCAGAAAGTGTTACGCGCCAGTAGTGAAACCGAGGCGATAGAACGCGCATTGGACTTGGTCATCTCAGAGTACCGACGGAATCGCATGGCCGCAGAGGCCAATGACCGCTTCGTCGAGAGCGGCATTGAGATCAACGATATTTACGGCGCTTTGGACAAGTAAATGGCGTCGGTGATGTTCGATTCATCGATTTACATTGCCGCCCTGCGCATTGGGCATGATGCAGCGCTCGAGCTGAGACGTTTGGCAAAGGGCGAATCGATTTGGCTGAGTTCGGTTGTGCTGGAAGAGCTATACGCGGGTGCAAACGGCAAGGACCGGCGCGTCATAGAACGGTTCGAACGCGATTTCGATCGGGCCGGCCGAATTTTAGTGCCCAATCTGAAAGATTGGGCGCAAGCTGGAAAGGCTCTGGCCGTTCTTGCCGCAAAGTACGATTTTGAACAGATTGGCAGAGGCCGGCTGACCAATGACGCTTTGATTGCAATGAGCGCCGCTCGCACGGGCATGACAGTCATCACGGCGAATGCTCGAGATTTTGAAAGGCTAGCAGAATTTCGACCATTTCTGTGGAAGATCGAGACCACGATGAACGGCTAAGTGCTGTCATCCTGATGCCTAGCTCCGTTACTCAGAACACTCTGCCTAACTGAAAGTACAATTTGCGGTGACCGGAGTCGCCGTAGCTACCGCCGATGACCAGAGGACCGAACGCGGTTTCGGCCAGGACGCCGACGTTGACGTCATTTGGAAAACCGCTTTCCGCCTGGAAGCCGTACATTTTGGCGAACTCGTAGCTGCCGATGGCATAGATTTTTTTGCCGATGAACGGCGGCAGCGTGAAGAGGTCGTGGAGATAGCCCAGCCGGAAAAGATAGTACTGGTTGCCGAAGAGTTCGTTGGTGCCGTAGGCGCCGAGGCGCAGTGGCCCACCAAGAAAAAATTGCGGAATCGGGCCGATGTCGCGAGTGCCGAAGGTGGTGCCGCCTTGCGCCGTTACGAAAATGGAAGCCGGCGTTGTGATTGGCTGGAAGAACTGGACTTGCCCTTCCATCGTGGGAAATCCTTGTGGCGCGCCGGGACTGGTGTCATACCAGCGGAAAGTTGTTTCGGCTGTGTAGCCACGCCGCGGGATGATGGGGTCGTCGCTATGGTCCATACGGAAACGCAGTTTTGCGTTTCCGATTCGTCCGGAGATGGAAGGAAATTGCGGTTGTCCTAAGCGAAGGCGTTCATTGAGAGCGCCTATTTCGTAGCCAATACGAATTTCGCTGAAGCGGCTGAAACCATAACCGAGATCGACGCCACCTCGGACATCGTTTCGTCCGTAAATAACGAGCGGGTCAGAGCGCCGGTAAATTTTGAATTGCGTGTAGTTTTCGGCCACGTTCGGAGCTACGAAAAATTTAGAAAAGCTGCTGAGAGGTTTGTAGAGCTCGGTGGAAATGCCATAGGTGTTTCCGAAGAGCAAGTCAGTGCGCCATTCGGAGCGGTAACCGGCGACGTCCATTAGCGTGAGCCGCGCGGCCTGCGTAAACGAGACATCGGCGGTTTCCGAGCCGTCTACTTCGAATGCAAATTGTAGAAGCGGTGGAGCATAACTTTTTTCGTGGACTTCGATCAGCAGTCCAGTGCGAACGCCGTCGTTAATTTCGCGATAGCCAATTGCGTCGAATTTGCCGATGCCGGTCAGACGGGTTAGCAGACCATCGAGAGTTGCGGTGTCGAGCGGTTTTCCGACCAGAGGCTGAAGGAAAACCTCGATGTGTCTTGCGGCGTCCGGATCGGTGCCTTCGACGCGAATAAACTGTGGAGTAGGAAACTCGCTGCGGCGGCGCAGGCCTCGCGCTTGCAAATAAGCTTGCCAGTCTTGGCTATTGATCGCGAAAGGTTCGAGAACACGCGCTTTGGCTTCTGTGGCTTTGTGGCCGACATCAATAATAGCGCGCGATTTCTCGTAATCTAGGGAGCTATATTCGTGCAGGTCGACATTTACCACCAGGTCTGCACTGGACAAGCCGCGAATTTCATTTTCCCGCACGACAACCTCAACAGAACGTCCGAGAACGCTGAAGAGCGATTGGATTTCGTCTGGTTTTGCCGACGCAACCTCCAAGTGAATGGCAATCACGACTTCCGCGCCCATCGCGCGCACCACATCCGTAGGAAGATTGCCGACCAGGCCGCCATCCACGAGGACCTGATTGTTTCTTCGAACGGGATTAAACAATCCGGGAATGGATATAGTGGCGCGCATGGCCTGCGACAGGCTGCCGTCTTTGAAAATGACTTCTTTGCCGCTGACGAGATCGGTCGCGACGCAGCGATAGGGAGTCGGCAACTCGTCGAATGAAGTCAGATTCGCGTAGGAGAGTGTTTCGCGATCGATGAGCAGACTGATTTGATGCCCGGCGTTGAGGCCAGCGGGGAGCAGCAATCCCTTTTTAAGGCCGATCTGAATAAAGGTCGGATAGTCGCGGGCATCTTCTTTGCGGCGATAGGACAAATCCTGATAAGGCGTCTTGCCTCCAATGATGATGTCCCAATTTTGCTGTTCGACGATTTCCTCAAGTTCTTTTGGAGTTTTTCCGGTGGCGTAGAGACCGCCGACCAGCCCGCCCATGCTGGTGCCGGCGATGTAGTCAATCGGAATGTGATGGTCTTCAAACCATCGCAGAACGCCGATGTGAGCGAGGCCGAGCGCGCCGCCGCCTTCGAGCGCGATGCCGATTTTGGCGCGCGGACGCTGCGGTGGCGCAGACTCATTGGCCTGAGCGTTCGGCAAGGTGTCCTGGGCGGTGGCAAACTCCGGCAACAAGAAGACAACAGAGATCAGCAGCAGGATGCGTGAGGCGCGGGACATGAGACCTCCTGATTGCGTGCCAAACGCAGAGGTGGGTGCAGCGCGAGGCGGCTCCAGTTTACTGGTAATCGTGGGGCTGGTTCATTCACTTCGAGCGAGGGATTTGTTTTCCTGCAGGAGATTTCCGCCGTCCACCACCAGCGATTGCCCTGTGATATAAGATGCGTCCGGGGACGCCAGGAAGCAGATGGCTGCGGCAACTTCGTCTGGAGTGCCGGCGCGGCGAAGCGGAGTGGCGCGCGCGGCAATTTTTTCCGACTCGGTGGACGAGGCGGTTTGAATCCAGCCCGGTGCGACGGCGTTGCAGGTGATTCCATGTTCGGCGACTTCGAGAGCTGCGGCGCGCATCATGCCGTCCATGGCGGATTTCGCTGCTCCGTATGCGGCCGAGCCAGGGGAGCTGACGAGCGGCCCAGTAACCGAAGATACATTTACGATGCGGCCGTAGTTTTGTTTCTTCATGATCGGTAGAACGGCTCGAGTCATCAGGAAAGCGCTGTTCAGCGAGATCGCCAGCTGGCGCTGCCACGTGGAGAACGCTATATTTTCCAAAAAGCCAGAATGCATTGGCTGGCCGGTTTGAATCATGCCGGCATTATTGACGAGGATGTCGGCGCGGCCTTGCCACGTCATGACGGCTTCAACCAGGGCTTGAACTTGTGCTTCGAACGTAAGGTCGGCCACGAAAGAAAGGACTCGTGAACCGGACGGATCCAGTTCGCGGGCGCGTTCGTCAATGCGCGCCGTGGTTGAGGTGATGGCAACTTTGACTCCTTGGGTAAGAAGGCGGCGCGCTACAGCGAATCCGATTCCTTCGGCGCTGCCGGCGCCGGTTATGATCGCGACCTGATTTTCAAAAGTTTGCGGCACGCGGCCCCCATCGATTAAATTGAATTCATTGTGCGTGGAATCTTCTCAGATTGTCGACCAGGAAGAAAAGGAGGGAACAGCGCTCGCCAATGTGAGGGGAATTCTACTACTCTAAAGGAAGGATACTGGCAGAACGGGGGTACAACTTTCATGAGCAAAGAGAATCGTCTGGATACATTGCACCACGCGGCGATTCGCGTGAAGGATGTGAAAGAAACAGTCGAGTGGTACACGAAGCGATTTCGGTGCGAAGTCGAATATCAGGATGCGACGTGGGCGATGCTGGCGTTTGGGAATGTGCGGCTGGCGTTTGTGATCGCGGAGCAGCATCCGCCGCACATTGCGATCGTCGGCGATCCTGCGGCGTTTGGCGAACCGCAGGTTCATCGTGACGGAACGAGTTCGGTGTACGTGAAAGATCCGAACGGGAACAATGTTGAGGTGATGGCGCCTGCGCCGGAGACCGCGCCAGCCGGCACGGCGTGAGTTAAGGGCAGTTGCGTCAGCATACTGGTAGATGTGTGGTTTTGGATTTTCCTGGCAGGGGCATAAAGCTGCCGCTGCCACATAAAACAAGAAGAGGCGAAGACTACGGCAGTTTTACTCCATCCTTGATGGTTTTCTTTTCCTTCGCGACGCTTAGCAACGCCGGATAGAACTGCACAAAGGTGTGCTCCACGGCGGCGTTTTGATCATGGCATTTCCAGCAATCGTTCTTTCCCGGAGCCGTCGCGGCGCTGGATTTTTCATTGGCGTCGAAACCGAAATATGCCCACTTGTCAGGGAAGCGCGACGCGTCTTTTACTTCGACGTCCAGCCCCATCAGTTCGGTTTGAAAGTGACCATGCTGGTTGATTGAGCCTTTCGATTGCGAGCCGTACATTTCAAGGACGAACATGGTTTTGTCCGGCCATGTTCCGTGCGCCAGAAAATAATCGTAGTCCGCAGGTGGCACAAACACGTTGGTGAACATGAGGTGGTCCTGATCGGACGATGCGCCTTGCGAATAGCTCATGCCATAGCCCGAGGACAGAAAGACCCATTTGCGATAGCCCTCGGGGCGGACCAGCTTGCCGTCGGCGGTGAATTCCGGGTTGGCCGCTGGCTTCGGCGAGGCGAAAGCGGATACGCGGGGAGCTCTTTCGATCACAGCGATCGCGAGAATCGCAAGCATTGCCCCTAGATAAATTGACCTCGGCATGAGATTCCCTCCGTATGAACTACTCGATTCTGATTTCCCGTCAACAATTTTGCGCTGGACGCCGGGAAAACGTATAGAACAAAACAAACATCGCGCAAGAGGGGCTAGCCGATAGTGGGTCGGTGCGCGATCGGCTGAGATCCTTCGCCCGCCTTCGGCGGCCTCAGGATGACACCGCGGTTGTTACTTGCAGGGGTTTGGAATGCGTAGCAGTGGTTGGCTCCATGCAGCTTGGAGTGCAAAAGCGCCGGTTCATCTGATGGAACTGGATGCCAACAGCAGTGTTTCACTTAGTGGAACTGAGAGTAAGAAAAGGCGCGGAACTTTCCGGGCGTCTGCCCGGTGCAGGACTTGAAGACGCGGCCCAGGTGGCTCTGATCGGCAAAGCCCGCGTCGCTGGCGACGATGGCGAGGTCAGCCCAGCCGTTCGAAAGAGCCCGGCATACGAACTGCACGCGCAGGCGATTCATGAATTCGGCCATCGTGCAGCCATAGCGTTTCCGAAAGACGCGCGAGAGGTGAATCGGGTGCACGCCTACTTGCGCGGCAATTTCCTCCAGCGTGAGCGATTGCCGGTACGATTCGTGAAGCAATTCCAGAGCTCGATCGAGCCAGGCCGGGCGAGATTTTTCCGCCGCTATTCGCGAACCGCTCACGGACTCCAGCATTTGGCCGCATAGTTCCTGCAGTTCTAGAGAGCTGAGCGTCTGGTTTGCGAACGAGCGATATAAACGCAGGCCAAGCCAGGTGACTGCTGATGCGCACAGGTCCGGAACGAATTGCGGAGAGGTCAAGAATGCGCGCGCGCCGGACAGATAGGTCTCACGAAGTTCGACGCAAAACATTCTTGAGCCGTCTGGACCCACCTCGTCGGAGTGGGTTAGCGCGGGAGGATGAAAGCCCATCGTAAAAGGAGCATATTCCGCTGCGCGGTGCGCGCATCTTTCTGAATAGCTCCCCCCGAGCAGCAGGCCGAAGTAGGCGGATTCATGGGTATGGCAGGGAAGTTTGCGTCCCGTGGTGTGCATGACCTCGGTCAGCAAAATGCCCCCCAATTCAATGCGGCGTTGCGTTGCGCCGTAGAATTTTCCGGTTTGCAGAGAGTCGCTCATCGCCGCCGCTCCGCCCGCTCGAGCTACTAGAACAACTTCTTAGACGCGTAAGCCGTGACATCGTCTCGGGCGTTCGATTCAGCGGCCGCCGTGTCCGCTGTCTCGCCGAATGCCGCGTTCACTTCGTTCTCCGGGCGGCCGAGATGGTTCGCCAATCCTACACCGAGGAGAACCAACACGCCTCCGGCAATCTGATAACGGGTCAGCGGCTCGCCAAGCAGCAGCGCTGCGAGCACGGCAGTGAGAGGCCCCTGCGACAGCAAGCTGACCGAAGTGATGGTAGCCGGAAGATGGCCGAGCGCGTAGGTCAGCGCCAGGTAGCCGCCGAGTTGCGAGACCAGGCCGAGTCCAAGCAGCGCCAATAATGTGCGGCGGTCGGGAACGATCAACGGAGTGTGGAGGATCAGCGTGAATACAAACATGAAAACAGTGCTGGAGAGAACGGCGAGGCGCAAAAATTCCAGCGTGGTGGTGTGAGAGCGGATTTCCTCCGTGGCGATCAGATAAACAGCGAAACAGGCCGCGGCGGCGAGCGCAAAAATGTCGCCAAGGCCAAACTCGGTGTGCTTGGCCAAATCGCCGCCCATGATTACGGCGGATCCCGCTACGGCGAGTGCTAGGCCGACCCAGAACGAAATCGCAGGGCGGCGGCGGAAGAGCAGCCAGGTAAGCAGACCGACAATGATGGGCGTGTTGTTACCGAGCAGGGTGGAATTGGTGGCGCTGGTTTGCAGGATGGAAGTGTTGTAGAAGGCGAGATCCAGCGCAAAGAAAAATCCGCCAATGGCGATAATGGCGTAGCTGCGCAGACTGAGCTTTTGGCGGCGTCCGGGCAAAAACCAGGTGGGAAGCAACACGATCGCTGGAATCAGGCAGCGATAAAACGCCGAGGCCGGACCGGGGATCGAAGTCCAGCGAACAAAAATCGCGGACCAAGCGATGCAGACGATGGCTGTGACTAGAGCGGCGTAAGACCAGGCCTTGTTATGGGCGGATTTTTCCATGAAATTTTCGTTGCGCCGAAAAATGCTGCAAAGGAGCTGGCGAGATTATGACACGCGGGTTGCGCGAACCGCGCCGACCAATTTGGAAGTGGCGCGCCATAAACTTAGCGGGGAACGAGCAGGTCGGCGAATTCGGGATTTTTGTGGATGAATGCCGCGGTATAGGGACAGCGGGGCTCGACTTGCAAGTTTTCTGAACGTGCGAATTCGAGGGCGGCACGCGTCATGCGCGCAGCGAGGCCAAGGCGTTCGACCGGTTGCGGCACTTCTGTGTGGTAAATCACGAGTTTTCCGGGAGAGAGACGGTAATCGAGCAGGCACAGCGCGTTGCCAAGGCGCAGTTCGAAGCGCTGCTGCGCGACGTTATGGAAAACTTCTGAAGATTCAAAGGTCGGGGAATTTATCATGTGAAGTTTTATTTTAGATGGGCTGTCTCATCCCTTGCACGCGGCAAACTACTCCTTGTTTTCCTTGGGCAGGGTTTGCGAAAACAATCGCGCCAGTTCGGCATGCTCCATCACCACCGCGGGATCGCGCTGGATCGCCGCGAAATATTGCTTCTGAAAAGCGTCGCCACTTTCCGTGGGCGTAAACATTTTCCGCGCCAGATCGAACGCGGTCTCGGAGTCCGCGGGACCGATGGGAGCTTTCCCTGTAAGCGCTTCGTCCAGGCGAACCACGAATTCCGAAATATTGTGCAGCCAACTGAATTGCGAATCGTCAACCACGAGCCGGAAAAGTTCGCCGACGTTGACCACGCCATGTTCGCGCTCGTAGTCGCGACGCTCCATTTCCAGCAGAGCTTTGTGCAGACGCAAGAGTGCGCCGCGGAGCGCAACCATCTTTTCGCGGGCGCCGGTATCATCGCCTTCGCGATGCAGCGCGTTAGGAGAGCCCGAGGTCATATTTACTTATGATACCGCTGTTCGCCAACCGGCAGCGCAATGGCCAGCCGGTTGCCGGCGGGAGGAAGCGGGCAAGTGGCGTACGGCGTATAGGCGCATGGCGGATTTTCCAGGTGGTTGAAGTCGAGCAGCAGTTCGCCGGGTTGATCTGCGCCGTGGCTTGGAAATGTTGTATATAAAAATCGGCATGCAGGATAAGTGGTTTCCGCGCTGGTAGTGTCCTTTACAATGAAAAAAAGTTTCGGATTGTTGGGATCTTCGAGCACCGGTTCCAAGCGGAAGGTTTTTCCTTGCAGTGTGAATTCCGCGAATCCGGGAACTGGTTCCGAATATTCGGTGCCGACGAGAGTCAACAGCGAAACACTTTTGGCTGGAACGTATGGCGTCCACTTAGCGGTTACGCGATAAGCCGGGTCCGGTTCGAACCACTTCAGACCGTGAAACTCGAGCAGGGAAGGTGACTTTGCGTCTTTGATGCGCAGGGCAAATTTGTCGGCGCGTTTGATCACGTAAAAATTCAGAGTGCCGATGGTGACGTGCGAATTGAACTGGTCCTTGTCCTGATCCGCGCGGAGGGCCTGCTGTTTAGCGGGCGCGCCGTCGATCTGCAGGCCGGAAGGAAAGCCCTCGTTAGGCGGCGCCAGAGTGACCGCATTGTTTTCTAATTTCAAAATGGCCACGTGAGCCGGAACGGTATTTGGAAGGTGAATTCTATTTTCCTGCGCCGAACCGATCGAAGTCTCGCCCGGCTGGAGCCATTCGAGCGCTATCAAGGACAGCCAACCATCGGGCTTTTGCAGGTCTGCCGCGTGCTGCGTACGCCAGGCCTGTTCGTCTGTCTGGGAATAAGCTCCCTGTGCCACTAACCGCAATGGAAGGCAAGCAAGGATGGCGATCGCAGTGGAAAGATAAAGAGCGGCGGGGAAGCGCATGCAAAAATTATAACGTGATTTGCGCGGCTCGCAAAAAGACACCGGACATGGGACAAATGAGAGCGAAAACGCTGTCTCTAAACTCGAATAGAACGGGAGAATAACGATGAAAATTATCGTGATCGGCGGAAGCGGAACGTTGGGAAAAGCGGTTTCGGCGGAACTTTCGCCGCGGCATGAAATCGTCGCGGTGGGCCGAAATAATGGAGACTTCCAGGCGAATATGCGGGATATCACGAGCCTGAAATCCTGCTTGGAAAAGATAGGGAAGGCGGACGCGATTGTTTGCACGGCGGGAAGCGTACATTTCGGTCCGTGGGCGGAAATGACTCCGGAGAAATTTGATATCGGACTGCGGGACAAATTGCTGGGGCAAGTGAACAGCGTTCTTGCCGGCCAGGAATTTCTGAACGATGGCGGGTCGTTCACGCTAACGAGCGGTATTTTGAGCGAAGATCCGATTCAGTACGGCGCAGCAGCGTCGCTGGTGAACGGCGCGCTTGATGGCTTTGTACGAGCAGCCGCGATCGAACTGCCGCGTGGGTTGCGGATTAATGCGGTCAGCCCGACGGTGGTCGCAGAGTCGCTGGATTCCTTCGGCCCGTATTTTCGCGGCTACAAAGCCGCGCCCGCAAAAGAGGTTGCACTCGCTTACAGCAAAAGCGTCGAAGGCAAGCAGACCGGGCGAATTTACAAAGTTTGGTAAGCGAACCTTATTTCGTCTTGCCGTCAGAACCTACAACGAGGTTGTTGGTCACGGAAAAAACATTCGGGACGCTATTAGCCCTGATATTGGCCAGATTTTTGTCGGCTTCCGAATCCACCACACCTTCCAGCGTCACGTGTCCGTTATTCACAATGATGTGAATCGAGGGCAACGCGGACATTCCATAGCGCGACAACGCCGGGTCTCCGTACAGCGCACGATAAACAGCGCGCCGCAACTGGTCATCCATCGGCGAGGTGGGCAGCACCTGAATTTCATTGTCTACGGCGGAAACACCTTCAATTTCCTTCACGGCATGTTCAGCATCGCTCTTGAGTGTCGGGCGCACCACTTGTCCTATTAAAGTGACTTTGTCGCCGTCCACTTTATATAGCAAGTTGTCGAAAACCGAATAATAGGGAAGCAACAGCAACTGGTGACGGACTTCCTTCACCAGATTGTCATGCATTTTCTTTTCGTTACGCTGAGGACGCTGATTCTGATTTTCGGCGGAAATAGTGGAGGGAGCAAATAGCATGGCGAGTGCGAGAGCCCAGGACCCGGTGACATGGTGAACGCTATGCATGGACTTTCTCCTTTTTGACGGACGGTAGCGGGTACAAAAGTATATGTCCAGAAAGTGAATTCGCGGAATGCAGTGTCTCCCCTAGAGGAGAGCGACTGGCAAGCCGTGGTCACTCGGAATAATGGCGGGTAAGGCCGACGTACCAGGACACTAGGGAGCATCCTGCACACCAGGAATGCAGCAGACAACTGCGTTGCCAGCAATCGCGCATCGCTACCATACCACTGAATGCTAGTTGGCTTGCGCAGTGCTTGGTGCGACGTGCTTCAGGGCCGCCTGTCCTTCGTCGCCGACGGCCACGCGCCGGAAGAAGTCTCTCATCTCCCAATACTTGTCAGTGGGGAAATAGTTGGCGCCCAGCACGAAGGATCTCGTGATCTGCAACGCTCGGTCCAATTTTTCCGCTTTCAAGTCGAAATTCGCTGCGCCACTTTTGATCGACAATGCAGCAGGGGTAGCCTCGACCGCGAAGCCCTTGGGAGGCGTGATTCGTAGGATATCGTAAGACTCCATGGGATAGCGAAAATAGATCGGGTGCGTGCGGTGTGCGCTGGAGAACAAGGGTTTGTTTTCGGAAGTTTTGAAATAGCCGAGTCGCAGCAAAAGCCGTTGTCCCACTTGACTGGCGTAACCGTGGGTCTGCACGCGCAGTGTCGCGGTGACTGGCCCGTCGCTTTTTGTCCAGCCATCGGATGAAGTGAGCGTGCACTCCGAATTGTCCGGCAAAATCGCTTTCAGCCAATCTTCCAGGCTCTTGCGCCGTTGCGCGTCATCCTCGTTGCGCGCATCCAGCCGCCACAACAGAGCTTCCTGTCCCTCGAAGACCAGGTGCACGTCGCCTTCGACGTTTCCCTCGTCGTCAACGGTCAGCTCCGCGGACCGCCGCACGACCGCTTCGCTGCTGGGGCGAATCTGAAGCTGCAGAACTGCGGGTTTCAACTGGTCTGCTAACACGCCGATGGTATCGGTCTCGGCCCAGGGCACTAAATCATACGGACAATATTTGGTTGCCGGATCGAAGTATCTGGGTTTTCCGTCCAGGATCACTTGCACTACCGTGGCATTGAGCTGCGCAGGATCAAAGAATTTCTGCTGGAAAAAATGGTTGTCGCGAGAAACCAGGCGCACCGCATTCACCTTGAATCCCGCGGCTTGGGCCAGCGCCATGAACGCCAGATTGACCTGGTCCCCGTAGGCGTAATTTCTGGAGAGGACATCGTCAGCGTTCTTGTTTTCCTTCAGCTCTTCGCGCTTTTGCTCCTTTTCCGTTTTCGATTCCTCATAGCTGACCATGCGAATTTCCTGCGAGCGAGCATAGAGCTTTCTCAGTTTTTGCTCGTCCGTGTCGCCGGGAGCGATCAAACGTTGCACTTCGCTCTTGGCGCGGCCGGATTTTTTCAGAAACTCGTCATAAAATTTCCCCTTCTGCCTGCCGACCGACTTCCAGAAACTCTCAGCTTCTTCGAAACCGAAAGTGTAAAAAACCACGAACCGGCCGCGAAGACTGTCTTCGGGCGGCGCAGACTCCTCTTCCTCGAACGCGGGAATGTTCTCGAATTCGACATAGAGCGTGCCGTCGGCACCACGATTCGCTGCAAGGTAATTTGGCAGGCCCACCGTGAGATTGCGAAGCGTTGAATTCGGATAGGCACGAAGTGTCAGATGAGCGTGGCGGACAAACAGGTCGCGTTGCACTTCCCAATCGCCGGCCAGATAGGCGATCGGCTCGGTAATGAGGTACCGGCCGGGACTCTTTATGACGTCGGGAAATCCGGACTTCCAATGCAAACGGTAGGTGTACTCGATGATAGTCCCAACCTGCACGTTGGGAAGGATCAGAGTTTTCGCATTCAATTTATAGCGTTTCGCTTTTACGATCTCCTTCTCAAATACGCCGCCGTTGTAATCGCTGGATAGGCCGTGGGGAGTAACGGTACGAGCACGGATGTCCTCGACCTGCATGTATTTTGCAAAGTAGGGAATCTCGACATTGGCGTATTTTGTCCCCTGTTCTCGGAACACTTTGATTCGGATACTTATCGTTTCATTGGAATGTAGATTGTCTATCTCGTGCCAGTAATCCAGCACCATGGCCGGTCCGCCGGGCAGCTTCGGGTTGTCGTCGAGCTTTAGATCGTTCGGATCGATCGCGGTCCAGAGGCCGCTGTCTTGTGCGGGTAGCGCGGCGGGCAAAAGCAGCGCTACGGCGGCGGACGCTATCGCTACAACGAAGAACTTCCTAACGATCCTGTCCATCATTGCTGGATTCCTTTTGTCTTGAAGGGCCTTTCAGTGGACTGACCTTAGACCTGTAAGCAGACCATGACAAGCGACAAGAAGCGTCAACAGGGATTGGTGCAAAATTGTCGCGGAATGTCGTGTGATCAGCCGCAAGACCAAGCCGACGGTCTCCGAGGGGATGGTACGATAGCACCCAGGCGGCAGGAGCCATGGTTTGCTGAATCCATTTCGCAATGCCCGGAGAAATGATCGGTGTTAGCGATAGCGCATCGCGGGGCGTCCGGATATGCCCCGGAAAACACGTTTGCGGCGTTTCGGCGAGCCGTTACCATGGGCGCTGGCTTCATCGAGACGGACTTGCAGCTCTCGCGAGACGCGCGCTTGGTGGCCCTTCACGATGCGACGGTAAATCGGACCACCAACGGCCAGGGCGCGGTGCACGATATGACGCTGGGGGAATTGCGCAGGCTGGATGCCGGTTCGTGGTTCGGCAGCGAGTTTGCCGGCGAACGAATCCCGACCATCGAAGAAATCCTGGAGTTCGCCAAAAAGCACGATGTGGTCTTTTATCTGGAGATGAAACCGTCCGGTTCATGGGGCGGTGAGCACGCGCTGATCAGCGCTCTGCGCGAGTCGAGAGAGATCGCACGCACCGTCGTGATTTCGTTCGATCCGGCGATTCTAGCCGGGGTTCGGAAAATCGAGCCCACGCTGATGACCGGACTGTTGTTCGAAGGGCAAATTCCTGAACCGCTAGCCAAGGCGACCGAAATCGGGGCCAGGCAACTTGCGGTGCGCGGCGATCTGGTTACTCCGCGCTTATTGAAAGAGGCGCGCGGCCGCGACTTGCAGGTGGTCTGCTGGACCATAAACCATCCAGGGCATATGCGGCTGCTGGTCGAGGCGGGAGTTGACGGCATTATTTCCGATTATCCGGATAGGCTGCTGGAGCTAACACGACCTAAAGACGGCAGTACGAGTCGCTAGCGTGGCTGTAATCGCCTCGGCCGATCACACAAAAAGCTAACGCAGTCTCGTAAACAGCGCCGCCAACTGCGCCACTGACAATTCCTCCGCGCGCGCGGAAGCAGACAATCTCAAATCGACCAACGTCGCCCTCACTCTTTCCGGCGTCGCGATTCCACGCAAATTATTAACTAGCGTCTTTCGTTTTTGCGCGAAGCATTTTTTCACGAAATCCAAAAATTGCGCGTCATCAGAAATGCCTAGCTGCGCCTTGTCTCCGGGAAGTTTCAGGGAAACCAGCGCCGAGCCCACTTCCGGAGGCGGACGAAAGGCCCCAGGCGGGATTTCGAGAGCGATCGAAGGCACAGAGAAATATTGCGTAAGCACGGACAGGTAGCCGTAATCGCGTGTCCCAGGATGCGCAGCCAAACGAAGCGCGACTTCAAGCTGGATCACGATGTGAATTTCGTCGATCAGTTCCGCAAAGGAGAAAAAATGACGCAGGATGGGCGACGTAATGTAATAGGGCAAATTGCCGTAGAGACGAATCCGTCGCCCGCCGGCGATGGACATTAGATCAGTTTCGAGTACGTCCCCCAGAACAACAGAAAGATTCGGAAACTCTCCGCTGAGCTGTTGCAGATGCGAGA
Source organism: uncultured Acidobacteriota bacterium (assembly GCA_963731155.1). Classification (GTDB taxonomy): domain Bacteria; phylum Acidobacteriota; class Terriglobia; order Acidiferrales; family UBA7541; genus Acidiferrum. The sequence goes on from CAVSVB010000012.1 coordinate 191,007, forward strand.
TCAACGGCGGATCAAGCTCCACGGCGTAAACCGGCGCGCCAGTGGCGGCCAGATACTCCGTCATTTCGCCGTGGCCTGCGCCAATTTCGATCCAGCAATATGGTTTTTCGGCCGCGACCGGAGGTTCATCGGAGTGACGTGAAACGCGAATGGCGCGCGCAATTTTCTCGCGCCAGCCCGCATCGTACAGGAAATGCTGTCCCAGCCGTTGCCGCGCCATGCCTGCCCTTCAGTGCTTTTTGCGGATTTTCTGTGCTCGTGAATATGCGCTAAACTTGAGGCGTCTCCGCCGCCGGTGGTCTGTGCCGGTCGTTCGTAAAACCGGTATCTGTAAGAGCGTACAAGAATTGCGACTGAAATTATGAGAATCCTCTTTGCGGCGTCCGAAGGTCTGCCATTCTCGAAGACCGGAGGCCTGGCCGACGTAGTCGAGGCGCTTCCCAAAGCCCTGGTCGCACGTGGCCATGAAGTGGCCGTGGTGCTGCCGAGATATCGGGGAACGCAGGCCAATGCCGCAATCATTCCAAGCCTGACTGTACCGCTGGGAAATCGCTTGCGATTTCCAGCCATCGTGGATGGAACGCTGCTGAATGGCGTTCGCTACTTTTTCCTGGACGATCCCGGCTACTTCGATCGCGACGGAATTTACGGGAATTCCGCCGGCGATTTCGCGGATAATGCCGAACGCTACAGCGAATTTTGCCGGGCGGCGATTGAAATCGCTAAGCATGTTTGGCCAACCGATGTTTTCCATTGCCATGACTGGCAGACGGCGCTGCTGCCGGTTTTACTGCGCACGGTCTATGGCGATGATCCGGTGGTGAAGGATTTGCCGGTGGTATTCACCATCCACAACATGGGCTATCACGGACAATTCCGGCGCGAAGTGTTAGCGCGTGCGGGAATCCCAGAAGTGCTTTTCAATCCCGGCGCGCTGGAATTTTATGGCGATGTGAATTTATTGAAGGGCGGCCTAGTCTATTCCGACTATCTCACCACAGTCAGCCCGCGTTACGCGAAGGAAATTCAGACACTCGAATTCGGCTACGGGCTGGATGGAGTGGTTCGCAGCCGCGGGAACCGCGTCGTCGGTATTTTGAATGGAGTGGATTACGGGGCGTGGAATCCGGCGCGAGATCCGTTTATCGCGATGAAGTATTCGGCGAAGGACCTTACAGGCAAGCAGGCCTGCAAGCAGGACCTGCTGAATGGGTTCGGCCTGGCGAATGACAATCCGCATCGCGCGGTGCTGGGCATCGTTTCGCGCTTCGCCGACCAGAAGGGCTTCGATTTGATTGCCGATCGCGCGCACGAAATGCTGCACGAAGATGTACTGATGGTAGTGTTGGGTACGGGTGAGAAACGCTATGAGGATTTGTTCCGGGCGCTCGCGAATGCCTATCCCGGACGAGTAGGTTTCAAATTCGCCTACGACAATGCTCTCGCGCACAAGGTGGAAGCCGGAGCGGATATTTTCCTGATGCCGTCGCGCTACGAACCCTGCGGCTTGAATCAGATTTACAGTCTGAAATATGGTACCGTGCCAGTGGTGCGGGCCACAGGAGGACTCGACGATACGGTGGAGAGTTTCGACGTCGAACACGGGACCGGCACCGGCTTCAAGTTTACCGAATATACTGGAACGGCGTTTTTGTACGCAGTGAAGCAGGCGCTTCAGCATTATGCGGACGAGCGCATCTGGAAGCGCATACAGTTGAACGGCATGGTCAAGGATTTTTCATGGAAGACACCGGCTGCGGAATACGCCAAGATCTACGAGGCGGCGCGCGCAGTCCGGGGCCTGAGCCATCCGGCAGGAAACCAAATACCTGTTGCAACATCCAATTAGGGAGAGAAGGAGACAGCGGAAAGCCGATTTACCGGTATCCCGCTGAAAGCAAACCACATGGCAGAAAACATTCTCACGGTGAATGACGGCAACTTCGAATCTGAAGTGCTGACGGCGAGCAGCGCTCAGCCGGTATTGGTCGATTTTTGGGCGGAATGGTGTCGCCCGTGTCACATGCTGGCGCCGACGGTCGCGGAAGTTGCCCACGACTATGCCGGCAAGTTGAAAGTGACCAAGTTGAACGTGGATGAGGCGATGAACTCCGCCGGACGCTACAACATCCGAGGAATTCCAACGTTGCTGGTATTCAAGAACGGCCAGGTGGTCGAACAGATCGTGGGCGCGGTGCCCAAAGATCAGATCACCAAAGCCATCGATCGCCACGTCGGTTAATTTCGAACCACTGGAAATCTGGCGCGCAAACTTTCTTTCTTGAGCTTGCGCGCCTTTCCTTTTTGCGCAGAATAAATCGCAAGGAGATTCCGTGCCATCGCCTGCTAAGTCCAGCTCTGAAGTGTCGCGATGCCGGTGGGCTTCGAACGAGTGGAATATTCCCTATCACGATGAGGAGTGGGGCGTACCCGTCCATGATGACCGGCTGCTGTTTGAGTTCTTGGTATTGGAAGGCGCGCAGGCTGGGTTGAGCTGGGACACGATTCTGCGGAAACGTGACCGCTATCGCGAAGCGTTCGACAACTTCGACTTGGCACGTGTAGCTCGTTACGACGCGAAGAGAGTCCGCTCGTTGCTGGCGGATGCAGGCATCGTGCGCAACCGCTTGAAAATTTCAGCGACGATTGATAACGCCCGCGCTTTTCTGAAAGTTCAGGAAGAATTCGGCAGCTTCGACAAATATATCTGGCAATTTGTTGGCGGCAAACCGAAGCGCAATAAATGGAAAACACATGAGCGTTTGCCGGCAAAAACCGCCGAATCAGATGCCATGAGCAAAGACTTAAAAAAACGCGGTTTTCGTTTTGTAGGTTCGACGATTTGTTACGCGTTCATGCAGGCCACCGGCATGGTGAACGACCACGCGACGACCTGCTTCCGCTACAAGCAATTGTAAAGAGCTCGAGTCGCGTTCGCCGGAACGCGTCGCGCTTAACTATTTCGAGCTCGGTTTATTGTCCGGTTTGGGGGCTTCAGGTTTCGCAGCCGGTGCGGCGGCATCCTTTGGCGCGATGGACAACAACTCCACTTCAAAAATCAGCGTGGAGTTCGGTCCGATATCCTGACCGGCGCCGCGATCACCGTAAGCGAGATCGGGCGGCACAAACAATTGCCATTTGGATCCCACCGGCATCAACTGCAACGCTTCATTCCATCCTTTGATGATTTCGCCCACTGAGAACGTGACTGGTTGACCGCGCTTATAGGAACTATCGAATTCCTTGCCATCAATTAATGTCCCGCTGTAGTTGCAGGTGACTTTGTCGCCGGGGGCCGGTTTAGGCCCGTTGCCTTCCTTCTCAATTTTGTACTGCAACCCGCTGGGCAATGTCACTACGCCGTCTTTCGCTTTGTTGGCGGCAAGAAACTCTTCACCTTGCTTTTTGTTGGCCGCGCTAATCTGCTCCAACTTAGCCTGCTGTTTGGCGCGAACTTCGGTGGCGAGCGCCGTCAGGGCGGCCTTGGCTTCTTCGTCGGTCAGCAGCGATTTGTTGCCAGCGAGGGCATCGCGAATGCCTCGCGCCAGGCTGGCCGAGTCCACATCGACTTCATCTTTCTGCAGACCCTTCGCGATATTCTGGCCGATGGCGTAGCTGGCCTTTTGTTTCGCGGTTTGCAGAGGAGCCGCAGGCGTAGACGGGCGCTTCGCGCCGGTGGTTGTCGCGGCTTTCGAGGTGGTGGAAGTTTGTGCGCCGCCCGTGGGCTTTGCCGGCGTGGTTGCCGCTGGCGCTTGCTGCGACCCGGAGGTCGAAGATTGTTGGGCGAGTGCTGCGTCAGCCGACGCCAGCCCGATCGCCAGAAAAGCTGCCGCTACAATGGATAGTTTTGTCATGGATTTATTGTCCCATTGCTGCGGCGTCATCGCAAATCGGAACAAGGTGTCTAATACTGACTGCGTCACTTGCGTTGCTAACTCCTCCATCGTAGCATTTGATTTCCTTCTTTTTCTCAGGGTTCCCCGACAGTTCGTAATTTTTATGGACGCAGGGAACGGTGTGGGCACGGAAAGGTCTGAGCGATGAAATCGGTGGTGGTGGTCGGTGCGCAGTGGGGTGATGAGGGCAAGGGCAAGGTAGTGGACTACCTTGCCGGGTCGTTCGACTACATAGTACGCGTGGCCGGTGGACACAATGCCGGGCACACGGTGATTATCGGTAAGGAAAAGCACGTACTGCAGTTGATCCCGTGCGGGATTCTTCGTCCCAAGCAGCAGGCCGTGATCGGCATGGGCGTGGTGGTTGATCCTGGTGCGCTGGTCAATGAGATCGAAACGCTGGCCAAATCTGGAGTAGATGTAAATGGCCGGCTGCATATCAGCAATCGCGCTCACCTGATTTTTCCTTATCACCGCGAACTGGACAGAGCCGCGGAAAGCGCGCGCGGCGCGAACAAGATTGGAACCACTTCGCGCGGCATTGGTCCTGCTTACGAAGACAAGATGGCGCGGCGCGGTTTGCGTATGTGCGATCTGCTGGAGCCGGCGCTGTTTCGTGAGAAGGCGGCGCGGGTGGTGGCTGAAAAAAACCGTTTGGCGAAAGGCGCCTACGGCGCGGACATTGATTTTTCCCACGAAGTTGAAGAGACGTTGAGGATGGGAGAAAAAATCCGCGGTTACATTTGCGACTCCGCGGAACTGGTGAACCGCGCGTTGGACGAAGGGAAGTCGGTGCTCTTTGAAGGCGCGCAGGGAACGATGCTGGACATTGATCACGGGACCTATCCTTATGTCACGAGTTCGAGTGCGATTTCTGGCGGAGCGACCACCGGAGCTGGTGTGCCGCCGACCAAGATCAAGCACGTGCTGGGAATTTCCAAGGCGTATACCACGCGGGTGGGAGGCGGACCGTTTCCAACGGAAATGCCGGACCTGGACGCGCAGGAAGTACGCAAACGCGGCAAGGAGTTCGGCGCCGTTACCGGAAGACCGCGGCGTTGCGGCTGGCTGGACCTGGCGGTATTGCGCTACGCGAAAATGATTAACGGCATCGATTCGCTGGTAGTGACCAAGCTGGATGTATTCGATACGCAGCGTGAAATTCAGGTTTGCGTCGGTTACAAATACAAGGGCAAGGCGATCCACGAAATGCCGGCGCTTGCGGAAGAGTACGAGCACGTCACACCGGAATATAAGACGCTTCCTGGGTGGGGCGATCCGACGTTCGGCGTGAAGGACGCGAGCAAACTTCCCAGCGCGGCGCTCGACTATTTGCGGTTTATCGCGGATTTTCTGCAGGTGGAGATTGGCATGATTTCGACTGGGCCGGAACGCGACGCTACGATTATTCCAGAAGGGACGCTGCTGGCGCGTTGGTTGTAGGCGCTGTTACGGACACGATGCGGGTTAGAGTCTTAGCTTGCAGACATCGAAGAGAGATTCCTCACTGCGCTTCGCTTCGTTCGGAATGACGATCCGGGGGGGTACCCACCGCTGGAACATCGATCCTCCAGGCCGGAGCAGGGGGCGCTGCTGCAGACACTAAAGGGCTTGCGTCCGGAGCCGGCGTAACCTGTTACCTGGAGTGGTCGTATTGCGTATAGGTACTGGGTAACGCTACTGACCGAGGAGGACAATCGTGGCCGCCGACGGCGCACCAGTCAGCCAATGTCAAAGGCCGACAGGATGGTTGGGCCGACTCAATTTGCGGCGAATGAATGCGAGCCATTCCAAAGTCACAGACTGGGGGTTGGCGCACGTTTCCATCGATAAGCATGACACGATCCTCGACGTAGGTTGTGGTGGGGGCAGGACGGTGGGCAAGCTGGCAGAGATGGCCACGCAAGGTAAGGTCTATGGCCTCGACTATTCCGAGGAAAGTGTTGCCCTCACCAAGAAAACCAACGCTCGATGGATAGAGAGTGGGCGGGTGGAGGTGCGCCACGGCTCGGTGTCTCAATTGCCGTTCCCGGACGGCATGTTCGATCTCGTCACTGCCGTGGAAACGCACTTCTGGTGGTCGAGCGTGTCCGCCGGAATGGATGAAATCTTCAGGGTTCTCAAGCCCGGCGGCGAGCTCATTCTCATCGCGGAAATCTTTAAAGGTACGAACACCACGTCGGCCAGGCTGGCAGAAAAGTATGCCTCGAAAACCGGAATGAAGTTCCTGAGCGTCGACGAGCATCGCGCACTATTCGTACACGCTAACTTTTCCGATATTCACGTCATTGCCGAAGCCGCCAAAGGATGGATTTGCGGAATTGGCAGAAAGCCGTGAATGGCGAAGCTTCGCTGTTAAAAAAAGATGTCCGGCAATGCGACGTGCTATATAACCGTCACAATACCAAACGGGCGCTCCGTGTAAGCGTCCCCTGCATATAATCCCAGACAATTAACAACAGCGCCGCCGCATTCCACATCCACATAAACAGCGTCATCACCTTCCGGCTATACGGCTTATTTCGCCACAGCCACAACGCATCAGCAACAAACCACACCGCACCAGCCGCCAGGAAACCACCAATTACGCGATCGTGAAAATACCGGGTGACCAGCGCAACTTCCACGCTGAGAAATACGGCCATCAGCAGCTTCGTTCGCACCGCGCCGATTCGCACCGCCGTGGTCGTCCTCCCTGATTCTCGATCCGGCACGATATCCATTACTTCCCCGAACAGGTGCGAATGCATCGCAAACAAGGCACCGAAAGCGAACGTTTGCCAAGGCAGTTGCGGGACTCCATTCACCCAGCTGCTCAGCACGAACACCAGCAGATAACTCGCCTGCATCAACGCGTCAAGCGGCGGCAGCGTTTTAAATCCGAATCGCGGCGCATTGTAGAGCGCCACGGCCACCAGGAGTACCCCAAACCACAGCAGAGCTTGCGCGCCGATCCACACCAGAAATGCCGCCACAAAAGGAATCTGCAGCGCCACAATCTGCCATCGCAACGCGGCCAACTGTTCCCTCCGCCCCAGTGAGCCGAACAAAAATGTGCCCTTGCGCGGGTTCAGCCGGTCCGCTTCCACGTCAAAAATATCATTCACGCCGTAAAGCACGAACCCCAGAGGAATCAGCACGTAAGCCAACCCCACCCAGAACTTCGCGGAACTGAAATTGATGGAATGTCCCGAGTGGCATCAGGTAAAACAGCGCCGTGGTAGTCCACAAGCCCGGACGGCATACCTGCAACAGAAATGCAAAATCGCTCTGCCGCGACCCGGCACTTACCTCACCCGCAAGCGAAGCCGCCGTTTGTGCCATTCATTCCAATATAGGACCGAAGCTCTCTCGTCAGGGAATTCAAAACCACCGGAAGTGCCGAACTCGCCATTTCGTCTGGCCTGTTCGTGGCGAATCAAACCCGCGAAAGCCCCCACTACGACTGCAGGACTACTCGCGGTGTGCGGCGCTTTCTCAGAATGGCGGAACGGTGATGCTGGTTGTTCCAAGCAGAGGATTTTCCGTTAAGCTCGTAGAGCGATGATTGGATATCGAGAGGCGCGTGAGCTGGTTATCTCCAGAGTGACTGGGCTGGTTGGCGCTCTGGAAACGGAGTCTGTTCCGTTGCGGGAGGCTCTTGGACGGGTCCTGGCGCACGATATTGTGAGTGACCGGGATTATCCTCCGTTTGACCGGTCGATTCGGGATGGCTATGCCGTGCGTGCTGCCGATACGTGTGCCGGCGCGCAATTGAAGTGTATTGGCGAACTTAAGGCTGGTGATACGCCGTCCGTTTCTGTTTCCGCCGGTAACTGCATACAAATTATGACTGGGGCGGCGTTGCCTGATGGCGCGGACGCTGTGGTCATGATCGAGCACACTTCGCGCGAGGGTGACAGCGTAACGCTCGACCGTGCTGTTAAGAACGGGCAGCATGTTGTGCGCAAAGGCACCGAGCAAGCCGCTGGCGGTATTGTTCTTGCCGCGGGAGTGCGTATTGGCTTTGCGGAAATTGCCGCCGCTGCGCAAGTGGGCGCGGCGCATCCCGTCATGGCGCGCAGGCCGCGCGTCGCGGTGTTGTCTACAGGCGACGAAGTTGTGGACTTCGCGTCTACTCCCGGTCCGTTTCAAATCCGCAATAGCAATTCGGTTTCGCTGGGAGCGCAAATCTCGCTGCTGGGCGGGGAGCTGGTGATTCTCGGCAATGCCAAAGATAATCTCGATGAGCTGCGCACGAATATTTCCGCGGGACTCGAAGCCGACGCGCTGATTTTGTCGGGTGGCGTTTCGATGGGGAAGTACGATCTGGTGGAACCGGTATTGCGCGAATTTGGTGCGGAATTTGTCTTCGATGCGGTTGCGATTCGTCCGGGGAAGCCGGTGGTATTCGCGATTTGCAAAGGCAAGCCCGTGTTCGGACTGCCCGGCAATCCCGTTTCGACTATGGTTACTTTCGGACTGTTTGTGCAGCCGGCCGTGGATATTCTGGCTGGCGCTGAAGTTCGGCCATTGCCGTTTGTTCAGGCCGTGCTTACTGCGCCGTTGTCGGAGAAGCCTGGGTTGACGCATTTTTTGCCGGCGCGAGTTACATGGCTTGGCGAGACGGCGCAGGTTTCGCCGGTTGGTTGGCAAGGGTCGGGTGACGTTGTGGCTATGGCGCACGCAAATTGTCTTATGGTTGTGCCGCCTGAACGGGAGAGGATAGACGCGGGAGAGGCGGTACAGGTTTTGATGCGTGGCTTTTGTTAGGCGCGGGGAACGTTTGTTGCTGCCACGGTGGACGTTTTTGTGTGGCGTTTGACTTGGGCGCACAGCCACCGCAAATGCGGGGCAAGCAGGAGTGGCTGTGCTACTAGAGAGCCGGGCTAAAGCCCGGCACTACGAAATGCAATGATATTCGGAAAGGGCGCAGCGATATTTTGCGCCCCGACTAGATCGGACCTGCGGTGCGTCTCGGCTTGCGCCAGGCCCGCAGGATACGACCTTTGGCGAGACCTATGTACGAGGGAGATCCTGGATAGTGGCGAAACTTTCGCACTACGACAAACGCGGGAAGGCGCGGATGGTGGATGTGACCGCCAAGTCCGTGACATATCGTTCGGCAGTTGCGCATGCTTTTGTGAAGATGTCGCCGCGCGTGCTGGCGGCGGTGCGCAAACTTGAGAATCCTAAGGGTGATCCGCTGGAAGTGGCGCGGATTGCAGGGATCTCCGCGGCGAAACGCACTTCGGAGTGGATACCTCTTTGTCATCCACTGCCGCTGACGCACATTGATGTGCACCCTACCGTGTGCAAAAATGGCGTGGAGATAAGCACGCAGGTAACCGCCGCCGCTCAAACCGGCGTAGAGATGGAAGCACTGGTCGCTGCCGCTGCCGCCGCCCTCACGGTGTACGACATGTGCAAAGCGCTGGATAAAAGCATCGAGATTGCCGAGCTATATTTAGTGGAAAAGACCGGCGGGAAAAGCGGCGACTACCGACGTAACAGCGGCCGCCCCGATAAAAAGAAAGCTCAGGGAACTACGCGCTCCACGAAACGTTAAATCTTAATGACCGCTCAAGCTGCAAAAACGGTTCGGTTGCTGGTCGCGGAGGACAATCCTCTGGTGCGCGACCTGATTCAGAAGGGGCTCGATCAGCACTGTGAAGTGCTGATCGCGGAGGACGGCGGCGACGCATTGCTCAAGGTGATTGATGAGCCGCCTGATGTGATCCTTTGCGACTACAAAATGCCGGGTTTGAACGGCCGGCAGCTTTTTGAGAAATTGCGCGGGCGGGAGCAAACGAGGCACATTCCGTTTTTGTTTATGGCCAGCCGCGCCGATATCGAAGAGCGGCTTCGCCCGCTGATTGACGGCGTGGAAGACTTCATCGCCAAACCGTTCCTGGTGAAAGACCTGGTGCGCATCACAAAAAAAGTTCTGGACCGCATTCACCTGGAAAAATTGCAGAAGCGGGCTTCGCGTCCCGGCGTGATTCAAGGGCGCCTGGAAGAAATGAGCATGACGGATCTGCTGCAGTCGCTTGAGATGGGGCAGAAGTCCTGTCGGCTGGTGGTGCGGCATGACGGCGAACAGGGCGAATTGTTTTTTTCCTCCGGTCAGTGCCGCGATGCGCAAATCGGCAGTATTGAAGGTGACGACGCGGTTTATAAAGTTATTTTGTGGACTGCCGGAGAATTCGAAATCGACTTCAACGCGGCGAACGCTTCGTCGCGCACTACGACGACGCGTGGTACAACCGGCCTGTTGATGGAAGCGATGCGGCTGATGGATGAAGCCAGCCGCGACGCGGTAGAAACTTCGTAGTCCTAAACGTGCCACCTCCGTGAACAGCGCAGCCCCGAACCGATTATGTTGACCATTGCGGCCAGTTCGTTGATCGTCTTGGCTTTTGCATGCAAACTGTGGCTGCCTCGGAGCTCTGCCTCGCGTTGTCCCGGCGGCTGGCCGATAGGAAGTCACTGGTATCGTATCGACGAGTTCGCGTTCCGAATATTCTTGCGAGCGGGCATAATCATTGGCGTTATCGCACTGATTCGTTTTCTGGCGAAATGAGAGGTCCCGCTTATGAATGTTGCGGTCATCACGATTAGCGACAGCGTTGCGCGGGGCGAACGCCAGGATGCTTCGGGGCCGGCCGTAAAAGCGCGTTGCCAGGAACTTAAATTCAATATTGTGTCATCGCATGTCCTGCCGGACGAATCCGCGCAAATACAAATGCTTCTGAGCGAACTCGCTGGTGGGCGGAGCGTTGATGTCATTCTGACTACTGGTGGCACGGGGATTGGGCCTCGCGATTGCACTCCGGAAGCCACGCAGGCGATTGCGGAACGCCTGGTGCCGGGCATGGCTGAAGAAATGCGCCGCAGGGGGCTTGAGCACACGCCGCGCGCGATTCTGTCTCGCGGCGTGGCTGCGATTCGCGGTAGCGCGCTTATTCTGAATCTGCCGGGAAGTCCCAAGGGCGCGGTTGAATCGCTCGATGCGGTTGCGGCACTGCTGCCGCACTCGGTGCAAATCATCCACGGCGCTCGCCACGACTAACGCGACTTATTCGCGCGGAACTGCAATAGAATAGCGTCGCGGAACTCCTCATCCCAGGACGCTTTATGAGACTGCATCTGCGGCAATCCCGGCCCGAACCATGGTCGGAGAGTAAGAAAAACATCAAACGCAAATGGACGACGCCATTTTTCGCCACCGAATGGGTTTTCGAGTGGCTTGCGTTTTATCTGAGCAACTGGACGTTTTTGCACGTCATTGACTATCTGCGCAGTTTTGGAATTATCGTCGCGGTGATTTTTTATTTTTCGGAATCCGGCGACCGCTTGAAGCAAAAGCATTATCAAGCGTGGCAGGTAATTAACACCGCGCAGGGAAAAGGCGGCAACGGAGGCCGGCTGGACGCGCTGCAGGAGTTAAATGAGGACCGCGTGCCGCTGGTGGGAGTGGATGTGTCCGGCGCGTTTTTGCAGGGCTTGCATCTGGAAAAAGCGAATCTGGCGCGTGGAAATTTGAATGCAGCCGACGTGCGCAACGCTGTTCTTCCGGCGATTGATTTCAGCGATGGCAGTATGCGCTCAGCGAATTTCCGGGACAGCAATTGCCGAGGCGCGTCCTTTCGAGGGGCAACCCTGGACGACGCCGATTTTTCCGGTGCGGACCTGAGTGGCGCGGACTTCAGCGGCGCGACGCTTGCTAACGCCGACTTACGTGCAGCGGATTTGCGCGGCATTGAATGGTCGAAAATCGCAAATATAAAGGGCGCGAATATCGCTGGGGTTAAGAATACTCCGGAAGGATTTGTCGCGTGGGCTTTGAAAAATGGGGCGCTGCAAAGTTCGTCGGACTCGCACTGATGGATTTCGCAGCGCTTTCCTGGAGCTACGTGCTATGCGTTGCGCGAAACGCCTGCAGGCACTTTTGCGCCGTTTCCAGCTGGGGATACCGGCTACCTTCCTGTTCAACCAGGTAATATTCAATCCCGCCGCCATTTTCCGCGGCGTGAAACAGAGCTTTCCAATCGGCTACGCCTTCGCCGAATAAGACGGAATATTTCTTGGCTGTATCCGGCGACCAGTCTTTGCAATGCATGGAGCGGATGCGACCGGGATTGACTCTGATCCAGGCGACCGGGTCGGCGCCAGCTTCAATGCACGTGCCTACATCGAGCTGCAGCATCACCGACGGCTGGGTGTTTTTTGCGAGGACTTCTATGGGGCGCACTCCATCGGTCACCGTGAATTCCAGTTGATGATTGTGGTAGCCGACTTTTAGTCCGTGCGGTTCCAGTTTTTCCGCGGCCGTGTTCAGCGTATTGGCGACTTCGCGCCATCTGTCCAGTCCCGGCTCATCGTGAGAACTCGCCATCACCATGTATTTGCTGCCGAGAATGAGGTTGAGTTGGCGCGCGTGTCGCAGTCTATCGCCGCTGAAGTAGTCGCTATCATTGTGCGTGGAGAAGCAGCGAATCCGCAGTTCATCCAGTAGTTTGCGTATGTCTTGGGCTTGCGATTCAGTCCATGCAAAATAGGGGGCGTAGAATTCCAACCCCTGATAGCCCATCGCGGCGACTGCGCGGACTGCCCCCGTAGGATCTTTGGCCAGCGCATCGCGCACGGAGTACATCTCCAGACCTACGGGAATGGCGTTCGCGGCAGACGCGGCTTGCACGTCTGGTGGACGCAAGGCCCACGGCAGCATCGCTCCCGTGGCCATAAATTTCCGCCGCGTCCACATTTGGGAGTCCTCGTCTTTAGTCTTTGTCCAGATATTCGCCGGGAACGTCGTCTTCGGGGACCTCGTGAGTGTGAACTTCGCCTTCGTCGGCGTCTCCGGCGTCTTCCACGCCTTTCACCACTTCGGCTTCGAACGAATTTCCTTCTTCGAGAAGCTCGTCCACGCTTTCGGAATTTGCGCGTCCGGCGTTGGAAAGGCCTTGCAGATCGCCGGATTGGCCACCGGAGCGCGCGCCCAGTCCTGCCGGCTCGAACGTCACGGTATCTACGAGCTCGCTTTTTCCGCGCACACGTCCCCTGGGTGCGCCGGCCGGATTGCCGCGGGCAATCTTGGTACGAGCCGTCTTGGCCGCAACTTTTTTGGCCGCCGGCTTCGCTCGTACCGCTGCTTTTTTAGGCGCGATCTTTTTCGGAGCAGGTTTCTTGGCGAGCTTCTTCTTCGTGTTTTTCTTTTGGGTAGCCATAGGCGGAGTGTATCATCACTCGTCCTGATTATCAGGCAGTTGAATGAGGTACGAGCGATGCCAACTGCAGCATCCATCATGGCCGAACTGAAAAAGAAGGGCAGCGCGCAGGCGCAGAAGACTTACGCGCGTCATGGCATGGCGGTTGAGAATACGTTTGGCGTCAGTATCGCCGATCTCAAGAGCATCGCAAGAAAGATCAAGGGCCAGCAGCAACTGGCCTGCGAGCTCTACGAAACCGGGAAGATGGAGGCGATGTACCTCGCCGCTCTGGCGGCCGACGGCAAGCTGATGACTGCGAAACAATTGGATCAATGGGCCGAGAAGTCTTGCAGCTTGCGTATGATTGCCGAATACAGCGTGCCGTGGGTGACGGTTGAAAATCCCAGTGCGCGCGAATTGGCGTTGAAATGGATGAAGTCCAAGAAGGAATTGGTGGCAGCCGCCGGTTGGTGCACGTACTCCGGAATCGTGGCCATGACTCCCGATGACGCGCTAGACCTTGCCGAAATCGAGAAGCTCCTCGGGACAGTCGTCAAAGATATCAAGACGACCGCGAACCGCGTTCGATATACCATGAACGGTTTTGTGATTGCCGTCGGGAGCCACGTAAAACCGCTGTCGAAGCAGGCGAAGGTTGCCGCGAAGCAGATTGGCGCTGTTACGGTGGACGTGGGTGACACCGACTGCAAAATTCCGCTGGCTATTGCCTACATTGAAAAAATCGAGTCGGCCGGACGCCTTGGCCAAAAACGAAAGACCATCCGCTGCTGACGGACGAAAGTTTCACATACGGCCCGTATTGCAGGACGGACTCGGTACGGCTTGCATTCCCCACTGCCTGTATCTACCCTTAGAAGTTCGCGATAGACGTTCGTCTTAGAAAATTCAAGTCCAAACTGAAACGATTGCATGCCCGAAATCACTGCTGACACTCTTGTTTTTGGATTTATCTGGTACGTGGCATTTTTATTTTCCACCACTTGCCACGAAGCCTCGCACGCGCTGGTTGCCAAGCTTGGCGGCGACGATACCGCAGAACGCGGCGGACAGGTCACGCTTAATCCGGTGCCGCATATTATGCGCGAACCGTGGGGCATGGTGGTCATTCCGATTGTTTCGTTTCTGTTTGCGCAGACCATGATCGGCTGGGCTAGCGCGCCCTTCAATCCGGAATGGGAGCGGCGTCACCCTCGACGTGCGGCATTGATGGCACTGGCCGGACCCGCTGCAAACTTCACGTTAATGATTATCGCCGCCATTCTGATTCGTTTTGGCAGGGAATATCACTGGTTCCAGCGCGGAGTGGATGGCCATGCCAGCTTGTTGGGAACGGTCCTGAGTGTTTTCTTCGCGCTCAATCTGCTGCTCGGCGTATTTAATCTTCTGCCGGTGCCGCCGCTGGATGGCAGTGCAGGGATTCTGATACTCATGGGAGACAACACGGCGCAGCGTTATCTGAACTGGTTGCGCACGACGCCGTATCGGAGCCTGGGACTGCTGGTTGCGATTCTCGGTTTCCGCTATGTGTATGGTCCGATCGAGGCCTTCGCAACGAATCTGTTCATCTTTGCGAAGTTCTGAGCGACCCGCAGCTGCGTGCATGCGGAACACTCATTCAGCGCTTTTCAAACCATTATTGTGGTCTTCCACCTGCACGCTAATTTCGGCGAAGAGTGAAAATGATTGCCGAAACCTCCGAGCCGCAAACTGCCTACCCGGTCGAAGTCTCGGGCTGGGATGAGCATGAAGATTTTTTCGTGGAGAAGACCGAGTTGCACTGGTCGGAGCAATCCGGAAAGCACATCCTTCTTTTGCGCCCGATTGTTTCCGGCGCGCTGGTTTTTCTTCGCCTGATCGATCCCCGGTCCATCGATCGGGCGCGTCCAGTTCCGTATCGGGCAGAATTGTTCGAGACAATGAAAGGCGGGCAGTGCCGGGTACGACTTCAGTCGGCGGACCTCGTAACAAGGTGGGGGAGCCGTACCGAATCGGAACCAGCGAAGGATTTTGTAGCAGGAAAGTCTGTCAGCCCGACTGTGTAAGGGCGCCAGGAGAAATGGCCTTCCGTTGAGGTAAGTCGCTTTGCTCCAGCGCCTTACTTAGATGGTCGAGGAACAACTCCCACCTTAAAAGACACTGTTCCAGTCGTTCTCAGGCCGTGAAATGAGGTGAGCGGGGAATGGAACATAGCGCGCCATTAGTGTGCGTAGGCACATGCAGCTACTTAAAAACATTGGAATTGATTACGCCGCGAGCGGCGTTGACGCCGTGCATTCTGGACGACGATCAAACTCGCCCGTTAGCGCGAACGTGATACCAATGCGAATGTAACGGCAGAGAAGTCTGTTACAGGTTGTATTCGGAGTCGGGCCAGCGAGGCTGCGCGAAAAGGCCACCATCCACTCCGAGCGTCTGGCCGGTGATGAACGAGGCTCGATCGCTGAGAAGGAATTCCACGGCGTCGGCCACATCGTCCGGCGTGCCGATGCGCCGTAACGGTGTGAGTTTGGACCAGGATTTTGCGAAGTCGGCCAGCTCGTTTTTAGTTCGCTCGGTCTCGATGGCACCTGGAGCAACACAGTTAACGCGGATTCCGTACTGGCCCAACTCCAACGCGCAGGATTTGGTAAACATTTCAATACCGCCCTTGCTAGCGGTGTAACCAGAAAGATTGGGGAAGGGAACTTTGTTGCAACCCGATCCGATATTTACGATAGCGCCGGAACGGTGGTCTTTCATGTTGCGCGCCGCGCGTTGCGTGCAGAGGTAGCAGCCTTTCAGGTTTGTCGTGATCACGCGATCCCAGTCAGCCTCTTCAACTTCGAGAATCGGTTTCCAGACTTGAACGCCGGCATTGTTGACGAGCGCATCAAGCGTGCCGAAAGACGAGAGAATTCTTTCAAACATCGCATCGACGTCGTCCGAATTGCCGATGTCAGCGTAAACCGTCATGGCGCGAATGCCGTCTTTTTGCAATTCCTGCGCTAAAAGTTCGGCTGACTTTTCATCCACCTTGAAGTTGATTGCGACGTCGTATCCCGCAAGCGCAAGACGCAAAGCGATGGTCCGGCCGATTCCGGAATTCGCACCAGTGATGAGTGCTGTTGGCCGAGCGGTCATTTCAATCCTCTCGTAGTGGTCGTAATGGCGGCGAATTTTACGACGGCAATAGTAACTCCAACGCGGTTTCTCTGAGAAATGGATGGGACAATACTCGTGGATTCAACAATGCCAAGACGGAGCAACGGCCCTCCAGGAAAAAACGCCCGCATTCGCAGGGCTAATCCGGAATCTTCGAAGTAGCTGCAGTTTCGTTTGCGCCAGCAGGGAGACTGACTCGATGGCCGGTTTGTAATGTGCTGCGCCAGCCGGCGCGGATGAGGTGGTTGAGAGGTTCGGAGTAGAAGCGCGCCACGATCTCGCCAAAGAGAGCAGACACGACCATAACCACGAGAAAGAGCAGCGGTACGGCGACCATCGGTTTGCCCGCGAAAAAGAACAGATGGAAGAACGCGAAGACGACGAACATATGAGTAAGGTACACCTCGTAACTACGCTGACCGAGCTGTGCAAGGGGCCGCAGGATCCCCGGACTTTTCCAGTCGCTCTGAGAAGCGGCAGCGATGAGCATACAGGCGCCAAGAGCAAGAATCGTCATATCGAGTCCAGCGCGCTCGAGGGCCAGGTTTGCGGGTTGGACAGCGAAACACAGGATGAAAATCAGGAGCGCTGAGCCTACGACGGCAAGTCCGCGAAGTGTACGGCGTGAAAGCGGAAAGCGTTCCACGGCGAGTGCCGTCAGGCAGCCGAGCGCGATAGCATCCATGCCGCCGAGGTAGGAATATTGTTTCCAAAGTTCGTTGCCGCCCGCCAAGAACGTTCGCGCAAAGGGACCGAGAGCGACAAAGGCTGCCAGCAACAGAACGAGCAATTTACCGCGAGCGAATAACCTGCTGACGATCGGAAAGAAGAGATAGAACATTTCTTCGACGGAAAGTGACCAGAGAATGTCCCAGTTGCCGGGAAGATAGCCGTGGCGCGCCTCAAGGACGTTCAGATGGAACGTGAGGGCGGCAAGTAGAGCGCGCGAGATGCCGCCGGTTTTTGCGGAGACGATGAAGTCCTGGAATCGCCCGAAATGCAGCGTAGTGAGCACGGCAAGAAGCAGCATGAGCAACGGCGCGATGCGGGCAAAGCGCGTCAGGTAAAAACCGCGCACTCTGACCTGGAGAGAGTTTTCCCCAGCGTCGGAGTGCTGTCGAAGTAATCAGGAATCCGGACACGGCGAAGAAAATCTGAACGCCATTCTGACCGTTCCAGATAAGCGAGCCGATGAGCTGACGAGGCAGACCGGCGGTGTAAGGAATTTTTGCCAGCAACAGGCGTATGTTTACGTGGTTCATCAGCACAAAGAAAATTGCAGAGCCACGAAGCAGATCGACGCCATCGATTCTTGCGCCTGGCAGCGCGATGGCTGGTTTCCCGGAAAAGGTCACAAAACATTTTGCATGACGGGAGAGGAAGAGCCCCCTATTGTACGAGGCGCTGTTTGGTAATCGGCAACGTCGGTGGTGAAGAGCGTCGCCGCGGATTGGGCCACGAGGTTCGCGCGTAGAGGTAGATCAGCCATGCGCGTCGCCGCGGCGCTGCCAAGATTCTCGCGTAAACACGTATCGCGAGATGAGGGCCAGTGCCGGTGAGCAGAAAGAAAAAAGCCCGCCAGACTGGCCGGCCTTCTGTCAGCTATGGAACCGTTAATCGTTGCTTGTGTTTTGTGATGCTCCGACTCGCACCGTTATTTGCGAGCGGGCACGTGGAAGATCAACGAACGAACGACTTCCGAACGTGACGCATCAAGATCCTGGAGATTCACGAAGACACTGGTCAAGGAGTCTTGTTCTTCCTGGGAACGGCGATCGCGGTCGGCGATGAAGGCCGCGCGCACCTTGTCGAAGGAAGCGAGGTCCTTGACTGCATACCAGACGTAATGAGTGAAGTCTCCATCGGTGCGAATTTCTTCCACGGAGAGACCGTAGGCAAGAACGACCCCGTCAGCGGCGAGTTTTTCGAATACGGGCTTGTTGTATTTCTCCCAGGCCTTGCGGAAATCACTGCCCTTGCCCGGTTTCACCTTGGCGAAATTATAGCGGACGAACGGAAGTGTGCCCGAATCGGAAGCGGGAGAAAAGCCGATGACCAGATCACGAGTGAGATAATCGCGGACTTTGCTCATGTCAGCGACCTCGCCGAGGCGGGCGGTAAGTGAAGGCGGTGACTTTTGGCCCTTTTTCGCCACACCGGACTTGGCCGCTTCGTCGTTGAGCTTGGCGATTTGAGCGCCCATCGCGCTATCGACTTTGTCGACTCCCGCGTAATCGTTTACGGCATACCAGATAATGTGCGTGGCGTTGCCGGGAACGCGAAGCAAAGGAGTCTCAACGCCCCAGGCCATAACGACGCCATCGGCCATGAGTTTGTCGCGGACAGGCTGGCCGACAGTTTTGACTAAATCCATGAACTCGTCTTCTTTACCTGGATTAACCGTGTACTCGTACCAGAATGTGAGGGGTTGCATCTGAGGCTGCGATTGCTGCGCGAAACCGGAAACACAGGACAACAACATCGCGAAAAAACAGAAAAACAGGCGCGTCTTCATTTTTGAATCACTCTCCGTGAAAGTTTTCTGCCTGCTCGTGTCGAAACCTGTGGTTGCTAACTTGAGGAATGCTCGGACGTTGCGGGCAGGCGCTCAACATCCTTGCTGTAAAACGGGCCGAACCGATTGAGAATGACGAACCTTGTAGCACCAGAACTGGGCCACGTCAAGAAACGCAACGAGTCTGATCGCGAACGAAGCCCGGTTACGATGCAGTCAGCTGCGTTTTTATAGTTTGCGGAAGTGTGGCGTGAATCCAGGCTTCGGCGGCGATGAGGTGCAGTACAAAGCCGATCCAGAAGGCGGTGCCGAAGAACTCGCGGGGCGTGAGGTCGGACAGCGGGCTAGTGGCGAAGAAAATCCCAATGATGGGACGAATGGTGGCGACCGCGAGGCCGATCGCATAGGCTCGAATCATCCACTGCCGATGCTGGATAATTTCACGCTGGCTGATGTGCCACACGGCCTTGTTTAGTGCGAAAAGGAAAAATAAGGCAAAGAGGATTGTGGCTGCAGCCTGATTGACTCCGCCGATCGATTGCATGGTGAAGCTCATCAGCAATGCCGAGATTCCGATGACCAATCCGCACGCCACAAGAATACGGCCATTCCAGCGGTGCCACTGTAGATGCCGGGCACGAATGGATTCGCTGAACTGAAACGGACCCAGAGCCATGAACAGAAGTCCCGGAACAATATGGATCATGGTGAGGACGGGGTGGCGAGCGAATACTTCATCCAGCGCCACAAACTGTGCGCCTCTGGAACCAGGCGCAACCGTGGACGGGGAGTAACCGTTAGCGAGGATTGGGCCCAGATAAATAATTCTACGGACGGCAACGGCCACGCCGATCAACGCCAGAAAAATTACTGCGCTCCACAACGCGCGATGCAAGCGAACTCCGGACTCCATGCTTCTTATTACGCGCAACTCGCCACGCGTCTTTCAGTGTTTCTCAGCTAGCGATAAATTTTTCGAGTGGCTGCCAGTAATGGATTTTCCAGCCGTTTAAGAGATTTTCCGCGTCGCCTTGGGGGAAACCAGTATGAGCAAACAGGAGTTTGGTTTCCGCGCCTTGTTCCGTGAAATCGAATCTGACGATCGAGAAGACGCCCGGCTTCCAGTAGGCTACACGCCAGGCCTGAACGATTCGTTCGTCCGGAACGAGCTCGAGATGCCGACCGACGATGCGTCCGCCGAATAAGGAGAAAGTGCCGCCGACGTCGTGGCTGATTTCTGTCGGAAGGGACGCGCTCGCCGCGCCACCTTCTTTTGCTTGTATGTCGTGGGTCATCTTGTCAAACTGAGCTGTGCTGATAAATATTTCGTAAATACGCTTACGATTCGCTTTGAAAACGAGCTCTTGATGAAGCGCTTCCGCGTCGCGGGAAACGTCCTCCGCAGAGGCAGCCGCGGCGATACTCGAAATTGTACCGAACGCGCTCACGGCCAAAGCGGCATGGACAATTGCCCGTCGTCGCGTGGAAATCTGAGGAATCGCGGTCTGATTTCGTGGTTCGGTCATAGTGCCTCCCTTGGCTGGATCTGCCCTGTCGATGGATGCGAGCGGTCTGCACGCATGGGAACACGGAATCAAGCGACAATCCACTTAATGTTTTTGACGAGGGAAGAGGCGCGGCATTGCTTTACAGGTAAAAGAATACTGTGTTACTCTGAATGAGTCGAAGAGAAGAGGAAAATTCAGGGGACGACGGAGAGGGCACTTGAGCGCACCGAAAGCAGCGTTGATCGAACAATTCCGTTCTCATGTTAAAGATACGGGCTCACCGGAGGTGCAGATTGCACTGCTGAGCGAGCGGATCAACTATCTGACGTCGCACCTCAAGAGCCACGTAAAGGACCATGCATCGCGGCGGGGCTTGATTATGATGGTGAACAAGCGACGCCGACTGTTGGACTATCTGAACCGTCGGGACCCGGATCGGTACCGCGAGATTGTGGAACGGCTCAGTCTGCGCAAGTAGCGGTTTGCTGGTAAGAACGCCGCGAGCTACGCACGAAGTGACAAATTCCAAGCGAAAAATGTCTGGAATTGGACATTCGACTGGGAACAGTCGAATTGTCTCGTAGTGTGGTTTCGGCCGGCCCTTCCTGTGGCTCGACGACGAAACAAACCAAGAAGTAAACATGGAAAAGGCAGACGGATCTGCCCCGGTGCCGCCAGAGGCGGGACCAAAGGAATAAATCATGTCAGAAAATAATCACATACCGGCGCCATATCAGGTATCGGTGGAAGTTGGCGGAAGAACGCTGATTCTG
The DNA here is from genome assembly GCA_963731155.1 of uncultured Acidobacteriota bacterium. GTDB lineage: Bacteria > Acidobacteriota > Terriglobia > Acidiferrales > UBA7541 > Acidiferrum. The sequence continues at coordinate 212,052 of CAVSVB010000012.1, forward strand.
GAGACAGGCAAGATTGCGAAGCAGGCAAACGGCGCGATTGTGGCCCGGTACGGCGATACGGTGATCCTGAACACGGCTTGCATGGCGACGAAGCCAAACGATCGAGACTTTTTGCCGTTGACAGTGGACTATCGCGAAAACACGTACTCGGCGGGAAAGATTCCCGGAGGATTTTTCAAGAGGGAAGGCCGGCCAACGGAAAAAGAGATTTTGACTTCGCGATTGATTGACCGGCCGATGCGCCCGCTATTCCCGGAATCATGGCGCAACGAAACGCAGATAAACTCCATGGTGTTATCCGCGGACAGCGACAATGATCCCGATGTTATTGCGGTGACTGGCGCAGCGGCCGCGGCTTATTGCAGTGACCTGCCCTTTCCGACGCCGATTGCGGCGGTTCGCGTAGGACTTGTGAATGGCCAGCTAGTTGCCAACCCGACTGTGGCCGAGCAGAAAACCAGCCTGATCAACATCGTGATTGCAGGCAGCGACGAAGCCATCATGATGGTAGAGTCCGGCGCTCTGGAAGTATCCGAAGAAACCGCGGTGGAAGCGCTGGAATTTGGCCACGCGCAAGTGAAAAAGATTGTGGCCGCAATTAAGGAACTGCACGCGCAATTGAAGCCGAAGAAGGTGGAAGTGGCGCCGTGGCCGTTTGACCAGAGCATTTACAATTCGATTAAGAAGACCTATGGCGCCGAGTTGAAGGACGCGCTGGATACCGAGAAGCATCCGAAGAAAGAAAGCTATCACCTTATAGATGAATTGAAGGCCAAGATCGTCGAGATCGTTCCCGAAGAAGACGAAGAAAAGTTGGCGCTGACCAAGCGCGCCTTCGATCGTTTGAAGGAAGATATCTTCCGCGACGAAATTCTGAACAATCACCGCCGTCCGGATGGACGCGCCTTCGATAAGATTCGCAAAATCACCTGTGAAGTCGGATTGCTACCGCGCGTACATGGCTCGGCTCTGTTCACCCGCGGCGAGACGCAGGCGTTGGCCACTCTCACTTTGGGAACGAAAGAAGATCAGCAACGGCTGGATTTGCTGTTTGCGCAAGACCAGCACAAGCGGTTCATGCTGCACTACAATTTTCCACCGTTCAGCGTTGGCGAAGTGAAGCCGGTTCGCGGGCCGGGCCGTCGCGAAATTGGTCACGGCGCTCTTGCAGAACGAGCGCTGGTGAGTTTGCTCCCGCCGGAGACAGAATTTCCGTACGCGATGCGTTTGGTCAGCGACATTCTTGAATCCAACGGATCGTCTTCGATGGCCACGGTCTGCGGCGGCTCTCTGGCGATGATGGATGCGGGCGTTCCGCTCAAGTCCCCCTGTGCTGGCATCGCGATGGGCCTGGTCGTTGGCGACAACGGCAAATACGCGGTCATGACCGACATTGCGGGCGCAGAAGATCACTACGGCGACATGGACTTCAAAGTTGCCGGAACGCGCACCGGAATCACCGCGCTGCAGATGGACATCAAAGTCGGCGGCATTAGCATCCCGATGATGCGGGAAGCTCTGGCTCAGGCGAAGAAAGCCCGGTTGGAGATTCTAGACATCATGGACGCGACGCTCAGCGAAGCGCGCACCACTATCTCCGCTTACGCGCCGCGCCTGTTCAAGCTGTCCATTCCTACCGACAAGATTCGCGACCTGATTGGACCGGGCGGCAAGAAAATCAAATCCATCATTGAAGCCACCGGCGTGAAGATTGACGTGCACGAAGACGGCACAGTGCATATCTTCGCGACCAGCGGCTCCGGCGGCGATGCGGCGTTGCAGATGGTGCGCGACGTGACTGCCAGCGCCGAAATCGGCAAAACATATCTTGGCAAGGTCGTCCGCCTGGCGGAATTCGGCGCTTTCGTCGAACTGTTCCCCGGTACCGATGGCTTGCTGCACATCAGCGAAATTTCCGAACAACGCATTCGCGACGTTCGCGACGAACTGAAATTGGGCGACCAGGTGCTGGTCAAAGTGCTTTCGATCGAAGGCAACAAGGTTCGCCTGTCCCGCAAGGCGCTTATCAAGGAAGCTCGCGAGAAGGCACAGAGAAAAGAAGCAGCAGCCAGTGGCGTCACCGACGCGTCAAGCTCGGCCGCGTCTGAGTAGTTTCGATCGCTCCTCTCATAATAAAAAGGGCCTCTGGGAAACCAGAGGCCTTTTTGTTCTGCGTATTTGGTTCTCCCATTTAGCGAGGGAGAAAATGCGTTCCGATTAATTCCTGGAGCACGAGCCGCAGTGGACGGCGTCCAGCGCTCCCCACAATGCGTTCAACGCATCATTCGTGGAAGCAAGGATTCGCTCTTCGTCGCCGCAGGTGTTTTCCATGAGCCAGTTGCGCCACGCCGCGCGATGGGCTTTGTCCGCTTGTTCATGTACGGAAAAATAGGCAATGGCTTTGGCATCGTTGATTCCGTAGAAGCGATTCAGCCCGTCAACCTTGGTGGTGGCAATTTCCGGAACTTGCGCTTCGTAAGCATAGAGTGCGGCGACGGCCTCGGCCACGGAGCGGTTCGCGCAGATGTCGCGAAAGGTTTGCACAACACTCTGCGTTCCGGGAAGCGAAGGCGCGGAAGTAATGTCGTCTTCGCTTACCCCGAGAGCCGCGGCAAAATCGCGCCACAACTGCGGATGCGTGCGTTCCGGATTTTCCTCTTCAGCAAGGTTTTCGAGGACGACCGGCTTGAGCGAAGCGTCGGCGCGTCCGGCCAGCACTCGCAGGTGCTGCGGAAACGCTTCGACGTGGCGGTAATATTGCCCGGCGTACATCTGCAGCGATTCACGGGAAAGTTTGCCAGCTTGCCAGTCCTGATAGAAGGGATGATTCAGCAGATGTTTTTCGGCGATAGCAGCATCGATTTTTTCGAGAAGCTGAGTGTCGGACATGTGTTCACCCTTCTTAGATCGGTCTGGCGAAGCGCTGGCGTGTTGGTTCGCAATATAGAACGCGCGATGAATTGTAGCAAAGCTCCACATTCAGTCAAAATTAGCAGGAATTACAGTGAGCGAAGTTAGATCGGCGCCGCGGAGGCCTAGCTGGAAGGCGCGTGAACGCGAGTAATGTTGGCCCCAACTGCGCTGAGTTTCTCCACTATGCATTCATAGCCGCGATCGATGTGATAAACGCGCTCGATGGTAGTTTCGCCATTGGCCACCAGAGCTGCGAGGACCAGGCTGGCGCTGGCGCGCAGGTCGGACGCCTGCACGGTCGTGCCACTGAGTTCCGAAGGACCGCGCACGATGGCGCGGCGGCCATCAATCGAGATATTCGCTCCCATGCGGATCATCTCGCTGGCATGCAGATAGCGATTCTCAAAAATGGTTTCGGTAATGGTGGATGCTCCCTCAGCCTGCGTGGCCAGCGCCATGTATTGCGCCTGCATATCCGTAGCGAAGCCGGGATACTCCTCGGTGGTCAGATCTGCGGCGGCAAGTTTCTTTACCCCGCGCACGCGCAAACTCGCAGGTCCAGCTTCTTCGATGGATACTCCGGCATCGCGCAACTTACTGATGACGGCGCCCAGGTGCAGCGGTTCGCATTTGGTGAGAGTAAGGTCGCCATTTGTGATAGCGCCAGCGACCAAAAATGTGCCGGCCTCAATGCGATCTGCGATCACGGTATGTTCTGCGCCACCCAATGACGAGGTTCCTTGAATACGCAACGTAGGAGTTCCATCGCCAGATATTTTCGCGCCCATTTTTCGCAGCAGTACGATTAAGTCGGTAACCTCTGGCTCGCATGCGGAATTTTCCAGAACCGTTTCGCCGTCGGCGAGCGCCGCGGCCATCAAGATATTCTCCGTGCCGGTTACGGTAATTTTTTCGAAGACGATGTGAGCGCCCTTAAGCCTGCCGCCTCGCGGCGCGCGAGCCTCGATGTAGCCGTGAGAGGTCGCGATTTCCGCGCACATTTTTTCCAGAGCGCTTAGATGCAAATCCACGGGCCGGGCGCCGATGGCGCATCCGCCGGGAAGCGAAACGCGCGCCACTCCCGTGCGTGCCAGCGTGGGCCCAAGGGTCAGGATGGAAGCGCGCATGGTTTTGACGAGTTCGTAGGGGGCTTCGGCATCACTAATGGTGTGCGCTTGAAAAGCATAGTCCGCGGCCGGGAATTCGTTGGTGGCCACGGAGACGCCCATATGGGCAAGAAGCTTGCCCATAGTGATAATGTCGCGAACCTTCGCGACGTTATGGAGCGCGACGCGGTCAGCCGTCAGCAGGGAAGCCGCCATTGCAGGCAGAGCAGCGTTCTTTGCGCCGCTGATTTCGACAGTGCCGTGTAACGGAATGCCGCCGGTGATAAGAAATTTATCCATGGGTCCTAATTATTAGCGAACGGTAATTCGCCGAAGGAGTTGTACTCTAAGACTCTCCCAGGGCACGGCGCAGGTTGCCGCCGGCAGATTTTAGAGATTGCTTGGCTTCCAGAACATTCACGTTTTTCTTCAGCATTACCAGCGCGATACGCAAATCGTGTCCCGATTTCCGCAGTGCTTGTCTTGCCGCCGACACACTTTTGCCGCTGGCTTCGACAAGAATTCGCAGCGAACGATCAGAAAGCTTCTGGTTTGTACTGAGCAAATCGATCATCAGGTTTTCATACACATGTCCCAGCCGCACCATCGCAGCAGTTGAGAGCATGTTGAGCACCATTTTTTGCGCGGTTCCCGCTTTCAGCCGTGTCGATCCAGTTAGAACTTCAGGACCGACTTCCGGCGCGATCAAAATCTTCGCCAGCCCTGCCACCGGCATGCTGCGATTGGCGGTTACGGCCACTGTTGTAGCCTTGCGCTTTAGTGCGTATTTCAATGCTCCTACTACGTACGGCGTGGTGCCACTCGCTGCGATGCCGACGACCACATCATTGTGAGTCAACTGCTTTGCGGCCAGATCTCGTTCGCCATTTCTCGTGGAGTCTTCCGCTCCTTCGACCGCGTTAGTGACCGCGTGCTTACCGCCTGCGATCAGCGCCTGCACCAATTTGCGCGAGGTACCAAAGGTCGGAGCGCATTCCGCTGCGTCCAGCACGCCAAGCCGCCCGCTCGATCCTGCTCCAACATAGAATAGGCGCCCGCCATTTCGCATTCCCTTTACGATCGCCTCTACTGCGTGGGTAATCGCTGGAATTTCCCGCGCCACGGCGTGCGCGATTTTGCGGTCCTCTTCGTTCATCAAGCGAATGATTTCTTCGGTCGAGAGCCGATCCAGATCCATCGAACGGGGATTGCGTTTTTCAGTGAGGCGTTCTTCGGCGAGGAGAACTTTTTTTTGACCAGGACTCACTACTGCATTATATACGCTCGGCAAACATCGCCCGAAACTGCGTTCGACGGAAGAAGCCCGGTGCAGCGAGAGCGTTACTACGCAAATGAGGATAAGCTGCCAGCCGTCGGGATTGGGACTAATTCGATGGACACCAAGATGCTTGACGTATCGTGCCCCGCGTCCTAATCGGCTATTCTAGAAAAGCCTAGCTCCCAGCCCGCTGCGCAGATACGGAACTATTGGACTCGGAATTCATGGATTCGCTAATAAAGCTTTTTGAACAGCATTTTCATTCGCAGCCGGACCGCGTGCTGCCGCTGCAGGGCGAATTAGGTGGCTCGGGACGCAAGATCATCCGGCTGGCAAACGACAAAGCCAGCGCAATAGGTATTCTTTACGGAGTACGCGAAGAAAACGTTGCCTTCCTCTCTTTTTCCAAACATTTTCGCAAACATGGCCTACCGGTTCCGGAAATTTATGGCGAAGATCTGGATCAGGGTGCGTATCTCGAAGAAGACCTCGGCGACACGACGCTTTTTGAGTTTCTTTCCAGAAATCGCACCAGCGAACAAATCGCGCCGCAGGTCGTGGGCGCCTACGAGAATGTTGTTGCCACGCTGCCGCGTTTTCAGGTGGAAGCCGGACGCGATCTCGATTACAGCTTGTGCTATCCCTGTGGCAGTTTCGACCGGCAATCGATCACCTGGGATCTCAACTACTTCAAATATTATTTTCTTCGTCTTGCCGGCATTCCTTTCAGCGAGTCCGCGTTGGAGAATGATTTCGGGAACTTGACCGACTTTCTGCTCAGTGCTAATTGCGACTATTTTTTGTATCGCGACTTCCAGTCCCGCAACGTGATGCTGCGCCGGGGGAATCCATATTTTGTGGATTATCAGGGCGGCCGCAAAGGTGCTTTGCAATACGACATCGCGTCCATGCTTTTCGATGCCAAGGCTGACTTGCCGCCCGAGTTGCGCCAGCGTCTTCTTGAGCACTATCTCAACGCGCTGAATGACTGCACAAAAATAACGCGCGACGAATTTTTGCACTATTACCACGCGTACGTTTACGTGCGCATTATGCAAGCCTTGGGCGCTTATGGTTTTCGCGGATTTTACGAGAGGAAAGCGCACTTTCTGCAAAGCGTTCCGTTTGCGTTGAAAAATCTGCGCTGGTTGGCGCATAACGTGGAGCTTCCCGTCCACCTGCCGACCCTGATGGATGCATTCAAGAACATGCTGGCTTCCGAAAAACTGCTCGGGTTGGCGGGCGAAGCAGACGAGTTGACCGTGCGCGTTTTCAGTTTCTCGTTTCACAAGGGTCTGCCGAAAGACGAGTCGGGGAACGGCGGCGGATTTGTTTTCGATGGGCGCAGCCTTCCGAATCCAGGGCGCGAAGAGCGCTTCAAGACTTTGACCGGCAAGGATCAACTGGTAATCGACTACTTGAACCAGCAGGAAAGCGTGCATCAGTTTCTCGCCGGCGTGCTATCGCTTGTGGATGCAAGCGTGAATACTTATCAGGAGCGCGGATTCAAAAATTTGATGGTGTCGTTTGGCTGTACCGGCGGCCAGCATCGTTCGGTCTTTCTCGCGGAGCAGTTGGCGAAACGGCTCCGCGCGCGCAAGGGCGTGCAAGTCGTCGTCCGTCATCTTGGACTGGAAGCGCTGGAGAACGAAACGGTTCTGGCGAAGTCTTCAAGGTGACTTCGCAGTGAGATTGATGCACATAGGTTTGCCGAAAACCGGCTCTGGCCGTTTCCTGCCCACACTCGTCATTCCGAGAGCAGCGAGGAGTCTCTGCGGGGATTTCTGCCGCGCCGCCGCTAACATTGCGTGTGTACGCATATGAAAGCGATGGTGTTGGCGGCGGGTCTAGGTACGCGCCTGCGTCCGTTGACCGACGATCGTCCGAAAGCCCTGGTGGAAGTCGCCGGACGCACCCTGCTTGAGATTGCGCTCACTCGTTTGAAATCGTTCGGCGTGACTGAAGCCGTCATCAACGTGCATCACTTTGCCGAAATGGTGATCGACTATCTTAAATCCAATAATAATTTCGGAATGCGCATTGACCTTTCGCGCGAAGACATTCTGCTGGACACCGGCGGCGGGTTGAAAAAGGCGGCTTGGTTTTTTCAAGAAAATTCTGGAGAGGACGCTGGACCGTTTTTTCTACACAACGTGGACGTGTTGAGCTCGATTGACCTGGCACTGATGGTACAGGCCCACAAGGAAAACCGGTCTCTTGTCACGGTCGCCGTGCAGAAACGCGAAAGTTCACGGCTACTGCTGTTTGACGAACATGGCCAGCTCTGTGGCCGCGTTGCTGGCCGTGATCGTGAAAAGGAAATCGTCCGGCCGGCGCAACCGCTCGAATCGCTGGCATTTTCTGGCATCCACGTAATTTCTCCGCGCCTGCTCCCGCTGATGACTGAGCTCGGCGTGTTCTCCATCATCGACACGTACTTACGTCTCTCGAGTCAGGGCGAGAAGATCACTGCATTTCGCGCCGACCAATATTATTGGCGCGATCTGGGTAAGCCGGAAAGCGTACGACTAGCTGCAGATGATCTACCCCAAAATATCATCTCGCGATAGCCTCACTTCTTGCTTGCAGGCTTTATTTGATTGAAGTTGCCGGCGTCGCTAATCCCAGTGATTCCATCACCACGTCGTGTAGCGCCGGTCGCACCTTCGCCAATTTCTGATTTTCCCGCGTTGGATACACCCGGTTAGTCAGGAACACTACAAAAAGCTGCCGATCAGGATCGATCCAAATCGATGTGCCGGTAAAACCCGTGTGGCCGAACGTGTGCGGCCCCATAAAATGTCCGCTCGAACCGCCTTCGGTCGGAACTGCCCAGCCTAGCGTTCGCGTGCCGCCGGAAAGCTGCTGCGGTTCGGTAAATTCGGAAATGGTGGCGCGTCGCAGAATTCGTTGATGTGCATACACACCACCGTTCAACAGCATCTGGCAGAACGCAGCCAAATCCGGCGCCGTACTGAATACCCCTGCGTGGCCTGAAACTCCGCCGATCGCTGCCGCATTTTCATCGTGAACTTCGCCTTGAATCAAACGGTGCCGATATTGGTTGTCGATTTCGGTCGGGGCAATTTCCGGCCAAAGTTTCTTCGGTGGCTTGAACATACTGTTCGACATCGTTAGGGGCAAAAAGATATATTCGCGCGCGAGCGTATCGAGCTTCTGTCCCGTCAACCGCTCGATAATTTCCGCCATCAAAATAATTCCCAGGTCGGAATAAACTTCTTTGGTACCCGGCTCGTAGTCGAGCGGCTCAACAAATATTTTGTCGAGTGTGTCTTGTTTCGATTTCGAGGTACGCCAATACTCCTTGAACGGCGGCAGCCCGGACGTATGTGTAAGCAAATGACGGACCGTGACCCGATGGCGCCATTCAGGTTGCGGACCGTTGGCCCACTCCGGCAGATAGCGCTCCACATTCGCGTCAAGATCCAAGCGAACAGGGAAGTCGCCTTCGGCCAGTTTCGCGACGATCGTCGTAGTTGTCACTACTTTCGTCAGCGAAGCGATGTCGTACATGGTGTCGATCGCGATATTCGGAGACTTGGCTTCGTAGGTTTGTTTGCCAAACGCGTGCAGCGAGATCTTGCCGCGATATCCTACGGCCAGTGTTGCCCCCGGAAACGCTTTATCCTTGATCGCAGCTTCAATTACATCAAAGGCTGGTTGCAGTTGCCCTTCACTGCGTACGTCCATGGGCTGCAGTTTCATCGGGTCAGCCGGCACTTCGATTCCGAAGCCAGCTTTCAGCTGCACGCCCGGAATGGTCACCGGCAAGTGTCCGCGCACGGGAATCTCACCAAACAGCGCGCGAGCCATGGAAATTTGCGCCACGTCGCTGATACCGAACGCGCCCAGCCAGGTTTCCGCCTGCGGAAAACGTTCGATCAAATAAGGACTGCCGAATGCAAGCGTGATGACTGGTTTACCGGATTGATAAACCTGCTCGGCGAGCGCGGCCTGTTCCGACGGCACGTCCACGTTCCCTTTGCGATCGCTGACGCGCACGAACAACGCCAGAATTGCGACATCATAAGAATCAGGCGAGGGCAGTTTGATATTCGCCGCGTCGCGAAATCGCGTATCCGCGCGGATTGTCGTCACCGAATCGAAGCGGCTTCTCAGTTCGCGTTCCAAATCTTCGCCGGGAGTCGGTTCGGGATCAGCGTAAAACGCCAGCAGCAGCGCTCGCGACGGCTTTGTTCCATCCAGTGGTAACCGATGCGGCGTATCGCGAAGCAACGTGATTCCACGATCAGAAATTTCCTGCGCCTCTTTCTGCCAGGCCGTCTGCGCGAAGTGCGCATTAATTCCGTTTACATCCACGAGCCGACTCTTGTTCAGGCCCAGCCGTGCCTTCGCTTCCAGTATTCGCCGCACGGAAGCGTCCAGTCGCTCGCGAGAAATTCTTCCGGACTTGACCGCGTGCTGCAGCGCTTCGAATGAGGCATCGGGAACCGGCGGCATTAACAGACAATCGGTGCCCGCCAGCACGGCGCGCACTGCGGCTTCTCCGGGCGCGAAACGAACCGTGATGCCGCCCATGTCCATGGCGTCGGTGACCACCAAACCTCGAAACCCAAGTTCTTTACGGAGAACGCCAGTCAGAATGTTCGACGACAAAGTCGCAGGTGTGTTCGGATCAGGCTCCAGCGCCGGAACATTAAGATGCCCGGTCATTACGCTGCCTGCTCCAGCGGCGATCGCCGCGCGGAAGGGAACCAGCTCCAAAGAATCCAGTCGCTGCCGATCCGCGCGAATCACCGGCAGGTCAATGTGCGAATCGGCCGCGGTGTCGCCGTGGCCGGGAAAATGTTTGGCAGTGGCCAGTCCACCGTCTTCTTCCACCCCACGCACGTAGGCGGAAACAAATTCCGAAACGCGTGTGGCATCTTCGCCAAATGACCGTGTATTGATGATGGGATTTCCGGGATTGTTGTTTACGTCAGCCACCGGAGCGTAAATCCAGTGCACACCGGCCTGGCGCGCTTCCAGCGCCGTGATTTTTCCCATGGTGTAGGCATCGCGCGGATCTCCGCCAGCCGCTATCGCCATCTGGGTTGGAAACGATGTGCCTTCATCCAGACGCATCGCCGAGCCACGTTCAAAGTCCGCACCAATCAGCAACGGCAATTTGGATTTGGACTGCAGCTGATTATTCAAGACCGCGGTCGGATAAGCTTGGCTCTTTTCGATTCCCAGCTGAGTGCTGCGCGTAACTAGAATAAATCCACCGGCATGAAGATCGCTCACGTCGTGCATCATTTGTTGGTATGCGGGCGAGTCGGTTGCAGTAAATGTTCCGTGATACGTGGTGAAAAGCAGTTGACCGATTTTTTCGTCAACTGTCATCTTCCGCAGCGTGCCATCCACCCATTGCCGCTGAGCGGCAGACAAGGCGCGCAACCCGCCAGCGGATTTGCGAGTTGGCGCAGGCTTTGCTTGTTTTGTCGCCGCGGCGGCGCGGCTTTGACTTCGTAATTTGGTTGCCATAAGGAGCGCGAACGGCAGTAGAAACAGGCACATCACAGCGCGGCGTTTCAGCGGCATCAATTCTCCCGAATTGCCAGGAATCTCGCGGAGTCACGCCCTGCTTCTTCTGTTGATAACACACGCAACTCAGTGCGACAACGCGATTCGCTACAGGGCGTTCCAGAATATCATTGCAATCGAAACGAACCAGGAGGAAATCTTGCCGGACCGCGCGTCAGCATCTCGTTGCATTTTGATCAGTGTGTTCGGTACGCTCTTCTCCTTTCTGCCTCATCCTTGCATCGCTACTGCAAACGCCACAACCTCCAAACACAAATCAACTCCGCGTGCTGGGCGGGTGCAAACCGGCCTGGACGTTCTCGAATCACAAAAGTTCGCAGCGTTGCGCGGCAAGCATATCGGAATCATCACCAATCACACTGGTCTCGATTCGCAGGGAAAATCCACCATCGAGCTGCTCGCACACGCGCCGGGCGTGCAGGTCGTCGCCATTTTCAGTCCCGAGCACGGCTTAGGCGGCCAACTGGATGAACGGCTCTCCTCCAGCAAAGATCCTTCCACGGGTTTGCACGTTTTCTCGCTCTACGGCGAAACTCTACGGCCCACCGACGAAATGTTGAAAGGAGTGGACACGCTGGTCTTCGATATTCAAGATGCAGGCGTCCGCTTTTACACTTACACCGTCACCATGGCCTACGCCATGGAAGAAGCCGCCAAACGCAATATCGCGTTTTACATTCTGGACCGCCCCAATCCTCTCGGTGGAGAAATCATCGAAGGCCCGATGCTCGACCCGGACAAAACAAATTTCGTCGCCTATTTTCCAATTCCCGTGCGTTATGCGCTGACCATCGGCGAACTCGCGCAATTCTTCAATTCAGAAAATCACATCGACGCGGATCTTCACGTCATCGCCATGAAGAATTGGCACCGTAATTATTTTTTCGAAGGTACCGGCGTGCGCTGGATTCCGCCTTCGCCCAACTTGCGGACCTTGAAAGGCTCCATCGTCTATCCCGGCCTGGAAATCCTGCAAAGCGCAGGCGTTTCCGTCGGCCGGGGAACCGAAGCGCCGTTCGAAGAGTTTGGCGCCCCGTGGATGGACGGTGAAAAAGTCGCGTCGGCATTGAACGCGGCGCATCTGCCTGGGCTGAAGTTTGTCACGCAACCTTTTATTCCCGTTACTGGTTTGTACGCAGGAAAGCGCTGCAATGGCGTTGGTATTCGCATTGGAGACCGTGGTGCTGTGCGTTCGATGCGGATGGGCCTGGAAATCGCCGCGTTGCTACAGAGAATGTACCCGGAGAATTTCGACATTTCAAAAACGATCGTACTGCTGGGCAACGCCGAAACCGTGCAGAAATTAGAGGGTGGCGCATCACCGGCGGACATCGCGGCTAGCTGGCAGACCAGTCTGTCCGACTACGACAAAGCGCGCCGCCGCTATCTGCTCTACAAATAGTTCGAAATAGCTCGTTGCAATGCGTTGTGCTAAAGTCCGCGAATGGCTCCCATGCGCATCGTTTCGCTGCTTCCGTCCGCCACGGAAATTCTCTTCGCTCTCGGGCTCGAGCAGCAAATCGTTGGCGTTAGTCACGAGTGCGATTTTCCGCCCGCCGCCCGCTCAAAAACCGTTGTCATCCACTCGCGCATTCCGAAAGACGCCGCACCTGTCGAGATCGACCGCTTGGTGCGCGAATTCAGCGCGCACAGCGAGAGCGTTTATTCCGTTGACGCCTACGTTTTGCGTAGCCTGTCGCCCGATCTGATCGTCACCCAGGATTTGTGTCACGTCTGCGCCGCGTCGCCCGAAGATCTCGCCGCGGTTCTCGCAAATTTCGAATCCAAGCCTGAAGTTCTGTCGCTAAACCCGCTTGATCTCGGCGATGTCTGGCGCGACATCCTCTTGGTCGGCGAACAAACCTTCCGCCCCCATGCCGCCGAGAAGCTGATTGAATCTATCGGCGAAAGAATTGGCGCGCTCGAACAGAAAATTATTTTCGCGAAGCAAGAGCAGCCACTTAGCGATCGCCCGGCCGTCGCTTTCCTTGAATGGCTCCAGCCAATTTATGTTGGGGGCCACTGGATTCCGGAAATGATTAAGTTCGTTGGAGGCCGCGACGTCTTTGGCGAGCCCAGCCGTCCTTCCTTCCGCGTGACGCTCGAGGATGTCGTTACCGCGCAACCGGACTTCCTGATCGCCGCTCCGTGTGGATATACCGCAACGCAAGCGCGCGAAGAATATCGCTCCATCGATTTCCCGGTTGGCTGGCAAGATATCCCTGCCGTTCGAAACGGACGTGTCTACGCACTCGATGCCAATAGCTATTTCTCGCGTCCCGGTCCTCGTCTTGTCACCGGCCTCGAAATTCTCGCCAAGTTGCTGCACCCCGCCATCGAAGTAAGCAGCGAAGCAGACGCCGCGATCAATCCAATCGCCGCTGCAAAACACGCAACCTCGGTGTAGCGCAGGGCGCTAACGTACATCGCGTCTCTCACACCTGTACCAGCGTCCAGTTGACAGAGTTATTCCAATATATAAGACTCTTATACATAAAGGAGCGACTGATGATCGGTACAGGCATTAAGAAAGGCACCGCCGAACTTGCCATCCTCAGCGTCTTGGAGGACGGCCCTCTGCACGGTTACGAGTTGTCCCGCCGCATCGAAGCGCAAACCAAAGGCTCATTAAGCTTTAGCCTTGCCGCGCTCTACCCGATGCTTTATCGCATGGAACAGCGCCGATGGATTCGAGGAACTTGGGAGACAAGCTCCAATGGCCGCCGCCGTCGTTGCTACCGGCTCACACCGCAAGGCAAGAAAAAACTTTCGCCGCTTCGCGCGGAGTGGTCGGAGCTTTTCCACGCGTTGCGCCGCCTCACGAAAGCTTCCAATGTATGATTGGGTGCAAGTCGTTCGCGAGCAGCTTGCCAGTCTGGCGCTGCCGGATGAAGACGCGGCTCAGGTGTTCGACGAATTAGCAGATCATCTCGAGGAAACCTATCAATCTTTGCGCAACGAGGGTCTATCAGAGCAGGCCGCCATTGGCCGCGTGTTGGAAGGCGTCGGGGATTGGCGAGTTTTGCAACGAAAAATCGAATCATCTCGCAAAAAGGAGTTCATCATGACAAAACGCGTTGCACAATTCTGGTTTCCCGCATTTGTAACGCTGCTGCTCTCGATGGCTCTTCTCGCGCTGATCCAAATATTCGGCCCCAATCCTTGGGTCACAACTGCCACGGCTCGCGGCTGGCGTTTCGTCGCTCCGGTCGCCGTGGTCTACGTTTCGTGGTTGTTCACTTTGCCGTTTATAGGTGCTCTAGGAGCGTATCTTTCACATCGCGCCGGCGGCCACGCACGCGTTGTATTCTCGTCCGTCGTTTTTCCGGTATTACCGTACTTGGCCTTTTTCTTGATTGCCTTGCCTATCGCATTGATTCTCGATGACCACATCGCCCACAACCTTATGATTCCGGCCTTCTTTGTTGGTCTATGCGCGTGGGTTATTCTTCCCGGAGCCGCGCTCCTGGCCGGTGGCTGGCCAGTGCAGCACTTCACGTCCCGCCATTCAAGCGGCCGAATTGCTACCAATTGAAGCCGCATCCTTCCAATAGCGGTAAAACGGCAATCCTGCCGCGATCAGCAGCAGTCCGATGAGTGATCTCCCAGGCCGCTGCACCAAAATGCTGAGCGTCAACGCAAGCGCACCAGCGACAAAAATTCCCGGCACCCACGGATATCCCCAGCAGCGATAGGGGCGAGGCATTTCCGGTTCGGTCTTGCGCAGCCGGAACAGCGCCACCACCGCCAACCCGTAAAAAATCCATCCCGCAAAAATAAATAGATTCGTCAATTCTTCAAACGTTCCCGTCAACGCCATCAACCCAGCTAGAATTCCTTGAAAGATCAGCGCGCGAGACGGCGTCAGAAATTTCGGATGGATGCCATCGGCAATTCTAAAAAACAATCCGTCGCGCGCCATCGCGTACGGAACTCTGGCCCCACTCAACACTGACGAATTGAGGGATCCAATCGCTGAAATCACCATGGCCAACGTCATCCAGTAAGCCGCTCCGTGCCCCGCCACTCGCTCCACCACGTCCGACGCGATATGCGACGAATTCGCAACCGCGTCGAATGGCAGAACGCGCAAGCACGCCGCGCTGAACAGCAGGTAAATCGCGGCTACCAGCGCCACTCCGCCCAGCAGTGCCCGTGGAAAATTCTTCTGCGGATTCTCAACTTCAGATCCCACCAGGTTCAAATCTTCCCAGCCGTCGTAGGCCCACAGAGCCGCCGCCAACGCGGCCAGAAACGCGATCAGAATTCCTCCGTTCAGTGCAGACGGCCACACGGGATCCGCCGGGTGCGCCGAGCCCGCGCCAGAAAAAAACGCCACTCCAATAACCACGAGCACTGAAAGAATTTTGACCAGCGTCAAAACCACTTGTACCGCTCCGCCCAATCGTACTCCCAGGTAATTCACGATGGTCATGATGACCAGCCACAAAACCGCCACAGGCTGCGCCCAGGTAAACACAAAATCGTACGGCTTCAGTCCGGCAAACGCCGGCATATGCAGAGTAAAAATCGGCGCCGCAACCGCCGGAATCAGAAAGCTCGCGAATCGTGCGATTCCGGCTGCGATCGATGACATCGAAGATGGTCTGCCGACAATGGAATGCATCCAGCCGAACATAAATCCCCACTGCGGCCCGAAGCCTCGCCGCAGATACGCGTATTCGCCTCCCGCTTCGGGAATCGCCGCGCCCAGTTCCGCAAACGAAAGTGCGCCGAACATCGAAAGAATCGCGCCAACAATCCACGCAGCGAACACAATCGAAACGAACCGTCCCTCGCGCGCCATCTCCGCGGGCTTCAGGAAAATTCCCGTCCCGATCATTGTACCGATCACGATCGCCGCAGAAGCCCACGGGCCAAGCCCTCGTACCAGCTCCAATCGTTCGCCCTGTGTCTGCGCGCTCATCCGATCTCCTGTTTTAGTTCGGCTTGTCCGGACGGCTCGAATTGCATCGAATCCTTACCGTCGAGCCGGCTCACCAGCGCTCCCACCAAAAAAGTCACGCTGGCGCCGACAAGAACGTACCAAGTGTAGGCGACGCTCGAAAATTTCCACACGCCAATGATGGCGGCGAGCCCGCAGAACATCCCGGTAAGCGCTCCAGTTGAGTTCGCACGCCGGTCAATCGTCCCCAGCAGAAACAACCCCAGCAAACTTCCTAAAGGAAAGGACGCCACGGTCAAACCGGTTTCAAGCAACGAGCCCCAAGGCACAAATCCGAACGCCATCAACACTGCACCCCACACGAGCGTCATCCGCCGTGACAGCCGCAAAAATTTCACCGGGTCCTGCCGATGTCCCGCGGCGGCCGAAAAATCCAATATGCTCGATGCCGCCAGGGAATTCAGCGAACCGCTGGCATTCGACATCGCAACGGCAATGATCGAAGCGAGCATCAGTCCGGCCAGGCCCACCGGCATCTCGCGCACTAGGAACAACGCAAGTATGCGGTCGGCACGCTCGCCTGGCGCGAGCAACGGCGTGTGCTGCGAGAAAACGTAGAGCAACACTCCGACCAAAAGGAACAACGCAAACTGCACCAATATCACGCCACCGCTGGCCAGCAGTGCCTTGCGGCTGTCCTTTTCGTTCCGGGCTGCCAGCAGTCGCTGCACGATTGTTTGGTCCGTTCCATGGCTCGCCATGGTAAGAAACGCGCCGCCAATCACGCCGGACCAGAAGGTGTACTTCGTCGCAACGTGCATCGAGAAATCAAGAAATTGCAGTTTATTGCCGGACACCGCCGCGACGTGACTGACTTCATTCCAGCCACCGGGAATCGAATGCAGTAGAAATCCCAGCGTGACAGCGCTGCCGGTCAGATACAAAAGCAATTGCGCCACGTCCGTCCAGATCACCGCTTTCATTCCGCCTTCAAACGTATAGAAAATCGTCAACGCGATTACGATCACCACGGCAAGTTGCTCCGAAGTCCCCAGCACCACGCTGACCACTAAAGCGATCGCCGAAACACGAACACCTTCTGCGACCGCTCGCGTCACTAGAAACGTTGTCGCCGCCACAGCGCGCATTCTGGTCCCAAATCTTTTTTCGATCAGCGCATACGCGGTGAACATCTCTCCGCGAAAGTATCCCGGTAAAAACAACAGCACAATCAGAACTCTGCCCACCAGATAACCGAACACCAGTTGAATGAAAGTCAGGTTGGTCGAATACGAAATTGCCGGCGTTCCGATAATCGTGAGCGTCGACGTCTCTGTGGCGACGATCGAAAGCGCCAACGCCCACCAGGGTGCGCTTCGTCCTCCCAAAAAATAGTCGCGCACATCCTGCTGTCCGCGACGGAACCACAAGCCCAGCGCCGTCACGCCCAGCAGGTAGACCACTACGATCGTGAGATCAACAGGATGTATGCGCATTCCCGCGTATCACTGCAAACTCGTTATATTGCAAAGAACGTCCGAGGATAGAGGCCCAGCCAACCCGCGTCAAGGAAGTCCGATAGCGTTTGTGGTTTGTAGACCGAATGTACTTTCCCGGGTTGTTTTTCGAAACTTTGTCCGTCCACGCCATTTCGCACGTCGCATTTTCGCGTAAGCTTTCTCTATGAATTGCTTTTTGGGCATAGATGGAGGCGGCACGAAAACCGACTGTGTGGTATTGAACGAAGCAGGCGCTATTCTCGCTCGCGCAAAAGGCCCGGCTTCGAATCCCACTCGAATTGGTTTTCCGGCTGCTTTCGCCGCACTCAATGAAACCTGTGATTCAGCGCTGCAATCTACGCGCATCAAATTTAATGTTCTCGCGCTATGCGCTGGGCTTGCCGGCACCGGCCGCCAGGAAAATCGCGATCAGATGCGGCAATTCCTTGCTCAACGATTTCCTAAAACGGTCGTCGACGTTCGCACCGATTTCGAACTCGCCCTGGCCGCAATGCCACCGGGTCCGGCCATCGTTTTGGTTGTCGGCACCGGTTCCGCCGCAATCGGTAGAGATATCTCGGGAACGCTGAAGCGCGAAGGTGGCCTCGGCCCCGCGACCAGCGATGAAGGAAGCGCCTTTGACATTGGTCGCTCAGCAATTGCAGCGGCTCGCGCCGGAGACTCGAACGCAGAGTCAGACGATTTGACTCGCCAAATTTTTCAGCTTCTGGCCGTATCGAACTGGATCGAAGTGGACGCGAAATCCGCCGCCGATGCTGATTCCGTTTATCCGCGGATTTTTCCCGCGGTGGCAACAGCTGCGGACAATGGCAACTCCGTCGCTCAGTCACTTCTGAATGCGGCCGCAGAAAAGCTCGCCGCCATTTCCCTGCGCCTGGCCGAATCGCTGAATCTGCTGCAACAGCCATTCCACCTGGGCAAAACAGGCGGCACCATCGGACGTTCGCGTTTTTTCGATTCTGCCATTGACAGGGAATTGCGCGGCAAGCTTCCCAACGCCATCATGACTCCGCTGCAGGTCGAGCCAGCAGAAATTGCCGCCTGGATTGCGTTGCAGCTCTTCACGAACCAGGCAGGAGCCGCGCCGTGAGTTCCGGAGACTTGCCAAAACTACAAACCGCTACCGGTGACGAACTGGTGCGCTTTATTCACGAAGTTCCTCCCAACCAATTGCTCCCGATTCTTGAGAATCCCGCGCTCGACGAAACATCTCTCGCTCTGCTCTTGCACCGCAAAGATCTGCCGGCCGATTTCCTTGCCGAAGTTCTCAAACGCCGCCATTTCCTGAAGAACTATCTCGTCAGGAAGCTTCTCGCCTTTCATCCGCGCACGCCTCGCACGGACACTCTTCGCTTGATTCGCGAATTATATTTAATGGATCTGATTCAGTTTGCGATTTCACCTGGAGTTCTGCCGGAGCTGAAACGCAAAGCGGAAGATCAGGTGATTGCAAAAATGCCGCAGCTTCCGCTCGGCCAGAAAATTACGCTGGCCCGGCGCTCGCCTGCGCGTATTGCCGGAGCACTCCTGGCAGACGGCCAGCCGATGATCGTCAAAGCCGCGCTTTCTAATCCAAATCTTACCGAGGCGCAAGTGCTCCGTGTGCTCGCGAAAGATAAGTTGGCGCCTATCGTCACGCAATCCATCGCCCAGCATGAGAAGTGGAGTCACATGTACAACGTGCGCATCGCACTCCTTCGCCAGCCTTCCACCACTCTCGCCACCGTGCTCGCGTTTCTTCCAGAGCTTACTGTTGCCGACCTGCGAGCGCTGGCCGCCCCCGGCATCCTGCCAGAAAATCGCAGCCATTACCTGCAGGCAGAAATCCACAGGCGTTTGCAAAAGCCCAAATCACAATCGGAGGGCAGTGCGGACAATCCCGGCACTAACAGCACGAAGTAGTACTTTGTGTTAGCGTATTGGTCATTGTTGGGAACAAAACAGGGTTCGCCGGTGTCGTAGTCTCGTGCTTACGGTGAGAGTATTCTCGACATGTACGATCGGCGCGAACGCCCGTACGCCGAGGCTTGCGAACCCTGGCAGGGGAATTCACCAGCTACATGGGCATTGCAGATACATCTGCTCGCCGGCTCGAACGCCGCTGGGCGCCACGCTACGACTTCCGCGCCACCCTCGATATCGAATGGGGCTCAGCAGTGTTGCGCGCCAGCACCCGCGACATCAGTTCGAACGGCATGTTCATCGAATCCGCCGATCCGCTATGGATTGGAGCTGGTTTTACCGCGAGCTTGCAGCTAGACCAGCCCGTGAAAGTCGTCTGCTCGGTCAAGCGCATCGAACCAGGCCGTGGCATGGGCGTTTCGGTTTCTTTCCCCGAGCAACAGCACGAGACCTACCTCCAGCTCATTTCCAGGCTTTCAGGGACGCAACCTTAAACCTGACGGTATACTCAAGCGCATGACCCGCTGCCTCGACTGTGGTTCAGCGCGCATTTCGGATCAGTGTCCCTCCTGCGGACTTACTTCGGCGGCCGCCGAATACGTGTTCCGCAAAAGGCTCATCAAGCAAACCACTTTCTTCCTGGCCGGATCGTTGCTGTTTCCCTATCTCACGCAAATCTATCCGCCATTGGATCTGGACTTGATGCTGGTCTTCTTCGGCGTGCTGTTCTTCATTGCCTTGGGTATCGCGGTGGTTCTCGATCGCCGCGCCCGCAAGCATCTGGAGATCGAAATCCTCAAAAGGATTTACGCCGGCTTTATCCCGTTGCCATGGATTCTAGCCTTCGCAATTTTTCTCAATGGCAAACTCGATTCAGCCAGCAAGCCAGTTTATGTTCCTGAGCGCGTCGAAGGTAAGTTTTTGATGAAGGGTCTGGTTCGAGGAACCCGCCGCCTGGTCGTGCAGTCCTGGCGACCCGGCCAGAAAGTCGAACGGATCCCAGTTGATCCAGACGACTTCGAACGCTTCCACGTCGGAGATCAGATTGAAGTGGCCGTTGAGCCTGGTGTCCTTGGAATTCCCTGGGTTTACGGCGTCTATCGCCAAGGCAAACCGTTTCAGTGAGAGGTATGTGAGCAGGTCAGTAAGCCGGCCGGCCGTTGGGCAGCACCGGAATCTGCAGCTCCATGAAATTTCCGGACTTCCCGAAACGGAATCTATGTCGCAGCACCGGTCCTGCGTTTCTGGTTTTCCATTCGGAGGTTTCCACCGGCTCTTCCGGAATGTCCTGCGCCGCGAGCTCCGCTTTGTCGCCCTCCACTTTCACCTTCTCCGGATCAATCTCAAACACGCTCTGCGAATCCGTGTCAACCAACAGATAGCGCTTCCACAAACGTACCAGATAGATCCCTTTGCGTTCGCCGCGATATACATTCCAGGATTTCGGCGCGTCGTCGTTGTAGCGCACGATCGCGAACGGCAGCGTTTTCCATTGCTGTTTCGAGGATTGTTGCGCAATCAACCCGGGCGTCGCACCAAGAATAATCAGCAGACTCAAAGCGGCCATCCACCACGTCACGCGCGACTCGCGTCCTTGCATTAACTGCCGAGTCCGCATTCTTTCCGTAGCGGCAGCGTTAGCCAGTCTGAGTATTTTCCATGTCTCCATCGGTCCGACTTGAGTTTACGATGCGCGCACGCACCCGGCAAGCAGGCCGCGACATCTCCTGCTTCTCGAACGCTCTTTGTTTATACTGGACGCGCATGATTTCAGCAGCTTTGCTCTCTAAACGCGGCTTGCGCATCCTCGCTCGCGTGTTTCCGCGTTGTGGCATGATTTCGCAAGCCATCGCTTTTAATCTCTTTCTGGCTTTTTTCCCGACTCTGCTTCTCACCGTCGCCATCGCCACCAGCCGTTGGGGGAGCCACACCAATCTCCTCGACCTCATCACCAATTTCACTAAGTACTTGCCCCCCGGCAGCCGCCAAATCGTCTCCGAGTTCCTAATCAAGCGCGGTCCGCAAGCCTGGAAGTGGGCCCTGATTGGCTGGTTTGGCACCGCCATAGCCGGCTCGCAAGTCATGAAGCTCATCATGGAAGGGATTCACATCATCTACGACGATTCGGAAAAGCCTGGCTTTCTCCACCGGCAATTGCGCGCCCTGCTTCTGCTTCTCGCCACCGTCGCGCCTCTTTTAATCGCGGCCATCCTCGGCGTTTTCGGGCGCCCCTTGCGTCACTGGATCGCCGACCGGCTTGGCGAATCGCACCCTTTCCACGGATTGTGGGCCTTTTTTTTCCCTGTAGCAGCTTTTGTGCTTTCGCTGGCCGCCCTGACCATGATCTTCCGTGTCGCGCGCCCTCAAGAAACCAGCCTTCGCGACGTCATCCCGGGCGCCGTTGTGGCAACGCTCCTGTGGTGGCTCGTTGACGTTCTTTTTGGATTTTACGTCCGGCGTGTTCCCTACAGCATTGTGTACGGCGGCCTTGCCGCGGTTATCGGCCTCCTGATCTGGATGAACTTGTCCGCGATCATCATTTTTCTCGGCGCTGCCTGGAATGCCGAAGCCGCTTCCATCCGCGCCAGCCGTGCGCGGCCGCCGTACCCAGCCGCGTCGTACGTTGACAGCCTTTTTCGCCGCGGCGTATAGTCGCTTAGTCGCAACTGACCTCAGGAATCCGTTGTTCTCTTGCACTGAACCGCGTCGAGGCCGTTCCGCCAGAGCTTTTTAGAAGGGATCATGCGCAAAACGCGTCGTTCTCTGGTGTTAACTCTTTTTAAGCGCCGTCCCTTGTTTTTGCCGTTTCTGGCATTGACGCCTCTTTTCTTCGCCTGTTCTCTTATCGGGCAAGCTTCTCCCACTCAGGATAACCCTGCCCAGCCGCCCGCAAAGACTCCGGACACTCCGGCGCAGCAGCCTTCGACAGCCGAAGTCGTCACTCGCGATTCCTCAACCACCTTCAAAGTCCGCGTAAACGTCGTGTTGGTCCGCGTGGTTGTCCGCGATCAAAACGGCAAAGTCGTGGACAATTTGAAGAAGGAAGACTTTCAACTTTTCGATAACCGCAAACCACAGACCATTTCCACTTTTAGCTTGGAAACACCGGCCTCGCATACGGTTCCGGTAGTTGCCGTCTCCGATCGCCCGGAGGCCGACGCCGAGAAAGTCCAGCCAGCCGCCGCAACATTGCCGCAGCGATTTGTGTCTTTGCTTTTTGACGATCTGCATCTCTCGATGGAAGACGCCAACAATGACCGCGTTGCCGCGTCCAAAATTTTCGACGCCATGGCGGTGTCAGACCGCGTCGGGATTTACACCACTTCCGGCCAATTCGCTCAGGAGTTCACCTCCGACCGTGAAGTGCTGAAAAAAGCTCTGAATCAGATCGTTCCTCGCCCCCTGGCTGATTCCACATTCCATGATTGTCCCGATCTTTCTTATTACCAGGCCGACCTGATCCAAAACAAACAAGACCCTCAGGCGTTGGCCGTCGCCGCGGAGGACGCCGTACAGTGCGCATTTAACGGAGATGAAACGAAATTGGCCTCGGCGCGTTCGCTGGCCTCAAGCGTGGCCGCCCGAACCGTTGGCAGTGGCGACGCAGCTTCTGATTACACCTATCGCCACATGGAAGACGCCTTGCGTCGTCTCAGCGCCATGCCCGGCCAGCGAAAACTTGTTTTCATTTCGCCCGGCTTCATTCTCTCCACTCTTTTGCTGGAGCGCGTTGACATCATTGACCGCTCCAACCGTGCTGGCATCGTAATCGATACCCTGGACGCCCGCGGCCTGTATACGCCTGACCTGGGCGGCGACATTGCCAGTCCTTCGGTGGATACCTACAAGACCGCAGGCTTCAAGACCAGCTATCGCACTCAAGCGCAGTTCGCGCAGGAAGAAATCCTCAGTGATCTCGCTTCCGGAACCGGTGGCACTTTTTATCACAATCGCAACGACATTGACGTGGCGCTGCGCGAAGCAGTCGCCGCTCCTGTGGCGTCCTATCTCTTGGGATTTTCTCCGCAGAATTTGAAGCTCAACGGCAGTTTTCACATTCTGAAAGTAGCTGTCACAAATAAGCAGAAGTTCAGCATTCAAGCTCGCCGCGGCTATTACGCTCCGCGCACCGCAAAAGATCCGGCTCAGACCGCCAAAGAAGAAATTCAGGAAGCGGTTTTTTCCCAGGAAGAAATCCGGGATTTGCCGGTTGACCTGCAAACACAATTTTTCCGCAAAGACCAGGCCCAGGCGCGCCTTTCCGTGCTCGCGCATGTTGACCTCAAATCCATAAAATTCCGCAAATTCGAAGGCCGCAATCATGACGACCTTACTCTAGCCACCGTGATTTTCGACGAGAACGGCAATTATGTCACTGGCGGCGAAAAAATCCTGGAAATGAAGCTGCTTGATTCGACGCTCGACAGACTGGACCGTTCTGGCATCACTGTAAAATCCAGTTTCGACGTTAAACCCGGCAGCTATCTTGTGCGGCTTGTCGTCCGCGACAAGGAAGGCGAAATGATGGCCGCGCGCAATGGTGCTGTCGTTATCCCCAATTGATTGAGGAATTGATTGAGGTTATGTCCTTCTGTATTCCGTTTTGACGGAGGAATGAGTATGATCTCTCGGAAATTATTTTATCTGCGTCTAACTTTCGCGATTGCTTTTGCTTCTTCGCTTGTCGCGCTGTCTTGCCTCGCCCAGAATCCTCCGGCTCCAGCTCCAGCTCCTCAGGCTGCTGCAGAACAGCAGCCCGTGCAGGTCGGCCCCACCATCACAAAAGAGGCGCGCCTGGTCCTCGTCGACACCGTCGTTACCGACAAAAAAGGCAAGTATCTTCACGATTTGACGAAAAATGATTTTCGCGTTTTTGAAGATAACAAAGAGCAGACCGTGGTCAGTTTCTCCTCGGGGGCGGACGCCGCCACTCCTCAGAACCCGCAAAAACACTATCTCGTTCTTTTCTTTGACAACTCCTCGATGGCCTTGCCCGACCAAATTTCCGCCCGTGCCGCGGCCACAAAGTTCATTGACTCCAACGCTGCGCCAGACCACCTGATGGCCGTCGTTGAATTCACCGGCGCCCTCCGCATCGTCCAGAACTTCACCGCCAACGCTGAACTTCTTCAGGCCGCCGCCAAGGGCGTAAAGTCCTCTTACGTTGCTTCCAATTCTGATCCCGGCGGCCCTGGAGCTTCCGCCACTGGTGCCTCGGCCATGAATATTCCCGGCATCTCCAGCTTTTCGAACGTCGAGTCCGATTATGGCGCACGCTCCATGCTCCTCTCGGTTCGAACTCTGGCCAAAAATTTGCGCACCATCCCAGGCCGCAAGATGCTGGTTCTTTTCTCCTCTGGCTTTCCCCTCACCGCCGAGCGCCAATCCGAACTCACCGCAACGATTGACGCCTGCAACAAATCCAACGTCGCCGTTTATTCGCTCGATACTCGTGGCTTGCAGGCGCCGGTTGCGTCTTCTGTGAACCCCGGCATCGATCGCAGCACTTCAAAATCTGTCGTCGCCAACCGCGTCCAATCGAACCGTGTTCAGCGCGCTCGCCTCGTTCTGGCTGCGTTTCCACAGCGTCCAGGCGCTGGCGGTGCCGGCGGTGGAACCGGCGGCGCTGGCGCCGGTGGCCGCGGCGGAACTGGCGGAGCCGGCGGGGCCGGTGGCACAGGTGGCGCAGGCGGTGGCCGTGGTGGCACCGGTGGAACCGGAGGAACGGGACGGCGGAACCGGAGGAACGGGCGGCAAAGGTGGGACAGGCGGAACGGGCGGAACAGGAACCACCGGCGGAACTGGCCACGGCACTGGAACCGGCGGCAGCACCGGGACTCGCGGAGGCTTCCCGAGCAACGCCCTTAACAATCCAATGAATCAACCCCGCTCCATCGTTCCGCAATTTCCACAATCAGCCTCCACCAACCAACAGATTCTGGCCGCCCTCGCGGACGGCACTGGCGGATTCACCATATTCAACACCAACGATCTTTTTGGCGGCTTGCAGCGCATTGCCAGCGAACAGAACGAATTTTATCTTCTCGGCTATGTTCCCGCCGAATCGGCCGAAGGCAGTTGCCATACGCTCAAAGTAAAAATGAATCGCGGTGGCACAAACGTCCGTGCTCGCAGCGGTTACTGCAATGCCCGCCAGCCGAACATCCTCGACGGAACGCCTTTAGAGAAGCAGCTCGAGATACACGCACAGGAAACCCAGTCGGGCGGTCTCCATCCCTCTTTCCAGGCTCCATACTTTTACTCCGGGCCGAATGTTGCCCGCGTGAATCTCGCCATGGCCATCCCCCAGGAGATGTTCAAATTCGACAAGGACAAAGGCAAATACCATTCCAGCCTGAATGTTCTGGGAATCGCCTATCGCGATGATGGCTCTGTCGCCGCAAAATTCAGCGATCAAGTAAAACTGGATCTCGAAAAGGATGATTGGAAACAATTCACAAAAAATCCCTACTACTATCAGAATCAATTCGACGCCGTTCCCGGCCATTACAAAATGACCGTCGTTCTCAGCGCCGGTGCCGACACTTATGGAAAATCTAGTTGGCCTCTGGACATTGATACCTACGATGGAAAGCAGTTCGCCGTCGGCGGAGTTGTCATGACCAACAACGCCCAGCCCGTTGAACAACTCGCCAGCAGCGCCGACTTCGATTCCGTTTTGCTGGAGGACCGGACACCTCTCGTCGTTAAGGGACTGCAAATTGTTCCGACCGCAGTGAACCGCTTCAAGCGATCTGACAGGGTCATCATGTACTCCGAGATTTATGACTCGCTGCTGACCAGCGACAAGCCTCCGCGCGTCGCCATTGGATACAAGATTCATGACCGCGCCACCGACAAAGAAGTCTTTTTCACTGGCAGTATCGCTGCCGATGACTTCCTCCAGAAAGGCAGTCCGGTTGTGCCCGTTGGTATGCTCGTGGCCGTCAAGGATCTCGCTCCGGGCAGCTACCGTCTGATTTTTATGGCAATGGATGCAGCGGGAGGTAAAGCGCCCTCTCGCACTCTGGATTTCGACTTAACCGAGTAGTTCTATATAGAGGGGAAAGTCAAGAAAAAATACTCCGCCGCGGCCGGATGTTTCTTGCTTTCCAGCCCGTCCGATTGAGCAGAGATGGTTCTAGCTTCCGTTCCAGCAGCTCGGTTGGCTGCCGTGTGATTGCGCAGCGGTTTGGGTTTTCCTTGCCAGCGGTTTTCATCGCTTCTTTGCGACGAAGCCTGTCAGTTCCGAAACCAACAAAGCAGAACGTGGTCAAATTTGGCGACCATAGTTTGGGACTCGTGGCCTATAGCTTTTCTGGTTATCCGAGAGGGGCTAGGGGTCGCGTGTGAGACTAGGTGCCCGAAGCACGCAGCGCCTAACTAATCGGCTGAGACTCGCTCTCGACCCTGCGTCGCGTATTACGTGTTCGGCCGCTGTGGACCGACTCCGTATACGGGACTTCTTGCCACCCTCTTTCGACGCCTGTTCCACATCTGTACTTCGTCGCCACAACTTATTTCCTCTCAGAGGGTTATTCTATGTGGGCATGGCGGGAGCGTGACCTCGTTTCGCTCCCAGGAATCCGATCTGCAGACAAGGGGACTCGCGATCGCGGAACTTTCATGGAACACTTGCCAGACCACTTTCGATCGCTTCGGCCTCTTCATCCGGCGCGTTTCCGTTCGGTTCTGGCTTCGCTGATCGCTTTCGCTCTTTTTCTCGCGCCCTGCCTCGATGCTGTAGTCGCCACTGTTCCCGGTGCATCGCCAGCAAAAGACAGGAAGCAAAAACAAGGCCCGGTCCTCAAAGGTCTGCCCGTCACCGACCTCAACGAGGATGAAGCCGTCCTCCATGCGTTAAATCGTCTTGCTTACGGGCCGCGCCCCGGGGACGTTGAACGCATCAAACAACTCGGCTTGGCGAAGTGGATTGATCAACAATTAACCCCAAGTTCCGTTGATGACCGGGCAGTTGAATCGCGGCTTGAAGCTCTACCTTCGCTGCGCCTCGCCACCGTGAAACTCATTCAGGAATATCCACAACTTAAGCAAGCGGCCAAGCAAGCTGGCGTTACCCCGCAGGAATTGAGGCAGCAGGAGCAATCAATATCCGACAAGGCGGCAGTCGCGCACGATTCGCAAAGCAATTCGCAAACCAACTCCGATTCGATGTCTCCGTCTTCGGTCGCCACAAACCCTGACGCCTCATCGCCCATGAAGCGGGCTACCGCCAACGTCACCACCCCCGGTGCCGTACAACGCGGCGCACTCAGCGTTGATCCCAACGCCGTGCCGCGAGCCATCGCCGATGACAGCAAACGTCCGCAACGTGTCATCGAAGAATTGGCCATGGCCAAAATGACCCGCGCCATTTACAGCGATCGCCAGCTGCAGCAGGTCATGGACGATTTCTGGTTCAATCACTTCAACGTGTTTGCCGGTAAGGGCGAAGACCGTTACTACCTCACGTCCTACGAACGTGACGTGCTCGCTCCTCATGTCTTGGGTAAATTTAAGGATTTGGTTTCTGACACGGCGAA
Organism: uncultured Acidobacteriota bacterium; assembly: GCA_963731155.1. Lineage (GTDB taxonomy): Bacteria > Acidobacteriota > Terriglobia > Acidiferrales > UBA7541 > Acidiferrum. The sequence goes on from CAVSVB010000012.1 coordinate 239,789, forward strand.
AAGCCCGGCCATGCTTTTCTACCTCGATAATTACTTAAGTGCTGACCCTCGCGCTGCTCAGCGGCTCGCCCAGGAACGTGCCATGCGCCGACGCGCGCGCGGCGGCTTCAACCGTACGCCGCAGAACGCCCAGGCCCAGAACAAGAAAAAGCAGGAGCGCGGGCTGAACGAAAATTACGGACGCGAGCTCATGGAGCTTCATACCCTTGGCGTTGACGGCGGCTACACCCAGAAGGACGTAACCGAAGTCGCTCGCTGCTTTACTGGATGGACCATTGAAAAACCGCGCGAAAATCCGCAGTTTAAATTTGACGAACGCATCCACGATCCCGATCCGAAAATCGTTCTGGGAAAAAAACTTCACGCCGGTGGGAAGAAAGACGGCGAGCAGGTCATAGACCTTCTCGTAAAGAATCCCAGTACCGCAAAATTTATTTCCACTAAGCTCGCCCGGCGCTTCGTTTCTGATAATCCGCCGCCGGCACTGGTCGCTCGCATGGCGGGGACTTTCAAAAGTTCCGATGGCGATATTCGAGCCGTCATGCGCACCATGATTTATTCGCCGGAGTTCTGGACTCGCGACGCCTATCGCGCCAAGATCAAGACTCCGTTCGAGTTTGTGGCTTCCACCGTCCGCGCTCTCGGCACCGACGTGGACACTCCGATGCCGCTGGTGCAATGGGTCGGCCGCATCGGCGAGCCGCTGTACCAATGCCAGCCTCCCACCGGCTACTCCGATAAAGCGGAAGCGTGGGTGAACACCGGAGCGCTACTAAACCGCCTCAATTTTTCGCTAGCTCTTGCCGGAAATAAAGTGCGCGGCTCTCGCGCTGACATCGCCGCGTTACTCGGAACCGACTCGGCCCCCGACTCAAGAACGGATTCGAAAACGGAGTCAAACACCGATTCAAAACAGATTCTCGATCGCGCGGTCCAACTTTTCCTTGGCGGTCAGGCAACTCCAACCACCATCGAAACGCTGCAAAAGCGGCTCGACGATCCACAAGTCGTCCAAGCGAAACTGGATGACCCGGTCAGACACGTGGATCTGGCAATGGTTATAGGCCTGGTCTTAGGCGCACCAGAATTTCAGCGAAGATGACCAGGGGTTGGGGCTTCGCCACAAAATAGGAGCTATAGTTCCTATTTGTGACCTAAGCAGCTTAGTCTCAATACGTTACAAGTTATCCGATGCCTTGCACCGCCAATCGAGTCACGGAGTCGCAAATGACAAACGAATGTTGTGAAGGAAAAAGGCCTCTCCTCTTTTCGCGCCGCTATTTTATGAAGCAGGGCGGCATCGCCATGGTCGGTCTCAGCACCATGCCCGCTTTTCTGCAACGCGCCATCGCCGCTACTCCTGCTTCCGGAAAAAAACAGCTTGTCGTTCTGTTTCAACGCGGTGCTGCTGACGGTCTCAACATTGTCGTTCCGTTCGGCGAACAGAATTACTACCGCATGCGGCCTTCCATCGCGATTCCGGAACCGCGTCGTGGAGGAACCGACTGCACCGTTGACCTCGATGGTTTTTTCGGTTTGCATCCCAGTCTCGCGCCACTCGCACCGCTGTTTCGAAAAAACGAATTGGCCATTGTTCACGCTGCCGGCTCTCCCGATCCCACCCGTTCGCATTTTGATGCGCAGGATTTTATGGAGTCGGGCACTCCGGGACGGAAGGCCACCGAAGACGGCTGGCTGAATCGCGCGCTGGAAACGATTCCGGAAGAAAACGCGTCGCCGTTTCGCGCCGTTGCCATGGGCGCAAATCTTCCGCGTATGTTGCGTGGCGCCGCGCCCGCCATCGCCCTTCCTGATGTGCGGCAATTCAAAGTAATGGCGCAGAATTCCAGTCAGGGCCAGGTCGCCGAAGGCGGATTCGAGGCCATGTACGCGCAAACGGTGGATCACGCGCTGCGCGGCACCGGCACAGAAACTTTTGAAGCCATAGACATGCTGCGCAAAGCTGATCCGGGAAAATATCAGCCGGAAAATGGCGCGGACTACGGCAAGAATCGCCTCGGGCAAAGTCTGCAGCAGATCGGTCAGTTATTAAAAGCCAATATCGGAGCCGAGGTGCTCTTTGTGGATTGCGGAGGCTGGGACAATCACGTCAATGAAGGCGGCGCGCAGGGACAGCTCTCGAATTTATTGAAAGATTTGGGGCAGGGAATGGCCGCATTTCGCCAGGACATGGGCGACCGCATAGAAAATATTGTGTTCGTCACCATGAGCGAGTTTGGCCGCACGGCAAAAGAAAACGGCAATCGCGGCACCGACCACGGCCACGCCAACTGCATGTTCGTGATGGGCGGCGACGTAAAAGGTGGCAAAGTCTACGGCCGGTGGCCGGGCCTCGGCGAAGGCCAACTCAACGAAGGCCGCGATCTTGCGCTCACAACCGACTTCCGTTCCGTGCTCGGCGAAATCCTTCGCAAACACAACGGCGTGAAAGATCTCGCGCCGGTATTCCCCGGCTTCAACAACGATCCACGCAAATTCACTGGGCTTATTCGCGCATGAATGGTCCGGTTTTGTAGCGGCCGCCTTTGTCAGAGATTGCGAACCCAGATGTTGCGGTAGCGTACCGGGTGATTGTGGTCTTGCAACGCGAGCGGCAATTTTTCCGGCGTGGGCGTATACGGCGGACGGACGTGATGGCCGGTCGGCCCAGTCAGTTCGACATTGTCCTGCACCAGCACTCCATTGTGAAGAACCGTGACGTGCGCTGGACGAGTCAGTTTTCCGTTCGCATCGAATCGCGGACCGTGCCAGATGATGTCGTAAGTCTGCCATTGCCCCGGGGGCCGCGACGCATTCACCAGTGGCGGATACTGTCCGTAGACAGCCGCGGCCTGGCCATCCGCGTAGGTCTTGCTTTGGTAGGAATCGAGCACCTGAATTTCGTATAGCCCCATCAGAAAAACGCCGCTGTTGCCGCGGTCCTGATCTTCGCCCTTCGGCGGATTTGGTTCGGCAAATTCCACGTGCAACTGGCAATCGCCGAAGGCATCTTTGGTGTGAAGCTCTCCGGTCTTAGGAACGACTTCAAAATATCCGTTTTCGACTTTCCATTTCGCCGCGCCTCCGTCTTTCTGCGCCCAGTGCGAAAGATCCTTCCCGTCAAACAGAACAATCGCATCGGAGGGCGGCTTCCCCGGCGCGTCTTGCGTGCTGGCTGTGACTGGAGTAATCACGGTCGGCGTCGGCCGGTCGCGGTCGTGGATTTGCCATTTCGGATCCACCTGGGCGCGGCAGATTGGCACGGCCGATAGAAACAAAACGGCGATGATCGGTAAGCGGGTATTTTTCATTGCTCGCTCCTCCAGTTTCGGGAAGTAAATGTTAGCTTGAAATTCGGCTGCGAACAAAAAATGTGCGGCTTACAGGAAAAAGCACCGGTCTAAAGACTGGTCGCTACAGTAGCAAGAACAATGCAATCGCCAACACAAATGTGGGCACGAAGGCGCTGTCGCCAGCGCGCTCATCGCGAGAGGAATGCGTTAGTGCGCTGCGTCGGTGCGGATGCGCATGCTGTAGAAAGAACGGTAGACGAAGGTGAACGAGACCAGAAAAAAGATGGCGGCGAGAATGTGCGTGAGCGTGCTGCCTTGGGTGGCGGTCAGTTGCACGGCAAGTTCCACGGCGAGCAGGCCGAAGAGTGTCGTGAACTTAATGACCGGGTTGAGCGCGACCGAAGAAGTATCCTTGAACGGATCGCCTACCGTGTCGCCGATGACAGTGGCATCGTGAAGTGGAGTGCCTTTTTGTTTCAGCTCGACTTCCACAATTTTTTTTGCGTTATCCCACGCTCCGCCGGCATTGGCCATGAAAATTGCTTGATATAAGCCGAAGATGGCGATGGAAATCAAATATCCGATAAAGAAAAACGGTTCGAGAAATGCGAACGCAAGCGTTGCGAAAAACACAGCGATGAAAATGTTGATCATGCCTTTTTGCGCGTACTTGGTGCAGATCTCGACTACTTTCTTGCTGTCAGCGACAGAGGCTTTTTCGACGCCTTCGAGTTTGATGTTGGCTTTGATGAATTCCACCGCGCGATACGCTCCCGTTGTCACTGCCTGCGTGGATGCGCCCGTGAACCAGTAAATCATCGCGCCGCCTGTGATGAGGCCGAGCATAAAGGGAGCGTGCAGCAGAGAAAGTTTGTCCACGTTTGTGGTGAGACCGCCGGTGAGCGCCATGATGATCGAAAAAATCATGGTGGTCGCGCCGACAACCGCGGTGCCAATCAACACGGGTTTCGCGGTAGCTTTGAAAGTGTTGCCTGCGCCGTCGTTCGCTTCCAGCATGTCTTTGGCTTTTTCAAAATTGACGTCGATGTTGAAATCTTTCTTAAGCTCGGACTTGATGTTTGGAACGTGCTCGATCAGGGAGAGTTCGTAAACGGATTGCGCGTTGTCGGTTACCGGGCCGTAGGAATCGACGGCGATCGTGACCGGGCCCATCCCGAGAAATCCGAAAGCGACCAGACCAAACGCAAATACCGGTGCTGCAATCATCAAGTTGGCGAGCCCGTAACCAGTAATCAGGTAACCGGCGGACATCAGGACCACCATTGCCATGCCGAGGTAGTAGCCGGAAAAATTTCCGGCTACGAAGCCGGACAAAATTCCCAGCGATGCGCCGCCTTCCTGAGCGGAAGTGACGACTTCTTTCACGTGGCGAGATTCAGTAGAGGTGAAAACCTTCACCAGCTCGGGAATGATTGCGCCAGCGAGGGTCCCGCAGGAAATAATCGTCGCGAGTTTCCACCATTGCGTGGAGTCGCCGCCGATCGTGGGAATAATCAAGGAAGAAATCAGATAGGTCAGCGTGATGGAAACAACGCTGGTGATCCACACGAGGGAGGTCAGCGGTGCTTCATAGTTCATTTCGTCGGCATTGCCGTACTTTGCTTTGGCGATGATGCCGTTGAGGAAATAGGCGGCCGCGCTGGCGATGAGCATGACGATGCGCATCACGAAAATCCACACGAGAAGTTGTACTTGCACGTTCGGGCTTTTTACAGCGAGGAGAATAAAAGTGATGAGCGCGACGCCGGTGACGCCGTAGGTTTCGAATCCGTCGGCGCTGGGGCCTACAGAGTCGCCCGCGTTGTCGCCGGTGCAATCGGCGATGACGCCGGGATTGCGCGCGTCGTCTTCTTTAATCTTGAAGACGATTTTCATCAGGTCGGAGCCGATGTCGGCAATCTTGGTGAAAATGCCGCCCGCGATGCGCAAAGCCGCCGCGCCAAGCGATTCGCCGATCGCGAATCCGATAAAGCACGGTCCCGCGTAATCGCCGGGAATGAAAAGAAGAATAAACAGCATCATCAGCAGCTCGACGCTGATGAGCATCATCCCGATGCTCATGCCCGCTTCGAGCGGCGTGTGATAGATGGGATACGGTTTGCCGCGCAACCCAGCGAACGCGGTGCGGGAATTTGCGAAGGTGTTTACGCGAATGCCGAACCAGGCGACACCGTAGCTGCCGGCGATACCGACGAGGCTGAAGAGCAGGATAATGGCGACGCGCAACGCTTCAAATTTCAGCAGTACGCCAAAGTAAAGGACGATGACTACGGCAATGAAAATTTCCAGAATCAGCAGGAATTTTCCCTGGGTAATGAGGTAGGTTTTGCAGGTTTCGTAGATCAGTTCGGAAATGTCGCGCATAGAACGATGGACAGGCATATTTTTCAGGCGCGAGAAAATCGTCAAACCGAAGAGCAGGCCAAAAACGCAAATCAGAATGCCCCATAGGAGGAGTTTGTGGCCATCTATGGCGCCGCCGAGAAAACGTACAGAGGAAAGGTCGGGCAGCTTGAGATTGGCTTCGCCTCCCGCTTCGTTGGTTTGGCGTGCAAACGCGCCGCCGGTTGCACTGAGCGCAACCATTCCTGCCGCGGCAAATTTCGCGGATTGCTGCAAGACTGCGGAACTACGGTTGGACCAGGCATTTTGTAGCCAGGTTCGCATGAACGCTTCCTCCAGAATAAAAGTCGCTGATGAAAAACGCGCTGGGGCCGGACAGCCTGCGTTGCTGCACACGAATCACGGGCGAACATCTGCGTGGTTCGCCTTTTTTTGCGGGAGCATCAGCCTAGCGGCGAGAATACTATTTTAGTACGGCAAAGGCACTCTCCATGCCGATGCCAGGCGCGCTAGATGATGGCTCCTTTTCAGTCCCGGGCTTGTAAGTACAAATCCGAGAGCTCTGATCCTGAACGGAAAAGAAACCCGTGCCACGTCCGGGAACCCCTTCCCGGCACACCCGCAGTTTTGCCAAGTACAGCAGAATTCAGGGCGTGGCGAAGGTCTGATTTATAACATTCCAGGACTAGATTTTCAAATGACGCGCAGTAAGCAGGCCGCCGCGGTCTGTCAACTTCGAGGTTTGGTTCGGGCTTCGCACTCTGCGATTTCCTTCAATGCCCATTCTCTGACCCGCCACTGCCAGGCACTTGCACCCGTCTATGTCGTGAGCTTGCTGGCTCGCGTAAGCAATCTTCGCGGCCTGCTCCAATGCGACAAGGGCTTCGTCTCTATCGCCCATGTCGAAGAAAATGTCTGCAGCTGCCTTAAGGTCAAACGCTCGATTCACAAGCTGATCGGATCCTTGGCTCGCTAATGTTGCGACTTCTTTAGCGAGTTCGACAGCTCGTTCGGACTGTGCGCTCGAGATGCGTGCCTTGGCAGACTTGAGAAGAATTTCGGTATTCTCCGCGCAGTATGTCTCTCCCGTGCATTCCGAGCATTGCGTACATTACGGCTTGGCGTGTTTCGTCATCCAACGGCTCGTATGGGTCTTTTTCCAGAACCGTGCGGAGCAGTACTCTTAAATGTTCATCCACGGTCGACAGGATTGTAGCATCGTGAGATTGAACGCCATTGTAAATAGTCGCCTGAACGAACCTTTGGTAACATGCCAAGCGACGTTTACGGAGCCCCGAATTAATGATGACTGGAACGTTTGCAGGTGCAGGCAAGACTGTGTTTCCGTTGCGGCACGACTGGCAGCGGAGCGAGGCGGAGGCGATTTATCGGACGCCCTTGCCGTCGCTGGTGTATCGAGCGCAGACTGTTCATCGCCAATTCCATCCCGAAGATCGTGTACAAACCTGCCAGTTGCTTTCCATCAAGACGGGAGGATGTCCCGAGGATTGCGGATATTGTCCGCAAAGTGCGCACTACGATACGGGAGTTGGGCGTGAAGGCTTGCTCGATCCGGAGCATGTGATTTTTGTTGCGCGAGAAGCGGCCGGACGCGGTGTGACGCGGTTTTGTATGGGAGCGGCGTGGCGGCAAGCGCCGGAGGGCAGGGAATTCCAGAAAGTATTGCAGATGGTGCGGGGAGTTTCGGAGCTGGGACTGGAAGTTTGCTGCACGCTGGGCATGTTGACGGAACGGCAGGCGGAACAATTGAAGGATGCGGGATTATCGGCATATAATCACAATTTAGATACATCTCCTGAATTTTACGGTTCGATAATCACGACGCGGATTTATGAGGATCGGCTGAAGACTTTGGCGGCGGTGCGCAAAGCCGGAATCACCGTCTGTTGCGGCGGGATTTTGGGAATGGGCGAGCGGGAAGAGGATCGAATCGGGCTGCTGCTACAATTGGCATCGCTCAAACCGCATCCCGAAAGCGTTCCGATCAACATGCTGGTAAGGGTAGAGGGCACGCCGCTGGCAAATATGGCGGCGCTTGATCCGTTGGAAATGGTGCGAGCGATTGCGACTGCGCGGATTCTGATGCCGGCTTCGCGGGTCCGTCTTGCGGCGGGACGCAAACAGCTTTCGCAGGAAGCGGTGACGTTGTGTTTTTTGGCGGGAGCGAACTCGATATTTGTCGGGGAGAAGCTTTTGACTACTCCGAATCCCGGGCGCGACGAGGACGAAGAACTGTTGCAAACTTTGGGAATGAAGCCGTTGGAACCGCATGCCGTCTGAACCGGTAGATAAAATCGTTCGAGAAATGGAAGCTGCGCTGGAGAATTTGCGCGAGCGCAGCCAGTTGCGCGAATTTGCGCAGTTGCGAGGCGTTAATTTCTGTTCGAACGATTATCTTGGACTCGCGGAAGATTCGCGGCTGAAGCACGCTGTTCTGGAAGCGGTTGAAAAAAGCGCGCGTGTGGGTGGGACGGGGTCCAGGCTGCTCTCTGGGCATGATCCGGTCTGGAACGAATTGGAAGAAGAATTCGCGGCTTTTGCAGGAACCGAGGCGGCGCTGTATTTTTCCAGTGGATATGCGGCCAATCTTGGGTTGTTGTCGGCACTGTTGGGGAAGGACGATGTAGTTTTTTCCGACGCGTTGAATCACGCCAGCTTGATTGACGGGATTCGGTTGAGCGGCGCGCGACGGATAATTTATCCGCATCGCGACTTAAATGTGCTGGAAAGAGAGTTGCGGGCGCACGAACATGAAACGCGCCGCATGATTATTGTGACGGAATCGCTCTTCAGTATGGATGGCGACATTGTTGACTTGCGAGCGATGCAGAATTTGGCGGCGAAGTATGGCGCGAGTCTTGTTGTGGATGAGGCGCACGCAACCGCGGTTCACGGACCGGGCGGGGCGGGAATTGTTGCACAGGCCGGGCTGACGGAAGAAGTTCTGGCAGCGGTGCATACTTGCGGGAAAGCGTTGGCGAGCGCCGGCGGTTTTGTATGCGGATCGAGTGTGCTGCGCGAATTTCTGATCAACCACGCGCGAACGCTGATTTTCAGTACGGCGATGCCGGCGTATATCGCAGGACAGATTCACGCTGCGTTGCGATTTGCGAAAGACATGGACGCCGAACGGAAATTGCTTCTGGATCGATCAAATTTGTTGGCGACGGAAGTGAACGCCGAGGGACGCCGTACTCCGGGAGGGCATTCACAAATTATTCCGGTGATCCTGGGCTCGATCGAAGACGCTGTTTCGGCGGCGAAATTTCTGCAAGAGCAAGGATTTGCCGTGCGAGCGATTCGTCCGCCGACAGTGCCGGTTGGGGGCGCGCGCTTGCGGCTTTCACTGACCACGCAGATCACGAATGAACATGTAATGGCGGTGATTGCCGCCTTGAAGTCGTGGCGAGCATCGCAGATGTCAACGGCGTTGGCAGGACATGCATGAGGCACCACTTTTTTGTGACGGGAACCGACACGGGCGTCGGCAAGACGACGCTTTCCGCGTTGCTGTGCGCGGCGCTGGATGCGATGTACTGGAAGCCGATTCAGACGGGTACGCTCGAAGGTTCAGATCGCGCGACGGTAATGCGGCTGGCGGGAATCGGAACCGATCGCACGATTGATGAGGTGTACAAATTTGTACCGCCGGTTTCGCCGGATTTGGCGGCGCGGTGGGCCGGAGTGGAAATTGATTTGGCAAAAATTAATTTGCCAAATCATTTGTCGAATGATTGGCTGGTGGTGGAAGGCGCGGGCGGCGTGCTGGTACCGATCAATCAAAAGCAGTTTGTTTTGGATTTGATGGTGAAGCTGAAATTGCCGGTGATTCTTGCGGCGCGCAGTACAGTGGGAACGATTAATCACACATTGCTGACGTTAGCGGCGCTGCATGCTGCGGAATTACCAGTGCACGGCGTGGTGTTGATCGGCGACCAGAATCGCGAAAATCGCGAGACGATCGAGCGCTTCGGGCATGTGCGGGTGATTGGCGAAGTGCCGCGGCTGCCGAACCTGCATCGTACGGCGCTGATGCAAGTGTTCCTGAATCATTTCGACCGCGCGGCATTCTCGCAGTGAGGCCGTGACCCGTGACTTGTGAATCGTGACTCGTGACTGGTGAACCGATTTCGCTCGCTCCTCGCGCTGAACTCAGTGGAACGCACTCCCGTACAATTGCCTCATGACATCGCCGCTGCGGATATGGCATCCGTTTACGAACTCTGCGGTCGATCCTGCGCCGATTGAAATCGTGCGCGCCGAAGGCGTTTGGTTGTACGCGAAAGACGGGCGAAGAATTCTCGATGCGGTTTCTTCGTGGTGGGTGAATCTTCACGGGCATGCGAATCCGCGAATTGCGGAAGCGATCGCGAAACAGGCGCGCGAGATGGAGCACGTGATTCTCGCGGGGTTCACGCATGAGCCCGCGGAAGAATTGGCCGAGCGGCTGCGCAAATGGGTTGCGCCGCAGCTGACGCATTTGTTTTTTTCGGACGATGGTTCGACCGCTGTCGAGGTGGCGCTAAAGCTGGCGGTGCAGCACTTCAGCAATACGGGGCGGAGCGAGAAGCGCGAAATTGTCGCGCTGGAGCATGGGTATCACGGAGATACGGCTGGGGCGATGTCGGTGAGTGATGATTCGCCGTTTACGGATCCGTTTCGCTCGCTGCGTTATCCGGTGCATCGGGTGCACTCGGCGTATTGTTATCGGTGTCCGGTAGGATTGCAGCGCGAATCCTGTCAGATCGAATGTGCCGGGCAATTGGAAACGTTGCTTGAAGAACGCGGAGACAAGATCGCGGCGGTGATCGTGGAGCCGCTGCTGCAGGCCGCTGGTGGAATGATCGTGCTCCCGGTGGAATTTTTGCAAAGAGTTCGGGCGGCATGTTCGAAGCACGATGTTTTGTTGATCGCCGACGAAGTGCTGACGGGGTTTGGGCGCACCGGAAAAATGTTTGCATGTGATTTGGCGGGGGTTGCTCCGGACCTGATGTGCTTGTCGAAGGGAATTACCGGCGGATTTTTGCCCATGGGCGTGACGCTGTGTAGTGATCGCGTGGAGATGGCGTTTCGAAGCGAGAACCGGCTGCACACTTTTTATCACGGGCACTCCTATACAGGAAATGCGCTGGCCTGCGCGGCGGCGAACGCCAGTTTGCGGATTTTTAATGAGGAACCGGTATTCGAACGGATTGCAGTGATGGCGGAAATTAATTCTGAGCGCTTGGCGGAGTTGAAGAAATTCCCGCAGGTCGGAGAGGTGCGGCAGATCGGAACCATCGGCGCGATCGAATTGCGCACCGATGACGCAGGGTACCTTTCGGCCATGCGGCCGAAACTGTATCAATTTTTTCTGGAACGCGGTGTACTGCTGCGGCCGTTGGGCAATGTGGTCTATGTTTTGCCACCCTATGTGATTCCGCCGGTAGAGCTGCACCATGTGTACGACGTGATTGTCGAGGCGGTGCAGACGCTTTTTTAAGTTTCGACACGAAGGCGGGGATAGGAGAGAGATTCCTCTTCGTTTGCTGCCGAAGGCGGGTTCGGAATGACGGACTCGGGGGGAGCCTCTTTGGACGTCAAGTTGAGCGGGTGGAAACAGAAAATTGTGACGTTCGCTGGAGCGCTCGGTGCGCCGGGACTGTTCTTGATTTCGTTTTTGGACTCCTCGGTTCTCACTTTTCCTGTAATCAATGATTTGTTGTTGATCGAGCTTTCGATGCAACATCCTGCTCGGATGGCGCTTTACGCGCTGATGACGGCGCTAGGATCGGTGCTGGGTTGCGTGTTGCTGTATTTTATCGCGCGTAAAGGGGGCGAAGCGTATTTCCGGCGAAAAGCCGGAGCGCGAGCGGATGCGATCAGGCATTGGGTGGAGCGGAATGGATTTGGCGGAATGTTGGTCGCCGCGATGTTGCCGCCGCCGACTCCGTTCAAGTTTTTTGTGTTTGCTGCGGGAGTGTTTGAGGTGCCGCTGGCGAGTTACGTTTCGGCGATCTCGCTGGCTCGATTGATTCGCTACTTTGGCGTTGGGTATCTGGCGGTGAAGTATGGAAATGATGCGCTGCCTTTTTTGGCGCGGCGCAAAGTGGAAGTGGGAATCTTTGTGCTGGTGTTTGTCACGGTGAGTTATCTGGCTTCGCGGTGGATTTTGCGCGAGCGGCAGGGGCAAGAAAAAGTATAGGCGTATAAAAGTTCAAGAGTACAAGTGTGGCCAAGGTGGGAATTTCAAATTAGTGAGTGTAGGAGATGAGCTTCCGCCACTGCAATTCGGATGATATTACTTTCGCTGTGCGGTCGAGATGGATCTCGGCGAATATTGCGTGGTCGGATGTTTGCATGGCTTGATCTTTCAGGTCGTTTATTTCGACGAAAAAGCCTGCGGTTTCTTGTTCGACGGTTGCTTTGGGGAAGCGCGCTGTTTTGAGAAATCTGACAGCGGCCGACGAGGATTGTGCGGCGGTGAGGATGGGAGATGGTTCGGGTTTGCGCAATGTGATGACGCCGGTGGCGTAGCTGACTTCGCCGCCCATGCTGCGCATTGTGGATAGATGGAGAACTGATTCAGTTTCGACGACGCTGTGCCAGAGAAACGGCGAAACGGAATCCGGGAATGCGGCGACGCGGCGTGGAATTTCTCCACTGACGGTACGAGCTTCGAGGGAAGCGGTGACATTTCCGTGAAACTGGGCGCGCATCGCCAAGTAAATTAGCGCGAAGGCCAGGCCGGCGATGGCGCCGTTGCGTCCGCGCGGACGTTTGGCGCGTGAGCCGATTTCGTCGCTGACCAGACGGAAGAGTTCCGGAAGAAGAATCGCAGCGGCAAGGATTACGAGCAACCAGGGATCGATGGTTGGTGAAATGTCGAGCGAAAAACGTCTGGCGGAAAATGGCCAGAAGGGCGAGACGGGATCGGCTTGCAACAGGTCCATCAGAATGTGGAGCGCAGCCGCGGCAGTGATAGCGGCCCACGAGAAACCGGTCCAGGACGCGCGCGGATTGCTGCGGAGCATCAATGAAAATAGAAATGCTGCGAGCGCTAGAACTAGAATGAACGAGATCGAATGGGTCGCCGTGCGGTTCCAACGTAAATAAGCTGAAGGGCCAAAGTTGGCGCTGAGAAAATCCATATCAGCGACAAGACCGGCGCAAAGAATCGCGATGATGGCACGCCAGGAAGCCTTTGGAAACAATCCGCGCTGCAATGCGAGAGAAGCGAGGCCGTGGGTGAGCGGGTCCACGGTAATTTATTTTGCAGCAGTGGCCGCGGTTCCGGGCCCTGGGACCAGCAATCGCAACGCACGCGGCACGATGCGGAATTCGACGGGCAGGCGAGCGAGCGGTTCGCCGTCCACTTGCGCATAAATCGGTTTGTCGTCGATAGATTCGCAGACAAGGCGATCGGATTTCCAAAAATAGACGCCTTCTTCCTTGCGCAAGTCGCCCATCCACAGAGTCGGCAAATAACTGAGATATTTCAGCCCGCTTTGCGTAGTGAGGCCGAGAAATTCGAATTGATCCTCGAAGAGGTCGGCTTCGGTGGTGATTTTGAATGGGCCGCCGTAATGTTTGGTGCGGCCAACGATGACGAGCGAGACTTCGCGAGATTGTCCTTCGCCCGTCACGCGAAAGTGATGGAATTTGTAGTTGAAGACTTCGCGCGCGCCTTGCCACCAGTAAGCGAGAATGCCGAAGCGCGCTTTGAGTTCGAGATCGACGGCGTAAGTGATGCGGCCATCGGGGCCAGCGCCGGCAACGCTTAGGAAGTAGCGGGCCTTTTCTGGTTGTTCGAGAGGAGTAGCCAGGCCGAGAGCGATTTCGCGTACTTTGCCGCTGGCAAGTTGTTCGGCGGCTTTGGGAATGTCCCAGGAGAGTTCGAGTTCCTTGGCCAAGACGTTTGCGGTGCCGGCAGGAAGCAGGGCGAGAGGCACGCGGTGACCGTTTTCCGAGCCAGCCAGGCCGTTGACGACTTCATTGATAGTGCCATCGCCGCCGCACGCGATGACGAGCTGGCGTCCGTCTGTGGTGGCGCGCTTTGCGATTTCGATGGCCTCGCCAGGGGCGGTGGTTTCCTGCAAATCGGCGCGAATGCCGCGGGATTCGAGGATGCGGCGGGCTTCGTCGAGCTTGGTACGGCGCGCGTTGCCGCCGCCGCCCGCGTTCGGATTGTGAATCAGGAGAGCGTTATGGAGTTCGTTCATTGATAAGTGAGAGAGTCCTATCCGAAGCTTAACAGTCTTTTCGTATGGCATCATTCTATATGATACGGTTTGCAATTGGATGAACGTCACTTCGGAGTCGCGATATGGCGAAGGCAGCCCCTGCATCGGTGAAAAAGGAAGTGGAAGAGCTGCGTGAAAAGCTGCGGCACCACGAATACCGGTATCACGTTTTGGATGATCCGGAAATCTCTGACGCTGCCTACGATCGCCTGATGGAAAAACTGAAGGAGCTTGAAGTATCTTATCCGGAAATTGTTACTTCCGATTCGCCGACGGCACGCGTTGGCGCGCCACCACGAGAAGGGTTCCAGACCGTGCGGCACACGCGGCCGATGCTGAGTCTGGACAATGCGTTTTCGTTCGATGCGTTGCGCGATTTTGATCGTCGCGTGCGCGAGGGAATTGGCAGAGAGTCCATCGAATATATCGCGGAACACAAGTTTGACGGCTTGAGCATTGCGCTGTGGTACCAGGATGGAGTGCTGGCTCGCGGAATCACGCGGGGCGACGGTACCACTGGTGAGGACGTGACGCCGAATGTGCGGACGATCCGGTCGATTCCGTTGCGCATCGACAAAGAATCGCTGAAGAAAGCGAAGGTGCCCGCTTCGTTCGAAGTGCGCGGCGAAGTGATGATGACGCGAAAAGCGTTTGAAGCGCTGAATCGTGCCCAGGAGCAGAACGGAGGAAAAGTGTTTGCGAACGCGCGCAATGCAGCCGCCGGAGCGGTGCGCATGCTCGATTCTTCGATCACCGCGCAGCGGCGATTGGATTTCTTTGCGTACTACTTACTGACAGAAGGCCGGGCCGCGTTTCCGAGACACTCAGAATCGCTGGAGGCTTTGCAAGCCTTGCACTTTCGGGCTTCGAGCGACTGGAAGCTGTGCGACGGAATTGATGAAGTGATTGCCTACTGCGAGGCGTGGGATTCCAAACGCGAGAAATTGCCTTATGCAATCGATGGCGTAGTGGTGAAGGTGAATTCTGTCGGGATTCAGAACGAATTGGGATTTACGTCGAAGTCGCCGCGGTGGGCGATTGCCTACAAATATGCTGCGCGGCAGGAAACGACCGTGGTGAACGACATTATTGTGCAGGTGGGGCGGACCGGCGCGTTGACACCGGTGGCAATGCTGGAACCAGTGCAGATCGGCGGAGTGACGGTGAGCCGGTCGACCCTGCACAACATGGACGAAGTGGAACGGCTCGGCGTGCAGATTGGGGACACGGTTTTGGTCGAGCGGGCGGGCGAAGTGATTCCGCACGTGCTGAAAGTCGTGAAGGAAGGCAAGAATCGTAAGCCCTTTCGCATACCCAAGGAATGTCCGGTCTGCCACAGCAAGATTCACAAGGTCGAAGGGGAAGTGGCGTACCGCTGCCTGAATACGGCTTGTCCCGCGAAACGAAGGGAATCGCTGATTCACTTTGCCAGCCGTCACGCGATGAACATTGATGGGCTGGGAGAAAAGATTGTCGATCAGTTGGTGGAGAAAGAGATAGTGAAGGATATCGCGGGCTTGTATGCGTTGAAGCTTGACGACCTGAGTGAACTCGAGCGCATGGGCGAAAAATCCGCACAGAATTTGTTGGATGAAATCGAAGCGAGCAAGAAGAACAGTCTGCCGCGCCTGATTTATGCGTTAGGGATTCCGTTCGTGGGCGAGCGCACGGCACAGTTGCTTGCGAATCGGTTTTCGTCGGTGGAAGAGCTGGCGTCGGCAAAGGAAGAAGAACTTTACGAAGTAGAAGAAGTCGGGCCGAAGGTGGCTTCCGGAATATTGGAGTTTTTTTCGGAGCCCGCAAATCGGCAGCTGATCAAGAAGCTGGAGAAGGCAGGAGTCCGGCCTACAGCTGAAAAACGCACGGTGAAGAGCAACAAACTGGCAGGGAAGTCGTTTGTGTTTACGGGCGGTCTTGCGAATCGTACGCGCGAGGAGGCTGGAGAGATTGTGCAGCAGCATGGCGGAACAGTGGTGAGTTCGGTGAGCAAGAAGACCAGCTACGTTGTGGTGGGCACTGATCCGGGCTCGAAGTACGACAAAGCCAAAGAACTGGGAGTGCCAATTCTTTCCGAGTCCGAATTTGGAAAACTCATTGGACTAAAATGAGCGCCGCTAATTTATTGTTTCTTTATCCAGTTCAACATCGTAGGCACCACGGAATCGGCGAGCTTTCCGTGGATGCTTAGCAAGTGATCGGCTTCTGGAATATTTGTGAACTGTGCGTTTCCTGGATGCGTGCGGTTGACGATGTTTGCGATTTCGACGCTGTCGGCGTGGCTCATGATAGTGTCGGCGGTTCCGTGCAGAACGAGGACACGCGCATTCACCGCGGACCAGGCTTGGCCGAGATTCAGATCCTGTAGTTGCTGGTAAAACTCGGCGGGGCGGCCGTACTGGCCGTCGGGCTCGTCGTACCAGAGTGTGGCCCATTCGGGATGCGTTTTGACAATTTCACCGGGAGTCATTTTGTGGATCAAATACAAAGAATAAAAATCAGTGAATTGTTTTACTAAAGAATTGATTTCGGACGGAGAGTTCTTCCCATCGTTTGAGAGGCGAACGCGTTCCAGTTCCAGCATGTGCTCGTACCAAGTGCGTCCCCAAGATGATGCAGCGATGTATCCGCGAACGGGCTTGCCTTGAGCGACAAGCGGAGCGGTGCCGCCCCCATTGCTCAGCCCGACGACAAAGACGCGATCCAAGTCAATGAATTGGTATTTGCGCAGAGAATCGAAAGCTGCGCGGTACCCACTTAATTCGGTAAGAAAATCTGTGTCTTTGCAAACACCTTCGCTTTTGCCGACGCCTGGTTTGTCCGTACGCATGGTGGCGTAGCCGGAGGTGTCGATGAGCCGCCAGAAAATCGCGCCAAAGGCATCGGTTTCGCCGCGCGGGTATTCGACGCTGTCGCAGCTCAGCCATCCAACGAAGAAAATAACCGGGATTCTGCCGTCGCTATGATTCGGACGAGTCACGATGGTGCGCAGTTTGTTTCCACGCGAATCGCGTACCCAATCGTAGGTAGCCGTGGCATTTTGGAAATGCTCGCGCGCATGATCGGCAGCGGGCTGTTGAGTGTGAGCCGCGGCCGACACGGCCACAGTGCAGCACGAGAGCGATAGCAGAACGAAGCTAGGAATGCAGAAGAAGCACATGACGCCTCCGAAGCAGAACTTGTGGTTTCGTAGACGGCGGAAGCCAGGAAGGGGAAGCAGTTTATTTGGCGCGCCGATTTGTCGCTCGAAATGGAATATAATGAACATGGCGGGTGAGCTGGATGATCGCTGGCTTGCCCTGAGTCCACCGAAAGGTGAACAAAGGGCGGCGGGAGGAAAGTCCGGACACCGCTCTGCGTCAGCAGAGAAAAATCTTCGGCTCTCGGGCTGAGGGTAATGGGCAACGCGCCTGGTAACGCCAGGGGAGCAGTAGCACAGACTTTAGTCTGTGTCTCTTCACAGCGGCGAACTGAAAAATCGTGCCGCCAACGAAGAAGAACACAGGCTGAAGCCTGTGCTACCGTTCACGGAAAGTGCCACAGAAAATAAACCGCCGCGAAAGGTAGCTGCTGTGACGGGCGGCAGGGAAACCTGCTCATCGTCGTGCAAAGGCGCTTTTGCTGGTAAGGGTGAAACGGTGGGGTAAGAGCCCACCGCTCGTCTGGCAACAGACGAGGCAAGGAAAACCCCGCGTGGTGCAAGGCCAAATAGGAGGGGAGAGCCGGCCCGGCTCACCGAGCGAAGCAAACACAAGTTTGCGGCGCTCCCTCGAACGACGGAATTGTCCTGCATTAAGCAGGCGGGCCGTTGGCGAGAGCAACCCTCGGGTAGGCTGCTGGAGCTGCAATGCGAATTGCAGCCTAGAGGAATGATCGTCAGGACTTCGACTTGTCGGGGTTCTACAGAATCCGGCTTACAGGCTCATCCGCCATAAACTATCTGAAAGAAAAGCACTTAGATTTATCAATATCCGAAATGCGACACCGGTGTGACAACGTTTATGGGCCGTTTCAAGAAACAAAAACGGCGGTCGGTGCCCTCCGGTGTTGAAGCGACTAACTTTGTATGTTGGGCCGATGCTGACTATATCTGCGCCAGAGCTATGCTCCTTGATGGGTTCTTGGTTCAAGGGGCGGCGCTTTCAAATACAGCCATCGAGAAATATTTGAAAGCGGTGCGGTTGATTTTCGGGATGGGTGCTAATCAGAGTCACAACGTCGCTGAGCTGTACGCCAGCCTAAAGGGGAAGTCGGTTCCGTCGCTTAACGAGGGATATCTCAGGACGATTACGAAAGCTTATCGGCTTAGGTATCCGGATGATTTGGAACCGGGCTTTAACCTCGTGTTGCGCCAATGGCAGCTCTTGGCAGAATTGGACGCCAGCGTTTTCGCAATTAGGAAGCCATTCGAGATTCGTCGGAGCGACCAACGAGAGGTGGTAACGCAGTTTGATAGTTGGCTGAAAAACTCCCATCCTCGCTTGGTGGATAGGAATTCCGCGCTTTCTCCTTACAAGCGCCACGCCTTGTTCGAAAACCCTGGAAGTTGTTACGAGGTTCGTGTCTTACCGAACGGCCACATAATGGAAGCGCATTACAGCGCGGTAGTGGCGGATGACGGGAGCTTTGAAGCCGAGGCTCTAGTGCCCAAGCCAGCTTGACCAGTTTATTCAATTAAATTTCTTCTCTGTTCCCGCCGAGGCTGCTGACATTTCTTCCAGCCCGGGCCCAATCTCAAGAATATTTCGCACACGCTCTCGAAGTTCTTTCACAAACGGAGTGTAATGCTTTTCGACCGTTTCTATGGTGTCCCCCAGCATCTTGGCAACGTCGTACGGACTCGCACCGCGGGCAAGCATATCTACCGCGAGCGTGTCTCGAAACCTATGTGGATGCGCATCTGAAATGGCGGAGCGATTTCCAAGTGCTACAATTCGGCGGTATAAACCAGGCCGCGTCATCTTTCGGCCCGTGACAGGATTCAGAAGCACAGTGGAAGACGGCTCCGGCCTCAGCCGTTCGAATTCGGTCTCCAGTGCGAAGACTAACTCAGCGTGTAACGGCAGGATTACTCTCTTCTTCCGTTTCTGCGTAATGCGTTCGATTTCCTTGCGGTCGAAGTGGACCTCGCGCCATGTAATTTTCACAACGTCTACTCCGCGTAATCCGGTCCAACGCAGTAGCAGAAACGCAAGCAAATCGAGGCCAGCGTTTTCTCGCATCCTTCCCAGTTGTTTCGCTGTGAACGGTTCCGCCCCGCCTGACGGGTTCTCCCCTGGTCTTCCCTCCATTCGTACTGGATTTTTCTGAATGAGTTCGTTGTCGAGCGCAAAGGAGAACACCCGGTGCAGAATCGCTGCATCGAGCGCTAGGCTTGTCCCGCCCCGAGCAAATTTCCTCCGATTAATTTGTTCAACGCGCCAGACCTTGAAGCGCTCAACGACAGGCCTGCTGATATCCTTCAACTGCGTGATGCCTTCGGTCCGCAAGAATTCGCCAAACTGGCGGGTCGTGACTTCATAGCGGTCCGAAGTGGACTGCGCCAATTTTCCAAGCTTGATGCGTTGCTCTCTGTGTAGTGCGAACGCTGCCTTCAAGTCTTCCCAAGTCGGCAGGGTCCTGGGCGTCGCCCCTGCGAACCGAGAAAATCTTGCAAACGTACTTTCGGGAAGAAGTTGCTGCAACTCGGACCAAATCTCAGAGTCTTTTCCTTCAGCCATTGCAATTTCGAGTTGATGTATAAGCCGCTGTGCAGCTTCCCGACTTTGCGTTCCCAAGGGGCCGCAAATCCGGTTATAGTTGATGAACAAGTCGGCAAAGAATTTCTTGCCCCGCTTTCGAAGAGAAATCACCTTAGCCTCTTCGTCTTCCGCGACTCAATCTCTAAGATGATTTCTGAGGCTACCGCCTTTCGGCTGCGCCTTCCCGCATTTGAGAAGTCCAGCACTTGAACTCTGAGGACTCGGAGTCGGTTGTACACCGTGCCTCGGGAACAACGCCATCTTTGCGCCAGTTCTTGAATCGAGAAGTACGGTTGTCCGATTGGTGTCTTAGCGACTTGTCCGCGCAGAACAGTTTCAGGCAATCCGGTCATGGCCGCGAATTCAGAAAACGTATAGCGTTGCTCGTCACTCCTCATTGCCTCGATTCCCGCGCTGATGCTTCAGGCGACTGAATCGCGCGTCTTATTCAGTCACTGCTGCGTCACGGTGCAGCGTCTGGTCGCCTTTCGACGCCAGCACTCTTTGCCCCGACGAGACATTAAAACGTCCGCCCGTCGTCGGACGCTTGTTGCTAATGAACCCTTACTCCGGTACCCCTTGGGCACCCATTTCTTCTTCACTCTGGGGTCCCCTAGGGTCCGCGATAATCCCCGATGACTACCCGACCACCGCCAACTCTCTTTAATCCGCCAGAAATCCCCCTGTCTGGAATCCCCGTTTCTTGACCCCTTCTAAGTCCTTACGATTCAAGGCCCGAATTCTGAAAAATGCGATGTCTGAAACCTGTAGTTTTCAAACAGCGCAGGGGCACTTGAAATCGCCAATACGAATGAAATCAAGATCCGCGACCGCAGATCTACCAATCGATGTCTTCCCACGAATTCAAAACCTGCCATTCACGGGCCAGCTCTTCCAGATTGATATCCTTTTCCTCGACCTCATCAAAAATCTCATCGTAGACAAACCATTCGCCGAACTTTTTCAACTGGCTTGCCGTTTCTGCCCGCATTACTTTCGAACCATCCATCAATCCGTCCCTCGCCATCGCCTCGTTGATGCGACGCGCGACTTCGTCTTCCGTAATTAAAACCCTGAATCCCATCGACCGACCCGCCTTCCTTTTTATTTAGCTGACGGGCCCATCGACGGCCAATCATCCACTAGCTGGATTGTACAAATTTTGTCCAGAGTTCCTGTCGAGCTGGGGTAGTCCATTGGGCTCCGCTCTGGGCCTGATCAAAACTACTGATGGGCTGATCCAGAAATCGCCTGATGCATCGACCAAACCGATGTCCCATATTTCTTTGCCAGCGCGCGCAGGCTGAGATTTCCATTTCTCCTTTCGTTTCGCGCCTGGTCCAATTCACTGCAGCTGAGTTTTTTAATCGGCGGCCGACCGAGTCGCCTGCCTTTTCGCCGAGCATTCTGAACGCCCATCACTATTCTTTCTTTAATAATCGATCGCTCCAGCTCGCCGACTCCCGCCAAAATCGTGAAAACGAGTTTGCCCATCGCGGACGTGGTATCTACCAGCTCCGTGATCGAAACGAATTCGATTCCCAGCGCGCGAAATGTTTCCAGCGCGCTGAGCAAGTGCGTCACGCTTCTCGCGAATCGGTCGAAGCGAAAAACCATCACGACGTCGATTTTTCTTCTGTGCGCATCGGCCATCAATTCGTCCAGTGCTGGCCTGGATTTTGTTACCCCTGAAATCACATCCCGATACATTTTCGCTACTGTCCATCCCCGATTCTCTGCGTACTGCCGTAATTCCGCTTCCTGTCCATCCAGATTTTGAGCTGCCGTGGAAACCCGAATGTATAGCGCTGCCCGTGTTTGTTTCCCATTGGTCCTCTCCTCAATGAAAGGGCCAAATGGTAACGCCGTCGCTGATTGCGACCGATTTTTTCAGGCTGCCGTGATTCGCGTTGGTGATGTCGGCCACATTGCCGCCCAGTTCCTCAGTGCTTCTCGAATCACCCGGTTGGTCTTCAGTGGAACCAATAACCGCCGCGCATTTCGCAGTCCGACTTCCAGCCGCAGATAATTCAGCGTAGGCCACACGTCGCCTTCCAGCAACGCGATGTCCTTCAAGATCTTCCAAATTTCCGTGTAGCCCAGCCCCATGCTGCGGAGCAGGGTAATCAGCTTCAGTTCATCAAAGCGCGCGTAGTAAATGTGCCGAACCGGCAAAAGCTCGCAGAATTTCTGGAAATCGAAAATGTCCCGAATTCGGTACGATCGCAAAAACTTTGCGTGGAGTACCAGTTCCACGCGATATTTATCGATTTCTTCTTTGTGGTAGAGCCGTGCGCCCTTGCTTCCTTTCTGGGAGCCCCAGTACAACGTCGTCTCTATCGGCGGAGCTGGCCGTGATTTTCCGAACAGAACCCGCTGGCTCAGCAGCGTACGGCTGATCCATGGAGAGAAATCGAAAGCAATCTCGATCACTGACAGCTTGAAGCGTGGAATCACTTCCAGGACTGCGAACAGTTGATCCGGCAACAAGCCGACGCGATCGTCCGCATACAGCGTAATGCGATAAGCCGGCAGCCACGGCTCACGCCGCCGCGATTCGATCTTGAATTTCATGTCGGAGTGCCAGTCCTGAAACCAGTGCACGCGACTGTATGGCTGAAAACGTATACATTATACAAAAAAGTTTTTTGATTTCGGTCAGACTCCGGGCTGTCGAGCTGGTTCGCTCTCGGGACACGGCTTCGATTTTATTTTTCTTTCTGAAATTCAGTGGCCGCAATTCCGATGCGCTTCGGAAAGCGGCGACAGGCTGGTCTCTCCGCACTGCGTTTGCGCTTCCCGGAGCGAATGCACGCGGCTTGGATTCCGCTGCGGGACATTCAATCCCATCTGGATCGAATAAACAGCCAGATTCAGTGGCTTCAAGTTGGCAATCGGTGCATTCGCTCCACGCGCAATCGCGCGTGCGAAGCGACTGCATCGCTGCGGAACGAGTTTTTACTGTGTGCTGGGGTGTTCGTGGGTGTTGCTGGGAAGCTCTGGGGGCAACGATCTCGATTTTTATATCGTTGGATACCCTGGGCGAGCTGAAATTCACTGGGGACGCTCAGGGAGAGAACGCTGGAAATCCCCCAGCTGAATAATTCTACCAAAATTCTTCAAATCAAATCATTCCCTACTCTATTCATAAACAGGTGTATTCGTCTCTCTATCAGTTAGCGGCGAAAACTGCGATCACCGCCCGCATAAATTTCGATCGTCGAGATGGGAACGCCGTTCATCGCCCAAAATTAGCAGATAACTTCCGGGTTGCCCGTAAGACTCGGCAGCAATCGGCGCAGGCATACATTGGGCGACGCTCAAGCGGGTTGTAGAGGCGGGGGAGTTCGGGAGGTTGAGGGACATTGAGGCTGCGAACCCTTAGGGCTTCGCGGCGGGAGTTCCCAGCCTAAGTTTTGCGGCGCGCGCTGTTTCGCGAAGCAGCGGGTCCTGTTCGTTCAGGCACTGATCCAATCGGTCTTCTAGAGATTTTAACCCCAAGGCTCCGATGGCGTACGCCCCGCACGACTTCAACCATGGATCGTCGCTTGCAACCAGTTCAGCCACGGCCTGTTCCTGACTTCCGATTTCGGTGTGCACCAGCCGGTGCGCCAGATGGGCTCGCTCCGCCACCGTGACCTTACTATCCAGCAGCGGTACCAGCATATCTCGCAACTGCGATTTCAAGACGTTATCCACGAACTCCAGGGCATTGTCATGTACGGCGACGCTGGTGGACTGCAGTCCTACATAGGCGCTGTGC
Organism: uncultured Acidobacteriota bacterium; assembly: GCA_963731155.1. Taxonomy (GTDB): domain Bacteria; phylum Acidobacteriota; class Terriglobia; order Acidiferrales; family UBA7541; genus Acidiferrum. The sequence goes on from CAVSVB010000012.1 coordinate 263,190, forward strand.
AAATCAAGCCGGGGATGCAGCAGGCTGAGCAAACGGAAGATGCGCTCCAATTCCTGATCCATGGACTCTTTCAGCGCTTTCGCCGCCGGAGCCACGCCATCCGTCGCGTCGCCGATCGTGGCCAGAATTTGATATGACCTGTAGTGCCCCATAATCTCGGCCGCCACTACTGTCTCTACCATCTGAATGTCCAGCACGATCTCGGCACACTGTCGACAAAGTTTATTGAGAGCGCTAATCGTGCGAAAGCGCAACATGGTATCGCTTTGCATCAGGTTTTCGAGCAGTACGCTTCCCGCCATCGGTGTTCCGATCGCCAGTAGTACCCTGGGAATTTCTCGCTTCGCCTGGATGGGAACCGTTGCGTCACGAAAGGTGGTCGCGCAATCCTCCGACTATCGAGTCCCCGAACCGGCCCAGCGCCTGCACCGCCGCAGGGGCTAGATTCGGGTCCGCGAGCCGGTCTAGTAGTTCAGGCACCAGCCGGCGCTTACGCAGTAAACCTATAGAACGGATGGCCTCACATGTCACTTGAGGGTCGGTATCGGCAAGAAGCCTTGAAAGCAGAGGATCGAAACAGTCCGGCAATACGCCGAGTAGTCGGGCCGCTTCCAGCCGGCTACGCTGACCTTCTTCTGCTTCGTTAATCATCGAGTCCAGGATCGTTCGTCGCGCCTTCCAAGTCCTGAGTCTCGCCTGGCTGGGCAAGAAACGCGATGACTGCCGACCGCACCGTAAAATTTGGAAAATCGCCAATTTCCTCGATGGCTGTCAGCGGATCGATGTGGGCGTGGTGGCTGAGAAAAAGCAGGGCTTCCGTGCGCACACTCAGTTCTGGATCACGCAGCAGCCGCTGTACATCTGGAATGGCGTCTTTATCTGCTGACGCAGACAGCATGGCAATCGCTTTCTGACGCACTTCCGGCGCGGTATGACTCAGCAGTGCTCGTATCCCCGGATGGGCTGCTCTTTGTTGCTCCAATTCAAACAGCGACAGCGCGTACATAATTTCCTTGGGATCGGTTGCGGATAGATTGGAGGCGAGTAGGTCTGTCGTCGACCGGTCCAACACGGGCGCACCGGATTGCTCAAGATCGAGACGATGCTGACTTATGCTCTCCCTAAGGGTAGCGACATATTGCCGTCGGGCGACCGAAACCGCCAACATCCAGCAACCCGCCAGCACCAGCACCACCCAACTGATTTGACGAGCGGGCAAGTGCAGTAATGTGGCGAAAATCAGAACGATCAAGCCGGACAGCCCATCACCCAGGCGCCAGACGACGGTATCGATGAACCATTTCACTTGTAACTTAACAGCGGCTGGGATCGGCAGGTAGAGCAACTCGGTCGTAGACTTATCAACAGAATAACGCAGCACCTGGTCGGAGCCCTTGAGCGCCATGGCTGAGCTTAGCGTTCCAAGAAAGAGTAAGCCCCCCGAGCCCAGGAACACGGTAACCGGAACGACGAACAGCGCCGTGCCAATACCGAATCTGCGCAAAAACCTTGCAGTCACCAGCAACTGAAACAACAGTCCGAGCGTGAATGTATATAAATTGAAGTTGCCAAAAAAAATGGCCATCGCGTCTTTCTTAACCAGGAACTGCTGGCCAATCGCCAGGAATTGCCAGTCCGTTAACGTAGTCACGAGCGACGAAATGCAGATCACCGCGGCGATGGCCAGCAAATATGGCGACGAGAACAGTAGCCGCATGCTTGCAGCCATGTTCCGTGGCGTGCTTCGGTAGATTTCCCCGCCGTCCCCTGCGCTTCCTCGACTACCCGGCGCCCGCTGCGCCAGACCAAAATCACTAGCCCGGCGCAAATCAAAACGAACAGTGTCATGGCCAGCAGCAGGCTTTCTGTTCCGAACCTCTTGGCCATGGTCTTGGCGAGGAAGCCCGAAAAAATCGCTCCCGCAAGCGCGCCCCCGCCCACCATCCCGAACACGCGCTTGGCTTCGCGGGTTGTTAGAACATAATTCGCCACCGTCCAGATCTGCGAAGCTCCGAGCACGCCGAAGACTTTTACCCAGACGTAGAGCGCGGGAAAAACCCAGATCAGGTGGGAGTAGTAATGCGCCAGCCCCCAGAACAATGCCCAAGTCGAAGAGAAAAACACCATGCTGCCCACGAGCAGGTCGCGAGGAAGCACCCGCCGCGCAATGAGCATGTAGCCCGATACGACAAGCGCCACCAACACCGAACTGGCAATTTGCAAGTAGCCGAGCTGACTCGCTTGGAACCGCGAAAGGAATAACGCAGCCCCTGCCACTCCGCCGACCTTGTAGGTCGACATAACCAAGAACAGGCAGGCGCTCAGCAACGACCCGCGGCCCAAATCTCCGGGTTGGAGGTTCAGAGCACGTTCGATCGACCGGTTCATCCGCAGTGACCTCTTCCGTAACCTGCCGTCTTAGTGCGGTCCTTTCGCGGTTGCAGAACATAAATTGAAACTACACTGCGATTGAGAAATCGCCACTCTTTCCTCAGCGCTCTTGCCTTGACTGTTTTGGCGTGCCAGACGACGGAGTTCTTCTATTGGCCATCCCTGCTCAGGGTTCTCCGTGGCAGGCTCGAAGGTGATGAGAAATGAGTTCATATCGACCGTCCTTCGTTCCAGGCGTTATTTTTTCAGAGCAGTCTGCCAGTTCAGTATCACCGTGTACGGCTCCGGCCCGCTGTTCTTGGTCACCGTCTTGGGAACCGCCACGAGAAAACGGCGGCCGTCCGCTGTGCAATCCCACTCGGTCCCTGCCAAAAATCCGAGGCGCTGGGGCTTCCCGGGCCTGAACTCCGGATTGGTTGCAATTTCGACAGCCATCACCTGTCCGTCTCGAGCACGGTAATAAAGTTCCCGGCCGTCACCGCGCCAGCACGGTTGATTTCCGTATCCATTGGAGATTTGCCACTTGCCACCCGCCTCGACAGCCGTCCCGGCAGAGTTCATCGCAAACGAACGGACGTAAACCTCATAGTCGCCGGACTCATTCGAATCGTAGGCTACCCAATGGCCGTCAGGAGAAAAGCGAGCGTTCCTCTGGTTGAACGCAGTGACTAGAAACGGGACGGGCTTCTTGTCACCCTCCAGCGGTAACACCCAAAAATCCCAATCCGTCTTCGGGTCAAATATTCGATACAGCAGGAAACGTCCGTCGCGCGACCAACCCATGGCTTGCGGAGCGCTGGACTTTAGCAGTAGTTCCGCATCTTTCACGCTGCTCGTCGGCTTTTGATACAGGTCGTTTCCGGAGTTGAAGATAATGCGGCTCCCATCCGGCGACCAGACCGGATGTGAATCTATCCCCGTCTGCAAACCAAACGTGAACCGCGTGCTCGTTTCTCGAGAGAGATCCAGCAGCCAGAGGTCTGAGGCCTGCCCACTCCTCTTCATCAAGGCCACGCGCGTCCCATCCGGCGAGAGCGCTAGCTCTTGATAATCGGCAGGCTCCCCGGCGGTTCCCAGGATCTTGCCCTGCCGATCGTACCAGTTGAGCTGCCGGTCTGGCGTTGTGCCGCCTCGCCAGAAAACCAGGACGTCATTGGCTGAAGCCGAAAAGGCGCCGTGGCCTCCGCCTTCGTTGTTATCACCCACTTGCTCGGCGACAGGCGTCGCCTGCCCTTTCAGCTCCAACCGGCGGTTATCGAAAGGCTGGGCCATTAGCGTGCCTTCGCGCATGAAAAGCAGGTAGCCGGTGCTCGAGTCGGCCGAAGGCGCGTACACTGCGTTCCATTTGCTAGCGACCAGGAATTTGGAACTCTGTTGCTCCGGTTTGGCGTCCACGGAGCCGAGATAAATCGCGCTTTTCTCCCTATCAGCCGAGACACGAGTGTAGACGAAATGCCGCCCGTCGGGCAGGAAGGAGGGATCGATATGGAATACTTCCTGGCGCGCGGGATCAGCTGCAGTGATCTGAACGGGAACACCGCCGGAGGCAGGCACACGGAATAAACCGATATGAGAGCCGAAGACGATCACGCCGTCCTGGTTCCATGTGCCCCCTGCCCAACGGGCGACAGGCAAGTCCGCCACGGTCTGAGAGGGGCCACCAGTCGCCTCGATCTTCTTGAGCTTTCCTTGGGATGCATACCCGATGAAGCGGCTGTCCGGGGACCAGAAGGGTGGACCATCCGCTGTTAATTGGCGAGATTCTCCCGACTCCAGGAAATGCACCCACAGGCGGCCTCCGGCAAGGAAGACCAGCTTGCGGCCGTCGGGCGACAGGTTGGGGAACGGTCCGAGCGTGGTGCTTTCCGGGGCCGGGATCTGGAAGCGCACCGGCGCGGCCGGAGCGGGCAGTTTTTCGGTGAAGTGCGGAAGCGAAACCGCAGCCAAGCCCACCACCAGCAGGGCCGCCACGCTCCAAGCCAGGCGCTCGCGCACTTTGCGGTGTGAAACCAGCGGAGTCGGTACGCCCGCCTGCGAACCTGCTTCGGCAAGCCACTGCAACTCGCCGGCTAGATCGGCAGCACTTTGCCAGCGTCTTTCGACTTCCTTCGTCAGGGATCTTCGGATCGCGTGGTCCAGAGCGGGTGGGGTCATTGGCTTGAGGTTGCTGATAGGTTCAGGCTCTTTCTCGAGAATGGCCGAAGCTATGCTGAGTTGGCTCTTGCCTTGGAATGCGCGCTGTCCCGTCACCATCTCGTACAACACCGCGCCCAGCGAAAAAATGTCGCTGCGGCCATCCAGTTCTTTTCCCTCGATCTGCTCCGGCGACATGTATTGAAATGTTCCGACGATCGTGCCCTGTTCGGTCACAGGCGAGTTTGGCGTTGCCGCAGTAAGCGTCACGGCGCTGGCGAGTGGTGCCGTCGGTTTGGCCAAGCCAAAATCCAGCAGCTTCGCGCCCGCAGGCGTCAGCATGATATTGCCCGGCTTTAGGTCGCGATGCACGATGCCGCTGCGATGTGCCTTGTCCAGGGCGTCCGCAATTTGCATCCCATACTTCAGTACTTGCTCCAGCGGCAGCGCTCCTTTTTCGAGGCGCTTCGCCAGCGTCTCTCCTTCCACGCACTCCATCACCAGATAACTGATGCCGTCCTGGCTTCCCACATCGTGCAGCACGCAAATGTGCGGATGATTCAAGCTGGAAATCGTTTTGGCTTCGCGTTCGAATCTCTGCTTACGAATTGGATCGGCCGAAAATTCCGCCGGCAGAATCTTCACCGCCACATCACGCCCCAGCCGGGTATCCCGCGCGCGGAAGACTTCGCCCATGCCGCCACAACCAAGTGGCGAGCCGATTTCGTAGGGACCAAGATGCGTGCCTGGAGCAAGAGGCATAAGTTGCCGCGATTATAACCCCGGGATAGCTTCCCAGGTATCCGCAGGCCTACCGGGGACTATGACACACATACCGTAGAAGGGGCCTTACCGCCATTTCGATTCGAGCACGCGATAAATCCCAGATGGTCTGAAGTTAACCGCGACAGTCATCGGCCTTTAAGCGCCTGCCTGAACTGAAGTGATCCGGTTATGCTGCACGGCCCTATTGGGTTGTGAATTCGTTCTGGCAATGCGTCCTTCTGTATTTTCGCGATTGATTCCACTGTGAATTTGTTCTCTTGATGAAAACACAGATTCACTTCAATGCTCTTCGTGTGAATTCGTGCCCATGCCCGCTTCATCCCATCTGCGCGATTGCGCACCAAAATTTCCCTTTGCGCCGGAATTACGCAATTCCGGCAGCTGCCTGGATACCTCTGGGCGCGCTGGGGACCGTTCTGGGAAGCGCTAATCGCGGGGCAGTAGGAAACCACTACTCCACTCATTTCGGATGTCCTGGACGTGAAAAGTCTGGGATTAAGAATGAAATCGGAACTCCTTTCCTTTTTCCACTTCACTTCTATTTCCCTCCCTCTATTATTCTGTTGGATAACTATTAGTTAGAGAAGCGAAATGTCCAGCGAATCGCGCCTCCGCGCATCCCATCGTTCACTCTCCGGATCGCAGCTGCGGCGTCGACTGACCACGCGCCTGAAATGCCAAGATTAATTTGTATAATGCAGTTGGAAGATGACAACGGTCGCCGCGAAGCCAGAATGATCCGATAAAAATAAGGAGAACAAAAGAAATGAACAACTTCCTGAAGCGCCGTCGTAGGCGCTTGCCAGGTGAAGAAGAACCGTTGTAGCCACGTCCGCAGCGCTTGGTGAACATTCGGCTGACACTTTGCCTGGCTCGCACCTTGAAAAATCTAAATTATCAAGGTGAAAAAATGAATTACCAGCAAGTTGTTACACGTGTCGGTGACGAAGAATTTGATCCAAAGCACAAGTTGTTCGATTTCATGCTGTACCGCGTGGCGAAAGAGGCCTTTTCGAAGTCATTCAGAATGCCGTTTCGCCTGCAGTTCGTTGACGCTAACCGCGCATTTATCAAGGAGACGATGCTCGAAGCTGTGGATGGCAATGTTTTCGAAGAGTACGTACGCGGATCCGGATCAAGGGGCCCTTACCAATTCCCATACACTTGCAACCTGTCAGATGCAGACGGGCAGAAATGCGCCTACATCCTGTCGGTAGAGTTAATGCGACAAGTGATGGAGACTGGAAACGGACCGCTCACGTTTCCGGTTGATCCCACAGATCTGTTCTAGCACGAAGCTGATCCCGACGTGCTGAGTACGAAGAACAGTTTTTAGCTAACCCACAACCGAGCGAGCCGTTGGCCAATCTGGTCTCGGCTCAGTGAACAGCGATACCGGGGAGCGCGGAACTCTCGCCTCTCCTTTTTATCGCCTCTTGGTGCCGATTGCTTCTTCCGCCTCGCTCATTTCTGGCAGCGGCTCCTCGAAAAATCGTTTGCGCTTGATTGCTCGTCTTACCATCTCCGTTGCAATCATCCTTATCCGCGCCTGTTCGCTGTCGGGCTGCAGGTCCACTGGCTTTTGCGGTTCCATGGCCGGATGATGTTTCCCATTCTTCTGAGGAATCACTCCGGCGTCCACCAGCATTCTATAACCCAGCAGGCCGCCATCTTTTCCATTCTTGACGTACCGAATGACCGCGAACAGAACTTCTTCCAGCGCTCCATAAAATTTCGCGCGCAGGTCCTTCACATATTCCTGAACGTCTTGCTCTTTAACGATTTTCGCCACGGTCGTCCAATGCCGCTTTTCTATTTTTGCGATCTGGCTGATATTTTTTCCGCTGACGAAGTGCTGTTTGATTCGCACCCGTTGCGGGAAAGGAATTGAAGTAGTACCCGACCTGGAGCGTTTTTTTATCGGATCCTCACGGTTCTTCGTTGGACTGCTGTGACCAGGTGCAATGTGGAGCCCATGATCTGCTGTTGATTGTTTTACTGCAACGCGAACTGATTGGGACGACCTCGCTTGCAGTTTCGGTTCCTTCCCCCAAAATGCCGGCCAGTATGATGACAGGTTCTCCGGTGACCTTGTCCTGAAGTCTCTCGACTACGGCGAAGTCGCGCCCAAGGCACTTGCCTGGAACCTGCTATTGAAGCGTCCATATCCTTTTAGGTGAAGTTATCCGATCCACCAGCTCGCGAACATGATCGCCGTATTCGAATCCAATCGGCAACCTGCTAAACGGCAATCGGATTTCGGAGAACCTGCGAGTACCG
>CAVSVB010000013.1:0-75302 GCA_963731155.1 uncultured Acidobacteriota bacterium
ACACGAGCAACTGACAAAAAAAGGCTACAAGATTCACCCTACAAGTAAATTTTCAGGGTACTGGCGCATTTTTTACAAACATTCCATATACCTCGGCGTTGCAGCCAAAGGAGTTAGCGATGGCGCAGGGTTTGCATAGTCAAATAGCGTGGGAGGAGTTAGCCGAGGATCCCTTTAGGGGATTGAGGGCTGGGCCGGCTACCTTCTCCCCATTTTTGTTCCCACCGATAAGCAAGAGCCTCGACGGACTTCCCCAACAGTTAGAAAGTTCAAAATGGCGATTTCGGACACGAAAGCAGAAGTGCGCTGACCGAAGAGAAAGCGAAAAGAACGAAGCGGCGCGCTTTGAAGGAGAAAAATGCTGAACGCTAGGAGCGAAGCAACAGCGAAGACCGCGGTTGGTTTAGCTGGCTCCGGCTTGGTTCAGCATGGCGCGTCGAATAATCCGCCAGCGTAAGTCCCAACATAATCGCCAGCCAGAAGAAACCCGCCGCGATGACGAGCTTGGTACGCCGCGGGCTGTATTTGCCATGCATGAAGAACAGAATGACCAGCGTCATTTTAATGGTAGCAATGGCGAGGGCCGCAACGATGTTCAGGCGGCCGAGGTCCACTTTTGCGGCTTCCACTGTCAAAACCGTGCCTACCAGCAGCGCCGCGAGGACGGCTGCGTAGAGTTTTGGGGAAACAATGTGTTCTGCTGAGTGTTCTGCCACGCGATTCTCCGCTCAGGCCAAGTGCCGGTTGATCAGATACAGCAACGGAAACAGGAAAATCCAAACGATATCAACGAAGTGCCAGTAGAGACCGACGTTGTCCACCGGAGTGTTGTAGTTTGCATCGAACCTGCCTTTGCGTGCCTCTAGAATAAGCCACAGCAGCAGTCCGGCGCCGACGATCATGTGCAGCGCGTGCAAACCTGTCATGCCAAAATAGAGGGAAAAATACAGCTGAGCGTGAGCGTTCAAGGCGGCGGCACCGACTTCTTCAGGATTAGCGGCTCCCTGTTTTTTCGCTTCGTCCGCTTCCGCTTCGATGCCTTCCTGAATTTCCTTCTTTTCGTCGTCCAGATCTTTACCTGATAGGTGACAGGCGGAGGGATTCTTGGAGCAGTAAGTGATGTCGAAGCTGTGACCAGGAATCAAATGGTGATCGAATTTTTGCTTGTATTCGATGACCTTGATGCCCAGGAAGACGGAACCCAGAGCAAGGGTTGCAATCAGAAATAGCGGAACTAATTTTTTGTGGCTAGTCTGGGCCGACCATACGGACATGGCCATGGTGAAGCTGCTGGCAATCAAGACCACGGTGTTGCCAAAGCCGAGGTTGAGATCCAACATGTTGCCGCCGATGCCGAACGCGGTCGGGTATGCATGGCGATTAATCGAATAAGTGAGGAACAGGCCGCCGAAAAATAAAATTTCGGTGACCAGAAAGACCCACATGCCCAGCGATGCGGTTTCTTTCTGCTGCTCCAGCGTCTGAAATTGTCCAAACAGCTCTCCGGTGCGGTGCACTCGGTTTCCTCTTTTCGTCAGTTCAACAACTTTTCTTCAGTCGTCGCCGTGCGCCGGTATCGGCTTTCTCGGAGCCGTACCGCTCAAACCCAACTCTGGACGGTGCTCGAAGTCGTAGGTCTCCCAATCCACCACCGGCGTTTCGTGAAAATTCTCCGTCAGCGGCGGAGAATCAGTAGTCCACTCCAGTCCGGTGGCTGGCCAGGGATTTTTTCCGGCGACTTTGCCGTAGCGCATGGACCACGTCAGATAAACCATCGGCAGCAGATATCCCAGCGCGAGAATCGAAGCTCCCGCTGTGGACATCACGTTTAGCACCTGGAATTCCGGCGGATAATTGTGATAGCGGCGCGGCATTCCCAGATATCCCAGCACAAATTGCGGGAAGAAGGTCAGGTTAAAACCGACGAACAGGACGATGGCCGCAATCCGCGCAAGATATTCAGGGTAGAGACGTCCGGTGATTTTTGGCCACCAGAAGTGTATTCCACCGAGGTAGCCCATGATCGCTCCTCCGACCATGATGTAGTGGAAATGCGCGACCACGAAGTAAGTGTCGTGCAGATGAATATCCAAGCCCAGGCAGGCGAGAAAGAGTCCGGTGAGGCCGCCGATGGTGAATAGTCCGATAAAGCCGAGGCCATAAAGCATCGGCGTGTCGAAGGCAATCGAACCTTTGTAAAGCGTCGAGGTCCAGTTGAAGACTTTGACCGCCGACGGCACAGCGACAAGAAATGTGAGGAACGAAAACGCCACAGCGGAATAAGTCGATTGGCCGGTAAGAAACATGTGATGCGCCCAAACGATGAATCCGATTACCGCGATGCCGATGCTCGAAGCCGCGATGAAGTCGTACCCGAAAATCGGTTTGCGCGCGAAGGTGGGAATGATTTCGCTGATTACGCCCATCGCCGGAAGAATCATGATGTACACGGCAGGATGCGAGTAAAACCAGAACAGGTGCTGAAACAGAATCGGGTCGCCACCGTAAGCCGGATTGAAGAAACCGAGATGGAACATTCTCTCCAGCCCAGCGAGCAACAGCGTAATGGCAATGACCGGAGTGCCCAGTACGAAGATGATGCTGGTCGCGTAGTGCGCCCAAACAAACAGCGGCAAGCGCATCCAGGTCATGCCCGGCGCCCGCATGGTATGAACCGTGACGATGAAGTTTAGGCCGGTCAGAATCGAAGAGAAACCATTGATAAAGATCCCGATCACCGCAGGCGTCACGGCGGAGTTCGAATAAATGCTGCTCAACGGTGTATAAAACGTCCAGCCTGTGTCCAGGCCGCCGGTGGCGAACGAGTAGAGAACAAACGCTCCGCCAACCAGATAAATGTACCAGCTCAATAGATTGATTTTCGGGAATGCCAGATCCTTCGCGCCGATCATAATCGGTATCACGAAATTGCCCAGCACCGCCGGAATCGAAGGGATCAAGAAAAAGAAAATCATCGCCACGCCGTGCATCGTAAACAGCTTGTTGTAGGTTTCTGGCGTAACCAGGTAGCCGCCCGGCGTGAGCAGGTGAATGCGAATTAGCGAAGCGAACAGACCGCCCACGAAAAAGAAGAAAGTCACCGAAATCAGATACAGGATCGCAATTCGCTTGTGGTCCGTGGTCAGTAGCCAGGAGCGCATGCCGTAAGTCGCGTTCAGATAGTGCTCGCGCGGCATCTTCTCGCTCTCTGGAACGTGCAGTTGTGTCGTACTCATGCTATTTATTCCCCGTCGGCGGCGCAGCCGTGCCAGGCTTGGCTGGTGGCGGCTGGTCCTTCAACGACTTGATGTAGGCCGTAAGACCCACAATCTGCTCTTCCGTGACCAGGCCCTGAAAACTAGGCATTACCGGCGCATAACCCGCAACAATTTTCGCATTCGGCTGCAAAATCGATTCGCGAATGTAGTTGTCATCCGCCAGAACTGTCGATCCGTCGGCAAGTTTTATCTGCGATCCATACAAGCCGTTGTAGGATGGGCCGCGGCCCTTGCCATCCGGAAGGTGACAGGTGTTGCAGGCAAGGTCGGAGTAGAGCTTTTGACCAACGGCCACGGGATCACCCGAACCGGAAGTGCCCGCCAGCCATTTCGCATATTCATCAGGCTCCATTACCGTAACCCAGCCTCCCATTACCGCATGATCGGTCCCGCAATATTGCGAACAGAAAAAATGGTATTTTCCAACTTTCGTTGGTCGGAACCACATCGTGTTGTAGTGCCCGGGCACCACATCCATCTTCACTCGGAACGAAGGCACGGAAAAATCGTGGATCACGTCTTCGCTGCCCATAATCAGCCGCACATTGCGGCCGACCGGCACATGCAGTTCGTTGATCTCCTTGCGCCCGTCGGGCTGCTGCAGCTTCCACATCCACTGTTTGCCAATTACGTAAATGTCGAGCGTATCCGCCGGGGTGTGCCGGTAATCCACGTAAACGGCCGCGCCCCATCCGAACATGGCCAGCAAAAGCGGAAACGGCAGCGCGATCCACGCGATTTCCAGGCGTAAATCTCCGTGGATGGGTACTCCGATTTCGTCCGGTGTTTTGCGGCGATATTTCACGATGAAATAAATGACCGCAGCGCAGATCACCGTCGCGAAAAACAGGCACACCACAAGCAGGAAATAAACCAGATTGTCCACTTGCGGAGCGAAGTTAGAGGCTTGCTCCGGAGATAATGGCATTTGCGACTGCACGATCAATTCGCTCCTTGGTGGCTCAAATTCGCTCTTGCCGTTCGCTTGTCACGCCTGCGGAAAATTAAAATCATCAGCAGCAGCCCCCCGACCGTCGCTACCGCCATCAGGCGCATGATGCTCAAAATGGTCGCACTGTATCGCGCCGTGGAAGGATCGTACTGAAAGCAGAACAGCAGCATCTTGTCCACCGGGGTTCCGATCTTTCCTTGCGACGCGTCCACCAGGCCCAATCGCAAGTCGCGCCCGGGGAATTCCACTCCATAGAAGTAGCGCGAAATGCGGCCATCGGGAGTCAGCAGCATAATCCCGCTGGCATGCGCGAAAAGATTGTGTTTCGTATCGTAATTAAAATGAAAATTCGCGGCATTGGTGACCGTGGCGATCGATTCCTTCGAGCCCGTTAAAAAATGCCATCCCGCCGCGGTTTCCGGCCGGCGAAAGTGGTCCAGTGAAGTTTTCTTTTTCGCCGCCGCCATTTCCGTTGTATCGCGATCATCAAAACTCACAAAAACAACCTCATAGTCGCGACCCGGATTGAACGAGAGCATTCGCAATGCGCCAACTACGCCTTGTTCGAGCTGCGTGCACAGCATTGGACATCCGTAGTACACAAACGCCAGCAACACCGGCTTCTGTTGATGGAAATACTCGCCAAACTTTACGCTCTTGCCGTTCTCGTCGATGAACGTTGTTTCCAGCGGAATTTGCGCATTCAATTCCGGGCGGAAAGTCACATCCTGCAAAATTGCCGGCATGCTCGATGACGCTTGTCCGGTGTTATCCGGCACCGCCTGGGCAAACCCGCGCGCTCCCGCAAAAAGCAGGATTCCGAGAACGAAAATGGAACGCAACTTGTCCATAACCGTTATGGCTTCTTCTCTCCTTGCGCTTGCGTGCCCTTCGAACCCTTGGCAGGGGCCGCGCCAGAAGACGTCACGCCGCCTTTCTCCGCGATGATTTTCATGGCCTCGCTAACGGGAATCTTCGCTATCCCGTTCGCCTTGTCCACCCAGCCAATCGATTCGTTCGCCGCAACGTCTGCCGCAATCTTGTCGCGCAAGTCTTGTTGTGGGTCCGCCGTGTGTCCCGGAACTCCCTGCAAGCGTGGTTCGGGAGGCAGCGACATGCGTTCGCGATCGCCCGCGCTCATTTCCGCGCGCACCGGAGCCATCGGGGTATCGTTTTCGGCGGCCATGCCGGTTAGAAATTTCAGAACCGGGACACAAATCGCCAGCGCGATTAAGATTGTGAGCCCGAGATAGATCAATTGCTTCGCGACCGTGCCGGCATTGATATCGCGCGGCTCGAATGTCACCGTCTCGTGGAACGGAACGTCGCCGTTGCCCCGCCCGCTGTTGTGTTTCTCAGTGCTCATGATTCGCGATAGCCTCCGCGAGTTTCGGTTCGCCCAGTGGCAGCAACGGCTGCTGCTTCAACTGCACGGCGAAAAACCACAACCAGATTCCGCCTAATGCCAGAATGGTGGCGATATCCCACAACGTCGGCAACGCGTGATAAGTAAATTCCGGGCGCGTCAGCCAGAAGATGTCCAGAAAACGCATCGCGATCAGCCACATGGCAATCTTGGGCAACACGGACTGGTTGCGCTTCACATCGCGCGACAATAACGCAAAAAATGGTATGAAGAAATGCAGCACTAGCACCATTGCCGCCACAACTCCCCAAGACCCATTCAGCCGTGATTTATAAAACGTGATCTCTTCCGGTTGGTTGCCAGACCAGATAATCAGCAACTGCGAAAACGAAAAGTACGCCCACAACATATTGAACGCGAACAGCAGTTTTCCCAAATCGTGCAAGTGGCGCTTCTGAATGACGTGGGAAAAAGGTTCGCTGCGCGAGAACATCACTATGGTGATGATCATCAGCGACATGGCCGAAATGGCCTGGCCCGCGACAAACAGGAAACCGTAAATCGTCGATGCCCAATGGGGTGAAAGCGACATGGACCAGTCGATCGCCGCAAAGGTCATTGCGAAAACATAAAGGATAATGCCCGGTCCCGCCCACCGCTTGAACCGGGCGCGCAGCGCGCGATCCTCCGGATTCGCGTCTTGCTCTTGCGACAGCCGATTGAACAACCACATCAGACCGATCCAGATTACGAAATAGATCACCAGTCGCAGCAGAAAGAAATTGTGCGTCAGATATTTTTGTTGCAGGTCGGAAAGCGCGCCCTCGTGTCCAACTGGAGGAGGATTAAGCCAGCCGATTCGCGTTTCGTCGCCCACCGTGTGCGTGGTGTAGAGATACTTCATGCCGAAAATCAAAGGCACGGAAAACGCCACCACCAGCCACAACACGCGGGTCGCGGATTCCAGCGGACGCCGAATCAGGATTCCCCAATGCCCGCCGGTTAAATGTTGCAACATCAAGAGTCCGAGTGAGCCCAGCGACAGCCCCAACACCAGTAAAAACGCCACCAGATACGACCGGAAAAAATCTTCGGGCTTGGTGATCCATCCGATGATGGACACCACCAGCCCCAGCATTCCCACCACCAGCGCGCGCTTCTCCAGCCGCCCTACGCTATCCGGCGCTTTGTATTCCTGCGCGCTCATTCCTTCGCTCCTCCAGAAGAATCTCCGCTGTTCGCCAGTTTCTGCCGCAAGGTTTCCGGCAGGTCACTGGTCTTTGCGTTACGGCTTAATTGCAGCGCCCGCACATACGCGATGATCGCCCATCGGTCGGCCGGCGGAATGCGCTCTGAATAACTGTACATAGCGCCAAAACCGTTGGTCACCACGTCGTAAAAATATCCGTTCGGCGCCTGTCGCAAGCGGTCTATATGGTAGCTGGGCGGATGCTTCATTCCGCGCACCGCGGCCATCCCGTTGCCGTCGCCCTGCAATCCGTGGCACGGCGAACAAAATATTTTGTACCGTTCCGCGCCGCGCTGCAAAAGTCTCTCGTTCACCGGCAGCGGATATCCCGCGTAATCCTTGGAGACGCTGTAAACGTCATCTCCAACCGCTCCGTGCGCTACCGTATTCTCGAGCAGCGGCCGTTCCGAACGCCCGTCAGCGAAAAAATCGCTCGGCGAAAGCGGGCGGTTGTACGGCTGGTTGGCCATATCTTGCCGCAACGAATAGTCGCATCCGGAAATCGCCAACGCGCAACAAGCCGCACCCGCAAACAAAGCCGCGCTAATCCTCATCGCGCACCTCTGTCACGTGCTGGGCGTTGATGCTCTGCATGAACCTTGCCGTTTCTTCCAAGTGGAATTTCGGATCGTGCGACTCGATGCACAAAAAGAACTTGTCATTCGATGCGCGCTTGAACCGTTCGATATTGAACAACGGATGATGCGGCTGCGGTAGCTTGTTCAATGCCAGCATTCCAAAGACTGCGGAAAGCGATGCACCCAAAATCGTCAGTTCGAATGTCACAGGAATGAACGCCGGCCAGCTGTTCAGCGGGCGGCCGGCGATGTCCATCGGATACGACGATACGTTCGCCCAGAGCTGGAAAAAGAATGCCGTCAGTCCGCCGCCAAGTCCGCCAGCCAGCGTCAGCACGGGCACAAGATCGTGCTTCCGCCCAAGCCCGAGCGCCCGCGAGAGCCCTTCGACCGGGAACGGCGCAAACGCATCAACACGGCGGTACCCCGCTTCGCGAACCTTTTTCGCAGCGTCCATCAACTGTTTCGGCGAATCGAATTGCCCAAGCAGTCCGTAGAGATGGGGATGTGGCAGGTTCATTCGTCATCCTCAGTGTGGGCCACAAGCTCACGCATTTCCGCGATGGAAATCGCCGGTAATCCACGCACAAACAGGAACAGTAGCGACACAAACAAGCCCAGCGTTCCGATGAACGTGCTCCAGTCCCAGAACGTCGGCTGGTACCTTCCCCACGCACTGGGCATGAAATCGCGCGTCAAGCTGATCACTACGATCACGAATCGCTCCAGCCACATGCCCACGTTAACCACTAGTGACATTACGAAGAGCACGGCAACGTTCGTGCGCATTTTTTGCACCCACAGCAATTGTGGCGTCAGGATGTTGCACAAAATCAGCGCATAGTAATACGGCGAATACGGCCCATGCAGCCGCTGCTGCACCAGAAACATGTCAAACTTGTTGCCGCTGTAAAGCGACATAAAAAATTCGAAAAAGTAGCCGTACGCCACGATCAGCCCGGTTGCGAGCATCACCTTCGCCATGTTATCCAGATGGCGCATCGTGATGAAGTCTTCCAGGTCGTACGCTTTGCGCAGCGGGATTGCGATGGTCAATACCATCGCAAATCCGGAATAGATGGCGCCCGCGACGAAGTACGGCGGGAAAATCGTGGTGTGCCATCCGGGAACGATGGCAATCGAAAAGTCGAAGCTTATGACGCTATGAACGGACAACACCAGCGGCGTCGCGAGCCCTGCCAACAGCAAATATGCTGACTGGTAGCGATGCCAGTGCCGCGCTGACCCGCGCCAACCCATCGCCAGCATTCCGTAAATAATCTGCGCGGGCTTGTTCGTCGCGCGATCGCGCAGCGTCGCCAGGTCGGGAATCAATCCCACAAACCAGAACAAGAGCGACACCGTGCCGTAAGTTGACACCGCGAAAACGTCCCAGATCAGCGGGCTGCGGAATTGCGGCCAGATTCCCATCGTGCTCGGGTACGGGAACATGTAATAGGCCATCCAAGGGCGGCCCGTGTGTATTAATGGAAAAATACCCGCGCACGCCACCGCGAACAGCGTCATCGCTTCCGCAAACCGGTTAATCGAAGTACGCCACTGCTGGTTGAGTAGGAACAAAATCGCTGAAATCAGCGTTCCGGCGTGTCCGATACCAATCCACCATACGAAATTGACAATCGCGAATCCCCAACCGATTGGGATATTGATTCCCCAGATTCCGACGCCCTTGGTGATCAGCCACGCAACTGAAATCATCAGCACCATCATCAGCGTAAAGGCGATGCTGAATCCCGCAAGCCAGCCAACGGATATCGGCCGCGTCAATACGATCGACGCGATCTTGTTTGTTACTGACCCGTAGCTATGTCCGGGCTCGAGCACGCGCGGCAGCCGGGGGATTTCCGGCGAGTTCACAGGTGGGTCTCCCGCGCTCATGCCGGCCCCTTCTTTTCCGCTGCTGCCAGGTCCGGATGCGGATTGCGCACCGCGCCCAGATAGGTCGTCCGCGGACGCGCATTCAGTTCGCCCAACAAATTGTAATTGCGTTGCTGCGCACGCAGCTTCGAGACGCGACTGTTCGGATCATTGGCGTTTCCAAACACGATTGCGTCCGACGGGCAAGCCTGTTCGCATGCAGTCACAATTTCACCGTCGCGGATCTCTCGGCTCGCACCGTTTTCGCCTTCTCGTTCCGCCGTAATCCGCACATTATTAATCCGCTGCACGCAGTACGTGCACTTTTCCATCACTCCACGGCTGCGGATAGTCACTTCCGGATTGCGCATCAACTTTAGCGAAGGGGTTTCCCAATCCTGGAAGCGCAGGAAGTTGAATCGCCGCACTTTGTACGGACAATTGTTCGAACAATATCTCGTCCCGATGCAACGGTTATAGACCATGTCGTTCAGGCCTTCCGCGCTGTGTACCGTCGCTCCCACCGGACAAACCTGTTCACACGGAGCGTTTTCGCACTGTTGGCAAGGTACCGGCTGAAAATAAGTTTTTGGATTCGCCAACGCCTCATTTTCTGCTGGCGTATCTTCCTCGCTCTTCAATCCGGCTTCATAATAGCGGTCAATGCGAATCCAATGCATCTCGCGGCCCCGCATCACCTGATCTTTGCCGACCACGGGAATATTGTTTTCGCTCTGGCACGCCACCACACACGCATTGCAGCCATTGCACTTCGTGGTATCAATGGCCATCGCCCACTTGTAGCCCTTGTAATAGCCCAGATCCTGAAAATCTTTATAAAGCGACAAGTCCTTCGCCGGCGTCTCGTCGTGCTCCCTAGCGAAGTCCGGATTCTTCCTGTATTCCTCGAGCGTCGCCGTACTCAAAATTTTCCGGCCCTCCACGTTGTGGTGATATTGCGTGCAGGCCAGCGGATAATCGTCGTTCGTGACTGTTACCTTGCCGCCGCTCGCGGACCATAGTGCATCGGAAACCCGCACTGCGTAGGCGTTGAATCCTTTGTTTGTGCCCGTATACCCGGCCTTTTTCCGTCCGTATCCCAGCGGAAGCACAACCACTCCATCCGCTTGCCCCGGCATCACCCATGCCGCCGCCGTGACCTTGCTGTTCGAAAGTTCAATGTCCACGACCGCCGAGCGCACCTGTCCGTGCTCCCCGCCGCGCGACATAATTTTGTGCGTCACGCCGAGCTTTTCCGCCGTCGCCGGACTCATCAACGCGGCGTTGTCCCACGTAATCTTCGAGATCGGCTTGGCCAATTCCTGCAACCAGCCATTATTCGCAAAACGCCCGTCGTAGACCGTCGGGTCGGTCCGGAACAAGAATTCCATCTCTGGGGTCGTTTTCGCCGCCGGCAAACTCGCGACATCCACCTTCGCGCTCACGCTCAGTGGAGCAAACGCCGATCCAGCCACAAATCCATCGTTCAGCGATTTCCGCCAGAACTTGTCCGCATCCGCTCCGCCCGGCATTTTCTTCATGCCTTCACGGATCGTGTCGTACGCCGTAACGCCAGACTTATCCGTAAATGCCGCCAAAACCTCAAACGCCGTGTGCGCCCGGTATAGCGGCGCAATCAGCGGCTGAATCACGCTGTACGTGCCGTCAAATGACCGCGCATCGCCCCACATTTCCAGGAAGTGTGTCTCCGGGATGTACCACTGCGCATATTGGCTGGTCTCATTGTCGTGCGATGCTAAGTGCACAATCGTGTGCACCTTCTTCAACTTCGACACGAAATCCCAGTCGTGCGGAGCGTCATACACCGGATTGCCGCCAAGGATCAGCAACAAATCCACTTTGCCTTTGGCCATGTCCGCGCACAAATTGCGCAGCGATTCCATGTGATTTACGGGATTGGCAACCACTGGCTCGGTGTAGTAAACCGTCGTTCCGGCGTTTCCGAGCAACTCATTCATCAAGTGCGCAAGCGCGTGCACTGCAGCGGGCTGTTGCTCACCCGCAATCACCAGGCCGGCGCCGCGATGCCTCAACAGGTCGGACGCTACCGCATTCAAATACTTTTCAGAACCAGCCGGAGCCGGAGCCGTTCCACCCGGTCCAATCTTCGCCGCCAGCGCCCGCGCAAACAATTCCACATCGTTTGAACGCAAGGGCAAATGGTTATCGGCGGCTGCGCCGGTCACGCTGGGCGTCGGCTCGACCACGTACAACCGATTCATTTCATCATTCGGACCAGTCAGATTACGACGCCGGTAAAAATCCTTCATGTATCGAACATGGCCCGGTCCACTGGTCATGAAATCAGAGTCCAGCGAAACAACCACATCGGCCTTGTCCAAGCGATACACCGGATTCACTGCGCGTCCAAAGGCCAGCTTCGTGCCTTCGAACGCTCCGTCGCCCGCGGCAGGTTCCCACTGGTGCCATTTCGCCTGCGGATACAGCTTCAGAACTGTCTGAATCTGTCCGGCCAGCGTTGGCGACGTGATATTCCCAGTCAAAATCCGCAGGCCCGCTCCGTTCACCGCTTTTTGTGAAGTCGCCAGCCCTTGCGCTGCAGCTTGAAAACTCTCCCAGGTGCCCAACTGACCCATGCTTACCGTAGTTTTTCCGCGGTCCGGGTCGTACAAATCCAGCACCGTCGCCTGCGCAAATACGTCCGTCGCGCCCAAGCTCGATGGGTGCTCCGGATTTCCTTCGATTTTCGTGGGCCGCCCTTCATGGCTCTCGACCAACAATCCCAGTGCGTCTCCGCCAAACGGCATCACCGTCGCATAATGCTGCGGCTTGCCCAGCACGATGCCGTCAGGCTGCTTCACGTACGGAACAACAAATTCCTCGTCCGGCTTGCCGCACCCCGCCATTCCGGCCAGCGCCAGCGACGCGCCCATCAATTTCAGAAAATCCCGCCGGTCAACCGATTCGTCCCATTCCGAAGCCGCCCGCGGAAATTCCCGGTGCATCAAATCCGTGAAGTGCGGATCCTCCGACAGTTCTTCCAGCGTCCGCCAATACTGCTTTCCCTGCTTGTCAGCCAGCTTTTTCCGCACCGCCGCCAGATCCAGCGGATACTCCCGCAACACTCGCTCTTCCGCGGTTGGCGGATGATTATCTACGTCGCGTTTGTGCTCGTGATCGCTCATACCATCCATCAACGATGGCACGTCGAGCAGCTTGTCAGCTCGATCGTGCTCCGAATATTTCGTTCTTCTTGCAGTTCCTTGCCGATTTCTGCCTGATTCGGCGCCGGTTTCCAGCTCATGTCGTAAACCTTGTCCAGCGGCCGCAGCGCCATCTCGGTATTGCGATGGCAGTTCAAACACCATTCCATCAGCAGCGAATTTGCCTGGAACATCAGCGGCATCTGGTCCACGCTACCGTGGCACGTCGAGCAGCCGACTCCCTTGCTTACGTGAATGCTGTGATCGAAGTACACGTAGTCCGCCAGCCGATGCACCTTCACCCATTGAATGGAAGTATCCGTCCGGTAACTTTCGCGAATTGGTTCCAGGTAACCGACGTTATTAAAGAGAACCGAATGGCAGCTCATGCAGGTTTTGGTGGGAGGAATTCCAGCCGTCGCTGACGTTTCAACCGAGGTATGACAATAGCGGCAATCAATTCCGTCATCGCCCGCGTGATGTTTGTGGCTGAATTGCACCGGCTGCGTGCGCACCACGTTTTGCCGCGTAAAATAAGGCGAACGCGCCAGCCCCAGCACCGCCGTCAGGGCCAGACCTGCCAGAAAAATTCCTGAAAACAGACTAAACCTGGCGATAAAATTCGTGCTGCGGTGAAAAATTTGGGCCATGTTTGCGTTGCGCCGTGGCGGGGTCTCCATGAAGGCAGCGACTACATTTACAGGAGAAACCACCCTCAGTTACCGAGCCAGCGCGTGCTCGGATACTTTGTGACGCGATAGTTTCTTACAAATCTTTTCGAATTGCAACTCCGCGCACGCAATTACAATTCATTAATTCTTTTGTTCTCTTCGTTCACGCGTTTCGTTCATTTTGCAGCAGGCGAAAGCTGTGAGTCCGCGTTTTAGATGCTCATCGCAGGGTGGTCGATTCAGGTTTTTCAAATAATTTAGCGGCCACGCCGTTGGGCCTGCGTCGGCCTCATGGTATGTTAGAAGGATACTTCGCACTCGTTTTTTCGCGAAGACTACTCCACATCGCGCGGTTTCCGTGCTTCGCCCGCGATCGCCCGCTGGGGCGTGGTCCAACTGGTAGGACACCTCACTGTTAATGAGGACGGTGAAGGTTCGAATCCTTCCGCCCCAGCCAAATTCCGCCGCTAAAATTGATGGTATTGCGCAATCGGGCCGCTTCTAATACCGATTGCACTACCTTTATCTGAGTGCCGATTTCGCCGTTTCCAACCCAAAACGAAGTATCAACGCAGGGAGGAAACGGCAATGGCTCGGAAAGCAGAAGTGACGCATTGGATGGTCGTTCTGAAAGTCGTGTAACGTATGGGTTCACTGGCCTTTGACACGGTAGAAGCAGGCCGAGGATCACCGTGCATAAAGTATGTCTTCTATCGCCAATCAATGAACCGAGACGGAGAGAACCGAGGCGAGGAGGGCGACCCAGGTACTCCACGGATATCACCAGACTCTATATGGCCTGGAAAGATCCGGCTCACGTCGTCGCAGTACGATCAATGAGGCGAAGCCCGACATGTACACAACGGCCGTCGTAATGGATGCGCTGGCAACCAACGAGTTAAACGTGCCGGTGAGTGCCGGGCAGATACTCGCGAAGGTGCAAAGAAAGAGCGCCAAGGCAGGCGTTCCTCCTGACAGAGGCCAAGCTTTGCGGCGAAAGTCCGTCACGCGCCATCGAAGAGGATGCGTGGCATGTACAAGAAATCCGCGTGGATTGAGCTAACTACGGTAACCACAAGAATAAGGAAAATGAACTGTTTGCCGTAGCGTCCGAAGACTAGCACCGCAGCGTCAGCGACGGGTGATTGCGACCCAGTCTGATTGTCCATGTGCCCGGTAGATGGTCATGCCGGCGCTCGTCGATGTGACCGTGGAACATCCAAGTCTTAGTCTTCAGCCGTAAAGCAATGAGACGCGCGCAGCCGAGCTCAATCGGAGGGCCGTCATAAAAAGCGTCAGCGGGTTGGCCACGACCGCTGCGCGTGTCCCTACATCAACTCTTCAACGAACGAGCGTGCGACATCGGGGGGCACCCTGGGGTCGCGACGGACCAGAGGTCCTTCGTTCAACACAGGCTCGACCCCGTGCAAGGTGGGAACGTCGGTGCGTTCGAAGAATTTCCCAATGGGGATCACATCGCCCCAGAGTAAGGATTTCTCCATCGCCGCTATCCAGTCGGCAGGATTGTAAGCGGGGTCGTCTTCGAGCTTCTTCACACGCGGACGGAACCACTGGTAGGTATTGTCGTGATTGTAAGTGACGCAGGGACTGAAGACGTCCAGGAACGAAAAACCCGGATGTTCGATACCTTGCTTGATCATTTCAGTGAGATGTTTTTGCTCGGCGCTAAAACCTCGCGCAACGAAGGTGGCGCCTGCGGCTAGGGCGAGGGATATGGGGTTGACCGGCGCTTCGATGTTGCCAAAAGGCATGCTCTTCGTCTTCATGCCGATGCGGCTGGTTGGCGATGTCTGGCCTGTGGTCAGGCCGTAGATCTGGTTGTCCATGACGATATAGAGCAGGTCCACATTGCGGCGCATCGAGTGGACAAAATGGTTGCCGCCGATCCCGAAGCCGTCGCCGTCGCCACCCGTCACCAGTACCGTGAGTTCGTGATTGGCAAGCTTCAGACCAGTGGCCACCGCCAGAGCGCGGCCGTGCAGCGTGTGCATACCAAAAGTATTCATGTACCCTGGGAAATTGGAGGAACACCCGATGCCGCTGATGGTGACCACGTTGTGGTTCGGAATCTGCAGCTCGACCAGGGCTTTTTGAACGGCCGCGAGCACGCCGAAATCACCGCATCCGGGACACCAGTCGGGATCGACTCTGCCTTTCATATCGGCCACGGTCAACTGACTAGCACGCTGTACACTTGTCGCCATATGCTTCTCCTCTTCAGACCACAATCTCGTGCATTGGGACGGAGAGTTTCGTTTGCCCGGCGAGTTGTTCTTTTACAGCCTCCACAATGTGGTGCGGCATGAAGGGTTCGCCGTCGTACTTGCGAATGTGGCCGTCGGGCACAAAGCTGGTCTCGCTGCGCAGGTAGCGCGCAAACTGACCGCTGTAGTTATTTTCGACGATGATGGTGTGCCGCGAGTCTTTCAGAGTTTCTAGAATTGCATCGCCGTGCAACGGCACAAGCCAGCGAATTTGCAGCTGATTGGCTGAGATCCCTTGATCATTGAGAAGCTCACAGGATTCCTCGATCACACCCTTCGTTGAACCCCAGCCGATCAACGTAACGTCGGCGTCGCGCGGCCCGAAAAGCGTCGGCCGGGGAACAGCCGCTTCAATGCCGGCTACCTTGCGCATGCGCTTTTCCATCATCGCGCGGCGCTTGACGGGATTGGTGAATTCGTCGCTAATCAATACGCCGTCTTCCATGTGTTCGTCCGTGGCGACAGTGTGGATGTGGCCGGGTACGCCGGGAATCGCACGGGGTGAAATGCCGCTCTCGGTAAATTTGTAGCGTTTGTAATCCCCATTCGTGGCAACTCCGGACGACGCACAGTTGGCGCCGGTAATGAGCTCGCCGCGCTCTATGGGGGGGCCGAAATCCAGATCTTTCGGATGTACGCTGAGCCTGCCTTCCGACAGCAGCAAATCGCAAAGCACCAGACCCGGGCACTGGAAGCGGTCGGCGATGTTGAATATCTCGGGGATGAGCTTGAAGCAATCTCCGATGTCCAGCGGAGCTGCAATCACTCGGGGATAATCGCCAAATGCGGCGCCGAGCATTTGCCAAAGGTCGCCCTGCTCGGTCTTGGTGGGGACGCCCGTGGAGGGGCCGGCTCGCTGGCAATTGATAACCACCACCGGCGTTTCGATCATGGCGGACATGCCAAGGCCCTCGCTCATCAGGGCGAAGCCGCCGCCCGACGTTGCACACATAGCGCGGACGCCCGCGTGGGCCGCGCCGATCGTCATGTTAATCACGCCGATCTCGTCCTCTACCTGGCGGACCATTATTCCGGCCTTACGTGCGTGTGCTGCCATCCAGTGCAAAACGCCAGTCGAAGGGCTCATGGGGTAGGCACAGTAGAACTTCACGCCTGCCGCCGCGCCACCCATCGCCATCGCGGTATTGCCGCTCAGGATCGCATAGCGATTTTCTGTCCTGGGGAGTGGATCCGCGAACAACGCGAAGTGAGCGGCGGCGTAATCAAAGCCGGCCCGCGCAACTCCAACGTTTTCAGCTATCACGGCCTCACCCTTTTTCTTGAACTGCTCGCGGATGACGTCCTCTAACGCCTGGAACTCGATACCCATCATGTGGAGGCCGGCACCCATTGCGAGGGTGTTCTGCGCAACCTTGTTTCGGGTGATGTCAACCAACTCTGAAACCGGAAGCGGGCAGAGGTGCACGCCGTCGGCGGCAGGGCCGGGCTTAATGGTGTCCGAATTGTAGATGCACGCAGCGCCGGGAGTGAGCAACTGCAGGTGGCGATCCATGGAGTCTTGGTTGAGCGGAATAAGCAGGTCGATCCTATCACCCATGTTGCTGACGCTTTCCGGGCCCGTTCGAATCGTCAGAAATGTATGGCCGCCGCGAATGATGGATTGATAGGCGTTGTAGGCATTCAAGTGAAGGCCCCGCCGGCTGAAGATCTTTGCAAAAATGTCCCCCGGCGTGGCGACACCCTGTCCGGCCGCGCCTCCGATCCCGATAGCGAAGGTCTGTTTCATAACACCCTCAGTAGAGTGCTGGCCGATCTACGAGGCCCCGGCGCTCGGCCAGGCTCAATTGGTTGATTTTATTCGCGCGCGCGAGACTCCTTGTCCGAATGTCCGGGTTGCTCATCCGGGTAGCCGGAGTATACACCCAATCCTTCGGTAGGTTCGTTGGCAACACGCGTATTGAGGAGGAGGAGAGCCGATTGCCGCAATTGGTCCAAGCAGGGTTCGTTCCGTTGCAGCTATCGGCCGCGCACGGAGATGTCGAGGGCGCATGCTGTCAAACTGACCTCTTGCATCGACCCGGTGCTAGACGTAACATTCTGGCACCAACCACGCCGCACCTCTGAGCCATTCAATCTGATCGGGATGCACCATACGCCACATGAGTGGTTGTCAAGGAGGGTTCCCAACGTGCCCATTACCAAGGAATTGACCATTCGCATGGACAATCGCCCGGGATCACTTGGAACAGTCTGCCGGGCGCTTGCGAACCGCGGTGTAAACATCATGGCGTTTCAATCGATCCCTTCCCAACAGACAATCCTCGTGTGCATCGTCTCCGACAACCCGACGACAGCGCAGTCAGTCCTGGATCAGGAGGGCATTGTCTACACCGAGACAGAAGTTGTTCAAGTGAAACTTGCAAACCAGCCTGGCGAGTTGGCGCGCGCCGCCTCGAAGCTCGCAGAAGCCAATATCAACATCAAGTATGCATACTGCGGTATCGAACCACGCACGAATGCGCCTTTGGTGATTTTTGGTACGACCGAAGTGGGCCGTGCCGAAACAATTTTGGATCAAACCGCTGCGGCCGCAGCAGGGACCTAGGGTCTGGTTCGATACGCCCCCACCGGAGATCGCGATTACGTCTCCGAGGGTTCGCCGGACGAGGTTGCAGCAAATAAACGTCCGGCTTTTCTGGGAATTTCGCCGTCTTCAAATCCACTTTCCATGTCCCATCAAACGGACTCTGCGCCCGCGCCGTTGCGGGCATCAGCGATCCCACCAAAAAGGCCACGGCCATTAGCCAACACGTATTCTTCATGCCCTCTCCTCCATTTTTGTCTTTGACTGGATTTTTCCCTGGGGGGCCCTGCAAATCCTCGAAAATACCTAACCCTTTATCAGCCCGTTCCGGCCCGCAAAAATCCAGGTGTTAAGCACCTCCAACCAATTCTTCGCTTCGCAGGTTCCGAAATTGCTGGCGCGATCCTAAGGGCCTTGCCGTGCTTCGCAAATCGGAGTAGATTTCGAGCGCGGAGATCGTGGGTGGCCGCCGCAAGAACGCTGCTCTAAAAGATTTGAAGTTGTTGCTGTCACAAGCGGGATGCGCTCGGAATGCTCGGCGTGACTCTGCTAACTACCCCCGATGAGGAAGGTACTGCATTCGTATGGACCCTGCATTCCGCCTTTCAGTCGCGATTGCAGTCCTCAATGAAGAGACCGTCTTGCCTGAAGTACTGCGCCGAGTGTGCGGTGTGCTCGACCGGCTCAATGGAGGCCCGCACGAAATAGTGTTTGTGGACGATGGCAGCACCGATCACACTTTCGAATTGCTCGAGGAAGCGGCGCAGAAGGACCCGCGTATCATTGTCGTCTCGCTTTCGCGTAATTTTGGGCACCAGGCTGCCCTGACGGCAGCTCTCGACCACGTCACCGGCGATGCCGCGGTGGTGATGGACGGAGACCTGCAAGACGCTCCCGAGGTCATTCCGCAATTTGTCGAATTGTACGATCAGGGCTACGACGTTGTATATGCGCAGCGCGTCCGTGGCGATGAACCTTGGGCTTTGCGTCTCTGTTATTTCGCTTTCTACAGAATAATGGCAAGGCTTTCCGATATTTCACTGCCTCTGGATTCTGGAGACTTAGGCCTGATGTCACATCGCGCGATCGATCAGTTGCGCCGGATGCCCGAGCATCATCGGTACCTTCGTGGATTGCGTAGTTGGGTGGGCTTCCGACAGACGGGTATACCCGTCAGGCGCGGAGCGCGCCATTCGGGCAGCAGCAAGTACAGCCTCCTGGGCCTGATCAAGCTTGCAGCAGACGGCATCTTTGCCTTCTCGATTGTTCCGATCCGCGCAGCGGCGTTGCTTGGCGCTGTGGTTGTGGTGATTTCGCTGTTATATGTCTGCTATTCTCTGTACGCTAAATTATTTCTACATACATCGCCGCAGGGCTTCACCGCGCTGATAGTGGCATTTACATTTCTAATCGGCGTGGTTCTTTTTTTCCTGGGAGTGGTTGGTGAATATGTCGGCCGCATCTATGAAGAAACGAAGGCACGTCCCCTTTACATCGTCGGCCGCGTCGCTGGAGCTTACAAGGGCAACGCAGGAACTCCCGTACCCAAGACCAGTCATGCCCAGCGATTGCAAGAGCGAGAATTTCGATCTTAGCTCCACATCAAATGGCATTTCTTCGCGCCAACAGCCATCCGAAATGAATACCAGTCGCACCTTAACGTATCTGTCCTCGCCCGCCGCGGTCAGCATGGCAGATTGCTGGTTTGAAATAGCTACCATCGATCATTTTTGGATACATCGACGATTTGAGGTGCTCCGGCGACTGGCGGGCAGCCTGATCCCTAGCGCTGGGGAGATCGCCGAGATTGGATGCGGTCATGGTTTACTGCAGCGCCAGATCGAAGATGCATACGGGCGAGAAGTAACAGGCTTCGACCTGAATGAATTTGCGCTTAAACAGAGTGTGACCGGACTTAGCAATATCTGTTGTTACGACATTCACCAACAGGATCTATCATTGCGCGAGCGCTTTGACTTGGTGTTCTTGTTCGATGTCCTTGAGCATATGGCGGACGAGGATCGCTTCCTCCGAGCACTCATATTCCACTTGGCGCCTGGCGGGACGCTGGTTGTGAATGTTCCCGCAGGCCGATGGGCGTATTCCGCTTATGACCAAGCTGCTGGACATGTGCGCCGTTATTCGATCCGATCTCTCGAGGAGGCCGCCGCACGCAATCGCCTTCGGATCGCAAGGTGGACCTATTGGGGCCTTCCATTGGTACTGACTCTGCTGTTCCGAAGGCTCTGGCTATTAGGAAAGCAAGGAAAGGATGAGATAATTTCAGCCGGATTCAGCCCTCGAACGAAAACCCTGAACCAATTGCTATCGCTGGTTGCAAAGTGCGAACCGATACCCCAAAGATTCTTGGGAACATCGATCATGGCGGTTCTGGAAATGGAAGGCGTTTGACATGATGGGCATCAAGAGCGGCGCGGAATTTCGGGTGCGCCACGCGCTAGCGATAGAGTTTGACGGCCATAGAAAATGCGCTAAAGCACCGCGTTCAAGCCCAGTGACCACCATGAACTCGGTTAGGGGTGTATTGCCAGGTCCGGCCGAAAAAGTCGTCAACTGTCGTGGATGAATGCCGCCTATGAGCGAACCTTGCGGAACGCTTTCAGACAGCCTTTCGACGGTTCACACGGTTGCGGCCGGCAAACCTCAGGCTCACTGCCAAATCGCAAGAACGGCGTGGGCACGCCCATACTTTAGGCTAGTCATCCTGGTCTTCGCGCTGAATGTAATTTCAGCAGCTCTATTTATTGGCCTGGTTGATCGTCCCGTCTACGACGATAAATACAATCTGCGTGATGTTCAACTTTATGCCCACAACCGATTGTCTGTCGCAACCGTACTTGCTCACCGGAACCCGCCGGGTCCGACCAGTTTCCTATGGATGGCCGCTGGAGTTCGTCTGCTTCGTGGAGGAGAGCTGCGCGATGCACGAATTGCCAATGTTATAAGCTGGGTGCTCCTTTTCGTTGGGATTCTGGTTGGCGCTCGTTATGGCAGTTTTCCGCAAATCTGGTACGGTGCTCTACTGGCAGCATTGGCTTTTCCGCACGCAGTTATGTCCGCCGCGACTACACTCACGGAAGGTCCGGCACTGCTTTTTGCGACACTGGGAGCTCTGGTCTGGATCGAATCGGCTTCGCGACCGACAATCACTGCATCCTCGTTTTCACTGCTGATCCTGGCAGGATTTCTTATGGGCATCGCAATCTCATGCCGACAGTACTATCTGGCGCTGTTCCCGGCCGCTGCTTTGTTCCGTCTATTCCGATCATCAGGGCAAGGAAGCAAACAAAAATTCCACGAGCTGCTTGGGACTGTCCTGTCCCTGGCCGTCGCATCGGTCCCGATAATTTTATTGATCGTGGTCTGGGGAGGCATTACCAGTCCCGGGACGGCCACCGGCGTGTCGTCGCCGGACTGGAACGCTTACGCGGATTTGAACCTCTTCAGGCCGGTTGTTGCGGCCTTTTATTCCTGTTTCTATCTAGTCCCACTGACCTTTCCGGCGGTCTGGCGTGTCCGGCCTCGATCTCGTTGGCTGGCGCTCCTAGTTGCCTCGATCGCTGGGATCGTGGCTGGATGTCTTGGACCTTCGCTGCTTCAGCCTGGCCCGCTCCGGGCTTTTGTTTCGCTGGGCTCACGATGGCCGGCCGGCAAGTTCATTCTTCTCGCGTGCATTGCCGCTCTGACGGTCTACAATGCGATGGTGATTGGCCTGCTTCTCTGGGAGAATCGACAGTCCGCACTGTCGCGCCCTCCTGTGGTATTTGCATCACTGACGGTGTTTTTCTTTATCGTGGAGCAGTTGGGAGTCGGGGGTAATGTACCGTTCTACGATCGATATCTACTGCAAATTGCGCCCTTCCTGGGCATCATCGCCGTCTCGCTCATACCGCGGCTCGGTTTTGCGCGATTACTGAGTTTGGCGGCCATGAACGTAGTTGGTCACGTCATGCTGTGGAGCCATGTCTACGACCGTTGAAGACTTTTTGTATTGCGGACGGCGCACACGCATCCAGTACCATTAGTACTCGAAGTAAGAAACTTCCACTGCAGAGCACGGGGCTTCCCTATCGAGCGGCTGCGTCGATTAGATGTTTCCTGATAAACCTATTAGAATGTGTTAAAATACTTCCCGGCGCGAACTTTTCATGTTGGAAAGCTACGTGCTTGTGTATAGAATATTGTTTCACGGGTACTAATCCATTGTGCAGCCGCAGCTGGACTAAAGTGGGGTGATTTGTGCGACTTTTGATCTCTGGAGTCTGCGCGTTGGCGTTATGCATCTTGACAACTGGAGCTTGGGGCGACAGCGTTACGATACAAAACCCGTCGTTTGAGCAGATTGCTCCGACGAACCCGCTCGCGTCCATGTGCGGGCCGGGCTGCGCGTACAATGCTGGCAACCCAATGCTGGGATGGACAATCAGTGGCGTTCCCACCATCAATAACGGTAACGCGTCGGCGGGACAGTTCGAGCCCGGTTCCTTCTTCAGCCTCCCCTTGCCGGATGGCAACATCGTCGCTTATATCAACAGTGGCAGCATCTCGCAGACGTTGGGAGTATCTGTGCTGCCGGACGCAACGTACACCTTGTCGGTGGACGTTGGCCGCCGCAACGACATCATCACCGGTGTCAATTATTCGCTGAATCTGCTGGATGGCTCGAACGTTTTGGGTACCTGTACGCAAAGCGGCTCCAACGCGTCGATCGTGGCAGGCACATTCGCCGACATCAGCTCTTACGTGCAAAACGGGTGCCAGTGTTCCCGCCGGACTCCTCGGCATCGAACTGACTGGAAATGGGACCCAAGTGAACTTCGATGACGTTCGATTGAGCGTCTCGACCAGCACCGTATCCACTCCAGAGCCAGGCGCTTTGGCTCTCACGTTTGTTGGTTTGCTTATGGGCGGTCTGCTTTTCGCGCATTCTCGCCGTAGTCGATACTTGCAAAGCGCGTCTTCGTAGCCCCAGAAGCGAATTCTAAAACCCGTTGTTCCTCTGCCCCAAGAGGTAAAGCGAGCCGGTCTTGCCTTTCCATTTGCGTTCGACATAGACCGGCAGCAAATCGTCGAGGCCTACCAGTTCGGCGAGCCGGTAGGCTGCGATGTTGCACTTATAAGAATCGAAGAAACCCAGTTCGACTTTGCCGCTTTCAAGCGTCATCTCTGCCTTGTGCTCGTCGACCGTCTGGAATGCGGCATCGTGCGCGATGGTGCCGTTGCTGAGGGTGAGACGCCACGGATGAGTCGCGCCCTTGCGCGAGGGCGCGCTCTTGATGATTTCGGCAGTCTGAAGAAATTGCTTGATCTGCTCTTTGGCCAGCGGCGTTTCATCCGCGGACTCGCAGCAAATGGCAGCGTGACGCAAGCGAGAACGGAGACTAAACCTCTTCTCTTACCAAGGGCTTGGAAAGTACTTGCAGTGGGGATTTCCTCCGGCGATTGGCCCACAATGTACGCCCGGCGTACGCACCGAAACAGCATCAATCGGCGGGGTGGGAAGGATTATCGTCTTGCGGCAGATTCTTCTTTACACTCGCCCAGCGCCGCATTACTCTCTCCCATCGTATTTCTTCCGCTGTAGTCGGTCTAAACCCTGTGGCTAATCCAAACTGGAGGCTTCAATGAAGGTTCCCCTGAGTTTGCTTTCCCTAGTACTTGCAGGAGCGGTTTTTGCCGCCATGCCTGCCGGCGCCAAACAGGCCACGGCCGAAACTAAACAGGCGCCCGCTGCGAAAAAAGAAACGAAATGGCAGGGACACGTCGTCAGAATTTATAAAGACTTGTCGCAGATGGACATCCGCGGTGGCGTAAATGCTCATTCGGAAGATGTGAGGAAAGTCGCCTACGACAGCGCAACGGAATGGACAAAGCAGGGAAAGCCCGGCCAGATGGACGAGGTCAAGGAAGGTTCGTTTGTGATTATCCTCGGCCAAATTGACGACAAGGGTGTGCTGCACGCAAAACGCATAGATTTGCGTTTGCCGCGGTAGCGCTTTTCAATCCGGCGGCCCCGGGCCTTCTGCCGGCGTGGCGGCATTTGAAATTCACGCTGGCGGGGGCTGGGCTCCGGACCCTGAACCATCTTGCGCGGCGCGTGAAGCATTTAGTTAGGGCTTCGCGACGATGGTTTCCAGGCGTAGTTTTGCGGCGCGTGCTGTTTCCCGCAACAGCGGGTCCGACTCAGCGAGACATCGGTCTAACTGCTCTTCCAACGATTTTAGTCCAAGACTCCCGATAGCGTAAGCCCCGCACGATTTCAACCATGGATCCTGGCTAGCAACGAGTTCGGCGACGGCCTGCTCCTGGTTTTCGATTTTGATGTGCACCAGGCGTTGCGCCAATTGGGCCCGTTCGGCCACAGTGACCTTACTATCCAGCAAAGGCACCAGCATGTCGCGCAATTGTGGTTTTAGGACGTTGTCGAGGAATTCCAGAGCGTTGTCGTGTACCGAGACGCTCGTGGACTGCAGACCTACATAGGCGCTGTGTAAATCGAGCCGGGGATGCAGAAGATTCAGGAGGCGAAAGATCCGCTCCAGTTCCTGCTGAATAGACTCCTTCATGGCTCGCGCGAGAGGAGCGACGCCGTCTGTTGTGACGCCGATCGTAGCCAAAATCTGGTATGACCGGTAGTGCCCCAGGATCTCGGCCGCCAATACGGTCTCCAACATCTGAAGGTCCAGCTCGATCTGAGAATTCTGCTGACAAAGTTTATTAAGAGCGGCGATTGTACGAAAGCGTAACGTCGTGTCGCCTTGCAGGAGATTGTCAAGCAATACGCCTGCGGCGGCTGGCGTTCCGAGAGCCAATAGCACGCTGGGGATTTCTCGGCGTGCCTCGACAGGAACTGTGGAATCACAGAAGTGGTCGCGCAGCCCTCCTACAATGGAGTCCCCGAATCTGCCCAGCGCCTGCGTCGCTGAGGGGGCTAGTTTGTGGTCAGCGAGCCGTTCTAATAGCTCAGGGACTAGCCGGCGCTTGCGTAGCACTCCAACCGAATGGATGGCCTCACACACCACTTGAGTGTCGGAATCGGCAAGAAGCAGGGAGAGCAGAGGATCGAAACAGTCTGGCAATTCGCCGAGTAGTCTGGCGGCCTCGACCCGGTTACGCAGACCATCTTCTCCTGCTTCGCTGACCATAGATTCCAGGATATTCCGCGCGGCTTCCAGGTTCTGAGCTTCGCCAGGCTGCGCCAGAAAGGCGACGACTGCCGACCGGACCGAGAAGTCGGGGAAATCGCCAAGTTGCTCTATGGCAGTCAGAGGATCGATATGTCCATGGTGGCTCAAAAAAAGCAATGCTTCGGTGCGCACACTGAGTTCCGGGTCCCGCAGTAGTCGTTGCACGTCCGGAAGCGCGTCTTTGTCGCCGGCCGCCGAGAGAATTGCGATTGCCTTCTGGCGCACTTCTGGTGCGGAATGACTCAGCAAAGCCCGTATCCCCGGATGCGCCGCTCTTTGCTGTTCTACTTCAAAAAGGGACAGAGCGTAAAGGATGTCCTTGGGATCGGATGCGGAAAGATTAGTGGCCAAAAGGTCCGCAGTCGACCGGTCCAGCACTGGCGCGCTGGCTTGTTCCACATCGAAACGATGCTGGCTAATCGTTTCCCTCAGGGTAGCGACATATTGTCGTCGCGCGGATGAAACTGCCACGAGCCAGCCGGCAACCAACACCAGCACCACCCAACTGATTTGACGCGGGGAGAAGTGCAACCACGTGGCAAAGATGAGGACAATCAGGCCTGACAGCCCATCACCCAGGCGCCAGACGACCGTATCGATGAACCATTTCACCTGTAACTTCACACGTGCGGCGATAGGCAGGTAGAGCAGCTCAGCCGTAGACTTGTCGACTGAATAGCGCAGCACCTGGTCGCCGCCCTTTAGCGCCACTGCGGAAGCCAGTGTGCCAAGAACTAGCAGACCGGCCGATCCCATGAATACGGTGACGGGAAGCACAAAGAGCGCGGTGCCAATACCGAATCGCCGCAAAAATCTTGCGGTCAGCAGCAACTGGAACATTAGTCCCAGCACTCCCGCGTAAAAATTGAAGTTGCCAAAAAAAACAGCCATTACGTCTTTCTTTACCAAGAACTGCTGACCAATCGCCAGAAACTGCCAGTCCGTTAACGTAGTTACCAACGATCCAAGGCAGATCACCGCAGCGATGGCCCGCAAATACGGCGAAGCGAACAACACCTGCACGCTTGAGGACAGGTTCCGGGGGGCTGATTCGCTGGGTCCTCCAGATGTCCGCTGCGCATCGCCCACCAACATTCGCCCGCTGCGCCAGACCAAGAGCACCAAACCGGCGCAGATCAAAACCAATAGCGTCATGGCCAGCAGCAAGCTTTCCGTTCCGAAACTCTTAGCCATGGTTTTGGAAAGAAAACCCGCAAAAATCCATCCGGCGATGCCGCCGCCGCCCACCATCCCAAAAACGCGCTTGGCCTCGCGCGTTGTCAGGACGTAATTTGCCAGCGTCCAGATCTGCGTAGCCCCCAGTACGCCAAAAATTTTGACCCAAATGTAAAACGCAGGAAAAACCCAGATCAGGCGGGAGTAGTAGTGGGCCAGCGCCCAAAACACCGCGCAAGTGGCTGAGAAGAATAGCATGCTCCCGACCAGCAAATCGCGGAATAGAACCCGGCGCGCAATAACCACGTAGCCCGCTATGATCAATGCCACCAGCACCGCACTGGCAATTTGCGCGTAGGCCAACTGCTTCGCCTGGAAACGCGAGAGGAATAAAGCAGCCCCCGCCACCCCGCCGATTTTGTAGCTGGTGATAACTAAGAACAAGCAGGCGCACAGAAGGGAGCCACGCCCCAAATCTCCGGGGCCGACGTTCAGTGCACGCTCGATCCACCGTTTCATCCGCAGTGCCTTCTTTCGCAACCGTCCGTCGTTATTGCGGTCCGGTCCTCGCGGCCGAACATATACGGTCAGAGACGTCTAGTTTTTCCGGTGCTGCTGCCCCATCTACAACCCCAGGGTGCTCCCCAGGTCCTCCACGTTGGGCCGAAGACCCAGCAGAGTCGAGAAGCACTACTTGCTGGTCCAGATACACACCGATGAATTGACCATCCCCGCAGATTTCCAGGGCTGACGCCCGGCCTCCAGGGTAGTAGCTGCTGAGCATGCCGGTGTCGATCAGGAACACTTTATTGCCAAAGCGAGGCCGGATGCGACCACCCTTCTGCACGGTGTGCCCCACCACAACGTGCGTCGCCTTGTAAGCCTCCAGGACCTTGCTCACCTGAGGTGCACCCTCTTCTTCGCTCCACTGGTCGTAACCGCGAAACCACAATGGGCCATCAACCCGCACACTCAGCCAATCTTGAAACTTCAGAAACTCCCGGATTTTGACCTGGCGTTCATCGGTGGGGGGAACATGCGACTTCAGCTCAGCAATGACTTCCGCCTGAACCACATTAGTGATTTCCTGCAAATTAAAGAACGGCAGAATCACTTTTTCGCTCTGCAGATACTTTTCCATGGCATCAAATGCCTTGATTTCATCGTGGATGCGGTTGTTGATCGCTTCTATCTTGGTCTTGCTCAGGTCTGGCTGAATTCCTCCGTGCAAGAAGATGATTCCACCAATTTCGGCCACCGCGTTGTGCCCCCGCAGCCACTCGCCGTATTTCCCCATTGGACCAAACGCCTCGCGCTGCTCAATGAACCCTGCCGGATGGCGGGCCATCCACTCTGCTTCCGTCAACTCCATGGGCTGCCGGAGCTCTGCTAACAGGGGCCCGTGAGCTGGCTTTCCATTTTTCGAACTCGTCATACGCGGCTTTCTGTCGCGCTTCGGAATTGCTGCCAGCATAACTGGCATAGTTCAAGGGGGTGACGTAACGCAGGTCGCCCATGATATTCATCACTTCGTGGTTCCCGAGCAGTCCCACCACTCGACCGCCTGCCTGTGGCGCTTCTTTCTCCAGCGCCATCATCAGGTCCATGCCTTCGCGCGGTTTGGGGCCCCTGATCCAGGAGGTCTCCAAGTTGGACGAACGTCGTCTTGCCGCCTGTCCAATGGTTCTGCGGATCTGTAAGTCCCGTCCGGTGGAGAATCGCGACGAAATCGTCGAAGTCACCGTGGACGTCGCCGATGGCGACTATAGATTCCGGGGATTGCGCTTTATCTTTTACGGGTTCCGCCCACGCAACCACCGCCGAAAACAGGGCTAAAACGACAAAAATGCAACGGCGTTCGGGAGAGACCCAGACCGAAGCGCGGGCCATTTTCCTGCCTCCTATGGGCAAGCAACAGACTTTAGCAAAAAAGTTGAGTTCCGCAGACACTCGCTATTTGCGGTGCATCTTAGACCGCCATCGTTACGCAAGTCAACAAGCTGAAATAGGCGCGGCAGAAGCCTTCACGCAGACCGCTTGCAATCCCTGCGTGAAAATCCGCGCTCACAACCGGAGTGGCCGACCAGAGTTTGATGCGGTGACTGGCGATATACCGCGCGCAAGTATGCAACCGCGAAGCCTTGACACGAAGGCTCCGCGAGCTGATTGCTAACTGATCCTCATACTTACAAGAGCAGACGTCTCACCTTGCGCTATTAAGACCGAACTGGTCTACTCGCTGGAGTGTGAGAGCCGCTTAGAGATTAGAGTCGCCTGGATTACGCCACCCTCCCCTGGAGTGCCCTTGCAAATCACGTAGTCCCCGTCTTTAACCTGACTGGCGTCAATCTCGTTCACCTTCTTGTCAGCGTGATACTGGCTAACCCATTTCGTTGAGCTGTCGTACACGCAGGTCTTCTCAACACTCTCGCCCACTTTACGAATAGTCAAAGAAGACTTTTCCTTGCTGCTTCTTTGAACTCTACCTTCAAAGCGCATCTCCTTCGTTTTGGCAGGAGCCTCTTGCGCGAAGACCGCCGTCGCCAGCGGGAAGGTTAGTACCAACGCGACCAGCAGACTGAGTTGCTTCTTCATTATGTTTTTCTCCTTATCGCCGGGATGACCGGCAAAGACATGAATGATATGTAGCAAGAACACTAGACCCTGGGCCCGAAAACCGTAAGCTTTCAAAACTTGTGCAGCGTCTCCGCTGCATCCTTCGCAGTTTACTTTGACGGTCAAATAATTCAGTACAGCACCTCCTTATCGCCTTTTTCAGCGATTAGCTTCTGGAACTGCGCCACAATCTTGTCCCGTCGCACCATCACCGCTTTCACTTCATCCTTGCTGAGATAGTGGTTGGTTTTTTCTGTTAACGTGTTCCCGTCCAGGGCCTTCAGTTTCTCCAACAATTGCCGGTCGCACCGTACCAGGTCTTTGGAGTTTTTCACATCCGTGTTGAGGCGAAATGCGCGACTGAAATCAATTCTCCAAATCTGCCAATTCGCGCCAATTAACACGTTGGTCAGGTTGGGATCGTTATCGGAAACCAATTGATCGAACACCCGAATCTTGTACATCTGATTGTTCCAGGCATCCGGATCCGGCGGCGTTAATTTTTGCTTGTAGCGTTCCGCCTCATCCATCTTCACCGGCAACCACCAACTGAGCGAACCTTTCTTGCCTTCCCATTTGCGTTCGACGTATACCGGCAGCATGTCGTCCATGCCGAGCAACTCAGCCAGCCCATAAGCTGCGATGTTGTACTTATAGGAGTCTACGAAGTTCAGTTCGGTGCCGCTGGCAAGCTGCTTCGAAAATTTGTGTTCGTCGACATCTTGGAAAGAGGCGTCATGGGTAATGGTGCCGTCGGAAAGCGTAAGCCGCTTGGTGCCCGTGACACCTTTCTTGGCGTCCTGACTCTTCACCACCTTGGCGTTCATAAGGAACTGCTTAATCTGCTCCTTGGTCGGTGTTGGTTCGTCTGCGGCAACCGCGAAGAGCTGCCAAGTCAGACACACCGCCACGACAAAAATCAGTCTCCATGACCGCAGACGAAGTGTGTTCATCGAAGTTGTGTTCACCGAAGTATCCTCCATTGAGCGGCTGGAAGCCTGCTCCTTTGCGCCGTCTTCGCAGGGAAGATGCCCGACCTCTCTCGGCTTGTTCCCAGAACGCCGTCTTGTCTCCAAACGCGGCAAAGCTAACAAAAACGGTCGAACCACTCGCTGTAACGGGCCGGCGGACTCTGTGCGGAGACGTGGCAAATCGTTCGTCAGCAAAAAAACGCTACCGCGCGGTTCCAACTCGTCGGTAGCAAAGGCGAGTTTGTTTGACCTTTTATGCTCCTCTACTGCATAAGTCAAGATATTTTCTAACTACCCCGCGCCCCTTTGGCTTGCCATTCAATCCTTCGCCGTCGGCAAACCCGCCTCCGTCCAGCCTCTCCACCCGCCATCCATCGACTCCACGTTCGTATATCCCATCTTCTGCAAATTATCGGCGACCAGCGCCGACCGGTATCCTCCCCCGCAATACAAAATCATCTTCGTCGAGGTTTCCGGCACCTTAGTCTCTATGTCGCGTTCGATAATTCCTCTGCCCATGTGCACCGCTCCTGGCAAATGCCCGTTGGCCCATTCGTTGTCTTCTCTCACATCCACCAGCAAGAATTTCTCCTCGCTCTCCATCCGCCTCTTCACATCCTCGACGTTTGTTTCTTTCACGCGCGTCTTCGCGTCGCTGACCAGTTTCAAAAATTGTGGCGAATGTTTCATGGAAGTTCTCCTTTCTTGTTTCTCCCTCGCCAGAGTACCACTCGCGAACACAGTTCTACTCTTCCATCCGCATAGTTCTGACAGGTCTTATTTGTTGGAAGTTTAGCGAAAATACTTCCGCTGCGATCGATCTCTACGTACTGCTCTTCTTCGCAAAAGTCCGCACGTAATGTACCAGCCCCCACACTTTTGCCGGCGTCAGGCGGTCTCCTTCACCGACCATCTTGTCCTTACCCTTCACGATCAGGTCATAGATGTCGCTATCCGACATCCCGGCTATCACAGCTGGGTCGCGCCAGTCCTTCATTTTCAAACTCATTGACTCCACCAGGTCGCCCTTGCCGTCTCCGCTTTCTCCATGGCACATCGCGCAGTCATATCCAAAAATCTTTTTCGCGGCAGCCAGCACTTCCGGTGAGGATTTTACGGGATTTTCTTTTTTTGCTGCCGACGCGGGGGTTGCGGCTGGCGTTGCTGCTGCAGTCGCTGGCGGTGGCGCCGTCGCATCCGCTGGCTTTTCCTGCGCGGCTTTTTCCTGTGCGCTCCAAACCCCGATACTCATCGCGATCCCGATGGCCAACACTTGCAAAATATTGCTCATAAGCGCCTCCCAAGGAAATCCCCGGCGCGCCTCTTTCGGGCCCACCTGCCGCTAAAACCACGATGTCCGGGATCTCCGCAACGGAGTCTACACCCATGAGGCTCGTATAGCGCAAAAACGTTTCTAGATGATTCCACTAATCATAATGCCCACCGCTGGATCTGCCTTTTGTGGCGGCCGCCTTCGGAGGCGGATGCTTTTTGGAGCGCTGCAGCCCAGCTGCCATTTTTCCTTTCCGAATCCGGGCTCCACCCTGTACCCGAGACCGTCACTCCAAATCCCGCCAGTTCGGCCCGGTAGAAATTTCCACCGCCAGCGGCACCTCCAGCTTGTGCACGCCTTCCATCTCTTCCCGCACCAACTTCTCCAGCGTCTTCACCTCTTTCGGGGGCGCCTCAAACAACAATTCGTCGTGCACCTGTAAAATCATCTGCGCCGCCAGTTTTTCCTTCTTCAACCGTTTCGCGATGGCAATCATAGCCAGCTTGATCAAATCCGCCGCCGTCCCCTGCAGCGGCGAATTCAGCGCCGTGCGCTCGGCAAAATTCCGCAGCTGCACCTGCGGAGAAGTAATTTCCGGTATCGGCCGGGCGCGCCCAAACAAGGTCCGCGTTTCGCCGCTCTTGCGCGTCTCCACCAGCACGCGGTCCAGATACTCCTTCACTCCGCGATATCTAGCAAAATAGGCATTAATAAACTGCGCCGCCTCGCGCTGCTCGATCCCCAACTGCTGCGCCAGCCCGAACGCCGACAATCCATAAATAATCCCAAAATTGATCGCCTTTGCCGCCCGCCGGTGTTCCGCAGTCTGCGCCATCGGCCCGACTCCGAACACCTCCTGGGCCGTGCGCGCGTGAATGTCCTCTCCGTTGCGAAACGCTTCCACCAGCACCGCGTCTTTTGAAAAATGCGCCATGATTCGCAGCTCCACCTGCGAATAATCCGCAGCCAGCATGATTTTTCCCGGCTCCGCCACAAACGCCGCGCGGATCTCTCGCCCCAATTCCGTTCGAATCGGGATATTCTGCAGATTCGGATCGCTCGAACTCAGCCGCCCTGTCGCTGTTCCCGTTTGGTTAAAACTGGTGTGCAACCGCCCGGTCACCGGATGAATCAGCTTCGGAAGCGAATCCACGTACGTGGATTTCAGTTTCGTGAATTCTCGGTACTCGATCACTTTTTTCGGCAGCGGATGCCGCGCGCCCAGTTCCGCCAGAATTTCCACCGCCGTCGAACGCGATTTCGGCCGCCCGCGCTTTGCCCCCGGCACCAGATTCAATTTGTCGAAAAGCACTTCCGCCAGTTGCGTCGGCGAATTGCAATTGAACTCCATTCCCGCCAGTTCCCAGATTTCCCTCTCCAGCCTCCGCACTTCTTTTTCCATGGACAGCGACATTGCGGCCAGCACTTGCTGGTCCACGCGCACTCCCGTGCGCTCCATCTCCGCCAGTACGCCCGCCAGCGGCAAATCTATTTTCTCGTAAACTTCTTCCAGCTTTTTTTCTTTCACCTGCGCGCGCAGCGCGGGCGCCAGCCGTTGCATCGTATCAGCGCGTTCTCCCGAACCTCCTCCCAACGGCACATTGAATTGCCGGAACGCTACCTCTTCAAAATTGTGTTTTGCAGTTGTGGGCCGCAGCAGGTACGAATATATTTGCGTCGCATCCACAATGTTTTCCGCGGGCCCCGCCATTAGCTGAAAAAGTTTCGCATCGTGCACGATCTTCACGCGCTTGGCATCCTTCAGCACCGGCTCCAGCGCTTTCAGTGCCTCTTCTTTTTCATCAACCCACACCAGCCGGCCCGCTCCCGCTTCCAAAGACACTTCGATTCCTTTAACTCGCGTTCCAAATCCTTCACTTTCGCGCCCCGCCAGATCCAACGTCAGCCAGATCGCCAATGGCTTTTTCGCCGGAAGCTTTTTCAGCCATTCGCGAAACTCTGCAACGTTCGCAAATTCCGCATAGTCCTTTTTTGTGGCTTCCGTTCCTGCTTCCGCCGGTGCGGCGGCGAATGCTTCGCTCCCCAGCTCTCGCAGCAGCGAATTAAATCCCAATTCCCGGTACAAATCCGCCAGGACCGGCACGTCGGGAGTTCCCATCAACAGTTGGTGCAAATCCAATTCCATCGGAACATCCCTCGAAATCGCCGCCAGTTGCTTCGACATCATCACCTGTACACGCTGTTGCTGCAGGGCTTCGCGATACCGCTTATTCGAAACTTCGTCGGCGTGGTCCAATGCGTTTTCCACGCTGCCATATTTCTGAATCAGTTCCGCCGCGCCCTTTTCGCCGATCCCCCTTGCGCCGGGAATGTTGTCCACCGTATCGCCCGTGAGCGCCATGTAATCAATCACTCGTTCCGCCGGCACCCCCAGAATCTCTTCCACTCGCTTTTCGTCCACAATTACGTCGGCCTTGGCGCCGCCCGTTCCCGTGCGCAGCGTTCGCACATTCTTTCCTACCAACTGCATCATGTCCTTATCGTTCGATACGATCAGAACTTCAATGTTGTTCTTCGCCGCCTTGACCGCCAATGTTCCGATTACGTCGTCCGCTTCGAATCCCGGCACCTCCAGAATGGGCAACCGCATCGCTTCGCACAATTTCTTCACGTACGGCAACTGCACTCTCATCTCGTCCGGCATCGGCTGGCGATGCGCTTTATATTGTTCGAATATTTTGTCGCGAAAGGTTGGGCCCGAGGGATCGAACACGATTCCCAGGTACTCCGGCTTATAGTCTTTCAGGATTCTCTTCAGAATGTTGTTGAACAGGAACGGCACCTTGGTCGGCATGCCGCTCGGCGCATTCATTCTCAGCATTGGCGCATAAAACGCTCGATATATATGCGCCATCGCGTCCACAAGAAACAATCTCTTCGCAGGTTCGGTCATCCGCGCGAGTATACCAAACGCTGCCGCCGCCTCGCGTTTCCAGCAACTGTTACTTCGTTGTCATTACGCCCGCCCGCTCTTACCGAGAGCAGCGTGAGGAATCTTTCTGTGCGTTGGTAAACTAATGACAAGTCGCCGATCCAACACGTCTTTTGACGTGCGTGTAATACTTCCTCGATGCTTCTACGCGATTTTTGAACTTTACCTCGACTCGATTTGGCTAACTTTTTTAGAATGAATACTTACAGAATTGGCGTTCGCTAGGCCCCTTAGAACCCATACTTACGAAAAAAGGGGAGGGGGCCTCCAGCTTGGAACTCATCACTCAACTTCCGGCCCCAGGAGCCCGTCGATAAAAGAGAATTCCCGGGGAATTAATTGATTCGGCTACCGCTGCGCGGATGCCGACGTAGTAGCTTGCGTGACCAGCAATAGCCGCGTACCGCTATCCAAGTGCACGTTCTTCCCAGCCGCTACGATCAGCGCCCCATTAGTCGAATTTGCTGCGTTCGCGTTTAAAGTTATGCCATTCAGACCATAAACGCCCCGGCTGGTAGGTTTCAGCTCCCCCGATGAATTCAGTCCTCCAGCCGACTGGCCTGCTCCCTTCGCAACTCCCGCACTCGAATTCACTGTGCCGTTCTGCTCTACTGTGCGCGGAACGGTGCTTGCTGCACCGCTCGCCGCTCCTCCGACTGTGCTTCCAACACCTCCAACCGTGCCGCGGTTCCCGGCTGCGCCGGCTTCCGCCGCGCCGCCTTCTATGTTGCGCATCGGCTGGAGATCGTCGCCGCTCACAGCTGGAGTACCTTGATCGGCTGCCATCGCTTGCAATGTCACTTGCAGCGGCATTTCACGCCCGTCCTTCAGAACTGCACGATCAAACTGCATCGCCAGAACCGAGTCTGCATCTCCCTTGGCTCGCGCGCTTGCTCGCGTCACGTGCCCCACCAGCTTTGTGTTGCTGGGGATCACAACTTTTCCGTCGACTTTTACCGCCTCGGTTGTCTGCGCGGCGACTACGTCACCCGGCTTCGCCTTTTTAGAATCCAATGGGCGACTCAATTCCGCATTTAGCGCAGTCCCCGCCGTCAGCGAAGCGGATTGCTCGCTGTGATTTTGCGTTGCGGTGTGGCCCGTGGCTTGGCCAAAAACTGCGGACGCGCTCACCAGAAACGCTCCGGCCGCGATTAAATGGATTAGTCGTGCCATAAAATCTCTCCTTCCTCACCAGGAATACTGCACACCGCAGACCATCAGCTAAAGCCTTTATTATCTGACCATTAGATGGACTGCGGCCAGCCCGAACAAAGCTTCGCCCGTGTAGCTTTGTCGGCCCAGGCGAAGCTTTTGCTAAGGGAAATACTGTAGGGGATTTAGTGGGCGTCCGGTGCAGGAGCCGGTGGCTGAACCACGATCAAGAGATGCGTGCCGTTCTCCAGATGAATGTTTTGTTTCGCGCCGACAAGCACTGTGCCGTGCGAGCCTTCTGAGACCGGCGTAAACACTCGCAAATTGGGTTCGCTGAACGCACCCTTGCTATCCGGCGTGAAAAGACCTTTGCGGTCGAGTCCGCCTTCAATACCGGCTGTGCTGGGCAGGGTCGGCATCACTTCCGTGCGCCGCGGCATGGTGTATGTAGACGGTAGAACCGTATTGCCCGGATTCTCCGGCGTTCCGATACTTGAGTTGAGCCTTAACGTTCCATCCAAGCGGCTCTCTTCGTATTTTTCCCGCGACGGAATGGTCGGTTGAGCTCCCACTGGGGCCAAAGCCTGGATACCGGCGTTCAACTCTGCGGTTTCCCCGTTTTTCAAAACTACGCGGTCAAATTCCACAAATAGCGCGGCCCCCTGATCGCCGTCACTGCCTGCTCCGGTGCGAACGACGTGCCCAACAATCCGGCTGCCTTTTGGAAGCAATACGCTTCGTTGATACACCACAGATTCTGTGACGATTGCATTCACCACGTCTCCCGGCTTGCTTTTCTCGGAATCGAGCGAACCCAGCAGGCTGGCATTAATTGCCGTTCCGGTGCTCAGGGGAATCGTGACCGCAGGTCCCTGTTGGACCACCTGCTTTTTCTCGGGAATATTGGTTTGCCCCATGGTGCTGCCTGCAAGCGTCATCACGAGGAGCGCCACTCCAATTGTTTTATGTGTCATCGGGGGCCTCCTTTCTGCGGGCTGGAGGACGGGGAACTCTTGTCAGAGACTATACCATCAAGAGGTAGTGCAACGTCAATTCCAATCTGTAACTCCTTTAATTTCAATCGAGACATGGCACAAAGCCACGCTACCATCCGCTCACTTTGTGGTTCTGGTACCCGCTTCTTACAGGGTTCCCGCGGCGTTTTTGCCACACATCATGTACGGGTCGTCCGGCCGACATCTAGGCAACAGAACTCCTTGTCTTCGGGCAGCTGCTGTGCCCGGTATCAGCTTGCAAATTTCCTATGAGGGAACTATTCCCAGCGATTTGCCGACCTCGGCCATGGTATCCGCCGCGCTGACCAGTTGCTCTTTCTTGTGTCCGGCGCTCACGATCGCGCGCAACCGGGCCTTCCCTTCTGCAACGGTTGGGTAGCCCACGGCCGGCGCAAACACGCCCGCTTCAAACAGCTTTTTCGAAAACTCAAAAGCCTTCGCCGCATCGCCCACATGGATCGGCACGATCGGTGTCTCACTTACCTTGAACTGAAATCCCCGCTTCTTCAGTTCGCGCTTGAACGTCTTGGTATTCTTCCACAGCTTCTTTACCAGCTTTTCTCCTTCGGCGGAATCCAGGATTGAAAACGCCGCCATGCACGCCGCCGCGGTGGCCGGTGTATGCGAAGTCGAAAACAAAAATGGCCGCGCCCGCAAATAAAGAAAATCGATCAGGTCACGCGATCCGCAGACGTAGCCGCCCATCACGCCGATCGCTTTACTCAGCGTTCCGACCTGAATATGCACGCGCCCATGACATTCAAAATGATCAACGGTTCCGCGACCGTTGCGTCCCATCACGCCACTGGCATGCGCGTCGTCCACCATCATGATGCAGTCATATTTCTCCGCCAGCGTGCAGAGTTCCGGCAGCGGCGCCAGATCGCCGTCCATCGAAAAAACGCCGTCCGTGATGATCAATCTCTTTCCCGGAAAGCTCGCATGTTCCTGCAGAA
Organism: uncultured Acidobacteriota bacterium; assembly: GCA_963731155.1. Lineage (GTDB taxonomy): Bacteria > Acidobacteriota > Terriglobia > Acidiferrales > UBA7541 > Acidiferrum. Next base: position 37,309 of record CAVSVB010000013.1, read on the forward strand.
TTCGCTCGCAGTCTTTCACGTCCTTGTGCTTGAAGACCTTGATCGTTGCCCGTGAAAGCCGCGCACCGTCAATGATCGAAGCGTGATTCAATTCATCCGAAATAATCAGATCCTCTTTGCCCAGCACCGCGGACACCGTTCCCGCATTCGCGGCGAATCCCGATTGGAACACCACGCACGCTTCCACATTCTTGAATTTGGCAATCTGTTCTTCCAGTTGCATGTGCAGTTGCATCGTTCCGGCGATTGTGCGTACCGCGCCGGCTCCGGCTCCATACGTTTTCGCCGCTTCCACCGCCGCTTTCCGCAGCGCCTTGTGCGTCGTCAGACCGAGGTAATTATTCGAGGCAAGATTGATGACCTCTCTGCCGTCGAATGTGCAAACCGCCTTTTGCTCGCCTTGCAAAACGCGCAACTTCGGCGCAACGCCTTTTTCGCGCAACTCTTTCAATTGCTCGCTCACATATTGCAGCGGATTCTGCTTGATCATTTGCGTTCCTTGTTCCGGCATGAATATCCCTCTTTCCGTACTCGTAATGACGACGAGATTTTTTGCGCTCGCAATCACGACCAGTAACTTTGTCATCCCGAGCGATGCGATCGAAGATTCCGGTTCCTCACCGGAAAGGATCTCAACGTAACGGAGGGCAGGGCGCCCATCGCTTCAGGAAGTCTCCAGCTTCACTCTAACTGCGGGTGGAGGGCGCATCCGCAATCAACTCTGCAAACTCTCTTCCTTGCTTACCTACCGCTTTACTGCGGCAGTCCATCAGGATACAACAAAATCTTCCCTGCAAGACCGCCCTGCAATTTTGCGAAAGCATCTTCAAATTGTTCCAGCTTCACGCGCTCGCCAAACAGCGGCTCAAGATTTAACCGTCCTGCCTTCAACAGCGCCGTCATTTGCACCCAGGTTTCATACATTCGCCGCCCGTAGATTCCCTGCACGGTAGCGCCCTTAAAAATGACGTCGTTCACCAAATCCAGCGGCACATTCTCGGTAGGAATTCCCAAAAGCGATGCGCGTCCACCCGCCCGTAGCGCCTTAAATCCCTGCTGAATCGCCGTTGGATTTCCGCTCATCTCCAGCAGCACATCCACGCCGGTGGAATTTGTCTCGCTCAAAATTTTCGCCACCGCATCTTCCGCCGCTGGGTTCAGCACCACGTCGGCGCCCATTTTCTTGGCCATCGCGCGCCGTTGCTCGTTCGTTTCGGTCGCGAAAACCGTAGAACTTCCGCACGCTTTCGCCACTGCAATGGACATCAATCCGATCGGCCCGCATCCCGTGACCAGCGCCGTTCGTCCCGCAATCGGCCCCGCCAAAACGGTGTGCACTGCGTTGCCCAGTGGATCGAGAATCGCGCCGTAGCGCTCCGGAATTGCCGGATCCAGCTTTATGATGTTCGCTGCCGGAATTTTCACAAACTCCGCGAACGCGCCATCCTGGTCGATCCCGATAATCTTCAGGTTCTGGCAAATGTGCGCTTCGCCCACTCGGCACTGGTGGCAATGCCCGCAATTTACGTGCATCTCCGCACTGACAAAGTCTCCGGCTTTGACTGCGAAGACTTCGCTGCCAATCTTTTCCACCACGCCGCAAAATTCGTGCCCCAGAGTCACCGGAGGCTTAATCCGTCCCTGCGACCACCGGTCCCACCCATAAATGTGCAAGTCCGTCCCGCAAATCGAAGCCGCCCGCACGCGCACCAGTACGTCCGTCGGTCCAAATGCGGGCGTCGTGGCTGTTTCCAGCGAAAGTCCCCGCGCCGCATGCATTTTCCGCAACGCTTTCATCGCGCCTGGTGCCAATTATTTTCTGTAAGAAAGTTTTTTTCGGCGGGCTTCATATTTGCGTGTCAGTAATTGATGTTAGCACACGCCTGCGTTAGGTTCAGGCGGCGGGGTTCAGTCCGCCGGCTCGATGCGAAATCGCTCGAACCGATCGGAAATCGCGCCGCAAATTTGCGCTACGCACACCGCGGCAAGCGCTCCCGTGAATACATCCATGGTGTAGTGCGCGCGCAAAACTAAAACTGCGGCAATTTCGAAGAGCACCACGCAAACGGCAAGCGAGGTCAGCCAGGCTCGCCGCAACCGCGCCAGCTCAATCGCGCCGAAAACCGCAATCGCCGTGTGCCCGCTAAAGAAAAAATCGTTTGCCACTCCGTACGTCACCAGGAGCGACGGACATCCAGGATCGTGCCAGATGATTCCGGGCGGTGCGGGCAGCGAGCACAACGCCTGCATCACCTGGCGCGTCACCAGCAGCATCCCAAGCCCAAGGAAGGGGCGAAGTTTGCCGCCGAAAATCCAACTCGCAAGAAGAAATATTGCGATGGTGTCAATTAGCGCCGAACTCGCAATCAGCAACGCGTTTGCCGCGCGTGGCGCTCCATGCAGATAGGCATTCACCGGAGCAGTGAGCCGGTGTAGCACGTCGCCTATTCCTTCCGCCGGCGAACTTCGCGCTCCCAGTAGCGATTGCGTCCAGAACCAGATCGCCAGCGCGGCGAAGGTGATCAGAATTCGCGCGGCCAGAGCTTTCTTCTTTGCGATTTTTCTATCCTTCGCTCGCGCTGCGGCATCCGCATTAACAATTTCTTGCAGCGCTTCAGGCGAGCTCATTGCCAAGCTCCTTCACGCGCCGCAGGTCTAGTTTTCCAGTTCCCAAATACGGCATGGCCTCGATGTGGCGAAACTGGTCCGGGCGCGGCTTCCAAAGTGACGGCAGATCCACTTCAGCGAATCGCGTGATGCATGCTTGCAGCGCCTCGTCCGATAGCGTGTGCAGGACAATCAGGCGTTCGCCTTTTCTTTCGTCCGGAACTGCCGTGACCACAAACACCTGCTCCGCCACTCCAGCGATCTCCTGCAATTTGTCTTCAATCTTGATGTGCGGCACCATCTCGCCGCCGATTTTGCTGAAGCGGCTCAAGCGGTCGGTGATACGCACAAATCCATCTTCATCAATCGTTGCGATGTCGCCGGTGTTGTACCAGCCATCTTGCAGGACTTCTGCCGTCTTTTCCGGACGGTTCAAATATCCGCGCATCACGTTTGGACCGCGCACCAGCAGCAATCCCGGTTGATTTGTGCTTTGCACCGCGCCCGTCTCCGGATCGACCGTGCGCAAAACAATTCCCGGCAGCGGATGGCCGATGCTGCCACGCTTCGCTCCCACTTGCCGAAAGGACGCGGCGCGAAAATCCGCAGTATTCACGGAAACCACCGGCGAACATTCCGTGCAGCCGTAGCCTTCGAGCGGCCGAATTCCAAAGTGATCTTCAAACGCTTCGGAAACGCGCGCCGGCAATTTTTCCGCTCCGGCCATCACAAAACGCAAACTGCCAAAATCTTCGGGAGCGCATCGCCGCGTGTAAGCCTGCAGGAAAGTGGGCGTGGCGAGCATCATCGTGACCTTATACTTACTTACTGAGGCGCCGATAGTTCGCGAATCCAGCGGGCTCGGGTGATACACGACACCGATTCCCACTGCACTCGTCAAAGCCAGGGTTCCCGTAAATCCGAAAGAATGGAAAAATGGAAGGATTCCGAGGATGCGGTCTTCCTTGTGCAGCATGAACACTTGATTTAACTGTTCGACGTTGGACGCAACATTATATTGCGTGAGCAGCACGCCTTTCGGATCGCCGGTCGATCCGCTGGAAAAAATAATCGTGGCAACATCATCGAGTTTCGTTCGTCCTGTATTTCCGCAGATCCGCTCGATCGCGCCAATCGGGAAAAATAGCGCTGCGCACAGCGCGATGAATTTTTCTCCAATGCCGGGTTTTTCAGCCAAATGCTCGAGATAAATCGGCGCCCCCGGCGGCTGCACCTTGATCTTTTCGAGAAATAATTTCGACGTCACAACGGTTTTCAGGCCGCTCTGCTGCGCACACGATTCCACCACTGAATTCGACGCCGTGTAATTCAGATTGACGGGAATTTTTCCGGCGAACATGGCCCCCAGGTTCACTAGCGCGCCGCCAATCGACGGTGGTAGCAGCACGCCCACAGCTTCCTGATCTTTCCAATAGGGACGCAATCGCCGCGCAAGAAAAATCGTTTTCACTAGCGCCGAAAAGAATTTCAGTTTCGGCGTGCGCATGTCGGCCATCGCAAAACGCAAAGGATGCCGCCGCGCGGTTTGGATAAATGATTCCGGAATCGTTTTCATTTGCCGCTTGCGGCGGGCAAAGGCATCCGCGCCGAGCTCGAGCACGGCCTGCCGCGCCTCCGTGGATGTAATGGTTGCGGGCAGCGGCTTACCGAACGTCACGCGCACCGGGTAAGGAATCCTTCGCGGCCACTTCCAGAAAAATTTCCCGCCGGAAAAACTGAAAATCGAGCCCCAGATTCCGTCGATGTGCATGGGAATCACCGGCACTTCCAAGCCTTTTAAGATGCGTTCCATGCCGCGGCGAAACGGCATCATCTGCCCGATGCGGGTCATCTGCCCCTCGGGAAAAATGCATACCAGTTCGCCATCTTGCAAGGCTTTGGTGGCGGCGCGCAGCGCGTGAATCATTTCGCGAGGCCCTTGTTGCGCGGAAATCGGAATCACGCCCAGCATTTTCGCGAACGGTTTCACCACCGGGTGCTCGTAGGAATCCTTGAACATCAAGAAGCGCACCGGGCGATCGGTGGATGCAATCACCAGGGCCGCGTCCGCCATCGAGGCATGATTCGGAACCAGCAAAGCGCCTCCGCGCGCCGGGACGCGCTCCGCACCGCTGATATCCATGCGGTAAATCGTGTGCGTGGCAAACCACAGCAGCAGCCGCATCAGCGAATCCGGCAGCAGCCTGACCGTGTAAATCGCCGCTCCTAGCGACACCACCGCGGTGGCCGCGAAAAAGGTTCGCAAGCCGACGTGCAGGTAGTGCGTAAATCCGGAATAGATTGCCGATGCCAGCACCACGCCGACAAACGAAAGCCAGTTGGCGTACGCGATGACGCCGCCCTTTTTGTCCTCGTCGGGCCGGTGTTGAATCAACGCGCTGATCGGCACGATGAAAAATCCGCCACTGAAGCCGAGAGCGACAAGCAAGCCGAAGACTTGCGCGAACGACAACACCGGCAGCGCTAACAAGCAGCCGAAAATGGCCATTCCCACGCCGCCCAGCGGGATCAATCCATATTCGATTTTTCCGCCGGAAAGATAGCCCGCGGCAAAACTTCCGACTCCGATGCCGATAGCCAGCGCGGCCTGCAGATAGCTTCCGCGCGTTTCGTTCAGGTGCATGATTTCGCGGCCGTAAAAAACAATGACAAATTGCAGCAGCGCGCCGAGAAACCAAAAATAGGTGTTGCCGATGATTGCCAGCTTCAGCGCACGATCCGGTCGCACTAATTTCCGCTGTGCGCGCAAATCTCCAAATATGTTGAACCTGAATTTCTTGGTTGGATCGCCGGCCGGCACGCGAGAGATCAGAAAGCTGGCTGCCAGACCGATGAGAGAGCAGGCGCCATAAATCATTCCAGCGGTCGCGGGACTGCTGTGAAATTGCTGCGCCAAGAACGATCCTGCTACTGTGCCCGAGATGATTGCTAAAAATGTGGTCAGTTCAAGAACGCCGTTTCCCCACGACAGCAGTTCGGGAGGTAGCAACTCCGGAAGCAGACCGTACTTGGATGGCCCGAACAATGCAGCTTGCGTGCTGGCCAGAAAAATTACCGCGTAGGCCAGATAGGGATTGCCCTGATGGAACGCAAAAATTGCGAACAGCATCGCGGCAATTTCGAAGAGCTTGGTACCGATGGTGACGCTGCGCTTGCTGAAGCGGTCGGCGAGGAAGCCACCGGTCATCGAAAATAGCAAAAATGGAATCGCGAAAAGGTTTCCGATCAGGAAAACGCCAAAATCTTTTTGTGCGGTGGTAGGGTTCTGCCCGAGAATCAGATAAATGACAAAAAACTTCAGGCCGTTATCGTTGAACGCGCCCTGAAACTGCGTGGCAATCAGGCTCCAGAAACCGCGCCGCCAATTCTTATCGTTCTCGGGCCAATTCTGCGGCCCTGTTGTTGGCATTGACGGTCCCTCGCGTACAGCCGCTGTCGTGTTTCGATTCTCCCCTGCGACTTGCGCCCGCATCTACGAAAATATTCCGCTCAGTTGCCCAAATCGCCGCGAATGACGCGCTAAACATCGCACAGGTCCACGGCTTGCCGCAGCGATGTAAGTGGGTCATGTAGCGGCACGAACTCGTGGGCCACGTAACCGTGGAAGGTTGCCGCGGCAATGCCCCGCATCACACCGTCCCATTGGACTTCCTGGGTCGCGTCAAGTTCGTGGCGTCCCGGAACGCCGCCGGTGTGAAAGTGGGCGATCCAATCGATATTTTTCTGGATGGTGCGCACCAGATCGCCTTCCATGATTTGCATGTGGTAGATATCGTAAAGCAGTTTCACGCGCGGCGAATTTACCGTCTGAACCACTTGCACTCCCCATGCGCTGTGATCGCACATGTAGTCGTGGTGATCCACTTTACTATTCAGCAGCTCCATGCAGATCGTGACGCCGTGATCCTCGGCAATTTTCTTGACGCGGTTCAAGCCTAGAATCGTATTTCTTGCGCCTTCTTCGTCGGACATTCCTCCGCGATTGCCGGAAAACGTAATCACGTTAGGCACCCCGGCCTTTGCCGCGAGCGGAATATATTTGCGAAAGCCTTCCTCAATCCTGGCGTGGTTCTCGAGGCGGTTCATCGCGCTGGCAATTTCGCCGCCGCCCGCGTAGCCCATGCTGCACACCAAGCCGTAGCGCGGCGGAACTTCGAATTCATCTGGATTGAGTAAATCAATGCCCTTCAATCCGATCTGCACGGCATATTCGCAAAGCTGGTCGAGAGGAATCTTCTGATAGCACCAGCGCGAAGCCGATTGCCGGATATTACCTATCCGCTTGATGGGAGCGGCTCCCGGCGACCAGGAGACGGACGGCAGCGCAGCCATAGTGGCCCCAGAAACGACGGTTTTCAGCAGGTTGCGGCGCGAAACGTTGGACATAGCTGTCTCGCAGAGTGTAGCGAACAGCGCGTCGAAGTCGAGAGGAATTTATCTTGGCGACGCACGACAGCGCCGTGTGCTCAACAATTCCCCTGACCTCCGCATCCAACAGTGCAATCTTTGCAGCTGGTCATACGTAGTATTCTTGTGAGCCAAACTATGTCCATTACCGCATCGCCAACCGACCAAGCCCTGTCCCAGCCTGCCATTCACATCGATCACGTCTCGCGCCATTACGTGATGGGCGAATCTTCCATTCGCGCAGTGGACGATGTCTCGCTGACTGTGCCGACGGGAGAATTTCTTGCGCTGCTGGGCAGCTCTGGCTCTGGCAAATCCACGTTGCTGAATTTGATGGCTGGGCTCGACCGGCCGACTTCAGGTTCGATTCATTGCGGCGGGCGCAATCTTGCGGAACTCTCTCCGCTGGAACTTGCGCGCTATCGGCGGAATACGGTGGGAATGGTTTTCCAGTCGTTCAACCTTTTGCCGCGGATGACGCTCGAAGAAAACGTCGAACTGCCGCTGCGTCTTGCCGAAGTCGAACGCAGCGAACGTGCCGCGCGTGTGCGCGAAGCGCTCGAACACGTACGCCTCGCAAAACGAACCGGCCACCGCCCCAGCGAACTTTCCGGTGGCGAACAGCAGCGCACCGCCATTGCGCGAGCGTTGGTGAATCGCCCGAAAATTCTTTTCGCGGATGAGCCCACCGGCAATCTCGATTCCGCCACCGGCGAAGCCATCCTCACGCTGCTGCGCGAAATTCAATCCAGCATGGGCATGACCATCGTGATGGTCACGCACGAGCGGCACCTGGCAGAAAAATTTGCGAATCGGCTGGCCACGATGGGCGACGGAAAATTGCTTTCGACGAACGCCAGCGCTGCGTTTTCATCCAGCTTCTTACCCAGTGGGGCGGCGCAATGAAACTTCGCGACATGACCGAACTTGCCGTCCGCAATTTGCGCGAAGCCATTCTTCGCAATTCGCTTACAACGCTTGGCGTAGCAGTCGGCGTCGCGTCGCTCGTCGCCATGCTTTCGCTCGGCGTGGGATTGCAACAACTCGCTTCCAGCCGCCTGACCAAAAGTGGTCTCTTCGACTCCATTTTTGTGACCGCGAAAACCAATCTGCGCGGACCGGGCGCGGGACCACCGGCGACTCGCGCGGCTTCGCCGAAAGCGCGGCCTCTCGATGAAGACGCGCGCGCGGAATTAACGAAGCTGCCGAATGTGATTGAGGTTTACCCACAAATCCGGTTCTTCACTGAAGTGCGTTTCGACGGCAAACCTTTTGCAACCGTGGTAGCGGGCCTGCCTGAATCCTCAAAGCAGAGTGGCGCGTTTGACGGCATGCAGGGCGGTTTTTTCTCTTCGCCAAAAGCGGATGAAGCCATTCTGCAAATCGAATTCGCGAAGGAACTGATTCCGCAAACCAAGGATTTGATCGGCAAAGATTTGGTGCTGCGCTATGCCGAACGGCAATCGCTCGCTTCCGAATCGGGCGGCGCCGCGCAGAATTCCGGCGGTTTTTCCGTCGTTCCGAAAGAAAAACATCTTCGCATTATCGGCGTTGTGGAAACCGAACCGGCTTCGGGATTCGGCGGATTCGGCAGCGGCCGTTTGTTGATTCCTCTTCCCGTCGCTGAAACGTTGCGCGCCGCGCAAGTGAACGATCTGCGTGATGTTCTGCGCAGTGGTTCCTCGACTGACAAGCCGGCCTACGCCAGCCTGAGCGTGCGCGTGAAATCTCCTTCACTGGTTGATGCCACGGAAAAGAAAATCAAAGACCTCGGTTTCAGCGCGTTCTCGCTGCTCGACGCTTCCAAGAGCTTGCGCATCTTTTTTTCTGTTTTCGATTTGCTGCTGGGAATTTTCGGCAGCCTCGCGCTCGCCGTTGCGACACTTGGCATCGTCAACACATTGGTGATGGCGATTCTGGAACGCCGCCGCGAAATCGGCGTGCTGAAAGCGCTGGGCGCCGCCGATGGCGATGTGAAGCAATTGTTTTTCGTCGAAGCTGGCGTGATGGGACTTACCGGCGGCGTGCTTGGCGTTTTGCTCGGCTGGATGATCGGCCAGGCGCTCACGCTCGCGACCAATATTTATTTGAAGCGCCAGGAACTGCCCGGCGTGCAAATTTCTTCCGTGCCGTTGTGGCTAATCGCGGGCGCCATCGGCTTCGCGGTTTTAGTCAGCCTGATTGCGGGCCTGTATCCGGCTTCACGGGCGGCGAAACTCAACCCTGTGGATGCGCTCCGCTACGAGTAAACTATCCCGGTGACTTCTTCGCCATTCTTTCCGTCGGACATTCGCTGTTGGTCGCCCATTCGTTTCCCCTGGCCGTCATTCCGAACGCAGCGAGGAGTCTCTCTTCTCTTTCTTTTATTCTTCGTCCCATTCCCGTCAATCGCCACGACCGCGCGCATCGAGTGCAACTCACTCCCCAGCAAGATCCTCGCGCATCCCGTGAACTACTGCATGGTCCTGCCACCCAGCTACGACGCGGACAAGGCTCGCAAATTCCCGATTCTTTATTTTTTTCACGGACTCGGCGACAACGAGCAGATATTCGTCCATGGCGGCGCGTTTAATCTGGTGCAGGACTTGTGGGAGCGGGGACAAATCGGCGAGTTCCTGATCGCCACGCCCAACGCGGACGCGACGTTCTACATTAATGCGCGTGACGGGCAAGTCCGCTACGAAGATTTTCTGGTGCAGGAATTTTTGCCGGGCATGGAAGCGCGTTACCGGATGCGCCCAGGCCGCGCGAATCGAGCCGTTTCGGGAGTTTCTATGGGAGGCTACGGCGCGCTGCATCTCGCATTTCGCCATCCACAACTTTTTTCTGCGGTGAGCGCGCACAGTCCGGCAATCGTTGACAAGCTTCCGGCGTTCACTGCGCCGACTGCGGGAGGCAGCGTGCGTTCACGCGTACTCGGCGCAACCTTCGGTTCGCCGCCCGATCCAGCTTTCTGGGACCGCAACAGTCCGCTGGACGCTTGCGCGAGCCGCAAATTTCACGGGTTTGAAAATTTATTTCGACTGCGGCGATGAGGACGACTTCGGTTTCGAATCAGGCGCCACAGCGCTCGACAAAATTCTCGACTCCCGGCACATCCCCCACGAAGCGCACATTTATCCCGGCCGCCATGACTGGCAGTATTTCGCCGAGCATCTTCCGGCATCGCTGGAATTCCACTCCCGCCTTTTTCATTGATGAAAGTGGCGCGCCCGCTTCTCGCGTCGTGTCGGGCTTCAGGTTTGTACTTGCAAACCCCGAGATGAAAGGGTCGATTTCCATGGGCGTCGAGGGCAAATATTCTGCCGCACGAAGTCCACGAAGGCACGGACGGTTCGCATTCCAGTGCCTGGCAATTTATGCTGGCAATGGCATCGCGTCCAATCCAAAAACCGCATGCAAATTAGCAACTTTTCATACGTCCGCCACCTTTTTCGATTCAGGTGAAACTCGCGGAAATATATGGCGAGACACCAGCATTAATACTGCCAGCAGCCCCGCAGGAATCCAGATCCATATGAGTTCACTTTGCAGCACCGCCGTTCCGCGTCCGCTGAAAAATCGCGTAAGCGATATCGGCGAAACCAAGATAGGGTGCCAGGGGAAAAAATAACGTGTTTTATCGAATGGCGAGAAGAACGCCACGCCGAGGCCACCATTGGTCATTGCATCCAAAATGCCGTGGCTTGCCGTGGCAAGAAAGAAATATAAGCACAGCCAACCGCGGCTCAAACCCGGCAAGGCGCGAGGAAGTCCCGCCACAAGAGCAAGCGTCGCGATAACGCCGGCAAAGAGCAGCGAGTGGGTGAATCCGCGATGTCCCCAAAAGTCACCGTAACGAATACCGAACCGAAACCCGACCACGTCGACGTCGGGCAATATCGAGCACACTACGCCTATGGCCCACACCCGCTTTGGAATTTCCGCCCGAGCGAAAATGGTTCCAATTCCAAGTGCTGCTACTGCGTGTGAAACCAGAGATGCCAAAAAAGATTCCCTTCTGAGTTCTGGTTGTCGACTCGCGAATTCTATTTCTTCTGCTTCTTGATGCGAATCGTTCCGTCGCTCGCAACTTCGTACACAAAATGAGGTGTCGTGATCATCTCCGGCACTGGCGGATCCCGCTGCAGCACGTGCAACACGTCGGTATCCTCGGGCGCGTCACTCAACACATGGCTGTGATATCCCGCGACCATTTTCTTTCCTTGCACGGGCGCGACTTCGAGCACGGTCTTGTGCATCTGCCGCTTCTCGATGACTTTCATTCCATCCGCCGAAACCAGAAACCTCGCATCGCCGCCCAGCGGATAAGTTCCTGTCTTCGTTTGCGCGGGATAAAAATACACATACAGCAGCCCCTGCTGATCTTTAGCGTCAGCTCCAGTCACCGGAAGTACCGCCGCATCGTACGGCCGGTTCACTTTCCCAAATTCCGCCGATGCGAGTTCCATGGCCCTGGCCGCAAATAGATAAAATCCCTCGTCTTCTCGAGCCGGGTCATTCTTCTTCACCGAAAACTCTTTGGGCTTGGCAAGCTGCTCCGCTTCATATCCGACTAGAAACTTACTTCTGTCGGTGTTCAACACGCCAAACGCCACGATCCATCTTCCATTTTCCCTTTTCGCGATGTAGTGCTGCCCTTCCGCTGTCTTGGGATTTGCCATCTGCACTGCGTCCGTCGCGTGCCACGCCGCCCGGTCATATTCGGCCAATGCGCGTCCTCGTTCCGTAATCGCCGCCAACTCCGTTTCCATCGCTAAACGAACGTTCTGCGCAAACAGGCCTGCCGCCACTGCAAGCACCACCGCCGCCAGCAAACCCGCAACCCACGCAATCCCCCGCCTCAAGCTTTCCTCCAGCCAACTAACACAATGGCGCGCTAACAATTTACACAGATTGTCCTCAATTCGCCCTGCGAAATGATCTGCCGCGCTTCTCTCGGGTCACCACAGCCAGCCAAGACTCGTTGGACCGCCGACATTCCGCGATGATGTCGAGGTTTCCGGACATTTTGATCCCGCTCTCGACCTGTACGCCGATAGCCACGGCCGTCGTGGTCGGCAACGCACAAGCCACAACCCGCACGTCCTCTGCTAAAATCGCCTCGAAATGCCACCATCCGAACCATTGCGATTCGACGTCGAAGGCGCAGCCGAAGTCTCCGCTCTCTTGGTCCGCCCGAAAAACGCGCGCTGGCTTCTCGCTCTCGCGCACGGAGCGGGCGCCGGCATGACTCACCCATTCATGGAGAATCTCTCCCGCGAACTAAGCGCGGTCGCCATCGCGACGTTCCGCTACCAGTTTCCCTACATCGAGCAACGCCGGCGCGTTCCCGACTCACCAGCAGTGCTCACCGCTACCGTTGTGGCCGCAGTGCAAGCAGCAAAGAAAGCCGCTCCCGATTTGCCGATATTGGCAGGAGGCAAATCCATGGGCGGCAGAATGACTTCTCAAGCCGCCGCACAACATCCCCTCGATGGCGTTCAAGGATTAATCTTCTTCGGGTTTCCACTTCACCCGCCCAACCGGCCCGGAACTAAACGTGCCGACCATCTCGCAAAAGTCACTGTCCCGATGCTCTTCCTGCAAGGAACGCGCGACACATTCGCCGATCTCAAGCTACTGCGCACCATCTGCGCAAAGTTAGGCTCGCGAGCGACTCTGCACGTCATCGAATCGGCCGACCATTCCTTCCACGTCCTCAAAAGCTCCAAAAGAACCGACGCAGACGTCCTGCGCGAACTAGCCGAAACCACCGCCTCCTGGGCGGAATCAACAGGAAAACAATAGTCATCTAAATACTGAGGACGCCACGGCGGCTGCTGTAGGAGCGTCCCGCCGCACGCCCACGACCTCATCCTCGGGTATATAGACAGTTGAACTGGCAAGATAACCTTGCAAGTATGCCTGTGTTTGTATATGATGGAGGCACTATGCCGCGAAAAACCCTTGAAGCTGCTGTAACCGACTTAATTCAGGCCATTGGCCTTTTGGTGCGCCGCGCGCGCGCTGCCGCCGCTTCGCATGAACTTTCCTTGACCGAGGCTGCCGTCATGAGGCGCCTCGCTACAGACGGGCAGGCAACCACCGCCGACCTGGCGCGCGCGGAAAGCATGAAACCGCAGTCAATGGGAACCACGATAGCGGCCCTCGAGGAAATGGGCATGGTCGCGCGCAAGCCGCATCCGACCGACGGCCGCCAAGTGAATATTGAACTGACCGCCAAAGGCGCCGCCGTGCGCAAGAGCACCCGCGATGCAAAACGGACCTGGCTGACGCAGGCCGTGTCCCAGCTCAACGAACACGAACGGGAAACGCTGTTCGCGGCTGGCGAAATCATCAAACGCCTGGCTCAGAAGTGACCGACAGGAAAGTGACCGACGGAGCCGTGAACAACAAGAACGCACGAACGCAGCCTGTGAACAGGCCCACAATCAGTCCCGACACCCAGCAGACCTCTTTCCTCGCTTCGATCTCCCACGCATGGCGAGCGCTGCGCCACCGCAACTTCAAGCTCTTCTTTCTTGGTCAAGGCATCTCTCTGATCGGAACATGGATGACGCGGCTGGCCACAACGTGGCTCGTGTATCGGCTGACCCACTCGGCGCTGCTGCTTGGCATCGTAACCTTCGCAGGACAGATCGTTTCGTTTGTGGTGGGCCCAGTTGCAGGCGTGTGGGTAGAGCGCCTCAATCGCCGCAAGCTGCTGGTGTGGACACAGGCCGCCGCTTCCATCCAGTCACTGGCCATGGCCGCGCTCACGCTAGCGCACGTCATCAACCTCTGGGAAATCATCTTTCTCGCCACTTTGCAGGGCCTGATTAACGCATTCGACATGCCCGCTCGCCAATCCTTCCTCGTACAAATGGTCGAAGATCGCAACGACCTCAGTAACGCCATCGCCATCAACTCCTTGATGGTAAACGCCACGCGCCTGGTTGGCCCGGCCATCGCCGGCTTGCTGATCGGAGCTGTCGGCGAGGGTTGGTGCTTTCTACTGGATGGCGTTAGCTACTTCGCAGTGATCGCATCCTTGCTGATGATGCGCATCAAGCCGTCGCGGATCCACCGCACTGCCTCCAGCGTGCGCGAACAGATCCGTGAAGGTTGGGATTATGTCCGTACGTTTCGCCCAATCCGCACGATTCTTCTGCTCTTTTCGCTTCTCTGTCTGATGGGCTACCCCTTCGCCGTGCTTCTGCCGGTGTTCGTTGGAGAAGTACTGCACGGCAACGCGATTACTCTTGGCTGGTTGACCGGAGCCGCGGGAATCGGCGCGCTGGCGTCGGCGCTTTCCCTTGCGATCCGCAAGTCAATCCTCGGACTCACCCGCATGCTCCAGATCGCGGCAGCGATGCTCGGAATCGCGCTGATTCTCTTCGGCATGTCGTATACGTTGTGGCTATCGCTGGCACTAATGTGTTTTGTTGGCTTCGGCCTGATGCAGAGCGCGGCCGTCAGCAACACCATCATTCAGTCGCTGGTCCCAGAAGACAAACGCGCCCGCGTTATGAGCTATTACACTATGGCATTTTTCGGCGCAGCGCCGTTCGGCAGCCTGCTGACTGGCGCGCTGGCTCACCGCATTGGAGCCCCGCATACGGTCATCCTTACCGGCGCGTTCTGCGCCGCCGGCGCGCTTTGGTTCACGTTCGAGTTGCCCAAAGTCAGAACGGTCATGCGGCCACTCTACCAGCAGATGGGTCTTTTGCCTGCGCGCGACACCGATCTGATTGCCGACGTTCCGGAAGCTGCCCAATGACCTCTCGGTTAAAGGCGACCATCCCATTTCGAAGGGAAAACACACAGTGAACCGGTATCACCCCATCGTTTGTTTCTTCGCCGGAATGTTTCTCGCGAATGTCGTGCCTCATTTCGTGCATGGCATTTCTGGTGACCGATTTCCAACACCGTTCGCGCACCCTCCCGGAAACGGATTGTCCTCGCCAACCGTGAACGTTCTCTGGGCGCTGGTTAATCTGGTCGCCGGTTACATCCTGTTCCGAATCGGAAAAGTTTCGAGCGGAGGCGAGGCGGCTCTTGTAGTTTTCTTCGCAGGCATCGCCGCAATCAGCACGGTATTGAGCGTGCGCTTTACAAAAAAACAAGCCAGGTGAGCGCCGACCGAGGGAAGAGCGCTGCTACAAATCACAGCCCATAACGACTCATATCGAAAGGACCCACCATGCCTCTCACTAGACTCGACACCAACGCTGCCTTGATCGTAATCGACCTGCAAAAAGGCATTGTTGCTGTTCCAACCGTTCGCCCCGCCGGCGAAATCATCGGCCGCGCCGCCCAACTCGCGCGCGCTTTCCGCGAGCGAAATCTGCCGGTCGTTCTCGTCAACGTGACGGGCAGACCTCCCGGCCGCACCGACGCCGGAAGTCCAACGCTTTCGGTTCCGGCCGATTGGACCGAGCTGGTTCCTGAATTGCAGCACCCAAACGATCATCTGGTTAGCAAGCAACGACCCGGCGCATTCATCGGCACATCATTGCATGACTATTTGCGCCAGCGCGGCGTGACCCAAGTCTTCATTACGGGCATAGCAACCAGCCTCGGCGTGGAATCGACAGCGCGCGGCGCCTACGATCACGGCTACAACGTCGTGCTAGTCGCGGATGCGATGACCGACCGCGACGCCGACGCGCACCGCCATAGCGTCGAAAGGATTTTTCCCCGGATCGGCGAGACGGACACAACCGAAAACGTGCTGAAGTTGCTGTCGGAGACGCTTTTCGAGATGCAGTAGATACGCGACAATGGAAAACCATGCGGCTGAAAATTGTTCAGGCAGGTGAACCCGTCTTGCGTGCCCAGGCACGCCGGCTAACGCGCGAAGAGATTCTTTCGGACGAAATACAGCGACTCATCCGGGACATGCGCGAGACCATGCGGGACGCTCCGGGTGTCGGCCTCGCGGCGCCGCAGGTGGGCGTGGCGCTGCAACTTGCGGTGATTGAAGACCGCGAAGAGCTATTGAGCAGCTTGCCCGCAGAGGAGCTCGTTGAAAAGGAACGCAACGCGGTGTCATTCCACGTCATTATCAATCCGGAGATTACCCTGCTCGGGCACGACGCAGCCGATTTCTATGAAGGTTGTCTCAGCTTGACCGGATTTTCGGCCGTGGTGCCGAGAGCCCGCAGGGTTCGCGTCGCATATTTAGACGTACAGGGAGAGCCACAGTCTGTAGAAGCTTCCGGTTGGTACGCCCGGATACTCCAACACGAAATTGATCATCTGCGAGGGACGCTCTACATTGACCGGATGGAGACGCGCACGTTCACTTCGCTCGACAACTGGAGCCGTTTCTGGAAAGGCAAGCTGGTCCGGGAAATCGTCGAAGACTTATCCAATCAAGTGTAGGGTTCTGGCTGGATCATCGGTGCGGAACCAACGCGAGCGATTCCTTACTTGCATCACTCGATGTTCCTATTGACTGGTCGTCAATCCGAATATTACTAAGCGCAGAGTGCGGCCCCTACTGCGCCAGCGCCTTTGCGATTCCCGCCTCGACCAGCTTGCTGGGCTACCGTTCCCACCCAAACCTGCGGTGTTCAAAGTCAAATGCGATCTTCCAGAACTGAGGCCCTCTAACCCCCAAAACGCCATCAAAATCGTCCCCCTCATCTTTCCGGTCATCCACCACAAACGCGACCAGCGCACCGATCGCCTCCTTGCCCAAATAGACCTCGGGAAACCGCACTCTTCTCCGCTGAAATGTCCCACTCACGTCGGCTACGTTTTCTGACCCGAGCACCTGCAAGGCGGCGGTTTCGGGAACTCGGGTTTGGAACAGCATCAGATCTGGACCGCCCGTATCGACCACCAGGCGCAGCTGCCGATTTCGGAATCGCATTCGAATGGTCACGACAGGAATATTGGTGTCGAACGGGGCCGAGAAGGTCAGGCTGTCCATCGGACCAAAAAGCATTTCTTTGGTCCGATAGTTGACGGTAAAGCTGGCTTTCCCGAGGACATCCAGACCCACAATCCCGTCCACCTTGTGGCCGAGCACCTTCTGAAAGAATGAGAGGTCTTGGGCCAGAACAGGCAGGGATTCGGCATGAACTGGGCCAAGAAGTAAGGACGGCAGGACTACGAGCTGCGTCTCCACACTTCTTTTCGATAGGTTCACTCGAGCGGCTTTTTTCTGCAAGCCAAGTTTCTGCGCGATTTTCTGGTCTAAGACGCTTGGGTAGACACCTGTGTCCACTTGAAAGTTAAGCTTGTGGAGGTTACCAATTGATCCCTCAACGATGACTACGTAGCCCCAGTACAGGCGAATAGGAACCTTTATAGGGACACCAGCGCGTGATTGCTCTTCCTGTAACGCGGGATTGGCCGGAACCCTGGACGTTTGGGACCAACTGAGGTCCGCGAGTGACAGTGTGAGGACTGCCAGCAAACAACTGGAGAAAAACAAGCGTTTCATGGCGTTCACCTCTGGGCTCGCGGTGACGCCAACCGTGCATTACGCCGATCGGTACCTCAATGGAGGCTGGGTAGATTGCTCATTCATTTCTTCTGTAGCAGGTAGATTCTTGACAACAACCGGTGTAATGACTCGCCTGCGAAGCCCATTGGAACAACTGAGCAACAGTGCTAGAGTCCGAGCTCACAAGCCGGTTTTCCACATGGACGACGCTAACCATCATGCCCACGCTGTTCGGTTCGGAGCCTTTGAAGCAGACTTGCAGACCGGGGAACTGCACAAGAACGGGGAGAAGGTGCCATTGCAGGGACAGCCATTTCAGGTCTGTGCCATCCTGCTGTCCCGCCCGGGCGATTTGGTCACTCGGGAAGAACTGCGTCAAAAGGTTTGGCCGGAAGACACTTTCGTAGATTTTGACCAGGCGCTGAATACAGCAATCGCTAAGATCCGAACCGCGTTGGGAGACGACGCAGAAAACCCCAGGTTTGTGGAGACTCTTCCACGCCGCGGCTATCGCTTCATTGGCCAAGTCGACCAGCCGAGCTCGCAAGTGCCTACAGCGGGCGTTTCTCGATGGCGCTTTGAGAAACCTAAGACGACATGGACTTTGATAGGGGTCGCGGCTGCTCTGTTTGCCCTGATCTCAGGAATCGCAATCACCCGGTTTTTGCCAAATCGTAGTCGGGTTTCGCTGCCGCCGATTGACGTCCTGCCATTGGCCAGCTTACCTGGCTTTGAGGTTCAACCAGCGTTCTCGCCCGATGGTAATCATGTCGCCTTTGCCCTTCGTGCCGAGAAAAATTCCGGGCTTTACACGACGATGGTTGGGGGCGAGAAGTCGCTACGCCTGACGAACAATTCTGGCGATTGCTGTCCAACATGGTCAAACGATGGCCGGGAGATCGCTTTTTCCCGTATGTCTGACGAGGGAGTCGACATTTATGTGATCCCGGCTCTTGGCGGAACCGAGCACCGGGTGTTCTCATGGCCGCCGGAAGGGCATCGAAGCTCGACAGTGCCTCCATGGCGGATCAACGCTCGGAGCCTGGATTGGTCGCCGGATGGCAAAGTTCTAGCCTTTGCGGACACCCAGGAGGATAAGACCCATGCCTGGATTTCCTTGCTTTCGCTTGCCGATTCCACGATACGACCCCTCACTTCACCTCCAAGTCAGAACCTCGACTACGGTCCGGCTTTCTCGCCGGACGGTTCGACGGTAGCTTTCATCCGAGGGATTGCTGCGGGTGTGGTGGAAGACCTCTATGTCGTACCAACCGCGGGTGGCGCGCCTAAGCGGTTGACCTTCGACAACACCTGGATACTTGGGCCTCCCGCTTGGACTCCGGACGGCCGCGATCTCGTTTTCTCTTCGCGACGCGGAGGTCTCACGGGTCTGTGGCGGATATCGGCTTCCGGAGGAACACCACGTCCGGTTGCCGGCGTAGGTGTGCTCGCGGCATTTCCCTCAATTTCAGCCAAAGGCAATCTGCTCGCATACCAGCAGATGGACCGCAAGGCGGGCATCTGGCGGTTGAACCTGAGGAATGAAAAACATCTCCAAGGGCCGCCGGAGGTCGTCATATCGCAGAAAGGTCAGAATTCGCGGCCACACTTTTCCCCGGACGGGAAAAGTGTTGTGTTCGAGTCGGATCGCTTGGGGTATGAAGAGATTTGGGCTTGTGACAGCGACGGATCCAATTGTCGGCAGTTGACATCCTTACGTGGTAGAGCAGGCGCGGCACGTTGGTCTCCGGACGGCCGTTATGTCGCCTTCGAGTTTCGTCCAAAAGAGCACAGCGAAATTTATCTTCTCGAGATAGCTAGTGGCGTGCCGCGGCTGTTGCCCACCTTACCAGGAGCCGATAACGGCGGGCCCAATTGGTCGCGAGACGGAAAGTGGATTTACTTTTACTCCGACCGGGGTGGCGGACCGTTCCAACTATGGAAAATACAATCCGACGGAGGGACCCCAATCCAGGTAACCAAGAATGGTGGCGTCTTCGCCGCTGAATCAGCTGATGGCCGCTTCCTTTACTATTCGAAATATGAAACTCCGGGACTCTGGAAGATCCCCTTGAACGGCGGAAGAGAAACCCGAATTTTGGACCAGCCTGCCGGGGAAAGTTGGTGGAACTGGGCCGTCGCGCAGAACGGGATCTATTTCTTCGAATCGAGTACTGGGAGTTGTCGCTGGAATTGTTCGTATAACGGGGCCAAGTCAAGCGTTAATTTTTTTGACTTTGCATCAGGCAAAAAGATTTTCCTTGCCGCCGCGGACAGGCCGTCTTTGGGATTGGCCCTGTCTCCTGACGGCACATCAATTCTTTACGTTCAACATGAATGGATGAACTCCAGCATCATGCTGGTGAAAAACTTCCGCTAAAACCGAACAGAACAGAGCAGCTCCTCGGACCTTGGAGTTTCCCAAGTTTGGTCGGCTGACGATGGCGGAGGCATGGCCGGCAACCCGGACATTACCTAAGCGCAGTGTGTGCCCGCTACTGCGCGAGCGCCTTTGCAATTCCCGCTTCGACCAGTGGAGCCATCATGGCGTAACCGGCAGGCGTTGGATGGACGCCGTCCTTGCTAAGATTCGGCGCCAGGCCGTCGCGCTCATCCTTCATCGCGGAGTGATAGTCCACATAAACATATCCATGCTTCTCGGCGTAGCCTTTGATCCATGCATTGATAGCGTCGATCTTCGGTGCGGGCGCGAGGCCCGGCTGCCAAGGGTAGTCGAAGGCCGGCAAGATTGAACACAGCACGATGCGAATGCGGTTAGCGGTGGCCATTTCGGCCATTGCGGCAAGGTTGTCCTCAGTCTGCTCCAGCGTCATCGGACCGGTGTTTCCGGCGATGTCGTTGGTCCCGGCGAGGATCACGACAACCTTCGGCCGCAGCGCAATCACGTCTTGGTGAAAGCGCAGCACCATCTGCGGAGTGGTTTGACCGCTGATCCCGCGGTTGATGTAGGGCTTTCCAGCGAAGCCTGGCGACGGCCCATCGAAGCGCCAAGCCTCGGTGATTGAGTCGCCCATGAAGACAACGCGGTTTTCGCCCGCCGCGGGAGGACCCAGCTTCAAATCGGCCTCCTGGAATCTTGCCAGCCACGGAAAGTCAACCAGCAATTGCGCATCGTGCTTCCGCCAATAATCATTATCAGGATGTGCGAGCCGCGCGGTTTGCGGCATGGCTGAGGCTTTGGTTTCGGGCCCATTTCCGGGCACTTGAGCTGAAAGTTTGGCCGGAGCAAACATGCTGGCCAACGCAAGGCTGGCGACAGTAGTGCGCAAAGCAATTCGATTCACTGCGGTTCTCCTTGGGTTCCTGTTGGAGCTATTAGCACGCCCTCATGCTGGTACGCCCTTACGCCCGTGCACTCTTAGGGATGATAATGCGCATCAGGGGTGCAAGCCCAAATGATTATGACAAGTTCAATCGAAGAAGAATTGCTTGCGTCCTCTTCGCTTCAGGAGTGAGTAATCGCGCTCCTGATGTACAACGGAAATCGTTCTGTGTGCCAGGGCAGCTATTGAACGAACCAATCAACGAATCTCTCTCACGACAACAGGAGTCAATTTGTGACCGATCCTAAGTATGCGGCCTTCACTGCACTCGACCCATTCTTCGAAATATCACAGCAGGGTTTGGCCGGTCTCGTCGACGGCGACCACTATTTTGATACCATCGCCGACCATGCGGTGTTCGAGTTTCGCTATATTTTCCCGGGCTGGCCCCAGACATTGCATGGTCGTGAGGCGCTCATGGCGCGTTACGCAGGCTACGGCAACAACATCGTCCTGTATGGCGCGGACGCGCTCGTCATTCACCGATCGCAGGACCCGCGTGTCGTGATCATCGAATACGAGGTACACGGCAAAATAGTCGCGACCGGCGCCTCCTACGACAACCGGTTCATCTCTGTGGTTACCATCGAAGATCGCAAGATCGTGCATTGGCGGGACTACATGGACTCGCTGACGGCGATGACTGCGCTTAGCCAGGCGTCTACAGACCACTGATCGCAGCGTAGTTCTGAACCCGCCAGCATTCCTCGCGACAACGACGACACAATTGGCTATCGACCTCGCCCCAGTCCGCCAGCTCGGAGCGACCAGGTCGGCCCTGAATATACCTTGACACGTATATGCCTTGTGGAGTATATCAAGAACATGGAATCTGTATTCGAAATCATTGCGGAGCCGAACCGCCGCGCGATATTGAGCCTGCTGGTCTCGTCACAACAGTCGGTGGGAGAGATCGAGCGTCAGCTTCGTATGCCGCAGCCGACCGTGTCAAAGCACCTGCGCGTGCTGCGCGAGGCCGGTTTCGTGGAATCCACGGTGGACGCACAGCGCCGTCTCTACCGGCTGAAACCTGAACCACTTCAGGAGCTGGATGCCTGGCTGGCGCAGTTCCGTCGGTTCTGGTCCGCTCACGTGGATGCTCTCGAACGCCACCTCGACCGCATGGATCAGTCCATGAATCGGGCAACACCAACGAAAAGGAAGACAAGGAGAAGACGACGCGGCCCAAACCGCGAACGTGACAAAGGAGAAACGAAATGAAAATCAAAGTGACCAGCGTATACGTGGACGACCAGGACAAGGCCCTGCGCTTCTATACGGAGGTACTGGGCTTTGCAAAGAAGACGGACTTTTCGCAGGGGCCATATCGCTGGCTGACCGTGGCCTCGCCCGAGGAGCCGGACGGCACTGAGCTGCAGCTGGCGCTGAACAACAACCCCGCGGCCAAAGCGTATCAGCAGGCGATGTTTCAACAGGGCCAGCCCGCGGCCATGTTCTTCACCGACGACGTGCAGGCCGATTACGAGCGTATGAAAGCGCGCGGCGCCGAGTTCACCATGCCACCAACGGACGTGACGGCCTCCAAGATCGCCATGCTGAACGACACCTGCGGCAATCTTATTCAGCTCACGCAACTGGCACGCTATTAAGGGCGGCCGCTCAATCAACACTAACGAAAAGGGACGACAAGGAGACGAAGATGATGATGACCGATCACGAGCAGTACACACCGGGTCCGGCCAGCGGGGCGCAGGTACGGAAGGGCGGAGAGAAGTGGACGCTCATTCTCGTCAGAGAACTGCGCCACTCGCCGGAAAAAGTCTGGCAGGCGCTTACCGACCCGGCGCATCTGCGCGAGTGGGCTCCCTTTGAGGTCGATGGGAGCCTGGGTACGGTTGGAACGGTGAAGCTCACCTGGGTGGGAACGCCCACGCCGCTGGAAACAAAAGTGACGCGAGCCGACGCTCCCAAGGTGCTTGAGTACAACGATATCCGATGGGAACTCGAAGCCTTGGGTGGCGGCACGCGCCTGACGCTGTGGCACAACATCGATCGCCGCTTCATCGCGTGGGGCGCCGCGGGCTGGCACATTTGTTTCGATGTTCTGGATCGCCTTCTCAGCGGAACTCCCATCGGACGCATCGTTGGCGCCGAGGCCATGAAGTTCGGCGGCTGGCAGCGGCTGAACGCCGAGTACGCCAAGCAGTTCGGTATTGAAACGCCCAACTGGCCGCCCAAGGCGGCGCGAAAGTCTATGAATCGAGGTGGATCGCAAACCATGCAAAAACCAATCATGAACCAAGGCACCAAACGTTCGATTTTTCGCTGGATTCACATCGTCTTTAGCATTCCGATACTCGGTTACATTTATAGTCCGTTTGAAAAACTTCCAGACTATGCCCCCGCAACTCGGTTTGTCTTCCTTCCTGTAATGGTCCTTACGGGATTGTGGATGTGGAAAGGCCATGTCGTTCGACGACTTATTTCGAAAAGATCGGCTCAACAAGATGCCGCAGTTAGCTCATAGCCGGCCTCGTCGATGAAACCATGTCAAACGTAACCCTTTCAAAAAAACAACGCGAAGAAATACTTAGAGCATTGCAAGCCCGTTTTGAGAAAAACATGAACCGCCATAAAGGTCTTGAATGGGCTAAAGTACAAGCAAGGCTGGAAGCTAATGCTGAAAAACTGTGGTCACTCAATGAAATGGAAAGAACTGGCGGTGAACCGGATGTTGTTGGTCATGATAAAAAGACGGGCGAATACATTTTTTATGATTGTTCAGCGGAAAGTCCTAAAGGCCGCAGAAGTTTTTGCTACGACCGCGAAGCGCTGGACTCAAGGAAAGAACATAAACCAGAAAATAACGCTATTGATATGGCGGCTGCCATGGGCATTGAGCTTTTAACGGAAGAACAATATCGAGAGTTGCAGAAACTTGGAAATTTCGATACGAAAACGTCGAGCTGGGTGAAAACACCTTCTGATATCAGAAAACTCGGCGGCGCCCTCTTTTGTGATCGCCGCTACGACACTGTTTTCGTGTATCACAACGGTGCGGAATCTTACTATGCCGCCAGGGGGTTCCGCGGCTCGCTAAGGGTCTAAATTGGGACTTTAACTTTTGGCATTTCTCTTATTCTTGCTTGTGCTCCCGAGGAGCTTTAATTCTCCGGGAAACTTCGGTAAATTTCGGGACGGACGTGACGTTCATCGGTTCTTGCGAATTAGAATTTGGGATACGTCCCGTCTGGCCCGAGGTTCGAACACGATTTCCTCTGAGCTAGCCGTTTTCGACGCGCGCCTTCATATCCGAGTACGCCGTATGGATGAGCCTGCTTAGGGCTGCGGCGTTTGTGGCCGTTCCCGGTCTCAGCTTCACATGGCGCATGAACTTGCCAGTGCCTTGCAACAAGCGGGCCGGATCCGGCAGAGCTGCACCTTGAAAGAACCCCACGTTTACATGCGAAGTGAATACATTGACGTAGCCGAAGGGCGCATCTCCCAGACATGCAACCGGACAGCCGTCATGCAAAAGCTCCCGAACTTCGTCCCCGCATTTTCGCATCACCTCAAACCACTGATGCGCGATGGCTCCCAATTCGCCCGCATGCTCCTTCATCCACGCATCGATGGCGGGATCCCGCTCGACAGCGCCGTTGAATCGCAGCAATTCCGTCCGCATCATCGCTACACTTTCTACTTGATCTGCTCGACCAGCATCTCTCCGCCGGCCTTATCGTAGAACGTCATAGTCATCCTACCCGTGTCCACAGTCCACTTCACTATCCCGCTCTGCGCCAAGCCCCTGGACATCTCTAAGTAAGTCGTCTGGCGCTGCTCGTGCCGCCGCAAGTGCTCAAGGAACGTCTCGCGTTGACCGGTTTCAGCGACCGGAAACGCCTCGTGCACGGGTGGGGAGACGACCCTTTGACCGCCCTGCCCGAAGTATTCCGAATGGCCGTCGGCCAGGTAGGAATCGTACCGTTCGACGCCGAGCGCCTTAAGCGCCAGCACATCTCCACTAGCGTCCTCGCGCTACCGAGCCGGCCGTGGAGGTCGTCGATTTCCTCGATCGTAAACATGAATGATGCGGTCCTCGATACCAATCATGCGCTAACCCGCCGCCACTTGGAGAAAATTCGCTGAAACTTTGGGCGCAGCGCCACGTCTAACTCCCCCAGCGGAATTTCGGAGAGCGGATCAACATAAGGAGTGTCCTATGAGGCGATCTTCGCTTGCGCTAGTTGCGGTCATTCTGCTTGCTGCCGTCGGAATGGGTCTTCTCAGTCAGGCCCAAACGCAGAACCAACCCCCGAGTCCTGCGCGATCGCGATCCGAAGAGATGTTGGACCGGTGGAACGACATCGGGAACAAACTGGTCGCCATGGCCCGGGATTTCCCCGAAGACAAATACGATTTCAAGCTGCAGAAAGATGAGCGCACCTTTGCCCAGAATCTTCTCCACGCCGCCGCGCTGGATTTCGTCCTCATCCGCAGGATTTCCGGATCAAACCTCGGGCCCGACTTCGGCGACGGGGACAATCCTACGCGTGATGCTTTCAAGACCAAGGCCGATGTGGTGAAGTTCGTGCAGGAGGCCGTTGCCGACGGAGCGCAAGTGATTCAGCAGCAGGGGGACGCGGGGCTGGATCATACATCGAAATTCTTTGGCAACCGGCTGGCCCACAACTCCAACATCTGGATGTTCGCCATCGAGCACAGCGGCGAGCACTATGGCCAGCTGGTGGTCTACTATCGTGCGAACAATCTGGTGCCACCGGACTCGCGGCGCTGATGTTTGAAGCTACTCCGACTGCAAATATTATTTCGGTAACGCCGTAGCTTTTACGGCTTGCGACCGGATTGTCGGCAAGAAAATTGGCACTCTCACCTTATATTCCCTGTATGTGCGGCACCGGGAAAACGCTGACGCCATTCGGCGCGGTGCACGTTCACAGCGGAGGTTGCAGGTTACGCTGAGCGCAGCTAAATTAGCTGCGAGACGCGGAGCTTTACATGAAAGGACCGTCGCGATGGAATCTAGCTCTGCATTGATCGACGCGAAGATTAAGGAACTTGGCGACTGGCGCGGGAAGATGCTCGCGAAAGTGCGCGAAATCGTACGCGAGGCAGACCCTGAGATCGTCGAAGAATGGAAGTGGGCCAAGCCGAAATCACCGGGGACTCCGGTCTGGTCCCACGGTGGCATTCTCTGCACGGGAGAGACGTACAAGAACGTCGTCAAGATGACATTTGCCAAGGGAGCTGCGTTGAAGGACCCTTCAGGTCTATTCAACTCCAGCCTCGAAGGGAATGTCAGGCGCGCCATTGATATCCACGAAGGCGAAAAGGTCGATGAGGCGGCATTGAGGGATCTCATCCGCGCTGCAGTGGCGCTCAATCTCCATCTCAAGAGCAAACCCAAGCCGGAGCCCCGGCGAGCCAGCGGCAAGCGGGCCCGCTAGCTCTGCAACCCGAAGTTATGCAACCGAGGACCTACCCGGTGCGTCCAAAATGATGGCCCGTCGCCAGGTGCCGGGCCGCGGTCCTCTCGCCGGCTGATTTTGCCGCCGAATTTGCTTGACCTGCAGTAACTCTTGTGACATCTTCCGCAGTGTAATTCAATCGTAATTCGAACCGGCACCGCAACTCCTCCAAACTCTGCCGTAAATCGTCATTTCATTGCTCGCCCTAACATACAAAACACCACATTCGTTCTCTCTTTCGTTCATTCTTTCGCCCCAATCGCAATCTTGGTTCCCCTAACTTCTTTGTTCTCTGTCCATCGCTTTCACTTTTTTGCACTCTTTTTCACTCCTACAGAAATAAGTCCTGTATATTGCTACTCATACGAAAAATACCCGGGGGTAGGAGCATACTACCCTGCTGCTATTCGCAAATTGGAACTCGTCCCTCTTTTTCTCTCCTCTGCTATCATCCCGCCGCACTCTTTCGGAGGTTCTATGACCCACCCCAGGAGCTTTCATGAGCTTTAGCCAACGCTTGCAGGACGTTCGCATCGGCTTCGAGCGCCCCTTCTGGGTCGCCAACATCAGCGAACTTTTTGAGCGCCTCTCTTATTACGCCGCGTTCGCCTCGCTGGCTCGCTATCTGCACGAGGCCTTGAGCTTTCCCACGGAACGCGCCGCAGATCTCGCCGGCCTGTTTGGCGGACTGGTGTGGTTCCTGGCAATCTTCGGCGGCGCCATCGCGGATCGCCTGGGCTTCCGCCGCGCACTATCCCTTGCATACTTAATCCTGTCGGGTTCGTATTTTCTCTTGGGGTCGATTGGAGCGCCGTGGCTCGCTCCTGTGCGCAACGCCGTTCCCCTCGTCGTACTTGTCAGCGTCGTGCTGATGCTTCCTGCGCTCGGCATCGCGCTCGTCAAGCCCTGTGTAGTTGGGACAACTGCGCGCTCGTCGCACGAAAATGTCCGTTCCATCGGATATTCCATCTACTACACGCTGGTGAATATCGGCGGCTTTATCGGCCCGCTCGTCGCTTCCTGGGTGCACAGAAACCTCAGTGTCGAAAATGTTTTTCGCATCGCCGCACTTTGTGTTTTCGCGATGTTCTTCGGAGTCCTGCTCTTTTTTAAGGAGCCGCGCCAGGAAGCCGGACACCAGACCGCTTCCGCTATCGAGACGCTGCAGAATTTCTGGAAAGTTCTCACCAACCCAAAGTTCATGCTGTTCTTGCTGATTTTTTCCGGATTCTGGATCGTCTACTGGCAGGAATTCATCACGCTGCCGATTTACGTTCACGACTATATCAACGACAAAGCCGACACCGAACGCATGCTGTCCACCGGTCCGGCCATCGTCATCGCGCTTACCGTTGCAATGAGTGTCGCCACACAAAAAATGGCGGCATTCCGCGCCGTGATCCTCGGCACCTTTGTCGCCATGATTGCTTTCGCAATTCTCGCCATATATCCGACCGTCGCCGCAGCCTACGCCACACTCGTCGTCATCGCGCTTGGCGAGCTTACGCAGCAGCCCCGCTACTACGATTATATTTCACGCCTCGCTCCCACTGGCCAGCAAGGCACGTACATGGGCTTTGCGTTTTTGCCGCTCGGCATCGGAGCATTTCTCGCCGGACGCATCGGCGGCGCCCTTCTTCACTACTTCGGCGAAGTTCGCCACCAGCCACAGCTTTTCTTGTGGGCGCTGACCGCGATCGGCGTTCTCACAACACTTTTGCTATTGCTCTACGATCGCATCGTCAAACCAAGCGAGACGTCTGCCTCATGACGAACGCCTCTGCACATGCGCGCCGCGACATCAGACGCCGTCATTCCGAGCGCAGCGAGGAATCTCTCTTTTGTTTTGGGGGTTACTGAGAACTGAAAACTGACAACTGAATACCGCTCGCGTTAGTTCAGCATCCGCCGCAGCGAATCGAGCGCTTGCCGGGCCAGCGAATAGCGCGGTTCGATTTCGATCGCTTCCTGGAAGCAGCGCATCGCCTGCGAGTACATTTCTTTCCCCAGGTATGCGCGGCCCAGATTGTAATGCGGAAAATGCCGCGGCTCGTAGCGCTTGGCGTCAATCGCCTGCTGCAGCCAGGGAATCGCCTGATCGAAATTGCCCTGTTCGATCATGTACGCGCCAATGTCGTTGTAAGGATTGCCAAAATCGGGATCGATCTTGATAGCGCGTTGGCACTCCGCAATCGCGTCTTCTAGCTTGCCCTGGAAGTGATAGGTCCAGCCCAGAAAGGTATGCGCTTCAGCCGTGGGATGCAGCTCCAGCGACGAATGATAGAGTTCGACGGCACGATCGTAGTCGCCCTCCATCTGCGCTTGATAGGCGTCTTGCAGCACTTCCCATGCGTGCGTAAGGGTCTCCTGGTCCATGGGCCATTGTTACCATTGGGGACGCATGCTGCCTACGGTACGAAAGTTCCAGAGGTACGCAAAGCACAACCTGTCCCTCCTGGCGGTGGTACAGGTACGCACTTATGCTGAAACCGGGAAAATCTGGGCAGGAATGCAGAAAAGTTGGAATTTGCTGCATCAAATGGAGAGAATGGGTAGTGCACGGAAAATGATTCAGCTCAGGAGAGAAATCGTGAACCGCACATTTGCCAGAACGGGCGCAATGCTCGCAACCGCCGTCCTCGGAATTACCCTCGCCGGCGTAGCGCTCGCGCAAACCAAAACAAGCAAGAAAGCGCCGGCCGGCAAGGACGCCGCCGCAGTCGCCCGCGGCAAGGAAGTGTTCCAGCAAAAATGTTCCACCTGCCACTACGACACCAGCGACGCAAAAAAAATCGGCCCGGGACTGAAAGGAATTGGAAAGCGCGGCACGTTCACGGTAAACAACAACAAAGTAACCGACGAAACTTTGAAAGCGTGGATCGAAAACGGCGATTCGCTGATGCCGCCATTCAAGGACGTGATTGACGACAATCAGATTAAAGACGTGATCGCCTACGTGAAAACTCTGTAAGAGAGATTCCTCACTTCGGTCGGAATCACGATTTGGTTTTTGGGGCGGCAACTCCAATAGCAAAAAAATCAAAAAACCGAAGAAATAAAAAAACGAAATCGAGAGAGCAGAAAATAAAACAGCCTCCGAAGTTTGCAAAGACTCCGGAGGCAATTTTTTTCGATCGAATTTTCTGATCGATACTTCCTTGCGGAAGTTTTTTCAGCTACCCCTTGCGGGAACCGCAGTTACTTCAGAAGGTAACTTTAGAAAGTTACTTCAGAATCGCATCCTTCAGAGCCTTGGCCGGCCGCAAACGAACCACGGTCTTGGCCTTGATCTTGATGGCTTCGCCAGTTTGCGGATTGCGGCCCATGCGCGCCTTGCGGTGCGCCTTCACAATGCGGCCGATTCCTGGAATGACGAACTTGCCCGCGGAACCCTTGGCTTCTTTCACCGCAAGCTTGTGCAACTCTTCAAAAAAGAGCGCTGCCTGCTTCTTCGGTGTGCCGAGCTTTTCGGCGATGTGAGAAACGATCTTGGTCTTGCTGAGTGGCTTAGCTGCCATCTAGTCTGCCTATCCTCCTGTAGATTTCTTTCCGTCCCGGGAAACCCGGGCGGGCCGCAAAATTTTTTCGTCTGCCCCTGAAAACGGACGAAAAAACTCGAGCCGAGGGGACTATAGCGAACACGGCAAGGGAACGCAAGCGCAATTGCGCGAAAAATGCAGGAAAAATGCAGTTTTTTATTAGCGCGTGTGGAAATCATGGCTATTTTAGCGGTTTTTTTGGATGCGAGCGGTTCGAATGGAATGGGGTGATATTCTTTTCAGCTTGAGGCGATTCGAAGCAAAAGACGGGAGCGCGATCGATGGGAACGGCATGGCCGGAATTGGAAGAAAGAATCTCGGCAGCGGTGACTTTGCGGCGGCGAGCGGTGGCAGTGGGATTTCTGGATGCCGCGCCGGCGGGACTGGAAAAGTCCAAAGGGAGCGAACCATCCGGCTGCAGTTTTTGGCGGCTGGCCGCGGGGGGAAAATCGTTCTACACGGTGCCGGAGATGAAGTGTATTTTGTGGTGAGGGGTACGGATTTGGCGGGGCGTTGGCGGATGCATTGCAGGTTATTAGCGGGGCGAATCGGGCTTTGCGGGATTCTGCGGCGGGGCGGCGGGAGGAGTTGGCCAGCGCGTGACGGGTGACAGCAAGGATTAAGAAAAAGAACAAGAAGAAAGAACAGGAGAAAAATAACGCAGAGACGCTGAGGGCGCTGAGTTTCGCGGAGATTTGGTGCGGGCGTTTGCCGTGGGTGCTGGCAAATTGGCGGCAAATATGGCGACCTGAAGGTCGCCGCCACACCGAGAGAAGAAAAAGATAAGGAAGAGAGAAGAAAGAGCAGCGGGCGTAAAGCCGCTGCCAGGTAAAGTTAAAAGGGGAGGATGAGGATACGGAGGGGGGTGACCGTGGAGAAAGAACATGCGGTTACGGGGTCGGTTGCCGGATAGATTCTGCGGGAAACGAAAAACAGCGGGATAAACCCGCTGCTACAAAAACCTGGAAATAGGCGCACAGATCGTTGGGATAGGAATTCGAGGGCGGATTGCGGATAGATTCGTTGCGTGAGATGCCGCAAAGTGGCCTCGCTGGATGGAAATTTCGGAAACGAGGTTAGGACGATGAGCAAGCTGAAAATTGTGCCGATGGCATCGGAGATTGTGGAGCAGGTGCGAAAGACGATGAAGGCGCCCGGGTATGGCTTCCCGGCGCACCGTGAAGTGGCGGCGGGCAGAGCGCCGTGCAGACATTGCCTGAAGCTGATCCGGCCGAATGAAGAAGAATTGCTTTTATTTACGTACGACGCGTTTGCGGGGCAGGGTGTGCCGCCGATGCCTGGGCCCGTATACGTGCATGCGAAAGATTGCGAACCGTACTCGGGGAAAGAAGGGGTTCCAGCGGAATATCGCGGACAGCCACTGACTCTTGAAGCGTTTGGAGCGGAGCGAGTGCGGCTGGGGGAGAAGCGGGCGCATGGAAGTGGAGAGGAAGCGGCGTTGCGGGAATTGTTCGAACGGGATGAAACCGAGTATGTGCATGTGAGGAGCACTTCGGCGGGATGTTATTTGTTTCGGGTGGAGCGGGGATGAGCGGACGAAAGGCGAAGAGTAAAGACGAAGAGTAAGGATAACGCAGAGATGCGCGGAGAATTTATGTATCCACCAGAGAAACGCGCAGAGCTAAGGGAGAGCCCGGGCCCAGGATACGGAGCGTACCAGGCAGATTCAACGGCGGGTAAGTGAAGGGCGAAAAGGAAAATCAAAAGCGCCCGCAGAATTGACGTTAGAGGGTGGCCAGGTCCTGGTAGAAGTGGGCTATGGCTTTGATGCCGCTGAAATAGTTTTCGAGATAGAGATGTTCGTCGGGGGCGTGAGCGTTTTCGTCGGGCAAGCCGAAGCCGATGAGAACGCAGGGGACTTCAAAGGTGTCGTACATCTGGGTGACGAAGGGGATAGAGCCGCCTTCGCGAATAAAGACTGCTTTTTTGTTGAAACCTTTTTCGAGGGCGGCCTGGGCGCGTTGAAAAATGGGCGCATGGTACGGGGCGGACCAGGGCTTGCCGGTGCTGAGGACTTCGAATTTGCAATGGACTGATTTTGGCAAGAGTTTGCGAACGTGTTTTTCGACTAGCTTGGCGATACGTTGCGGATCCTGGCCGGGAACCAGGCGCGTGGAGAATTTCGCGTAGGCTTTCGAGGGAATGACGGTTTTTGCGCCTTCGCCCTGATAGCCGCCCCAGATGCCATTGAGTTCGAGCGTCGGACGTATCCAGAGCTGTTCGACGGTGGTGAAACCTTTTTCGCCGCAATAGGCGGGAGCGCCGACCGCGTCCTGAAATGCTTTGCGGCTCCAAGGCAAGGCGTTCAGGGCTTTGCGTTCGGTTTTGGAAAGTTTTTTTACGCTGTCGTAGAAGCCGGGAACGGTTACGCGGAAATTTTTGTCGTGAAGTTTGGCGAATAATTCCGAAAGAATGGCCAGCGGATTGGGAACGGCGCCGCCGTAGACACCGGAGTGAAGATCGCGGACGGGGCCGGTCAATTCGATCTGGTAATAGTTCAATCCGCGCAGGCCGTAGGTGATGGAAGGAACGCCTTTGCCGAGCATGGAAGTGTCGGAGACGACGAGCGCGTCGGCCTGCAAGTTTTTCTTTATTTTTTTGCACGAAATTCCAGAGGCTGACGCTGCCGACTTCCTCTTCACCTTCGATGAGAATTTTGATGTTGATGGGAAATTTTCCGGCAATCTCATGCAAGGACTGAAGAGCTTTGAGATGGATGTGGACCTGGCCTTTGTCGTCGGCAGTGCCGCGAGCGTAAATGTTGCCGTTGCGAACGGTCGGTTCGAAAGCGGGAGTGGTCCAAAGGTGGAGCGGCTCGGCGGGCTGAACGTCGTAGTGGCCGTAAAAAAGGACGGTGGGCTTGCCGGGCGCGTTGAGAGATTCGGCGTAAACAAGTGGATGCAGCGCCGTGGGAACGATTTCAATCGATTCAAATCCGGCGGAACGAAGATTGTCAGCAACCCAACGAGCAGCGCGCTCGATGTCGGGCTTGTGTTCGGATTTGGCGCTGACGCTGGGGATGCGAAGAAATTCGTTCAATTCCGCAAGATGCTGATCACGACGTGAGTCTATGAGTTCGGCCAGAGTCATGGGGACAGAAAAGCGTATGAGTCCTTTCAGAGATAAATACGAGATTCTGGTTAAGAATGTTGCGGTCCGGGAATAAAAAGTGACGAAAAAAGAGAGGCTCCGCACCGCTGCTTTTGATTGTAAGACTGTGCTGAGGGAAAGAACAAGCCGGGAAGCAAGCTCGTTCCTGATGCGATACATCTGAACGGCGGGGCAATTGACGTAGGCATGGAGCGGCGCAGAAGATGGAGGCATGAGCAGCACAGCTGAGTTTACGGCCCCTCGGCGCAGCGCACGCGTATTCCGCAAGATGAAAATGCAGGCGCAAGGACGTGCGCACAACGGCAAGAAGTTCCGCGAAGTATGCGAAACGCTGGTGGTGAGCGCGTACGGCGGGCTGCTGATGCTGAAACACGAAGTGGACAAAGACGAATTGATGGTGATCACGAATCCAGAGACGCAGGAAGAAATCGAATGCCGGATCGTGTATCTGGGCGATCTATGCGATCAGGGACAGAGAGTGGCGATTGAGTTTTTGACGCCGGCGCCGCACTTTTGGGGGCTGGAGTTTTCGGATCAGGCAAGTCCTCGTAGCGATCCTCCCGTGGTGCATTAAAAAACAAAAGACTGGCTAGGGAGTCAGGATGTGCGTATGGGAGCCGTGTGCGCGAGCGCAGCGGTTCTGCGTCTGGTGAGCCATTCGGTGAAGCGCCAGAGCAGAAGAATGCCAACCAGGAATCCGTAGAACAATGGCTTGCGAACGTCAGATTTAACGAGCCAGTAATAATGAATGACGCCCAAAATCGCGCAGAGATAAATGCTGCGATGAAGGGCCTGCCAGCGTTTGCCGCCGAGCCGACGAACCCAGGCCGCGGTTGAGGTGATGGCGAGAGGGATTAACAGAACAAAAGCAGTGAAGCCGACGGTGATGAACGGGCGCTTGACGACGTCTTTGAGCATTCCAGCGAAATTGAAGGACTGATCGGGGCCGAGATAGGTGAGGAAGTGCAGGCAGACGTAGAAAAAGGCGAACAGGCCGAGCATACGGCGGAAGCGGATGAGTTCGGAGAGATTTAGAACTTTGCGAAACGGCGTGATGCAGAGGGTGAAGATCAGGAAACGGAGCGTCCAATCGCCGGTCTGATGTTGGAGGAATTCGACGGGATTTGCGGTGAGATTGTTGTGAAAACCGCGCCAGACAAGTCCGAGTAACGGAACGCACGAAAGAGAGAAGACGATCACCTTCGCCCACTTGCTGGCCAGGAATTTCCGCACGGTTGCGAGCCCTCAGTGGAATTTTTTCAGGTCCATACCATTGTAGAGCGAGGCGACTTGATCGGCGTAACCGTTGAACATGAGGGTCTTGTGCATGAAGATTTCGCCGAGACGGCGTTCGGTGGCCTGACTCCAGCGCGGGTGATCAACGCTGGGATTTACATTGGAGTAGAAACCGTATTCGTTTGGGGCCTGGCGGTTCCAGGTGGTGGGAGGTTCCGAGGACTGCAAACGGATTTTCATGATGGACTTGATGCTTTTGTAGCCGTATTTCCAGGGAACGATCATTCGAACGGGCGCGCCGTCCTGATTGGGAAGAGTTTCGCCGTACATACCGACACAGAGTAGGGCGAGGGGATGCATGGCTTCATCGAGACGAAGACCTTCGACGTAGGGATAGTCGAGGCCGGTGTACGAGGAGTGAGGCATTTCCTTCGAATCGTAGAAAGTCTGGAAGGCCACGTACTTTGCTTTGGGCAGAGGTTCAACGAGTTTGAGAATGGTGCTGAGTGAATAGCCGATCCAGGGAACAACGATGGACCAGCGTTCGACGCAGCGGTGGCGGTAGATGCGTTCTTCGAGCGGTGCGAGCTTGAGAATTTCGTCCAGGGAAAATTTGCGCGGAGTTTTCACGTCGCCTTCGACGGAGACGGTCCAGGGCGAGGTCCGAAAATTCTGCGCGTTCTTCGCAGGATCGCCTTTGTCGGTGCCGAATTCATAAAAATTGTTGTAGTGGGTGACGTCGTCTTTCGGAGTGATTTTTTCGTTGACGATATAATTGCTTTTTACCGTGGAGAGCTTGGTGTTTGCCTGGACGATGCCGTGATGCGAGAGGACCGAGGAGAAACGTTCGCCGATTACGGTGGCGGCTCCAGCGATACCGAGTCCGCGGAGAAAATTGCGCCGGTTAAGATAGATATTCTTCGGAGTTACGTCGGCAGTTGTAAGTCCGGTCGGTTTCTTGATGAGCATGTCCAATCTTTAGAATCACTTAGGGGCTGCGGTGGTTGCTCCCTCTTCGGTCCCTTGCACTTAAGACTATACGCATACGTCGGTCCATTGGATGCCGGCAAGGCTGGAAGGTTTCCGGGAAAGAAGGCGCGAGTTGTATAATTTCAAGCGGAGGAGTGGGTGAGCGGTTGAAACCGGCGGTCTTGAAAAATAAAAACGGTCATTCGCTATCTTGCTGAAAATTCAACTAATCCCTTTGCCAGCCGCAAGATAGCGTCAATATCGATCTTTTTGCTTTTCCTCATTTTTGTCCAATTTGCGCCGTCTACTGCTACAAATCTGCCACATTTGACTCTATTTACTGAATGATATTAGAACTGTAGCACTTTTTTCTTCGCCCAAGCCGTTGGCCACGAAATCGCCTTTCGTCCCTCTTTTCCATTCTGGATAGCAGCTCTACAAATCAGGGGAAAAAAGAGTAAGTGAATTTTACGGCGAAGCGAGTCTCGCGGATTTGCGGCGGATTCGCAGGTGCGATGCTGGCGAATTGCGTTCCGATGTTATAGATGATGTAGAGATCACTGTCCGGGCGGTAGTTGTAGCGCAGCCGAAGATTCGCGCTCACCGCCTGCGCATTCGACGTGTCCATCTGAATCAGAGTGGTGAACGTCAAAAAGCGATTGAAGGAATAATTCCCCTGAAGGCTGGCCAGCGCGACCGAAAAATTACCATCGGGCAACGGCAAGCGAAACCGGTCCCAGGTCTCGGACGCCGAAAGCGAGAACTTCTTGGTGGGCCGATAATTGGCGCGCACCTGGAATTCATTGAGATTCCCGCCGTAGTAGCCGCCGAAGCGCTCGAAAAAATTATAGGTAAATCGGCGATCCTGCCCGGACCCGTAGGTGAGTTGATGACGGGCAAAATGGTACAGCCCGTTCGGAATGAAAACGCTCTTGTAAATGTGAAAGGGCGTAGTAATACGTTGCGTGAACACATCCGCAATATCGTCATCGGTGTAGGCCCCGTTATTGAATTCCGCGCGGAACGTGCCCTGCCATTCCTGCGTCGAGACCTCATTGTGCGTGTCGGGCGCGTGCAGAATGAATCCTTCGAATTGCAATTCGCGCACGTTGCGGATCGTGGGTCGGACTTTGAAAGTTAGGTTCCCATAGGTCTCATTCGAATCCGTTCTCTCGATAAATCCAACTTCCGGGTTGAAGTTCGGCCCGATCTTTCGGCGCTCAACAATCCCCTCCACCCAGTTCGACCGGTACGACAACGAAGCCCCGACATCACTGGCACCGCTGGGGTTTCCCGGAGATCGCGTTCCCGCCGCGTGCGCGTCCACCAGCCAATCCTTGAAGAATACGAGACGCGTATCCACACCGCCGGTTTGATTAAAGGAGTCCTGAAGATTCCCCGACCGCTTGTCGATACCCATTACGCCGATGTACGACCCGGCCCACAGCGATTCCTTCACTCTGACGACTGCATAGTTGGCGTAGGGGTTTGGGCCACTGGAGCGGGTGTCGACGTCCATGAACCCGACCTCCAGCCGGCCAATCGTACCGGTCAGTTTGGCCCCGCCGCTGATGGGTACTTGCTGGCCAGTGATTGGATCAATGCCAATCTGCCGGCTAAAAAACAATTGATCCTGGTCGCCGATATCAAAATTAAAGATGCCCGCGTTCTCAGAAAAAACTGACGCTTTTCCGGAATGAAAACTTTGAACGGTGTCAGATTGAATGGTTCAAGGTCCACGTCGGTGTCGGCAAAATCCGTGTTCCCCGTCAGATTCAACACGAGGTTCGAAGTAAGGCCGTACTTCACATCGATTCCGCCCGTCAGCGGAAACAGCGGGTCTTGCCCCGTTTGCTTGTCGTAGCGAGCCAGCCCGTACGGCTTAACGACGAACAGGCGTCCGCTCCCGATGTCCTTGATGCCCCTAACATCCCGCCTCGGACACTTTGGTAATACCAAACGTTCTCCGGTAGGCGCTCCAGAGATCCTCTTCGTTCTTTCGGCGGATAAAACGTTTCAAATTCAAACCCCAGGTCACTTCGTTCGAATGCGTGAAATTGAGCGCCGTGAAAGGAATTTCGATCGTCGCCGTCCAACCGTCGGTAGCGATGCGCGCCTCGGACGTCCACACGCCGTCCCATCCCCGGTCGAAGTCGCCTCCATCGCCTCCGCCTTGCTCCTCAACGACCAGACCGTCGCTCTGCGTGCCCAGCGGGTTGATTTCGAAGACGTACGCTCCGCGGCGGTCATGATTCGAATCGATCAGAATTTCGAAGTGGTCATCCAAATCCTGGCTTACGTCGCGCCGCAGTTCCGTCGCCACAATGCGTGAGGGTTCAGAGTCGCGACAACGGATGCCGAAATAAACAGCATGCCGCGTGTAGAGGATGCGCACTTCGGTCTCCTCGGTAGGCGGCTTGTTCTCGAATGGCTCTCGCTGGCGAAAATCAGTAATCGGCTTGGCATTGAGCCAGAGAGGATGTCATTCAGGGTACCGTCGAGTTTTGGAGCATGGTCGACGGGTACGGCTTCAGCTACGCGTGCTTCGGTCTGGAGAGTTTGCGGCGATCCCGCCGTACGAGATTGCGCAACGCCCGATGGATGCGAGCCCAGTGCGAAAACCAGACAGGCGGCGCAAGCGCAGCCGTGCCAATAGTTGCGTAGGTTTTTCACTTGTCCCTGCGCCCCCACGCAGAGCCATTTCAGTCCTCGAGTGTCGCATTCTTCAACACTTCGCTGGCCCGTGGTGTCCTCACTACCGGATCGTCCTTCCGGATCTTCCCGTCGCGGAACACCAACACGCGCTCGGCGAACTGCGCGATGTCCTGTTCGTGCGTGACCACAACAA
>CAVSVB010000014.1:0-215844 GCA_963731155.1 uncultured Acidobacteriota bacterium
CCGACATCGGCGGCAACCGTCTTTACAGAACGCCCTGCAACCAGCAGCTCTATCCCTTTCATCAGACGCACCTGCCTTCGCCAAAACTCGAAGCTCGTCCCAACTTCTTTGCGGAAAGTTCTTTGGATTGTCCTGACGCTTACACCGCCTTTTCTACACAGTGCATCCAGTGATGGAGCATCCGCCTGGTTTGCGATGAAGGCTTCAGCGACTCCACGCGCTCTCGAATCCTCGGGGAGCCTCACAGACATAGGAATAGGCGAGGCATTCCGTAATTGGGACAAGATGAGATCCCGGAGCGCACGGTGAAGATGATTTGTCGTCCGCAGCTCCCCGATTCGTACTGCCTCTACCACAAGTTCACGGAAAAGCGGAGAGATGTGCAGCACGGTGCAGATTTCCGGGGCATGTGGGAGAAGGCCTCGTCTTAAATAGAGTGTCCGCATCGAAACCGCGCCGGGCATTCGAATTCCGTGTCGCGTTCCTGCGGGAATCCAAACGGCGAGATGAGGAGGAGTCATCCAGAGACTTTGAGCCGCCGAGATCTCCATGACTCCTCGCGTTGCGTAGATTAGTTGGTCAGAGCCGTGAGCGTGTTCAGGAACTCTGTGTTCAGCAGGATATTCATAAGCAAGCGTGGAAATCGAAACGCCCGTCTTTGGATCGTATTGCCTCAAGGGGTTGTGTCGCATGAGAGATATATTACGTCGTAACAGCAGTCTAGCGACAGTGGCAGATTCGGTAGATACTATTGGTATGGCAAAACAAACATCGGGTAGTACTCCGCAGAAAGCGACCCTCGGGGGGCAAAGAGAATCTATTTTGGGATCTCAAGAGCTTGTAGCTTTTGTGGCCACTCGAGACCCGAGTCGCGCCAAAAAGTTCTATCGTGACACTCTCGGTCTGCCGCTGGTTAGCGAGGACGACTTTGCGCTTGTATTCGATGCCGCTGGAACGACGTTGCGAGTTACACGAGTTCAAGAAGTGGCAGCAGCGAAATACACGGTATTAGGCTGGCGAGTCCGGGACATCGTACAGACGGCGAAGGACCTCCAGAAGGTTCACGTCACCTGGAACGCTATCCGGGAATGCAGCAAGATGAGCTCGGCATTTGGAACTCGCCTAGCGGCGCGAGGGTAGCGTGGTTCAAAGACCCGGATGGAAACACGTTGAGCGTTACGCAGTTTTGAGCAGAAAGGATTCGATGCCATGAACCTTGCTCATCGCTGGCTTTGCCGCTCCGCATATTGGAGAAAAGCGGTCGAGACCTACATCCTTCCTTGGGTGCTTGACGGACTCGACATAGGCGCGAATGTCCTCGAAGTTGGCCCCGGCCCTGGCGTAACTACGGATCTTCTTCGCGGACGCGTTGAGCGCCTCACCTGCGTGGAAATCGATTGCGCATTCGCCGATTCTCTCTCACGCCGTATGAGCGGCCACAATGTCACCGTAGTCCGCCAAGATGCCACGGCCATGTCCTTTCCCGACGCGGCATTCGATGGAGCGGTGAGTTTCACTATGCTTCATCATGTCTCTTCCGAAGCAATGCAGAATCGACTCCTAAGAAGCAACGGCACGCCGGAGACTTGTGCTGTTCAACCCTGGTAGCTATTTGACTTGCGCTCGGGGCACAGGCACGGTCTAGCTTCGAGGACCCGTCTTAGCCGGCAGCGCGCAACAACTCCCCTCGCTAAACCCCTCCGCCTCTACGCCAAACGCATGATCGAACCGCGCCCGGTAATTTTCCCATGCAAGGGTCGCGGTCAATTCCACAAGCTGTGCTTCCGAGAACTTCTCGTCAAGCTTCTCAAATATCGCCTCCGCAACCTCCACGGGAGTTTGCGTTATGGCATCGGCATACTCGAGCACAAGCTTCTCCGTCTCCGAAAACAGCGCGCTGTTTCGGTAGTCGGGCAATGCTTCGATCTTCTCTCGCGATACGCCGCTTTGTCTGCTGACCGCAGAACCGATGTCAATTCAAAATGGGCACCCGATCAGTGTGGCCACACGCAGCTGCGCCAAGTTTTTCAGGCCAGCGTCAATCAGCCGGCTCGCGCCAAGCGACAACTCCATTTGCGCCTGGCCCCAAAGAATCCTGCTGTGATGCGCGACGATTTGCACCGGCATCACCACGCGTCCCACCTTGCGCTTCGTCAGTGCATACGCGACGTGCGTCAGTAACCCGCTCAGCAATCCCTGCTTCCCCGGATCAGCCCCTCGTAGTCGTGCCATAGCAACTCACCTCCAGTATCACCAAGGGTAATGCGATAAACGTAGCATAGGCACCTCTCCGTGTTCCACGCTGCTGGAGTTTCGCAACTCGGGCCACAGATTCACCTATGCGGAAATCGAACACGAACGTTCAGCCGCTGAGGCTCTCGTGGTACCGCCGAGTTTGTCTCGCCACGTTTTTGTATAACGTGCGGCTGTCGCGTTCGGGAAAATTCATGCCATAGGTGAATCGACTCGTCGCGGCAAGGATGGCGGGGACCGGGCAGCTACCGCTCGAGGTGAAATGTGATTGAGGGATTGGAGCTTGGGCGCCAACTCCGTGTCCAGAAACTGGAGTCTGGCCGATAACTTCAGGATTGCCCGTGACTCGCCAACTGGGGCTGCGTCTCATTTGTGGAGTAAAGCCGTCAAACCATAGACGTGGACATTCCTGACTTCCGACGATTCGTATAAAGGTGGTCGACAATAACCGAGGATTGTTTCGGTTAGACTAGTGGCCAGGGTTGGGGGTCTACGATGCACCCAGAGACTCTATTTAATGCATCCGGCAAACTGGCAATGGCCGGATGGGCTCTGCTCGTGTTCGCTCCACGGTGGCGATGGTCGCAACGCATTGCTTCGGTGATCATTCCTCTCACACTCGCGATTATCTATCTCGTTCTGATTGTGGTTTACTTCGCAAAATCCCCCGGCGGCTTTGGCACACTCGGACAGGTCACGCAGCTTTTTCAGAATTCCTGGCTCTTGCTCGCCGGATGGATACACTACTTGGCTTTCGACTTATTTCTGGGCGCGTGGCAGGCACGGCAGGCTCAGCGCCTTGGGATTTCCCACTTTCTAGTTGTTCCCTGTTTGCTTCTCACATTTCTATTTGGCCCCATCGGACTACTTGTGTTTTGGGCCATTCGTTCTGTGGTAACGAAACAATTGTTCCTTGATATGGATCGAGGGTATCGTCAGGCTTCTGTCCATTAGCGTACGGGATCGAAGAAAATGACCACGCCCGCTACACCTGCGAGTCCTCGTTTCAACGGACTAGGTCAGTTCCTCCGTGAGCTCTATCGCCGCAGTAGAGTCCTTGCCATAACCGGCTGGATTCACCTTGCATTGCTGGCTGGCGTGCTCGTGATTTTCCCTTTCGACTCGCGGCTCGTGATGGGCATTAATGTCTGGATTAAGCCCATCAAGTTTGCGATGTCCATCGCGATCTACGTTTGGACAGTCGCATGGTTGCTGGAATACCTGCGCCTGCCGAGTTGGGCAAAGAGAACTATCAGTTGGGGAATTGCGATTTCCATGCTGACCGAAATCGCCTGCATTACGGCACAAGCAGCCCGGGGAACGACTTCGCACTACAACGTGAGCACTCCATTTGATGCTGCAATCTTCTCCATCATGGGCAGTATGATCGCGCTCAACAGTGTTTTAGCTCTCATACTGCTGATCTGTTTCTTGACAGGAAGATACGACGTATCGAGTCCCTACCTTTGGGGTATTCGGTCAGGGCTGGTTATTTTTCTTGCGGCTTCTGGCATTGGAGGCATGATGATCGCCCACGGATCGCATTCGGTGGGCGTCAAGGATGGAGGTCCAGGACTTCCCATCGTGAATTGGAGTACAAAAGGCGGAGACTTGCGAGCGGCGCATTTTCTCGGTCTGCACGCCCTGCAAGTATTGCCAATAATTGCTTTCCTAATCAGCAGGCAGAGAAGTTGGACGATCAGTCAGAAAACCGCTTATGTTCTTGCTCTTTCTGGCGCGTATGCCCTGCTCATTGCACTTCTGTATTTCCAAGCCATTCATGGCTTGCCTCTTCTACTGAGGATGTGATGTCTTACGTTTTTCAGGGCAACCGCGCCTGAGAGCGCACTTTGGCGTTAGGCGGCAAACCCAGGTGACGGTTCTGGGGGGATGGTCGGCAAACCTTACCTAATCGCGTTACGTCAGAGCTGTGCTACACCGTCATCAGTGGGTGCGCATGCGCGTACGCATACAAAACGCGCTGCAGGCCATTGCCTTGGCGAATGGTTTACGGCGCGGTCCCGCGCTGTGGAGTACGACGGACAAGCGAAGATCGCGTTCTTGCCCTTGCTGCCACACGCCGCTTATCGGCGGAGCGCGTTGCAGGCGATGTACAAGAACATGCAATCGGAGATCGAGAACCTCACTCGGCGAGTAGCGGAGCAAGCTGGAAATCATTGCGGAGCACGGTTATTGATGACCCATCCCGGAGTGGGACCGGTGACGGCACTGGCGACCGAAGTATTCCTGGGCGATCCGCAGCGTTTCACTGATAGCAAGACGCTGGCGAGTTATGTGGGCATCATCCCGCGGGAATACTCCAGTGGAGAGCATCAGCGGCTCGGCGGAGTGACCAAACAGGGCAGTCCCCGTGCGGTTTCTCTGGGTGAGGCAGGTGCACATGCGGCACGCCGCGATCCAGAGCTGAAGCGTTTCTACCGCCGCAAACTGGTTCAGAAAGGTCTGGGCAAGGCGCGCGTGGCGGTGGCACGCAAGCTGGGAATTCGGCTGTGGATCATGTTGCGGGATGAGATTGATTATCAAGAGTTCTGTCGTCGCGGACAGATACAACAGAAAACAGTGAGGCCTGTGGTGGGGATGCCTGAGACGGGCAATGGTGCGAAAAGTCACCGTCCGAGTGATGAGGCTACCCGCCTCCCTGAATCCTGAATCGCAGGGAGATCGAATATTTCATCATGGTCCCACAATGATCGAAGAGATGGTTGGTGGGCAACCTGAAGTGATGAAGCGACACGGGACCGAGCGAGTAGGGTGACGCGATCAGAGAGTTGCCCGTTCGGAAGCTGACTGCAAACAGCTGTCCGATTTCGCGACGACTTCTTCCCGTAACCGGACAATTGGGGGCATCTCGGCGGTCTGTAGACCACTAAGTGCAGCTGGTACAGGGGGTTATAGCGGAGGAAGGTGGGAATAGCAGGTGCCCTAAGTTCACCGGTATTCAGGGGAGCGCAGCCATGCAAACGCTTTGGCAGGACTTACGGTTCGCGGTTCGCATGCTCAAGAAGAATCCCGGATTCACGATCGTCGCCGTGCTGACGCTGGCCGTAGCCATCGGCGCAAACGCCGTCGTCTTTAGCGTGATGAATGGGCTGTTCCTGCGCGCACTGAACGTGTCCCAGCCGGAAAGCCTTTTCACCGTCGAACATGGAAGCGACAAAGACTCAAGTGAGTCGTATCCAGATTATCTCGATCTGCGCGATCGCAACCGCAGCTTTGATAACCTCATCGCCTCTAACATCGACCAGGTCTCTCTGGACACCGGCAATAATCCGTCCCGTGCCTGGGTTTACGAAGTGAGCGCCAATTATTTCGATGCATTAGGTGTTCAGCCCTACCTTGGCCGCCTTATCCACCCCTCCGACGAGCATGCTCCATATATCGTGCTTACCTACGCGTATTGGCACAGCCATTTTCAGGACGATCATAGCGTCGTGGGACGCGTTCTCCGCCTCAACAGCCATCCTTACACCGTCGTCGGTGTAACCCCGCCCGGGTTTCGCGGGACTGTGTTGATCTTCTCGCCCGATTTTTTTGTGCCCATCCTCAGCCAGCAACAGGGCGACGTGGCGGATCTCTTGAAAGCTCGCGGAAATCGTTGGATTAGCGAGGTACTTGGACATGTGAAGGCCGGGATCACTCCGGCGCAGGCGGTTGCCGACCTGAACTCGATTGGTTCTGCTCTCGAAAAGAGCTATCCCAAAGAGGATGCTCAGATGAGCTTCAGTTTGGAGCGTTCAGGCCTTCCCGGTGGCGGTTTTGGCGCCGCCGTTCAGGCGTTCCTCGGCGGATTGATGCTGCTCGCGGGACTGATCCTCCTGGCCGCCTGCGCCAATCTGGGCAGCCTCTTTGCCGCGCGCGCCACGGACCGCTCACGGGAAGTTGCTCTCCGGCTCGCCCTGGGCGCAGGCCGCACACGCATTCTGCGACAGCTATTCACCGAAGCTCTGCTGATTTCACTCATAGGAGGCGCTGCCGGACTTTGGGGCAGCGTAGGGCTTCTGCGCTGGTTGGCCGTGTGGCAGCCGTTTCCTCAATATCCAATCAGTATGCCGGTGAATCCGGACGCAACCGTTTATGGAGTCGCATTGCTCTTGAGTATAGTCAGCGGATTTCTTTTCGGCGTGGTTCCTGTCAAGCAGGTGCTTCGCACCGATCCTTATCAGGTCATCAAATCAGGATCAACCGGCTCGGTCGGGCGCCG
The DNA here is from genome assembly GCA_963731155.1 of uncultured Acidobacteriota bacterium. Lineage (GTDB taxonomy): Bacteria > Acidobacteriota > Terriglobia > Acidiferrales > UBA7541 > Acidiferrum. The sequence goes on from CAVSVB010000014.1 coordinate 6,476, forward strand.
GCTTACCGTCCGCGACCTGTTGCTCGGCGCACAGATCGCGATCTGCGCAGTGCTGGTTACCGCGTCCATGGTTGCCGTGCGCGGACTGGCTCGCTCGCTGCACAGCAATTTCGGTTTTGAGCCGCGCGAGGCGATGCTCGTTGACATCGATTTGAATATGGCAGGTTACAAACCCGATCGCGTGCCCGCAATGCAAAAGCGCATGCTTGACGCCATGGCCTCCATTTCTGGCGTAACGTCCGTAGGCTTGGTCAACCAACCTCCACTACAACCCGCCTGTTGCAGCGAGGCGAATATCTTTAACGACAAAACAGCGGACCTCCGGCCAACCAATGCCGCAGCTCACGTCATTATGTTCAGCATCTCTCCCGCATATCTCCAGGTGGCCGGCACGCCTTTATTGGCCGGCAGAGACGTGACATGGCATGACGACAAGAGTGCGCCGCGTGTTGCCGTCGTTAACCGGCTATTTGCTACCAGAATGTTCGGCTCCGCCACAAACGCGCTCGGTGCATGCTACAAACTGGACGATGGAACCCGCGTCCAAGTGGTGGGTATCGTCGAAGACGGAAAATACAGTCCTAACATTACCGAAGATCCTCGGCTCGCGATGTTTCTGCCCATTTTGCAATCACCCTCCACTGAGACGTGGCTGGTTGTCCGCTCGAGCGCCAATTCGCAACAACTGTCAGCAGCTATGAGGACAAAACTGCGAGACCTGGACGCAGGGCTCCCCGCTTTCATCCAAAGCTGGACCCAAGCAATGGACGGAGCTCTATTTCCCTCGCGTATGGCGGCGCTGTCGCTCGGCGTACTGGGCGTGATGGGCGCGATGTTGTCTGTAACTGGTGTTTTTGGGTTGGCCGCATATTCCGTCAGCAAACGCCTGCGCGAGTTGGGAATTCGCATGGCACTCGGAGCACAGCGCAAGGAAGTGTTAAAGGCAGCATTGGGACGCGCATTCAAATTGCTAGCCTACGGTTCAGTAGCCGGATTGCTCCTCGGTATTCTGGCCGGCCGGGTGCTCGCCTTTATCGTGTATCAAGCATCTCCCCGCGACCCGCTGGTATTGGTCGGTACCGTTCTGGCAATGTCGTTACTGGGGTTAGTAGCCACGTGGATTCCGGCGCAACGCGCGCTCTCCATCGATCCCGCGATCCTGCTGCGCGAGGAGTGAACTACCGGGCACGGATTGGAATAGGTTCTTCGACTCCCAGATGAAACCTGCGCATCTCCACTTATATTCTCGTCAGTATCCCATCAATTCAGTTGTTGCCAAGACGCCATCCCACTATTGAGGCAGCTGGAGTCAAAATTTCCGTGTTCCGGCCGGTTTGTCGGCAACCCTTCCCTTATCCGGATTATGGAAGGGTTGCCCGTAAACCACCCTGAACGGCAGCTATCGCCAGACCGGGTTGACTGATGTGGTAAGCTGCCGCAGCGAACGGTCGGGAGGAAGTACATGAAAGCGCCAATCCTCTATCGAATCTCTTCTGTTCTTCTGCTGCTTTTTGCAGCCGGACATACGTTTGGGTTTCGCCAGAATAATCCGGAATGGGGGGCGGACGCGGTTCTTGGGTTAATGCGGTCCATCCACTTTGACGCACAAGGGTTTAGTCGGACTTATTGGGACTTCTTCAGCGCGTTCGGGCTTTTTTTCTCCGTGTTTCTTTTGTTCGCGGCGGTATTAGCGTGGCTGCTGGCGGGACTTCCGGCAGAGACTTTGGCGCGCGTGCGCAGCATTGCGTGGGCGCTCGCCATTTGCTTTGTCGCAGTCACAGCTTTGAGCTGGAGATACGCCTTCACCACCCCCATCGTTTTCTCGACCCTGATTACAGTGTGTTTGATTGCGGCCGCGTGGCTCTCAGCGAAGACAAGCTGAACTTTGGTTGGGAAGCGACAGGTCCGATCTTGGGCGGATCGTCGGCCACCCTTACCTAATTGCATTACGTCAGAGTAGCCGGTCATCCGACAAGTGAGAATCCATTGCGTTCCGTTCGCCTCACGCGAAGCGTCCGCCGCACGGGCGGCTTCGTTGTATGCCGGGCATGTTCAGCAGCTAGGAGGTGCAAATCCTCTACCCAACCTGATGGAGGTGAAGGGTTAGCGATGACGCAAGGGCTATCACCGCAAGGGAGGTCTGAAGGAAGCGTCAAGCAAATGTGCGAGTCGATGAACAAGAACCGAATATAAGGCGTGAGCGTCGGACGAGCGGGCAACGTACTGCGAAGTCCACAATCCATCAAGGATGCGAAGCGTAGATTCGGCGACTGTGCACAGAAGGCGGCTGGAATTACCCCGGGAGATCTGTCCTGTGTCGCTTCGGCGACTGAGAGAGCCGAGAGGCAATCTGACCGCAGGGCAGAAGTCAGCAGAGGGTGTAGTAGATCACGTCGTCGGCGAAGCTAGTGAGGCACTCCAATACCGAAAGGTGGAGTCAACAGATAGGCCGAGCCGGAAACGGTGATTGAAGACCCGAACGAGAGGAGAGGCGAGTAGGACATGGATCTCAAGTGCGACAAGCGGCAGAACATCCAAGAGAAATTGGACTTCTCATCCGAGCAGACGGGTGAAGCCCGTCAAGCCGGAAGGGAAGAGACCGAATCGCGTCAGGCGATGCATGAACCCGAAAGCCCAGCTAACACCATCCGACTCATGGAGGAAGTATGTGAGCGAGAAAATCTGTTGGAGGCATTACGGCGGGTGAAGGGCAACAAAGGTAGCGCTGGGATCGACGGGATGACCGTCGGCCAACTCAGTGGCTACCTGAAGGAGCACTGGCTCACCATCCGGGAACAACTGCTGAACGGGACCTATAAACCGCAGCCGGTAAGGCGCGTGGAAATCGAGAAGCCGGACGGAGGAGGGATGCGAAACCTTGGTATCCCAACTACGCTCGATCGATTTCTCCAGCAAGCGGTGATGCAGGTTCTGCAGCGGCGGTGGAACCCAACGTTCTCCGATCACAGCTACGGTTTTCGACCGGGACGATCTGCACATCAAGCAGTAACCCAAGCACAGCTGTACCTTGCGGAAGGTTACGGCTGGGTGATCGATCTCGACTTGGAGAAATTTTTCGATCGAGTCAATCACGACAAATTGATGGGGCAGGTCGCGAAACGTGTCGAGGACAAGCGGCTGTTAAAACTCATTCGGGCGTTCCTGAACGCCGGGGTGATGGAGAACGGGTTAGTCAGTCCAAGCGTGGAGGGGACTCCTCAAGGGGGTCCACTTTCGCCGCTGTTGAGTAACCTCGTACTCGATGAACTCGATCGGGAGTTGGAGCGCCGTGGACATCGCTTTGTCCGTTACGCAGATGATTGCAATATCTACGTGCGAAGCGAGCGAGCAGGTCAACGAGTGATGAAGAGCATCACGCAATTCATCACGCAGAAGCTCAAACTCAAAGTGAACGAGTCCAAGAGTGCGGTGGCGAAACCACAGGAGCGGAAGTTCCTCGGATTCAGCTTTACAGACGGACCAGAGATCAAGCGAGCAATCGCACCAAAGTCCTTGGTCCGTTTTAAGCGGCGAGTCCGGGAGATTACACGACGTGCAAAGGGCGTCAGCATCGATGCGACGATGCAGGAACTGGTCCCGTATATGCGGGGCTGGCGCAGCTACTTCGGTTTCTGCGAAACTCCTCGCGTCCTCGCGTACCTTACTAGCTGGGTCCGTGCGCGACTTCGTGTGGCACTCTGGCGACAATGGAAAACACCCCGTCGTCGTCGGGCAGCTCTCTTGGAACTGGGCGTCCGTCCAAAACTGGCGAGCAACACGGCCGGCAGCAGCCGCGGCCCCTGGTACCTCGCCCACGCCAAGGCCTTATCCGTCGCGCTTCCCACGGCCTATTTTAAATCGCTCGGTCTCCCGAATTTGGAGGATGCGCGTTAGCGTAACCATCTCGAACCGCCGTGTACGGACCCGTACGCACGGTGGTGTGGCAGGGGTCAGCGGGCAACCGCTGCCCCTATGCCGATCAAGTCCGCTTGTGGTGACCGACGCAGTGACGCCGCTATTGGTATCGCGCACTAGCCAGCGGCGGTTCTCCACCGCACGCGTGCCATGCGCAGGTGCTGCTCAGCGGCTTCTGAGGTGCCGAACCAGCCGTCATTCGCTGCATTTCAGCTGTATAGAAGTCAATACCGTCTGACAGGATTTGCTGAAGCCTCGCACCGTCCACAAGGCGATTGACCGCACCGGTCAAGATCGCGAATAGGATGCAGCAGGAAAGCAAGGGCCAGCATATGAGGCCTGATCTCGGACCACACGCCGCGTGCACTGGAATAAGCGCGAATTGGCAATCGAAGCAGGTTTCCCAGTCGCGCTCCGGCCAGCTCCAGACCCGCGTCGCTTGAGCCACCGGCAGCGGTTGCTGCTTTTTTGGCGAAACTCGTCGCGCGAAACTTTCGCTACCGATGGTCGCGATTCCGGCGATTTTTCCACAGTACTGGGAGGTATGGTGTGCGAGGGGAGTTCTCGCCGAATCCTCCCGCGAACACAGCGAAGCCAATGCCAACCAGTAACTTGCTGAAAGTAAATGGTGGGCCTGGGTGGACTTGAACCACCGACCTCGCCCTTATCAGGGGCGCGCTCTAGCCACCTGAGCTACAGGCCCGTTCCGAAGCAACTTGGGAATTTTAGCACGAAAATTCAGCCTGTCGCTAACGCTGGATGCGGCAAAGTTCCGGTCTTATTTCTTTAACTTTTCTACTTTGTGCTTTTGCTTCCTACTGTACAAATCCTACTGGAGGCGTGATGTTGGTCCCTTCCGGCGCCTCCTTGATGGGGCCGAACTGTGCTTCGTACCGCGAAATGTTTTCGCCGAGCGCCCGCCAGATGCGTTTCGCGTGGCCTGGACTCACGATTACGCTACTTAGCAACTTGCCCTGAGTTCCGTTGGGGAAGATGTAGACAAAATTCAGCGTGAATTCCTCGACGTTGTGATGAATCATCATCAAATTGCTGTAGAGGCCTTGCAGCTCTTTTTCATCGGCCTTGATCTGCATTTGTCCCGGCTGTGGCTGCTGTTGTTTCTCGTCCATGCGCGTCTCCCCTGAATTCCGCATTCCAAAGTACCACACCCGCGGCTCCAGACACGCAACGTACAGAAAAACTTCTATTGACATGCGACAGCATTAAAGTTAGTTTAGGTTGAGAATTAACCATAGTTAACTGCAGATGATGCGTTCGACCGAACCTCTCCTGGACACTGAACCGTCTGTCGCGGCGGAATCCGCGACCGCCCCGGCGGCAGCCGCCGCCCGCGCAAGAATCTCGCAACTGCCATCGCTTCCAGAATCTCACCGGACCATCCCAATCAATGCGGGAATCGGTTGGTTCAAGAAAGTGCTGGCGTTTGCCGGACCCGGTTACCTGGTGGCGGTCGGCTATATGGACCCGGGCAACTGGGCCACGGACATCGGGGGCGGCGCGAAATTTGGCTACACACTGCTGAGCGTGATCCTGATCAGCAATGTCATGGCGATGATTTTGCAGGCGCTTTCGGCGAAGCTGGGAATCGTCACCGGTCGGGATCTGGCGCAGGCTTGCCGCGAATCGTATTCGCGCCCTGTCGCCATCGGACTTTGGGTCGTTTGTGAAATTGCCATCGCGGCCTGCGACCTTGCCGAAGTGTTGGGCTCCGCGGTCGCTTTGAAGCTACTTTTTGGGCTTCCCTTGCTTGCCGGCGTGCTGATCACTGCGCTGGACGTGCTGATCGTGCTGGCATTGCAGGGGCGCGGCTTCCGGCTGATCGAAGCGTTCGTGATCACGCTGATCGCGAGCATTGCTTTGTGTTTCGCGTACGAAATCTTTTTTGCGCAGCCGATCTGGCGTGAAGCGGCCGTCGGATTCATTCCACGCCTGGAAATTCTGCGCAATCGAGAAATGCTATACATTGCCATTGGAATCCTTGGCGCGACGGTGATGCCGCACAATCTGTATCTTCATTCGAGCATTGTGCAGACCCGCGCGTTTGCGACGGATGCCTCCGGCAAGCGCGAGGCAATCCGCTACGCTACGTTTGATTCCACGCTGGCCCTGGGTTTCGCGCTGTTCGTGAACGCAGCGATTCTGGTGCTGGGTGCGGCCGCGTTTCATACTCGTGGGCTGCATAATGTTGCGGAAATCGCCGATGCCTACAAATTGCTTACACCCGTGCTCGGAGCAAGTCTGGCGAGCACGCTGTTCGCCTGCGCGCTGCTGGCTTCGGGGCAGAACTCCACTCTGACTGGCACGCTGGCTGGACAGATTGTCATGCAAGGGTTTCTCAATTTGCGGCTTAAGCCCTGGCTGCGACGGTTGATTACGCGGGTCATGGCCATCGTACCGGCGGTCATCGTCATCGGCTTATATGGCGAAGGCAGAGTCACTTCGCTGCTCATCCTCAGCCAAGTTGTTCTCAGCTTTCAACTTCCGTTCGCGGTCATCCCGCTTGTGCAGTTCACGAACGACCGCGCAAAAATGGGCGCGTTTGCCAATTCTCGCTTCACGTCGATACTGGCCTGGACAGTTGCCGCCACCATCCTTGGCTTCAACTTCGAACTACTCTGGCTCACACTCCGCCCCGCGTAGCTTCTTCGCGTTCGCTGGCGATTTTTCCTGTGTATAGTATTGTGCGAACACTTTCTTCTGCTATGACAATCATGCCGCGCAAAAAATCTCCTGTGAATCTCGTGTTGTTCGTCGCGCTGCTGCTGGTTGCGGCAGGGTCAGCAGTGTATGCGTATTTTCATCCGGGGCCGTGGATTGTGCCCGAGGCGGCAAAACACGTTGTGAATCCGCTGAAGGCGTCGCAGGCAGACTTGCCTGGCGCGCACAAACTCTATCTGGATAAATGCGCGGAGTGCCATGGGGATACGGGCAAAGGCGACGGGCCTCAGGGCAGGATGTACGATCCACTACCCAAGGATCTTACGGATGCGGCTCATATGAATTCGATCAGCGATGGAGAATTGTTTTACAAGATCAGTGAAGGGCACCGGCCGATGCCGGCGTTCAGGAAGCGCTTGACGGAAGAACAGCGGTGGCAATTGGTGCTGTTTCTGCGGTCACTTTCTAATTCTTCAAGCACTGTTCCAGCAGCGGCAAAATAGTGGCGAGGGCTGTGCGCAACAGGCCGCCGACGCGACAAGACGGTCTATAGACTGGCCACCACAATGAAAAAAAGAAAGAACGATAAAGCCGCCGTTACATGAGGAACGGATTCGCTGTTAAGGGCAGCGCGGCGTGCTGCCCGGCAGGTTTTTGTTGGGCGGGTTTTTGTGTAGATTGTCGAGATGGCTGACATTCGCATGACGTCGGTGATTTTTTTTGCGCTGGATGCTCGCGTGGCGCTGGTGTTGTTGGTTCTGTTGCTGGCGGCCGCGGCAACGCCGATCGTTCTGGGTTGGCTGGCATTGTTGCCTTCGGAACGCGAACCGTTCGCTCTTCCTGGCGAATCGAGTGGTAAGAAACCGCGTGATCCGTTCGCAATTTTTCTGCTCGTGAATATTTCTGTTGGCCTGCTGCTGCGGTTTCCCGGAGTTCACGCAGAATGGCTATCGTCTCAAGTCACAAGACTACTCCCGCCTGATTGGGCCGAAAACACCGTTATGATCGGCGCTATCTGGTTCGGTTTCATTCCTGGACTTGCCGCGGCGTATTCTGCCGTGCGTGCAAACCCAATACGCTGGCAATTGCTGGTTGGCGGCATACTAACGTTGATTCTGTGGCTGGTGGGGCCATGGCTGCTGAATACGATTTCTACCGCGGCGTAGTCGAGATTGCTGTCGTCCGCGACAAATTTGGCGCCTGCCAAGACGCCCGCCTGGAAGGCGGCCGCTACATAAAGCCGGAAAATCAAAGCAGAACGATTGAAAAACAACTACGCGCTGGCGGTTTTCACTTGTTGCAGAGCCGAGGCTACTTCGGCGACGTCGGGCACGACTGGAATGTCGTAGTTTTTTACCCAGGCGACTTTTCCGTCTTTATTCACGATGATGACCGCGCGGCCGGTGATGCCTTTGTCGGCGAGGTACACGCCGTATTTATCGGCCATGGCGCCGCGCGGATTAAAATCCGCCAGCAGAGAATACTTGATTCCCATTTTTTCGGCGTAGGCTTTGTGGGACCAGGTGCTATCCACGCTGACGCCGAGGACTTCCGCGTCCAGCGTTTCGAACCGCTTCATGTCGTTCACGAAGCAAACGTGCTCCTTGGTGCAGGTAGGGCTCCAGTCGAGCGGATAAAACACCAGCACCACATTTTTCTTTCCCTTGAAATCTGAAAGTTTCACTTCCTTGTCGTACTGATCCTTCAAACTGAAATCCAGGGCTGTTTGTCCGACGGCAATTGCCATGTGAAGTTCTCCCTTTGCAAATAATCGTTGGTGCTCGCGGGCTGAAATTGGTTTCCGCTCAAAATGATAGTGGATTCAGAACAGATTGACAAAGTGCTTTGGCCGTTAAGCGAAGTGTCTGGCGGGTGTAGAATAGCGATATCGAACAGCGAACGAAAGGTGGCGCCAATGACCGCCGAATCCGTGCGCCGTGCTCCCATGTTGAGCTTGCAAGAACTCTATCGTCTTTACACCACAATTGCGGCGAAACCGGGAGAACCGGTACCGCTCTCGGCATTTAAATTCTCGAAAGAAGAAGCTGAAAAGGTGTTTTCGATTTTCGATGAGGACTATCACATCAGCCGGTTTTTCCACTTCACTGAAGCGGGCGGCGGAAAATATTCTATCAATGGAGAAAACGCCACGCACGTCGCGATCGATCCGGAAATTACCTCAATTTTGTGACTTGCTGCGCCAAGGTCAGTGCGCAGCGGGCTTCCACTTGTTGAGGAAGGCAAGGATATCGTCTGGAGCGAGGGAGCGGGCTTTCTCAAACTCCTGATTTTTTTGGCTGAATAAAAGTTTGCCGTCACTATCGAGGACAGCAGCTGCGGGAACCCCGCGCTCGAGTGGAACTTCATATTTTTTCGCGACGTCCAGATTTTTGTTGTATTCGCCGATGTCAATGTGCGCTACGACGAAATGACGATTCAGGGTAGGCGCGATCTCGGGAAGGTGGAAAGCTTCATCCAAGACGTGGCAGTCGTAGCACCAGTTCCCTCCGAAAATGAGCAGAACGCGTTTGTGTGATTTCGCAGCGGTCGCCAGCGCTTCGGATATTTCTTTGTGTGCGTCAACATCGGCCGGATAGAGATCTTTTCGCTCCGCGGGCGCAGGCGCTTTGAGTCGGGTCTCCGCCTCGCGCTGCTCGGCGGCGATTTTCCATGTGGCGCCCTGCACGACATAGCCCTGGCCAACGGTCACGTAATATTTTTTTGTGCCGCCATTTTCCGCAACGCCAAGAGTCAACTGCATCGACAGCACGTGATAGCCGGGCTGTGGTTCCTGCTGTGATTGCACTTCGGCGGAAAGACTTTTGAGGCCACGGGACTTCCACGAGCTCCAATAGCTAAGTTCGCTCTGCAAATTCGACGTCGCCTTGCCGGGACCAATAATCTTTGCCGAGTCCGCGTACATCGAAGCTAGGGAGCCGGATTCTCCCGCCAGCACGGCTTTCCTCCAAGCCTCGACCTGAAGCAGCGGTGAATTTGCCGCCTGTGCACGGCTCAGCGGCGATGCGACCATCGTAATAAATGGAGTTACTAAAAAGGCTGTGGCGAGTCGAGTTCTCACAAGAAATGCTCCCTAGGCAATCTTAACAACTTTAGACGCGGGCACGTGCTTCTGGACAGCAGCGGCGATGAGCCAAGAACTTGCCATGCACACGCCCTTTTTCCACGGATGATAGACTGATGCCATGTACGCGCAAAAGTTTCTGGTGGATGTGTTGATTCGGGGAGAGCGGCGGGCGTGTCCATTGGAATGGCTGGACCAATTCTGCATGCGCAACTTCACCAACGCTGCAGAATTTGACGACACACTGCCGATTGGCGACGGAGAAATGGAAGCGAGCTTTCGGCTTACGCCGCAGCGTTTTTCCGAAGGGCTGGCAGGATGGCTGACGCAGCGGGGCAAAGGCGAAGGCCAGCCGGTAGTGGTCGAAACACGCGTTGCCGGCAAGAATTCCGGCGGTTGATGCGATTGGCAGACTAGGCTGCCGAATCTTTTCTCTTCCCGCGCAAGAAGGCGACAATTTCTGGAAGGGCGTTCATGGCGGCGGCTTCTCCGGCGGCGACCAGTTCCGGCGTCTTGGTAAAATCATCCCACGCAAAAGAGGAAACGTCGGGCTCGATAATCACATTGGCCTGTTGCCGCCAGGTGAGGTCGGTGTGCTTTTGAATGATGTTGAAAGAGCGGCTGATAATGTCTACCGCCGTGCGCGGATTTTCGATTCCGCCGGCCTCGAGATAGACCGCGATGACGATATCGGCGCCCTGAATGAGCGCGCCTTCGACAGGCACTGGAGCGGTGAGAAATCCGTCCACCAGGGTGCGACCCTCATATTGAATCGGAACGAATAATCCGGGGTAAGCGCAGGAAGCGCGCAACGGTGTGGCAAGAGAACCGTTCAGATAGTAAATCGTCACGCCGGCATTGATATCCGTCGCACTGATGGCGAGAGGCGTTTTTAATTCGGCGAAGGTCGTGGCGGGCGTCATGCGCGCGAGATATTTTTCCATGCGTTGGTTGGTCGCGAGACCGAGCCAGGACGGAGTCCAGCGGCCAAAATCCGCGAACGTCGTGGCCTGGCCAATCTCCTGCATTTTTTCGAGCGACACGCCGGAACAAAAGCCGGCGCCGATCAGAGCGCCCACACTAGTGCCGGCAACACAGTCAATCGGAATACCTGCATCGCGGAACGCGCGTAGCACGCCGATGTGCGCGATGCCGCGCGCAAACCCTCCTGCCAGCGCCAAGCCAACTTTCGGGCGCGCAGTACGCTCGACGTCGTCGCCATAGGCAAATTCGCGAAGCTTATCTTTCGCGAGGCGCAGCCATTCCAGGGCTTCACTTACCTTACGATCCAGCATGAGATTCTATTTTAAGCCGTGCGCGGCGGCATTGCGAAGGTTTGACCGCGCGTTGCTGGTTTTGTAACCTCTTGACCTCAGGGTTTGTAAGTACAAACCCTGGCCCGTCCGAGCATCGCGGTCGCGGTCCAATTCGCAGCCGAAAGCGTTTGAAATGAAAATTTCCATACAAAAAGCAGTGGTGCTGGGCGCCGGCACGATGGGCGCGCGGATTGCCGCTCACTTTGCCAATGCCGGATGGCCATGCGTGCTGCTGGATATTGTGCCACCCGACTTGAAGCCGGGAGCGCCCGCGTCGGAGCGAAATCGGTTCGCGCGTAACGGAATTGAAGCCGCGAAGAAATCGCGCCCTGCGGCATTTCTTAGCGCTTCGTTGGCCGGCAAAATTTCGATTGGAAATTTTGAGGATGATTTGGGGCGATGCGCGGAAGCGGATTGGATCATCGAAGTGGTTGCGGAGAATCTGGAAATCAAGCGCAACTTGCTGGCGCGCGTGGCGCAATTCCGAAAACCGGGAGCGATTGTCACTACCAATACTTCCGGCCTGCCCGTGCACCTGATCGCCGAGGGATTGCCGGAAGAATTTCAGCAGCACTGGGCAGGCACACACTTTTTTAACCCGCCGCGCTATTTGAAGTTGGTGGAAATTATTCCCGGTCTGAAGACTGCGCCGGCAGTGGTGGAAACGCTCACGGATTTCTGCGATCGCAAGCTGGGCAAGGGCGTGGTGGTGGCGAAAGACACACCGAATTTTATCGCCAATCGCATCGGTACCTTTTCGATGCTGAATGCGCTGCGGCTGATGGGCGAACTCGGCATGACGGTGGAAGAAGTGGATGCGTGCACCGGGCCGGCGGTGGGCTGGCCAAAGTCGGCGACGTTTCGAACCGCGGATATCGTTGGTTTGGACGTGCTCGTTCACGTGGTGAAAAACATTTATGAGACAGCGCCGAATGACGAATCGCGCGAACGCTATAAAGTGCCCGTGCTGGTGGAAGAAATGGCGCGGCGTGGTTGGTTGGGTGACAAAACCGGCCAGGGATTTTACAAAAAACTAAAAGGCGAGGGCGAAAAAGAAATTCTGACGCTGGACGTGCACACGATGGAGTATCGCGCGCGGCAGAAAGCGCGATTCGGGTCGCTCGAAGCCGGCAAAACCATCGACGATACCAGGCAACGATTACGCGCGCTGGTGGGACCGATTCTGGAAGGGCAAAAGGGCGACAAGGCGCAACAATTTTTGTGGGGCGCGTTATCGGAGACTTGTTTGTATGCCGCGCGACGCGTGCCGGAAATATCAGACAACATTGTGGACGTGGACCGCGCCATGCGTTGGGGTTTTGGCTGGGAACTTGGTCCGTTCGAAATGATGGATGCCCTTGGTCTCGATGCGTTTTCCGCACAGGTGCAGAAAGAAGGGCGGGAGCTGCCTGCGCTGATGGAAAAAGTTTTGGCTAGCGGCCGCAAAAGTTTTTACCAGTCGGAAAAAGGGACGACGACGGTTTTCGATTTGAGCGCGGCGGGCGTGAAGAAAGTCGAAGAGCCCGCTGGAATTATTATTTTGAAAACGTTGAAGGAAGCGGGTCGCGAAATCGAGCGTAATTCCGGTGCGAGCCTGATCGACTTGGGTGATGGCGTGGTGTGCTGCGAATTCCACGCCAAGATGAATGCCATTGGCGCTGATTTGATCGCGATGATTCACAAAGGGCTGAAGCGGCTGGAGACCGATTTCGACGCCATGGTGATTGCCAACCAGGCTGTGAATTTTTCGGTTGGCGCGAACTTGATGCTGGTGCTGGTCGGCGCGCAAGAGCAGGAATGGGACGAGCTGCACATGGCGGTGAAGCAATTTCAGAATGCGAATCTGGCGATCAAGTATGCAAAAAAACCGGTTGTGGCGGCGCCGCAGGGCATGGCGCTGGGCGGCGGTTGCGAAATCAGTTTGCACGCCGCGAGCATTCACTCCGCCGCGGAAGCGTACGTGGGATTGGTGGAAACGGGGGTAGGACTGATTCCCGGCGGCGGCGGCACAAAAGAGATGCTGATTCGCGCGAACGAACACGCGGCGGGTGGCGAAGATTTGGATTTGTTTCATGCGCTGAGGCCGGTGTTTGAAAACGTGGCGATGGCAAAAGTCGGAACCAGCGCGGAGGAGTGCCGAGAGCTGGGGTATTTCCGGCGCCAGGATCGCTACTCGATGAATACACAGCGCTTGGTGGCCGACGCGAAAGAAACTGCGCTAGGACTGGCGCGATCGGGATGGAAGCCACTTGCGGCAAGTTGGCAGGAAGGCACGCGAAGCACCCAAATCAAAGTGCTGGGCGAGCAATTTCTTTCCGGCGCAAAGCTGGCGATCCACATGCTGGTTCGCGGCGGATATGCTTCGGAATACGACGCAGTAGTGGCGCGCAAACTGGCGAATATTCTTGCGGGAGGACCGCTGACTTCGCCACAGATGGTCAGCGAACAGTATATTCTGGATTTAGAGCGCGAGGCCTTCGTTTCGTTGTGTGGAGAAAAGAAAACGCAGGAACGCATCGCGCATACCTTGAAAACCGGCAAGCCTCTGCGCAACTAGCACGCCACGCTAGTAGTAAGAGCAGGCGGCAGACGAGGTGGCTCATGAGCATGATCGGGAAGCTGCGGCAGGTGTCGGAATTCGATCTCGCAAAATACAAGAAAAATCCTGGAGAGATGGTACGCGCGCTTGCAGGGGCGCAAGGACCAGGTGACTCTGCAGGGTTTGTGACGCTGCGCGAAACGCTGCAGCAATCGCCCGTCGTACAAAAGATGCTTGAACTCAGACAACAACAAAAAGTGCCGTCACGCGAAGAACAGGCGGAAGTACAGCAGGAAATGATGAAGCTGATGAAGCAGGCGGTGCAGATGCAGAAAGGGCTGGCGAACGTACCTCCGGGAGGACCACAGTCAGCCGGAAGAGCGGCAAGCGAGGAACTTGATCTGCACAAATCATGGCACTGCTTGCATTTCGTGTTAACTGGGAAGGTGGAAGGCTCGGACGGCACGGCTCTGGGAGACGCAATTTTGGGTGGCGAAGAGATCGGCGGCGACGAAGCGGACACCGGTTACGGGTCGCCAAGAGCGCTTTCACCGGCCCAGGTACGGAGTGTTGCCGCCGCGCTCGCGGAGTTTCCGATTGAGAAGAAAGCGCGCGAGTTCGACTCAACTGCGGCGGACAAAGCAGGAATCTACGTTGCGAAGCACGATACGGAAGAGTTGAAGGAATACTTCGCGCAACTGCGCAGCTTCTATGATGACGCGGCGCGCAAGGGGAACGCCGTACTTTTGTGGATTGAATGAAAACGTATTGAATCGTATTGAAATAGCGCTTCCATGTCGAATATAGTGGGTAGAGACGAGGTCGCGCCGTGCAACGACTGCTGGCTCCACGGGAAGCCGCCAATATTCTGGGCGTCAGTTATCCGACATTGAAGCAGTGGATTTACCGCGGAAAGATAAAGACTGCGAAGACTCCAGGCGGGCATCACCGCGTGCCGGAAAGCGAAATCGACCGTCTGATCCCAAAAAAACTGGAACGTGGAGAGATCGGTTTGCGGCGCGGACAATTTCGCAAAATCAGCGGACGGAATCAGCTGATTGGGCGCGTCGTGGCCATCAAGTACAGCGGGATTCTTGCGCAAGTGACGCTTGCGATCGGCGAACAGCACATCACATCCATCATCACGGCAGATGCCGCAAAGGAGATGCGGCTGAAGCCTGGTGAACGCGCTGCGGCGCTGATTAAGTCCACCGAAGTAATGATTCTGCGCGTATAAGAAGGTCGCAAGTCATAAACAAAATGGCGCTCAAGAGAATATTCCGCAAAGCGTCGCTGATGATATTTGCAGTGGGCTGTTTGGTGCAGGCGAACTTCGCACAGAAGAAAACGGTTCGTGTTGCGGCGGCTGCCGATTTGCGGAGCGCGATGCCGGAAATTGCCACAGCCTTCGAAGCTCAAACCGGAACGAGCATTGACGTCGCATACGGTTCGAGCGGGAATTTCTATGCGCAGATTCAGAACGGGTCGCCACTGGATGTGTTTTTTTCCGCGGACAGCGAATATCCAAGAAAGCTTGAGGAGTCTGGATTCGCCGAGCCGCACAGTGCAGCCATTTATGGCATCGGCAAAATTGTTTTGTGGATGCCGGCGAACGCCAAATGCAATCCGGAGTTGGACAGATGGCAGTGCCTGCGGGATCCGGCGGTAAGAAAGATTGCAATTGCGAACCCGGCGCATGCGCCTTACGGAAAAGCGGCCGTAGCGGCGTTACAAAAAGCTGGGATTTACGATGCGATTAAGACGAAGCTGGTGCTTGGAGAGAATATTTCGCAAGCGGCGCAGTTTGTGCAGTCCGGAAACGCGGAGGCGGGGATCATCGCGTATTCACTGGCTCTTTCACCGGCTTTGCAAGCCGGCAAAAAATGGATGATTCCCGCGGAATTGTATCCGCGGATTGAGCAGACGGTCGTAGTGCTGAAATCGACCAAAGATAAACCGGTAGCGCAGGAATTCGTAAAGTTTGCGACGCACGGGCCAGGCCACGAAATCCTGGCGAAATACGGGTTTGAGCCGCCGCCAGCGCGGTTGTGGTTTCGGAAATAGAACTTCGAGGTTGATTCGAAAATGGAAGCATTGTGGCTGTCGGTGCGACTGGCTGCGAGTGCGGCGACGATTTTGTTGTTGATCGGAATGCCGCTCGCGTACTGGCTGGCGCAAACAAAATGGCGCGGGAAATTCTTGGTGGAGAGTATCGTCGCCCTGCCGTTAGTGCTGCCGCCGACAGTGCTGGGATTTTATCTGCTGGTGGCGATGGGAGGGAACGGGCCCATAGGGAAATTGTGGCTCGCGTTGTTTGGCCATACCTTGGCGTTTACGTTTTTCGGACTGGTTGTGGCGTCGGTCTTGTATAGTTTGCCGTTTGCCGTACAGCCGCTGGTCGCGGCGTTCGAAAGCGTTGACGCGCGGCTTCTGGACGCAGCCGCGGTGTTGGGCGCGGGACGATGGCGTACGTTCCACGAAATCATTCTGCCCCTTTCGGTTCCAGGCGTAATCACTGCGACGGTGTTGAGTTTCACGCACACGCTGGGCGAATTTGGTGTCGTTTTGATGGTCGGTGGAAATATTCCGGGAATTACTCGCACCGTATCCATTGATATTTACGATCACGTGCAGTCGCTTGAGTACGGCGCAGCGAACCGCACGGCGATCGCGCTGCTGCTGATTTCGTTCGCGGTTTTGTCCACGATTTACGCCGTCAATCGGCGGGTGTGGTCGCCGTGGCCGGTGGCGCGCGGTGAGTGATCGATCGCAGAGGCAAAACGCAAACGGAACGCTTGCCGCGCGCTTGCGATTTACACGGCCGGGCCACCATCGCGGAGCGTTCGAACTGCACGTGGATTTTCAGATCGGCCCAGGCATCACCATTTTGTTTGGGCCATCGGGCGCCGGAAAATCTACGCTGCTCGATTGCATCGCTGGATTGTTGAAACCGCTGGAAGCGCGAGTGATGCTTGGTGAGAAAGTGCTGCAAGATTCTACTGGTGGAATTTTTCTTTCAGCACAAAAACGCAACATCGCGTATCTCTTTCAATCGCCCGCGCTTTTTCCGCATTTGACCGTGGAAGAAAACGCCGGCTTTGGATTGCCCAACGCCGGAATGGAAGAACGAAAGGCGGCGGTCTATTACCTGTTGGAAGTATTTCGTGTGGCGCACCTGGCGCAGCGCAAACCACGAGAAATTTCCGGCGGCGAAGCGCAACGCGTCGCGTTGGCCCGGGCGCTTGCGCCTTCTCCGCGCGCCGTGCTGTTGGATGAACCATTGAAAGGTTTGGACGCGGAATTGAAATCATCCATCGTGGATGATTTGCGCGCGTGGAACCGCGTCAACAAGCTACCGATTTTGTACGTAACGCATCAACGCGACGAAGTGGATGCCTTGGGCGAACGCGCCATCGCTCTGGACCGCGGCCGGGTGGTCTCCGAAGGCGTGCCGCACACAGTCCTCGATGCTCCACGAACCAAACGCCTGGCGCACGCGGCGGGTTTTGAAAATTATCTGACAGCGGCGGTACTGGAATTGCGCGAGGCCGATGGTGTGATGCGCGTCCGGGTGACGGGATCGGACGCAGAGTTGGAACTTCCATTGGGCTATGCGGCGGTGGGAGATCGCGTGCATGTGGCGATCCGCGCCGGGGATATTTTGTTGGCGACGCAACGGCCCAGCGGACTGAGTGCGCGAAATATTCTGGAGGGAACGATCGATTCGGTGGAAGTTCGCGGCGCGACCGTGGTGTGCCGCGTTAATGCCGGAGTAATGTTTTACGTTCATGTAACACCGGGGGCGCTACGCGCGCTTGAGATCGCGACGGGCAAGCGCGTGTGGCTCGTGATCAAGACACATTCGTGCCAGCTGGTCGAATGAGGCGACACGAGCGACGACCGCCCCAAGGTATAAGCAAAGACGGCGGGATTGCCGCTGCTACGTATCAGCGCGAATCAACGCGACCTGGCGGCCGCAGGTGCTGCCGTGGTTCCAGGCGCAGCAAATTTCAGTTCGTCAGCGATCAGGTCCGTGCCCTTTGGCGTCGCGTGAATCACCACGCGCTGGCCAACGGCTACATCCGCAAATTTAGCGGGCTTGCCGTCATTCGAGACGTATATTGTGGTCGGCGCGAGCTTCACCTCAACTGATTTTCCGTCTTGAGTTTTGACCATGACCGATTCCGGGCTGATCTTTTCGATCGTTCCGATGACATGTTTTTTGTCGCCGTGCGCAAAGGCTGGTAGCGCGAGCAGGACTGAAAGCAGAAGTACCATCCAGCGGAGTTTCATATTCTTGGCTCCCTGAGTTTATTTTAACCCACAACACCTTGCAGGTGTCTTCAGTTCAGATCTTTCGGCGGGCCTATCGGATCGACTCAAGATGACAACGTGTTGCTGAATTGTCGTCAGTCCCAGTTAGTGATGATGCTGCTCCGAATTCGAAGGTGGCTTGCCGCCGTTCAGGAAATCATTCTCTTGCTGTTCTTCCTCGCGGTCATTCGGACCTTTTGGATTGTACTTTTCCATTTCGAGCTTTTCGTCGACGGTAAGCGCAGGCAAGTGCCGGATGAAGTGAACCAGCTTCCAACTGGAATCGGCGTCGTCGTGTTCAGAGCCACCGAATGCGGGCATGCCAGTAAGGCGCACTCCATTTTCGATGATCCAGAAAATATCGCCATCGCTGAGATTTTGCGTTGCATTTGCGCGAAGATCGGGCGGCTTGGGATAAAGCCCGCGGCCGATCATGGTGTCTCCGCTTCCATCGTTGCCGTGGCAGATGGCGCAGTGATCGGCAAAGTGCAGTCGGGCTTCGCGCTGCACGGCAGGCGAGTCCGCGACTGGGTTTTTCTGGTTGTGCGCGGACGACGGGGCGGCCATTTTGCGAGCGGTGCGAGCGATGGCGGTTTCGAGCGCGCTCGGTTGGGCCTTTGCGCTAAGCCCATCGTGCAGAATGCTGACCGCCGCTGCGGCCAGTAGCCCGAAAACGACAACCAGGATCAGCAGGATAAGCCGGCCGCGTTTCATAGCGCGTGTTCGCCGGGTTGAGAATGATTGCTGGCTTGCGTCAGCTCTTTCAAGACCATGCGAAGAATCCTTTCTTGCGGAAAGGGATGGCGGGACTGCGCCGATCGTACACGGGTCTTAGTATGGGGGAAGCGAGGGCCAAGAAATTAACCATCGCTTTCCCGGCAGTTCCTTAGATTAACCCGAAGGCGGAAGATTTTGGATTTGTTTGTTATTTTTGCACGTAGTTCACTGCGGCGCGGACAGCCGATCAAAGGCGGGCGGCGGTGCGAGCGGCGATTTTGTGATCTTCACTTTCGATGATGAGTACCAGGTCGTTGGTTAGGGGAACGCCCACGCTCTGTATTGTAAACGCATAATTCCATTGAAATCGCGGAGCGAGTTCGTCGGCGGCTTGCTTGGCAAAGGGCATCAGACGCGTAACGCTGGCGGTGGTGCGTTTGCTGCCCTCGACGGGGCGAAGCGCGATGCCCTCTTTCCAGTAAAAATGCAGGCGCAAGGCGCTGATGATTTCTGGAGTGAGTGGCGGGCGGACAGCAGTGTCCTTCAAGTCGCCCGAACACGGAGAATCGCGCAGATGAAAAGTTACGAGAAGTTCGTCGGGAAATTCGGTGACGGGTTTGTCACGGCGGAAGTAAGCTGTGCCGTCGTCGGTGTCCACCCGGCGCAGGCCATCGAAGAAATCGGGAGCGGTGACGCCTCCGGAGAGGCGGAAACACGAGCCATTCTCGAGATGGCCATCCGTGGCGAAAAAAACTCCGCCATCGAGATTCCAGACGGTGCGCTTGGGGACTTTGGGAGCTTTTTTCTTGGGATTTTCGGGCTGGTTGATGCGATCTTCGATGCGCGATTGCGGCGGTGGACAGGCTTCCGCGCCGTAAAGAAAAATACCCGCCCATACGCCGCACAAAAATACTGCGCACGACATGGACTTTTTGAAAACCGCGAGCATCAGTTTGGCCCAGGATTTGAGTTTACCGCGGGGAGGGGATTACGCATGCGAAAAGAGATTTCGCCAACTTGATAGATGGCTTGATCGCCGTTGACGGATTTGGGTTGAACTTTTCCGGCTAGAACGGAATGGATGGCGGCGTCGAGTTGTGGAAGGACGGAGGGTTGCGCGACTGGGACGTTGTGCGCGCCGAATACGAGTTTAATTTCAGGCGCAAGAGCGACGAGTTTTTTGACGGAGGCGAGGTAGGCGGGGAGATCGGTTTCCGGGCGGTAGAGCCAGATTTCGCCGGGATAGAAAGTGTCTCCGGTGAAGAGCAGGCCGTTGGTGCGATCGATGAGGGAGATGGAGTCCGGCGTGTGGCCGGGAGTGGCTATGATTTCTACCGTGCGGCCGCCGAGATTGACTTTGAAGCCGTTGCGGACGAAGAGGGAAATCTTCCAGGGCTTGGTGGAATATTTTGCGGGATCGAAATTCTTGGGCAACGTGTTGGGAGACGACACGCAGAGTTGATCCTTCGCGATTTCGGCTTGCGCGTCCTCGCGGGAGCCTTTGGCGTTGGCGCGTGTGAAGGCGTGGTCCATGCCGTAGACGAAAGGGAATTGCCAGTTGCCGCCGACGTGGTCGTCGTGGGTGTGAGAGTTGAGTACGACAATGGGGCGCGAGGTGAGGCGCGCGACGATGGCTTTGATGTTGCCGATGCCCATACCAGTGTCGAAGAGCAGTGCTTGCTTGGTGCCTACGATGAGGTAGGAGATGACTTCTTCAGCTTGGTGCGGCTCGTAAATGGCGAAGGTGGCGGGCGCTACTTTGTAGACTTCAAACCACGGGTCGTTCAGCGAAACTTGTTCGAGCGATTTGTATTCGGGGCGCGGGAGATTCTTGCACCACTCGGGCTTTTCGGTTTGGGCGAAACAAAAAGACGAAAAACTCAACGCAGAGGCGCAGAGAGCACAGAGATAGAGAAATATACGCAGAAGAGCCGGAGAATTATTTTTGTTCATGGGTGGGTTTTGTCCGCAGTGGATGGCTCGGAGACGAAGATGGATTTGGGGAGCATCATGTGGACGCCTTTGTTGCCGTCGACCAGTTCGGTGATGTGGAGATCGGCGGCGACGCTGGCAAGCATGTAGGCGTCGTCGCGGGAGAGATGTTTTTCGATCATGAGGAAATCGATCATTTCGCGGACGGCGAGCGTGGCGCAGGCGTTCAAGTCATCGTTGAGGCCCATGGTGATGTAGTGGGTGGGGGTTTCGGCGCGCGGCCATTTCAGATGCATGTCCTTGCGGACGATGAATTGGAATGTGCCGACTAGCGAAGTTTCAAGCGCGGTGATGTCCACTTCGCCGTCGCCTTGTCCGGCGTGGCCGTCGCCGACTTCAAAGAGTGCGCCCGGCGCGTGCACCGGAAGATAGAGTGTAGTGCCGGCGACGAGGTCCTTGTTATCGAGATTGCCGCCCATAATCCACGGCGGAGCGCTGTTGAATCGGCCGGCGCTTTCCGGCGGCGCGTCGCCCATGCTGCCGAAAAAGGGATGCAGCGGAATTTCGATGCCCGGCGCGAACTCCGCCACCATCCGCTTTTCATCCAGCGGAATAATTTTTATTTTCGAGTAAGGATAATCGTCCGGCAGGTAGCCGCGGCCGGGACCGAAGGCATTGTAGGCGTAAGGAATCGCCAGTTTGATGGCGAGAATTCTGACTTCGAGCACGTCGCCAGGTTGCGCGCCTTCGATGAAGATCGGTCCAGTGAGGATGTGCCCGCCGGGGCCCTTGTCCTTCACCTGATCGGTGATGTCGCGTAGCGACTGCTCGACTTGGTCCGGCGGCACGCCCGCGTCTTCCAGGCGCTTGGGGCTGTTCGTGATCAGCGTCTGAATCTCCACCGTGTCGCCCGACTTCACATGCAGAACGGGCGCGGCCTTCGCGTCGTAGTAGCCCCACGCAATCGTCTTCGGCGTCGCCTTCAGTGTCACCTTCTCCTGCGCGACCGCCGGTGACAATGCGTAGAACAGAAGTGAGGCCCAGCACGCTAGGAGGCAGGTGACCTTCTTCATTTTTCTGTCTGCTCCGCGCGAGGCTTACGTAGTGCCGGCGACCGCCATTTCCATTTCTGTTCCGCTTTTAGTTTTGCTGTTTTGATTGCTTTCTGTTGCGCTTTTTGTAGTTCCGTAAGCTTTGCCCGCAGTCTCTTTTTCCACTCAGGATGGCCTCTATAAAACACCTTAAGGTGGCCGTCTCCAAACCGCAGACTGCTCAACAGTTCGTTCGCCAGCGGGCTGCTAGCGTCACGTTCCAGCGCAACAATCTGCTCCTTATACGTCTTTGCCTCGCGCTCCTCGCGTTCGCGATCTGTTTCCTTGCGTTCAGCATGCGCCTCCGCGCGCGCCTTTAGCATTTGTCCGAGGCTACCGACACCCCACTTCTTACTATTGTTTTCACGTGTCAGGCCTTTCCGCATCAGCCCGCGTGTTGTGGGCTCGTCACCGGCTTTGCGAGCATCAATTCGATTAGGACCGATGGCCTCACGAAGTACTGCATCCGTTTTTCTCCTGTACTTTCGGTTCACCCTCCCCTTGCGCGCTGCCCATGCCTTCCTCCACGCGCGGTTGTCTTCCCCGGTGTGTGTGCGGTGGTCCTTCTTGTAGGACAGCCGCTTCTTTTCTTGTGGGCTGAGTTTTTCTTTCATTTGCTCGGGTCTCATGGATGCGTCATGTCTTCGGGTTTGACTAGGGCGTCGAATTCTTCGCCGGTTAGGAAGCCTAGTTTCAGGGCGGCTTGGCGGAGGCTGGTGTGTTCGTGGTGGGCGGTGTGAGCGACTTTGGCGGCGTTGTCGTAGCCGATTTTGGGAGCGAGGGCGGTGACCAGCATGAGGGAATCTTTGACGTAGTGGTCGATGATGTCGCGATTGACTTCGATGCCGCGGACACAGTGATCGACGAAGGAGTTGCAGGAGTCGGCGAGCAGTTCGACGGAGTGCAGATAGTTGAAAATCATGACCGGCTTGAAGACATTGAGTTCAAAGTTACCCTGAGAGCCGGCAAAGCCGATGGCAGCGTCATTGCCCATGACTTGCACGGCAACCATGGTGATAGCTTCGCACTGCGTGGGATTTACTTTGCCGGGCATGATCGAAGAGCCTGGCTCGTTTTCGGGGAGTGTGAGTTCGCCTAAGCCGCAGCGCGGACCGGACGCTAGCCAGCGAATGTCGTTGGCGATTTTCATTAAGGAAGCGGCCAGAGTCTTCAGCGCGCCCGAAGCAAACACAATTTCATCGTGCGCGGAGAGGCTGGCGAATTTGTTTGGATGCGAACGGAAAGGCAGGCCGCTAAGCTCGCTGATTTTGCGCGCGGCTCGTTCGGCGAATTCGGGATGGGCGTTGAGGCCGGTGCCAACGGCGGTGCCGCCGATGGCGAGGTCGTAGAGTCCGTCGAGCGCTTGCGCGATGCGGGCGAGGTCACGGTCGAGCAGGCTGACCCAGCCGGAAAATTCCTGGCCGACGGTGAGAGGTGTCGCGTCTTGCAGGTGGGTGCGGCCGATTTTGACGATGCCTGCGAATTCTTTGGTTTTGGCGTCGAGCGCGTCGCGAAGTCTTTTAACGGCGGGAATTAAACGGCGGGCAGTTTCCGTTGCGGCGGCGATGTGCATCGCGGTGGGGAAGGTGTCGTTGGAAGATTGCGACATGTTGACGTCATCGTTGGGATGGATCGGCTTCTTGCTGCCCATCGCGCCGCCGGCGATTTCGATGGCGCGATTGCCGATCACTTCGTTGACGTTCATATTGGTCTGGGTGCCGCTGCCGGTCTGCCAAATGTGCAGCGGAAAGTGGTCGTTGAGCTGACCGGAGATGACTTCATCGGCGGATTGCGCGATGAGTTTGGTTTTGTCGGCGGAGAGTTTGCCGAGATCCTGATTTACGAGGGCGGCTGCTTTCTTCAGGATGCCGAAGGCGCGGATGAGTTCGGGCGGCATGGTGTCTTTGCCGATGGCGAAATGGATCAACGAGCGGGCAGTCTGTGCGCCGTAATAGCGGTCGGCGGGGACGTCCATTTTGCCCATGGAGTCGGATTCGGTGCGCGTGGGGGCGTTAGCGGCGCTGTTGGTTGGGGCAGCAGGCTTGGCGGCTTCAGACATCGGAGGTTCCTCGGGGAAGAGTATAAAAGTTTAAGAGTGCAAAAGTAAAAGTGCGGCTGGGGCCTGAGCGGGCGGTGGAGAATGGCAGGTGCCCCACCCCGGTATTTTTTTGCAAGAGTGCGGAAGTGATTGAAAAAACGGGGGTTGCGATTTTGGCGAGATCGGAAACTTTAGAAGTTGTTGAAAACGCATTCGTTATAAGTCTCTTAGCATTTGCAATTTGCTGAAAGCATGGGGGTTAGGAGGTGGGGACGCACTGCAAGATTGTGAACAGGGATGTAGTGTCGAAAGGCTGGGTAGTGGATGGGAATAGCAGGATGGGACGATCAACGGGCAGGTTGATGCTCCAGAAACGCGCAACAGGATATCATATTTCGATACATTAGTCAAGTAATAAATAAAGTGGAGTGTTTGCAAGAGGTTGGGGTGGACCAGGATTGCTGGTCGAATCTTTGCCCTTTCATTCCGGAATTTCTGGGATTACTACCGCCTAATCGCAAACTGATGGATGCTATTTGATAACGCGGAGGAACAGCCGGTGGTTGTGGCATCAGAGGCAACTGGTAGTCTCCGAATAGCAGACGAAAAGCTGTACAATAAGGCTATGGAGTCGCTATGAGCGGCGTGCCCCCGGAGATTTTGGCATTGCCGATCGAAGAGCGCGCATTGATTGCGTTTCAGGTCGCGGTTTAAAAAAGAGATTGAGGAGCACGCGCGCGAAGGATTGCCGATGTGTGTTTGGCGCGATGGTAAAGTGGTGGCGGTACCTGCCGAAGAGTTGCTCGAGAAGTCCTGAAAACAAATCTACTTGTTGGGAATTAGGGTGTTTTGGCTGGCGGCGCAGCGCCAGACGCCGTTTTGCTTGATCCAGGTGTCTGTGAAACGCGCGCGGTGAATGTAGCTTTTCCCTTTGCTGGTGCCGGTTTCACGATAGATTCCGTTCACCACCGCGGCATTGCCGTAGATCACTACTTTCAGGCCTTCGTCGTAGAGATGGTCGGCCTGGTAGGCGGTTTTTGTGACGTCGCGAAGATATTCGGCCTTGTTCATGATGCTGCCGTCGAAATCGATGTAGGTAAGTGTGTCCGCGACGACGGCGGTTACGGCAACGACGTCATGGTGCGCTTCGGCCTGATTCCATGCACGCTCGAGCTGACGGATCTGAATTTCATCGTTGCTGGCGGTAGACTTTTCCTGCGCGAAGAGGACCGCACTGAACACCAGGGCGGCGGACACGGCGCATAACCAAACTCTAACCGGGGCTCTCAATTGGGTTCTCATTTGGGCAACCTCGAGGGCAACGGGAACCTGGAATGAGCTGATGCTAACAAATACTCGCGCGGAACGATGGGCGATTTCCGGTGGAGTGACGAAGGCAACAAGAGGCCTGCGCCGGACGACGAGATCAGCGAGAAGAATGTATAATTTAGGAGCAGGGGAACTGCTACGAATCCAGACATGGGAACCGGGGAAAAAACGGTAATGGCGAGCCGCAGTGTGAAAGGTCAGCGCACGTTGCGATTTCTGCGTACCCGCGCGCGCGAATTGAAAATGATCGGCAAAGCACTGCTTTCGACCGAGCATCCGGTGCTGGTGCACATTATTCCCATGAGGCGCTGCAATTTGGATTGCGGATATTGCAATGAGTACGACCAGGTGTCGAAGCCGGTGCCGATTGAGGAAATGAAGCGGCGACTGGATTATCTGGCGGCGATGGGAACATCGATTATCACGATCAGTGGCGGCGAGCCGTTGTTGCATCCGGAACTGGAAGAAGTCATCCGGCATATCCGGAAGCAGGGCATGATTGCCGGGATGATCACAAATGGCTTCTTGCTTAGCAAGGAACGGATCGCCAGCTTGAACGCGGCGGGGCTGGAACATCTGCAGATCAGCATTGACAACGTGACACCGGACGAAGTTTCGAAAAAAAGTCTGAAGACTCTGGATTCGCGGCTGGAATGGCTTTCGCAGCATGCGATTTTTCAGGTGAACATCAACTCGGTGTTGGGCAGCGGCGTGAAGAATCCGGAAGATGCGCTGACGATTGCGCATCGCGCCGTGGAATTGGGATTCACCAGCACGGTCGGGATCATTCACGATAACAACGGGCAACTGAAAGGGCTCAGCGGGCGGCAGATCGAGATCTTCGAAGAGATCATGAATCTGGGCAAGCGTTCGTTTTCGCGATTCAATGAGTTTCAACACAATGTAGCGCGCGGAAAAGAACACAACTGGCGATGCCGCTCGGGCTCACGTTATCTATATATTTGCGAGGATGGGCTGGTGCATTGGTGCTCGCAGCAGCGCGGATATCCGGGAATTCCGCTTGCGAAATACACGCCGGAAATGCGTCACCGGGAATACCTGACGGACAAGTTTTGCGGGCCGCGGTGTACGGTGTCCTGTGTGCAGCAGATCGCAATCCTGGATAATTGGCGCGATCCGCAGAACCTGAAGCCGATGCCGATGGCGCCACCGGCGGACCTGGTGCAGATTGGGAAGTGAAGATAAGCGAAGTAAAGAAGCGATGAAAATAACAAAAGGGCGCACAGCGATGCGCCTTTTTTGTTTTGGGTTAACATTTTTTGCACAGAACGACTTTCGGTGGATTGACGGGAAAAGAAGACTTTTAAAAAAATAGAGACATGACGGCACCAGCCATCGAAACGCAGAACCTGACGAAGGAATATCCGCACGGGTTCCTGCATTTGAAGCGCAAAACTTCGCTGGAAAACTTGACCATGCAGGTCGAGGCCGGCGAGGTGTTTGGATTTTTGGGTCCAAACGGCGCGGGGAAAAGCACGACCATCAAGTTGTTGATGGGGATTATTTTTCCGACCGCGGGAAGCGCGCGGATTCTGGGCAAACCGGTAAGCGATGTGAGCATGCATCGGGACATCGGGTATTTGCCGGAGCAGCCCTATTTTTACGATTACCTGACAGCAGCAGAGGTGCTGGATTATTTCGCGCGCTTCCACGGTTTCAGCGCGGCAGAGCGCAAAGAGCGCGTGCAGAAAATGTTGCAGAGGGTTGGCCTGGAGACTGCGGGGAAAATTCAGCTGCGGAAATTTTCGAAAGGAATGTTGCAGCGTGTTGGGCTGGCGCAGGCGATTCTGCACGATCCCAAGCTGGTGATTTTGGATGAGCCGATGTCCGGGCTTGATCCGGTGGGGCGCAGGGAAGTGCGCGACATCATTCTGGACTTAAAGAATGCCGGTAAGAGCATACTTTTTTCCACGCATATTTTGTCCGACGCGGAAACGTTGTGCGACCGCGTTGGAGTGATTGCCGGGGGCCAGTTACGCGGAGTCGGCGCGCCGGGCTCGATCGTAGGAGTGAAGTCGCTGGGAATGGAGATCATATTCGAGTTGACGGAGAGCGGCGGACCGCAAATCGAAAAGATTCGCGCGAAGGCGGCCAAGTCGGGCGCGAATTACCGGATGAACGCGAGCGATGCCGAGCTATACGCGGCGTTGGCGGAATTACGCGAAGCCGGCGGGAAAATAATATCGGTGACGCAGATCAAGCCGACGCTGGAAGATTTCTTCATGGAGTTGGTGGGCAAAGATCGCGCGCGAGCGTCCGCCATCGAGGTAAGCGGACAATGAGCCGCATTCTGATCGTTGCGAGAAACACGTTCCGCGAAGCGGTTCGCGACCGCGTTTTGTACAACCTGGTATTTTTCGCGTTGCTGATGATCGCTTCGGCGGTGATCGTCGGACAGATTTCGATGGATATCGAAACCATCGTGATGGTCAGCTTGGGACTAAGCGCCATTTCGCTGATCGGGCTGCTGATCGCAGTGTTCACGGGCGTAGGACTAGTGTCCAAAGAGATCGACAAACGAACACTGCACGCGGTCCTGGCGAAGCCGCTCCGCCGGTGGGAATTCTTAGCGGGAAAGTTCACTGGGTTGGTGCTCACGCTGACTGTGAATACCGCCGCGATGGCTGCGGGACTTTTTCTGGCGATGTGGTCCGTGAAACATTCGCTTGCGCGTGGCGATACGGTGGTACTGGTAGCGGTGTACTTCATTCTGCTGAAGCTGACACTGGTGGTGGCGCTGGCGATGATGTTTTCCTGCTTTACGTCCCCGCTGCTGGCAATTCTATTTACTGGCGGCTTGTACGTAGCGGGACTTTTCGTGGCGCAACTGCGCAGCCTGCAAAACACGCCGATGACTCCGCATACGCAGAAGTTCTTCTCGATGCTTTCCTATCTGCTGCCAAATTTTGAAAATTACGATGTGATGGGGGCTGCGGCGCACGGGCGCGCAATTCCGCGCATTCTGGTGCTGCACAATACGTTGTACACCGCACTCTATTGCGCGATTGTGCTGAGCGCGGCCGCGGTAATTTTTTCCCGCAAGGATTTGAAATGACGGCCGGAAAGTCGATGGCCTGGCTGCTGCTGCTGATTCTTCCGGCTGGATTTGCCGGCGTATGGCGACTGCAGCGCAAAGTGAACGTGGAACGCGACGCCATGTACCAGGAACAAGATGAAGTGCTGGTGCGTTCGCCGAAGCTGATGAAATTGGTGACGCTGGAATACGGTACGCTGGCAGCGGACATTTACTGGACGCGTGCGGTGCAGTATTACGGCAGCAAACACCTCGGTCAAGACACTAACCTGGAAAGCCTGTGGCCGTTGTTGGATGTGGCTACGACGCTGGATGCGAATTTGCTGCCTGCGTACCGCTTCGGCGCGCTGTTCTTAGGCGAACCGGAGCCGCGCGGAGCGGGCCGGCCCGATCTTGCGGTGCAATTGCTGGAACGCGGGTTGAAGGCCAATCCCGACTATTGGAGGCTGAACCAGGATTTGGGCAATGTGTATTACCTCGAGCTAAAAGACTACGCAAAAGCCGGACAAGCTTATCTAGAGGGAAGCAAGAAGCCGGGGGCCGCGCCATGGATGAAAATTATGGCGGCGCGATTCCTGGAAAAAGGCGAGTCGCGGGACACCGCAGCAATCTTGTGGACGGAACTGTTCAACTCCAGCAGCGATGCTGCGATCAAGGAGAACGCGCGAGTGAATCTGCAATTGTTACGCGCCGACGAAGACATCGAAAACCTCAACGCACTCGCTCAGGAGTTTGCGGCTAAGGTGGGCCGGTCACCGAAAAGCATCGGCGAAATCGTCCAGTCCGGTCTGATTCCGGGCGTGCCGGGAGATCCGGCCGGATACCCATATGCGATTGGTGCAGATGGAAAGGCAGCGATCTCCGGGAAGAGTCCGTTATTTAAGGAAAAAAGCGTGTACCAGAGGCCGTTCTAAGTTGTGGAACCTAGCGGAACGTAATTCGTGTCGGCAAATTTGCTTACGCATAAAATTTCAGCGATCGATAATGCAAAGCAGAGTCATCTGAGGATCAATGAGAAGTTTACCGGGCTCGCGCGTGGAGTTGAAATGGAAGGGTGTCTCCGCGCCTGACGCGATGACGCGCCCCAGATAGCCGCCATTGCTGGAATAAATGGGCACCGGCGCTACGAAGGAACTGGCAACGCCGTGCTGCAGCAGCTTACCTTTTACCACGAAGCCCTTTTCTGACCGCCGGGCGGAATATTCGATGTGGTAATGCGGTATTCCGGTTCCGCGCACCCAGTCCGCGAAAAACCAGTCCATAGAGCGCCGGCCTTCGATTCCCATCGCAGGCGTCATCACCAACTCGATTTCGCGCTGCAGATCGTCTGTGGAAAGCGCGCGATAGGCGTACTTGGTCTGCAATGTGTGCAGCAGCGAGATAAAGCGGGCGTCGGGATTCTTCGTGGAAGGTTCGCGAAGCATTTCCCGGAGCATGTGAAAAACCCAGGAGCCTTTTCCATAGACCAGCAGATCGAAACCTTCCGGATTGCGCGAGGCATCAAGACGGAAGCCCAGGTCCAGGCTACCGATTTCCGCCGGCGCATCTTCCGCCGACTCTTTTTCCACCAGCCGTTTTCGGTAGCGATCCAGCCATAGGCGCAGTTTGTGCTCGGGGATTTTCTGGCTGTCCGCAAACAGAAGCGCGAGGTAATTGGCTAGCCCTTCGTCAATCCACTGATCGCGATAGCTGGACCATCCGACCACGTTTCCCCACCACTGATGCGCCACCTCGTGAAATGGAACCAGGTCATGAAAATGTTCCTGGCCGCTTTCGGAGAGGCCGGCGCGCTGCTGAGTCTCGGCAGGCAGGAACGAAAAAGTAGAAAGATAGAGAAGACCCGGCCAGCCCTGACCAAACGTTCCGGGAATCTGTGAAACGCTGAGTTGGTGGAAGGGAGCCGGTCCAGACAAATTCTCGTAAAAATGGATAGAAGAATCGATCTCGCGCGCGAGTGCCTTAAGAGCGTCAGCGGGACTTGGCGGGGGCATCTGCAAACGTAAGTGGTTGCCGCGCTGTGCACCGATGGGGCCGGAAAGCGCGTTTGAGATGTCATCCATCTCGGGTTGACGAAGGCGGCTGAGCAATGCCTGTTCGAGTTGACGATTCGCGTATACATCTACGGAGTAGCCGTTATCAGCAAGCGAAGCGAACGCGTACTCGCCTAGATTGAATCCGGCGACGCTCGCCGGTTTTTCCGTGCGCCAATGCCCGGTACGGGTGTCGCCTTCCTCGCGTTCGTCTATTTTCGTGCCAGTGGCTGCGAGGCGAAGCCTGCGCGGCCAGTGAAAGGCCAAGTCATAGCTGGAAAACGAAGCAGTGTCGCCAAGGTGCGGATACCAGCTTTCCCGCGCGCCCACAAACAGAACGCCATTGCCTGCGTTGCGAATGACGTTGCCGTGATAGCGAAAGGTAAGCTCGATGTCATCGCCTGCTGACGTGGGGCGAGGGAGCAGGACGTACAGCAGATCATTGCCGCTCGCGGCGCGTTCCTCGGCGGTTGAGCTGCTGTCAGGAAAGGAAGAAAGTGGTTCCGTGCCCAGGGTTACTGCTTCGATGTTCAGGAGCCTGGAAAATTGGAATTGAATCAGTCGTTCGCCGGATTGCGCGGCGCGAACATGAATCGTGCTGACTCCATTAACCGAATTGTCGGGATGAACGGTGGTCTCGATGCGGTAGCTGACCGCCTGGAAAGCGATGGGAGGAGGCCGAATTCCGGGCGGACAATAGGAACTCCACACGTCGTAATAGTCCAGCCCACCGGCCTTGCGACTTTGCCCAAAAAGCTGCGGCTCGTCGCGCTCCTGGTCAAAAACGAAATCGAACGAACCTTGGGAAACGCCGCCCAGAGTCGCGGTGAAGTACGGATGCGGCGTTTTCGAATAGGTTTCCGAGAGAATTCGAAATGAATGCGCGGAATTACGGGACAACACAGAAGCCTGCCAGCCATCTACGAAAGCGTTGTTGGCTTGCGGTTCGATGTGGGTACGTTGCAAATCGCCATGCAGTTCAGAAGCTGTGTCATCCGTAAAACGCAAGTAAGCACTCCTGAAATCCTGATCGACCATAGGCGCGCCGAGAAAACGGGCGAGCTGCTGCTTTTCGACCGGGTCGCGAGGAATCGCCAGAATGTGCCCGCGGCCGGAGAAGACCGCGCCGGTGACTTGGCCATCGAGCGAAGTAAAGAACCCGAGATAACCTTCTTCGAATAAGAGTTTGGCGTCACCGCGCCGCAGTTCTAGGCGACTTGATGAATCTACTTTGTACACTGCGGCGGGATCAACCTGCACGCGATTGAGGGTGGCGAGCAGTTCGCGCGGTTCGCGAGGCGGGGCCTGTTGCGCATCGAGCGATATTGCGCAAAGCCAGATTATTGGCAAAAAAGTTAAAGCCGGGGGCCACATGCTAGTTGTGTATTGAGATTGGGCATGCGGCAACAAGGTTGCCTCGATGCGGCCGCCGCCGTGGGGTAAATTCAAGAGATGGCACGAAGCTGTAAAATTCGGCGAGCGTCGTTGCTGACAGCCGTCTGCCTTATCTTGGCAGGAACGGTGCGCGGCGACACAATCGTCCTGAAGAATGGACGAAGAATCACAGCGCTTAGCGTGACGCAAGAAGGCGAGAAAATTACGTACGAGACGGCATCGGGAACGCTGTCGCTTCCTCGCTCCATTGTGGACCACATTGAACACGCGTCAGTTCCATCGTCAGTGGCGGCTGCGAACGCGTCCACACTAACTCTAAAGTCCCCGGAAACTGAAGGAGCGGCAGCAACGCTGCCCCCCAGTAAGACTGAAATCGAAAACCGCGTGATCCAAAACGGTGAAGTGGATCGCGTTTACGTAGACGGACTGGATCAGGAAGCGCGCTCGGGACAAGCATTGGCCAATCAGAATGCGGCGATGGCGCATCACGAGGCCTCGCAATTCGAACTGGCACACGGCGCTATGGATTTGGCGCTGGAGGACGCGCGAAGCGCTTTGACCTATCTGCCCGAGCAGCCGGTGTTACTGATGGATACTGCTTACCTGTATTTACGGCGGAACGAGTACACGCAGTCGCTTGAGTACATCGAGCGTGCCCGAAGATTGGTGCCGGAGGATCCCGAAGTCTCCAAGCTGGCGGGATGGGCATACTACGGATTGAATAAGCTGGAGCTGGCGGTGGCCGAATGGAAGCACGCGGCTTCGTTGCGTCCGGACGCAGAAGTGGAAGCGGCCTTGCAGAAGGCGCTGCGCGACAGGCAGGAAGAGGAACAGTACAAGGAAAACGAAAGCAGCCACTTTACGTTGCGCTACAGCGGCGCGTCTCAGCCGTCACTGGCACGCGATGTTTTGCACACGCTCGAACGACACTACTCCATGATCGAATCGGAGTTGAATTACTCGCCGCCGGATTCCATCGGCATAATTTTGTACACGCAGCAGGCTTTTGCCGATATTACGCAGGTGCCGAACTGGGTTGGCGCATTGAATGACGGGCGAATCCGCGTCCCGGTGCAGGGTTTAAACGAGGTTACGCCGGAACTCTCGCGCGTATTGAAGCACGAACTGACGCATAGTTTTGTGGGGCAAAAAACGTTGGGTCACGCTCCGACCTGGATTCAGGAAGGACTGGCGCAATGGATGGAAGGAAAGCGGAGCGATGCGAACGCAGCGGCGCTGGTTGCGATCTACAAGAGCGATCCGGCGCTTGGCCTGAAACACTTCGAGGGCGATTGGATGAAGCTCTCGAACGCAGACGCCAGCACAGCGTATGCCTGGGCACTTGCGAATGTGGAATCCCTCGTGCAAGCCGGCGGAATGAACGACGTGGATCGCATCCTGGATCGCATGGCGACGGGCGATACTGCCGAAGTGGCTCTCGAAGCAGTAACGCGCTGCGACTACGTGGAGTTGACGCATGATACCGTGCAGTATTTGCGCGGCAAGTATGGGAATTGATTTTTAGAGGGGCGAAGAACGAATGGCGTTGATCAAGCAGTTTGGATTGCACTGGCCGCGCAATCAGGAAAATCTCGACGAGCTCGAAGATCTGGCAGGCCACAAAACAGGAATCTACGTTCTGTATCACGGGGCAATGCCGGTATATATCGGTCGCGGGGCGATCAGCATGCGGCTACGCAGTCATGGCAAAGAAGGGTCGAAGAAGGATCAATTCTGGGATCGCTTCTCGTGGTTCGTAATCGGAAAGACAGCATCGGAGCGCGAGTTGGAATCACTGTTGCTTGAGGCGCTGCCGTTCTACGTGCGAAGTTTGAATAAACAAGGCGGCAAATTATTGAAGAAGCTGCAAGTCGCGGCGCCCAGTAGGGAATTGAACGATATAGCACTGCCAAGGCTGGCTCCGTTGCGGCGCAAGCGGGCGCGCTAGAAAAATGGATCAGCTGTGAAGCAACAGCGACGCGAGGAGTGCTGCGCGCCGCGGCATCGCGCGAGCAACGATGTATTCTGCCGGGGAATGAGCGCCGTCACCGACTGCACCAAGTCCGTCGAGAGTGGGAATGCCCAGCGCTGCGGTGAGATTTCCATCGGAGCCGCCGCCCGCGGTGGCCTCGCCGATGGTCAATCCCATGCGTTTCGCAAGGATAGTTGCGCGCTGAAAAAGTTCGCTGCTCTGTTCGCGTTCGAGCGGCGCGCGATTGAATCCACCGCGCACTGTGAGTTTTGCGCCGCGTAGAACGGGGCGTAAACCGCGCAATTGCTTTTCGATTTTTCGCATGTCGACGACGCGGAGAGCACGCAGGTCCAGCACCGCCCTTGCATGGTCTGGAATTACATTGGGCCGCGTGCCGCCTGCGACCTGCCCTGCGTTCACGGAAACGCCGCGGGGCAGATCGTTCCATTCTTTAACACGCGCAATTTGCAGTGCCAGTTCGTGGATCGCATTGACGCCCATTTCGGGCGCCAGTCCAGCATGTGAAGCGCGGCCTTGTACGATAATTTCGGCTTCACCGACGCCTTTGCGCGCGGTTTTCAGAAGCCCCTTTGTCCCGAGCGCTGGCTCCAGCACAAAGACGGCATCACCGCGTTTTGCCTCTGCCTCGAGCAATTTGCGTGACGATTCGCTGCCGATCTCTTCGTCAGAGGTCCAAAGAAATACAATTTTTTTGGTAAGTGCAGCGCCGACTTGTTGAATCGCATCCAGGGCAAAAAGCGCCTGGACGATGCCAGCTTTCATGTCAAAGGCGCCGGGGCCGTACACGCGGCCCGCGGCGGTTCGAAACGGCATTTTCGCTAATGTGCCACTGGCATAGACCGTGTCATAGTGCCCGAGAACGAGAAGTTGCGAACGCGGTTTTGCCTTGGCTGGCACATACGAGATGCGCAGATGCGCGCCGCGATTTTTCTGCTCCAGCAATTCGACCGGAACACCGCGCTTGCTCCATTCTGCAGCAATTACCCGAGCGCAGACGTCAGCAGCAGCTTTTTCTGTGCTCGGCGATTCGGTACGGACAAAAGTTTCCAGAGTTCGAAGCATGTTTGGCAATTGCGGAACGAGCCAATCGAGAAGGGTTTTCGGTTCGGAGCCAGGTTGCATGTCCCGCCGATGCTAGCAAGCCCGCACAAGGGTGGCAAATTCGAGGACCCAAACAAGCGGCGCGGGGCGGCCCGGTAGCGCAGTTAGTGCACATTCTTGTCTGCGCGACTACGCCCCGTACCCTTATAATGATAAGTTTGGCGGAGAAGCGGAGAAGCCGCAGTCTGGGGCACCGCGACGGAGAGCTTCGGATGATTATGGACGTGATGGAAATCCAGAAATACCTGCCCCATCGCTATCCTTTTCTGATGGTGGATGGAATTTTAGAAATCGAGCGGCTCAAGCGAATCGTGGGGATAAAAAACGTCAGCGCCACGGAATCGCACTTCCAGGGACATTTCCCCGGGCAGCCAGTAATGCCTGGCGTGCTGATTATCGAGTCGATGGCGCAGACGGGTGGTTTATTGCTGCTGCTGGAGGTTCCGGATCGCCAGAACAAGTTACTGTTTTTTGTTGCCGTGGACGGCGCAAGATTTCGACGTCCGGTGGTGCCCGGCGACCAATTGAAAATCGAAATGAACGTTCTGTCGTGGCGCGGCGATTTTTGCAAGCTAGAAGGCAAAGCGCTGGTGGACGGCAAACTGGCCGCGGAAGCGACGCTCATGTGCAAAATGGTGGATCGCGACATTTCTCCGCCGAAAGAGCCTGCGCAGGCGACGGAGAAAACCACGAAGTAATGAGCGCTCCCGTCATTCATCCCAGCTCCGTGATCGCTGGGTCGGCGAATCTTGCACCCGGAGTTCGAGTCGGCGCATTCGCCGTAATTGGCGAGGAAGTTGAGCTCGGCGAGGACTGCGAAGTTCACGCGCACGCAGTGGTTTCCGGTCCGTCGCGTTTTGGCGCTGCGAATGTGTTTTACCCATTTTGTGTGATTGGTGGAGATCCGCAGGACTATACGTTCGCGGGTGAGCGGACCGAGCTGATTGCCGGAGACAAAAATATTTTTCGCGAATACGTATCCGTCAGCCGTGGCACAAATAAAGGCGGTGGCATTACGCGCATCGGAGACGAGAATTTTTTCCTGGCGTACTCGCATGTAGGACACGATTGCCAGATTGGCAGCAATAATTTGTTCGTGAATGCCGCGACGCTGGCCGGGCACGTGACGGTTGAAGACTTCACGACGATTGGCGCGCTTTCACCGGTGCATCAATTTTGCCGCGTCGGACGTTATGCATACGTTGGCGCTTCGACGGTGATCACGCAGGACGTGCCGCCGTTCTCGCGAATCGTTACCGAGCGCGAAACCAAGTCGTTCGGCGCGAATTCCATCGGACTGGAGCGGCGCGGCTTCTCCACCGAACGAGTGAAGACGTTACAACGAGCATTCCGCACGCTGCTGCGGTCGAAGCTCAACACGACGCAGGCGCTGGACGCGTTACGCAGAGATTTTGCGGATTCAGACGACGTTCGCGAACTCGCACAGTTTATCGCAGCCGCGGAACGCGGCATTGTGAAGTAAGGGTGAAATAGGCCGGCGCTTTCTCTAAATGACCACAAGCACTTCCAGCGGCAATTCGTGGGGACTCATCGCCGGCAACGGACGTTTTCCGTTTCTGGTGCTGGAAGGCGCACGCAGCCAGGGCATCGAGATGGCGGTGGTTGCTATTAAGGAAGAAGCCGATCCCGACCTGGCCGAGCTGGCTCCGAAACTGCACTGGGTCAGCCTGGGCGAGCTTTCGAAGACGATTGATTTGCTGCATCAGGCGGGCGTGACGCAAGCCGTGATGGCCGGACAGGTGAAGCACAACAAAATATTCAGCGCGATCCGGCCTGACTGGAAGTTAGCTAAATTATTGTTTGCGCTGCCCAAAAAAAATACTGACAGCCTGATCGGCGCTGTGGCCAAAGTTTTGCAAGACGAAGGCATTCGACTGGTGGATTCGACAGTATTCCTAAAACCCCTGCTCCCGGACGTGGGCGTACTTACGAGCCGCGCGCCGAGCAAAGAGGAAGCCGCGGACATGGCATACGGTTTAGGTCTGGCGCGGAAAATCGCCGCCATGGATATCGGGCAAACCATCGTTGTTTCGAGCCAGGCCTGCGTCGCGGTCGAGGCGATGGAAGGCACTGACGAGACGATCACGCGCGCCGCACGCATCGCTGCCGGTAGACCTCTAGTCGTCGTAAAAGTGAGTAAACCGAAACAGGACATGCGTTTCGATGTTCCGGTCGTGGGACTGCCAACCATTGCCACGATGAAAGCTTCCGGAGCCACCGCGCTGGCGATTGACGCGCAACGCACACTTCTTTTCGATCGCGAAGCCCTGATCGCAGCCGCGAATGAAGCTCGCATCGCGATCCAGGCGTTTCTACCGGAGTCCATCGCGGAACCAAACACCGGTTCGCAGGGAATAGATAGGAAATGATGGCCACGGTAGAAAGCAAGCCCATACGTGTGGCCGTTGCCGGTTGCGGTGAATTTGGCCGTAATCACGCTCGCGTTTACCGCGAGATGGAATCCGCTGAGCTAGTGGGAGTCTTCGACACGGACACCGCCCGGGCTGCGGCGTTCGCGCAAGAATTTGGCACTCGGGCGTTCTCCTCCTTGCAACAAATGCGAGACCGGGTTGATGCAGCGAGCGTGGCGGTACCCACGGTCTCCCACGCGGAAGTTGGCTGCTCCCTGATGGCGTTGGGAATCGACGTGCTCGTCGAGAAGCCCATGGCCAAAGACCTCGCCAATGCTGACGCCTTGCTGGCTGCCGCCAAAAAGTACGAGAGAATTCTACAAGTGGGCCACGTTGAACGGTTCAATCCCGCGGTGCTGGCGGTTGAACCCATCATCAATCGGCCGCTTTTTTTTGAGGTACACCGCCTGGGAGTCTTCACGCCGCGCAGCCTCGACGTCGACGTGATCTACGATTTGATGATCCACGATCTGGACATTTTGCTCGCGCTGGTCGGCGAGCCAGTCATCGAAGTGAAGGCTGTCGGTATTCCGGTGCTCAGCGACAAAGTGGACATCGCGCACGCCCGGCTGGAATTCGCCGGAGGCGCGGTCGCCAACGTCACCGCCAGCCGCGTGTCCACTGAACGGGTTCGCAAGGTGCGCTTCTTCCAGCAGCACGAATACATTTCGCTCGACTACGCGCGCCGCGACGCTCTGCGCGTGGGCGTCAAGCGGCCAGGACCCCAGCCTGAATTTGCATTTGAGAAATTGCCGTCAGCAGGGGTCGAACCCTTGCGCGCGGAGCTAGAGGCCTTTTTGCACGCAGTGCGTACCCGTAAAGACCCGAAAACCAACGGCACGGCCGGGCGCGCCGCTCTGGAGCTGGCCACACGCGTAATGGCATGCATCCAGGAACACGCCGCGCGCGTCCAACCAACGGGCAGCCATCCGGGGTCGGATTTGCCTGCGTTTCGCCATCCGAGAAAAGACGAGAAATGATCCCACGGTCACTAGTACCGTTCGATGCCCGACCATCCACGCTGGAGCCTACCTCGCGGCGGCGCCCTTCCACGCTGGACGACAGAACCCTGGTGCCTTCAGGACTTGCAGTCGCGCCATTGCAGACCAAATCCAGTATTCCCGCCAATCTGCCGCTCGAATCGATTGCCAAGCGCTTCATAGTTCCACGCGACGTCAATCCCGAGGCCTATCAAGTTACAGAAGAACCGCACGCGCTGCCGCCACAGCCATCGGAAATGGACGAACGCATCACCGTGCCTTTGGGCGCGGCTTCTCCGGAAATCATTCCGCCACCGCCGCTGATACCCACCGATCTGGTAGAAAAAGATATTTTTCTCACTGGCGAAGTCAATCTTCTGAACGATGAAGAAGTCGCCAAGAAGAAAAATCTGCAAAATCTGATAGACCGCGCCTACTCGATCGCGGTTCACGCCGCGCTTCTCGCGCTGTTGATCTGGCCGCCAAAAATATTCCGCCACCGGCAGCCGACAGCGGAAGACCAGGAAATTGCCCGCAAACAAATGTTTTTCCTGCCACCGGGCGCGTTCGAAATGTCCCGTCCAGAACCGCGCGTGGTTACGCCTGCGCCAAAAGTGAAAGTCGACCCGCGAATTTTGCGCAGGGTCGCACCGCCAGAGCCAGAACCAGAACCTGTGCCAGCTCCTCAGCCAAGAGTGGAACCGAGGGAATTGCCGAGCGCGCCAACCGTCAAGCCGAATGCGAACCAGCCGCCGCCTCCATCAGCTCCGGCGCCGAAAACGGAAGCTCCGCCAAATTCAGCTCCGAAGCTGGAAACGCCTGACGCGCCGAAGACCCAGTCCAGCCTGGTGCTGCCAAAGAGTTCCAGCAATCCGCTTCGCGACAGCTTGAACAACTTGTCGCGCAATTCAGCGAGCGGCGGAAAGAGCGGCGGTTTTTCCGCACCCGTTCCGCGCACTCCCCAGGGCAATGGAGGACGTCTCGGCGCCGGGGGCGTCCCCGGCTCGGGGATGAACGGCGCTTATCAGATTTTGACGCCGACCGAAGGCGTTGATTTCAATGACTACATGCAGCGCGTGCTGGCAAGCGTGCGCCGCAACTGGTATGCGGTGATGCCGGAATCCGCGCAGTTGGGCGACCGCGGCAGAGTCGTTCTGGAATTCAGCATCCGGCGCGATGGCAGCGTCCCGAACCAAGATCCGCAACAACTGCTTGGATCTGGCAAAGAACCTCTAGATCGCGCGGCGATTTCCGCAATTCGCTCCTCGAATCCATTTGACCATTTGCCGCCGGCATTTTCTGGTCCGGAAATTCGTCTGCGTTTTATTTTCCTGTACAATCTGCCTATCGAAGCCGCGAACGAGCAATAGCATCCGCCGACTCGCTGCGAAATCATTTTTGAAAATGCCGTGAAAATCGTCCGTCAACAAGTCATGGGCAGTCTGTTACCGGCGGCAATTGTGCTCGTAGTGCTCATCATTCGCAGTTGGCACATCCTGTTTCGATGACCACTTTTTCCAGTGATCCGGCGCTGCTGGCGATTGTTGGATCAACAGCCTCGGGAAAATCCGCGCTAGGCGTTTTTCTTGCGAAGGAATTTGGCGGCGAAGTTGTTGCTTGCGATTCCACTCAGCTATATCGCGGCTTTGACGTCGGCACCGCGAAACCCACGTTGGCCGAACGCGCGAGTGTGCCGCATCATCTGCTCGACGTTCTGGATGCGGCTGAGGAGTCAACCGCAGGCGCCTATCGCGAACGCGCGCTCAAGATCCTTTACGATTTGCGCGCTCGCTCACGTCTTCCCATTTTCACCGTCGGCACCGGGCTTTATTTGCGCGCGTTGCTCGAAGGACTTGCGGAACTGCCGTTGCGTTCTGAAGAACTGCGCGAACGTCTGCGCCTGTCTGCCGCGGAGTACGGCCCGGGACATTTGCACGCAATGCTTGCGCGGCTCGACGCACAGTCCGCCAGACAGATTTCTTCGGCTGACGAACAAAAGCTCATACGCGCGATCGAAATTTGCCTGCTCGCCAGAAAACCGCTGACCGAAATACATCGAGCGGGAAGAACTCCGCTGACTGGCTGGCGTATTTTAAAAATTGGCCTGCAACCGGAACGCGCCTCGCTGTACGATCGCATCCACAAACGCACCGAAGCGATGTTGCAAGCCGGCTGGCTGGACGAAGTCTCGCGTTTGATATCGAGCGGGCTACTTGAAA
The DNA here is from genome assembly GCA_963731155.1 of uncultured Acidobacteriota bacterium. Lineage (GTDB taxonomy): Bacteria > Acidobacteriota > Terriglobia > Acidiferrales > UBA7541 > Acidiferrum. Next base: position 46,633 of record CAVSVB010000014.1, read on the forward strand.
ACGCCAAGCCGTTTAACTTTATCGGCTATCGCGAATTGCGCGGCCATCTGCGTGGAGAGATTACCCTCGATGCCGCTCGTGCTGCGATCCAACAGGGTACGCGGCAGTATGCCAAGCGTCAGCTCACCTGGTTTCGCCGAGAGAAAGATGTTCACTGGCTCACCGGATTTGGTGACGATGCGTCTTTACAATCGGCAGCCAGGGACTGGCTAAACGCTCAATTCGCGCCGGATTCATCGCATTCCTAATTGTGATAACGTCGGTCAGGGAGAGCTGCGATGTCGAACTTTATCCAGATCACTCCGTTCATGCATGTCCAGGACATTGAAAAGGCGCTGACCTTCTTCAACGACATTCTCGGGTTCGAAACGCAGTTGCGAGTGGCCAATTACGCCTATCTGCATCGCGAGACAGTTGGTTTTCGCCTCCTTGAAGAAAAGGGCCCGGACGGAGCACCGCCCGGCAATCGTCGCTTTGCGTACTACATTGATGTTCGCGACGTTGATCAGCTCTACGCGGAACTCAAGCCCAAGCTGGACACGCTTCCCGCGCGTGATGTGTACGGTCCCGTGAATCAGCCATACGGGCAAAGAGAATTGCTGGTGCTTGCCCCGGACGGAAACCTAATCGCATTCGGGCAAGCAATTAAAACTGCAAATCATGAGGCGTAAGAGTCGCACCAGAACACTACCCTAGATTTTCCTGCATTTCCCCCTGCGCCTGCATCAGGCGTATACTCGGCTTGATGCCATACTCTCGCCTCGAATTCGTCAGAACTGAAGCCTCTTCCTGCCAACCTGCACGATGAAAACCACGCAAGCCATTCCTTCCACTGAACGCGCTCTCCTCGTTGGCGTAGCCTGGAAACGGTCTCCACGAATTCCGGGCCGGCCAGCAGGCACGCCCGAACGCGAATCTCTCACCGAGCTCGTCGAACTGGCTCGCAGCGCCGGTGCTGCCATCGCCGGAACCGTTTTCCAGCTGCGCGATAAAGCCGATCCCGCAACGCTCGTAGGGCGCGGCAAACTCGACGAAATCCTCGCCGAAGCAAACGCCAAAGACGCTCCGCTGATTATTTTCGACAGCGACCTTTCGCCCGTGCAGCAACGCAACATCGAAGAGCACACCGAGCGCCACGTCATCGATCGCACGCAACTCATTCTGGATATTTTTGCCAGACATGCGCGCAGCCGCGAAGGCCAGTTGCAAGTCGAACTGGCGCAATTGAACTATATGCTCCCGCGGCTTACGGGAAAGGGCACTGCAATGTCCCGCCTCGGCGGCAAAAGCGGTGGCGGAGGTTCCGGCGGTACGGGCGGAGGCGCAGGTCGCATCGGCGTACGCGGCCCCGGGGAAAAAAAGCTGGAAACAGATCGCCGCCGCATTCGCGACCGCGTATCAAAAATCGAGAAAAATCTTGAAGGCGTACGCAAACAACGTGCGCTGCGCCGCGAGGCGCGCAATTCCGTGCCGCTGGGCACCATCGCGCTGGTCGGCTACACTAACGCAGGCAAGTCCACGCTTTTTAACGCGCTGAGCCGCGCCGAAGTGCTCGTTTCCTCGCGCATGTTCGCCACGCTTGACCCCACGATTCGCGCGCTCCGCCTGCCATCAGGTCGCCGCGTTCTTCTCTCCGACACCGTCGGATTTATTCGCGCCTTGCCCAAGGGTTTGTTGAATGCTTTTCGCGCCACACTGGAAGAAGTCCAGGAGGCAGCGTTGATCGTGCATGTCAGCGACGTTTCCAGCGCTCACAATGAGGAACTCGACGAAGCTGTGAACAAAATTCTCGCCGAACTGGGTGTCGCTGGACGTCCGACGCTTCATGTGTGGAACAAAATGGATTTGCTTTCTCCCGACGAACGCAGCGAATGGCAAAAATCTGCGGCACATCCGCCCGAAGGAACCGAGCCGCCGGTTTTGGTTTCGGCGGTCAGCGGAGAAGGTCTCGACGAACTTCTCGAGCGCATTGACGCAGCGCTTCCGGGCGATCCTGTCGAAAGACTTTCCCTGCGTCTGCCGCTTAGCGAAGGACGTACCCTGGCCATGGTGCACGCCCTCGGCCATGTGTATCATTCAGAGTTAGCGGACTCGCATATGCTGCTCGAAGCTGAAATTCCAATTTCCGTCGTGCGCCGTTTGAAGCTGCAGCACTTCTCGGTTAACGGAACCTTTTAACGGCAGCTATCGTTTATGGAAAAGAGAGGTGACCCGTGGCCGGATTCTTACTGTGGTGCATCCTGTTTGTGCTTTGCTGGCCGCTCGCTTTGCTCGCGCTAATCGCCTATCCGTTTGTGTGGCTCATCAGCCTGCCATTTCGAATTATCGGCATCACGCTCACCGGAGTATTTGGCCTGCTGACGGCGATTTTCTTGCTTCCCGTGCGATTGCTTCGGGGGCCGCGAGCCATCTGAAGCGAACAATGGATTGCTCATTTCTTCTTGGCCGTGGCGTCCGAGTAAACAACGGCAAAGGGCCGGTAATCCTTGCTTTTTCAATGCTCTCCAGCCTTTATCAGGCTTCCTAGCACCCGCTTCCGAGCGGTGGAAATCCTTGTGGAAATCGCTGCACCCCGGTTACCGCAAAAGTTATACTCGGCCTCCGGCAATTTTCGGGGTGACGTTTGAGCAGTCCGTAAATGATTGAAAATAATAGCGTTATATTAGATTACTGTACGATGAACAGCATTCTTGCGTTGAATTCTGCCTTCCAACCGTTTTGCGAATTTGCACAGCTATAGGGCATTCCTGTTACGAAAAGGTATACGTACTGCTATTTTTCCCAGCAAATTCGGTGTTAACCCGCTAGTACCCCCTGACGCCCGAAATCGCCTTTTCTACCGCCGTTGACGGCTACCAGCTCGAAGCTTATAGTCGTTTTGGCGCCGTATCCGAACCAGTTTGCGGTTGCGGGCGCTTGCGCCTATGAATCTTCCCAATTCACTCACGCTGCTGCGTATCTTTTTTGTGCCCCTGCTGATCGCTGTGCTGTTGACCCGCAGCCCAAATGTGGAATTATGGGGCTTCCACATGCGCTTCGAATTCTGGGGCGTCCTGATCCTGCTTGCCGCTGCGGCCACGGATTGGGCCGATGGCTACTTTGCGCGCCGGCGGCTTCAGGTGACCACACTGGGAATCTTGCTCGATCCCATCGCCGACAAACTGCTTATCTCGGCGTCCTTCATCGCGCTGGTGGACATGCATCTGGTTCCCGCATGGATGGTAGTGATCATCATCGGCCGCGAATTCACGGTGCTCGGTTTGCGCAACATCGCCTCGGCCGAAGGTTTCACCATTGCCGCTTCCGCTCTCGGAAAAACCAAGATGGTTTTGCAAGTGTGTGCCGTTGCGGTACTGATCGCCGGTTCCCGTTATACTTCCCTCAAGCCGGTTGCGTACGTGCTGCTGTGGCTGGTGGTTGCTAGCGCCTTGATTTCCGCGGCGCAATACTTTTTCCGCTTTTGGAGCCAGCTCGACAGCCGTATCACCCAGCGCAGAAAATTGCGCATGATGGAAGCACGCGCAAAGTCCGAGGATGTCGTTCCCTCTTGACAATCAATTCTCTCCGGAAGATCGTCGAGCCATGCTTGCACTGGCGCGGGGCGCAATCGTCAGCAAGCTAGAAAATAAACCGCTCAGACGGGCTCCATCCGAGCCGTCTTGTATTTCCTTAACTCAAGGAGTGTTTGTAACACTCGAGGTGTTCGGAAAACTTCGCGGCTGTATCGGCGTGATTGAACCGCGCGAACCGCTCCGCGAGAGCATCATCCACTGCGCGCAGAGCGCAGCCTTCCACGATCCGCGCTTTTCTGCGCTGCAGGGGGAAGAAGTATCTGGCCTGGAAATCGAGATTTCCGTACTTTCCGAGCTTTTCCCTGTCGCTCTGCAGCAAATCCAAATCGGCAAGCACGGCTTGATGGTCGCCACGGAAGACCACCGAGGGTTGTTGCTTCCGCAAGTCGCGTCGGAACACAAGCTTTCGCGGGAAGAGTTTCTTGAGGAGACCTGTCACAAAGCTGGCCTGCGACGCGATGCCTGGCGCGCACCGCAAACCAAAATTTACGCGTTCACCTGCGAAATCTTCCGCGAAGGCAGCGAACCACTTTCTGCTTAAAATTTCTGGTTAAATCGCCTCTTCTCGAGAACGCCCATCGTGTCGCGGCAAAATGAGAATGTCCGGTTTGAGCAAAGTAGAAATGTCCGCTTTCATAGGTGGCTGAGGGCGCCATGGAAACGGAGCGAATTACGATTGCCTAGCCTGGCACGCGAATTTTTTCCCTAGATTTCGGCTGATCTGCGCAGAAAAGAAAAACCCGCGAAGCGCATACTTCGCGGGCAGAAATCTTGCGGGCGCGCTGCGTGGTTATTCGATCTCGACGTAGTCCCCGGAATAAATCTCCCTTTTCAATACAGTCACCAGCACCGTCGCGGAATTTGGGCTGGCATTCAACACGATGCCCTCGCCCAAAACCTCACGCGGCAAATCGTTCCACGCGTAATGCTTCGGATTGCTGCCAAATCCATAGAGGCGGTCTTGAGTGTCTTTTTCGACTGGAATCGTATCGGAATGCGTTCCCTGGTACCGGAAGATTCGAAAATAATCGCCGACCTTCACGCCTTGGCTGGATCCAAGATTGACGTAAACCGTATCCCAGAGCCCTGTCATTTGCGCAGTATCTCGTCCGCGGACCACCATCGCCGTTGGCTTTCCACTTGCCGGAGCAAAAGAATCAAAAGCAGAGGCGTCTTTATAAGGGCCTGTTGGGCGTTCTGCGAACGGCAGAATAATGTCTCCACGCTGCATCAAGTCGCAGCTCATCGATACTTTGGCAATCGCCACGTTTGGTTCTGCTTTGATCACTTCCACTTGACCAAGATCCAGATAGTGGCTGCCCATGGCGTGTGTCAGTTTGTCCTGCCACTTGAACCACGGCACGGGATTTCTGTCTTCTTCCTGGCGCACCACAAAGAAGCGGTCTCCTGGTCTCACGCCCTGGTTCATACCCTTGCTCAGATAGACGATGTCCCGCGCGGTGAAATTAATTTTGTAGGCGGACTGCTCGCCGCTCACCAGTCTGGCCTCGTCGGAAACTTTTTGATTCGTATAGAAACCGGAGCAATAAACAGTCGTGGTCCAGGCATGGTTCGGCGTCTGCGCCGGTTGCGTGCTGGAAACTTGAGTATCCTGGCCCATGCATGCTGTTGCACAGAAAACCAGGGAAAGGCACAAACCTGACACCTTTGCGCGCATCTCGAGACTCCTTCAAATACACGCCCCGGGTTTTCAGGGTTTGCACTTACAAACCCCGAATTGAAAGAGGGCCGTGCGGGGACTATCCATCCCGAAAATAGCAACGCGTTCCAGTACCGTCAAGAAATTGGCTTAGGGCGCTTTACAGGTTTGATACGTCCATGCTATATCTTTTGTTTTCAATCATATGCCAAGGTCCAGACAGCGACGCCCCGCGTTCCCAGATCGGCTGTGTGCCGTTGTTGCCACCCCCACGGCGCGGCAAGCAATACGTCAGCTCCGCGCCGCCCGCCTTTATACCCGAAGCATTGAACTGCGCCTGGATTGGCTACGCTCAGATCGCGAGCGCAGTAAGTTCCTAGCCGCTCTCCGCCGCTATCCGCGTAAAGGGCTCACGTTGCTGGCAACTTGCCGCCGCATTCTCGGCGGAGGCAAGCTAGCGGGTGGCGCGGAAGCCGAACTCTACTGGTTGGGTCAAGCGCGCGAGGCGGGTTGCGAATGGTGCGATCTGGAAATCGAAACATTGCGCGAACTGCCCGGGCAAACTGCCCGCGCGGTTCCGGTCCCACCGAAGATTCTATTGTCCTTCCACGATTTCGAACACACGCCGCCGTTGCCGCAGCGTTTGGTCCGTGCACGCCGTGGCGAGGCGGACGCAATCAAGATCGCCGCTCGCGCTTTGACGATTTCAGACAGCGTTCGCCTTTTGCGCCTGGCGCATGCTTCGAACGATATTGTGTCGGTGCCGATGGGAGAAATCGGGCTTCCAGCGAGACTCTTGGCTCTGCGAGAAGGCAGTGCGCTGGCCTACGCTCCGGTCTCCGATGCGACCGCGCCCGGCCAGGTCAGCTTGCGCGAGTTCAAACGGCTTTATCGCGCCGATGCCATCACCCGCAAGACGAAAATATACGGCGTGATTGGAAATCCGATTGGCCATTCACTCTCGCCGCTGCTACACAACACCGGTTTCGTTGCGGCCGAACGCGATGCGTCGTATCTTCCGTTCCTGGTGGGAAATCTGAAAGAGTTTCTGCAGGCGATACCGGAATTTGAACTGCGTGGATTCAGCGTCACAATTCCGCATAAGCGGACCATCATGAAGCATCTTGCCGAGTGTGAACCAATGGCGGAGAAAATCGGCGCGGTGAACACTGTCGTCGTGGGCCAGGACGGTGGACTTCTCGGCTCCAATACGGATTACGTGGGAGTGTTGCGCGCTCTGGAAGGGAAGCTGCGTTTGCGCGATAGCCGCGTTTTGATTTTTGGCGCGGGAGGCTCGGCCCGAGCCGCCGCATTCGCGCTCGCCAACGCCGGAGCGGAAGTGCTGATTTGCGCGCGCCGCGAAATGGCCGCGCGCGAACTCGCGCGGGTGTGCGGAGCACAGGCAATTGCGCGAAAGCATTTGGCATCAGCGTGCTTCGAGCTCATTGTGAATGCCACGCCGGTTGGAATGTATCCGCATGCCGGAAATTCGCCGCTCTCGCCCCGCGAACTAAACTGCAGGATTGTTATGGATCTGATTTACCGGCCGCTGCGCACGCAGCTTCTCAAGACCGCCGCAGCGAAGGGAATTCGCGTGATCTCCGGCGTGGAAATGTTTTTGGCGCAGGGATTCGCGCAATGGGAATTGTGGATGGGAAAGGTGGCTCCAGCGGCGGCGATGCGGCGCGCGGTGCTGGCACAGCTTCGTGCGGACGAGGCGTCTCTGATCAAAACATAAAGAATACCCAGCGCGTTCCAAGCACGATAACTGATTTTAGTAGATAATTGGCGGACCGAAATGGACCCTGAATTGCCGAATGCGGTCTTGCCGAGCGCGGTCCTTCCGGATGTTGCTGAAGACTGTTTACTGAAAACCGATTACTGAAAACTGATTTCTCCTTCAAATGATCCAGCCATCTTTCGCCGAATTCTCGCGTCTAGCAAAACAGGGAAATCTCATTCCGGTTTACCATGTTTTTTCCAACGATCTGTTGACTCCGGTCAGCGCGTATCTGCGCATTGCTCAAGGAGCGCGTTATTCGTTTCTTCTGGAGTCGGTCGAAGGCGGCGAAAAAATCGCGCGCTACACCTTTGCCGGAGCGCATCCGGAAGAGGTTTTTCGCTATGCAAACGGCGCCTGCGTACTCGAAGGCCCCGACAAGGTGATCTGGGAAGAGAAGGATCCAGTTTCGTTTTTACGCGAACGAGTCGGGAGATTTAAGCCAGTCCGATTGCCCGGGTTGCCTCCGCTGATTGCGGGTGCGATCGGGTATTTCAGTTATGACATGGTGCGATTGATCGAGCGTATTCCGAAAAAATTGCGCGACGATATTGGTTTGTTTGATGCAGCGCTGATGTTTTATCACGGGCTGATTGCGTTCGATCACGTGCAACACCGGCTGTTTATCGTTCGCAATGTGTTTACGGAAGGGAAGGAATCGCTGCAGCAAAAGTACGACGCGGCGGTAAAGGAAATTGCCCGAACGCGAAAATTGCTGGAACAGCCGGTGGCCACCGAAGAACGCAAGCGAAAACCGGAAGCAAAAGAAACGCCGCCTCTGGAAATCAACTCTAATTTCAAGAAACCCGCTTATCTTGCCGCGGTGAAAAAAGCCAAAGAATACATTCGCGCCGGTGATGTTTTTCAAGTGGTGATCAGCCAGCGATTCTCTGCGAAGACTGAAGCTGAACCTTTTCAAATTTATCGCGAGCTGCGCGCACTGAATCCTTCGCCGTATCTTTTCTTTTTGCAGTTGAACGATGTGGCGGTGGTCGGAAGCTCGCCGGAGATGCTGGTGAAAGTGCAGGGGCGCGACGTGTCTTACCGACCAATTGCGGGAACGCGGTGGCGCGGAAAAGACGAAGCGGAAGACTCGCGCCTGGAAAAGGAAATGCTCGCGGATGAAAAAGAGCGCGCCGAGCACATTATGCTGGTGGATTTGGGCCGCAACGATCTGGGGCGGGTGTGCGAATATGGCAGCGTTCGCGTGGAAAAATTGATGACGGTCGAACGGTATTCGCATGTCATGCATCTGGTTTCGAGTTTGCACGGTCAATTGCGTCCTGATGTAGATTGCTTTGATGCGCTGATGGCCTGCTTTCCCGCAGGAACCGTTTCCGGCGCGCCGAAAGTGCGTGCGATGGAAATCATCGAAGAGCTGGAAAAGACGCGGCGCGGAATTTATGCAGGCGGAATTTTGTACCTCGATTTCGCCGGGAATCTCGATTCATGTATCGCATTGCGTACTATGGTCATCAAAAACGGTGTGGCGCACATCCAAGCGGGCGGCGGAATCGTTGCCGATTCGACCCCGCTGGGAGAATACGAAGAGTCCGTGAATAAATCCAAAGCCTTGCAGCGAGCGCTGGAAGCCGCGCACAATCGAAGTGAAACAAATTGAAAGTAAGCCAATGATTCTGCTGCTCGACAACTACGATTCGTTTACATACAACCTGGCTCAGTATTTGGGTGAGTTGGGTTGCGATGTAGAAGTGCATCGGAACGATAAAATTTCCGTGGAAGAAATTGCCAGACGCAAGCCGGAGCGGATCGTGATTTCACCCGGGCCGTGCACGCCGCAGGAAGCGGGCATCTCGATCGAATTGGTTCAGCGGCTGGCGGGAAAATTTCCGATCTTAGGAGTTTGCCTGGGCCACCAGGCAATGGGCGCGGCGTTTGGCGGGAGGATCGTGCGTGCGCCAAAGCTGTTTCATGGAAAGACCAGCGAGATACATCACGATGGCAAAGGCGTTTTCCGGAAGCTGCCGGAGCCGTTTACGGCTACGCGGTATCACTCCTTGATCGTGGAGCGGAAATCGTTGCCGCGAGAATTGGCAATCACGGCGGAGACGTCCGACGGAATCATCATGGGAGTGCGGCACCGGAAGCACAAAATGGAAGGCGTGCAATTCCACCCGGAGTCGGTACTGACAGAATCCGGAAAGCAATTGTTGCAAAATTTTCTTTCCTTGTAGCAAATCCCGTAAAGCTAACAGCTCCGCGCCCGCCAGCTCCCTACCAGTCTAAACCAGCCAAGAGGACGGCGTAGGTTTCTAAGCCTTTCCAGAGGTTGCCGAGGCGGAGATTCTCGTCAGCGGAATGCTGATGGTTGTCGTAGTTGACGATGGGGACGCCGATCCAGGGGAGGTCGAGGTCTTCGAAAATGTACATGGGGACGCTGCCGCCGAGCATGGGAGCGACGACGGTTTGGTTATGAGTGGCTTCCTGCAAGACACGGACGAGCGCTTTTGAAACGGGCATGTCCATGCGGGTGCGAGAAGCGCGATAGCCACCTTGGTCGATGATTTTGGCGATCAATGGATGTTCGCGGCGTTCATCGAGTGTTGGCTCGTAATCGACGACGAAGAAATCTTGTTTGCGGATGAAGTTGACGATTTGCGTGAACTTTTTCTGTGGGTCTTGGCCTTTGACAAGGCGTGCTTCGAGCGAGGCTTCAGCTTTGTCCGGAATGATGTTGGTGGCTTGATCTCCGACTGCGCCGCTGCGGATGCCGCGAATGTTGAGAGACGGCTGCTGCAGCAGTTCCAGCAATTTTTTACCACCGCCATCGGGCCTGGCGATGCCGAGTTCGTGCTGGAGTTCCGCATCGTTTGCAGGCATGGCGTTGAGTGCGGTCTGTTCGAGCGGACCGAGAGGAATAACGTCGTCGTAATAGCCGGGAATAACTACGCGGCCTTGCTCGTCCTTCATGGCAGCGAGGAGATGCGAGAGCTCTAGCGCTGGATTTGGTGCCCAATTTCCATAGTGGCCGCTGTGCAGAGAGCGGACGGGTCCGTAAACGGTGATGTCCAGGCCGAGGTCACCACGATTTCCAAAGAAAACGAGCGGCCTGCCGGAGGGATGGATTGGTCCATCACCAGTGATCAGTAGATCGGCGCTGAGCAGATTTTTGTGAAGCTGAAGAGTTTGCTGCAGATGAGTCGAGCCGGCTTCTTCTTCACCTTCCAGAATAAATTTCAGATTTACAGCGAGAGGAATGTTTTGCGCGCGCAAGGCGTCGAGCGCGGCGAGGATCGCGACGATGGGAGATTTGTCGTCGGAGGCGGAGCGGGCGTAAATGCGCCAGTCGTCCTGGTAAGAATTGGCCGCGCCGTCACCTGCTCCAGGGAAGGGAATGCGTTTGCCGCCTGCTTCAACCGATTTGTCCCGCAGGACCGGCTCAAACGGAGATTTATCGGTCCACGCGGAAGGATCGACCGGTTGGCCGTCGTAATGCGCGTAAAAAATTACCGTGCGTGTCGCCCCGAGGGTGTCGATTTTGCCGAAGACTACCGGGCCGCGGTTTTCGATGGAGAGGAAATGGGTCTCGATGCCGCGGGCTTCGAGCATTTCTTTCAGGCGCTCGGCGTTCTTTTGAATATTCGGTGTGTCGCTGGCGACATTGGGAATCGAAAGGAACTCGCGCAGTTCGCGCATGATGCGGTCTTCATTGGCTAGACGATAAGAGCGGACCTCTTCGATGACGTGTCTCGCTGGCGGCAAGAGCCTCTTGCTTTCAACTTTGCCGCCAACGGATACCTGCGCGTCGGCTGGCAAGGCGTGGAAGGACGATAGCGCCAAGGCTGCCAGGAAGATTGTAATGATCTGAGTTAGGCGGGGTAGAGCCGCGGATTTTGGTCCCTGCCGAAATGGTGCGCAGCATGCTACTTCCCTACGGGGAATGAATTGGTTCACGATAAGTAAGACTGCCTGTGCCGCTGAAAAATTTCAACAGCGCAAGAATACAAGGAAAGTATTCCCCACAGCGTGATGTATGCTTTCTTTGCGGGCAAATCTGCCTCAGACAAGATGAGCCAACTGATATTCAATCTGCAGCCGGACCGGCGATCGCTGACAGTAAGCGACCTTACGGCGCGTATTCGCGATTTGCTGCTGAAGAATTTTACCGACATTCTGGTGGAAGGGGAGATTTCGAATTGCCGCGCGGCGCAGTCGGGACATTTTTACTTCACGCTGAAGGACGACAAGGCACAAGTTCGCTGTGTGTGGTTCAAGCAGCAGATGCGTGGGGTGAAGATTCGTCCGGAAGACGGGTTGAAGGCGAACGTGCGCGGGTCGATCAGCGTTTATGAGGCGCGCGGCGAGTATCAGATTTATGTGGAATCGCTGGAGCCGGCGGGGCGCGGTGCGCTACAACTGGCATTCGAACAGCTAAAGAAACGCCTTGAAGCGGAAGGGCTGTTTGATGCGAAACATAAAAAGCCGCTGCCGGTCCTCCCGAGCCGGATTGGGTTGATTACTTCGCCGACGGGAGCGGCGGTGCGTGACGTAGTGCGAATTCTGCGACGGCGATTTCCCAATGTGTGCCTGGCCCTGTTTCCTGTGCGGGTGCAAGGCGAAGGCGCTGCGCTGGAAATTGTGAAGGCGATCAAGTTTTTCAATTTGCAGCGAACTGTGGATGTGTTGATTGTTGGACGCGGCGGCGGATCGATGGAGGATCTTTGGGCGTTTAACGAAGAAATTGTGGCGCGGGCGATTTTTGAATCGAAGATTCCTGTGATTTCGGGCGTCGGCCACGAAACGGATTTTACGATTGCGGATTTTGCCGCGGACGTGAGGGCTTCAACGCCTTCGGCAGCAGCGGAAATTGTGGTGCAGACGCGGCGGGAGTTCGACAAGCATGTGAAGAGCTTGCAGGACGCGTTGGGTGAGCAGATGCGCTACCGGATATTGGTGCTCAGCCGGCGTGTGCACGAACTGGCGGGGCGGCGAGGATTCCGGCGACCACTGGATTTGCTACGACAGCAGCGGCAGCGCGCGGACGAATTGACTTCGCGTGTGGCGTTGGGTTTGAAGGCACGTCTGGAACAATCGCGCAAACGATTTACAGCGGCGCACCTGCGGATTGCGCGATTCGATTTTCGGATGAAAATTGCGGCATTGCGGCTACGGTTGGATAAGCGCAGCGTGGAGTTGGGGACGCGTGCGGAACGGCTGCTGCACAAGAAACGGGAGAGACTGGAGCGGCTGAGTTTGCAATTGCAGGAACGCGGACCGCTGAAGGCGTTGGAGCGTGGTTATGCAATTGCGACGGACGCGGCGGGAAATGTGCTGCGGTCGGCGGAGCAGGTGGCGATTGGAGACGCAGTCGCGATTCGGCTGCAACGGGGACGATTAGAGACGGAAGTGAGGAACAAAGCGGTAGGCTAAATTTGGCCAGCGCTAGAGAGACCGTCATCGGAACAGCGGCAGCTGGGCTGCCGCGCTCCAAAAGCCCGCCTCGGAAGGCGGCAGCTACGAAAAGCAAAAACAACCTGGTGTGATTAATCCTCTTCTGCGGTGGATGACACTTTGAGGACGGCGAGGAAGGCTTCCTGGGGGATGTCAACCTGACCGACGCGCTTCATGCGGCGTTTGCCTTCTTTTTGTTTTTCCAAGAGTTTGCGTTTGCGGGAAATGTCGCCGCCGTAGCATTTGGCGAGAACGTTTTTGCGCATGGCGGCGACGGTTTCGCGGGCGATAACGCGGCTGCCGATGGCGGCCTGGATGGGGACTTCAAACATTTGGCGGGGAATCAGTTTGCGAAGCCGGGAGACGAGTTCGCGGCCGCGTTCGTAGGCGGTATCGCGATGAGTGATCATTGCCAAAGCGTCAACCGGTTCGCCGCCGACGAGGACGTCGAGTTTTACCAGGTCGGATTCCTTGTAGCCTTCGAGATGGTAGTCGAGGGAAGCGTAGCCGCGCGAAACGGACTTGAGGCGATCGTAAAAGTCGAGAACAATTTCGTTCAGGGGCAATTCGTACGTCAGCATGACGCGCGTGGGTGAGAGATATTCGAAGTTTCTTTGGATGCCCCGTTTTTCCTGACACAGTGCGAGAATCCCGCCGACCGATTGGTCGTCGGTGATGATCATAGCCTTGATGATGGGCTCTTCGATCATTTCGATGTCGCTGGGATTGGGAAACTTGGCTGGGCTGTCCACTTCAACGGTTGCGCCGCCCACGCGCGTGATGCGATAGCGCACGCTGGGTGCAGTGGTGATGAGATTGAGTCCGAATTCGCGCTCGAGCCGCTCCTGTACGATTTCCATGTGCAACAGGCCGAGAAATCCGCAACGAAAACCGAAACCGAGGGCCACGGAATTTTCCGGTTCGTAGAAGAAAGCGGCGTCATTAAGTTGCAGTTTGCCTAGCGCGTCGCGAAGTGGTTCGTAATCATCGGCAAGAACAGGAAATAGGCCTGCGAAGACCATTGGTTTGGTGGCTTCGAAACCGGGAAGCGGCGGAGCACTGCTGCCGGCTTCGATGACGGTATCGCCCATGCGAGCATCGGCCACGCGCTTGATGTTAGCGACGATGAAGCCGACATCGCCGGCTTCGAGTTCCTCGAGAGCGACCGGTTTGGGCGTGAGTGCGCCGAGCTGCTCAACTTCGTAAACGTCGTTGTTGGCGCAGAGACGAATCTTCATGTGATGCGTGATGCGGCCCTCCATCACACGAACGAGAACGACAGCGCCACGATAGGGATCAAACCACGAATCGAAGATTAGAGCCTGGAGCGGATTTGCCGCGCTGCCTTTCGGCGCAGGAATGCGATGAATGATAGCTTCGAGGACGTCGTCAACGCCGAGGCCGCTCTTGGCGCTGATGGGGAGGGCGTCGTGCGCGGGAATCGCAAGCACGTTTTCGATTTGTTCCTTGACGTACTCGGTTTGCGCGGCGGGCAGGTCAATTTTGTTGATGACCGGCACGATTGTGAGATTGCTGGCAGCGGCGAGAAAAGTATTGGCGACGGTCTGCGCTTCAACGCCCTGCGACGCATCCACTACCAACAGTGCGCCTTCGCACGCGGACAGCGCGCGGGAGACTTCATAGGAGAAATCGACGTGGCCGGGCGTGTCGATTAAATTCAAGCGATAGACGTTGCCGTCTTTGGCTTTGTAGTGAAGACGGATGCTTTTCGCTTTGATGGTGATGCCGCGCTCGCGTTCGAGGTCCATGGAATCGAGGACCTGCGCGTGCATTTCGCGCTCGGAAAGACCGCCGGTCATTTCGATCAGGCGGTCGGCAAGAGTGGACTTGCCATGATCAATATGCGCGATGATGCAGAAATTTCGCTGGAACTTTGGGTCCATGTACCTGTTTTGCCGGCAGGAGCCGAGAGGTGGTAAGCCGCCTGCCTGTGATTTTCCATGAATTCCGCGACGGGAGCACAGATTGACTGCGCAGAATCGCTGTCTTGGAAGGAATAGTTTCTCATAGATTGGCGATGGCGTCAGCGGCGCCGTGGTGGAGTGCTTGGAGCGGCGGAGGGGGAACGGAGACCAGAGGCCAGAGACCAGAGGTCACGCAACGGGTAACGATTTTTCTGATGGGATGGCTGTTTGAACTCACGTCAACGGCGAAACTGATTGATGAGCCAGAGAATCAGGCTGACGACTATGCTGATGACGAGGCAGGAGACAAGCGGAAAATAAAATGTGCCGTGTTCTCCGCGATAGCTGATGTCTCCGGGTAAACGACCGAGGCGGAATGGAAGTTTTGGGCCGAAGTAGAAAAGCGCGCCGATGAGGATGAACATCGCTCCGACCGAGAGGAGCAAGCGGCCGAGTTGTTGCATCGGTTCCATGCAAAAAGTGTAGCGCTGGGAATGATTGTGGTCACGTATTGCGCGGGTCGTTCAGTTGAAATCCTTCGTGTCCAGATTAGAACCGAAACGTTCGGGACGACGTTTGTCGGGGTCGCGAGTCTGCGCGTCTCGACGTTTCTAATGTGCAGCATCTCTAGGCTGCGGCGATGCGTTTCATCAGGTCGTTCTGTTCGGCGATGGATTCCGCGCCGATGGTGAATGCATCGAGAAGGCCGAGGCCGAGCGCGGAGCGAAGTGCTTCATCCTGGCGATTGCGCAGAGTGCCTTGGCCGAGAATTTTCATTCCGACAACAGCTTTGCCGTTGGCTTTCATTTCGCGAAGGACGCTGACGACGGTGTCGGGTTCGGCGTCCATAAACGCGCCGACAGGATTGACGCGAGCGAGGTCCACGTCAACCCACGGAGATTTTGCGGCTGCGCGAAGGGCTTCGATGGAATGGCAAGAGCAACCATGCGCGCGGATGACGCCTTTTTGCTTGGCTTCGGAGAGGACGTCCATGACCGGTTCGAAGCGCGTGGTCCAGTCGCCTTCAGTGAGGCAGTGCATCAGAACGATGTCGATATGGTCCGCGCCGAGTTCCTTGCGGAAGCGATCGAGATCGGTACGCATTTCTGGAGCGGTGCGTGCCCAGGATTTGGTAAGCACGGTGACTTTGCTGCGATCGACGTGCTTAAGAGCTTCGGCTACGTGCGGGTGGCTGCCGTAAGAATCGGCAGCGTCGAAGAAACGCAGGCCGTTGTCGTAGCCGTTGAGCAGCAAACGCGCCAAACCGTCGATGCCGAGAGCGGTCTGATGGGAATGGTGTCCAACGCCGACTGTGCCGGTGCCCATAGCTAGGCGCGAGGTCTGGATACCAGTGTGGCCCAAGGTGACAGTGTCGTTGGCTGAGAATTTGCGGGGCAACGCGGGGATGGCGGCGAGGCGCTTGGCTACGGCGCTGGATGCGAGCAGTGCGCCTGCGGCAGCGCGGCTAGTGCGATGAAGGAAGACGCGACGAAGCATGGAAACCTCCGTGCGGAGAATTCAAGAAAAGGCTACACCTCTTCGGACGCGGCAGAGAAGGAATTTGTTAGCGAAGGCAGAACGCACAAAATGAAAAAGCGCCCCTGGGCAAGGGTCACTAGTTGAAGTCTGACTGGGTCTGGACTAAATGAGTTCGAGGCCGGAGAAGAAGTAGCCGATTTCGAATGCTGCGGTGTCGGCGGCGTCGGAACCGTGCGTGCAGTTGTTGCCGATGCTGGTGCCGAGGTCGTGCCGAATGGTGCCTGGGGCGGCTTTTTTGGGATCGGTGGCGCCCATGGTGTCCCGCCACTTCAGGATGGCGCCTTCCGCTTCAAGCACCAGCGCGATAATTTTGCCGGAGGACATAAAGTCGGTCAACTCGCCGAAAAACGGGCGCGCCTTGTGAACGGCATAGAAACCACCGGCTTCTTCTTTTGTGAGGCGCACGGATTTGATCGCGACGATCTTGAAGCCCGCCTTGTGAATGCGCGACAAAATCTCGCCTTGCTGGCCAGCAACAACGGCGTCGGGCTTGATGATTGCGAAAGTACGTTCGAGTGACACGAGAATTTCCTCCAGGAAGTTCGGAAAAGAACCGGTCTAGAGACCGGCCGCTACAAAAACCAAAACTACAAAGAGCGCCCGCCCGAGAAGGCGGACGCTACAAATTCATTTTAGGGTCGCGGCTAATGTCGAGCCTAGATCGGCCGGGGTTTCGACGGTGCGGATACCGGCGGCGTTCATCGCGGCGTATTTGTCTTTTGCGGTGCCTTGTCCGCCGGAGATGATTGCGCCGGCATGACCCATGCGGCGGCCTGGAGGCGCGGTTTGTCCGGCGATGAATCCGACGACCGGCTTTTTCATGTTGGCCTTAATCCATGCGGCCGCGGTTTCTTCGGCGTCGCCGCCGATTTCGCCGATGAGGATTACCGCGCTGGTTTCGGGATCGTCGTTAAACAGTTTTATCGCGTCGAGGAACGATGTGCCGATGATTGGATCCCCGCCGATGCCGATACAGGTGGATTGGCCGATGCCGAGACGGGTGAGTTGGTCTACCGCTTCGTAGGTGAGAGTTCCGCTGCGGCTGACGACGCCTACGTTGCCCTGTTTGTGGATGCGACCCGGCATGATGCCGATCTTGCATTTGCCGGGAGAAATGACTCCAGGGCAGTTAGGTCCGATCAGACGGGTCTTTTTGCGATCAACGACCGCTACGACGCGCACCATGTCGATCACCGGAATGCCTTCGGTGATGCAGATGACGAGAGGAACTTCGGCGTCGGCAGCTTCGAGAATAGCGTCGGCAGCATACGGCGGCGGAACAAATATCACGGACGCATTCGCACCGGTGCCTTTCACCGCTTCAGCGACAGTGTTGAACACGGGACGCTCTAAGTGCTTGGTCCCGCCCTTGCCCGGCGTCACGCCACCAACAACCTGAGTGCCGTATTCAATCATTTGCTGCGCGTGGAAAGTTCCTTCGCGGCCGGTAAAACCTTGCACGATGAGTTTCGTCTTTTCATTTACTAAAACGCTCATTGCGCACCCCCGGCGAGAGCCACGACCTTTTGCGCGCCGTCCTTCATGCCGTTGGCGATGGTGAAGTTGAGGCCGGAGTCGCGGAGGATTTGCTGGCCGAGTTCAACGTTAGTCCCTTCCATGCGAACGACCACCGGAATTTTCACGTGAAGATCCTTTGCGGCGGCGACAACGCCGGTAGCCAGTACGTCGCAGCGCAAGATTCCGCCAAAAATGTTAATAAAAACCGCTTTCACGCCGGCATCGCTGAGCAGTATACGAAACGCGTTCTTGACCTGTTCGGCGGAAGCGCCACCGCCAACATCGAGGAAATTCGCAGGCGAGCCGCCGGAATATTTGATGATGTCCATGGTGGCCATCGCCAGACCGGCGCCGTTGACCATGCAGGCTACGGTTCCATCGAGCTTGATGTAGTTGAGGCCGTACTTGGAGGCTTCGACTTCGAGCGGATCTTCTTCGTCGAGGTCGCGCAGGCCGCGCAGGTCGGTGTGACGGAACAGGCCGTTGTCGTCGAAAGTCATCTTGGCGTCGAGAGCGACCAGCCTGCCGTCTCCGGTAAGCACGCACGGATTGATTTCGAGCATCGAGGCATCGGTGTCCACGAACGCTCGATACAGCGCCTGAAAAAATGGAGCAGCGCGGTTCGCGGCTTCGCCGGAAAGTCCGAGGCCGAAGGCAAGCTTGCGCGCTTGGTAAGGTTGCAAGCCGACTGCGGGATGGATGGATTCGTGGAGAATGGCGCTCGGATCCTTCTTTGCGACTTCCTCGATTTCCATGCCGCCTGCGGCGCTGGCCATAAAAATCACGCGGGCTGAGGCACGGTCCACCAATAAGCTGAGATACAGTTCACGCTTGATGTCCAGGCCTTCTTCGATTAAGAGGCGCTTGACGATGCGGCCCGCGGGACCGGTTTGAATCGTAACCAGGTTCATGCCGAGCATGCGGGACGCAATTTCCGCGGCTTCGTCAGGAGAATGGGCCAGCTTGACGCCGCCCGCTTTGCCGCGGCCGCCGGCGTGAATCTGCGCTTTAACGACGACAATGTTGGACTTAAGCCGATGCGCTCCTTCGCGGGCCTCCTCTTTCGTGAAAGCGACTTCGCCCCGGGGAGTGGTGACGCCATAGCGCGCGAGGATGGCTTTGGCTTGGTACTCGTGAATCTTCATCAATGATCCATTCGTGTTCGGCTGTGGAACCGCCAGCCAGTGTTAGAATTTTAGCGTTCGCAAAACATAGCAGTTTACTCGGAACCCGACAGAGGAGCAAGAACGCGGGAAATGCCCAATATTCGAGCACAGTTCAAAAGCGATGGCAGAAAGATGTCTCGCCAGGCGAAAATCGCATGACGCTCCGATTACTGGACCATGCTGCGTCCGGGAAGGTGCTCAGCGGAGGGGAAGCCGAAGAGATCATGGAGGAGTTGCTCAGCGGGCGGTTGGCGACTCGCCAAATTGTGTCGCTGCTGAGCGCGTTGAATGCGCGACCGTATCGAACCGAGGAGTTGGCTGGATTTGCGCGAGTGATGCGGCGACATGCGACGCGCGTTTTTGCCGATGGGGACGCTTTGCCGGAACGCATGGTGGATACTTGCGGAACCGGCGGTGACGATTCCGGCACGTTTAATATTTCAACGGCTGCTGCGATCGTAGCTGCAGCGGCGGGCGCTCGAGTGGCAAAGCATGGGAACCGCGCGGCCAGTTCCAAGTGCGGTAGCGCGGACGTCTTGGAGGAGCTTGGGGTTCGCATTGATTTGCCGTTCGAACGCATCGGGCAAGGCATTCGCGAAATCGGAATTGGATTTTTGTTTGCGCAGGCAGCGCATACTGCTGCCAGACATGCCATGCCTGCGCGGAAGCAATTGGGCGTGCGGACCGTCTTTAATTTGCTGGGGCCGTTAACAAATCCCGCGAAGGCGCAGGCGCAAGTGCTGGGAGTATTTTCGGCGGACCTTCTGGATGTGGTGGCGGAAACGCTGGCCGAGTTGGGCACGGAACATGCATTGGTGGTTCACGGCGCCGGAAATCTGGATGAGATTTCGCTTGCCGGGCCGACGATTGTCGCTGAAGTGCGCGATGGCAACTTGCGGAAATATGAGGTCACTCCGGAACAGTTCGGCAAGAAGGCGGCCCCGCTCGAAGCGATTCGCGGGGGATCACTGGAGGAAAACGCCGCGGTCATTCGAAGCGTTTTCGATGGGATTAGTGGGCACGAACGGGACCGAGCGCGTCGAGATATTGTGGTGATCAACGCGTCCGCGGCGCTGGTTGCGGCAGGTGTCGCGGAGGATTTCCTCGACGGTGCTGCGAAGGCCGAACAGGCGGTTGTTGTTGGTGCCGCAGCAGAAAAGCTGGACGCATTGCGCAGGTTTGCGCGCGATTAGCTTCATTCCGTGCGGGTTTTGGAGAAAAGCCAGCCGGTTCGTCATTCCGAGCGTAGCGAGGAATCTCTCGTGCACGCGTCAATCGAAGAAGAAGAGAGATTCCTCGTTGCTTCGCTCCTCGGAATGACGGGTGGTAGGCATACGGGTCCCGGGGGGTACGACTGCTGGTCATACCCATGCCAGATAACGTGTGCTGGGCATACCGGTGCTCGACATTTGGCGGGCGAAATACCAGAAATACCAAATGGTGCATGATTCCGCATCACGCTGCGCTGAGGTTTTGCCCGCGTTTTTAGTACGGTATATAGTCTAAAGGCGAGGCCCGCGACCCCCAGCCGCGATGCGTCCGATCCCTTGCCTTAACGGGGCTACGAACACCTGGGCTCCGCGCAGTCAGGCTCCGCAAAGGCAAACCGCAGGTAATGACCGACGTCAACAAACAACTGGAGCGCGCCAAGAAATTCCTCGAAAAGAACCGCACCGAGGACGCCATTGACGCGTATCTCGCCGTGCTGGAGGATGCGCCGTCGCATCCCGAAGCTACACAGGCGCTTGGCGATCTGTACGCGCGGCAGGAGCAGCCGGAGCGCGCCGCGGTTTACTACGGAATGTTTTTTGATCTGCTGATCGACCCGAAGGACGAATCGAAAGCGCTGGCGATCTACAATCGGTTTCTGAAGAATTTGTCGGCGAATCAGCCTCCAGAGCGCATCGCGCGTTTTGCATTCCTGCAGCAAAAACAAAACCGGCCGGAGGAAGCGAGCGAACAATACGGCAAAGCCGCCGAACTGTTCACGCTGGCCGGCCGAGAAGAAGACGCGCTCTTCTGTCTCGAGCGCATGGCGCAGCTGGAGCCAGAGAATCTCTCGCGGCAAGTGACACTGGCAGAGGTCGCCGAACGAAATGGCCGGAATAATCTTGCGGCGCGCGCTTTATTGCGAGCAGGGCAGTTGGCAACGGCGAGCGGCTCTACCGATGAGTCTTTGAAGTATCTCGCGCATGCACATGTGCTGGCGCCAAATGAGCGAAGCGTCGCGCTGCTTTACGGCGCGGCAAGGCTGCGGAAAGGCGACGCTGCCGACGCCGCCAAATTGCTAGCGCCGTTTGCGGCAACAGAAGCCGACCCGGTTTTTCTGGAAACTTATTCAGAAGCGCTGATGCGTTCAGGACAACTGGACCGCGCGCGTGAAGTGCTGGAAAAGTTGTTGCGTGAGCGAAACGCGGGACTGGCGCGGCTGTTCCAACTGGCCGAGCAATACATTATCGCGGGCGCTGGCAACAAGGCGGTGGAGGTTCTGTCGCTGGTCAAGCGGAAGATGTTCGCGGACAAGCGGCAGAATGAATTCGCCGCGCAATTGGATGATGTTGCCGGGCGTCACCCCGAATCGAGCGTGGTGTTGGAATTTTGGGCGGCGCTGTACAACGAACTCAATCGCGAATCGAAATACTTCGAAATCATGATCCACCTGTTCGACGCGTACCTAAAGGACGGCAACATTCGAAAAGCGTGCGATTCGCTGGAACGGCTGGTGGACATTGATTCCTACGACTACCGTAATCAGGAGCGCCTGGAACGTTTGCGCGGCAAAGCCGACGCTTCGTTCGTGCAGCGAGTCGCAAGCCGTTTGACGAGATCGGGCACCACAATTTCCACGTCGGAAATCGAGGCGCAGGCTGGGCCGCGCAGTGTTCCTGAGTCGAGCACTCCCGCCACCGAAGAGGGCCGGCGCATGCAGACGCTGGAAGACCTGATCGTCCAGACGGAAATTTTCCTGCAGTATTCGTTGCAGAACAAGGCGATGGACCGCCTGCACAAAATCGCCGAGTTGTTTCCCGGTGAAGAAGAAAAGAACTCGCGTCTGCGGAATCTGTATCAGACGGCAAACTTTTGGCCGCAGGGCGTGCCTGCCAAGAAAGTGGAAGCGGCCCGGCCCGCCACTGCGCCTCCTGCGGAAGTAGCGAAAACCAGTCCTGCTAAAACTGGCGCATACAACGCGGATACGTTGCGCGATCTATCGAAAATCTCAGAGATCAATCAGAAAATATTCCGGCAGCAGACTCCGCGCGCGATGCTGAACACCGCCGTCAATGAGATCGGAGAATACTTGCGTGTGAGCCGCGCACTTGCAGTGATCGGCTCGCCGGGCAGGCCGCCGGATTTGGCTGCGGAATATTGCGGGCCGAACATGAAGCCGGCGCCTGGCGCGCAAGTGGTGTTCCTGCTGACGCAAGTGGAAAAGGCGGATGGCGACGAACTGGGCGGATTGGTGGTGGAGAACACTCCAGGCTCGGTGCTGGGAGAGTTGGCGTTGCGCACCGCGCTCGGCGTGAAAATCACCGACCGTGAAACGCAGCAGCCCGCCGGTATGATCATCGTGGGACAGGCCGAGCCGCGTAAATGGAAGCCCAACGAAACCTATTTTTTGCAGGCCATCGGCGATCAAATGCTGATGAGCGTCAGCCATACGCGGCTACGGTCGCTGGTGCGGCGCATGGGAGTCTCGGATGAGCGCAGCGGACTTCTGAGCCGCAGCTCATACCAGAGTTGCTTGTTGACCGAGGCCGACCGCGCTCGAGCACAAGGTACACCGCTGGCGCTGACGATTTTGCAGATTGACCGCGGCGGAGAATTATTGCGCCAACAAGGCGAGTCGCCGCTGGAGAAATTTCTGGAGCAGCTTGCACGATCGTTGCAGCCGATCGTGCGGCAGAACGACGTCGCCGTGAAATATACCTCCTGGTCGCTGGCGTTCATCTTACCGGATACGACTCTGGACGGAGCACAGAACCTGGCCGACAAATTGCGCCGCGCGGCAGCGGGAATTCGTCCTCCATGGGAGGCCTCGGCAATTACATTGAGCGCCGGGATTGTGGAAGCCGTCGCAAAGTCGGACTTTGACAGCGAAGATATTGTCACCGACTTGATGAACCGCGCGGAAACATCGATGGAAGAAGCGAGAAAGCGCGGCGGTGATACCGTGGTTACGCTGGCTGCTCCGAAGGTTTGAGCGATCCTGCTTGAAGGGAACAGAACCCGAGATTCCTCGCGCTGTTCGGAATGACGGGTTAGTGGCATAGGCTTCGGCCTGTGTGACGTTCGGAATGACGGGACAGAAAAGGCTCCATACGGAATGATGATTTCGCGATTTTTTGACGCGTGACGAGATTTTTCCAAACGAGGACAGGTATGTTTCCAACAGACGTAGTGATTGTGGCAGGCGCGCGTACGCCGATGTCGCGTTACACCGGCGCATTTTCGGACGTTTCGGCGATTGATTTGGCAGTGGCTGCTTCGAAGGAAGCGATTCGGCGTTCAAACGCCGATCCCGCCGAATTCGATCACGCGATTTTTGGCAACGTGATGCAAACCAGCACCGACGCACTTTACGGAGCAAGACACGTCGCGCTAAAGGCTGGGCTGAAAACCGAGACTCCTGCGGTAACCGTAAATCGGCTGTGCGGATCGGGAATTGAGTCCATCTCACAGGCCGCGCAGCGACTGCTGCTTGGTGAATGCGAACTAGTCCTTGCCGGTGGAATGGAAAATATGACGCAAGCCCCATTTGTAATTCGCGGATTGCGTAATGGCCTCAAGCTCGGCGGCGGCGCACTGGAAGACTCGCTCATGGCCGGATTGACGGACACCTATTGTGGGCTGCCGATGGCGCTGACCGCCGAAAAGCTGGCCGAACAACATGGAATCACCCGCAAAGATGCTGACGCTTACGCTTTGCGCAGCCAACAGGCTGCCGACGCCGCGTACAAAGCATGCCGCATGAAAGAAGAATTGGTGCCGGTTGAAGTAAAGCAGGGAAAGAAAACGATTGTGATCGGCGAAGACGATCATCGGCGTCCCGATACGACCATGGAGATTCTGGAAAAATTACAACCATCGTTTAAGAAAGACGGAATCGTCACGGCCGGCAACGCCAGCGGAATTGTTGATGGAGCAGCGGCGGTCGTCGTTACACGCGAAAAAATCGCAAAAGAACGCGGCTTGAAACCGCTTGGCAAAATCGTTTCGTGGGCGACCGCCGGTGTCGACCCGAGCATCATGGGGATCGGACCGGTGCCGAGTTCGCAGAAAGCGCTGAAATCCGCGGGTCTGACGATTGAGCAGATGGATCGCGTCGAAGTGAACGAGGCGTTCGCAGCGCAGTATCTCGCGGTCGAAAAGGCGTTGGGCTTGAATCGCGAAAAGACAAACGCGAATGGCGGAGCAATCGCGCTGGGGCATCCCCTTGGCGCGACAGGAACTCGGTTGGTGATCACGCTGCTGAACGAATTGCAACGCAATGGCCTGCGTTATGGACTGGCGACGGCGTGCATTGGCGGCGGGCAGGGGATCGCGATGATTGTCGAAAGCATCGCCTGAAGCATATCGTGCTGCGCGAAAGTGCTGACGCATCTACGAGTCGCTCGGATTTGATACACTCTCTGTTCCGGTCCAGCGTGGTAATAAAGGGAAATTCCCGGCAAACTCTCTAACGAGGATATGTATGGCGATTGAAAAAGTGGCAGTCGTGGGGTGTGGCCTAATGGGCTCGGGAATCGCTCAAGTCAGTGCTGCGGCGGGATTTTCAACTGTGGTGCGAGAAGTCAGTCCCGAGCTTTTGGAAAAGGGAATCAAGGCAATTGAAAAAAATCTGGCGCGGCTGGTTGAAAAAGGCACCATCACCGAAGCCGCAAAAGATGGAGTTCGCGGACGGCTGAAGGGTACTACTGCCATTGAAGATTTGCAGGACTGCGACCTGGTGATTGAAGCGATCATCGAACAACTTCCCGCAAAACGGGAATTATTTGCTGCGCTCGACAAACTGTGCCCCGCGGCCACAATTTTTGCCAGCAATACGTCGTCGTTGACGATTACGGAAATAGCCACCGCTACCAGGCGGCCGCAAAGATTCGTCGGTTTGCATTTTTTCAATCCGGTGCCGGTGATGAAACTGGTCGAAGTCGTTCGAACTATCGCGACCGACGCCGTCGTGTACGACGAGATGGTGGCGTTCGGCGGCAAACTTGGCAAAACGGCAGTGCGCGCCAACGATTCCACGGGCTTTATCGTCAATCGCCTGCTGGTTCCGTATCTGCTGGACGCGATTCGCGCGCTGGAAGAAGGCGTCGGCTCCGTCGAGGACATCGACAATTCGATGAAACTCGGTTGCGGTCATCCGATGGGTCCGCTGACCTTGCTGGATTTTGTGGGCCTCGACACCACGTATTATATTTCGCAGATTATGTTCGACGAGTTCAAAGAACGCCGGTTTGCCTCGCCGCCGTTGCTGAAACGTATGGTGCTGGCGGGCTGGAACGGGCGCAAGGCGGGGCGCGGATTTTATGATTACAGCGATCCGCAAAAACCAGTGGCACAGAAGCTATAGTTTTTCTGGCAAAAAGTCAGGCGAGACGAGCGCAATGAGCTACGAAAATATTTTATTGGAAAAAAACGACGGCATCGCGCGAATCACTTTCAATCGGCCGAAAGTTTTGAACGCGCTGAATCGTAAGACTATCGAAGAACTGCAGAGCGCATTGCTGGATGCGCGTGATGACGCAGCTATTAGGGTCTTGATCCTTACGGGCTCGGGCGAGAAAGCGTTCGTCGCAGGCGCGGACATCGCGGAACTTTCCCAGCAGACCCCCGTGAATGGAAAGGATTTTTCGCTCTTTGGCCAGAGCGTTTTTCATCTCTTGGAAACGATGGGCAAGCCATCCATCTGTGCGATTAATGGATTCGCTCTGGGCGGCGGATGCGAGCTGGCTTTGAGTTGTTCGATTCGAATCGCTAGCAAGAACGCCAAGCTCGGGCAGCCTGAGGTGAAGCTCGGAATTTTGCCGGGATACGGCGGGTCGCAGCGGCTCACGCGCTTGTGCGGCAAAGGTATGGCCCACGAATTGTGCTTGACGGGTGAGATGATCACGGCGGAAGAAGCTATGCGCATCGGTTTGGTGAATCACATCTACGAGCCAGTCGATCTGCTTCCCGGCGCGGAAGCGATCGCGAAAAAAATTATTGCCAACGGTCCGCTCGCGGTGAAGTTCACCATGGAAGCCATCGAACGTGGCACCGAGATGCCACTGGAAGAGGGATTGTTCCTCGAAGCGACGCTGTTCGGCGTGGCCTGCGCGACAGAAGACATGCGCGAAGGAACGAAGGCATTCTTGGAAAAGAGACCGGCGGCGTTCAAAGGTAAATGAAGTGGAAATAATTTAATGGCGGAAAAACTCCAGCCCGGCAAGATTCACGGCGACCTTAACGGTCGCGGCTTCCGTTTTGGAATTGCGGTGAGCCGCTTTAACAGCTTCATCACGGACCGCTTGCTGAGCGCGGCCGCCGACGCGCTGGAGCGCTCCGGTGCGCAATCCGCGGATGTTGACATAGTGGGTGTTCCCGGATCATTTGAGCTTCCTTTAACCGCAAAGAAAATGGCGCAGACCGGGAACTATGACGCGCTGATAGCGATCGGCTGTGTATTGCGCGGAGAAACTACTCATTACGATTATGTCTGCGCGGAAACTTCTCGCGGGTTGCAGCTCGCCCAGATGGATACGGGCGTCCCGATAATTTTTTGCGTGCTCACCTGTGACACGCTCGAACAGGCAGTCGATCGCGCGGGGCTCAAGGGTGGAAACAAAGGCTTCGAGGCCGGGCTGAGCGCGATCGAAATGGCGCAACTCTCGCGAAAACTCCGCCCAACGGGTTCCGCAACTAAGCCATCAACAAAAAAAGCCCGGTGGAAATAGCGTGGCACTCCGCACAAAAGCCCGTGAATTTGCGATGCAGATGCTTTTCCAGTGGGAAATGAGCCCGCAGGAAACGCGCAAGCTGGAAATTAAATTCTGGCGAGCCGCGAAAGCCGCGGAAAACACGGAAAAATTTGCCAACGAATTATTTGAAGGCGCAGCGCGGCGCGTCAAGGATCTCGATGCGGCCATTGAGAAACATTGTGATAATTGGCGTTTCGACCGACTCGCTGCGATCGACCGCGCGATTCTGCGGTTGGCGATTCACGAATTGCAAAGCTCAAAAACGCCGCACAAGGTAATCATCAACGAAGCCGTGGATCTTGCGAAAAAGTTTTCCGGGGAAGATTCCGGAAGCTTCGTGAACGGTGTTCTCGACGCCGCCAGCAAGGCGCGCAAATCGCCTTAGCCACGCTTGCTAGATCGTCCCTTCAAATACTCGCACTGCCGCGCCGCTGACGCGGGGAATCAATTTGTTTCCAGATCGCGTCACCTCGACTTCAATCTGGCTCGGGCGCCCCATCTCGACTCCCTGCTGAATGTTTAGCGTGTGTCCGCTGTCCAGCTTGCTATTTTTTACCAGAAAAGCTCCCAACGAACCGGCCGCCGAGCCTGTCGCCGCATCCTCGTACATTTCCCAGGGCAACATCCCGCGCGCAAACGCTTTGCCGTTTCCGTTAAGCGCAAAGCAATATGCCATCGTCGCGTGCTTTCCGATGAGCTGTCGCAACTCGCTCATGTTCATCTGGATTTTTCCCAGCGCAGCGCGATTGCGTAGCGGCACCATCAGGTTGAACACGCCCGTCGAAACGTAAGTCGGTTCCAGCGACGACTCCAAATCTTTCAGCGACAGTCCAAGCGCCTTGGCGAGAGCCGCGTTCTTGCTTTTCAACGGCCTGAAGCGCGCTTCCGTCTGCGTCATCGTGACCCGCTTGCGGCCTGCCGTCCTTAAAACGAATCTCCACGGGAAGGACGCCAGCGCCGGTCTGCTGAAGAACGTGCACGCCGCCTTCGTGGGCCGGCACCACTCCCAGCTCGGCCAGCAGAAACCACGTACCGATCACCGGGTGTCCAGCGAGTTTCAGTTCCTCCTGCGTGGTGAAGATACGCAGGCGCGCGAGTGCGCGGTCGTCGGTTGGCTTTTGCACGAAAACCGTTTCTGAAAGATTCATCTCTCTCGCGATCGCCTGCATGGCATTTTGCGAAAGCCCATCTCCATCGGTAAAAACGGCCAGCGGATTTCCTTCGAAGCGCGTATTCGTAAAAACATCGAGAGTGTAGAAGCGATGACTCATGGCGTTGCCGGCAGAACTGAATTACAGCTTTTCCAGTTCAGCGAGCGTCCTTTCATTTCTGACATTTCCGGTATTCAGGGTGGTCTTCGGCTCGAAAAGAAGAACCTGCGTCTCTTCCTCGGAGACTGGAAGATGCTCGACGCCGCGCGGCACGATGATGAACTCGCCTGGACTCACAACCTCCTCGTGGTCCCGGAATTTCATTCGTAACTTGCCGCTGATCACCATGAACATTTCATCCTCGCGGTCGTGGTGATGCCACACGAATTCCCCAATGAACTTCACGGCCTTCACGTAGCTGTCATTCACTTCGCCCAAAATCTTTGGACTCCACATCTCGTTGATCCTGGAGAATTTTTCCGCGACGTTAATTGTGTTCATGGAATGGTCCTCGTTACGTTTTCTGAATCCTGTCGGCGACCGCCTGCAACACGCGCTGTGTCGATGCTTTTTCCGATGTCTCTGCGTACACGCGCAAGAGATTTTCCGTTCCGGACGCGCGCACCATCACCCAGCCAATCGAGCCAAGATACAACTTGATGCCGTCCATCGTTTCGCGGCTCACCACCGGCCATTCCAGAATCTTGCCGGCGTCGCCGTTAGAAAACCATTCCATGGCCGCTGCTTTCTGCCGTGCTGTCACGTCGAGGTCGACGCGACCGTAATGATGTTCGCCAAATTCCTGGTGCAGCGCGGCGAGCAATTCGCCCAGCGCCTTGCCATGCCATGCCATTAATTCCGCAAGGAACAACGCGGAGACTGTGGCGTCGCGTTCCGGCAGATAAAGACTGGTGCCAATGCCGCCGCTCTCTTCGCCGCCAATCAAAATATTTTGCTCGAGCATCAGCTCGCAGATGTACTTGAACCCGATGGGAACTTCATGCACCTTGCGCCCAAGTTTGGCAGCGAGCTTGTCGATCAGTTTTGTAACCGAAAATGTTTTTGCGATTTCCCCGGGGAGATTGCGCATTCCGGCGAGGTGCCATACCAGCAACGAAAAAATCTGGTGCGGATTTACGAACGCGCCGGAGCGATCCACGGCTCCGATGCGGTCTCCGTCGCCGTCTGCGGCAAAGCCCGCGTCGTACCTGCCTGCTGTGACTGCCTGTTGCAGAGGTGCGATGTGCGGCTCGATCGGTTCCGGATGAGCTCCACCAAAACGTGGATCGCGTGAGCCGCGAATTTCGTCGCATGTAATTCCATGACGCAGGAATAGTTCCGGGAGCAATCCCGCCGCAGCGCCATGCATGGCATCGAACACAAATCGGAATTGCGATTTCCGGATGCGCTCCCAATCCACAAGTTTGCCCAACGCATCCAGATATGGCTTGCGCGGATCGAGCGAGTGAATCAGTTCAGGCCGTGTCGGCAGCGCCGGAATATTCGTCGACTCGACAAAGTGCAGCTCATTTTCAATTTGAGCAACGATGGAGGGCAGCGCGCTGCTTCCGTAGCTGGCCTTATATTTGATCCCGTTCCAGCCGTAGGGATTGTGGCTGGCAGTGACTACGACGCCGCCAGCCGCACCGCGCTCGCGCACCAGATAAGAAACTGCAGGAGTCGGGCAGGGCCGGTCGGTGAGCCACACTGCCGTGCCGGCTGAAGAAAAGGTTTCGGCCACGCGTCGCGCCACAGCGTCGGATGCGTAACGGTGGTCGTAGCCGACGATCACGCCTTTTCGCGCGTCTTCGCCGCGCACCACGTAGCGTGCAATCGCCTCAGACACCGTACGCGCATTGGCAAAGGTAAAATCTTCGGCAATAATGCCGCGCCATCCGTCGGTGCCAAACTTTATCGCCGTCATTTCAGATAAGTATACGCGAGGCCCGCAATGAGGAAACAGCCGGATTGGCCTGCCGAACCGGCGATCGTCTGATCGCCGAGATACTCGCCGCACTCAAATCAAATTCTTCAATTTTCGTTCTTCCAGCCACTTCACAATCTTGCCCACGTCCTGCGCACGGTCGCGCGGACAAATCAGCAGCGCGTCGGGCGTTTCTACAACCACCAGGTTATTAATGCCGATCGCAGCGATAAACTTTCCCGGGCTCGAAACAAAATTGCCACTGGACTCGATAAAGTGTCCGGCATTCCCGTAAATGTTTTCGCCGGATAATTTTGCCTGCAGTTCATAGACCGCTTCCCACGAACCGATGTCGCTCCACCCGACCTCCGCGGGAATTACAAATACCTGTGGCTGGGCTGCAGCTCGAGCCTCGCGCTCGAGAATCGCATAGTCCACAGAAATATTTTCCAGTTTGGGATAAACCTTGCGGAGTTGCTCTGCGTATTTGCGTGTTCCGATATGCGCAGCCAATTTCTTCAAAACATCAAACGTTTGCGGCAGATGTTTCTTTAGCTCATCGAGAATCGTTGCCACTCGCCAGAAAAACATGCCTGCATTCCACTGATAATTTCCCGAAGCCAGATATTCCTTTGCCGTTTCCAGCGCAGGCTTTTCCGCAAATCTTCGAACGGGATATGCCGCGACTCCATTCTTACGGATCGCTGGTTCCATGCGCTCGACATAGCCGAAGCCGGTCTCCGGCCGCGTCGGCGGAATTCCCAGCACTACCATCCGCGCTGGTTCGCGCGCGACGTTCAATGCGGCCGCGACAATCTTCTGATATTTTCGCGTCTGCGCAATGTAATGATCCGCTGGGAGCACGGCCATCAAAGCGTCGCCTTTCGCGAAATGTTGAATGTGAAATGCCGCCAGCGCGATGGCCGCAGCCGTATTGCGGCCCACCGGTTCCACCAGCACCCGCTTGCGCGATTCTTTCGGCAGTTGTTTGCGTACCGCCGATTGCTGCTCGGCGTTGGTCACCGTCCAGATGCGCGCGGCCGGCGCCAACGGGCGTAGTCTCTCGACCGTTTGTTCCAGCATCGTTCCTTGGCCGACGATGTTCAGCAGTTGTTTGGGAGTTTTCGTGCGGCTTCGCGGCCAGAAGCGCGTGCCGCGTCCGCCCGCCAGAATGACAGCATGCACTTGAAGATTTTCGCTCGGCATCGGGGTTATTCGAACAGAATGTCTGCTATTTTGCCGTCAGCAATGCCCAACAGGCGCAAATTGCCGCGCAGCGCCTCCAAATCGGGCATGAATGTCCGGATCAACGAGGTTTCATCCTCCGGAATCAGTTCATAGCTTTTCAACGAGGCGGGCATGAACCAGCACTCGCCGGTCCCATACCGAGTCTTGCCGCCATCCCAGCGCATCGTGCCACATCCGGAGAGAAACACCAGAAGATTGAAAGCGTCCGTTTTCGGCCGCGCGGTGAAGAATTCTCCGATGCGCCATCTTTCTGTCGCAAAATATTTGCAAGCCATCAGCAGCGAGATCTCCATTTTTTGCGACGCCCATTGCAAAGGCCGTACCCTGTTGATTCTGGGCCCGCCAAATTGAATCACGTCCAGCGCTTTGTCGATGTGCATTTCGCGCGGCTGACCTTGCCCATCGACACGGCCATAATCGTAAACGCGGTACGTTAAATCGCAATACTGCTGCACCTCAAACACGATCATCCCGCCGCCCATCGAATGGGGAACTCGCGCCGGAATAAAATAAGTTTCCTTAGCTTCGGCCTGGTGCACTTGAAAGAGATTCTCGAGCGACTTGGAACCGACCGCGGCGGAAAACTCTTTTTTCGTGACCCCGGATTTCAAACCCAAGAGTAGTTCGGCGCCTGGTTTCGCGGAAACGATATGCCACATCTCGGTTTTTCCTTGTCCGCCCGCAGCCGCCTCATGGAGGCGCGCGTAATCGTCGTCGGGATGCACCTGAATCGAGAGTTTATCGGCGGGGAAAATAAATTTTAGCAACAGGGGAAAATCCTGCATTTCCGCGCACCTTGGCCCGCGCCATTCCTGCGGCAGCTCGCGCCACGCTTCTTCCAGGTTTTTTGTGGCAAATGGTCCGCTGGCGACCACGCACCGAACGTCCGTGAGCCATGCCTCCCCAATTGGTTCTGGAAGATTCACTTTGTCGGGAAAAATCGGCGCAAGCGAACGTTCACCCCAAATCCTGGGATGAAATGTCGGCACGATGCGAAACGGGGCAGGTCTCACGAATTAAGCTGCAGCCTCTGCTCGCGAAAAGAACTTGTCCAGGCGCCGCAATCCTTCTTCAATCCGTTCGATCGACGTCGCATAGGAAAGCCGTAAGTAGCCCGGCGCGCCGAACGCATCTCCGCCCACCAGCGCTACGCGCGCTCTTTCCAGCAGTAGCGCCGCGAGTTCCGTTGTGTCTTTGGCAACCGCATGCGGTCCGCTCAAGTGTGCGGACACATCCGGGAACGCATAAAACGCGCCGCCCGGTTGCTGGCATTTGACGCCAGGAATCGCATTCAGACCTTCGACAATGCGTTTGCGCCGCTTTGCGTATTCCGCCAGCATCACCGGAACTGTGTCCATGGTGCCGGTCATCGCCGCCAGCGCAGCGTATTGCGCAATTGAAGTCGGATTCGACGTGGACTGGCTCTGCAATTTAATTAGTGCTTGAATCAACTCCGGTGGGCCTAGCGTATATCCGATGCGCCAGCCGGTCATCGCGAATGTCTTCGACACCGATCCAATAATGATGACATTCTCTTTCGCGCCCGCCGCACTGGCAATCGAATACGGCTTGTGCGGCTCATACGTAAAGTGCGAATAGCACTCATCGCCCATTAGCCAAACATTATTTTTCTTGCAGAGCGCCAGAATTTTTTCGTACTCATCCGGCGCCGTAACTCCGCCGCTCGGATTACTCGGCGAATTCAAAATCAGCAAACGCGTCTTCGGTGTGATCGCCTTTTCGATCGCCTCGGCGCGCACCGCGAATCCGTCTTCTACTTTCGTTTGCACATACACCGGCGTCGCGCCCGTGTACTTGATGATGTCCGGAAAACTTACCCAGTACGGAGCGGGGATCAGCACTTCATCGCCAGCCTGCACCAGCACGCTGGCGACGTTGAAAATCGAGTGCTTTCCACCAACGCTGACTACACATTCTCTCGGTTCGTAGCTGGATTTCAGTTCGCGTCTGTGCCACGCGCAAATCGCTTCGCGCAGCGGCATGATTCCGCCCGTCGGCGTATATTTTGTCTTGTTGTCATGAATCGCCTGAATGGCCGCCTGCTTGATGTGATCCGGCGTCGCAAAGTCCGGTTCTCCCGGCCCAAAGTCGGCGATGTCCACGCCTTTTGCTTTCAGCTGTTCCGCCGCCGTAATCACCGCCGCCGTCGGCGATATCTGAATCCGGTTGATGCGATCTGTAAGATTCACTTCTTTTCCCCCGTACTTTGGCAATAGTTGACGCTGTTTCTCAGTGTAGCGGCGGGCTTATCCCGCCGTCTTGCTGCTACTTCAATTATTCCAAATCAATCAAGAAATTTTTGCGCGCAAACGTTCTTCCACAATCGACGGCACCAATCCGTGCAACGGCGCCCCCAGCTGCGCAATTTCACGCACCAGCTTCGAACTCAAATAACTGTAGGTAACTCCCGGCAACATAAACACCGTCTCCAGTCGGGGCTCCAGTTTCCGGTTCATCAACGCCATCTGCAATTCATACTCATAATCGCTTACCGCTCGAATCCCGCGCAGAATTACTCCCGCGCCGCGCCGCCGCGCATAGTCCACCAGCAAACCGTCGAATACGTCGATCTCCACGCCACTCCATTGTTTCGTCACTTCGCGCAGCATCTCCACGCGTTCCTTCACCGAAAACAACGGAGTCTTTTCCGCATTTTGCAGCACCGACACGATCAACTGATCAAACATTTTTTCGCCGCGCTCGATCAAGTCGAGGTGGCCGTTCGTGACTGGATCGAACGATCCCGGATAGATAGCAATGGACGTTTTCATCGGCTGAGAAATTCTTCCTTAGTGTAACGCAGGCCAAGCCGCCCTTGCGTCAGAATAAAACAGCCCAGCCGAATCAGCCCCAGCCGTATTGGCCTTCAGCTTTACAGGCATGCGCGATGGCAGAATTAACGGTCTTGAGTTCAGCCTGCAAAACCGAGAGTCCGTCATTCCGAGCGCAACGAGGAATCTCTCTTCGCCTTCCGCAGCCTCATCTTCCATTTTGCGCTTCGCATTCCGCCGAGAGTATGCCACTATCGCCGTTCTGCCGCTACATAGCACTCTGGCGGACGAACCGCACCACCTTCACGGAGGCTTTTCTCATCATGCGTTCTGTTGCTATCGCGTTCGCGCTGCATCTTCTCGAAATCTCTACAGCGTTCCTGTTTGCCATCGTTCTAGGCGCATCGCACGCCGCGGCGCAAACGCAACTCCCCCCAAACCTCATGCCTCAGCCCTCCAGCGTTACATCAGGCTCCGGCGCGCTTCGCATAGACGCAAATTTTACGATCGCATTCGACGGACACACCGAACCGCGGTTGGACCGCGCGCGCGAACGTTTTCTGACTCAACTTCATCGCCAAACCGGTCTGCTCTTCGCCAAGCCAGCCAACAACGCATCGCAAGCCACACTCGTCGTCCATACCGGCCACGCCAGCAAAGAAGTTCAGGAGCTCGGCGAAGACGAATCCTACACCCTCGAAGTCACGTCCTCTGGCGCAAAATTAGACGCCGCAAATCCGCTCGGCGTGCTGCGCGGTCTGCAAACTTTTCTTCAGCTTGTCGAAGTGACGCCCGATGGCTTCGCCGCTCCGGCCATAACAATTCAAGATCAGCCGCGTTTCCCATGGCGCGGCCTGATGATTGACGTCAGCCGCCACTTCATTCCGATCGACGTTCTAAATCGCAATCTCGATGGCATGGAAGCCGTTAAGATGAACGTCTTCCACTGGCATCTCTCGGAAAACCAAGGCTTCCGGGTGGAAAGCAAAAGATTTCCCAAGTTGCACGAACTCGGCTCCGACGGCCTGTACTACACACAGGAAGAAATTCGCGATTTCATTTCCTATGCGCGCGACCGCGGCATTCGCGTCGTGCCCGAATTTGACATGCCCGGTCACAGCACCGCGTGGTTCGTCGGCTATCCCCAACTCGCCAGCGGCTCCGGTCCCTATTCGATCGAGCGCAAATGGGGCGTATTCGATCCTGCGATGGATCCGACCAACGAAAACACTTACAAATTTCTCGATGAACTGATCGCGGAAATGGCCAAGCTGTTCCCCGACAACTACTTCCACATTGGCGGCGACGAAGTGAACGGCAAGGAGTGGGACGCTAATGCAAAAATTCAGCAATTCAAGAAATCGCACAATCTTGAAATCGAACGAGGAGCTACAAGCTTACTTTAGCCAGCGCGTGCAGAAGCTTGTCACCAAACATGGCAAAGCCGTCGTCGGCTGGGACGAAGTTTTCATTCCCGGCGTGCCCAACGACATCGTCATCCAGTCCTGGCGCGGCCAGCAATCTCTTGCCGCAGCCGCACAACAGGGTTATCACGGCATTCTTTCCAATGGTTACTATCTCGATCTCGGATGGAGCGCCGCGCGCCACTACGCCGTCGATCCCTTGAGTGGTGCCAGCCGCCACGCTCAGCGACGATCAGAAAAAATTAATTCTCGGCGGCGAATCCTGCATGTGGTCGGAATACGTTGATCCGGAAAATATCGATTCGCGCATTTGGCCGCGCAATGCCGCCATTGCGGAGCGTCTCTGGTCCCCGCAATCGGTTACCGATTCCAATTCGTTGTATTCGCGGATGACCATCATAAGCGAACAGTTGGAGTGGCGCGGCCTGACGCATCGCTCCTACTATCACAAAATGCTGCAACGCATCGCTGGGCCCGCATCACCGGAAGAATTTGCCGCGTTGCGAAATCTAGCTGACGTCGTCGAACCTGTGAAGGACTACACGCGCGAACAAACCGCGCCCGTCGAGCCGACCAGTCTGGTCCCACTCAACCGCTTGGTTGATGCCGTTAAGCTCGAAAGCGATGCGGGCCGCGATTTTTCGGAGCTGGTCGACAAATTCCTCGCCACTTCCTGTGGCGACGCAGCCACGTCGTACGAACTGCGCACGCAATTCGCACTCTGGAGTCACAACGACGCTGCCTTCGCTTCTCTGGCGCAAAAATCTTTCCTGGCCAGGGAAGCGGTAGCCACCTCCCGCGACCTATCGGTCGTAGGCAGCGCCGGCTTGCGCGCCCTCGATGCAATTGCCGCCGGCAAACCGCTCGCCACCGATCAGCAATCTCAATTGAGCTCAGCTCTGGGCGAAGCCGCCAAACCAAAAGCGCAACTGATCCTTATCCCCGTCGCGGCCGTGAATAAATTATTCGCTGCCGCCTCCCAATCCAACGTTTGCGCCGCCGCAAAGCCTTAATATTTCGCGAATCTGAAAATACGACAATGTCTCGCGATTTCGCGAACCTCAAAATACGCCCGTCATTCCCAGCGAAGCGAGGAATTTCTCTTCTTTTTTTGCATCCACGCCAGCACTCGTGTGTAGTCGCCTCGTCCTCTTCGAGCCCTGCGTCTCCCATTCCCATCCTCTGCGATAATCGTTTCCGCCTCTACTTCGCCGTCCCCGCCGTCGCGTTGTGGCATGTCCCCTCGCCCGAATCGTGGAATCCGTCTTCACCATCCACCGGAATAAACTCCCAGCTATACTTTTCCGGCGACAGCGTCAACTTCAGCACTCCAAACGTATCTGCATTCCTTTGTTCGCTGTTCGGCGCCGCCCGCCCCATCGGATAATGGCTTCGTCCGCCCGTCCCCACCACAATTTCCCGAATCCCATTCTCGGGATCGTGATGCCCGTCCGGATCCTGCGGCGCGAATCTTTCGTACGAATGTTCGTGCCCCGCCAACATCAGGTCCGCATGGGCCGCGTACAGATCCCGCCAAAGATCCCGCAATTCAGGATGGACTGCGTGCATTCTCAGAAACCCACTGCTGAAGAGCGCGTAATGCCCGTAAGCCACGATGCATGAGCTGGCGTGCTGTTCCAGATCTTTCTTCAGCCATTTCTCCTGCTCCGAACCGGCTCCACATCCACCTACTCCCGGCGCATTGCAGTTCGTATTCAGCGCCAGCACATGCCATTTTCCCAGATCGTAGCTGTAATAGCCTTTGCCGCGCGGCCCGGCCCGTTCCCCCCAGTACGCGAAATACGCCAGCGCTCCTGGCGAACCGTATTCATGATTTCCGGGCGCTGGTCGCGTACGGTCCTTGAATTTCCCCCAGGTCGAGTCGTAACACTTGCTGAATTCTTCCGCCGTACCGCGATCGTACGCGAGATCCCCGGCAACAAACACCGTCCCAGGAATTTGCTCAATCAACTTGGCCGTTGCCGCCGCCCCCGCCAGCGACGAGCATCCCGCGATATCTCCCGCCCCCACCAGTACATAGGTTTTCGCTTCAGGCTTCCCGGGCTTCGTTTCTTCCGCTCCGCGCGTCGCGCCGGAAGTCTGCTTTTGGCTGACCTTCGGAGCCATCTTCGATTCGGATCCTGCCGCAGTCACTATTCCAAGAATCAAAAGCAGAACGCAGGTAATCATCGGCATCCCGCGGTTTTTTCCGCCAATACGACACTTCAAGTTATGATCCATCTGCCCTCTCATCGGCTGCGGCAGAGTAGCATATCCGTCTCGCCTCTCCTCTTCTTGCAGCGTTCTTGCAACGCTTGCCCGGCACGGCAACTCGAGCGATTGCTAACATCTTTTTTTCATGCCGCGAGGCCGCACTCGTTTTTGTCTTGGTGTAGCGGCGGGGCCCGCGTTCTTTCTTTTTCACCGGGTTTTGTGCTCTGAATTGCGCCGTCACAGCAACCCTCCGTTCCCTTTGCGTCTCCTTTTCTCCGTCTCAGCTATAAATCGTTTTCCGCGTCTTTTCCAACAGCGAACGCAATACGGAAATGATAATCCCATATCTCCATGAATATAAAGGTCTTACGGTCCTGACTGTTCCAAAACGACAGTTGACTTTCACGCGCAAATCCTATAAACTCAATTCCGACTGATTCAGTCGTATATGCCCGTGGGGGGCGTACGCAAGGACTCAACGCGGATAGATGTTTAAGCTTTCTAAAAAAGCAGACTACGGCTTGATCGCGGTCAAGCACTTGGCCATGCATCGCAGCGAAAATCATGCGTGCAGCGCCAACGAAATCGCCGAGGAATATGGCATTTCGACCACGCTCATGGCGAAAGTTTTGCAAAAGCTGGCCAGGAACTCGCTGGTCGCCGCCAAGCATGGTTCCACCGGCGGCTATCAGTTGGCTAAAGACCCGGATCGCATCAGCGCTTTGGACGTGATTACCGCAATCGATGGCCCGGTACTGATTATTTCTTGCGTGACAAGTCACGGAAATTGCGATGCGTCATCCAAGTGTTCAGTTCGCGAACCGCTGCGCCGCGTGAACGAAAGCGTGATGAACGTTTTGAATACCGTCACCATCGCGCAGATGTGCGACGAACCGCAGGAGCAGCAAATGCTCGTGCCTCTTCGGGCGTAGAAGCTGCAACAGGAGAATAGGATTATGGCCGTAAAGCTGCCAATTTATTTCGATAATCACGCCACCACTCAGGTCGATCCACGCGTGGTGCAGGCGATGCTGCCCTATTTCACCGAAAAATTTGGCAACGCTGCCAGCCGTAATCACCCGTTCGGTTGGGCCGGTGAGGAAGCCGTGGAAAATGCCCGCGCGCAAGTCGCCGCTCTGATTGGCGCTACGCCGAAGGAAATTATCTTCACCAGCGGCGCCACCGAAAGCGACAACCTGATGATCAAGGGTGTCGCCGAAATGTACCGGGAAAAGGGCAATCACATCATCACTCAGGCCATCGAGCATAAAGCCGTGCTCGACACCTGCAAGCGCCTGGAAAAAGACGGTTTTGAAGTGACCTATCTTCCGGTAGGCAAAGACGGCCGCGTCAATCCAGAAGATGTTCGCAAGGCCATCACGCCCAAGACGATTTTGATCACCATCATGTACGCCAACAATGAAATCGGCGTCATCAATCCGATTCAGGAAATCGGCAGAATCGCCAAGGAACACGGCATCTTTTTCGCGTCCGATGGTGTTCAGGCCGTCGGCAAAATTCCCGTGGACGTGCAGAAAGACAATATCGACCTGCTCGCCATCAGCGCTCACAAGATTTACGGACCCAAGGGCGTCGGCGCTCTTTATGTTCGCCGCCGCAACCCTCGCGTTCAGCTGGCGGCGATCATTGACGGTGGCGGTCACGAGCGTGGCATGCGCTCCGGCACCCTCAACGTCCCTGGAATCGTGGGACTTGGCGCTGCCTGCGAAATAGCCCAGAAAGAGATGGCGCAGGAATCGGTTCGCCTTGCGAAACTTCGTGACCGCCTCAAAGCGGGCCTCGAAGCCAAGCTTGACGAAGTCTTTATCAACGGCTCAATGGAGCATCGCCTTCCAAATAACCTCAACATGAGCTTTGCTTATGTTGAAGGCGAATCGCTCCTGATGGGTATCAATGACATCGCCGTTTCCAGCGGTTCGGCTTGTACGTCGGCCACTCTGGAACCAAGTTATGTCCTTAAGGCTCTGGGAGTTGGCGAAGATCTGGCCCATACTTCGATTCGCTTCGGATTGGGCCGTTTCAACACCGAAGAAGAGGTTGACTATGTGACCGATAAGATGGTCACGGTCGTCAACAAACTTCGCGAACTTTCGCCCCTCTACGAAATGGCTAAAGAGGGTATCGATATTTCCAAGATGAACTGGCAGACCGCCTAGCCCAGTTGCGCATCTAACCACGTGAAGACCGCAAATTAGACGAAAGGGTTTCAGGGTTTGTACTTACAAACACTGAAACAGAGAAGGGTAGGACAAGAAGCAATGGCAACCACCGTGAGTGAAGGAACAATTCGAGTACACCGCTCGATTGGCGGCACCGGGGCGGCATTCCGCGTTGCGTTCGTGCCTTATGGCGAAGGCGATGACGCCAAGCCCGCGGGCGAGCGTTCGTTCCAGCAGCTTCAGGAAGTACGCGTATTCCTGAAAGTGCTGGGCATTGGCGCGGACTACATCAAGGACGTGCTGCGCCAGTTGACCGCTGGGCGTTCGGCTTGGGTACCCAACGTGTCGATTTCGGAAAAAGTTCTGCGTACTGCTGGCTTCGTCAGCATCGGCAATCTCGCGCGGAGCAATTAATTTTGTTGTGGCGGCTGTTTTGTGGCCTCACAGTCACAAAGCGCCAGAGGAGAATGATTCATGGCTTATAGCGAAAAGGTTGTAGATCACTACAACAATCCCCGCAACGTCGGAAGCCTTCCAAAAGAAGATCCCAACGTCGGGACTGGCCTGGTCGGCGCGCCGGAATGTGGTGACGTTATGAAGCTGCAGATGCGCATCAATCCGGAAACGCAGGTGATCGAGGAAGCCCGCTTCAAGACGTTCGGTTGCGGCTCCGCTATCGCCAGCTCCTCGCTTGGCGACCGAGTGGGTTAAGGGCAAGACCGTTGAAGAGGCGCTCTCGATCAAGAACACGGACATCGTCCGCGAACTCGCGCTTCCTCCGGTCAAGATCCATTGCTCAGTGCTGGCCGAAGACGCCATCAAGGCCGCGATCGGCAACTGGAAGAACAAGAAGGGCATCCCGGTCGCCGCATCCGAAAAGGCCGCGCACTAAGCTTTGTTGGTTGTGCGCCGGCTGTCAACCTAGAGCACGGTTCGATCGGGTTACGCTAGGCCGAGCCGCGCAGTAATTTGCAGTTTGAGCAAGGCGGGCGCACGAATCATAGGAAGTAACATGACCACTGAAGTCGCCAATCCTGCAACACCAACGATCAACGTCTCCGAGCGCGCCGCCAAAAAAATTCTGGCGCTCTTCGCAAAGGACGGCGTGTCTCCGGAACAGGGCGGCCTCAGAATAGGCGTGCAAGGCGGCGGCTGCTCCGGCTTGTCATACGCTATGCGTCTCGACACTCAAAGCGCGCGACCGCGACAAAATATTCGAGGCATTCGGCGCCCGCGTCTTCGTCGACCCGAAAAGCCTCTTATACCTGAACGGCACTACGCTCGAGTACGAAGAAACGCTGATGCGCCAGGGATTCGTGTTCGTAAATCCCAATGCCGCAAGAAGTTGCGGCTGCGGCAGTTCATTTACGGCCTAAGCAGCACAGACTTCTGTGCAATGGAACTTGGCCCGGGCAGAGTTCGATACGGCTGGCGGCCACATTCGCCAGCCATTTGTTGTTTTTGGAGTGAATTTCAGCGCTACCGAGGCTTGGTCACAAAATAGGAACTATAGTGTCCTATTTTGTAGTAAACATAGTGTCTATATAGACTTACGACGGAATTCGAGAGCCGTAGCGATAATGACCGCCCCTTCTCAGGCTACCAACGCTACCGTTGACTACTTCTCAGTCTTCGGCTTGCCACGCAAGCTGTCGATCGACTTGTCCTTGCTCGAACAAAAATTTCTGCAGCTCAGCTGGAAATTGCATCCCGATAATTTTGTGAACGCCAGCGAACCGGAACGCGAACTCTCCCTGAAAAAAAGCAGCGAATTGAATGACGCCTACCGCGCGCTGCGCGATCCACTCGCTCGCGTGGAATATCTTCTGGAAATCGAAGGAGAACGAAAAGAAGGACAAACCAAGCAGCAAGCGCCGCCGGAACTTCTCGAAGAAGTTTTTGAACTGAACGAATCGCTCGACGAATTGCGCGAAGCAAAAGAATCCGGCGCGGACTTGATCGAATTGAAAGGCCGCCTTGAATCCGCGGAAGACAATTTTCAGGAAAAATTGAAAGAAGTAGATTCACAGCTCCAGTCCGTGGCAAAGGATTGGGATGCCGCCGTGGACGCACACGCCGACTCCGCCGCCCGCAAAAAGCTATTCGCACACATGAACGAATTGCTGAACCGCCGCAGCTATATTCGCAATCTCGTGGCAAACGTGCAGAAGGAATTGCAAGAGTAATACTGGAATAATTCCGCCGCTCGCTGACGGCTAACCAAGGCACACGGAAACACGAAAATGCTTTCAGAGGGTTCGCACTAATGGGGAAAATTGTTGGAATCGATCTCGGCACCACTAACAGTCTCGTTGCGTATTCCGATCCGCGGACCAGGCAGCCGAAGTGTATTGTCGGGCCGCACGGTTCGACGCTTTGTCCTTCCGTGGTCAGTCTCGATCCTGACGGAAACATCATTGTTGGCGAACCAGCTCGCCGGCGCTTGCTCACCCAGCCCGAGCGCACGATTTATTCCGTAAAGCGCCTGATGGGCCGCGGCGTGAAAGATATTCAAGACGAATTGAAACTTTTTCCTTTCCGTCTCGATCCATCCAGCAGCAACGTGATTCGCGTTCGTCTTGGCGAAAAGGTCTTTACTCCGCCGGAAATTTCAGCGTTCATCCTGCGCGAACTGAAGAATTGGGCGGAAGCTTTCTTCGGTGAACCCGTCGACCGCGCAGTCATCACCGTACCAGCCTATTTCAACGATGCGCAGCGCCAGGCCACAAAAGACGCCGGGAAAATTGCAGGCCTCGAAGTGCTGCGACTGGTCAACGAACCGACTGCCGCGGCGCTGGCCTATGGCTTGCATGAGAAGCAACGCGGCAAAGTTGCTGTCTACGATCTCGGTGGCGGCACCTTCGATATTTCCATCTTGAAATTAATTTCCACTGACCAAGGCGACATTTACCAGGTGCTCTCAACCAACGGTGATACGCACCTCGGCGGCGACGATATTGACAATCTTCTCCAGGCCTTCGTCCACGAAAAGATTCTGCAGACGGACGAAGTTGATTTTTCTCCACACGGCGAAATCGCGCAAGAGCTTCGCAAAGCGCTGATTGCAGGCAAGCACGAGCTTTCCGAAAAAGAATCCGCCACGCTTAAATTCCCGCTGCCCAACGGAAAAATGTTCACGCAGGAATTTACGCGTGGCGCTTTCGATGCCCTGGTTCGCCCGGTTGTTGATCGCACCATAGGCCCGGTCAAACTAGCGCTCGCCGACGCCAAGCTAAAGCCGGAGCAAGTCGACGAGGTCGTTCTCGTTGGCGGCACTACGCGTACACCGCTGATTCGCCGTACGGTGCAAGACTTTTTCGTACGCGCTCCGCACATTGAACTGAATCCGGACGAAGTCGTGGCACTGGGCGCCGCGGTGCAGGCTAATATTCTCGAACACGGCGTCAGCAATATGCTGCTGCTGGATGTCACACCACTTTCCCTGGGCATTGAAACGTACGGCGGCGCAGTCGCAAAAATTATCTCGCGCAATTCTCCCATTCCCGCCAGCGCGCAGGAGATGTACACCACCGGTGTGGACAACCAGACCGGCATCGACATCCACGTTTTGCAGGGCGAACGCGAACTGGCCAAAGATTGCCGCTCGCTCGCTCGATTTACGTTGAAAGTTCCACCAGCGCCTGCTGGCCTACCACGCATCGAAGTAAAATTCCTGATCGACGCCAACGGGATACTGCAGGTTGCAGCGAAAGACGTCCGCACCGGCGAACAACATTCGATCGAAGTTCAGCCCAGTTATGGCATCGGCGATTCCGAAATCGAGCGTATGCTGGAAGAATCCATCGAATACGCGGAGCAGGATTTCGCGGAGCGCCAGGCGATTGAAGCCCGGACCGAATCCGAAACAATTCTTGCCGCAACCGCGAAAGCGCTGGCTAATCCGCAATCCGCTTCGCTCGCTCCGGAGGAGCGCGGCAAGATCGATACTGCTGTTACGGCCTTACGCGAATCGACCAGCGGCAGCGATTATCGCTTGATGCGCAAAAAAATAGACGAATTGAACGAAGCGACGCAGCATCTTGCTGAAGTCATGATGAACAGCGCCGTGAATTCCGTGCTGCAAGGCAAGAAGCTGGATGATTTTTAGGCCGAAAGTTTATGGGCGGGGGCAATTGCGAAAGGTGAGTACGAAGCGCCGATGATTTCCGTTTCCGGCCATTTGGTCCTCAAAGAAAAAGTTTGAAATAGTCCCAGGCAACGCGGCGGCGTAAGATATTCAGAAGGAGAGATT
Source organism: uncultured Acidobacteriota bacterium (assembly GCA_963731155.1). Lineage (GTDB taxonomy): Bacteria > Acidobacteriota > Terriglobia > Acidiferrales > UBA7541 > Acidiferrum. The sequence continues at coordinate 90,351 of CAVSVB010000014.1, forward strand.
CATGGGCGGCAGTAACCCGTATATCGAAGAAGTAAAATACAAGCCGGCGACCAAGAAATTTAAAGTAACTTTTTTGCCCAGCGGCAAAACGCTGGAAGTCGATCCGGAGAAAATTCCCTACGGTCACAACGGCTTGCCAGGCAGCATTCTGGATTTCTCCGAAGCGCTCAGGGCCGGGTTGGATCACGCGTGCGGCGGGGTTTGCGCATGCTCGACTTGCCACGTCATCGTGAAAGAAGGTCTGGAATCCTGCAACGAAGCGACCGATGCGGAGCTCGATGAACTGGACGAAGCGCCGGGGATTACGCCGAAGTCGCGCCTGGGCTGCCAGACCGTGCCAGACGGCACGACTGACATCGTGGTCGAAATCCCGGACTGGAATAAAAATTACGCCAAGGAAATGGATCATTAAGATAGGGATTGCCACGAGTCACAGAGTTTCTTCTGTGCGACTCTCTGTGGCAAATGTTTTATGAGGAGCCATAATGCCCGCATCGTTCGACTGGGACAGCACTGAAGATATCGCTATCGCGCTTACCGATAAATTTCCCAACGTTGATCCGTACACGGTACGTTTTACGGACATGCACAAGTGGATCACGGAGCTTCCGGGGTTCGCCGGCGATCCCGCTAAATCCAATGAAGGAAAGCTGGAAGCCATTCAAAGCGCATGGCACGAAGAATGGGCCGACCGCACGAAATCATAAGCTGCCGCTGTATCGATCGTTTTATCCGTGGGGTCGTAAAACCTCGCCCTGCCGGGCGGGGATATAAGCCCCGGTTAATTGTTAAAGCGGCTTCTTTTGCTGCTCGATGTACGCCTTGAGGATGCCAATTCTAGCACCACCACAACTGGCGGCAGAATACGACGGCGACCAGAGAACGCCTTTCCAATAGCGCGGCCTCAGGTCTGGTCGTTCGCGGCGAAGCATTCTGCTCGAAACGCCTTTCAAGCTGTTCAGCAAAGTAGATATCGAGTGTTTTGCTGGATAGTTCACAAGCAGGTGAACGTGGTTGTCTTCGCCGTCCATGGCAACAAGTTCTGCCGCGAAATCGGCGCAGACCTTGCAAAAGATGGCGCGAAGTCGGTTGATAGCATCTCCGTCCAACACCCGGTGTCGATACTTTGTCACGAAGACCAAGTGAACGTGAAGTTGGAAAACGCAATGTCTACCATGTCGAATGTCACTTGACAAAGCATAGACCAAGTATAGAGCAGCTTCGGAAAATGGCAAGAAAGACTTTAAAATTCCGACTGTATCCCAATCGCTCTCAGAGAGAGCGATTGACAGCAACGCTAGATAGCCGTGAACTGTACAACGCTGGTCTGCAAGAGCGAATCGTAGCGTGGAAGCGCCGCACGCCGGTTCGAGGTATTGACCAGACCTGGCGCCGTGCGCAACGCAAAGTAGCACCATCCTGCTGTTGCAGAAAGCGCACCGGCACGTTGCCCATCAGCGCAAAGACTTTCAGCACAAGTTGTCAACCCAACTAGTCGAAAACTTCAGCACCATTGCCGTCGAAGACCTGAACATCAAAGGCCTATCGGCGGGAGTCCTGGGCAAAGCAATTCACGATGTTGGTTGGTCTAGCTTCCTCAATATGCTTGCCTACAAAACTGAGAACGCTGGTCGGCAACTGCTAGGGGAGGATGTCACTGCAAATAGGTTCTGCGAAGATACTCGGCGGTAGAGTCGTCCAGGCTGGAGTAGTCTGTTCGCAAAGCTTGTAGCAATGCGTTTTCGCCGGACGCTTCCGTGCGTTCTGCATCGAGCAAGCGATCTAGGCCATCGCTGCCGGAATCGGCTTCAATCGCTTCTACCACCGCAAGCGCCCAGGCATACGCATAGCGCGCCTGTCCGCTCGACAGCACCATCCAGGGTCCATCGAGATAGCGCAGCGATTTTCCTTTTCCATCCTGATAGAACGCGACAAGCTGTGCCGCGTCCACCCCGGTGCGGCGGCCTTCCATCCACTGCGCGACTCCCTCCTGCAGCCAGGTTGGGCAGCGTCCGCTGGTTTTTTGAAACACAAAGCTGTGCGTTAATTCATGTTTCAAAATTCGCGCCAGTAAATCGGACACAGTTTCCAGTCCCTGCACCGGAACGCGAATTCGTCCATCGTTCAAGCCACCGGCCCAGCCCGGCACCCGCGTGACATCGAAAAATGTTTCCTGCGTATAGAGAATCACTCCAATTTGTTCCGGCGGCGTGTAGTGCAATTCGGATTTCAAGACCTGAAATTGATCCTCCAGGGTGTGAATGACTTCAGATGCCAGTTGGCGGCTGGCGCCTCCGTGATAACGCAACACAAAGTGGCTCGATTCGCCTTCGCGAAAATCGCCTTCCGCGTCTTTGTCGCGTTTGGCTTTTTCCAGAAGTGCGGCAACGCTTTGACTTGGACGGATATTTTGCGCCACCCGCAAATCCGCGATCGCCGCGTCGAGTTGGTTCATACGGTAGTGCGTGTAACCCGACCACGCCGCCAGGTTCGCTGACTGCGGAGAAAGCTTTCTGGCACGCTCGATCAATTCCAGCGCCGTGCTGTATTCGCTCTTCATCAACTCTGCGTAGATGCGCCCATCCAGGCTAGCCAGCGAAAGATCACGCTGGCGACCCGCGAAAGGTTCCATCGCTTCGAAATGCTCCAGCGCTTTGTCCGGTTCATGCTGCTGAAGTTCGAATTCACCCGCGGCCAGATGAGCGAGTGCGGCGCGCGTCACCGCGGTTGCTCCGCCGCGCGAAGCTTGTGCCTCCAGCGTGGCAATGAAACCGGAATCGATCACACCTTCCTTGACGACTTCATTTTTCATCGCCGCGTAGCCGTTCGCGGTCGGTGTTGCGGGACGCTCGAGTGGAATTTCCGCGGCTGAACCATGTAGCGACTCGGAATTTGTGCTGTCTCGCCCACCGGGAATAGACGGAGCCGCGCCCACCACGCGCTCCAGGCTCCTGCAATCCACAAAACCAATCCGATTCGCTTGAGCCGTAGGCCGAATTCCACACCAGCCCCTTCCGCTCTCATCCACACGCAAATCGATGTACACCGCGATGCCTTTTTTCAGCGTAGAAACTTGATCGCTGGAAACATCCATCTGCTCGAAGACCTTCACCGAGTCCGCTTTCACGGTAGCGTCGGTTGCGGCAGTGGGCAATTGGGAGGTCTGGCCAAAGAGCGCAGCAGGAAAACAGGCAAGCCGCAGCGCAAAAAAGCACAACGCAACTTGCTTCGTGGTTAACGATTGATGCAAGTACAGCTCCAGCGACAAACCAACCACCAGAAAGTACGATGCTTGCGCGTTGTCCGTCAAGCGAGCGCGCGGGCGTTTTGTTTCAAGTTCTCAGGTCGCGCAACGCCGCAGAATGTCGGATTCTCTACGTTTCCCTTATAATTGTAAAAGGCATTTTTGCTCCATGCCGCTATGGTGCAACGGTTAGCACGTAGCCCTTTCAAGGAAGTCCCGGCTGTTCCAAACAAACGACTTAGTATATAAATCAGTGATTTACCAATGGGCTGCAACGTCACCGAACGCAGTGCAAAGGACCCTTTGAGTGCAATCTGGGTGCAATTTCGGCCTATTTAGCACGTAGCCTCCCTATTTTTGACACAAGAGGCTGCGTGCGATTTGTGATGTTTTTGAAGGGCGTGAGCGTTGCAAGGTAGGATCGAAAATATCGCCGACTTTTTCTTAGTCTTTGTACGGATCGAATTCATTGGCTCCCGCCATCGCAACACCCACAGGAGTAAGCGTATGCAGAATACGAATACTTTGTCCGTGCTCTGCAAGAACTTCCGGCAAACGCTTGTAGCAGTCCGGAGACTCATCCAGACCGGCTCCGCGCAATTCGACGTTCGCTTTTGTCAACCATCCTTGCATCATTTCTGATGTGACCTTGCCAGGGCGAAGCACCTGTCCAGTCTTGCGATCGGTCTTGCCCTTCGCTTCCATTCTGCCCATGACTCTGCCGGCGCCGTGAACGGTACTGTAAAGAGAATGTTTGGCTTCGTCGTTCTCGACGCCTTCTAGAATGACAGACGTTTCGCCCATCGTTCCTCCGACGAAACCTTGCTGTCCTGGAAATGCTGGTGTTGCTCCCTTGCGAACTACCCAATATTCTTCGCCGTCATGAGTCTCCCGCCACGCAAAATTATGATGATTGTGAACTTCTTCCATGATTGAGGCTCCTAAAAGTTCCGCGACCCTCCCGCAAACCCAATCTCGGCCGGCATAAGCGTATGCTCCGCCGAGATTCATGCACTCGATGTATTGCTCACCGAGATCGCCATTGGCATCGATCACACAAGGATCAACATCCATGCCGTCTTTAGCTCCAGCCTTTTTCAGGAACCATGTGGCAATTTTGTGACCTAGGCCACGCGATCCGAAATGGACTCCAATCCAAACACGATCCAGCTCATCAGTGAATAGATCGACGTAATGATTGCCTGATCCAACGGTTCCTAGCTGCTCGCGCGCCATCTGTTTTAATGGCGCCGCAGCTTCGCACTTCCAAGCTGAACCGTCAAATAAGGAATGGTCTACTTGTTCGGCGTTGCGTCGTCCAACACCGAAGCTGATCGTTTGCCAAACACCGTCCATGATCTTGCCAATGTCAGATCGAAGCGCCGATCCTGGCATATCGAGCAAAACTGCCTTATTGCCGCAAGCGATATCGAAACCGACGCCGCTGGGACTGATCGAATCTTTGTAGGCAACTACGCCGCCGATCGGAACTGCGTAGCCTTTGTGGTGGTCCGCCATCAGGGCAACTCTGTCCGCCGTCTTGGCGCACGTCTTGATCTGACTTAGTGCGCCTTCGTCGGGCGGACCCCACACGGGAATGTTGTCGATTAACTGCACGTTGTTATCCTGTTTTCTTAATGACGAATTCTCGAAGCACTTTGAGAGTATCATCGATCGATTTCAAAGTGCCGTCGATGCGCTGCTCGGAATATCTCCGAACCTCGACAACTCATTTCTGAGTTCGTCGATTTGAATATCCCGGCTTTCAATCTCGTCAAGATATTTCAGCACTTCAGTCGGCGCGATGGTGACCGTAGGCCCCATGCGTTTTCCGGATTCATAATTCAATCTGCGTTTAGCAATCTCTTCTTTTGTTAGGAACATTCGTTTGTTCTCCTCGTGGTCTTTCTCTCGTTCTATTGCAAAAACTAATGAATGCTTGAAAAACGAAAGGCCAGGTTAAACCCCGGCCTTAAGCTTGATTATGATGATGATGACAATCGAACTACGCCGCGCCGGCTTCGGTCGCAGCCTCTTCTGGGACTGTGAAGGTTTCAGTGAGTCTCGCAAAACCTTTGCCACTTCTCAGAGTCGCCTTCATCGGATTCTGAATATCTCCGCCTTTGGCCCACGGCATCCAAGTCCAGTCCCCTCTGTCCTCTTCAAGGGTGAATGTGGCCACTTCTCGGCGGTCATCCCAGAAGTCGATTTCAAGAGGTAGCTCCATTCCTTGTGATCGAGCGTAGATTGGCAGGTAATTCTACTTGTCCGTTTTCGTACACAGCACTTAGCGGCGGGTTGGGTGGTGCAACACCGGTCCGAAAGAATTGAAGTTTGACCCTGGGCAGATAGAACCAAATAATCAGAAGCGCCAAGACTACACAGAAACTCAGGCCCGTAGCTCTGTGTTTCGGACCTAGCCGCGACAAGAAAATGGGTCATAACCCGGCAGCTCGAATCCTGCGAGCTCCTCATGACGAGCGAGGTGAGTGTGGATTGGGGCGTTTCACAGGCCGCGAGGCGATTCCCGCATGTCGAATGAATTTTCTTCCGCTTCAGGTTCCAAAGGCTCCGGTAGCCGGGCACGATCGCAGAAGCAGCAACAGGGTCAATAGCTCGCCGTTCCTTGCATTTTCGCACTACGTAACGCGAGTCCGGTTCTGCTTCGTCTGCTTCGCACCCGCCTTGGATAGCAGACCGCATCGGCGTAGTATCGTGGCGCCGCAGCCCCCTTTTGGGAGGTTATAGCTCATGGCTTCTCGTCAAACTTGCAAAGCACTCGCTTTTTCCCTCACCTTGGCGGTGTTGCCCGTACTTTCACACGCTCAATCTTCCACGCCTCCGCATTGGAGCTATGAAGGAAAGGAAGATCCCAAGCACTGGAGCAGGCTCGACCCCGCGTTCGCCCCCTGCTCCAGCGGCCATATCCAATCTCCGATCAATATTGCCAACGCAAGGCAAGTCGATCTTCCTCCGTTGCAATTTAGTTACAGCGCCGTGCCGCTCAGCATTGTCGACAATGGTCACACCATTATGGTGAACTATGCTCCAGGCAGCACATTGACCGTCGGTGACAAGACCTTCAATCTCAAACAGTTCCACTTCCATCATCCGAGTGAAGAGCACGTCAACGGAAAACAATACGATCTCGTCGCCCACCTCGTCCACGCGGACGCAGATGGCCACCTTGCGGTCGTTGCCATACTCTTCAAGAAAGATTCGACTCCTGCCCCGCTCCTCGATACTCTCTGGAAGAATCTTTCCGCGGAAAAAGGAAAAGTCGTCGAAGTCTCTTCCGTTTCCATCAACGTCAAGGATCTCCTCCCGCCCACTTCCGGCTACTATACGTTCACCGGTTCTCTCACCACCCCTCCTTGTACCGAGGGAGTCACCTGGTACGTGCTCAAAACTTCAGTCGATATCTCCAAATCCCAATTGGAAGCCTTTGCCAAAATGTACAGGCATGATAATCGCCCCATTCAGCCAACCAACCAACGGGAGATTCTGGAATCCAAGTAGCGTTTCTCGGGCTTGCTGTCCCGGTGCAACGTAACGTCAATGTGAACTAACTCAAAGCATGTGACGGTACTGCTTGGGTTCAATTCGACAAGTGTTCTCTTTAGGACCTTAGCCTAACCTTGGCGACATGATCCTTCATGAGAGCCCGCAACGCGACTAAGTCCGACTCGCCGAAGAATCGTTTCGGCACGACTTGGGCATTTTTCTTGTCGTGAAAGAGCAGGAATGCGTGACGTGTCTCTTCTATGCGGTGCAAGCCGTCCCAACGCAATAGCCCCTGCGACGTTGGACCCGTGGTCTGAATCCCGTCTTGTGAAAATGCGTAGTGCAGTCCGCTGTTAAGGCTTCGATTAGTCTTGAAACCGGACAGCATGTGCAAACACGAACCGACAATTACTACAAACGGGAACAAGAAGAGTAGAAGCAGCACTGGAAGAATGGTATGAACGGCGTGGACTTCGTTGTTCACTCTTTCGGCTGAGCCTGACACCAAGGCTCTGTAATAGACGAATCCGCTACCGCAATCGGAACATACGAAGTAATTATAACGTCGGTCACGCCCGAGCCGAGTTCTCTCGCTCTTCATGCTGGCCGGAGTCGGGCTAGTGTTTGCGATGCGGAAACGCTGGACTTCGGGCTTGCAAAGGCTAGTTGGCATAGATATTGGTTTACAGCATCAAGAAAGCCCACTGCTCTTCAGCTTAGTGGGCTTTCGTGTTTTCCGTGCGGTAATTCCTCGCAAGAATCCACAGTGGTATGATGCGGTTTCCCGTTGCTCCACCCCGGAGCGACACATGATAGGGTTCGAGTCTGACGAAGCAATTCTCCACAATTTACGCGAACGGTTACGCAGCATGACCGATGCTGAATTGATTCAGTTCGGGAAAACAGTTCGTGGATTAAGCGAAGGCTCAACAAGAACATCGAACCCGTTTAAGCGCCAATTGGAAGAGGCGAGAGCAGTGTGGAAGCGTCGTAGGAAACACTCATGTAGTACAATTCCAAACTGGGAGGAAACAAAGAATGAGTGAAGTTTTACAAGGGTTGTTACAGAAGAGGGCTTCGTTGTCTGCGGAGTTGCGTGCCTTGGACGCGGGTATCGCCGCTTACCGTCGTGCGCTGTTGCCAACCAAGAGCGCGGCGGTGCAAGGTCAGCGGCACCAGACCGACAATGAGTCTGGCCGCGAGGAAGAAGCTTTCCCTGCTTGCTAAAGCGCGTTGGGCCAAGAAGCGCAAGGACGAAGCGAAGAAGTAACGGCTATAGTTCCAGAAAGCACGAAGCCTCTCACCTAATATAAAAGGATGAGAGGCTTTCGTGTTTCTGTTACATAGGATTGTTCTCTATAACCGTTCTCTAAACTAATCGGGGTTCTAACGGGTTTACCTTATTGATTCACGCGGACTTCTGGACAGACACTTGGTGTTACTCTCACTTTGAACCAATCCAATAGGCAGGGCGCAGAAGACGAGAAGGCTTTTGTGCCCTGCTCCTCCACTACGAGGACCCGCCTCACGAGACCGTTCGATCATGTCAGGGGCATACACAGGTCCTCTATGCGTTCGCAATTCGTTGCTCGGCATCATGTTTATGCGCCCAACTTATGGGGGTTCCATGCGTTTGCTATCTGTTATTGCACTGCTTGCCGTCTGCTTTGTCTGCTCGTTCGGTAGTGCTGCCTCAAAGAACGCGGCGGAGCAGCCGGATATCAGCAAGTCCGGCAGCGACTTCTTGGACATCTGTTCAGCTATAGATGGCGAACAGCATGGGGACGTTGTTGCTCGCATCCACAACAATGCCACGTGTCTGGCCTGGGTTGAAGGCTTCCGAGATGGCTTCACTGTGCATGATGAGCTGCTAGGCGTCCCAGAAAAGGACAGGATGGTCTGCGTGCCCCGTGGAGTGACTACTGTACAAATCATTCGCGTGATGAAGAAATACATCGCTGACAATCCCGACAAAGCGCATCGCGCAACTCGTTTCATCGCCTCAGTGGCGTTGGCGGGTGCGTTTCCGTGCAAGGCCAGGAAGTAACCATACGCCACTCGAATCGCACGACACGACCTCGAATCCGGCCATCTCCGCCAAGCAACGGAATTTCGTATCTCCAATTAGAAATTCTCGATTGATATGAAAGTGCCCGAGACACCAGACGGATGGCTGATGGGCCTCGAACATTTCTTGCAACGCCCGTACCGTTCGCGATTCCACGTCGCCGTGCTTGTTCATAAAATAGCTGCCGTTTAAGCCTTTGAGAATTTCCTTTACGCCTTCAGATGGTGCGGTGTGGGAAATCACAAGCTCGGGGCGAGTCTCTTTGTAGAGCGCGATTGCCTCGTTCAAGTCTGAATCCGACAGCTCTTCGTCTGCATACCAGTATTTTGAGTTGCCAAGCACACGCCAGCTTGCCGTCTGAGCACCGCTCACGAAGAACGGATCATCGTCCGGCTTTCATGCGGGACACTGGGACCGGTACGAGTTCGCGCGGCTGGCACCGGCGCGATGCCCATTTCCGTCGAAGTCTTAAAAGCGTTTGCAGCAGCCCACCCGGAGCGGAAGTACCGGCCAAGACCGTCCCATAGTCCGCAACCGGATTGGAATTACGATTTCTTCCGAACTGAAATTCTCGAAGATGAATCCTTAAGTGAAGATTACGCATTTTGCGAGGAGAGTGCTCGGCTCGGATTTTCGACATTTCTGCTTCCTTTGGCCGTAACAAGGCATACGGGGAGCTATGACTACGTGATGGATATGAGCGCTGTCGCTTCCGCAGAAGCGGCACTCAAGTCCAAAGGCGAGGGAAGGTGAAAAAGGTTTCTGCCGGAAGCGTTATTAGGAGAAATAGGATTTAAAAGGAAACGTATAAGTGAAACGTCAGCCTTATATGATCGCCGTATATGTTAATTGAGTATGTATATTATTCGCTGGGCGTACGCCGGCTTCTTTTGCGACACTGCGTCCGAGGAGAAAGAATATGACCCTTCAATCTTTCGCATCACGTTTGCCGGTGTTCGCATCAAAGCTGCCAGTGTGGGTTTGTAAGCTACTCGTTATCTCGGGTCTCATCCCATTGTTTTACCTGATTACGTGCTGGGCGATCCGCAAGGTGGAAGAACGCAACCTGACCGTGTAAAAGTTTTGCCCCCGAGAACATCGGCGTCGAGAAAGCGGATCGTTGTTAACGCGATCCGTGAGGTAGCAGTTTTCCTATAGGAGCAGCAAATGACTAGAGCAGAACAGAAACAAGCATCTTTGGGCGGCGCCAAGAATCTTGGTTCAAACCGGAACACTGAAGGGACAAGACAGGTCTCAAACAGAGAGCGTGTCGTCCACATCGTAGTCGAAGCGCACGGAGTTCCCGATCCCGATGTCACCAAAGACCGGCACACCAGAAAGCACGAACAAGGTGTGTTCGAGTCCAAGGGCGAATCCGGAAGACGGGCAGTGAAAACGAGCAGTGCGACCCTTGGGCGTCATGTCGTCCCAAAGTCCGGCGCCGAAGTCTCGGCCGATCGTGCGAAGGAAGTGAAGTCAGTTCGTGCGAAACGTGAGAAGGAAGCGTTCGGTAGTTGAGGAACAAATGAGGCCGCTTGGCGAAACGCTCGGCGGCCATCTTCTTTATAACAAGTTCGCAGTGCAGTTCAAGGTCGGCGCTTTCGAAAAAAAATGCGAGCCTAACGCACCGGCTGCGGAGTACCGTCCGATGCTTCGTTTTCTTTTCCAAGATGCTCCCCTTTGCCCGGGTGTATAATCCGCAACGCCCGAAGGAGGGCATATAACATGCGCATGATGCTCAAGGTTTCAATTCCGGTCGAGGCCGGTAACGCAGCGGCTCGCAACGGCAGTCTAGGCACGAAAATTAAACACATCGTCGATGACTTGAAGCCCGAAGCGGCCTACTTTTCCGAAGATAACGGCGAGCGAACAGGATACATATTCTTCGACATGAAGGACTCATCGGAGTTGCCCGCAATCGCTGAGCCGTGGTTCCTTGCCTTCAATGCGAAGCTTACGGTCCGACCTGCTATGAATTCCAACGACCTCACGAATGCTGGTCCTGGGATTGAGAAAGCCGTAAAGGGGTATGGCAAAGCCGCGACCGCGTAGCTCGTTCAGTTTCCCGTCCAGACCTCTTTGTTTGAAGGGGCCGCCGCTTGATGCATGGTCGAACTTCTGATTGATGTGCAAAGGACGGGAAGGGACGCAGTATATACCCCTGGCCTTGATGACTTAAGTCGCGAGCTGTCTCCCTTCGCCTTCGTTGACTTGCGTCCTGACCTAAGATGTGCTGCACATGCCCGCCTTCGAGTCGCTCATTGGCCAGACCGTCTCCCACTACCGCATCGTCGAGAAGCTCGGCGGCGGCGGAATGGGCGTGGTCTATAAAGCGGAAGACACGGAGTTGGGCCGTTTCGTGGCGTTGAAATTTCTGCCCGATGATCTGGCGCAAGACGCACAGGCACTCGAACGCTTTCGCCGCGAAGCCCGCGCCGCCTCCTCGCTAAACCATCCGAACATCTGCACGATTCACGAAATCGGAGAGCACGACTGCAAACGCTTCATCGCCATGGAATTTCTCGACGGCCAGACCCTCAAGCACCGCATCAGGTTGTGCACTCCGTCGCTCTTGTGCCGGCGTGGCGTCCGCCGCACACCCGGAGAATAGAACCACGGCCGCAAGCGTCGTGAGTCGCATGAAGACTGTCCTCCTCGATTTTTCTGAGCAATATGGAGAGATGTGTCCGTGCCGATTGGTCTGGGACTTCCCAAGTAGCGGCACAACAATACCTACCCATTCGGCACTGTCAAGCGCAGAAGCCGGTAATGAGAGTACCGTTTTTTTTAGCGACCCGAACGTGACGGTCTATCGCAAAAAGCAAAAGGCTCCTGAGCGGGAGCGTCAGCGGAAGCCTCAACTTTGGTAGCCCGGACGGGAATCGAACCCGTAGTCTTTGCCTTGAAAGGGCAACGTGTTAACCGATTACACTACCGGGCCCTATTTAAATTCTATCACACGGTCACGGCGTCGAGCGCGTCTCGCTGCGAATCCAACTCTTCGATGCCGTAACGTTTGTACAGCGAATTGGTCTTGTGACCCGTCACGGTCATGGCTTTGCCTTCCTGGATACCTTTAGCGTTCATGTTGCTTGCAGCGGTCCGGCGGAAGTCGTGAAGCTGGGCGCCGCGATAACTACGAGTCTTGGGATCAAACATGCCAAGTTTCAGTTTGTGGCATGTTAGGCGCCATTCTTGTCGAAGATTTGTCGTGTCGAACACAGGCTCACCGTGCGGCCGAGTTTTCATGTTGACCATGAATGCGGTCGCCTCATAGGGTTCGCCTTTTCTGTTCGTCAACGCCAGGGAATAGGGCTGCCCGTTCTTCGTCAAGAATCCAGGCATCCGGAGTACGTTGTCGTCGTCAATCATGCCCCACGTAATTGCTTGAGCTTGACCAGAGCGCATTCCCGTTAAGTGTAAGAACTTCACTAGCGGGTGAAGATACGTCGGCAACTCCGCCAGGATGTTGGCAAAGTCCACTTCCGAAAATTTGCCCTGCCTAACGTTGTCAGCCGCTTTACCGCGAATCGGAAAGTATGGAATGTCTCCGTGGCTGATTTTCTTCGACTTCTTAAAAGCGTGGTAGAACATGGCACGAAGTCAAGACCAGTTTACAAATATCCTTTATTTATGCGGGTTTTCGATTGTGGATTCGGCCCTTTCAAGGCTAAAATACGGGTTCGATTCCCGTTAGCGGTACCAAATTTCTCTCGAACTAGTCTGCATTTGTCTCAAGTTCGCGGACGCGAAGAAAATCTCAAAAAACAAAACGAAGATGTGCGCTGGCGCTGCGCGGCGCAGCTACGGCTGTGCCTGAAAAGAGTCCGGCAAAATTTACGACGTTTACTCGATCTGTCAGATTGTCTGCCGCGACTTGCATGGTCAGAATGCGGCTCTCTTTTCGGTATAGCTCGACGCCTGCAGCCGCATTCAGCGAAAAATTTGGCCGCACCCGGCCGCGCTCGAAATTTACGCGCGATAAAATTTCCTGTCCGTATTGCGCGAGCAGGAAATTTGTGTTGATGCTGGTGAGATCCAGTTCCACCGGCAGACCACTGCCGTAATTCGCGCTGGCAGCCGCCCACAAACGTTTTGCGATCTGCGCGCGGACGCTGGCGCGGACAGTGTTCCGTTGATCCTGAGTCACCGCGAATTTCGTGGTGTCCGTCAAGGCGTCACCGGCTTCACTGCCGATGAAGAGGCCACCCGTGGTGGGCCCCTGGGCGATCGCGGACTGATTGGAGTAGCTCAAGAACCCGGAGAACCGGTGCCACTCCGCAATGGCGAGGCGCAACTCTTCTCCGAAGATGCGCGCTTTGTTGAAGGCGACCGGAAAGCTCACGCCGGTATCCAGCAGCACATCGTCATCGGCAAAATTGCGGAAATCCCGGCGAAACACATTGGCATCGAGTCGCAATCTTGCGAAGAGCGCCTGCGAAATTCCGCCCTCGAAATAGTTTCCGCGCGACGGCCGCACCGGAAGCCGCAGAACTTCAGGATTCAACGAGAAGACTTGCGCGGAACTGGCGAGCAAAAGATTTTCCATCGCCGGCGTCTGGAAAACTCGGTCGTAGGAAGCGTGCAGAAGCATTTTCCAGCGGTCAATGTAGCGCGATACGCCAACGCGCGGACTGACGGCCGAATCGCTGACGACAAATCCATAGTGATCGAAACGAATCCCGGCGCTGACGTTCCAGTTTCCCTGGTGAAAATTATCCTGAACGTAGAATGCCGGTTCGATGTCCCATTTGTGCTCGGCGAAGGCAAATTGCAATGCGGTCCCGAGATCAAATTGAGATGGGTCTGTGATCTGGTAAGACAATGTTTCCTGCACCGGAGTGAAAAAGGAATCGACGCCAGCTTTCCAGTCGTGATGGCCGGCATGACCCGCAACGTCGCCGCGCACGTAACCTTCGCGGTAGCCGCGGTCCTGCGAGACAATGATGGGAGTGGCCAGATCATTGGCGCGCAGAACGAAGCTGGCGTCGCGCACGCTGCCGGAGAAGCTCCACAACAAGCTTTCCGAGCTGATGTGCTGGTAATAAATTTGTCCGCTGATTTCGGTGTTGTCCACGTCCTGGCGTTGACCAGCGGCCTGCTGGACCAACTCATTGGGAACCGAGTAGCGCGTGTCACTGCGCGTAATCGTGAATCGCAAACGGTCGCGCTCTGAAAAATCACGTTCGTATGCGGCGGAAAATCCGTTTCCATTTCCCCAGTTGGTGTAGTTCTGCAGAACCGGAGGATCGAGGTAGCGGTCGGTATGAAATCCGCGGCCACTGAATTCCATGTGATTCTTGCCGGCGGTGTAACCGATTTCCGCCGCGCCACTCAGCGAATCGAAGCTGCCGCCTCCGGCTTCAAATCGGCCGTGCCATCCCTCGGGTGGATTCTTTTCCGTCGTCAATTCGATCACGCCGCCGAGTTTGCGCCCGTACTCCGCGCGGAATCCCGCCGTCATTACGCGCATTGATTCCACATCGCCGGAATCGAAAGGTGGCGCGAATGCCGGAGAACGATTTTGCGTCAAGGGCATTCCGTCCAATACGTATTGAACCTGGTACTCGGAGCCGCGCGGATGCAGCACGCCATCGGCTTCATAGAGCCAGCCGGGTTGGTCGTTCACGGCGTCAGAAAGATCGCGGCCAGCCTGGGCGGCGACGTGTTCGCGGAGTGATTCCGCGCCCATGGAGTAAATTGTTCCGTTCTCTGAAGGATCGAGAAGCGTTGCGGCATCGGTGACTTCGATTTTCATGCTTACCGCGGCCACGCCGAGGACTACCGCGACCCGCACGGGCACTTCGCTGCGAATTTCGACCAGTCCGGTCCAAGGCGCGAATCCCTGTGCGGTGACGGTCAACCGGTACACACCAAAAGCAAGTTCAGCCGCCAGATATTTTCCGTCCGTGGGGATCGCAAAATCCTTTCGCACCCGATTCGATTCGCTAACCAGCTCTCCCATGGCGGCAGCACTTTGTCCTTGCGGATCGCGGACTTCGATCTGGATCTCGCCGCGGCCGCGCTGGGCGATTGCAGGTGCCGCGAAAACCATCAGTTGGGCAAATGCCAGGGACGCCTGCGCAAAGCGGTGCCACTTCAGAGTAGAGAATTTCGAATTTCGTGCGATCCGTCGCATTGACTTTCCAAGTTAGCACGCCAGCCTACTTCGGCCTCAGCCAGTTTCGAAGTTTCGAACAATCAATCCATGACAAAAAATTGACAAGAAAAACAACAGGCAACGCTCTTGCCGGGGCTGATTCAATCGCTCACAATGGCAAGGCCCGGTGCGGGCGCTCATTCTAATGTTCAACGGCCTGAATTCTGCTTTGCTGCGATTCTCCGGTGTCGCATTCGGTTCACGAATTGTTCCATCGGAAGAAGTGGACGCGGCGTTCGGCATGCCCACGGGAAAACTGCGGCACCGCGCGGGAATACTGTCGCTGGCGTATGCAGCTGCCGGCGAATCGGAAGTGACGCTTGCCGCCGCAGCCGCCAGTGAAACCCTGCGAAACGGGCGAATCACGCCAGAAAAACTGAATTGGATCATTGCATCGAGCGAAACGCATCACGCCATTCCATCGCTTGCGGCTCAACTGCATGCAGCAATCGGCGCGCGCGAAACTTGCGGGGCGCTCGATGTTGGCGGAGCGTGTCTTGGTTTAGTGCACGCGCTGGTGGTGGCGAAGTCGTTTGTGGAATCCGGGCAAGCGGGCACAGTGCTAGTGGTGACGGCGGACGTGCACTCGCGCACGCTCATACCGGGTCGTGTGGCGGGCGAGTTTGGCGGCCTGTTTGGCGATGGCGCTGCTGCGTTTCTGGTGCAACGACAACACACCGGAACGACGGAAGAGTCTTTTACGCTGCGGGATTTCTTTTTTGGTTGTGCTTCACAACTACGGTCGGCAATTCAGGTTTCGGCAGAGCCGGGCGATCGGTTAAGAGTGATTTTTGACGGCGACGCTCTTTCGCGTGCGGCGACGGCGCGACTCGATCGATGCATTCGTGAACTTGAGTGCCGGAGCGGCGTGGCGCGAGATGAGGCGGCCGCGTTCGCCACACATCAGCCCAATCCGCGACTGGTGGCGCTGCTGGCAAAGAAAAGTGGAGTTGCACTGGAACGATTTCCCATGGTCGCCGATACGCGCGGCAATCTGGGTTCGACGACTTGCGCGGCAGCATTGCACTTTGCGCTGCAAGCTTCGCGGGCCGTGACGCGGTTGCCGCGTCCGATATTCGTGGCGTCGTTGGGGCCGGGCTTGCTTTTTGGCGGCGGGTGGTTGGCGCCAGCCTCGGTGCCGGATGCAGGGACTTAGACGCCAGAGCATTTTGTGGCGAGCAAAAGTTGCGGACCTGGCCGGGTTCGCACAGTAAATTCCGTGTTGACCGCGGGCACAGTGCAACTGAATTGAGATGGCCAGCCTGCGTCAGTGGTGGCGTTGCGGCATGCGTTCGTTTGCATTTGCATTGCCGATCTGTGATGGATCAACTGCTCCGTCGAGGGGTTCTGCGTATACGGTGTAGCTGTGGCCGACGGGCAATTTTGGGATATTGTATCCGCCATCGAACTGTGTAGCGCCGGCGGCAGTACAACTCCGCCCGCCAATTGTTCCGGCAATCACCGCTCCGCTCGCGGCGTCCACCGCAACCACTTGCGCGCCGTAAATTCCTGTGACATTCGGCGGAGTAACCGGAAGCGAAATTGGATTTGCGGGCAAGACGCGACCTTGGATGCTTCCAGTATGGGTGAGAACTGAGGCGTCGGGATACAGCGCACGGAGGCCGGTGCGGTCGTCGTCTCCCAGGGGAGCATCAGGCTGCTGCGGGCCTGGACGCGGCGTGGAAAATGTTCCGGGCATGTGCGCACAGGGAAACATCATCGCGCTCCAGATCGCGGAATGGCTGAAGCCAAGAAAATGTTCCAGCTCGTGGGTCAAGATCGATTCCAGGTCGTAACTTTTGGGATGAGCGCTGAGCGGGGATTGAAGTAAATATCCGCATCCAGAAGGTCTTTACTTCATTGCCTCTTTCCGTCATTACTTCTGTCTCCGCCAAATGAACCCATCGTCCATCCGTGGCGTCTTGCCTATATACAAGGAGGGCCGAGCCATTACTGCTCGCCTGAGCCGGTCCATGCAGGAGTGGGTTCTGACCGAAACCGGAGGAGAGTCCGATGCCGCCGACTTGCGCAAGGAAAGGGCGCAGGCGGAAGCCCTCGCAGCTAGACGCCGTGAATGGGAATCGCTGCTCGCGGAAAACGCGCCGCTCGCGTTTCGAGTGGCTCGAGGAGTTTTGCGCAACGACGCCGATGCTGAAGACGTCGCCCAGGAAGCGCTGCTTCGCGCCCACCAGCGGTTCGAAGGGCTACGTGAGCGAGCGCGTTTTCGGGCCTGGCTGGTTCGCATCAGTTTTCGCATCGCGCTGGATCGCCTCCGCGCGATCAAGCGCCGCCAAGCGCGCGAGGCGCAGTGGGTGCTGGAAAGTTCGCGCAATGCAGTGCATCAGGGCGAGAACGCCGAGTTTCAGCGCCAGTTCGATCGCGCGATGGACGAGCTCCCGGAAAAGCAGCGCCTAGCGCTTTTTCTGGCCGCCATGGAGGGACACACGCTTGAAGAAGTTTCGTTGTTACTCGTTGTGCCGATCGGGACCGTCAAGTCCCGGCTGTTTTTTGCACGAAAAACTCTCGCGGAGAAACTGCGATGTTTTGTGAATCCCACCGTCAACCGCTGATTGATTGGCTTGCAGCGGGCGAACCATTGCCGGCGGAGCTTGCGGAACATCTCGCTAGCTGCAGCGCATGCACTGCGGCTTTCGCCGAAGAGCGTACACTCTTCGCTTCGATCGATCGCTTGATGTACGCGGCTGTCAACGCTGAGATTCCCGTGTCACTCGTTCCCGGTGTTCGTGAAGCGATTCTGCAGAAGGAATTTCCAGTCAGGCATATTCAGTGGCGAGCAATTTTCGCTTTTGGTTCTGCCTTTGTAATCGTTGGGACGCTCTTGCTCTGGCATTCGCGTCCCATTTCACGAACCGAGAAGATGCCTGCTGTTGCGTCTCTTGCGGCGCCCCCAGCCCAGGAAAAACAGATCGAGTTACCTGCAAGGGTCCCACGCGGAGTGAATAAGAATCCCGTGACACGACCAATTCCGACGCGATCGGGTCTGGCGGCGACTGTTATTGTTTTGCCGCAAGAGGAGGATGGGCTAAAAAAATATGCGGTTCTTGTGAACGCAAATATTGGAAAGAATTTGGCTAACAACGCAACGAGGTGGGAGATCCAGGCTGATCCGAATCCCTTGGGGATCGCAGAGATAGATATAAGCCAACTGGCAATCCAGCCTCTTGAAAGTGGCGAAGCTGACTGAATCTGTGGTGGATTTTAGGCCGAATGTTTGAAATCGATTGCCAATGAGGAGCTGTCCGATGAAAAAGAGCCTATTTCTGATTTTCTTATTACTCGTTGCGTGCCTCACTTCGTTGCGCGCACAGGATAATCCCAAAGGCACAGGCGCGCCAAAATCGGATGACCGCACGGTGGCAGTCACGCCTCTACGCGTACAGGTAGTGTTTACCGAATACGACGGAGACAAGAAGGTTTCGAGCCTGCCGTATTCGTTCACCGTGAATGCCGATGAACGGCGAGCGCGGCCAGGTTCTCAAGTTCGCAATGGAGCTCGGATCCCGGTAGCAACGGGCAAGGATCAGTTCACGTATCTCGACGTCGGAGCGAATATTGACTGTTCCGCGACGCTTCAGGATGACGGGCGTTTCAAACTCATGATGGTAGTGGAGCGGAGTTTTGTTTCGCCCGACACTCCCTCGGCAAACAGCATGGTACCCGTCGTCCGACAATTTAAGGCGGAAATGAATCCGGTATTAAAGGATGGCCAGACAATTGAAAGCATCGTTGCAACTGACCCGCTAAATGGCCACGTCTTTCATGTCAACGTGACTCTCAATCTGGCCAAATAAGGAAGGCTTATTGCTACGCGGATAGGATCGTTGTTAAAGCCAGCGCCAGATTGGGGTCGGAGAATTGGTAATCTACCTTGGTCAGCCTTTCTGGCACGGCGCGCTGGCTGGAAAGGAGCAGTGCATCCGCCATTTCCCCCATCGCCAGGCGCAGCGCGAATGCCGGTGCAGGGAAAATCGCCGGGCGGTGCATTGCTCTAGCCAGTTCTTTTACGAAGTCGGCATTTCTCACAGGTTCGGGTGCCGCTATATTGATTGGACCACGTAGTTCGGTCTTTATCAGTGCCAGTCGCAGGACTGCCACGACATCTTCCAGCGTGACCCATGACATCCATTGTTTCCCATCGCCTATGCGGCCGCCGACACCAAACTTAAATGGCAGCATCATTTCTGGCAATGCGCCGCCTTCACTTGCCAGAATAATTCCAAACCGCGCCAGGACGACTCGTGTGCCGAATTGCTCCGCACGCAGTGCCTCTGCTTCCCAGTCTTTCGCGAGGTTACCCAAAAAGTCGTTTCCAGGCGCGCTTTCCTCGGTCAAGATCTCGTCGCCGCGGTTGCCGTAAAATCCCACCGCGGATGCGCTTACCAGCACGTCGGGCTTGGCGTTCATTTTTTTGAGTGCTGCTACCAGGGCGCGCGTCGAATCGACGCGGCTGGTGCGCAAGAGTTTTTTGCGCAGGTTCGTCCAGCGGCCGGAGACGATCGAGGCTCCGCCCAGATTCACTACTACTTCCGCGCCGACAGCGGCGCCACCGAGACTGCCCGTTTCGGGATCCCACGGCACGTCAAATGTTCCGACTGTTCCGCCAGTTGACTTAGTGCCTGATCGCACCAGCCTGCAAACTGTGTGTCCTTCGCGCGCCAGAGCCGCGACTAGCGCAGTTCCCACCAATCCCGTCGCACCCGTTACCAAAATCTTCATTTGACCCTCGCAAAGCCGTTCCTACTTACAGTGCTCGAGATTGCTGGTCTTTGGCGATTCTCGGGCGCGATGAGCACAGTTCGAACGCTACGAAATCACTTGCCGACGGTCAAGACGGAGGACACCTGAGGCGCTCAATTCAGGTAAAATGGGGAGAGCTCGTATGTTAGTCAAAGTCCTCTATTTCGGCCGCCTCAAAGAGATCGCTGGCTCTTCGGAAGAGTCGGTGGAAGTCCGTGAAGGCGAACGCATTGAAGAACTCTTTGCGCGCTGTTCGTCATCACGTCCTGAGCTTCGTAAATTTCGCTCTTCGCTGGTGGCGGCACGCAATCGCGAATTTGCGGCGTGGGATACCGCGCTTTCAGGCGGCGACGAAGTGGGCTTCCTTCCGCCGGTCAGCGGCGGCTAACGAAAAATGACCGCCTCCCAATCGCAAGATCGCATCGAACTCACCCGCGAAGTCATTCCCAACGCCGCTATTGCCCGCAAACTTCGCGCAGACGAAGACGGTGCGGTGGCTACATTCGATGGCTGTGTACGTAATCACTCGCACGGGCGGTCCACGCTTTATCTGGAATATGAAGCGTACGAATCCATGGCCCTCGTCAAGATGCAGGAAATCGCGGACCACCTTCACGGTAGTTTCGCTATCAGCCGGGTGGCGATTGTTCACAGGCTTGGCCGGCTTGAAATTGGTGAGACCAGCGTGTTTATCGCGGTCAGCGCCGCGCATCGGGCTGCGGCCTTTGACGCCTGCCGGTACACCATCGATACCTTGAAGAAGACGGTGCCCATCTGGAAGAAGGAGTTCTTCGCCGACGGCGCCGTATGGGCCGACGGTGAGCTTCCCCCGGCGCCTGCAGCCGCGGAGACTCCCGCGGCAAAACCCGCATCCAACTAACTCGATGCCAACTCTCCGCTCCCGCCCTAGTACCCAGGCCATCGGCCATTTTGTCGGCGCTAGCATAGTTTTTGCGACGGCACTGGCTCTGCATGCCCACTCGCCTGCGCGGCAATCGTCTGCGCAACAGAGCTTTGTCGTTCAACAGGAAAATCCCAATCGGCCGCCTTGGGCCCAGAAAAACAAATCGGCGGACGCTGCTGCGACGCCGACGGTGAAAGCAGAGACTTCCGACCCGACACAGGATCGCGGCGGAATTAAAGTTAATGTGAATCTGGTCAATCTCCTGGTCAGCGTTCTGGACGAGCACAACCGTCCGGCGCCAGATCTGCCGGTCGAAGCTTTTCAACTTCTCGATGAGGACAATCCGCAGACCATTGCCGTCTTTGAAAAAGAAACCGAGCAGCCGCTGGACCTGGCGCTGATGATCGATGCCAGTCTGAGCGCGCAACTGAGCATGCCCGCGCAGCGCGACGCTGCTACGCATTTCATCCAGCAGGTGCTGCGCAAGGGCGATCGCCTGGCCGTATATTCCGTGGACGAGAATGTGACGCAGCTCGCGGCATTTTCCGACAACGTGGGACATCTGCAAGAGGTGGTGCGGCGCATCCCGGCGGGCGCCGGCACGTCCATCTACGATGCGGTGCTGCTCGGCGCGCGTGCGCTGTCGCGGCAGGGAGCGGATCGCCGTCGCGTGATCATTCTGGTCACCGATGGCGGCGAAACCACCAGTCATGCCGATTTCGAGTCCGCACGCCGCGAAGCAGTGCGCACCAATACACTGCTCTATACCGTGGTGATCAGAACCATGAAAAGCGAGAGCGGACGCAACACTGCGGGTGAACATGCGCTGGAAACCATTACGGATACGACCGGCGGCGCGGTCTTTTACCCTGATTCGTCCACGCAACTGGATTCGATCTTCGACCGTATCAATAAGGAGCTTCGCACGCAGTACCGGCTTGGCTACTATCCCAATCCACGCGGCCCGGCCGACACTTACCGCCGCATTGAAGTGACGGTTACTCCTCTCGCAGCTCCCGCGCAAGCCGGCCCGGGCTCGACGGATGCCACGCAACCAGGCTCCGCGAAAACGGACGTTGCAAAAGCCCAATCGCCTGTTTACTCCGTGCGTCATCGCAAATCGTATTACACGGGTGCGCCCTGAGCGTCGTTCTGAAAGGCTTTCGCTGGGTTGGCGGAAGAATTCTATTTTTCGTGCAGTACCTTCGCTACCGCGGCGAAAAATGCCGTGTCGCTTACGGGATACGATGATGAGTCCGGCTTCGGCCGCGCGCTTAACACCACGATCGCCAGTTTTTCAGCGGGATTGATATACAAGTGTTGGCCGAAGATGCCGATAGCCTGAAACGCTCCCTGATGGATCGGATCACCTGCGGGAATCGGCCACCAGAAATAACCGTAATCCACTTTCTTCCCGCCAATCATGTGCGCGGTGCCGGCTTCGTGAAACCATCCTTCTGGCACGATCCGTTTTCCATCCACCACGCCATCATTCAGAACAAAAGATCCGAAGCGCGCGTAATCCCGCAGCGTTGCGCCAAGTCCGCTCCCAGAGAGTCCCATCCCGCCTGGCGATTCCGTCCACCAGGTTGCGTCGCTCTCCATACCCAGAGGCGTCCAAAGAGTTTCAGAGAGGTACGTCGCCAGCGGCTTGTGTGTGACGCGTTCCAGAAGCGCTCCGACCAGGAACGATTCGCCGGTACTGTAATTCCAGATCGATCCCGGCGCACCGGCGCGCTGCAGCGCGTTCATATAAGCGATAATCGCGCCAGGCTTTTGCGCCAGTTGCGCTTCCAGGAGCTTTCGACGGTCCGACTTCGGATCGGTGTACGTTTCGTCCCACTTCACTCCCGAGGCCATCTGCAAAACGTCGCGAATGCTGACGCCCTCGTATGCGCCGCCCCTCATCTCCGGAAGATATTGCGTCATGCGATCATCGAGATTGTTGATTAGGCCCCGTTGTATCGCCGCGGCAACCAGCGTGGACGACACTGATTTGGCCATCGAGAACGAGGGCCAGCGCGTTTCGGCGTTGGTGCCAAGCTCGTAATCCTCAAGAACAACCTCACCATTTTTCAAAATCAAAAGTCCCGCTACGCGGTCGTACGCCAAGTAATCAAAGAGATCGTAGTCTCTGTTTCCCGATTTGAATTGGAGACCTCTCAGGTGAATCGCGGAAGCAGCGAGCGACCGCACCGGTCCCTTGTGTTCGACAACTTTCACCGGGAACAGCGTGTCGCTATGCTCGAATGTCGCGACTTCCACCCGCGGCGGCATTTTTCCATCGAATACTTGCCGCGCGCCAGCTAGCAGGTCACCGCCATTGGACGATTGTTCGCTAGGTGCTTGTTGCGGTTCGACGGCCGCACCACAAATCGCCAGCGTCACTGCAAAAATCATTGCACGCGTCAGTTTGCCTGCTTGCGAGGTGACCGTGCCTTGGTCACGCTTGCGTCCGCGATCGTTTGTCATGCGCCAGATTCTATGGACCGCGCCTACGCCGCGCAACAACAAAACCGATACACTAGAAATATGCCAAACAGTTCTGCGAACACGACTGCAAAGTATTTTCTCGAAGCCGCCATTGAAACAGCTCTCGAAGCCGGCAAAATTCTGCGTGAAGAATACGCTCTGCCGCCGGACATTCTCTACAAAGGCGACGTTGACCTGGTGACCCAGGCTGACAAGCGCAGCGAAAGGGCAATTGTTACTCGACTCTCGAGATTATTCCCCGAGCACACAATTGCTGCCGAGGAAGGCACCGGGCATGTGCGCAGTTCCGAATTTCATTGGCACGTTGATCCGTTGGATGGCACGACAAATTTCGCGCACAAGTATCCGTGCTTCGCGGTTTCGATTGCGCTGGCGCAAAACGCAGCGGTTATCGCGGGTGTGGTTTACAATCCCATTTACGATGAACTCTTCGCAGCGGCGCGCGGTGAAGGCGCAACGCTCAACGGCAGAAAAATCTCGGTATCCAAAATTGAAACTCTTTCCACCAGCCTGCTTTGCACCGGATTTCCCGTGCACAAGCGACGCGCCAATCCGAACATTCATTACTACTACGACTTCACGCTGCGTTCACACGGAGTACGCCGCGACGGCTCCGCTGCTCTGGATCTTGCCTGCGTGGCCGCCGGACGCTTCGACGGTTTTTGGGAGTTTGGGCTGCAGGCGTGGGACACAGCGGCGGGAGTTTTGTTGGTGCAGGAAGCCGGCGGCGCGGTCAGCGATTTTCACGGCCATCCTTATAAGCTTGGCGGGCCTGTGATTCTCGCAACCAATGCGTTGATTCATGAAGAAATGCGCGAAACCGCTCTTACAATTTCGCAGCGCGACCCAAGCGCTCCGCTGCAAGCTCCGGCGCAAGCTACTAAGGAATAGACATTTACGCCACGCGCTGCGGTTGTAATCCGTTGCTTAGATCCATCATAAGACCGCAAGAGCGAGAAGCTTGTCGGCGAACGATGCGATCAGCCCGCGGTGCGCTAGTTTCTCTCTCCACGCCAGCGGGATCGCCGATTCTCCGTAAAACGCGCCAGCAAGCTGGCCGTAGATCGCACCTGTAGTATCGGCGTCGTCGCCCAGGTTTACCGCGAGAAGGCAACCGCCGCGGAAATCATTACCGTTATGAAAAGCCCACAACCCGGCTTCCAAGCTCTTCACTACGTAGCCGCTGCCAGCGATGACGGGCGGCTCGCGATGCTTGAAGGATCCAGCCGCAATTTCTGCAATCTGCGCCACCAGTGGGTTCTCATCCCAATAACCTGGAATTGGCGAGAAGTGGTCGGACAGCAATTCTTGTTTTGAAGCTCCGTTCAGCGCTCCAACCATGAGAGCGCCCATATACCTGCACCCGTCGATTGCAGCTGGCGCTCCATGAGTTGTGCGAGAGCTCTCGCCAGACTTTGCGATTGCGGTTTCCGGCGAATTAGAAAAGAAAAGTGGAATTGCCGCCAACCGCATGAGCGACCCGTTCCCGGCGGAATATTCGTCGGACGGTCCAGAATGAGGGCTGCGCGATGTTCTGAAGTTTACGAGCGCCTTGCGAACAGTGTTCCCAACATCGAAGACCGTGCCATTGCTGCTCAAGTGAGCATGGTCCGCCCAGCGAGTGTAACGCTCCAGTTGATCAATGAGGTCGAAGCGCCCCGTTTCAATTAAGCTCTCGGCCAAGCAGAGGGCCATCGAAGTGTCGTCGGTCCACTCACCTGGAGCAAGGTAGAATGGGCCCCCGCCAACCATATCGTCGATTTTCTTGAAGGAGCCCGGCGCGCGGAATTCCAGAGTGGTGCCGAGCGCGTCGCCGGTCGCAAGGCCGAGTAAGGCACCCCGATATCTGTCTCTAGGCTCGATCATTATTCAGTGGAAAGACGCGCGCTCTCGTAAAATACGCATCTCTTGAAAGTGTAGTGGCTCGACTTCCGGCAGGGTTCTGCCAGCCAGGTCCTACTTCGCGCCCCACTCTTTGTAGAGCTTGAGAATCGTAGGCGCGATGGAGAGACTCCACGCAAAGATCGTCACGTCTTTGTATTTGTCCGGCACCACGTACTGATCGGCAGCGTCTTCCGCAGGTACGCCGGACTTGTACATTTTTTCGGCTTGCGCCGCGACGTCATCAAAGAGATCAGCCGATAGTTGCACAGCGTCGCGCCCGCCAACTTGACCGTGTCCAGGAATAAAGATGGTGTCTTTGTCGTACGACAAGAAAGTCTTTAGCGTGGAGCGCCAGCCCGAGACGGTGGCTTGCTCATCGAAAGTCACGGGATACAAATGGTTGAAGAGTAGATCGCCGGCGTAAACGACGTTTTGTTCGGGCACGCGCACGATCAGGTCCGTTCCGGAATGGCCCGGATGAGCTTCGACGATGGCGGTCAATCCGCCAAGGTCGAGCTTGACCGGAAGCTTTGCGGGATCGAGCGGATGATTCGGGAATGCGAGAATGCTGGAACTCGCGACGGCGAAAATATTCCCCATGGCTGCAACAAGTTCAGCAGCGTGTTTGCGCGCCGCTTCAGTCTTGGCATTCTTCGTGCGGGCTTCCAGCGGCGCCAGGAATGCAGCTTTGTCCACTCCCTGCATCACGCCGTAACTGTCAAAAATCCTTTTCGAAACGCCAGCGTGGCCCCATAGCGAAATTCCATTGGCTCCATAAAATGAATTTCCAGAGGTGTGGTCGTAATGATAGTGCGTATCCAGAGCGCCCATGATGGGCCCCTGGCTCAATGAGCGCAGCGTTTCATATTGAAAACCCGCTCCCGCGGGACTCACAAACCCTTCAAGAAGCAACGAGGCATCTTTGCCGATCAGAAACCCGCCATTGCATATCGTTTGCAGACCCTTTGACGGGTCGGAAATCGTGGCGTAAAGGCCTTCGCCGACTTTCCGAACCGACGCGAACCCTTTATCTACGATAGGAGTCCGCGCCACCCGTGAATCTTTGGCCTGCGATTCGGCGAGCGCCGGAAGCGGCAACAACTGGTACGCCGCCAAGAGTGCACCCCACTGCGTAGTCCGGCCCAGAAAATCGCGACGTGAAAATTGCGGCGAAGCGGACAAACTGGAAGAAACCATGAACCCCTCCCGAAGAAGAATCTCAAAACTTTTTAACCTTTGCGTGGATGCCGAATACGACGCAGCATAACTTTAGTTTTCCGGGTCCACGCACCGCAAGCACTATACTGAATTACGACCCCCAATTTGGCTGGCCAATTCATAAAACAGTTCCGAAGCCCCGTTTTGAAGCCAGTCCTAGAGATTGAGGAGAACTCTTGTGAAAAAGTTAGTGCTATGCGCGGCGGCAATATTATTTTGCGCTGGAATGTTAAGCGCTCAGGACGAGCAGCCAGTCAATCCGGAAATGCAAAGGCAGGAATTGCTAAATCTGGAGTTGGAGAACGCGCGGGCTATCAAGCTGCATAATGCAACCTTTTTCAAGGCTGCTTACTCGGAGGATTTTCACGGAGTGACGCGTTACGGAGAAACCGTGAACAAGCAGGGAATCATTCGCGAACTGGAAACGATGAACCTGGAATTTGATTCCGTGGTGAGCAGCGACGCGCAGGTCAGAATGTTTCGCGACGCGGCATACGTCTTGAGCCTCAGATCTGAAGTAGGACATTCGAACGGGAAACGATTTTATAACCAGTTCCGCATTTTGCGGGTGTATGTGAATACGCCGCGCGGCTGGCGAATCGTCTCGCAACTGGAGACCAAGCTGGCGACGGATGCAAACCGCTAGCGGGAACTGCTAGGCCGCGGTCGCTCGTGTGGCGTTAACTGCTGCACCGATCACCCCAAGGTCATCGTTGGTCGGAATTACTTCGAAGCGGCTGCCCTGCAGCGGACTCATCTTCACCATATCGTGAACCAACCGGTCGAGCGTACTCACATCAATCCAATTCACGTTCGGCCCAGTAAGGTAAAACGGTCCGGGGCCTTCCATGTGAATACTGGTGGCAGTGGCGGCGGCAAGCGCGCGATGACAGCGGGTGACAAATTCCACGCAACGCGTGTCGCCAGTTCTCGCGTTGGCAAAAACTTCTTCGGGCTCGAGATCGAGAAAGCGCAGCCGCATCGCACGATATCCGAGAATGCCCTCCAGATGGCCGCGGCCTCCGCATCCACAAAAATTCTCTTTTGGGTCGAGCGTAACGACGGAGTGGCCGCCCTCCCACGCGCCTTGGCTCCAGGGAAATCGTCCGAAACCTACACCGTTGCCAAGTGTCCAAACGCGATTGAGTTTGTGAAGCACGCCACGCGTTGAGGCAATGCCCGCAGCAGTCGCGTCGGCGTCATTGTAAATACGAACTGGAACATGCATGCCGCTTGCCGCAAAGGCGCTTTCCACGGCTTCGCGCATATGAAAACCTTTGATTTGCTGGAGGTTCGGCGATTCCTCGACGATTCCTTCGCGAACCATGCCGGGAATCCCGACTCCGACAGCCGACAGAGAATTTCCGTCATTCAAGGACAGCACTAACTGCGCGATTTTCGCGGCAATGTGGTCCGCGGGCATCGAGAGCAGCGCGTCGCGCGAGTCTCCTGCTTCCGGAAACACTTTGACCGTGCCCACGATCTGGTTGTTCTCGACCAGCCCAGCGGCGATGTGCTCTGCGACCAGTACTCCTGCATTCCTGCCCATAATTGTCCGCCCGTCTAGATCTTAGAAAGCTTGTTCAATCCGTTGAACGCGGCCGTCTTGTAGCACTCCGCGAGTGTCGGGTAGTTGAAAACTGTGTCCACAAAATATTCGACCGTACCCTTCAACGCCAATACCGCCTGGCCAATATGAAGTAATTCCGATGCGCCTTCGCCGATGATGTGCACGCCGAGGATCTCTTTCGTGTCCGGCCGAAAAATTAACTTTGAGGCGGCCGGTGGTGTCGCCGCGGATTTGCCCCCGCGCAATTTCGCGGAAATAAGCGATGCCGACTTCATACGCGATGCCCGCGTCAGTGAGCTGCTCTTCCGTTTTGCCGATAAATGAAATTTCCGGAATGGTGTAAATCCCGTAGGGATAATGCGCCGGGTCGGAGTGAATCGGCATGCCAAACGCGTTCGCGGCGGCGATGCGTCCCTGCTCCATCGACACTGAACCGAGACTGGGAAATCCGATGACGTCGCCAACCGCAAAAATGTGCGGCTGCTTGGTGCGATAGTCGGCATCCACAGCAATACGCCCACGCGCATCGGCGTCGAGACCGGTCGCGGCAAGATTCAATTCGTCGACATTTCCCTGGCGGCCCACGGCGTAGAGCAGCCCTTCGCCGCCAATTTTCTTCTTGCTCTTGAGGTTGGCCACGACTCCGTTGTCGGGAGTTTCTTCGACGCTTTCCACTTCTTCGTTGAGCCGAAGTGTCACGCGACGGTCGCGCAAGTGATAACACAGGGCCTCAACCATCTCCGTATCGGCAAATTCCAGCAGGCGAGGGCGCTTCTCGATCAGCGTGACGCGAACGCCGAGCGTTGCGAACATGCAGGTATATTCCACGCCGATGACGCCGCCGCCGACCACGATCATCGTTTTCGGAATGGCCGGCATTTGCAGAATCTGGTCGCTATTGATGATGTTGCGATTGTTGAAGGGAACCAGCGGCGAGATGGCTGGTTTGGTGCCCGTCGCTATAATAATTTTTTCCGCCTGGTAATCCGCCTGCCCGCGCACGCCGGAAACGCGTATGCCGTTCGGACCGGTGAAGCTGGCGAGTCCGCTCAGAACTTCAATCCCGTTACGCGAAAGCTGCGCGCGGGTGACGTCAATTTCGGTTTTGATGACGTGCTGCGCGCGAAAAGACAGATCAGCCATGGTGATCTGGTCCTTCACGCGATAGTTAACGCCGTAAATGCTCTGGTAATAAAAACCGGAGAGATGCAGCACCGCTTCGCGCATCGTTTTGCTGGGGATGGTGCCGGTGTTGATTGCCGCGCCGCCGATCACTTCCATTTTTTCTACCAGCGCAGCCTTCTTGCCGAATTTGGCCGCTTGAATCGCGGCGCGCTGGCCGGCGGGTCCTGATCCGATCACTATAATGTCGTAGTGGTCCATTTTTAGGGCTTGCGGCGGGCCGCCTCTATCCTCGCTAGGGCGGCGGCAAGTATACACCAGTCGCGAAACTACGCATGTGGCATTCGGCCACGCGCCTGGAAAAACTTCTGGCTTGCAAAAATCTAATTACTCATTAGGCTAAGCGCGAGAGGTTTGCGTGACAATGGGCTCCCCTTCCGTGGAAACCAAGTTGGCGCAGTTCGGCGAAACACAACGGCGCGATCCGTGGTGGGTGGAAATTCTGCCGGTGGTGATTTTGCTTGGCGGATTTGGCGTATATGCCACTCTGCGTGCGTTCGAAGGCGCGTATTATCACTGGGGACCTTATCTCTCGCCTTTTTATTCGCCCTTGATCGATCCCGGACATCGTTGGTGGAAATTTTCCCCGGCCCTTTTGATTCTCGCGGGCCCGCTGGGGTTCCGCGCGACCTGCTACTACTATCGCAAAGCATATTACCGCGCGTTTTTTCTCGATCCCCCGGCCTGCGCAGTCAGCGAAAGCGGCAAGCGCAACTACAAGGGCGAAACTTCGTTTCCGTTCATTCTGCAAAACATCCATCGTTATTTTTTGTATTTGGCGATTCTGTTCATTTTGTTTTTGTGGCACGACGCCTACCAGGCCTTTTTCTTTATCGGGCGATTGCGCGTGCTGGAATTCGGAATCGGACTGGGCAGCCTGATTATGCTTGCCAATGTCGTGCTGCTCACGCTTTACACGTTTTCGTGTCACTCGTTGCGACATCTTGCGGGAGGCAAGCTGGACTGTTTTTCCTGTACTGCATTTGGCCCGCCGCAGCACAGCGCATGGAGCTGGATCAGCAAATTGAATGAACGCCACATGCTCCTGGCATGGTCGAGCTTGATTTCCGTGGGATTTACGGACTTTTACATCCGCATGCTGGCTGCCGGAGTTTTCAAGGACATACGAATCCTGTGACCCCTCCCTACGAGACTCACGAACATGATGTTTTAATCATCGGCGCTGGCGGCGCCGGACTTCGCGCGGCGATTGAAGCGTTGGCGCAGGGCGCCCGCGTTGGCCTCGTCTGCAAATCCCTTCTAGGCAAAGCTCACACCGTAATGGCGGAAGGTGGAATCGCTGCGGCAATGGGCAATGTAGATAAAGCCGACGACTGGCGCACCCATTTCCGCGACACCATGCGCGGAGGAAAGTTCCTGAATAACTGGCGCATGGCGCAACTGCACGCACAGGAGGCGCCGGAGCGAGTGCGCGAACTTGAACAATGGGGCGCGCTGTTCGATCGCACCGATGACGGACGAATTCTGCAGCGCGCCTTCGGCGGACACACGTTCAAACGCCTCTGCCACGTTGGCGACCGCACCGGCCTCGAACTGATTCGAACGCTGCAAGACCGTGGTGTGCAGCAGGGCATCGACGTCTTTATGGAATGCACCATCACGAGACTGATCAAGGATGGCGATCGTATCGCTGGCGCGTTCGGATATTGGCGAGAACAGGGCCGCTTCGTAACTTTTAAAGCGAAGTCCATCGTCATCGCCACTGGCGGCATCGGCAAAGCCTGGAAAATCACTTCGAATTCGTGGGAATACACCGCCGACGGCATGGCGCTGGCCTACGAGGCCGGCGCCGAACTGCTGGACATGGAGTTTGTGCAATTTCATCCCACGGGGATGGTTTGGCCGCCTGGCGTACAAGGAATTCTGGTGACCGAAGCAGTGCGCGGCGAAGGCGGCACACTCAAAAATAATCGCGGCGAGCGCTTCATGGAGAAATACGATCCGAAACGCATGGAACTCTCCACGCGCGACGTGGTGGCTCGGGCGATCTACACCGAAGTGAAAGAAGGCCGCGGCTCGATACACGGCGGCGCATATCTCGACATTTCGCATAAGCCTGCCGAATACGTGAAGAAAAAACTGCCCAGCATGTATCACCAGTTCAAGGAACTGGCCGACGTGGACATCACGACTGGACCGATGGAAGTCGGCCCGACCTGCCACTACATGATGGGCGGAATTCGCGTGGATGCGGAGACTGCCGAGTCCACCGTGCCCGGTCTTTTTGCGGCGGGCGAAGCTGCGGCTGGGCTGCACGGTTCGAATCGCTTGGGCGGAAATTCTCTCTCGGACTTGCTGGTGTTCGGAAAGCGCGCCGGAAAAGCCGCAGCCGAACATGCAAAGTCCGTGCAAGCTGGTGCGATTGATGCGGCGCAATTACAGGATGCCGAGCGCGAAATGCTTGCGCCGTTCGAACCAACCGACGGCGAATTCCCCTACGAAATTCATCGCGACCTGCAGGACTTCATGCAAAGCATGGTTGGAATTTTCCGCACCGAAGAAGATTTGCAGAAAGCTCTTGGCGAACTGGAAAAATTGAAGCCGCGTTTGCAGCACATGAGGGCCGACGGCTCGCGCATGTTTAATCCCGGCTGGCACCTGACGCGCGATCTGCGTTCCATGGCGTTGATTTCGGAAGCCGTCACGCGCAGCGCGCTGGCTCGTCGCGAAAGCCGTGGCGCACACAGTCGCATCGACTATCCGAATTTCGACGACACCTGGGGCAAACAGAACAACATCATCGTGAAACGCGGCGGACAAATGACGCTGGAACAGCGCCCAGTGTCCGAAATGCCCGCAGAGCTAAAAGAGATTTTGGCGGAGGACAAGTAATGCCAGACGCGGCGTTGGTAGACAGCACCATGGACGAAGCGACTCTGCGCGTGTTTCGCGGCGGCCCGGACGGCGGCAAGACGGTAGACTACCAGGTGCCGGTTGCGCCGGGCATGGTTGTCCTCGACGCGCTGCACTCGATACAAAATCATCAATCGCCGGATCTCGCTGTGCGCTGGAATTGCAAAGCGGGCAAATGCGGATCGTGTTCCGCGGAAGTGAATGGCCGTCCTCGATTGACTTGCAAAACGCGCCTGGATTCACTGCCGCTGAACGAGCCGATCACTGTTTCCCCGTTGAAAGCATTTCCGCTAATCAAGGATTTGGCCACTGACGTTTCATGGAATTACAAAATCAACAAAAAGATTCCTGCGTTTCAGCCGCGAGCAGGCGTTGAGTGGAAAATGTACCAGCGCGATGTCGATCGTGTGCAGGAATTCCGCAAATGTATCGAATGTTTTCTCTGCCAGGACGTTTGCCACGTGCTGCGCGATCACGAAAAACACGAAAGCTTTGGCGGGCCGCGTTTTTTCGTTCGAACCGCGTGCCTGGAAATGCATCCGCTCGATGGCGTCTCGCGCACCAAACTCCTGAAAGACGAACTTGGCCTCGGCTTGTGCAACATTACAAAATGCTGCACGGAAGTTTGCCCGGAAGAAATTCACATCACCGACAACGCCATCATTCCGCTGAAGGAACGCGTCGTGGATGAGTATTACGACCCGCTAATGATGCTGGTGCGCAAGATTCGCGGCGCGTAATTTTCGCTAGACGAGAGGGGTGCCATGAACTACCAACTAAAATCCATCTCCAAGGCAGGCATCGCCGAAGCCCTCGCCAAAGTCGAACTCTACCGCTACCTCAACGAGCCGGAAGAATCCGAATCCATCTGCCGCGATATTCTCGCCGTCGATCCGAATCAACAATTAGCTCTGCGCCTCCTCGGTCTCTCCATCACCGATCAATTCAACGGCGGCGCTTCCGATCGTTGCCAGGAAGCCGAAGAATTATTCGCGCGCCTCACCGACCGCTACGAGCAGCTCTACTACAGAGGTCTTCTGCAAGAGCGCCGAGCCAAAGCCCAGCTTCGCGCCGGACAACTACCCCATGCAGTTTTACCTTTGCTGGAGCGCGCCCTGCACTGCTTCGCCGAAGCCGAAAAAATTCGCCCCGCCGGAAACGACGACGCCATCCTCCGCTGGAACCGCTGCGTCCGCCTCCTACAGACTCCTTCGCTAGCCTGGGAAGAACAACTCGCCACCTTCGAAGCCGACGACGCTCCACCACGCTAATTTTCTGGGAATTTATAAAATACAAACGAGGATCAGACTAGGGTAACTCTTCGAGCTTTTATCGCGGCCTTGATGTTCTCTTCGGCCTCTTCGTAACTGTCCCCTTGGCTGTAGCACTCCTGTAACGGCAGTGAACAAAATATCCGTCGGCATCGGCCGGGACGACAACAAGCAAAATCAGCGGGCTCATAAACGAAGTATGAATCGTCAAAAGCCGAACGCCAATTGAGTTTAGTCGAAGTTGTTGGATGGGCACGTTTGACGCTGCAATTCACGGGTGTTAGGCTGCCCGTTCGTTCACACGCACATGCGCGCCGTCGACCTCATCCGCAAAAAACGCGATTCGGGAGAGCACTCCCGCGAAGAGATCGATTTCTTGATTTCCGGGTACACGCGCGGAGAAATTCCCGATTATCAGATGTCGGCGTGGCTGATGGCGACGTGGATCCGTGGACTGAACGGAGCGGAAATCGCGGGTTTGACCGAAGCGATGCTTCATTCGGGTGAAGTCATCACCTTTCCAGAATTACCCGGGGAAAAAGTCGACAAACATTCGACCGGCGGCGTCGGCGACAAAACTTCGCTCATTTTGGCGCCGATCGTGGCCGCAGGCGGCCTGAACGTGCCGATGATCAGCGGCCGCGGCCTCGGCCACACTGGCGGCACCCTCGACAAGCTCGAAGCCATTCCCGGATTCAACACCGCGCTCTCGCTGCAAGAATTTCGCAACGTGTTAGGCAAGTGTGGAATGGCGTTGATCGGGCAAACCGCGGAAATCGCGCCCGCCGACAAAAAAATCTACGCGCTGCGCGATGTCACTTCCACCGTCGAAAACATCGGCCTAATCTGCGCCTCTATCATGAGCAAAAAAATGGCCGAAGGAATCGACGCGTTGGTCCTGGACGTAAAAACCGGCTCCGGCGCCTTCATGCAAAAGGAAGAAGACTCCGTTCGGTTAGCGGAGTTGATGGTAGAGACCGCAAGACGCATGGGCAAAAAAGCTGTCGCGCTGATCACCGACATGGACCAGCCGCTGGGCCGCTTCGCAGGCCATTCGAACGAAGTGATCGAGTCCATCGAAGTGCTGCGCGGCCGCGGCGCCGCGGATCTGCGCGAACTCAGCATCGAACTTTCCGCGTGGATGTTTCATCTGGGCGAACGCACAAAGTCGGTCGACGAAGGCCGCGCGCTCGCGCAAAAGCTGATCGCATCCGGCGAAGCGCTGGAAAAATTCAAGCAGGGAATTGGCTTACAAGGCGGCGATGCACGCGTACTGGACAACTACGCGCTTCTGCCCTCGGCAAAAAATCGTAAAGAAATAAAAAGCCCTTCGAACGGCTACCTTTTCGCCACCAACTGCATGCAATTCGGCATCGCTCTCGCCATGCTCGGCGGTGGCCGCGAAAAGAAAGAAGACACCATCGATTTCGGCGTCGGCCTCGAATTTCACAAACGCATCGCCGATCCCGTCGCCGCAAATGAAACCCTGGTCACCATCCATTACAACTCCGACGCCAAACTCGCTGACGCCACTGCCCTCATCGAAAACAGTTTCGTCTTTTCCGACCAGCCCGCCCCTCCCAAAAAGCTTGTGCGGCGGCTCGTCGGAGCATAGAGTTTCAGTTCTCACGGTTCTGCTTTCACTGATGTCTCAGTTGAGTTCGACAGAGTGCAGTCATTCAGAGCGCAGCGAGGAATCTCTCTGCTCTTCGGGGCGCCGATCGAAGGGAGATTCTTCGTCGCTGCGCTCCTCGGAATGACGAGCGCAAGTTTTGAGAGAGTCACGTTAAGGAGCGTGCATGGCACGATTTACCGGAATTCTCGGAATGCTGGTGATTCTGGCGGGGGCCTACGCATTTTCCACCGACCGCAAAGCTATCAAACTGAAAACGGTCCTGTGGGGATTGGGCCTACAACTCTTGCTGGGATTTTTCGTCCTGCGTTCTGCGACCGGCACCAGACTCTTCGCCTTCCTCGGCAACGGCGCCAACAAACTGCTCAGCTTTTCTTACGCCGGCTCCGAATTCGTTTTTGGTGATATTGGTTTTCCCAAGGAACTCTCGCGCGTGGGATTCTCTTTTGCGTTTCAGGTTTTGCCGACAATTATTTTCATCGCCGCCTTTTTTGCAGTGCTTTATCACATCGGTCTGATGCAACTCATCATTCGCGCCGCCGCCTGGCTAATGACCCGCATCATGGGCGCGAGCGGCGCCGAATCTCTCAACGTCGCCGCCAGCATTTTCATGGGACAAACCGAAGCGCCGCTTACCATTCGCCCTTTTATTCCCACGCTCACCAAATCCGAGTTGATGGTAGTCATGACCAGCGGCATGGCGCACATTTCCGGTGGAATGATGGCCGGCTACATACAAGTCGGCGGCGCCGACGCAAAAAACCTGCTCACCGCGGTGATCATGACCGCTCCCGGCACATTGCTGATGGCCAAAATGCTGGTTCCTGAAACCGAACAACCGCTCACCGCCGGACGCGTCGAAATGCCGCAAATGGAAAAAGAGGCGAATCTCCTCGGCGCCATCGCGCGTGGCACTGTGGACGGTCTGCAACTCGCGCTCAATGTCGGTGCCATGCTAATCACATTTATCGCGCTGCTCGCCTTGCTTAACGCCATGATGGGCGGCATTCACAATTGGCCGCACATGGCCTGGTTCCCGGAAAGCCTGCAGACCATCTTCGGCTGGGTCTTCGCTCCGGTAGCCTGGCTCATCGGCATTCCCTGGCACGACGCGCCCAAAATTGGCAATCTTCTCGGCACGCGCATGGTCATCAATGAGTTCGTCGCGTTCAGCCAACTCGGCCCGATGAAGGGTTCGCTTGATCCGCGCTCGTTCATGATCGCCACCTTCGCGCTGTGCGGTTTCGCAAATTTCAGCTCCATCGGAATCCAAATCGGCGGCATCGGCGCTTTGGCACCCAATCGCCGCAATGACCTGGCAAAGTTCGGCATTCGCGCCATGCTAGCGGGCACGATGGCAAACTTAATGTCCGCCTCCATCGTCGGCCTTTTAACGTAGCGTGCGTTCTTGTTTTGTAGCGGCCGTCTCTCGCCTGCCCCGTGCGCGGGGAGGCGAGCGCAGTTGATTTTAGTAGCACAGCCACTACTGGCTATGCGTGGTTGTAACCACAGCTCAGTGCCTGCCGGAGGCAGGTCTTTAGACCGGTGTTTTTCGCTCGTGAGGATGCGACTTTTTCATGTCCGCAAAAAAACAAACCGCCAAACCGTCCGCCGAATTTCTCCAAGCCGAAAAAGCTGCCAAATTCATCCTCTCCAAAACCGAACTCCGCCCCAAAATTGCATTAGTCCTCGGCT
Source organism: uncultured Acidobacteriota bacterium (assembly GCA_963731155.1). Classification (GTDB taxonomy): domain Bacteria; phylum Acidobacteriota; class Terriglobia; order Acidiferrales; family UBA7541; genus Acidiferrum. The sequence continues at coordinate 126,809 of CAVSVB010000014.1, forward strand.
CAGGTTTGGGTGCGTTCGCCGACGAATTCGAAACCGCAACAAAGATTCCCTATGCCAAAATCCCCCATTTCCCGCGCTCTACCGCCATCGGCCACGCCGGCCAACTCGTGCTCGGAAAAGTAGATGGCATAGCCGTCGCCGGCATGCAAGGCCGCGTCCATTTATACGAAGGCTACTCAGCCAAGCAGGTTGCGTTTCCCATTCGTGTCTTCGCGCGCATGGGCATCAAAGCGCTCATCGTCACCAATGCCGCTGGCGGCATTGATCTCAACTATTCCGAGGGCGCTCTCGTCGCGCTGCGCGACCACATCAATCTGCAAGGCGCCAATCCTCTCATCGGCCCGAATGACGACCGTTTCGGTCCGCGCTTTCCGGACATGACCCGCGCCTACGATCCGGAATTTCGCCGCTTCGTCGCCGAAGCGGGCGAAAAGCTTTCTCTCAGTCTTCACGAAGGCGTCTATCTCGCCCTCGCAGGGCCCAACTACGAAACGCCGGCGGAAATTCACGCCTTCCGCACGCTTGGCGTGGATCTCGTGGGCATGTCCACTGTCCCGGAAGTCCTTGCCGCGCGGCACTCCGGCATACGCGTCCTTGGCATTTCCTGCGTCACCAACATGGCCGCTGGCATCACCGGCAAGACTCTTTCGGCCGAAGAGGTTTTTGAAACTGGCGCTAAAGTAAAACACCAGTTCATCGGCCTGCTGCGTGCCATAATTCCCAGAATCGCCGCGGCACTGTCACAGTGACGGTTTTGCCTTATGTAGCAGCGGCCCGCTTGCCGCAGGCAGGCTTTTGTGCCGCCGCGGTTGTCTTGCAACGCAAAGGAGAATCTGTGAACGAACCCCATGCATCGAGCGGCGGCGAATTTGAATCACTGATCGCCGCGGCAAAATCCACACGCGAGAACGCCCACGCCGCATACTCGAATTTCCGCGTAGGCGCCGGCCTCCGCGCCACTTCAGGTCGAATCTTCGGCGGCTGCAATGTAGAAAACGCAACCTACGGCCTCACCGTTTGCGCCGAACGCGTAGCCATTTTTAAAGCGATCAGCGAAGGCGAGCGCGGCTTTGACGCCATCGCTGTGGTCACGGACACCGACGCGCTCACGCCGCCCTGCGGCGCATGCCGCCAGCTCATATGGGAATTTTGTGGCGACGTTCCGGTAATCCTCGCGAATCTAAAGGGCAAAGTGGAAATTATTGCGATGAAGGATCTGTTTCCGAAGCCTTTCGACGCTTCGAGCTTGTAAGAGATTTAAACGCGGCAGCGCAGGGCCGCACTGTGTAATCAGGCCTCTTGTGTCATGTGCCGAGAGGAACTTCCGCGAATTGATTTGGGAACGCGCAGCGCGCTCGTCTATAATATTAAGTTTGACCACGGTCGAGGGAGACGCTACGGATGCCTGGAGTGTTCGATAACCGAAAGCTTGGAGTCCGAATAATTCTTGGAGCGGTTGTTGGCGTGCTCGGCCTCGGCATGTTGCTGTACCTGGTGCCACAGGGACCGAACTCGGATGCCGAGTCCGGGGACGTGGTGGCCAAGATTGGCAGCGATCAGACGGTTACGCTTGCCGAAGTCCGCCAGCAACTCAGCGAAATTGAGCGCCGCAATCAGGTGCCAAAGCCCCTCGAAGGCCTCTACGCCAAGCAGATTCTGTCGCAACTGGTGTACACCAAAGAAGTTCAATATGAAGCGAACCGCCTGGGTATCAAAGTCACCAACGAAGAAATCGCTGATCGCGTAAGGCAATACCTGCCAACAGCGTTCAACGGTGGCAATCCCGTGGGCATGGATCAGTATGCGCAGCAGGTGCAGCAGCGCTTTGGCATGGCTGTGCCGGTGTTTGAAGATCAGATCAAACAACTTTTGCTCGAGGAGAAGTTTCGCAGGTTAGTGACTGATGGAATCAGCGCCAGCCCGGCCGAGCTGCAGGAACAATTCCGTTATCAAAACGAAAAAGTGAAACTCGATTACGCGCTGATCAAACCCGAAGACCTCGAGGCAAGAATCACCCCCGACGAGGCGGAAATCAAGGCCGCCTACGAGAAGCGCAAGAGCCAGTACCAGATTCCAGAGAAGCGCGTGGCCGAATATGGTTTGGTGGATTTAACCAAGCTTCGGCAAAACGTGCAGATCTCCGACGACGACCTGAAAGCAAGGTACCAGCGCGATATTCAGCAGTATGAAGTTCCAAATCGCGTTCACGTCGAGCATATCCTGTTCATGACCGTCGGGAAACCGGACGCCGAAGTCGACGAAATCAAGAAAAAGGCGGAAGACGTTCTGAAACAGGCCAAAAAGGGCGCCAAATTCGAGGATCTGGCTAAGAAGTACTCCGAGGATCCGGGAACTAAGGACAAAGGCGGCGATCTGGGTTTTATCGTTCAGGGTCAAACGGTTCCGGAATTCGAAAAGGTGGCTTTTTCTCTGCAACCTGGAAGTGTTTCGGATCTGGTCAAGACGCAGTACGGATTTCACATCATTAAAGTGTTGGCAAAAGAGACTGCTCACACCAAGCCGTTCGATGAAGTGAAAGACTCGATTCGCGCGCCCATGATGCTTACCAAGACGGACGAAGACGCCAGCAAAATTGCGGACCTGTTGGCGGCTGCAATTCGCAAATCGAACCGGACTCCGCTGGCTGACCTTGCCAGGGATTTTCATCTGGAAGTGGCTCAAACCAGAGCGGTTGCGGCCACCGACCCGCTGATCGAACTTGGGAATTCGTCTGAGGCCAAGGACACTATTTTCCGGCTGCGCGAAGGGGAAGTCAGCCAGCCGATTCGCACGGATCGCGGTTATGTGGTGCTCTCGCTCAAACAAGTGATCCCGGCCCACCAGGCGAGTCTGGATGAGGTTCGCGATAAAATTGTCGCTTCGCTGAAACAGGAGAAAGCTCAGGAACTGGCTCGTCAAAAGGCTGACGAATTGGCCAAGCGAATCAAGAACGGCGAAAAATTCGACGCCGCCGCAAAAGCCTTGGGTCTGGACCCAAAAACTAGTGATGATTTCTCCCGAGCCGGCTCAATCGCGGGCGTCGGAAGCGGAAAGCAGCTCAGCGCCGCCTTTAACATGAAGGCCGGCGAGGTTTCGGCACCACAAAACATCGGCACGAACTGGCTGATTTATCGCGTCGAGTCGAAAATAGAACCCAATCCGGCAGATTTCGAAAAACAGAAGAAGGATTTGGCCGATCAAGTCCTGAATGACAAACGCGGATTGGCCTATGAAGCGTTCCGTTCCGGTCTGGAACAGCGTCTTAAGCAAGAAGGCAAACTCAAGCTGATGCCCGAAAAACTAAAGGGCTTCGGCGATCTAGGCTAGCCTAAATTACTGTAAATAATAGACTTACAGTTTACATCATGGGTACTTGCGCTCTGTAAATCCGCCCGCTAGGCTATTGCTGTCTCCTTTGGCATGTCCGCACGGCCCCCCTTGCGGCAGATTTTTCGGAAATTCCAAGCCAGTCGAGACGTCGGCCTCTGTTTTTATCTGCTTAACGGTTTGATTTACACATCTCATTTAATTGGTGACTGCCATGGCCTCGCGAACCCAGACGATTCGAACAGTAAAGAACGACTACCGCTGCAGCATGGAGCGGAATCAAGGCGGTAAATACTGCGTACGGATTCAAGTCCGTTATCCGCGACACGCATGGAATCTGGGCGTGTATTTTCTCGCTAGCTCATTTGACCGGGCCATGAAGAAACTGGAAGAAGGCCTGGACTTTCTGCAGCGCAACGAAGAAAAGCTCTGGTTCTGGGGCGTCGATCGCGCTGAAGATCTGGGCTTTTCCGCCGAGTTCCTGAAGGAAGCCGGTCTGAAGCTGGATCGCCGCCAGGAGTTTCCGCAAAAGGCGGCGAGCGTTTCCGTCCTCCCGGAACGCGAAGTTCCCGCCTATGCGCTGGGCCCAATGCGTCGTGGGCTGGCCGAAGGAATGGAAGCGCCACGAGCGATGGCTGCGGGCGACTAAGTCACGTACTGACGCGGGTTTATGTCGACATTGTGAATCTTCATTAACTCTGCGATTGCGGCTTAGTTACGTCTTGTCTCTTGACTGGCGCAATTCGTCGCTTTTACTCTCCTCGTTTGACCGCCGCCATTTAACCTTGACTTCCCACCGCTACTTCGGGATGATGCGCGCACTCCAGCAAGGAACGCCCGCACGGCATGCCGAAAGCCACCCGAACCAGCCACGACGCAATATGAAGTAGTGTGCTTGGCCGCAAACCGGACGCGAGCGGAGGGAGAGAGAAAGATGAGAACCAGCAAGGGAATGGTATTAGCGCTAGTCGGGGCTGCGCTGCTGATTTTCGGCAGTGCGACAGCGCGCGCGGCGCAACAATCCGGATCCTCCGGTTCGACCGACCAGACCGACACCAGCGCTACGACGAAAAAGAAGACCAAGAAGAAAGCAGCCGCTTCGGATGCCTCGCAGAGCACCGCCGATGCGACCGCGGACTCGGCGAAAACCACAACTTCCAAGTCTAAAAAGAAGGCTGCGGCCGGCACAGACGCTTCGGCGTCAGACAGCTCCACTGAAAAGACCAAGAAGAGCGGCTCCAAGACCAATAAGACCGCCGACGCAGCCGATAGTTCGGCGGCGAGTAAGACGACTACCGCTGAGTCGTCCGGGAAAAGCGCTACTAGCGCGGACACTGCCGCCACGAAGAGATCTCGCTCGAAGAAGAGCAGCACTGCTGACGCGACGGACAGTTCGGCGGTGAGCAAGACTGGCGCGAGCGGCACAGCGCCGGCCGGTGCGGATGCTACTACGACCAAGAAGAGCAGATCCAAGAAAGCGACTTCGTCAACAGCTTCGGCGGACAACTCGACCGCCGCGAAGCCGGAAACGGCTCCTGCCACCAGTGCGGCTCCGGCAAGTAAGTCTTCTCAGGCACCAGCAGCGAGCAGCGCGCCAGCCGCTGCTGCTAGCAAGCCGGCAGCAACGCCCGCTCCCGCAAGTTCGCCCGCGGCTTCCACAAAGGCGAGCACTGCGCAGCAAACGCCGCCCGCAAATAGTAATGGCATGGTGTGGGTGAACACCGACTCCGGCGTATATCACAAGCCGGGAACTCGTTGGTATGGAAAGACCAAACAGGGCAAGTACATGACGGAAGCGGACGCTCAGAAGGCTGGGTACCGCGCAGCAGAGAAGTAGCGAACATAGATCAAAAGGGAGAATGTGTGATGAGCAGAATCATAAAGTCAGTTCTATTTGCAGTTTTAGTGGCGGTCCTGAGCGTTTCGCTGGCGACGTCTCAGCCACTCCCACAAGCGGCAGGCAAGTCTGCCGCGGCGGGATCGACAGCAGCTCAGAAAGATCTCGTTGACATTAATTCCGCCTCGCTCGAACAACTGAAGGCACTGCCGGGTATCGGCGATGCCTACGCACAAAAGATCATCGACGGGCGGCCGTACGCGAAAAAGACCGACCTATTAAACAAGAACATCATCCCAGCGGCGACATACAAAAAGATCTCCGGCTTGGTCATTGCCAAACAGAAGTGAATTTAAGGCTCTAATGCCGCCAGCCTGGAATGGCGATGATTGCCACTGCTGGATTCGCACTCGGCGTCTCGATCCGCTACGATGTGCGTAAGAAAGCTAGAGGAGGAATGCTATGGGATTCTTGGATGACGTGATGGGAATGGCCGGGATGGGAAGTACCGCCAACGCCCAGTCGCAGCAGCACGCAGGCGCATTGGGAATGTTGCTTGAATACATTAATAGCCCCCAAGTTGGCGGAATCTCTGGTCTGCAGCAGATGTTTCAGCAGAAAGGACTTGGCGGCGTGATTTCTTCCTGGATTGGGACTGGACAAAACCTGCCAATTTCCGCCGAGCAACTGCAAAGTGTTTTGCATTGCGACGTCTTGCAGAATATCGTCGCGAAGACAGGACTTGACCAAACACAGGTCGCATCGGTACTTTCGCAAGTGCTTCCGCACATAGTGGATCAACTCACGCCAAACGGCCAGGTGCCCGAACCGAATGCACTCTCGCAATTGACGAAAGGGCTAGCGGCACAGGCTTGACGTTCAGCACAAAATAGGAACTTTATTTTCCCTCCGCGATCACGCTCAAATCTGATCGCCAAATTAAAAAGAACGGCGGGGCGAGCCCGCCGCTAAAAGAAATACCGCTACAGTTCAGGAGCGAGATGACTCGTCGTCAGGGCTTTTCCGACGAGGGTCCTGATGTGTACTGAGCAGAAGCGTCCGGGGGGTTCGTCGGATTCATGGCGACGACCTTATACGTCCGGCTCTTCTTGTCGCCATCGGGAACTTTCACGAACATTTTATCGCCCTTGATCTTGTATTCCACTTCCTGACCGACCGGCAATACTACCGGGTGTTTGCTGTCTGTCGGCCGGACGTGATACTCCATCTCATCGCTTCGTAGGAGATATTGCTGGCACAATTTTTCGTCGGAGTTCACGTGGGTGATTCCCGCCGAGGCCCATATCGTTCCCAAACCCGCCAAGCCTCGTTGTTTCGCCCCGCACGGAACTGATTCCATTCTTTCCAACATCGCCCTGGACGCGACCTTTTTCTTCTTCGGGCCTGCGCTGAGTGGTACTGCGGAAACCAGCGCAAGACCTATGATCGCTAAAGACTTGATGTTCATACTGCCTCCCTTGAGAAGCTCTTGACCCAACTCGACTCATAGATGGGAAGGCCGGCTGTCCCGGCCTCCCCAAGTTGAAGTTCACTGCTTTGGCGGCTTGGTGGCATTGTTTGTGGTTGTGCTAGGCGTCGTCGTGGTCGTGGTCTTTGTGGTTCCGGTCCTGGTGCTGCTGCTGAACTGCTGCGAAGCTTTGAGGAAGCTGTCCGGATCCTTGGCCATCTGGCTCTGGGCGTCGGGATGGGCTTTCAAATAAGCCTGGAGTTCAGGATGGCTGGACATGTATTCGCGATTTTTGACCAGCGAAGGGTTCTTCGAAAGTTCTTCTGAGATGCCCGAATGGGTGCCCAGAAACTGTCCGAAGCTGGAGTGTTCGCGGTTCATATCACCGCGGCCCGTGCCATTCTCGCGGTTTTCGTAACGGCTCTCCTGCTGCATGAAAGCGTTCGGATTCTGGTTCAGTTCTTGGCGCACAGCCTGATGATCCTGCAGATAGGCCTGCAGCGCCGGGTGGCTTTCTACGAACTGCTGGTTTTTCGCCAGCGAAGGATCGCGGCGGAGCTGCTCGGCGATTTCCTGGTGCTTGTCAAGGAACTGATCGAAGCTGACTACCTGTCCGTGGTCGCGGTTACGCGCATCCTGGCGTGCATCATTATCCGTGCGGTAGCCGTTGTCCTGACGGTTGTCGCTTCGGTCGCGCATATCATTGTCATTGCGATTACGAACGTCGCGATCTGTGTTTCGGTTATCGGCATCACGGTCCCGTACATCCTGACGATTGTCGTTGCCCTGCCGATTATCGTTGTCGCGGCGATCGTTGTCACCAGCGCGTGCGTCGTCTCGGTCGTAGTTCCTCCGAGCGTCGTCGCGGTTAACGTCACGATTGCGAGCCTCTTCGTTGTTGTCGAAGCGGTTTTCCTGCCGCATGAAGGCATTCGGATTTTGATCCAGTCGTTGCTGGATATCCGGGTGCTGCTGCAGATACGTTTGCAGCGCTGGATGGTTTTGCAGGAATTGTTGATTTTTTACCAGCGACGGATCGCGACGAAGTTGTTCGGCGGTTTCGCGGTGAGTGTCAAGAAAACGATCGAACTGCGCCACTTGGGCACGCCGATCATCATCTCGACGGTCCGCGTCACGCCGGTCCGAATCACGTTCGCGATCTTGACGGTCCACATCGCGCCGGTCGTTATCGCGGTCACGGTCCTGACGGGCGTCATTGTCCTGCCGGTTATCAACACGGTTGCGCGCCAGATCGCTGTTTGCATCTTCGCGTTGCTCGTATTGATTTACCTGTTGCATGTAACCGTTTGGATTTCGCGATAGATCCTGCCGCACTTCGGTATGGTCCCGAAGAAAGGACTGCAGTGCGGGATGACTTTCGACGAATTGCTGGTTGTTAGCGAGAGATGGGTCACGGCGAAGCTGTTCGGAAATCTCGCGATGTTTGTCGAGGAATTGATCGAACTGCGCGAGTGTGCGCGCGTCCTCTCGGCGCTCATAGCGATTTTCCTGCCGCATGAAATAGTTGGGGTTTTCTTTTATCTCTTCGCGGACGCCAGGATGGTTCTGCAAGAAGGTTTGCAGATCCGGATGCGCCTGCAGGTAATTGTTGTCGTTCACCAGCGACGGATCGTGGCGAAGCTGTTGATCAATATCCTGATGATTGTCCAGAAATTGGTCGAAGCGCGCCAGTTCCTGGCGGGTAATGTCGCTATTTTGAGAAGCCTTGCTCTCCTGAGGTGAGGGGGAGGAGGATTGGGCGTTGACGCGAGGAGCGATCCACAATAGCGGCGTCGTCGCCAAGATCGCAACTGCGTTTCGTACAAACAAGTGTCTTTTCGTAATCATTCCACCGGCCTCCTATGTCCGTTACGTTCGAGCTGTAAAGGTGCAACCACAATGCCAAGCAGCCTGGAAAAAAAGGAATACCCTTAAGATTCAAGAAGTTGAGAGACGCCGGCAGGTGCCAAAAAGACGGCACGGGAGGAAATTCGACACATCAGGGGGAAAATTGTCGTACATCCATCACCCTAGAAATATTTACGTAGACACACGCGAACTCACAGTCCCATTCGACAGTCAAACGCTGCGATTTCTATCGCGTTCAAGGCGGCCGAACTATTGCGTGCGAAGCGGGGGCATAGGAATTGGAATATTGAACGTGGTGCATGCGACACCCATGCCGCCTTCACAGGTCGTGGGAGGAAAAGTGCAGCCGGTACCCTGGCCTTGGCATCCCGCAGCCCAGAACATGAATCCGAGCATGCCGTTAGTGGTTCCTGCGCCGTTCGGCGGAATAGTCTCGACAAAATTGGCGGCGGCTTTTTGATCGGAAGTGCTGAAAGTCGCGCAATTCGGATGTCCTGCGATCAGCCATAGACTGCCGGTCAATTTTGCGGGGGCGAGCGGAGGAACGCCGCTGACGCCGTTAACATGCTGCGCCCAACCGGTCTCGAGAGCCGAAACCGTGGTTTTTTGTGAAGCGACCATGGCGTTGGCGTAATCCAGCACCGGAGCGCTGGTGCTGAGCCAATGCGCGGTAGCATACGCGGAAAGCGATTGGAGATATAGATCGTCGTTACCAAGGTCGATGGTCAAGCGGGCGGCGAAATTGTTCCCTGTCGAGTCATACGGAATGACCGAACGGTACGCGGAGATGAACTCCTGCAAGCCGGTCAGATTCGGATTGCTGCTTTTTTCGTAGTCAATTTCCATGCCCACGTTGAATTGCTTGGCCGCGTTGGCGGCGTTGATACCAAGTTGCGTGGGATTTGCGGACAGCGCTTTCTCCCAGTTTTTTACGAACCGGATGCCGCCGATGGAAAACATCACGCGCACGCCTTTGCTCTGGAAGTAATTAACGACCGCCGTATTCATCCCGATGGGTATGCCATTTGTAGTGGTTGAGTTGGTGGTTAGATTCATGAGGTCCACTGGATTTACGAAACTCAGGATGACAAGGTTCACCGACGGTTGACCGTTCCCGCGATCAATCAGCCAGTGATTGTCGGTGTCGAAGGTGGTCATGTTGGGCACTGAAAGCCAACCACAGCCGTCGGTGTAGCAATGCCAGACTCCGTAGATCTGCATTTGCGTTTGGGCCTGAAGTGCTGACTCCATCGTCAATCCAAAAGCGCAGACTAGAAGAATTCTTTTAAGCATAATTGCCTCCCTAATCTTGAAATTAATTTTGGGGACATGAAAACCGAGGGCAGCCGCCTCGAACGACGCCATAACAGTTCTGGCTCAGGGTTCGTAAGTACGAACCCTGAAACCCGGCGCACAGAGTCTGGTCTTACGGTGTGCCGGAAGGGGCACCCGCGATAACCCACGAAAACGCAAGAAACGACGTAGCGGTCAGGTCGATGGCAGGTTCGACCGTGGAATAAGACTGCACGTTGTCTTTATAAACAGCGCCATTGCCGTTGAATTGCGCAAACTGGTCGACGCCGTTCGGCGGACACGCAACCATATTGGTGAGCGCACCCTTCGCGGCAAAGGAGTTCGGCCCTTCGACGGCAGCGCCCTTCAGAAAAGGCGCACCATTTGGAGGGGATGGAATCAGGTTAGTGACTTGGTGCTGCATGCAAAGCGGAAAGGTGCTGCCGTCGCCGACGACCAGCGACGTGCCCCATGCATTGCTGCCGAGAACATTGGCCAGCCAACGGCTGGCATAAGGAGCGTATGTGGTGCCGCCGGTGAGATTGTCATATTCCGCGGCCATCACCACTAGGCCAAAGCCGTGCGAAGTGGTGTCGTAGACAGCCCAGGGAAAGCCAAAGCCGAACGGATCCGTGCTGCCTTGAGTGACAGCTTTATCGAGCTGCTTTTTCAAGTCGGCGAGCAGAGCGGCTTGAGTCACAGTGAGGCCGGTGGGATTGCCCGCGAGTGTGAAAGCGCGATAGAGCTCGAAGTGAGCCAGGCCGGTGACGTCGTAGAGATTCAGCGAGTCTGCGGCGTCGTTGGGTCCGGTGATGTAGGCATGCGCCCAGTTAGCGGCCGCCGTCAGGTAAAACATTGGGTCGGTGTGCGGTAGACCAGACGGAAGATTTCCCGCCTGCAGCGCGAAGTAAAGCTCTGTCGCGCCCAGCTCAAGATCGTCCCTCCATTCGGTCTCCGGATAAAAATCGAACGGACCGGCGGTGAGTAATGTTCCGGGCGCTGTATTCGCCAGATCGAAGATATGCTCGGCGGAGAGCAGGCATTGGTCTGCATAGGTCGGGTTGCTCGTCTTGAAGACCTGATAGCACTCTGCGAAATCTGCGGCCAACCGACCGGCCAGATTTGGACTGATGGAAGCTCCAGCTCCGCCCGCTGTATTCAGAAGTACCGGTCGGTTGCAGATGAATTCGTAGGGAGCGACACAATTCTGATAGCTGTCGTCCACCTGCGGCAGACGCCAGATGTCGTGGTCGCCGACGTAGGCATGGCCGCCGGATGCGATGCCTACCTGGTAGTAAAGAGTTTTCGAATTGTCGTCCCACATCTTCTGCAGCCAATCCAGACCGAATTTGGCTTCCGCCGTGAAATTCGAAGCGGAAGAACCTGCGCCCATCTGGCCGGGAAAGTCGCGAACGCCTTCGAGCATCAGGGCCACGGTGTAGCTGTGCGTTTCGACGAACTTCAAATAGTCGCCGGCGTCCCACCAGCCGCCGGAAGCGTCAATGACCGCGCCGCTGGGAGTGAGGGTTCCGGCATTGTCTTTCTTGTTGAAGCTAGGCGAGAAATAAACTTTGCCGTGCTGGTCGTTGAGATGGGCGGCGGCGGTGCGAAGCGGCGTCGCGATGAAGTTCGCGCCATCGCGTTCGTTCTCGTAAAAATAAAGTGAGTTGGCGAGCGGAGTAGAGTACAGGTTGGCGCCACTGTTAATTTGGAAGCTGGGAGAAGATGCAGCGATCGCGCCGCTTACCGAAATTGTGTAGGTGCCGGCCGTGGAGACGGAATCGAAATCGAGCACGTACACATGCGCGAAAGTTCCCCACTTACCCTGATCTGCGCCGAGCGCAGCGGAAAAAACCGGGGACCCTCCCGAGTTCAGTACGCTGAACGAAGAACCGGTAGAAGTGGAAGAGGTCATCAGGTAGGCGCGCTTCGGTGCGCTGGAAATATAGCCTGTCTGGTGCACGCGGATGAAACTGGTCTGAGCGAACAAGGAAGCCGGCCAAGCGGCCGCCGCCAAAATACTGAATAAAATTAAAAAACGACGCGACCACTGCGATGCTCTATCTAAGGCTTGCGTGGATTTCATCTGAGGATTCCCCCCTTGCGGTCAAGTGGGCCGAGAAATGCCCGCATCTGTGGCCAGGGCGGATGCCGATGCGGAGGCTGGGGAGAGAAACGATTCGCGTGATTGAATCGTTTTAATAAGCGGAATACTGCAACTTTACCATGCTGCTGTCAACGTAATTTCTTTGCAGGCTTTGCGGTGATGCGCCTGATTCACCGGCGTCGCGGATTTCCTATCGATAAAGTGATTGCGGCGAGGCCATCGAAAGGCTTATTAATTCCTGGCAGTGTATCTTGGTCAACTGCGAAAGGCGGAGCTATGCGAACGGAGCGACGGACGTTTCTTCGGCAGTCTTTGTTGCTGTCATGCGCGACGGTTATCAGCACGTCCACAGCGCGCGCCGCTTGTCCGACGGTTGTGGACACGAAAAGTGATTTGATCGCGCGTATGAAATGGATGAACGAACCAGAGTCCTGGAAAAAGTCAGGAGAAAGTTTGCTGGTTCGAAGTCGCGCCAAAACCGACTTCTGGCGGAAGACGTTCTACGGTTATGTCACCGACAATGGGCATTTTTTTCACGCGCCGGTGAGCGGAGACTTCGTCTTCCAAGCGCGCATAAAAGGAGAGTATGCGGCCTTATACGATCAGGCCGGGCTGATGGTGCGGCAGAACGCGGAGAACTGGATGAAGTGCGGAACGGAGTTTTTCGACGGCCAGCGCCACGCGAGTGTGGTGTTCACGCGAGATTTTTCGGACTGGTCCACCATGCCGGATTTATCGAAGAGCGAGCCAATCTGGTGGCGAGCGGTCCGGAAAAAAGATTCCATCGAAACATTGTGTTCGTTAGACGGTAAAAAATTTACTTCGGTTCGCCAGGGGTATTTCGTACCGGGAGTTGAAGTGAATGCAGGAGTCATGTGTGCGGCTCCAGACGGACCCGGGTTTGAAGCGGTGTTCGACGATCTGAAACTTGAGATCGGATAGAACTTGGGCGCTAATCCCGCAGCAGAACCTCGCCGCGGCCCACCAGCTGTTCGTTGATCCACAGGCGATACTTATAAGAACCGACTTTGGTGCCGGGGCGCGGCGGGCCGGTCTGCAGGCGCATGCCGACTGGTGCTTGAAAAACGTTGGAGCCAAACGGGCAGCGGTTGACGTCGAATTCGATGCGCAGATTGCCGGCATCGCAGATCCAGGTGACTTGATCGCCGGGACCGAGGACTACTACTTCGGGGAAAACACCAACGAGAACGGGGCGTTCGGCCATGGAGAGAGTTTACAGTTAACAGTCCAAAGTTGAAAGTTTTGCTCGACAGGAACGCCCTGTACCAAAGTACGCTTGACCCGCTTTATAGCCGTCCGTACACTGAATTGTACGTTGCGTACAGCGAGGATCCGGCTGGATTTTGCGCTTGCGCCCTGAGTAGCGCTGTCTGCTCACACAAGTCGGAGGAAAAAGCCGGATGGCATCTGTGTCTCGCGCCCTCTCTATCCCTTTACCCAACGGTTCGCGAATTTCGGTGCCCCTTGCGCTGCCATTTGTCGCCATTCATCTGCTCTCGCTGGGAGTTTTCTTCGTTAAATTCCGCTGGACTTACGTGATTACCTGCCTGGCGCTGGTTGCGGGGCGCATGTTTTTCGTCACTGCCGGTTATCATCGCTATTTTTCGCATCGCTCGTACAAAACCAGCCGCGGCTTCCAGTTTTTCATCGCGTTCATGGCCATGACCTCTTCCCAGAAGGGGGTACTGTGGTGGGCCGCGCATCATCGCCACCATCACCGCTTTTCGGATCAGGAAGATGATCTACACTCGCCGACGCTGTTTGGATTTTTGTGGTCGCATATAGGCTGGATCATCTCGGACAAATACGAGGACACGCGTCTTAACTACATTGCAGATTTTGCGAGATATCCCGAGCTTCGTTGGCTGAATAAATATCATGTTGTGCCTACCGCCACCCTCGGCGTGGCATTGTGGTCGATCGGGGGATGGCCGCTGTTTGTGTGGGGCTTCTGCTTGAGCACAACCTTGCTGTGGCACGACACGTTCACCATCAATTCGCTGTCGCACCTGTTTGGCACGCGGCGCTTCGACACCAACGACACCAGCAAGAATAATTGGCTGCTCGCGATATTGACCCTGGGCGAGGGCTGGCACAACAATCATCACCACTTCATGGCGTCCGCACGGCAAGGATTTTTCTGGTGGGAGATTGACATTACGTATTACTTGTTGAAGCTGCTGAGTTCGATGGGCTTGGTCTGGGATTTGCGCAAGGTCCCCGCACACATGCTCGCCGAAGAACAGGAAATGGCTGCCTGAGGCTAACGAGGCTGGCCGCCGCAGCCAGTAGGAAGGATTAAACGGGACGGCCCGCTGGCTGGTCCCGTTTTGCTTTTGCGTGCGGTAATGTAGATTAGTTCCGCGTTCATGAATAACCGACCCCGCTGCGAAAAATGACTGATATGGCACGGCTCGGGCATCCGCCGGATTGAAGACGGCATGAAGAAATACCGAGTGGCCATGCTCTGCTCGGAAGAAGGCTGGTGGGAAGGCTGCTGCGGGAACGCGGAGCGCAGGTCGACCATATTCGCGGTGATGGCCGGATTCAGGCCGACAACGAAGTTCTTGCCAAGAACGACTCGGTGGAAACGCAGGGAAAACTATTTGACGCTGACGAGGCGCCGGCACGGAAATCTATACCATCGGTTTTGCCAAAAAAACCGCTGAACAGTTCTTCTCCCTTTTGAAGGAGGCCGGCTGATGGACGTACGATTAAACAATGTCTGGCAGCTAGCCGCTTCTGCCATGAAATTCGCGGCTCAAACAAGTTGCTGCGCGTTCACTTTTGTCTGGGAGCAAATCACTACAATGATAGTTAAGTGGACTAGTTTCGGGCTGAGGTTTGCTCGCCGACGTTAGGAGGCAGCCGAGGAAAGGAAATACGGTGAATGGCACCGGTTGAAGCACGGGACTGCATGGCTGCAGTGTGCTCGGAAATGGTGGGTGATGTGACAACTCGCGCGGCGATCCAGAGGAAGCCGATGCACCCTGCGATGAAAGCCAGGAGTGCCCGCTTACCAAAGGGTACGAGAATTAATCCTAACTGTTCCGTTCCCGAGTATCGGATATCGAGGAAATTGGCGACCAGGTCCTGAGAAACTTAGATCCGGGAAGTCTCGGTCCGCCGCAAATCCTTTGATTCTGGACGAGTGGCGTTACGGAAGTTGGAAGGCTCTATCGTTAACTTCCGGGTACCCCCAGGATTCGCTCCGAATCCCTCGACGTGCGATTGAAAAACGACTAGCTCAGTTGGCAGCCGCTAGTTAAGGTTAAGCTGCCCAACATCGCGGTCAAAGTCCGTTCCGCGGGTCTCCGTGTTATTTTGCTCGTTAGATAATAAACCTCATGAAATTGAGCGCCTCTTTGCTGACCGTCTCGTGCCTCTTGTTCTGTACTCAAGCGCGTTCTCAGGCGGTCGTCTATTCCTTAACTTATTCGGAGACCCGTACAAGTTTCCAGGCTCATTTTGCGAACGTCTCTCCTTTTCCTGGCAGGCGATCGGACGACGAAAATTTGTCCATGCTTCGCGGCACCCGGAAAACCGAAATCTATTCGCTTTCCCTCGTCGACGGAAAACGCACTCTCTTGTTCTCTGATGAGGGCCCTCATCTGCAAATCATGGCCACGGGCGCGGTAGCAAGCGATGGCAAAGCTTACATCGCCGGCATCTGGCGAGAACGGCGCACCACTCCCGCTCCGACGGTCACTTCCGAAGAGGCGATTTACGAGATCTCCCTGGATGGCTCGAATCACTTCCGCAAAATCGCTGACGCCCAGCCAAACCAGCCGCCCGCCATATTGAACACGCAATCCACGAGGGCGGCGTTTGAATCCTTCAGTGACGGCAAATTCGTCGTCTCCATTTATACCGTGCCGGAGTGGAAGCTCCTCTACACCTGGGACCTCGCGAAATTGATGCAAACTCACTGTCCCGCTTGCAATCCCATATCGTATGGGTGGCTTGCGGATGGAAAGCGCCTGTACATCGAGCTTGGCCTGGCCGGCGAGGAGGATGAGGATTCCACACCCGCAAACAAGCCCGGAACTTACTTCCTTTCCGAAGATGGCGCCGATCTCGGCGTCTCGCCACAAACCGGCGCTCTGCAGTTGGAGGGGTACATTCATCCGAAATACATTGAGCGCCATTTCCTCGGCCAATTGCCGGACGGGAGAGACCTCTTCCTGGACCACGCTGTTAAGAAAGGCGGGCCGTTCTCGGAGCTTCACCCTTATCTCGTCGTCTCCAATTCCGATCCAGAGGCTCAGAAGCAATTTCCTCTTAAGTTCGCCATCGGCCGCGTGGTTCCGTCGCCTTCAGGAATATACCTGGCCTATGTCGAAGATCGGCTCACTCCGAATTACCGCACGGAGCTCCACTTGTGGGTCAAGGACCTTGCCTTGGGAGAGGACAAAGAATTGTTCGCTGTCCCTCCACCAAAACCTCCAACATCTCCGGAACCGAACGCAACACTCAGCATTCTCGGCTGGATCAACAACTAGAGCGATCGGGTTTTCGTGCCCGCATAACGCCGATCACGACCGCCCTCGGCCACTCGGCCTGTAGTCGGCTGCTTACAAGTGATCGGAAAATCGCTGACCACCCGCAACGATATCGTGCATTCGTTTGGCCCAAAGGCTCGCTCCGAGTGGGCCTTCAAAGAGCAAGTGACATCCGCCCTTTCTCCGCTTTTACTTGCTCCGCTGGCTGGACCCTCGCGCGATTCTTACTGCGTCCGGTACGTGGGCTTTTTCTGCCACTCATTTTCCTGGGCACTGCTTCAGGCTAATTTCTGCGTCCGGCAGCTTCGCGGCTTCTGCTTTCCCGGTTCCGCCCTTACACCATTGGGTTCCCTCCCATAAAGCAGCCGCTCGCTTTGGAAGCAGAAGCCCTCGCTTTTGGGTGCCCCAGAAAAATGGGGCAGAAAAAGGAGACATTTTCATGTCCTACTTATATGTTAAGTGGAATAGCTTCGGGCTGAGGTTTGCCCGCCGACGTTCGGCCATTAGAGCACGGTTGTGTGTTTCCCTGGCCACTCCCGGAACGAAGGCCTGCGACGCCGTAGGCGGCGCGCTTAGGCCGTAGTGGAGGGAGCGGCCATCGCCCTTACTGTTGTCTCTCAAAGTTGAGACTACCGTGGCGCTCCTCTTGACAACCAGTAGGAGAAGTGTATTCTCCTCTTGGTACCCAGGAGGAAGGGATTTATGCCTGATAAGCCGAGTGATCTCGTCCAGGGCACTCTGGACATGCTCATTCTGAAAACGTTGGCGCTCGAACCCATGCATGGATACGGGATTGCCGTCCGGATCGAACAGATGAGCAAGGGCGTTTTCCGCCTCAATGCGGGTTCGTTATTTCTCGCCATTCAACGACTAGAGAGGGATGGGCTAATCGATGGCGAATGGAAAGCCACCGAGAACAACAGGCGCGCGAAGTACTACGTTCTGACAGACCAGGGACGAAAGAGACTCAATAACGAAACACGAGAATGGGGCAGGCAAGTGGCGGCGATCGCCAGGATTTTGGAGGCGTCGTAAAGGGTCATGTCCTTGCTGCGAAATATTTCAAGCGGGCTCCGATCCCTTTTCCGAAAGGAACAGGTCAACCAGGAGTTGGACGAAGAACTAAGCGGCTACCTGGAGATGGCAGCCGAAGAAAAGATGAAGCAGGGCATGAGCCGCAAGGATGCGCTTCGCGCCGTGCGCTTGGAGCGAGGGAGTCTCGAAGTCACGAAGGAAGTCGTCCGCTCTGGCGGCTGGGAATCCGTTGTGGACACGTTGTGGCAGGATCTGCGCTTCGCCGCCCGCATGCTGCGCAAAAGTCCCCGGCTTCACGCTCGTCGCGGTGCTCACTCTCGCCCTCGGCATCGGCGCTAACACTGCGGTCTTCAGCGTCATGAACACCGTTCTGCTTCGTTACCTTCCTTTGCCCAACCCTCAGCAACTCGTATTCTTGCGCCTTCCCAATGCGACGCCCGAAGGCGTGGGCAGCAGCGGTGACGGCGACAGGTCCTTCTCCTACGCGGTGTTTGAAGCGCTTCGCAAAGAGCACGCCGTTTTTTCTGACTTGATGGCCTATGTGCCTTTAGCCGTCGACAAAGTGGCCGTGCGCATCGGCGAAGATCCCGAAGAAGCGGAAGGCGACATGGTCAGCGGCAACTTCTTTTCCGGGCTTGGCGTTTCCTTCACGCGCGGCCACGGGTTCACGCTCGAAGACGAGACCGCGCACGCCAGCATCGCCGTTCTCAGCTATTCCTACTGGACCACGCGCTTCGGCCGCAGTCCCTCCGCCATCGGTCAAACCATTTACGTAAAAGGCGTTCCCTTCACCGTGATCGGCGTGACCGCGCAGGGCTTCTACGGCCTCGAGCCGGGCTCTTCCACCGATTTTTGGATTCCGCTGCAGAATCGCCCCGAACTCACTGCATGGGACAACTCGCCCTCGCAGAACACTCTTTACGGCAGTCCGAAGTGGTGGTGCATTCAGCTGATCGGCCGCCTCGCTCCCGACGTGACTGAGGCTCAAGGCCTCGCCATCCTCGATCCGCCGTTCCAAAGCGCCGCCCTTATCGGCCTGGGCACTCCCGATCCAAAAGCGAAGAAAAACATTCTGGCCTTCAGTTCCACGCAGGGAATTCAAGGTCTGCGCGACGACTATCAAAAGCCCATCCAAATTCTCTTGGCCATGGTTGGACTCGTTCTTGCGATTGCTTGTGCCAACGTATCTTTGCTTCTCGTCGCCCGCAACTCCACACGCGCCCGCGAATTTTCTCTGCGCATGGCCCTCGGCGCTGGCCGCGGTCGCCTTTTGCGCCAGATGTTGACGGAAAGCTTCCTCCTGGTTGGCGGTGGCGCAGCGTTGGGTTGGATGTTTGCGATTTCAGGAAGTCGGTCTCTGGCTGCCTGGTCAGGCGTGGAAATTCCGTTCGTACTTGATTCGCGCGTTTTGCTCTTCACTTTGGCAATCTCGATCGGCTGCGCCATTGTCTTCGGGCTGGCCCCGCTGCGTAGCGCTGTCAGCGTCCCCGTCGGAGTTACGCTCAAGACCTCCAAGGCCACCGCCTATTGCGACCAGAAGAGCTCCTGGTCAGGAAAAGTTGTCGTCGCCTCGCAGATGGCCTTGTGCCTGATGTTGCTGATTGGCTCGGGACTGCTCGTGCGTTCTCTACGCAACTATCAGACTTTGCCTTTGGGCCTTCGCGTGGACGGGCTTCTCGTGTTCGGCACGGATCCCTTCTCAGTGCACAGCGACGAGGAAAAGGAGCATTTTTATCAAAATCTGCTCGCCCGCTTGCGTGGGGCGCCCGGTGTTGAGTCCGCTACGCTCGTCGGGCACCGCCCAGGTTCCGGCTGGGGTTGGAATAGCGTTTGGGCCATCGATGGCGTTGAGCCCCAAGAGCCTTTTTCTGAAAGCATGAGCGCGAACGACGTCGGCTCCGACTTTTGCCACACGCTCGGCATCCCCATTCTCCGCGGCCGCGACGTTACGGACGCTGACACGCGGTCCGCGCCCAAAGTGGTTCTCGTCAACGAAACCTTCTCGAAACGCTTTTTTCCCAAGGGAGATGCGCTGGGCCATTCGGTCGGAGAACAAAACAAACCAGAAAACAGGTTCACCATCGTTGGCGTCATCGGCGACAGCAAGTATAAGCGTGTCGACGAAAAAACGAAGCCCACTCTTTACTTCCCTTACGCGCAACTCAACTCGGTTTCCAACATGCAAGTCGAGTTGCGCACCCCCGGCAATCCCGAAGCTCTCATTCCCAGCGTCAGCGCGGTTCTGCACGACCTCGATCCCAATCTTCCTATGCAGAAGCCTATGACTCAACGCGCCCAATTCGACGAGTCTTACTCGCAGGCCCGCCTCTTTGCCCGCCTCTCGATCTTTTTCGCCGTGATCGCTGTTTTGCTCGTTGCTACCGGCCTCTACGGCACGCTCGCCTATCGCGTCGGCCGCCGCACTTCGGAAATCGGCGTCCGCATGGCCCTCGGCGCACAGCGATCACAGGTTCTATGGATGGTCCTGCGCGAGAGCTTGCTAATTAGTGCAGTGGGAATTTTCGTCGGGACTCCGCTCGCGTTCGCGGGTACACGGGTAATGCAGTCAATGCTTTTTGGGCTCGGGCCGACTGATGCGCTCTCGTTCGCCGCAGCACTGTTGTGTGTGACATTGGTCGCGATAGTAGCTGGACTCATACCCGCCCGCCGTGCGGCGACTATGGACCCGATCGCTGCCTTGCGACACGAGTGAAGGGTGCCGGAACTCATTGTGCCGATGGATCGCGAGTACACTCAAGTCTTCTTCGGCTGGCAGAACCCTCAGTTCCAATATGGTCAGCGCAAGTGCTTTGCGCAGGCATTCGCTGTATTCGCTGAAGTCGCCCGAGTGGTGAGCCGACGCAATATGTAAAGTGTGGCTGGAATACTTCTCGCACGAAGGTGATTGATAATGCGCTGGTTGGTATGTTGCAGTGGATTAAAGACCATCCGACGTCTGTGTCCCGTTAGCCAAACCTGCCAATAGTCGCGGAGCTCGATGCCGACGCAATTAGTGCAACTTTCCACGCGTGTCCTGTCCCGTGGTGCTGTTACCAGTCAGCCGATTTCGGCCCGAGTTCGGTAAGCTCGAATTCGCAGCAGGCGATGTGCGGGATCGATGTCGGTCACTTCAAGCGAGCAGATCTCCTCGCGGCGGAGAGCTGCATCGTAGGACATCGCCAGCAGCACTCGATTTCGCAGCGGCTCCTGCTTACAGACCTGAAGAATGTTCTGCCACTCTTCCTCGCTTGGAATCCACGGAAGCCGGTGATGCCGTTGGATTAGACCCCGCCCGCCTATAAGCGGGCGCAGAGGGTTTCTCGTGCTGTTGCAGAGTGGCGTTCGCGAGAGTGCTTCTTGTTTCCATCCCCTTTCTCGAAACCCTCGGAACCTCGAGCTGAGTGATGCTCCGAATGTAGGCTCCTATCGTCGGACGAATAACCGAGTGAAACGGGATATTTTCGGTCTCCAGAAAACCGAGATAGCAGTCCAGGTCTCGCCCGTACGCTTCGATCGTGTTCGCGGCTAGACCGCGTTCGGCCTGAAACTTTAGCCACTCCCTTGCGTGGGGATTCTCTGAAACCCTCCGGCATCGCTTCCATCGAACTTCACAAATCGAAAACTCCAGGGCCATTGGTTTCTCCATGCTGGGTTCGGCCCCCTCGGGGGCCGAACCCAACGATACGTCTGGCGGGAGAACCAGCCCTATTCCACATAATTTTTCTGTAACCGATCCTCCCTTCGAGCAGCGAGTGAAAAGCCTTCCTGCCGCAGAGTACTCCTTGCCGGACTTAGGAATTGTCCGGGAAGATCGGATGCTATTTTGCGTCAGCCTCGGCGAGCCTTTCAGCGATGGAAATTGCTACAAACCGGTGCCAGTGTGCTGATTCTGCCGGAGAATTGGCCAACGATTGGCTCTTCGCATAGCACTTGACTTGAAATGATGGTACTGGGCTGGCGGACAAAATGGCGGTTGCGGCTTACCCGCGATGTGCGGGAAAATTGAGTTTGCTCGGCAGCCCCGCAGCCAGGCGACTCGTACAAGCGATTTCCGCATAATTCGAGGTCACACCATGAGTGACGGCGCAGAAAAGAAGATTGGCGAACTGGCTCCTCCGATGCGGCTGATGATGACCCCTGGGCCGTCTTCGATCGATCCGCGTGTGTATCGAGCGCTTGCCGCTCCCGTGGTTGGGCACATCGATCCGTGGTTCAAGACCTGCATGGATGAGACGCAGATCCTGATGCGGCAAGTCTTTCAGACAGAGAATCGCATCACTATGCCACTGTCCGCGTCGGGCTCCGGTGGAATTGAAGCGTCGGTGCTGAATACGCTGGAAGAGGGCGATGAGGCCATCATTTGCGTGAATGGCTGGTTTTCCGAACGAATGTATGAGATTGCGATTCGCACACCCGCGAAGGTGATCAAGGTGGAAGCGCCGTACGGTACGACGGTAGATCCTGAAGACGTTCGCAAAGCGGGTGCTGGCAAAAAGATTAAGATCGTCGGGCTCGCGCATGGAGAAACTTCGTCGGGCGTTGTCACACAGCTCGATCCGTTCCGCAAGGTCGCCGACGAACTCGGCGCGCTGCTGGTCGTGGATACGGTGGCATCGCTGGCCGCCGAGCCGTTGAATGTGGACAAACAAAAACTAGACATCGTTTTCAGCGGATCGCAGAAGGCTTTGAGTGCGCCGCCGGGAATGTCTCCCATCACGGTAAGCCCGCGTGTCGAAGAAGTCTTGAAGAATCGCAAGAAAAAAGTGCAGAGCTGGTATTTCGACTTAACGACGGCCATGAATTACTGGGGCAAGGATCGCTTATATCATCACACGCCCCCCATTTCGCTGATTTATGCGTTGCGCGAAGCGATGCGACTGACGATGGAGGAAGGCCTGGAAAATCGCTGGGCGCGGCATCGCGTGAATCAGCAAGCGCTAATCGCGGGCGTCGAGGCGATGGGGCTCGAACTGCTCGTAAAAAATCCAAATGAGCGGCTGGTGACGGTTACTCCGGTCATGATTCCCGCGGGCGTGGACGACGTAAAGTTCCGTAACCAACTGTTGGATGAGTTCAACATTGAAATTGCTGGCGGCATTGGCGCACTGAAAGCGAAGATTTGGCGCCTCGGCCTGATGGGTTATTGCGCGCAGAAGGCCAACGTTTTGCTGCTGCTTGCCGCGATGGAAAAAGTCCTCGTCGATCAGGGAGCGCGGGTAGCTCCGGGCGCAGGCGTCGCCGCGGCGATAGGGAACTATGCCGTAGCCGAAACTGCAGTTGCCGTAAGCAGATAAAGCTTCGAGGATTTTTCGCAAGAGCATCACAAAAGAAAGCGAGCAAAAGTGGCAACTTTTCCAGTTCTAGCCAACAACGGGGCAATGAGCCAGTTCGTTGGCGCGTTCGAAGTGGTTTCCAAGCTGACCGGCAAAGTCTATCAGTGCCGCTTCTCGCACATGTGGAATGGCATCGCCACGCGCCACAGCGACACCATCGACACCAAGTTTTTTGTGGGCGGCGAAGCGCTGGTAGTCGGTCTGAATCATACCGGCTTCGTAAAATTCCGTGAGAAAACCGGCCGTGACCTCACCGACCGGGAAGCGAGCTTCATCGCCGCTGAATATTTGAAAGAGCACCTGGAAGAAGAAGACGAGAGAAAGTTGTATGACGTCACGGGCGAGGACGTGACGCGCCTGATCAATCAGGTCGGAATCAAGTAGCCCCGAAATTCTGAGCTTCCACAGACAATATTTCTTGGAAAGTAGTGACCGCGATCGCTGCCCGTTATGGCAGACGCTCCGGCACCGGGTCGACATGGAAACTTTCCAGCTCTGGATGGCGCAGCCCATCACGCCGAATAAAGTGGATCACCAGCAGCATCAGCAGGCCACCGCAGACCAGCACGCCTACTGAGATCTCCAGCCCCACCTGCAGATCGCGCGTATCGGAAATCTTGCCCACGACTTGCGGGCCGAATCCACCGATCAGCTGCGTCAAAAACATGTAGATGCCTACCGAAGTCGCGTGCGCCCGCCGCGGCATCATGTCGTGAATCACCGCCGTGACCGGCCCGTGATACCAGGACAAGAAAAACCCCGACACAAACAATCCGGTCAATACCGCCCATTTGTCCTCGGAAAGAATCGCGAACAGTAGGAAGGGCGTAGCAAGCAGTAACGCGCACCCAATCGCGATCAATCGCCCGTAAGCGAACCGGCGTTGCAACTTGTCGGCGACATACCCACCCGTCAGTACGCCTAAAATCGAAGAGAACAACGCAATCGCGGCAAGGTAAACGGCCGCCTCGCGCATCGTAAAATCTTTATAATCCTTGGCAAAGTCCAGGCCCCAGGTCAGCAGCGAGACGCTCGAAAATGTGATGCATGTTCCTGCCGCGATCATGGCCAAGAACGCTGGTACGCTTAACACTCTGAAAATCGGCACCACTTCTGTCCGCGGCCCCCGTGGCGGGTCTTCGATCCACAAAACCGCGACTCCGGGCAGCAGGCCCGCCAGTGCTGCGAAATAAAATATATGCTGCCAGGTATAGTGCTCGCTCAGGATGCCGCCGGCTGCCAGGCCGCAGGCTCCGCCCAGCAGCATCCCGGTCGCAAAGACTGCCTGCGCGAACGCGCGACGTTCCTGCGGGAACGCTCCCGAAATCATCGACTGCGCCGCTGGCGCGTACGCCCCTTCTCCAACCCCAACCAGCGCGCGCGACGTCAGCAGAAATATAAACGTTCCGGCCATCCCGCTGGCAAACGTCGCCAAACTCCAGAAGATCACTCCAAAGGCGATCACTGCGCGTCGGCTCAACCGGTCCGCCAAAAATCCGAAAAGCAGACTGGCAAACGCCAGAACAACTAGCAGCCACGTTTGCAACGACCCGAGTTGCGAATCCGACAGGCCCAAGTGCGCACGAATCAGCGGCAGCAGCGGCACAAACACTTGCCGGTCCGCAAAGTTGACAAAGTTCACCAAAGCAAGTACAGCAAGTAAGCGATACTGATAACGTGAAAGCGGAATGGGGCTCGATGACATGCGGAGTTTGCGGCGATCCTGTCCGTAACCTGGCGTCGTAAGAGCTAAGGTGATTATATAACGGTGACAAAGACCGTCCGGGAAAGAAACGCAACCACCAGTGACCAGGTAACCACAGTTCTTTCGTACGGTGCCTTGTTGCTGCTCGGCTACCTGGTATACGAAATCGCCGCGCCATTTTTGGTGCCATTGGCCTGGTCGGCGGTCGTCGCCATTTTTTTCTACCCGTTGCACCAGAAAGTACTGAAGCGGTTCAAGCCCAATTCCGCCGCTTTGCTCAGCACTCTTGGCGTTACTCTGCTCTTGATTGTCCCCGCGTTGTTGGTGCTTTTCTACACTGCCAGACAAGCGATCGACGCCGGCGCAAAAGCGCAAGTCGTCCTGCAATCTCCGGACAAAGCTGTTCCCACGCAAATCCTTGACTGGGTGAAGCGGCATTTACCGGATTCACTGCAGGACGTGGATTTGGCCGATACCGCCAGGACCGGAGCCGCAAGAGTAGGAGGATTTTTGGCCGCCAAGGTAGCTGGCCTCTTGAGAAATATCTTTTCGTTTTTCCTGGACCTGTTCGTGCTCCTGTTCGCTCTCTTTTTTATGTTTCGCGACGGTGAAGACGTTGCCCGGGCAGCGCGCCATTTCCTGCCGTTTGACGTATCCATTCAGGAAGACATGATGCGCGAATCGAGAGAACTCATTTTCGCTAGCGTCGCGGTTGGCTTGCTGATTGCTTCCATCCAGGGCGCCCTTGGCGGACTTGCCTTTACTCTTGCCGGAATCGGCACGGCAATTTTCTGGGGCGTACTCATTGGATTCTTTTCCCTGGTTCCGGTCGTAGGTTCCGCGCTGGTATGGGTGCCGGCCGCGCTTTGGCTGGCGTTTACCGGACATATCGGCAGTGGATTGCTCGTCGCCGCAATTTGCGGCCTCGTTGCTGGAGTAGCCGACAATATCGTCCGCCCTTTGCTGCTGCGCAATCGCACCCATCTGAATGAATTGTTACTTTTCATCAGCGTGCTTGGCGGAATCGAAGTGTTCGGCCTGCTCGGCTTGGTGGCCGGCCCCACAATTGTTGCCGCCGCAATGGGAGTTTTCCGCGTGTATATGCAGCATCGCGATGAGTTGGAAGCCGCGCAATCCTGAGAAAGAAACTCGCGCAGTGACTCGGGCATCCCACCTTGGGGTGTGCTAGAGTACCGCCAAACATGAATGAACTAACCAAACGTCTGGAAAAACCGGAGGCGCTGGCGGTGGAAAAATTGCGCTGGCGCTGCGAGCCTTCGCGCTTGCCCTTCGAAACCACCGCGCAAGCTGATCTGCGCGAAGGATTCGTCGGTCAGGAACGCGCTCTCCGCGCCTTGAAAATGGGTGTCGAGCTGACCGCACCCGGCTACAACGTTTTTGTATGCGGGCTTGCCGGCACCAGCCGCGGCGGCACCATCGCGCGCATGATCGGCGAATTGCATCCAGGCACCAAGCAATCGCCCGACCGCTGCTACGTCAATAATTTCAAAATCGCAGACCGGCCTCGCTTGCTCACGCTTCCCCGCGGCCAGGCCAACTCTTTCAAAAAAGATATGCAGGCTGGGATCGACTTTCTTCGCCGCCGCATTCCGCAAGTCTTTGAAGGCGAGCCGTTTCAGCGGCAGAAAGGAAGAATCGTCGAACGCTTCACCGCGCGCGAAAAAGACTTGATGGACGATTTCACGCGCAAAATCGCGCGCGAACAGTTTGCGCTCGGCCATATGCAGGTTGGCGCGGTGGCTCTGCCGGAAATTTTTCCGGTACTGGAAGGACAGATGGTGCCGATCGAGGACATTTCAAAAATGGTCCACGAAGGCAAACTGGATTCGCCGGTTGCGGAAGAAATCGAAAGAAAATACGAACAGTTCCGCCAGGAGTTCACCGTCGTTTATCGAAAGACCCTGACCCTTTCGCGCGAACTCGCCAGCGAACTCAGCTATCTCGAGCAGGAAGCCGCTTCCGTTCTGGTTGACGGGGTCATCGAGGAGCTCAAGGAAAAATATCCCGGCAGCAGCGTCTCGGAATATCTTGAAGAAGTCCGCCATCATCTGCTCGACAATCTTGAGCCTTTTAAGGAACGCGAAGGCGAAACCGAAGATCATCCGGAAGGCATGGAGGGCGGCGGCTTGCCGAAGCCGCAGGGACCGGAACGTGATCCGTTTCGCAGCTATGGCGTCAACGTCATTTTGGCGCACGACGGCGACGGAGAATCGCCCGTGATTTTTGAAACCACGCCCACCTACGCAAATCTCTTCGGCACAATTCAACGCGCTTACGATGCGCGCGGCGGATGGACCAGCGATTTCATGGATCTGCGCGGAGGTTCATTGCTCAGGGCTGACGGCGGTTACCTGATTATGTATTCGATGGAGACGATCTCCGAGCCGGGTGTCTGGCGCGCGCTGAAACGCACGTTGAATCACAACCGTCTCGAGATTCAGCCGCTCGAAATGTTTTATCCCTTTGGCGGCAGCGCGCTCAAGCCGGAGCCCATTCAGATCAACGTCAAAGTGATCTTGATTGGTGACCGCGAGATGTATGAGTTGCTGTACGACTACGAAGAAGACTTCCGCAAAATCTTTAAGGTGCGCGTAGAGTTCGACGAAGAGATGGCTATGAACGATACTGTCATCGCCGAATATGCGGGTCGGCTGCGCGCGCTTTCTGAAAAAGAGACTTTGTGGCCGTTCGATCGCGGTGCATTCGCCGCCATTCTCGAATATGGCGTGCGCATGGCCGGACGCAGGAATAAAGTTACCGCGCGCTTTGTGGACATTGCCGACCTTGCACGCGAAGCGAATTACGAAGCGACCGAGGCCAAAGAAACCGTGGTGCGCGCAGCGCATGTGCGCAAAGCGCTCAGCTCAAAAATGGAGCGCCACAATCTGATTGAGACGCGCCTTCGCGAAATGATTCAAGAAGGCACGCTTCTGGTGGACGTTTCCGGACAGCGGGTCGGACAGGTCAACGGCCTAAGCATCCTGGAAATTGGTGGCTACGCATTCGGCAAGCCCGTGCGCATCACGGCAACTGCTGCGCTCGGCAAAACGGGCCTGATCAATATCGAGCGCGAATCGAATCTAAGCGGACGCTTTCACGATAAAGGCGTCCACATCATTTCTGGATTCCTGCGCAGCCATTTCGCGCAGAATAAACCTCTGTCACTCGCCGCCAGCATTTGCTTTGAACAATCCTATTCTGGCGTTGACGGCGATAGCGCAAGCTCGACCGAGGTGTACGCGCTGGTCTCGGCTTTATCGGGATTGCCCTTGCGCCAGGATGTGGCCGTCACCGGTTCCATGAATCAACAAGGCGACGTACAAGCGATTGGTGGCGTGAACGAAAAAATCGAAGGATTTTACGACGTCTGCCGTATCAAAGGCCTGACCGGAACGCAGGGAGTGATTATTCCCGCCGCGAATGTGGAAGACCTGATGCTGCGCGAAGATCTCCTCGACGCCGTCGCGGCCAAAAAATTTCATGTGTGGCCAGTGGCCAGAATCGAGCAGGGAATCGAGTTGTTGACCGGCGTTCCGGCCGGCGATCGCAACGGTGACGGAACATTTCCGGCAGGAACCGCCTTTGCCCGCCTGGACGAACGTCTCTCCGAAATGGCCAAAACCCTCAAGGAATATCACTAGCCGAAAGTCTCGAAACCGTCTCGCTCTGTGTGGCCGCGACTTATCGCCGCCTTCTTTCTTTCGTTCCGGCCCTCTTCTTTCTAAACGACCCAGCATGGCCTCGACACACATAAATCGACTCACGCAAACTCTATTCAATCCACCCATCGAAATGCACACCCTGCGCATCCTTCCACGACGCGCTGGCGCTCAAATGCAGATGACGCGGAAACACTCGTGGATCCAAATCCTTCATCGCGTTGGCAAACGTGTCGGCCGCCGCTTGTTGTTGGGGCCCTCCCGATGTCGGCGCTTTCCGGGAACTCGCGATCCACCGCTCCTTCATCGTCGTCCAATCAATTTTCTGAAAATCGAAAAATCCCAAGCCATCGACTGTCTTGGGAAATTGTTTGCGCGCTTGTTGCCACGCCAGGGGCAGCGAATGTGTTCTCGGAGCTCGTGCCGTTGCCCGCCGCAAGCGTTTCGCGCACCGACTCGTCGCGTTTCGAAGCGACGATCAGGTCAGGCGTCACGGCCAGATGATAGTATTTCCAGGACGCTGTTCCTGCAGCGCTTGCCATCCCACCTTCCGAGATTTTCAGAAATGTTGTATCGCCTTCCGAATGTTCCCCGGCTACTCGTTCAGCCAGTCCAGCACGCAGCAGTTTCAGAGTGGCCGCCTTTTCCCGTATTCCGACCACGGAAACTCGCTTGGCCGGATCGAGCGCCGAGCTAGATTGCAGCGACGCAAACTCTCCGCTGAATAATCCAATTGCGGCAGGCAGTGGCATACCCAGCCGGGTTGCAAACGCCCTCTCCAGAAAATCCGTGGGGCTTGCCTGGCCAGCGCTCGCTGTGGATTGCATCGCGCGCTTAATCAATGCATAGATACCCGCCAGATTCACGCGCCACTCCTGATACGCCACTGTATTCGCAGTGATCAATTGCCACGATGATGGAGACGCGGTGCCTTGATCCCAAATGTCAAAAAGTGATCCCGCGCTGGTTTCGCCCAAAATCGCGCTTTCAATCCGTGTTCGGGCGCCCTCCAGCGCGAGATGGCCTGCGATTGAGTGCACCGCCTCGAGCTTCAAGCTTTGCACGAGCGGCCGCAGCCGAAATCCTCCAACGCTTTTGTCCCAATCCATGTCGCGGATGCTTGCAAAACGAAAAAAGAATTCCGCAACTCCGCCCTTCACCAAGTCGCCAGCTTCGCGAAACGTCCTATCCTGTGACAACCGCGCTGCCTCTGGCGTCGCGTGCTTTGTCCATGCTGAGATCTGCTCTAATACCGTTGGCTCGCTCGCGCTGAACGTATATTTCCCATCGTCCACCCAATACGTCGTGCCGTTCTTGCGTTCTATCTTGATCGCCGAAATTCCTGCGATTGTCGCCGTGGAAATTTTCGGCAGCTCCTTTTCGTTCATTCGAGCTTGCAATAACAATTTCGCCAGCGTCGCCTCTTTACCTGTATGGTCATAGGCAAAAAACATCCCGTTCCACGCGGTTTGCGGCGCTTCGCGTACTGCTGGGTTTGCCTTTGCCGGATTCGGATTCGCGACGTACCCGAAAACAAATTCGTTATCGAGCAAAGTCGCGTATTGCGAGAGCGCGTCGGCCGTCAAAGCACTCTTTGGTTTTGTCGAATCCGCGGAACTCCCCATCATCGCCGCGATGATCGCAGAGCGCACTGGCGCGAAATCTGGATCGTCCCACACTGCCCACAGGGAATTGGCCTTTCGCGCCTCGCCCGACGGCGTTCCATGCCACGCCAGGTACAACGCGGTGGACTTTGGCAGCTGTCCAGGATCAAGATTCGATTGCGCGAGAGTCGTAAGCGGAGCCGCTAGAATTAATACAACTAGAAACGCATTGAACTTAGCTCGCTTCATTACACCGCTCCCTATCTGCCGTCTGAAGCTGGCGTCTTCGCCGCACAATCCCATCGTAGGTCAGCCGTCGAAACGTCAGAAGCCCTGTTCCACGTTCAGTTTCCAGAACGCAGAACAGGGCCTCGTTTAATTCCTATGTGTTGTGAACTATTCCGTTAAACGCCGCTACGGCTTTGTCGCAGGCGCTGCTGTCGGCGTCGCCGATCCGCCCGTCCCGGCATCCTTCGGCGTGGAGAGGTAACCTGTGATCTGATTCTTTCCAACGTCGAACACCACCATTTCGTAAGGCGCCGCGCCACGTCCGCCTTTCACATAGAATTGCACCGGCTCGCCCGCTGTCTTGTCCCTCTTTTCGATTGACCGGTCATCCACAAACACCGTCATCGTGTACCGGTTCTTCTTCGGGTCCACCTTGTTCAACGTGACCTGCACCGGCCCCACGCGTTGCGCCGTCTTCGTCTTCGGTACCGTAAATTCGTAATAATTGCGATCGCCCTTCCGTTTAAGATCTTCCAGGTCGTCATGATTGTGGGCAATTAAGCCGCTCATCACGCCCATGTCGCCCTGCGCGCGTTCCAACTTGCCTTTAGTGGCTTCCAGATCGTTGCGCGTTGTTTCAATGTCTTTTTTCGCGCCTCCCAAATCCGTCGCCACGGCGCCAATCTTTTGTTCGCTGTCTTTTTGTACTTCCGAAAGCTGCGTATTCAATTTCTGCGCCGACGCAACCTGCTCCTTGCGAATCGATTCAGCGCGGCTCCGCGCCTGTGCCAGCTCTGATTGCGTCAAGTGTACTTTTTGTTCCGTTACTTCAACGTGACCCTTCAAATCCGCCAGGCTGGAATTTGCCTGTGCCAATTGCGCGGATAGCATTTTGCTCTGATCCTCGGCCTTCGCTAACTCCTGCGACATCCGCGATTGTGACGTGTATCCAAAAAATCCCATCGCCGCCAAGGCCACGAACAAAACACCGAAAAGCACCGCGATCCAGCGCGGCGTTCCGGTATTTTCATAATGGTACGAGTCCTGCGGACTAGGCACGTTCGGAGAAATGCTCATTTTCCCTCCCCAGGGTTTCAGGGGTTGTAACTTCAGGGGACCAAACCCTGAAAGATAACAGACTTCAGGGTTTGTACTTACAAACCCGAAATTAAATACAAAATGGTCCACGGTCAGGATCGCCCGGCCAGAACAGGGGGGACCTGCTTCAGCCATTCACGAATGTACAATGCGATACGCTAAAGATTATGTCTCTTGCCGTTTCCCCTGTCCAGACGAGCGTCGCGCATTGCCCCTGGTCCGAAACGCCTTTCCCGCTTCCGTGTTATTTTCGAACGTTACTTTTCGGGCGCGGCCACCGTGCTTCCACCGTCGTATTCAGCCCTCCGCGCGGAGTAAACTCCCCACGAATCACGCACCATTCCGGCCGAATCGCTTCAACGATGTCTTCCAGAATCTTGTTCACCGCATTTTCATAGAAAATTCCCAGGCTCCGGTACGCCAGCAGGTACATCTTCAACGCCTTCAGCTCGACGCACGACTTTCGCGGCATATATTCGATCGTCAAAGTCCCAAAGTCCGGCAGTCCCGTCTTCGGACACACCGACGTATACTCCGGATACCGTGTCGTAATTACATACCCGGGATACTGGTTCGGCCACGTAGCCAGCTTCGGCAGCTTCGCTTGAATCCCCGCCCGGGCGTGCTCGTCCGTATAATCAGCCATGATTTCTCCTGTAGAGTATCTTAGCGCACACCCGGAATATTTTTCGCAATCACACATCGATTCCGTCTTGCTTAGCGAGGCAATTTCCCATAGCATGACGCCTGGCCGTTTCCAGTCGAGGTGAGTTCGATCCCAATGGTTTGTCCAGTTTGTAATTCTGCTGAATGTCGCCGATCCCGCAGACGAACTCTTCCCGACTACCTCGTCAGTGTCTTTGGCAACGTGCCATGGCGTTGCTCGCAATGTTCCAAACGTTTCCATTCTCGCGCCACTCCATTCGCCCACTTGCTCTCTGCCCACTGCGCCATCTGCGGCAACATTGAACTCAAGCGCATCTCCAGCGAACTCGCTCGATGGCTTTGCCGCTCCATTTTGGCGCATGCTCGGTGTTCCAGCCTTCCGCTGTATTCCCTGCCGTCACAAGTTCTTCAGTATGCTTCCGCTTAGCAAAGACGTCGAAGACACCGAATATAAAATCGACAAAATTGCCAGCTGATTACACTGCAGCGACAAACTCCCCTTTCACGCGCTATACCATCTTTTGCTGAGCTTGTCGGCTCGGGTAGACGCCGCCTCGCTCTGCTCACTTCGTCGCTCTGGCGATATCGTCTAAGGGTTAGGACATTGCCCTCTCAAGGCGTTCCTAGTCATTCCAAATAAAGGACTTACACTGATTGCATTGAACTTAATGTTAGGTTTGGTGAGGTCTCGTGAGGCTAAATGAGGGCTCATCAATGCAATTCTGCGTTTTGCCTTAGTCTCTCGCAAAAAGACAATGTGCATGTTTCGATTAGAAATTTTCCAAAATTATCGACGCGAGGTGACGTCGGGCAGCGTTGCAGTTTATTGCCGTTGAGACTCGAACTCCTATGAAGTAACCTCGAAGAACAAGGAGACTAAGCCATGGTTATCGGCGACCGTCTGAAAACGCTTCGTGAAGCGAAGGATTTATCGCAGGGCGATATCGAAAAGCGAACAGGCTTGCTCCGTTGTTATGTTTCTCGGGTCGAAAATGGCCACACTGTTCCTTCTGTAGAGACTCTGGAAAAATTTGCGCGTGCTCTCGAAGTACCGCTATACCACCTGATGTTTGATGGTGACAAGCCGCCTGCCCCTCCTAAGTCCATAAAACGCAGCGCGGAAGACTCTTTGGAATCATCTCGATCCGGACTGTTGTTGATGAATAAAATGGTGGGCTTGCTTGCCAAGATGGATCAGGAAGACCGGAATCTAATTCTGTTACTGGCTGGGCGAGTGTCCAAGAAGCGAGGCGGCATGAAAGCAGTACGAAAACCAGCTTCGAGTACCGCTGCCTAAGCGTTGAAATAAACATCCTTCCCATTCGCGTAATTAAGAAATACGTCGCTGACAATCCCGACAAAGCACACCGCGCAACTCGTTACATAGCCTCCCTCCGTGGCGTTGGCGCGTGCCTCCCACGCAAGGAGGGAAATAGAGCGAACTTCCGGCCACGATTGGATCACATGTCCTGCTCAATGGAGGGGCCAGATTCGTTTAACACGCCGACGATTCCGCTTGGCCGAACTTGTATGCTTCGATCACCGCGCCGACGCCCACCTGATCGACACTACTATCCGAAACTTCTTCGACGCGCACCACCCTAGCCCACCCGCTGATAAATGCGTGGGTGGCTTCTTCCCAGGGAGGCATGATCGAAAATCCGATTTTCATCCCTACAATCAGCCCCCGGCCGATCCTGAAGTAAAAGCCGTGTGTCGAAATATCGCATGTCCTTCCAAAGATTGGCTGGAAGTCCTTGGACTCGTCGAGCCAGATTTCGATCTGAAGGGCTAATTTGTAACGACGATTTGCCCGAAGTTCTTTCAATTTACTACGCCCTGTTTCCCCCTTTCCGCTGCGAGTCGCACGGAGATCGGCAAGTTTTGTGGTCCAATCAAAGGGGCCTGACAATGCGCGTCGATCTGACGCGCTCGCTTGGGGAGCTTATCCCCGACTCCGAGAGTTTTCAGTTCACGGTAAAGACGGATTCTGGCTCCGGCTTCGGGCTGCCCAACAGCCTACGGCAAGAAATCCGACCGAAGGTGCGCCGATCACGCCCCGCATAATAATCTCCGACCAGGCAGCCGTCGTTAGAGACTCTCAACATCGCAGTGCCGTAGTGCATGTGCATCGTTCTGATCGCGTCTGCCAGTGGCTGATTCTGATACTGGTAGATTAACGCGACGCCTTCCGGGTCCTCGACTTGAATCATCGCCGCGGAACTGCGTGACATTGATGTGGCAGTCGTGAGGAATACCGTGATTTGCGTCCAACTCTGGAAGATATTGATCATTAGGTTGTGGCGTTTCGCGTGGCCGTCAAAAGAGGAGATGAGATAACCACGCCAGCGTCCAGCGAGATTCGGGATTCTAACTAGCCCCAATTTGGACACGAGGCTGTTCCGCCAGAGGTACCTATCGAAAAGGGTATAGAGCACGCCGTAGAAAGCCATAAGGGAAGGAGCATCCACCCACCAAGGCACCGCGAGGTGAATCACCACGAGAAGTTTAGACGACAGCCACGCCAAAGAAATCGCGAAGAACGCTAGCAAGAGAGGAACAACTCTCCGTTCGTCAGAGTCTGTACTGTAGCCGTGCATCCCTCACCCGCTCGACTCATCGGAGCCGAACAGGCCTTGTATGGGCCTGCTGGGTTGCGCCCCTCCACGCCACGTTGCTGCTGGGAGGCACCAGGGAGGAGAACTAACTTGTTAATGACGTGGCTTCCTGAGGAGGAAATCCGCTGGTACGCTAGGAGCAAGCAACTGCTGGACGATAGCGCCTCTTATAACACTTAGAATGCTAATCCTCAAAGAAAGGTTGGACGGCGAACCCCGCGGCGTCGCGTGTTTACCTATCGTTTCCGCCAAGCTGCGCGGACGGTAAGGTGTGAGTGGCGCACCGCCGCTGCAGCAACACGCTCTTGCTTGCTCGCATGCCACAGTGCTCGTGAGGCCGGGCTGGTACGAAGAACTTAAGCGGAGGGCGGCGTAAAAAAATTCGCGGACGGATTTTTTGATCTCGGGGACGTTGGCGAAGTCGCAGAGAAGAATTGGCAGAAAATCATTCATCACACGACAACGCGCTGGACAGATAGTTGCGGTTGTGAAACTCAAACGCCTGCGCAGAGATGACGGTGTAGGTCATAAATTCGACAGGCTTCCTCAACTCTTGACGAGCGTCAGCAACCAGTTCTCCAAATCCAAATGAACATGCGGTGTCGGGTCCCGTTTGAATATCGTGCCTCTGGATGCAGTGCTTTCGAAACTCCGCATAGCAAAGCCGCAACTGATCTTGGCCCAGGTGCTGCATTTTATGGCCCGCCTAGATAGGCGACTACCATCCTGGGAATGCTAGGTGGATGACTCGTGCAGAGCAGGAAGAACACAAACGTATCAAGCGTGAGTGTTTGAAGAGAGTTGCCTTAATTTGGTAGCGATACGGGGATTCGAACCCCGATTTACGACGTGAGAGGCCGTTGTCCTAACCCTTAGACGATATCGCCGACGTGAATCAAGTTTATCTTGCTTCAGAAGTTTCAGCAATCAGCGCAACAGGCAGACAGGTAGAGTGTCTGTGCCTTACCGTCACGCCAAGTTCTCTGAACATTGTTATGGCGCCACACCTCGACTCCACACATAGGGTTGTTCATTTCGGCGTAAAGGAGTAAAGTTCCAGCAACTTAGCGGAGGGATTTCTCCCAATGAACCCATTTGCTGTGCGCTGGCGCGTGTTGATTCTTGCTGCAGTGCTGTGTCTGACTTGGCAGCTCTTCGCGGTTGCCGCAGACGAACCAACACCGACCAAGGAGCAGATTAAGCAGTTCCTTATGAACGCCAAGGTGGTGAAGAGTCAGGACGCCAAGAAAGGTGTCACGGGCACCAAGCGGCTTACGCTTTCCGACGGCACCATTACCCATGACGCCTCTTTCCAAAATCTCGACGAACACAAATTTTCGAAGCAACTTGCCAGCGGCGGCACCGAGCTGAACTTCGTAGACTCCTATAAGTACAACATCGCAGCTTATGGGCTGGCCGAGTTGCTTGGCATGGACGACATGCTGCCGGTATACGTCGAACGCAAATGGGAAGGCAAAACAGGCTCGCTCAGTTGGTGGTTGCCGGTGAAGATGGATGAGGCGGAACGCTACAAGCAAAAATTAACGCCGCCGGATCCGGATGCCTGGAACAATCAGATGTACAAGATTCGGGTGTTCGATCAATTGGTTTCCGATAACGATCCCAACCTGACCAACGTGCTAATCGGTGAGAATTGGCAGATTTGGAGGGCTGATTTCAGTCGCGCATTTCGCCTCAACACGGATGTGAAAAACTCCAAAGACCTGGTACGGTGCGACCGGCAATTGTTGGAGAAACTGAAGGCCCTGGACGCAAGCGCGGTTACAGAAAAAACCAACCGCTATCTCAGCAAGGATGAAGTGAAAGCGGTGATGGCGCGACGGGACAAGATTGTGGCGCAGTTCCACAAGCTAATCGCTGAAAAAGGTGAGAACGCAGTGCTGTACTGAATTGCCAAAATTCACTATCTAATCGACGCGATGGTCGCGGGCTTATACTTGCCGACTTTAATCAAAGCTTCCCGTACGTCGCCTGTCGTCTTGATGTTGTAGCGCTCGAAGATGTGCTCTGTTTTGTGACCCGTAATTTTCATAGCCACGCGGCGATCCACACCCGCTTTGATGAGATTACGGGCCGCGCTGCGGCGAAAGTCGTGGGGCGTTAGACCAATATATGCTCTCGTTTTAGGACCGTACCTTCCCAGGCCGAGTTTGCCGCAGCTGGCATTCCAGATATTTCGGAAGTTCCTAAAATCGAAAATACGATCAGTTGGTTTCGGGAGAGATTTGCGCGACTGGCGAAGAGTGGTCGCAATTTCTTCCAGGGGACCCGCGAGCGGTATCGTCAGGGGCTCATCATTCTTTATGATCTCGCGCGGAAGTGTGATTTCGCTGCAATCTTTATCGATCATCGTCCATGTGATTTTCTTTGCGGCTCCTGATCGACATCCGCTGAAGTACAGGAACGTAAGCGTGGGTCGCAATTTTTCGGGCATAGCGTCGCGAAGAGTATTGAATTCCGGAAGATCGAGAAATCCTTTTCGAGGTCTTGAGTCGGCTGGCAGCACGAACGGCGGGATGTGGCTATCTGTTATCAGATCGAGTGCCTTGGCCTGAGTAAAGGCCGATCTCAGATTACCGAGTTGCCGGCGAATCGTGGGATCGGCATCGCCTTCCTTCCGACGCCACTTTACATAGTCTTTGATTTTGAGCGCCGTGATTTCAGTGATCGGCATTCGTTTAAAGAACTTATCCAGCTTGTCGGCACCCGCAAAGACTTCCTCAGTGAGCTTGTTTCCCCGCTGTCGGTTTCTCCCGTGTAGCGCTTGATGATCGAGCGCGGTTTGTGTTCGCGGTAACAATCCAATAAAATAGTTCTCAGGTCTTCGTAGCGAATGCGCGAAACCTCGGACGGCAGAAGCCGCACGCCTTCACTAGTCGCTCGCCGAGCATCGAGTAGTTGGCGGTACGCCTCTTCCGGATCGTTGGTTTTGGAATTGACAAACTTTTGCTGCGAGCCCTGGTAGAAGGCGAAGTAGAGGAACTTCGATGGAAGCTTTTCGCCGTTCGAACCCTTCGATGTGCGGTAACCAATCCAACCTTCGCCGCGTTTCAGTCTTGCGTTCACTTCTTGGATTTTCGCAGTGTTCATTTCACGGCCCTCTCACGACCGTGGAAATACTGTGCTACGAACAATGCAATTTGTCGAGAAGTTCAATGCAGATGACTTGTTAAGTGCTGTGTTTTTAATGCGATACTAAAAGATTTCGAATCCCTATCAAGGCAAAAATCAGGGTTCGAATCCCGGTATCGCTACCATCTCGCTAGCGCCATTTCGCTAGCCCTGACAGCACTTCGCATCCGCTGTATCACGCCGTTGCTGGCGGAATCCCTGGGAGGGAAGCGCCTGGTATGAGTTCTCCGACTATTAGTTCCCGCAATCTCGCATCTCCTCTAAGCAAGAACGACCACCTCCTTCGCTGGGTGGAAAAAATGGCCGAACTCACCCGTCCCGCCCGCATCCATTGGGTTGACGGCTCGCAGGAAGAAAACGACCAGCTCTGCCAGGAAATGGTGGCCGGTGGCACTCTCATCAAGCTCAATGAAAAGCTCTGGCCCGGTTGCTTCTACGCCCGTTCCGATGCCCAACGATGTCGCCCGCGTCGAGGATCGCACTTTCATCTGCTCCTACTCCAAAGACACAGCCGGCCCCACCAACAATTGGGAAAATCCCTACGACATGCGGCGCAAACTCAAGGGGCTGTTCAACGGTGCTATGCAGGGCCGCACCATGTACGTGCTCCCCTTCAGCATGGGCCCCATCGGCTCGCCCATGGCCAAAATCGGCGTTCAACTTACCGATTCGCCGTACGTCGTCGTCAATATGCGCATCATGGCCCGCATCGGCCAGCGTGTTTTCGATGAAATCGACAAAGGCGCTCGCGTCGTGCCCTGTATGCACTCCGTCGGCGCCCCGCTTGCCCCCGGCCAAAAAGACGTCCCCTGGCCCTGTAACAAGGAAAAGTACATCGTCCACTTTCCCGAATCGCGTGAAATCTGGTCCTACGGCTCCGGCTACGGCGGCAACGCGCTGCTCGGCAAAAAATGTTTCGCGTTGCGCATCGCTTCCAACATCGCGCGCGACGAAGGCTGGATGGCCGAGCACATGCTCATCCTCGGCGTGGAAGATCCCAAGGGCGAAAAAACTTACGTTGCCGCCGCCTTCCCCAGCGCCTGCGGAAAAACCAATTTCGCCATGCTCATTCCTCCAAAGGGCTTCGAAGGCTGGAAAGTCTGGACCGTTGGCGACGACATCGCCTGGATTCGCCCCGACGAAAATGGCGCCCTCCGCGCCATCAATCCGGAATCCGGATTTTTCGGCGTGGCTCCCGGCACCTCCGCCAAAACCAATCCCAACGCCATGGCCACGCTTTCGAGAAACACCATCTTCACCAACACTGCGCTCACTCCCGATGGCGGCGTCTGGTGGGAAGGCATGACCGGACACGCCTCCCGCCGAATGTCATCGACTGGCAGGGCAATCGCTGGACTCCCGAAATCGCCAAGCAGACCGGCGCGAAAGCTGCGCATCCCAACGCACGCTTCACCGCGCCGGCTTCGCAATGTCCCACCATCGATCCAGCTTGGGAAGATCCCAACGGCGTGCCCCTGCACGCGTTCATCTTCGGCGGACGCCGCGCCACCACCATGCCGCTCGTCTATCAGGCCTTCAACTGGAGCTCGGGCGTATACATCGGCGCGACCATGGGCTCGGAAATGACCGCCGCCGCTGCCGGCACCGTCGGCAAAGTTCGTCGCGATCCCATGGCCATGCTCCCGTTCTGCGGCTATCACATGGGCGATTATTTTCGCCACTGGATCAAGATGCAGCGCTCGCTTACCGTCACCCCGCGCATCTTTCACGTGAACTGGTTCCGCAAAGACGCCGAGGGAAAATTTATCTGGCCCGGCTACAGCGAAAATATGCGCGTCCTGAAATGGATCGTGGACCGCGCCCGGGTTCGCGCCCAAGGCCGCGAAACCCCCATCGGCTGGATGCCCGATTACGAAGACATGGAATGGAGAGGCCTCGATTTTCCCCGCAAGAAATTCGAAGCCCTGCAAGAATTCGACGGCAAGGCCTGGCGCCGCGAAGTCATCGAACACGAAGAGCTCTTCATCGAACTCCACGACCATCTCCCAAAGGAAATGGTCTACGAACGCGAACTCCTCATCTGCCGCCTGTAGCCGAGTCGCCTCTAGCCCAGTCGCCTGTGGGGCGGTAGCCTGTAGCTAGATCCGGGCTCTTTCCTTGCGCTTTTGTAGCGGCCGACCTTCAGGTCGCTTCTCTTCTCTGTGTTTTTGCTCTTTCCCTTTTCTCGTACAGGCACGACATGTCGTGCCCGTATTCGCCCTGATCGTTGCTCGACCAAATCGAAGACCGCCGCCACTCCGAGTCTTTCTTCGCATGCCAAAAAAACGGGAGGCGCAGACTGCGCCTCCCGCCTCCTGCAGTTTTTACCCCAGCTGCTGGCTTAGAACGAGTACTTCAGCCAGAACTTGATCTGGCGGTTTCCATTGATGGTTGAAGCGATGTTCCCGAAGTTCGAATTCAACAGGTTGAAGCTGTTGACGCCACCGTCGGTAAACAGGTTTGGATGATTGAACGCATTGAAGAACTCAGTGCGGAACGTCAGCGACTGCCGTTCCGAAAAACCGGAACGAACGCTGCACGCTGGTGTCATAGAAGACCTGTCCGGGTCCAATGAACGTGTTGCGTCCCACATTTCCAAATCCGCTCGCCTGAATCAGGTAGCGAAAATTGGATGCGGGTTGCTCCACGCAGGTGGACGGTTTAGCCAGGCATCCTTGCGTGACAGTAAAGAACGTTCCTGGCGTTGTCGTCAGTCCGAGCTGCGTGCCATCGATTCCAACGGACGTGAATGGCGCGCTTGGATTGCCCAGATTTGGCCGGTCCTGCGCGTGCCCATCGCCATTGACGTCAAATCCGTCGCTGATGGTTTCCGGTGCGCCGGTCTGGAAGGTTGCAGTCCCCGCCCACTGCCAGCCGCGAGTCACCTGGCTCAGGACCTTCGTCGCCAAATGGTCTCCGCCGTGGATGTACGGCACATCCCAAATGTAGGTCATCACCAGCCGGTGCCGCCTGTCGTACGCGGACAATCCGTAATCGGCCTTCTGATCGAGCAGGTTCTGCGAAAACGAGCTGAGGCCGGTGGTGGTAAAGACTTCGGATGCGTCGTCAATTAGTTTCGAATAGGTGTAGGCCGCACGGAACAGCAAGCCTTGCTTGAACTTGCGATCCAATGTGACCTGACCGGAGTGATAGAACGAGTCTCCAGCGTTATCACGGACGACGGCTTCGCCAAACGCGGGATTCAGTCGCTAGCCCGTGTATTTCCGTCGACAAAGTTATATGACTGATTGGCGAAAAGATGTTCGCCTCGCGTTCCCACGTATGCCGTCGTTAGCACAAAGCCGCCCGGAAGTTCCCGCTCGATGTTCAGGTTCCACTGATGCGTGAGCGGATTCAAAATATGGGTGGCCATGGTGTCCAATGTCGCCGTCGGTGTCGGTACTGGAGTAAGCGACGCAAGCAGGCCGGTAGCATCAGGAAGGCCTCTTGCGCCAGAATTCGCCGAGGTCGCAACAAATGTGCCGCCCGTTACGTTTGGCACCGAGCTTGCGCTGTTATCAAGAATGTTTGTGAAGATGCCGTCGTAGAAGATCCCATATCCGGCGCGGAACACAGTCTTGCCATTTCCAAAGATTCGGTTCCAGAATTTGGGTGTGTATGCCAGGCCAATACG
The DNA here is from genome assembly GCA_963731155.1 of uncultured Acidobacteriota bacterium. Classification (GTDB taxonomy): domain Bacteria; phylum Acidobacteriota; class Terriglobia; order Acidiferrales; family UBA7541; genus Acidiferrum. The sequence goes on from CAVSVB010000014.1 coordinate 167,987, forward strand.
CGGCGCAAAGTTGTTCTTGTCGCCTTGCTGTTTTGTCGAGAGGTAGTTTGGAAATACTGCCCCGTTTAGATCGCGGCCAAATTGCTGCGTGTTTAGTGTTGGAAACGGCAGAATGTTGCCCACTGTTCCCCAATATTCATATCTGAGACCCAGATTCACCGTGAAGTTTGAACTCACATGCCACGTGTCCTGAACATACGGAGCATAAACTCCGACGAAAGGCTGCACTTCGGGATTGCCAAAATTGATCGCAACTGTGCCGGTTGGGCCGGTAAAGTTGTCGATGAAGTTGCCCAGGTCGGTAAATGCCGGGGTTCCCGCGGCACTGTTGGCCTTGCTGTTGAAGAAAGTAATGGTCCCACGCGAGTTGAACGGAACGCCGTCATCCACCTGTAGATAGTCCACATCGGCTCCAAACTTGAACGAATGGCGCCCCACGCTGACATTCACCGCGTCCTGAAATTGATAGGACTTGTGGCCCCGAAACTGCGGAATTCCCGTCGGAATGCCGAGGTTCGGCAACGGAGAGTCCTCAAAGGTGATTCCAGGTGTGTTCGCCAGCGGTCCGGCCAAACTGGCCGCCGTAGGTCCGAAGGTGAAACTGATGTTCGAATAAGAGAAACGCAGTTCGTTCAATACTCGCGGGGAAAAAGTGTGGTTCCATTGCCCCGTGAATGCCTGCGCGGGGCCTCCCTGCTGCGTGTCAAAAGGCACAAGGTTCGTCGGAAAATTGAAGAAGTCAGGCGCCAGAGACGAGTCGGTCCTTCGGTAGCTCGCGCGCAGGCTGTCTGACTGCGTCGGATTGTAATCCACGCGGATTTCGTATTCGCGGGTTAGGCTGATCACGTCGCCCTGGCTACGAATGAAATCGCCGACATCGACCGATCCGCGATCCACGCCGCTACTGTTAGGGCCCAAAGGAATTGGTTTTCCATTTGAAACCGGGGCCACAAGTCCGCCGAGAGAATCCAGCAGCAACTGAACATTTGGATTCGGCAGCAGTCCCTGTAGCGTCGCGATTCCGGCCGCCGTAGGGATGGTGATCGGCAAGGCGGTCGCTGCGGAGGTTGAGTAGTCGCGGTCCCACTGCGCGCTGCCGAAGAAGAACAGCTTGTCGTGCTTCACCGGCCCGCCAAAATCGAATCCAAAGGTGTTTTCGTTGTCGCGCGGAATCACCGTCTGTCCGCCGAGAGCGGCTTGCGGCGAAATCGCTGCAAACGAATTGTTACGGTTCAACTCCCACGCGTCCCCGTGAAATTTATTCGTTCCGCCCTTTGTGATCTCGTTGGTGACCGAACCTCCTCCTCTGCCGTACTCTGCGCTGTAGGAGTTCGTCAAAACCGTCACTTCCTGGATTGCGCCCAGGTTGGTTGTCTGAAAGGCCTGTCCGTTGATCGAATTGTCATTGTTATCCTGTCCGTCGACCAGAAAATTGTTAGCCCGGGGCCTCGTTCCATTCACAGAAAAGCCCACGCCATTGCTGAACGAAAATCCATTTCCATCCTGCACGCCGGCCTGAGTCAGTACCAGCGCCACCGGATTCAAGCTGCTGATTGGAAGGCTGGTAATTTCTGCATTCGAAATCTCCGCGCCCAGTTCTGCTGTTTCTGTATGTAATTCCTGTCCCGCCCCCGCTTCCACGGTTATGGTGTTCGCCAAACTGCCGATTTCCAGGCTGGCGTTCACTGTGACTTCCAGCGAACCCTTCACTTGGACCTTCGACACCTGAAATTTGGAGAAGCCGTCCGCCTCCACTGTCACTGCATAGCTGCCCGGCGGCAAATTCTCCAGCCGGTACGACCCCGTCGAGTCGGTCGTAAACTCGCGCACGACTCCAAGCTCGCCGCTGCTTCCCGTGACCTTCGCTTTCGAAACGGCTGAACCTGATTTGTCTAAGACTGTTCCAACAATCGTTCCGTTACTGGTCTGAGCCGATGCTGAAAATGCTCCAAGCACTGTCAATAGCGCCAGGCACACCACAGCCAGCCCAGGTTTTTTCAACCCGAGGAAACACTTCATTTGGCACTTCTCCTTTGGACCCGAGAGCCTTTTTTGTTTTTGATTTAGCCAGAGTTTATTTCGCCGCGCGTCACCCCAACGTGCCACAGCTATCCATGCAAGCCAGCGGCCAAAATCGCATTCGGCAGCCAAAGTTGCCGTCTGAGAATTTTATCTTGTTCATTTTCAATTGATTCGCCGACAAGTAAACTTCCAGACGTGAAATATATTACTCGCCGCAAATGTCAAAGGTTTGTCTGCTGTTTGTCGTAGTTATGAATTCGCGGAAAATAAGCTTCCAATCGCTACTGGAATCGGTAGAAACAAAAAATCGCCATGTTAAAAAACTAATAAGAATTTCGATTTATTTAGAACGAACGTGTAACCAAATATATTCTTCCGGCGTCTCACACTACGTTAGCCATGTGAATTTTGTCATTTCGCCGTTCGCAGTTTTTCGATGCGGAGCATTTTTCCGCATCCTACTCACTCGATCCAGTTCGGACCGTACTAAGTCTTCCCAGCTGTTAATGACACGCTGGTTTCTGCTTCACGAGCCGGAACGGATAGCTCGGACGCGAAGGTTCTCCTGAGAGAATCGAATCGTTCCTTCCGACTGAAACCTGCAGGACGCTCTCTAGCTCTTTCACAATTTGGGGAATCCGGCCGGGTGCCGCACCTTTTGCGTTCCAAGGCTGCGGATTTCTCTTGAATTTTGGGTTTAGTAACGGCGTAACGCTCGCGCTTCCAGTCTCCCAGCCTCCTACGATCCAATCCGCGCACCCGGCCAAATCAAATCTACCGCTCCCACAAGCCCCAGTGTCCCAAACATCAAGATAAACAGCACGTTAAACAATCCCACCATAACCGCCAACAAAGTAGTGAAATCGAACTTCTTCTCCATCATCCGAAAAAAATTTAATCCCGCGATCTCGCAAAACATTCCGAACACGCTGAATCCAATCATGAGTAAATCATTCGTCACGTCCTTGAAACGCGATACCGGGCCGTGGGTGAAATCCCGCGCAACGTTAAACAGCAACACGCTGCCGTTGTAAATAATCGCCAGCACACACCCCAGCGCAATTGGCAGCAGCACAAACAGCGCTCCCCGTCCAAACATCAGCCGCCGCGAAACTCCCCGCCCCGCAAGAAAACTCGCCGAAGCATCGTATTTCGTCTTGAGCGACATTCCCGCCACCATCCCTCCGCACCATACCACACCCACATTCCCACTCGCCGGCAGTCTGATCCCCGCAATCCCATCATTGCAAGCCTGCCTGCCTCAGGCAGGCGGAGCGAGGAATCCCTCTTAGGTTTTTTTCGGCATTTCGCCGGTGCGCTCTTCTTCTTGCCGCTTGCGTTCGAATCGTACCTTTCTAGCTAACATATTTCACTTTATAACATAAGTAATGTGTGAGATGCTCGCGCTTTGCAGTACGAGGAGGAACGGACGCTATCGTCCCCGACTAAAGTCTGCTGGACAGGCTCTCCCGTTGTTTGAAAACCTGATCTCTGCAAATTCCAATCCGAATCTCTGTCTCGTAGTTCTTCAAGAGTGAAAAGAGTGAACGAAGAGAGTGCGCGGATTGGAGCTGGTCTCTGGATGCCGATCACTTACTTCCAAACGCTCTCGAGCCCATCACGCCCTTGCCCTCCGTGACGACGACCGTCTGCCAGGCGTTCACGTTCGACAGTCGATCCACTTGACCGCTAGGCCAGTGAATCTCCACCGCGTCGGCCTTCGTCAATTGCCCAAGGCCAAACGTCAGCACCAATTCATTCGCTGCCAGGTAGCTCGATCCGCTCTTCAACATTTGCGTTTGCGTTCCGTCCGAGGAAGTCACTCGCACCACAGCGCCAATTCCGTCGCGATTCGATTTCGTTCCAATCAATTTGAATCGCACGCTGTGATTTGGTTTTTCTTTCGACGTGCCCGCGGCAACATTTCGAAAAAGATGCACCGCGCCGCCATTCGTGGAAAGAAGCACATCCAGCCGCCCATCATTAAAAACGTCAGCGTACGCGGCCGAACGCCCCACGCGCGCAGCGGCAAATTCCGGTCCCGCAGATTTTGTAACCTCCGCAAATTTTCCTCTTCCCAAGTTCCGGAAAAGATGTGGCGGCTCCGCGAACTTCACATTCACTTGCACTTTTTGAATGTCTGGATCGATATGCCCGTTCGCCACCAAAATATCCGGCCAGCCATCCAGGTCATAATCGAAAAAGAAACATCCGAACCCAAGCGTAAGCAGGGAAGCGCGGCCCACTTCGCTGCGCGGCGCTTCATCCACAAATAATCCTTTGCCCTCGTTGTGATATAGCGAAAGCATCTGGTTGGAAAAATTGCTGATCAGCAAACTGGTATTTCCACTGCGGTCGTAGTCGGCAGTGTCCACGCCCATTCCCGCGCGCGCTACGCCGTCTTCGCTGAACGCTACCCCCGCTATAATGGCTTTTTCAGTAAACGTTCCGTTGGCATTGTTGTGATACAGCTTGTTGGGTTGCGTGTCGTTGGAAAAAAGCAGATCCGGCCAGCCATCGTTGTCGTAGTCGAGCACGGCGACTCCAAGTGTTTTGGAAGTCGGTTCGCCGAGTCCGGCTTTCTGCGTCACATCAGAGAAAGTTCCATTTCCGTTGTTGTGCCACAGCCGCACCGAAGTCCCTTTGTACGATTCCGGCGTGCAATACGATTTGCTTTTGCCGTCCATGGTGCAATAAAGATCCGTTTCCGGCGTCCACTGCACGTAATTCCCAACGACGAGATCGAGTTTGCCGTCTTTGTCGTAGTCAACCCAAGCAGCGCTGGTGCTGAATTCCTTCACGCCGCCGAGACCAGCTTTCTGCGTCACGTCAGTGAAAGTGCCATTGCCGTTGTTGTGGAACAAATGGTTTTGGCCATACGCGGTGACGAAGAGATCGTCGTAGCCGTCGTTGTCGTAGTCGCCGACTGCTACGCCGATGCCGTACATTTCAACGTCGAGGCCTGCTTTGTGCGTGACGTCAGTGAAAGTGCCGTCGTGATTGTTGTGATAAAGCTTCGGCGTGGTGTGCTTTTGCCCGTGGCCCGGCCAGTCCGTGCCGTTGACCAGGAAAATATCCGGCCACCCGTCGTTGTCGTAGTCAATGAATGCGACTCCCGGGCCCACCGTCTCCGGCAAGAACTTTTTGCCAAACGCTCCGTTGTTGTGGACGAAATGGATTCCGGCCTTTGCGGTGACATCCTGAAACGTGACTCCAGCCTCGACGCTTTGCGCGCGCGCAACCGGAGAAAAACCCAACGAAAACAGAAAAAGGAAAATGGAAAAAGCCGAAACCGCGATTGTGCAAAGTTTCTTCAAGGTTTCTCCGCAGGATTTGCGCGGCCAACGCCCAGAGCATCGGCGACGCGATTGATGTAGTTGAACCAGGAAGCAATCAAAGTGATTTGCAAAATTCCTTTGTCGTCGAAACCGACGGCACGCAATTTGTCCAAATCCGCGGGGCTGCATTCCACCGCATCTTTCGTTAACTTTATGACGTAATCGCACATTACGCGTTCCTGCTCGGTGATCGTCGCGGTGCGATAATCGCGGCGCAACGCTTCGATCAGAGAATCGTCCCGCGTCACTCTACGCAGAAACTCTGCGTGGGATTCGATTCAATAGTGGCACCGGTTGGTAATCGAAACCATGGTCGCAATCATTTCATGCTGCCGCCGCTGCAGCGGCAATTCTGGCGCCATCATCGCGCCAAAGGCGCTGAAGGCGTGAAACAAAACATCCGGCAGCAGCGTGTGCGAACCGACGATACTGGCCTCAAAACCGCGGTCCACTGCGGGCACCGGGGTTGCATATTCTTGCGGATACAATTTGCGCTCGGCTTCGATCGCAGCTTTCACGCGCTCGTCGTCCGACATGGAAACAGTCCTGATCCAGGTCATTGTTTTTGTTCCTTGGCGAAATGTTTTTGCAAAATCAATCTGTTCCGGCAGGCGAAGTTGCCGACCCGGTGCTTCGCCCATTTGCAGATTTCCTGGAAGAATTCGCTGACTTTTGCGCGTTGGGCGATATCGGCTTTGTGGCATTCAGCGCGACAGAAACGTGTTCGTGAATGGATTGGCGTTCATTGTTGTCTTCGGGATGATTCTGTCTGTAAGGTCCGGTGATGGCCTGCGCGGACTCATCGGCCTTGTAACGCAAATAACGGATTTTGTGAGCTTCCGCTTTGGCTTCATCGCCGAGACCGTTGTAGCAGAGCATCAAATTGTAGTGGGCCTGAAGATCTTCGGGATCGATTGTCAACGTGGTTTCAAATTCTTTCACCGCATCGGAATATTTCTTTTGCAGAAAATAGATGCGGCCGAGTTCGTTCCGCACCACGCGATCGCGCGGATATTGCTGCAAAACGCTTTGCAATTTAGCAATCGCTTCATCGTATCTGCCTTCTTCTTTCAGGTCGCGTGCATAGAAATAATTTGCGCGCGCTAGGTTCGGCTTCAGAGATAACGCTTTGTCCAGCACCTTGAACGCACCGGCGGTGTCGCCCTCCTGTGTGCGCACTCTTCCAATATTTACCCAGCCATCGAAATTATTTGGATCGGCTTCGGTGGCTTTGATGAAGGCAGCTTCGGCACCCTTGAAATCATTCTGAAGAAATAGTCCGATGCCGTAATCGTTCCAGCGCATCCAGTCTTCTTTCGCAGTAATCGCGTTCGGAGTTGCAGGCGGACTGGTTTTGGGCATAACCGAAATTGATTTAGTGTCTTCGGCGACAGTGATGATGGGAAGATCAGGAATTTGTTTTAGCGCTCCGGCAACTCCGCTGGTATCGCCATGGAAAGCGAATTTGCGGTCGTCGTAATCGGGAGTGGTTGCGCCTTTGGGCTGCGTGGGATCCTCTTCACCGGCATAAGAAAACTGCGTGTTCCACCACATGAATTTTCTGTAGTTGAGTCTGGCGTGGAGATTGATTTTGTCGCCGGCATTTTCCGGAACGTGCACGTGGAAATGCACGGTGTCGGCTGCGCCGGGCGGGATCAGATGCACATAGACGACGGCGCGGTTAGACCAGGCGTTACGTTTATTGATGACGTTGCCGTGAGCGTCGATTTGTTGCGAGCGATAGAAATGTGCGCCGGGTTCGACCGGGCCTTTGCCGTCGTCCTCGACTTTGCCGCTCCAGAAAAGGACCTGGCCTTTCTCGTCGGTGGCTTGCAGCTCAAGCCAGACGTCGAAGGCGTCCACGGTGCCGCCCGGGAAGAAGTGGCCAACTTTGCGGGTTCGAACGACCACATCCACCAAATAGTCGTCGCCGCGGCGAACTGATGCTTGCACGCGTCCGAGTGGCGCAGTGATGGGCCGCGCTTCACCCTTGGGGCCTTGCGGAGAAGTGACGTCGGCTTCCTCGCCGACAGCGAAGGTGGTGGAAAGCTCCTGGCCATCGGCTAGAGGAGAAGCCGCTGGGTGCGGAATTTCTCTTTCGGCGGGAGAAATTCCAAACACATCAACGGTCACTTGCTTGTCCTGGAGAAAATTCACGCTCTGCGCGAGCTGCACAGGATCTTGGTTTGCAGTAGGTACGGCGGTGTTCGCTCCGGGAAAGCGATGCGAGTGAACGAATCCCTTGACGTTGCCTTCGTCTTTTGAAGGCAGCAGCGGCATGTGGCAGTCGGCGCACATCATGGAATTCGCCGGATAGTAGAAGGAGCGCGCGCCTTGCCCGGAAACGCCGCTGGCCTGCCAGTTATCGTATTCATTGAAGCCGCGCACCCAGCGATAACGATTCACGGGAACGTCGAGGTGAACTTTGTGGCAGCCGGAGCAGAATTCGGCGGTCTGCTCGCGCATGAACGGCTTTAAGAAAGTGCGGCGGTGCGGCTCGGGATTTACTTTCACCATGAAGTCGTGCAGCGCGCGCATCACGGGACTTTCGCTGGCGGCGAGTTCGTGGAGCTTGGGATATTCGAGAACGAAATCACCCTGGCCCATGGTGCTTTTCACTTCGATGATGCTGTGGCACATCATGCAACTGAGACCGGCTTGCGCAGCGGGCGTGTTTTCAATCTGGCGAATCGGAGTATCAAACATTCCGCTGAAGAGAAGCGCTGGATCGTGGCAACCGGCGCACCATTTCGAGGATTTCACGCCGGCGACGTCCTGCATGTATTCGATGCTTTTGCGATACCACTGATTGTTGAAAGAGGAGAAGTGGTGGGCTGAACTGTTCCACTGTTTGTAGATGTCCGAGTGGCAGCGTTCGCAGGCTTGCGACTGCATAAAATATTTTGCAGGAATATTTTTGCCGTCCCGCGTTTGCGCGGAACTGGGAAAAAATTTGCCGTTCGGCCCATCGCCTTCGCCGTCCATCGTTTCCGTTGGCATGTGCGGATTCACGACGCGATTGCTGTTTTTCCAGGCGATGTTGCGGGTCCACCAGGAACCGGCTGCAATTCCAAGGCGTCAGGAGAGCCAGCGCGGCGAAACTGGCAACTGTTCCCGTAAATCCTTTGCCCAGCCAACCTTGTCGAGTGAGCCAGGAAGTGGCAACGATCAAAACTCCGGCGACGCAGAGAGCGATGTGCAAATAAAGCCAAAACCGAAAGCGATTCGGCGTACCGATTTTGATCAATACCAGACCGAGCAAAGTTCCTGCGGCGATCAGTAACCAGCCGAAACGAATTTCCAGAGAGCAATTGCGAAACACCTGGCGCAAAATCGGGATGAGCAAAACAGCGAGAAGAATTCCCGCTCCGGTGTGAAGCAAAACGCCGCCGCCGTAGATGATCGTGGCAGCAGGATATGCGTACAGATAGATGGCGGAAAGAGTAAGCAGGAGAAGAAGTGGAAACCGCCAGCGAGTCATAGCCCCTTTACCCTAAAACACAAATTTTCCCACTCGCCGCCGATCCCCAGGAAATACGAACGCGGCCGGAATAGTTTGGAGTATCCGACCGCGTCGTCAAGGGGGTGCTCCCGAGGTGTCGTGAAAATCGTAAAATCGGGTAGCGCTGGTACTTTGTTGGAAGCATTTATACGAGCGGCGGCAAAAACGCGCAATAATGCAAACATACTAGAATTACCTTGCATCTGTAAGCGCTTCATTTTCATGCAGTTGGTAGGCCTTGGCAGTGGAGATATTTTTGAATTCCTGGGTGCCACCGCTGGGCCATTCTACTGTTAAACGGTCGATGCGATCAGCCTTGCCCACGCCAAAGGTGAGCGGCAGTTCGGATTGGGATAAATAACTAGAGCCGGCGCGCACGGTGCGCATCTGAGTCTCGCCGCCGTGATAAATGCGAACAACGGCACCGATGGCGTCGCGATTGGATTTTGTGCCGGTGAGATGCAGGCGCAGAAACCTATTGCCACTGCTTACATCGTTGCGGAAAAGATACGCGGGACCGTTGTTGGTGGTGAGCAGCAGATCCACGTCGCCATCACGATCGAAATCCGCGAAGGCGAGTCCGCGGCCGACGCGCGGCGCGGCAAAATCTGCTCCGCTGGTGGCGACGACATCCTGAAATTTTCCATTGCCGAGATTCAGGAAGAGATGGGGAGGTTGGGCGTAGCCGACGTTGCCGCGAATATTGCGAACAGTGTCGTCAATGTGGCCGTTGGCAACGATGAGATCGAGGCGGCCATCGAGATCGAGATCGGCAAAGCCGCAGCCAAAGCCGAGAGTATTTCTTGAGGGTCCGCCGACACCGGCTGCAATGCTTACGTCCTCGAATTGTCCCGCGGAAGGCGAGCGGTAGAGTCCGACCATCTCGTTGTCGAAATTGGTGATGGCGATGCCGGGGCGGCCGGAATTTTCGAAGTCGCCGACATCCACGCCCATTCCGGCACGCGCTTTGCCGTCGGCGCTGAAGGCGAGACCCGCTTCGACAGCTACGTCTTTGAATTTTCCGTTGCGCAAATTGCGATAGAGCTTGTTGGGTTGAGTGTCATTGGCGACGAAGAGATCGGGCCAGCCGTCCTGATCGAAATCTAGCATGGCGACACCGAGCGATTTGGAACTGGTATCAAAAATTCCGCTGGCGGCAGTGACGTCTTCGAAGGTGCCGTTGCCACGATTGCGGAAAAGCCAGCAGGTTTCTCCGCGATAGGCTTCGGGCGTGCAATAGGATTTATTTTTTCCGTCCAGGCTGCAAAAGACGTCGTGTTCGGGCGACCAGTTCACATAATTGCAGACGAAGAGATCGAGATGGCCGTCGCGATCGTAATCGAACCAGAGGGCTGACGTGCTGAAGGTCGAGCGGCCGGCAAGACCGCTGGTCTTCGTTACGTCGCGAAACGTGCCTTTGCCCGTGTTCATAAACAGGCGATTTTGCCCCACACCCGTGATCAAGATGTCCGGGAATCCATCGTTATTGTAATCAGCGACGGCAACGCCCATGCCGTAGAGTTCGATATCGAGTCCCGCGGCGCGTGTAACGTCAGAGAAAGTGCCGTTGCGATTATTTTTGTAGAGTCGCAACGAGGAGCGAGCGCGTTGGTGGCCGGGCCAGTCCATGGAATTGACGAGCAGGATGTCGGGGTAGCCGTCGGCGTCGTAATCGACAAAAGCGCAACCGGAGCCGAGTGTTTCTGGGAGAAGTTTGCCGCCGTACGCCCCGCTGTTGTGGCGGAAGTTTATTCCAGCCTGCTCGGTGACGTCTTTTAAGAGAAACGATGGTTGCGGCGAGCGCGCGGCGCCGCAGGCCCAGCCAGGCAAGAGAGAAGAAGCACCGGCGGCGGCGAGCAGGTCCAGGAAAGAGCGCCGCTTCACGGCAGATTCACCAGCCCATTTCGAATCGCGTACACCACGAGCTCGGCCGTTTTGTGAATTCCAAGGCGATCCATGATGTTAGCGCGGTGCACGGAAACGGTGTTCACGCTGAGATCGAGTTCCGAGGCGATTTCTTTATTCGATTTGCCGGCGACAATGTGTTGCAAAATTTCGAGTTCACGAGCGGTGAGCGCGGGGTCGCGTTCGCCTTTGAGCGTTTCTGCGCGCTGAAGCTGCGGATCGATCACGGATTTTCCGGCGGCTACATTTTTGATGGCGCTTGCCAAATCGAGATCGTTGGCGTTTTTGAGTACGTAGCCGCGAGCTCCGGCGTCCAGAGCCTGACGAACGAGAGTGTCCTCGGAATGCATGCTGAGCATGAGGATTGTGGTTTCGGGACGAGAGCGCAGAATGATGCGCGTGGCGGCGACACCATTGAGTTCGGGCAACTGACAGTCCATCACGATTACCTGGGGATGCAATTGTTCGGCGAGCCGGACCGCTTCCGCGCCATTGCTGGCCTCGCCGACAACTTCCAGCGTTTCATCGTCATCGAGGATGCGGCGAAAGCCGCGCCGGACGAGGGCGTGATCGTCCACCAGCAGAACGCTGATTTTATCCGACATGCGACTCCACTTTTTCCCGCGGCGCGCTCATGCGAACCAGAGTGCCGCTCGCGTTGGCTTGCAAATATTCAATATTGCCGGCAATCAATTCGGCGCGTTCGCGCATGGCGACCAGGCCGATTCCACGTTCGTCTTTGTTCGGTGAAATGCCTTTGCCGTGATCCTCGACTTCGAGAATCAATGCATCGGGCCGGTACATCAGGCGTACCCAAGCTTCCTGCACACCGGCATGCTTGCTGATATTGTTCAACGCTTCCTGCACGATGCGATAAACCTGCACGCCTGCTGAGGGCTCTATGATGAAGCGTGCTCCGGATTTTTCATAGTGCAGCACCAGACCCATTTGCCGCTCGACGGTAGGAATATACCAATCCAGCGTGCTTTCCAAGCCGGCTTCTTCGAGCAGCACGGGATGGAGAGCTTGCGAGAGGCTGCGAATATTGTTCAAGGTGGACTGCGCGATTTCGCGGACTTCGTTCAGGTCAGAGTGAAGCGGAGACGATTGCGGTAATTGTTTGTCCGCGCGCCCAAGCAAAACACCGATCGCGGTCAGCACCTGGCCGAACTCATCGTGAAGTTCGCGGGAAATGTGACGCAGCGTGGACTCCTGAGTATGAATCAATTTTTGCGCGAGCTCGCTGCGCTGGGCGGAGAGCAATTCAAGACGCGCGAAAATCTTGCGATTGGAGAAAATCAGATAAAGGCTGGTGAGAACGATGGCGACGAGCGTCGCGCTGAGAAGCAGATAGAGCTGATGCTGCACACCATCGTAAATTTTCGCAATTTGATCAGCGGCCTGTTCTTCGCCTTCGTTATTTTGTACGAGCAGCCGCGACACCGCGGTGCTGAGCGCGGCCTGGCGGGCTTGCAATGTGAATTGGATCTGGTCGCGCGCTTCCTTTTCTTTGCCCGAAGCTGCCAACTCGAACATGCGATCTACAGCATCCCAAAATTGCGCGAGGGACTGATTCAAGAAGCGGCGCTGGTCCAGGGTGCGCGCGGCGGGCGAAAAAGTTTCTTCCAGTGTCAAGGCGGCATTCAGATCTTCGCGAATACGCTGAAATTGTCCGCGCCACGCGGTGAGCGGGTACGGTTCACGCGCATCGAGCATGTCGCGCATGGCGAGGCCCAGGGAATTCAAATCATTCTGCACGCGGAGAAGTTGCAACGAATCGCGGCGATCGCGGTCCACTAGATTGCTTTGCAGGGCGCGCAAACCGTTGAGTTGCGTGCGTGTATACAGGGAATAAACGATGACCGCGGCCAACGTGAGAACTAAGCCAAGAAGCAGGCCGGTGGTGGGCGAAGACTGGGAAGAGGAAGCTTTGCGCACCGCCCGAGGATAGCGCGCGAGGCAGTGTGCGGCAAATTTTCTGGTGGCAGCGTGGAGAAAACGCGTTTTGCGCGCAACTCGTGCGCAAAAGTTGAGGAGTTATTGCTTGCCTAGAATATCGATTTTCTATACCATTTCACAGAAGTTAAACGCTTTACTGTGGGCAGCTCTGCGCTGCCCTTTGCCTTGTCCGGAGGCCTGATGAAAACTCGTCGGGGAATGTTTGCTGCTGTGTGCCTGGTACTGATCTGTGGAATTGCTTTGCCTTGCTTCGCCGATGAAATTCCAAAAGCGGCGTGGCGGCGGCCGATCGGGCAGCCGCTGAAGAATGCAGGCACGGCGAAACCTGCGCTTGGCCCCGGACACATTGACGATGGCTACTGGCAGGGAGCTCCGGTAGGCGGATTCGGTGCCGGAACATTTTCGCGAAGCTTTCGCGGAGATTTTTCGCGTTGGCACTTGCAGCCCGGCGTGCACAAATTTCAGACGGTATGGGCGAATCAATTTGCGATGTTTCAGAAGTCGGAAGATGAGGCGAATGGTGTGGCAAAGGTTTTGTTCACCGGACATCCCGAGGGAAATTCGCTGAAGGGTTGGGATTGGGATTATCCCGTCGGCGCCGGCGATTACGCGGCGTTATATCCCAAGGCGTGGTTCGATTATCGCTGGGACAAATTCCCTGCGCAGGTGACGGTCGAACAATTTTCGCCAGTGCTTCCGGATAATTATAAAGAGACCAGCTATCCGGTGGCGGTGTATCGGTGGCACGCCGAAAATCCTACAAAAAAGAGAATCACGGTTAGCGTGCTGCTTTCTTGGGAAAACATGTTGGGATGGACGCGCGGGAACGAGCGCGATTTTCGCGCGGGATTGAACGAAGGCAATCACAACCGATTTCATTCGGAGCACATAGGCGATGGAACGATGAAAGGAGTGGTGTTCGAACGGAATCACGGCGGCAAAGAAACGACTGCGTGGGACGGGCAGATGACGATTGCGGCGCTGGAATCCGCCGGTGTCGAAGTGAGTTATGTGACGACGTTTTCGCCGGACGGGCCTGGCAACGAACTGTGGGGCACGTTTGCGAAAGACGGAACGCTTTCGAATACCAGTACGCCCTGGCTGAGCAGCGGCGAACCGTTGGCTGGCGCGATAGCGGTGAAGTTCACCATAGAGCCGGGCGAGAAGAAAATTATTCCGATGGTAATTTCGTGGGATTTGCCGGTGACGGAGTTTGGTTCGGGGCGGAAATGGAATCGGCATTACACGGATTTCTACGGAGCGAACGGTGAAAATGCGTGGGCTATCGCGCGCGATGGATTGCAGAACGCGCGGAAATGGAGTGAGGCGATTGATGCGTGGCAGGCGCCTTACGTAAACGACGAATCGAAACCGCTGTGGTATCGCGGAATGCTGTTCAATGAATTGTACGTCCTTGCGGACGGCGGAACGTTGTGGGGCCGGCCCGTGGGAGCTGACAAAAAAACAGCTTCGACTTATTCGTTCATGGAATGTTTTGACTACCCGTTTTTTGAAACACTCGACGTGCGGTTTTACGGCTCGATGCCGCTGGTGAAATTCTGGCCGGACATTGACAAGCAAGTGATGCGCGATTTTGCGGATACTGTGCCGAAGAATTTGAATGATCGCATGGTTTGGATCTGGAAGACGCAACATTCCGGGCAGCAGACATTCCGAGAAAGAAAAACCAAGGGCGCGGTGCCGCATGATATGGGCGTGCCGAACGAAGATCCATTCTTCCAGGTGAATCAATTCAGTTGGCAGGACACGAACGGCTGGAAGGACCTGAATTCGAAATTTGTGCTGATGATTTACCGGGATTATGTTTTGACGGGCAGCAAGGACAAGGAATTTTTGCGTTACACGTGGCCTGCGATTCAGGAAGCGCTGGCGTATTTGGGAAAATTTGATCGCGATGGCGATGGGATTCCCGATAACGACGGTTATCCGGACCAGACGTATGACGAATGGGTGGTACGCGGAGACAGCGCATATTCGGGGAGTCTGTGGCTGGCTTCGTTGCGCGCGGCGGAGGAAATTGCCAAGGAACTTAGCGAGGCGAAAGCGGCGGCACACTACAACGAACTGTTCGCCAAGGGACAGAAAAGTTTCATCGCGAAATTGTGGAACGGATCTTATTTCCGGTACGACACCGAGAGCGAATACAAAGACAGTATTCAGGCGGACCAGCTTGCGGGCCAGTGGTACGCGGACTTGAGCGGGTTGGGCGATATCGTGCCACGCGAAATGCGCAGCAAAGCATTGAAAAATATTTACGACAACAACGTGATGAAATTCGCGAACGGCGAAATGGGCGCAGTGAACGGCATCGCGGCGGACGGCACGCTAATCAAAACCAACGAACAGGTGCAGGAAGTGTGGACCGGCACGACGCTGGCGCTGGCAGGCTTCATGCTCGGCGAAGGAATGAAGAAAGAAGCGTTCCAGACGGCGTGGGGAATTTATCACGTGAGTTATGAAACCAAGGGCTACTGGTTCCGGACGCCAGAAGCTTGGGACATTACGGGGAATTATCGAGCGTCCATGTACATGCGGCCGGCGTCGATCTGGGCGATGGAGATGACACAAGCGCCAAGGAAAATTGCGGATGCGCGGGAGGCGGCGCCTGCGATTTCAAGCGCGGGAGTTGGGACGAAGTAGGGCGACGACCGTCAACATGACGGCGCAGCCCGCGAGCGGCACAAGGAGCCCGATGCGAAGGCTGCCGGCGTAACGTGAAACAACACCGACCAGCGGCGGTAAGGATGCTCCGCCCAGCGCAGCCAATGCGAACAGAACGCCGCCGACCTTGCGCGCGCGTGCACCAAACCATTTAGAGAGCCACGCGATAAAAATAGGATAGAGGCTCGAGAGTCCGAGGCCAGCAAGAAATACTCCGCCGAAAAGCGTGAGTCGCGACGTGGCGAAGGAAAAAATAATAGCGCCGCAAGCAGCCAGGAGTAGCCCGCCGCCAGCCACCGTAGTTTCCTTCAAGTGTCGAAGAATTGCAGCGCCGGCCGCGCGCCCGCCAAGCAATCCGCCAAAGAAAAACATCGGCGCCAGCGTCCATGTGTCGGTGTTCCATGTCAAAGAGCGTTTGGCGTGCGCGGCGGCCCAGCCGGAAATTCCATTTTCAGTTCCCACATAGACGAAGAAAAGTATTCCGAGCATGACGGCTATCGCCAAGTCGCCGCCTGACAGGACGTTTTTGCTTTCCACCGATTCGGTATCGTGCACCGCGTAGCCGAAGGGCACGCGAAGTAACATGATCGCAAGGAGGCAGCAAAACGCGCCAACGACATAAAGCAAGAGTGAGACGTGAGCGGTCCGGATGGAAATCTTTGCCAGCGGCGAAGACAGGATCGCGCCGACGCCCCAGGCGAGATTCATCACGTTCAGCGCGGAAGCGCGGCGGTCTCCGTAAGTTTCCGCGACCCAAAGGTTCGTGCCCGGTGTGGAAAGGCCGTAACCGATGCCGAAAAATGCGCTCGCGCAGAGTGCGAGAAAATACGATGGCACCGCCCACAACGCGAAACCGATCCCCATCATGGAGAGGCCGATGGTGATGGCAGGCTTGAATCCGCGCGCGGAAATCAAGGCGCTGGATCCGAGAACTCCCACGAATGAGCCTACGAATTGCGTGGTGAAAAACATTCCAGCATGAGCGTCGTCGAGATTCCACTTTGCAATGAAGATCGGCAGAATCGGCCCGATGAAGGTGATAATGATTCCGTTGACGATGAAGCCGCCGCAAAGTAGTAGGAAAATAAGATTTTGCGCGGAGCTTCCCTTGGCCGGAAGGGTTTGCGTTTCGGAAGGCATCATGGCATTTTGCAGGAGCCGCGCGGTTCGCGCAATGCGCGGTTCGCAAAGGCAGATTCTTATGGCGCTGAAAAACGAGTGGGGAGGATTCGCATGATTGATGCGGCTGTAGTCGGTTTCGGACTTGGTGGACGTGCGTTTCACGCGCCGATCATTCAAGCGGTGCCGGGCTTGCGATTAGCGGCAATCGTTCAGCGGCATGGAAATGAAGCGCAGGAAATTTATCCGGACGCGAAAATTGTCCGCGACCTGGATGAGTTGCTGGCGATGAAGTCCGTTTCGCTGATTGCGATCGCGACGCCGAATGAGACGCATTTTCCGTTTGCGAAAAAGTGCCTGGAGGCCGGTCGCCACGTCGTGGTGGATAAGCCATTCACGACCAAGCTGGCTGAAGCGCGCGAGCTGGTGGAGATTGCCCGCCGGAATAATCGCGTGCTTACGGTGTATCAAGAGCGCAGGTGCGATGGCGACTTTCGCACGGTGCGAGAGTTGCTGGCCAAGGGATCGTTGGGCAAAATCGTGCGATTCGAATCGGCGTTTGACCGTTGCCGGCCGCAGGTGCGGACAGACTCCTGGAAGGAGCAAGCGAAGCCGGGCAGTGGAGTGTTTTTTGATCTTGCGCCACATTTGGTGGATCAGACGCTGCAGCTGTTCGGTCCGCCGGAAAGCGTTCTTGCCGACATTCGTATCGAGCGGGAAAACAGCCGTACCGCGGATGCGTTCGATCTTACTTTTTATTATCGGGACGGATTACGCGCGATTCTTGCGCAGAGTATGTTGGCGCCCGATCCGCGGCCCCACTATCGTATGCAGGGAACGCATGGCGTTTACGTGAAGCACACGCTCGACCCGCAGGAAGCATTGCTCCGCGCGGGGCATCCGGCAGGCGGCGACGACTGGGGAGTCGAGCCGGAAAAAGATTGGGGCACGATGACGCTGTGGAATGGCGGCGAGCTCACGCACCAGAAAGTACCTACGTTGCGCGGGGACTATCGCGATTTTTATGGGCAAGTCCGCGACGCAATCCTTGGAAGTGCGAAGCCCCCGGTGACGACGGACGAGGCTCTACAGCTGATGTACACGCTGGAACTGTGCCAGGAAAGCAGCCGCAAGCGAATGCCGCTACCGTGGAAATTCGAGGCTACGGCAAGTCTCGCCGGAAATGCGCGATAGACGCCGCGTTCTGCGTATAATCATTTTGTGTCCGAGTATTCGGCGCAGCGCCAAGTGAGAGTCGAGGAGCAAAAACTTTGCCACGGATGATTGAACTCGCGCCGTCGATTCTGTCCGCTAATTTTGCGAACTTGGCTGCGCACGCCAAGCAGGCGCTTGATGGCGGAGGCACGCTGCTGCACGTGGACATCATGGACGGGCATTTTGTGCCGAACATCACGATCGGTCCGCCAGTAGTTGCGTCGCTACGCAAGGCGTTGCCTGACACGATTTTCGATTGTCACCTGATGATCGAAAATCCGGACGAATTGATTCCGGCGTTTGCCGAAGCAGGCGCGACCTGGATTTCCGTGCATCAGGAAGCCTGCGTGCATCTGGATCGAGTGCTGCACCACATCATGGATCGTGGATGCAAAGCCGGCGTGGTGCTGAACCCAGCGACGCCGGTGGAGACGTTGACCGATGTGCTCGATCTCGTGCATCACGTGCTGGTGATGTCGGTGAACCCGGGTTTTGGCGGGCAGAAATTCATACGCAACTCGCTGAAGAAGATGCGAGTTCTGGCGCGAATTCGCGAAGAGCGGGGTTTGGATTTCCGCATCGAAGTGGACGGTGGCGTGGGAATGGATACTGTTGAGGACATCGTACGCGCTGGCGCGGAACTGTTGGTCGCCGGGAACGCCGTGTTTGGGCACGGCGACGCGAAGCGGAACGCGAGACAGTTGTTGGACGCGGCGAGAGCTGCCACCCTTACGCGCGCTTAGCATTACGATTATTCTTCTGTGATCAATTCAATCTGCTGACAGGCCTTCGAGCTGTCCAGCTCAAGTTCCGATGCGGCTTACACCGCGCACAGCCAAGAGACCTCAAGAGTGTGCTACCAAGAAAAACCGATCCGGCGTGGGCTTTAAGGGATCACTTTGCTTTTTCCGAATGAGATTGCCTCGTTATCGTGATCGCTTGGGCTTGCAGGTTTTTCGGCAGTTCAACCCACTGTAGGCTGGCGGTGTTGGTGCCTGAGATTTGCATTTGGAATTTATCGCGGTCACCGGCAGCAGCGGCTTATTTGGTGTGGGACTTACTGTTCCTGATAATTCCAAGTGAGGCCGCCATCGACGAAGAAGGTTGTGCCGGTGGCATAGTTGGATTCTTCCGACGCCAGGAAAACTGCCATGTTTGCTACGTCATCCGGCGTGCCCAATCGTTTCAGCGGAATATTTTCAAGCAGCGCTCTGAGTTTTGCCGGATCGTTCAGCAAGTTTTTGTTGATGGGCGTTTCGATGGCTCCGGGCGCGATGGAATTGATGGTGATGCCGAGCGGGGCCAGTTCGATGGAGAGATTTCGCGTCAACATTTTCACGCCGCCTTTGCTGGCGCAGTAGGAAGCAAAATGCGGGAAAGGAAGCTCTTCGTGAACCGAGCTGATGTTGATGATTTTCCCGCCGGCGTTTTTGTTTCCAGAACCGGCCGCGATGCGATTTTTTACGAAGGCCTGGGTAATGAAAAACAATCCTTTGAGATTCACGTTCAGCACAGCGTCGAAGTCCGCTTCGGTCACGTCCCAGAAATCGGCGCGGCGCTCGAGTCCGGCATTGTTTACAAGCACGTCGATTTTGCCGAATTGCGCGGCGGTGTCGGCGATGAATTTCTGGCCATCGCTGACGCTGCTGACGTCGTACTGAAATCCGGCCACTTTGCGCCCGGTTTTTTGGATATTGGCCACCACTTCATCGGCGCCGGCTTTGTTCGAACGGTAGCAGAAGGATATGTCCGCTCCTTCTTCCGCAAAACGCTGCGCGACGGCCAGACCAATTCCCTGGCTGCCTCCGGTGATTGCTGCGGTTTTTCCGTTTAAACGATTACCCATCGTTGCTCCGTCCACGCCTCTGTTTCTGATACGCGTATAGGGAAATAGTTGCATAGATTGTGTTGCGGGAAGAAGAATGACGAGGGCCGTCAAGTCGATGGGCAGTGGCGTAACGGCAAGAGCCGGGCTGAAGCCCGGCACTACGTAAAGACTATTGCGCGCAGCTATTTGGAGGGGATTAAGGTGGAGTGGCTGGCAACGCATTGCCAGGTTTGGTCATGCTTGATCCAGGTATCGGTGAAGCGCTCGCGATGCACGTATGGTTTGCCTTTTTCGATGCCCTTGATGCGGAAGATGCCGACCACAATGGCCGCGTCTCCATAAACCTGCACATTGACCTGTTCGTTGACGGCCTGGGATGGCTTGTATTCCGGATCTTTAATGCTGGCGAGAAATTCGCTTTTTGAAGAGATGCTGCCGTCAATTTCTACCGCGACAAACGTGCTGGCCAGAAGCATATCCAAGGCCTTGGTATCCTTGGCTTCGATCGCGTGATTCCAGGCGTTTTCCAAACCGAGCACGCGGCCGCCTTCGTCCTTAGCAGTGTTTTGTGCGGATGTCGTGCTGCACGCAAGAATGACAAGCACAACTGCGCTGGCAAAAAGTGCTTTCACGGGTCTTTCCTCCGGTGCGTAGAGAATGCGATTGTTCAGGTTGTTTTCAGCTTAGGGCACCCGCTGGTATTCCTGGCGCGAAAGCTTGAGCACGAGTTTCTTGAGGTGCAAGTAGGCCACAGACAAGGCGAGCAGTCGAGCGAGAGGCGGTGCAGTCAAAAAAACGGGCACGACTGAGAGTCGTGCCCGTTTCAAAGAAGGAGCCGGGCTGGGAAGCCCGGCACTGGGAAACGACTAACAAGTCAGGCGATAGTGACTTCAGGGCTCAGATACACGTCCTGAATCGCGTTGAGCAGTTGCACGCCTTCTTTCATCGGGCGCTGAAACGCTTTACGGCCGGAAATCAGACCGGTGCCGCCAGCACGCTTGTTGATGACAGCTGTGGTCACAGCCTCTTCGAAATCGTTTGCCCCGGATGCGCCGCCACTGTTGATCAGCCCAGAACGGCCCAGATAGCAATTGGCCACCTGATAGCGGCAAAGGTCGATGGGATGATCGCTGGCCAGGTCGGTGTAAATGCGCTTGTCGAATTTTCCATAGCTGGAATCGCCCATGTTGAGCGCCGCGTAGCCGCCATTATTCTCCGGCAATTTTTGCTTGATGATGTCGGCTTGAATGGTTACGCCGAGATGATTGGCCTGTCCGGTGAGGTCGGCGGAAAGATGATAATCCTTGTCTTTCTTGAACGCGGGGTTGCGGAGGTAGCACCACAACACGGTGGCCATACCCAGTTCGTGCGCGTGCGCAAAGGCCTGGCTGACTTCGGTAATTTGCCGGTCGCTATGATCCGAACCAAAATAAATCGTTGCGCCTACGGCCACCGCGCCCATGTCGTAAGCCTGCTTCACGCTGGCAAAGAAGATTTGATCGGCCTTATTGGGAAAGGTGAGCAGTTCGTTGTGATTGAACTTCATCAGAAACGGAATTTTGTGCGCGTACTTGCGAGCCACCGAGCCAAGTACGCCGAGCGTGGAAGCCACCGCGTTGCATTGTCCTTCGATCGCCAGCTTGACGATGTTTTCGCCGTCGAAGTAATCGGGATTTTTCGCAAAGCTTGCGGCCGCGGAATGTTCGATGCCCTGGTCCACCGGCAAAATCGAAAGATAACCGGTGCCGCTCAATCTGCCAGTGCTGAACATGCGCTGCAGGCTGGCCAGTACACGCGGGCTGCGGTCGGAGACCGACCAAATGCGATCCACAAAATCCGGCCCGGGCAGGTGCAGCCGTTCTTTGGAAATTTTCGGGGACTTAAATCCAAGCAGCAATTCCGCCTTTGCGCCCAGATAGGTTTGGATGGAACTGGTTGTTGCTGTAGCCATGTGCTTGCTTCTCCTGGTTTATGTCGTTTACGCCAAAATTCCTTTCACGAGCATGGATCCCGCCGCTTGATCCACCAGCCACGATAATGTTCCGTTCGACGGCTGAATCATCTGCGCGGGCAATTGTTCCGGCTCATGCGGGCCTTCGAGCACTGCCTTCAAGGCGCAAGCTTTGTCCGCACCGGCAATCATGAAAATAATGTTCGCCGCGTTATTCGCCGCCGGCGCCGTCAACGTCACGCGCTCTGTGTACAGCTTGCCGACCCAGTTGCGCGTCACGATGCGCTGTGTTTCATTTAGCGCCTTCGTTCCGGGAAACAGTGACAGCGTGTGACCTTCGCTGCCCATGCCAAGCAAAACCAAATCAAAGCGGGGAAACTCGCCGCCCTTAAGCCCGAATTCACGCTGAATCGTCACTTCGTACTCGCCAGCAGCTTGCGCGGTATCCGGATATTCTCCCTTAATGCGATGGATCTGCTCCGGCCGCAACGGCGCTTTGGATAGCATCGCATCGGACGCCATCTGAAAATTGCTGTCAGCGTGGCCCGGTCCGACGTGCCGCTCGTCCCCAAAGAACACTTTCATTTTATCCCAGGGAAGAGAATTGCGCAGCGAAGGATGTTCGGCCAGCAGCGCGTAAAGCACTTTGGGAGTCGAGCCGCCCGAAAGCGCTATGGTGAACACACCGCGCGCGGCCGCGGCTTCACGTGCGATGCGCACCACGTCGTCAGCGGCGCGCCGTGCAATCTCCATTCCGTTGGCAAATAATTCGACTTTGCGATTCGCCGCCAAACCCATCCTCCGCGTACGCTAAGCTTCTTTGATTGAAGTTGCGGCAGTGTTTCTCGCGGCGAACTCTTCCATTTCAATGTCGCGCCAGGCGCGGCCGTCACGCTCCATCAGATCGTCAGCTTCATTCGGTCCCCATGAACCGGACGGATAATTCGGGAAACCGCGGGCCGGCAGCGCTTTCCAGACGTCCAGTAGCGGTTGGATCACGCTCCAACCCGCCTCGACCATGTCCGCGCGCTGGAAGAGCGTGGCATCGCCGACCATGCAATCGTAAAGCAGGCGTTCGTAACCGGTGCTGTGGGAAGCGCCGAAATCGCGCACGTAATCGAAATCCATATTCACCAGGCCGAGCTTCATGATTGAACCGGGAACCTTGGCGCCGAAGCGCAATGAAATTCCCTCGTCAGGCTGGATGTGAATCACCAGTTGATTGGTGCGCGGATCTTTGATCGGCGTTTTGCGAAACAACATGAACGGCGTGCGGCGGAAAGTAATGGCGATTTCGGTTACGCGCTTGCCGAGCCGTTTACCGGTGCGCAGATAAAACGGCACATCGCCCCAGCGCCAGTTGTCAATTTTCAATTTCAGAGCGACAAATGTTTCCGTGTTCGAGGTTGGCGAAACATTTGGTTCGCTGCGATACGCCGGCACCGGCTGTCCGTCAATCACGCCTTCGCCGTACTGCCCGCGCACCATGTTCTGCAGAACTTCTTCCGGCGTCGGCATTTGAATGGCGTGCAGAACTTCCGCTTGCTTGTCGCGCACTGCGTCGGCTTCAAAAGAAATCGGCGGCTCCATCGCGGTTAGCGTCAGCAACTGAAAAAGATGGTTTGGCACCATGTCGCGCAAAGCGCCCGCGGTTTCATAAAACGCGCCGCGATGTTCCACGCCGACGGTTTCGGCTGCAGTAATCTGCACGTGGTCGATGTAAGTGCGGTTCCAGAGCGGTTCGATGATGCTGTTGGCAAAGCGAAAAACCATCACGTTCTGAACAGTTTCTTTTCCGAGATAGTGGTCGATGCGATAGATCTGCTTTTCGCTCAGGATTTCCTTTAGCTCTTTGTTCAACTGGATCGCAGACTCCAGGTCGTGGCCAAACGGTTTTTCCACGATTACGCGGGTCCAGTTTCCGTTGCTTTCTTTCGTGAGGTCCGGCTTCGCCCAGTTTGCGAACGATGAGCGAGAAAAAGGTTGGGGCCACTGCGAGATAGTGGAAGCGATTGCCCTGCGTGTTGTGCTCTTTTTCGACTGCGGCAATCTGATCTTTCAAACGTTGATACGCGGCGGAATCGCCGAAGTCGCCATGCACGTAATAAATGCGTTCAAGGAACCACTTCCACAGGTCGTCGGTCAGCGATTCAGGCGCGAATTGCTTCATTTCAGCGGAGAGTTTTTCCCGAAACGCGTCGCTGGTCATCTGGTCAAAAGAAAAACCGATGATCGCGAATTGCCGCGAGAGCAGGCCCTCATGCGCAAGATTCGCCAGCGCCGGAAGAAGCTTTCTTTTGGTGAGATCGCCGCTCGCGCCATAAATCACCATCACGCACGGAGAGGCTTTTTGCGGCACTTCATTGGATTTCAGTGTAGGCATGCTGTTTTCCCAAGCAGAGTTCGCCGCGGCAAATTCCCGCTGGCGTTTACTGACCGGCTTTCTTTTCGAGGTGGCCGCCAAACTGAAAGCGCATGGCGGAAAGAATTTTGCCGGCGAAATCGTCTTCGCCGCGCGAAGTGAAGCGCTGATAAAGCGAGGCGGTGAGCACCGGAGCGGGAGTGGTGGACTCGATCGCCGCCAGGACGGTCCAGCGGCCTTCTCCGGAATCCGATACGCGGCCGGAGAAACGTTCCAGCGTCGGCTGTTCGAGAAACGAAATGGCCGTCAAATCCAGAAGCCACGACGCGACAACGCTGCCGCGCCGCCAAACTTCCGCGACGTCAGCCAGATTGAAATCGTATTGATAGTGGTCAGGCTCGCGCAGCGGTGTGGTTTCCGCGTCGGTTTCGCGGTGCTGCTTGCCGACATTTGCGTGTTTCAAGATGTTAAAGCCCTCGGCGTACGCGGCCATTAGGCCGTACTCGATGCCGTTGTGAATCATTTTCACGAAGTGTCCGGCGCCGTTTGGTCCGCAGTGCAGATAGCCTTCTTCGGAAGTGCCGCCAGCTTTTTCGCGACCTGGCGTGCGATCAATCGAGCCACGGCCCGGCGCCAGCGTTCTGAAAATAGGGTCCAGGTGCTTCACCACTGCGTTTTCGCCGCCGATCATCTGGCAATAGCCGCGCTCGAGTCCCCACACGCCGCCACTGGTTCCCACGTCAACATAGTGGATGCCTTTCGGCTGCAGTTCTTTGGCGCGCCGAATATCGTCTATGTAGTAGGAATTTCCCCCGTCAATCAAAATATCGCCGGAATCCAGCTTCGGCACTAAATCTTTAATCGACGCATCCACCACGCCCGCCGGCACCATCAGCCAGATCGCGCGCGGCTTCTGCAACTTTTGTATGAAATCATCCAGCGAGGTCGCTCCGGTCGCGCCTTCGCCAGTAAGTTGCTTCACTGTTTCCGCGGTGCGGTCAAAAACCACGCAGGTGTGGCCATTTTTCTGCAGCCGCCGAACCATGTTGGCACCCATCCGCCCCAGACCGATCATTCCGAGTTGCATTCCGTCTGCTCCTGTAAACCAAGTTGTGAAAAGAAAATCGCCGCGCAGCGAAAAGCGTTTATAGATTCTGCGTCACAGCTTTTGCGAGCGTATTCAGTTCCGACTTCAGATTTTTGCCCAGATGCACGCGCAGCGCGCGGCGGCCGCGTTCCGCCAGCACCGCGAAATCTCCGCGTGCTTGCGCAGCCTTTACCACGCCAAAAGTATATTTTTGTCCAGGCACGGCGAGATCGGATGCATCGTCGCAAGTGATCTGCAGGAATACGCCGCTGTTTGGACCGCCTTTATAGGCTTGTCCGGTGGAATGTAGAAAGCGCGGACCGAAGCCCAGGCATGTCGCAACTTTTTTTGCGTCGCGCACGGACATGCGAATGGCTTGCAGCGCTTTCTCGTTTTCAGCGTTCATCGGAATGTAGCCGAGAACCGCGAAGTAATCGCCGGCGTCAATGCGCGAAAGATGCGTTTTCAATATTTCGCCGAGCGTCTTTCCGCCGGAAAGCGCAGCCGCATTCTTGTCGTCGGCAAACAGTTTGGCGTCCTTCGAAACAAAAAACGGCGATTCCGGCGGAAGGCTGCCCGTTGCTTCGTACTGGCTGGTGAGTTTCTTGGTTTCGATTTTGCTAGCTTCCACGTCCGGCTGGTTGAACGCGTTGATGCCGATGATCGATCCCGCCACGGCGGTGGCGATTTCCCAGCGGAAGAATTCCTGCCCGAGCGCATAGATGTTCGGAAGAGTGATTCGAACCACAGGATGACCGGCTTTTTCGATGGCCGCGACCGCTTCGTCCTGTGCCTTGTTTGGCTTGTTCGCCAAACGCAAATAAGCGAAGAGCCTGTCGTTTCCATAAACGTCGGGCTTGGCGAGTTTCTCGCGGTCCACCGGAATAATTCCCTTACCGATTTTTCCAGTGGATTCCGCAATCAGCTGTTCCAGCCACGCACCCAAATCAAAAATTCCCGGCGAAGTGATGATAGTAATTTTGTCGCGGCCGTGATTTGCCGCGACGCCCATGATCGTGCCCAGGATCACGCCTGGATTGCTGTCCGCAGCCGAATTCGGCCCGCAGGCTTTCACCATTTCCTGCGTAGTCTTCAGAAATTTGCCGAGGTCCAGCCCCATCGCCGCCCCTGGCACCATGCCGAAATTCGAAAGGGCGGAGTAGCGGCCGCCGATGCTGGGATCACCGGCGAAAATCTTCCAGAACTTGTCGGCCTCCGCCACTTGCTGCATTTTCGAGCCGGGATCGGTCACCGCGACGAACCGGCTGCCAACTAGTTTTTCGCCGACTGCTTTTTTCACGCGCTCGAAAAAATATTGTTTAAAAATATTCGGTTCAAGCGTGCTGCCGGATTTGCTGGACACGACGCAAAGCGTTTTTTTGAGGTCCAGCTTCTTCTCGATGGCCTTGATTTGCGTCGGGTCCGTCGAGTCCAGTACGTGCAGCTCGGGAAAGCCGGCGATTTTCCCAAATGTCATGCGCAGCACTTCCGGGCACAAACTCGATCCGCCCATGCCCAGCAGCAGCACATGCTTGAACTTTGCTTTTTTCACTTCAACCGCGAGTTGTTTTAATGTCCCAAGATTCGCAAGCTGCTGTTCTGTAATCGTCAGCCAGCCCAGCCATTTATTTTCGTCGGTATTGCTCCACAACGAGGCGTCTTTCTGCCACAGCCGCGCCACTTTATTATTATTCTTCCAGTCGTCCAGCGAAGCGGCGACGGCGGCGCTCAACTCTTTTGGCAGTTTGTAGGCCAGGCGATTTATGCTCACGCACGCACCCCGGCATGTTTTGCTATGGCATCGAGCAGTTGCTTGAAGGGGTCCTGAAAGAGTTTCACGGCGTCGGCAATCAACTTGTCCGTGACTTCCTTCATCGATATGCCTGCGGCTTCCAGATCGGACATCGTCTTGTGAGCGCCCGCGACGTTTTCCGTGAGGCTGTTGCGCAGTTTGCCGTGGTCACGGAACGCGTCAAAAGTCGCCGGGGGAATGGTGTCCACAGTTTCGGCGCCGATCAATTCTTCGACATAGAGCACGTCGCGATATTTCGGGTTCTTGGTGCTGGTGCTGGCCCACAGAAGACGCTGCGTCTGGGCGCCCTTGGCAGCCAGCGCTTTCCAGCGCGGACCGCCGACCAGTTCCTGGTACTTGGCGTACGTCCGGCGCGCGTTGGCGATGGCGACCTTACCGCGCAGTGATTCCAGAAGGGCCTTTTTGCTGGAGTCCGTCTCGTTTTTCTGCATCGCATCGATCTTGCTGTCCACCAGCGAATCAATGCGGCTGACAAAGAAGCTGGCGACGCTGGCGATGTGCGAAACATCCTCACCCTTGGCCGCTCGTGCTTCAAGACCCGCGATGTAGGCTTCGGCAACCTTTTCGTACGCGGATTGCGCGAACAGCAAGGTGATGTTGATGTTGATACCTTCCTCGAGCGCCTGACGGATTGCCGGCAGGCCTTCCGGAGTCGCGGGAATCTTGATCATGACATTCGGGCGGTTGACGGCTTTCCAGAGCCGCCTGGCTTCGTTAATCGTGCCTTGCGTATCAAATGCCAGGTACGGGGAAACCTCGAGGCTGACATAGCCGTCGCGGCCTTTGGTTTCCGTGTACACGGTCTTGAAAATGTCCGTGGCGTCCTGAACATCACGGATGGCGATTTTTTCGTAGAGCTCCGTCGCCGTTGAAGACTTCGCATCCGGGGCATTAATAATGTCCTTGTAGTCGTCGCCTGCGGTGATGGCCTTTTCAAAAATCGCCGGATTCGATGTCATGCCACGCAAGCCGTCGTCGGCGATCATCTTCTTCAGATCGCCATTCAGCAGAATATTTCGCCGGATAAAATCAATCCACGGAGATTGTCCGTACGCCAACAATCCTTTTAGTGGATTTCCGCCCTGCATCGCGTTTACGTTGGGCATCGTAGTTGTAGTAGTCATCGTCTTTCTCCTCAGATTCCTATGTGGCCGGTCCCAAAACTCTATTCTACGCCCGTGCGCTCATCCTGGTGTTACACAGGCGTGACAGCAAACTGTTAAAAATCCCTTAAAGAGCGCGTTTCTGCTCCAGCGCAACTATTTTCGCCAAGCGCCGCTTATGCCGCTCCTCATTCGTGAAATTCGCTCCCAGGTACGCCTTCACCAGGTCTTCGGCCAGCTTCACGCCTATGATTCGCGATCCCAGCACCAGCACGTTCATATCGTCGTGCTCGACGCCCTGGTGCGCCGAGTACGTGTCATGACAAACCGCGGCGCGAATTCCGATGAGCTTGTTCGCTGCCACACTTGCACCGACGCCACTGCCGCAAATCAGCACGCCGCGCTCCGCCTTGCCATCAAGTACCGCGCGCCCGACAGCTTCGGCGAAATCCGGATAATCCGACGGATTTTCGTTGAACGCTCCAACGTCCAGCACCGCGTGCCCCAGCCCGCGCAGCACATCGCCCATGGCGTTCTTCAATGGGAAACCCGCGTGGTCCGACCCAATCACAATTTTCATCGCCGGCTCACTTTCCCAACGCTTCTTTTGCTGCCGCAACCACGTTCTCGACCGTGAAGCCGAACTTTTTCAGCAAGTCCTTCAACGGAGCAGAAGCCCCGAAGGTATGCATGCCGACCACTTTTCCCTTGGGCCCAACGTAACGATCCCAGCCAAAGGTGGACGCCATCTCCACCGAAACCCGCGCCGTCACCGACGCCGGCAGCACGCTTTCTTTGTACGCCGCATCCTGTTTTTCAAATAACTCAAACGATGGGATGCTCACCACGCGAGCTTTGACGCCTTCCGCGGCAAGCTTTTCCTGCGCGGCAATACAAAGTGAAAGTTCGGTTCCGGTCCCCATCAGGATTAAGTCAGGCTTACCGCCCGGAGCATCGCTCAAGACATAGGCACCTTTTGCCACACCAGAAGCAGCCGCGAATTTTGTCCGGTCCAGCGTCGGCATAGCCTGCCGTGAGAGCACCAGCGCAGTCGGCCCGTGGATGTGGCTGATAGCCAGCTTCCAGGCTTCCACCACTTCGTTGGCGTCGCCCGGACGCAGCACCAGAATATTCGGCATCGCGCGCAACGCAGCCAACTGCTCGATCGGCTGGTGTGTCGGCCCGTCTTCTCCCAGCCCGATCGAATCGTGCGTGAACACGTAAATGACCGGCTGCTCCATCAGCGCTGCAAGACGGATTGACGGCTTTACGTAATCGCTGAAATTGAAAAATGTTCCTCCGAACGGCCGCAGCTTGCTGATCGCCATCCCGTTCATCGACGCGCCCATGGCATGTTCACGAACGCCGTAATGCAGATTTCGCCCCTTGTACTCGCCGGGAAGAAAATCGCCCGCGCCCGGGAATTCCAGGTTGGTTTTGTTGGACTTCGCCAAATCCGCCGAGCCGCCGATCAGCCACGGAATATTCTTCGCCAGCGCGTTCACCGTCTTGCCGGCACTCTCGCGTGACGCCATACCCTTCGCATCCGCTGGGAACTCCGGTAGATTCTTGTCCCAGCCTTCCGGTAGCTCGCGTTTCTGTATCAATTCGAGTTGCTTGGCCAATTCCGGAAACTTGGCCTTGTAGTCTCCCCACAGCTTTACCCACTGCGCGTGCGCATCGCCGCCGCGCTTGCCGATGCCATCGTTGAAATGCCGGTACACGCCATCCGGGACCAGAAATTTTGCATCATCCGGCCATTCATAATTGTCTTTCGTTAATTTCACTTCCTCGGCGCCCAACGGCTCGCCATGCGCTTCATAGGAATCCTGTTTGTGCGGGGAACCATATCCAATGTGGCTATCCACCACGATCAAAGTCGGCCTGTCGGTGGTCTTAAGGAAAGTTTCGTACGCCCGCGCCAGCATCATCAAGTCATTAGCATCAGCGACGCGCGTCACGTTCCATCCGTAACCCAAGAATCGCGTCATTACATCTTCGCTGAACGACCACGATGCCGGCCCATCCAGCGTTACGCGATTGTTGTCGTAAATCCAGCAAAGGTTGCCAAGCCGCAGGTGGCCAGCCAGCGAAGCCGCTTCCGAAGCGACCCCTTCCATCAAGTCTCCATCGCCGCATACCGCATATGTCTTGAAATCAAAAATCTCAAAACCAGGCTGGTTGTAGTTCGCCGCCAGCCACTTACTCGCGATCGCCATGCCGACGCTGTTCCCGGCGCCCTGCCCCAGCGGTCCGGTTGTCGTCTCGACTCCGCTCGTGATGTGCGACTCAGGATGCCCCGGCGTTTTGCTATCCAGCTGCCGGAAGCGTTTGATCTCGTCCATCGAGATCGCTGGCTCCTTCAAAACTTCTCCTTCCAGTGTGTAAGCGCGCACGCCGGTCAAGTGCAGCGTCGAGTACAACAACATTGACGCATGCCCCGCGGACAACACAAATCGGTCGCGATTCGGCCACACCGGATTCGCCGGATCGTACTTCAAATATTTTTGCCACAGTTCATATACCACCGGTGCCAAGCCCATCGGCGCGCCGGGATGCCCGGAGTTAGCCTGCTGCACAGCATCCATGGAAAGGGTTCGAATGGTGTTGATACAAAGCTGATCGATGTCTTGCTTGCTCATAACTGCACTCTGCTGGCTCACGATGGCTCCTGTGCGGGCAGGAGGGCTCCCGCAGGGAAAATCAGGATTTAGATGCTCCGGGGGCGGGCTCCGGGTAAAGGAATTCTACGTCAACTGGCCTTCAATTGCAGAATCCTCCGGAAAGTTAGCGATGTTGGTTACAGATAATCGAATGAGAGGTTCTTATTCGATGCTTATGCGCTCAGTCCAAGGCTCCGGGTCGGCTGCCGGATGGGCGTCGGCGGTTCTCGGAGCACCGCTAGCGGTCGCGGGTGTGATTGAAGCGGCGGTAGTCGAAATTTGTTCGCTCGCGTTGCGAATCGTTTCCTCGATTGATGCAGCAGCGGGCGACGTTTCGCCTGCCGGTGCAACTTTTTCCAGCGGCGGCGCAATGTCTCGCGCATCCACCGGAAAAAGCTGCGCATGCTGCTCCGCCCACTTCGCCGCGAGTCCGTTCAAAGGACTCTTCGTATTGTATTCCTGATAAGCGATCATGCGCCCGATGCGGACAATCAGGTCGTCCAGCCCTTCCGAGGCTGCCCAAAAATCGCCGATACACACCGTCGAATCATCAAAATTCGGGTGAAACACCGGCGTCAGCATACGGCATTGCGGCGCTCGCCTAGGATAACCCAGCGAAAGATTCACTTCCAGATAATGCTGCGCGCGCTCCTGAATTTCTCCGTTCGCAGCTACAAACAATCCCTTGATGTGATATGCGAACCGATATACTTCCGGCGGCATTCCAGCCGTGCCCGTAATTTGGATCAGCGGCCAGCCAGCAAACTTCTGCACCATCTGATCGTGGTCCAGCTTCAGTCTTCGAATGCGCGGCGATAGCATGACTGGGTTTTCGATACTCCTCAAAAAAATACCGGTGCGATGTCACGCACCACTGTGAAAATCAAAACAAACGCGAGCGCAGCTCTCCACGACCATTCCGGAACTTGCGGCCACTCAACACGATCCTCTCGCACCGCTGTCCAATACATCCTCGCAAAATACCACAACAATATTGGCAACAGGACCGTTACCATTGCATTGAAGTGCAGCGCCGCCGCCACGTGCCCGCGCAGAAGTTCCGCCACCGCACGAGTCGCTCCGCATCCTGGACAGTAATGATGCGTCAGCGCATAAAATGGGCAGCGCGGGTAAAACGAATGTTCCTGCGGCGAATAACGATACAAAAATGCCGCGCTAGCCAGGCCTGTGGCCGCGACAGCATTCATCGCCGCTCGCGCTGAAATCATCACGCGTAACCGCCCATCTGCCGCTGTTTCATCTCATTAATTCGGTTGAAGTGATATTGGAAGTAGAAGACCGCGAAGAAAAATGTCATGACGCCGCTGAGGCTGAGGCCAATTGGCTCAGCCGAATTGAAGTGCTCTTCGAGATCGCTCTTCATGGTGAAAACCGCGAATAGATACATAACGATGTAACCCAGGTTCAGCAATAGTGAGACTCCCTGGAGTCCAGGTGAGGGGTGCCCGCTCGCGGCGGACATCACACCCTGATAGAAACCAGATACGAGCACCGTTAGCCACAGGACGACCACAATCGTAAGGTAGGTCACGCTCTTTGCGTCGGGTTTCACTTTCTTGATCCACAGCACCTCCACCACCAGCCAGACCATGGAAAAAATTCCGCACGTCAGGAAAGTGAGCAACAGCACGATTCCCCAATGCAGCGATGGAGGAGGCGGGTACTGTTGCCCAATGCGGCGCGGCGTAGCCGGCTTGCGCCCCATATGCGGGCGCGCCCGCGCTACCTCCATAAACCGTTCCCGCCCCGGGTTGCGGCGCTGCTGGCTGCGGTGCTGCAGGCACAGGAATGTTCCCGATCACCTGCGAGACCGGCACCCATTCCGTCAGCCCTTCGCTTCTGCACAAATCCGTCAGCAAAATATTTCCGGAAGCGACATACTTCTGTAAATCAGACAACGAGTACGGCCCGTACTCGTTCAAATCGCGCTTAATGAAATAATTCATCTCGTCGCTCCTCTTTCAAAACACACCGGCAACCAATCGCACTGAATTCCTAGATCGCTGAAATGCGCCAGAGCCGTCATTCCGAATGTAGTGAGGAATCTCTCTTCGATTGTGGACTCACCTGGCATCATCCGCGCCGCTACACGAATTGCGTTCCTTCAGCGTCCTGGTTCACCGTACAAATTTCAATAATTGCCCACAGCCAACTGATTGCCGCTCCATATAAACATGAGAGCAGCGTCACGCAAAGCTGAATCGCCCCCTTTTTCGCATATCCGGCATAAAAATTGTGCACCCCGAAAGCTCCCAGGAAAATTCCCAGCAGCACAAATATCACTCGCGTCTTCGGCTGCGGGGCAGGGTAGTACTGCGCCAACGAACTCGGCGCCCTTTGTACTTGCGGTCCCGGCCCGGCTTGCGGAGGCGGTGCAACTCCTGTTCCGGCCATCGGCGGCGGAGGAGTCGGCGGTAGCGCTCCACTTCCTCCCGGCGCGGCCTCGGGTGCCGCTTGCCTTACACCCCCCAACGCCGGCGCACGAAACGTCGTATATCCCGAACCCAATGAAATTCCCGGACGCATCACCGGCGTCACTACCGGCGCCTGCCGCGTCACCGTATTTCCCATCAAGTCCGTTCCGCTGACCGTAACCTTCGCTTCATCCGACGGCGCATTCGCACAGCCAAACACCGTGCAGCCACCGTTCTCCGCGAAACAGTCCGCGTGATGCGGCGTGCCGCAGCCCGGGCAATCTTTGCGTTCGCCCTCGGCTTCTCCCACCTCCGTTCGGCAATACGGGCAGATCGGATTCAATTCCGTTGCCTCTCTTGATAGCGGAACGCGTAGCGCCCGATCTGCACCACCGCACCACTCATCAATACTTGTTGCCGCACCGGCTGCCCGTTGACGTAAGTTTCACCGATCGCTCGCAGCATAATACGCGACCCCGCCAGATCAATGATGGCGTGCTCTTTCGCAATGTTGGTGTCCTTAAAAAGGTAAATGTCGCACTTTTGGTCGCTGCCCACGATCGTTCGTGGCTTGTACAAAATAAATTGTTTGCCCGCCAGTGGCCCGGCCGTCACATACAGCCAGCGATCTTTCAGCGCGCTTTCCACCAGGCCCACGGCGACGCCGGTTGCCAGTCCAAGCAGCCCGAATCCCACGGCCCGGCTGGCTGCACCGCCATGTGTCAGCATAGCGATCGGATTGAAAACGATTCCGCCAAGTCCGGCTCCGATCGCGCCACCGAGCATCCCGTACAGCATTTTCTTCGAAGACATGCCAGCAATGCCATAAACAATGCCGCCGGCAAGACCAAAAACCATCCAGGCAATTCCGCGAGCAATCCAGAACGAAGGATTTCGCACGGTCTGCGCGCCAAGCTCTGCGCAAATCGACATTCCAATTGCGTAGACGATTTCCGCAACAAAGTCGAACATAAAGCCCAGGACAATTCCCAGCGGCAGGCAGATCGCGCCACGGATCAGGGCTTTTTTCGGCGATCTCTCCACGATGCTTTCCGCGATTCCGAATCCCACGCAGAGCAGCGCCACGATCGCTGGCAGCAGCAGCCAGTTGCCCCACCGGCTTGATCCTTGCTGCCCGCTGTCTACAAAGCGAGGCTCGCAGATGCCCCAACCGATCAGTGCGCCCAGCAATCCCGCGGCGCCCAGATAGAACCAGCCCTGCAGCAGAAAATTGCCTTTTTCTTCCGCAATCTGGGTTTGCGGGTCGGAGGTTTCGCTGATTGACCCGTACACCTTCGCCCCGCCGACTCCTTGCGCCGCAGGGGCCAGTGCACCAGCGTCAGGCAGCGACACGTTCGCCAGGTCATCCAGCGTGATCTTGATCGACTTGTCCTTATTTTCTGGGGACATTTTGATCCTTCTGATCCCTTTGCTCTTCTTGTTTTGTCTGGTCTTTCGGATCTTTTCCGGAATTCGTGCTGCCGTCGTTGCTCAACGCGGGCTGCGCCTTCTGCGGCGCGGCAGGCGAACTCATGCTGTCGCTGCGCCTGATTTCAATCGGCGGCATGCCGGGTACCTCCAGCGTGGTCCCATCGCGGCTAACGTGCCCTTGCCGCACGATCCCGGTAGTCGGATCAATCACCAAGATCAGTTCGTGAGGGAAAAAGATCCATGAGGCGATCGCACCGACCATTAGGATCAGCGCGTAAGAAATGATCGTCAGTATCCATTTCAACCAAACCGGCGGTCGCGCTTCGCCTTCTTCGCTTCGTTTGACAATTTCCTCGTCGTCTTCGATTCCGCTCACCGGTTCCGGCTTGCCCGTTTCTCCCGCTTCTTCGCCGCCTTTGTCGTCCTTCACGTGAATCTCAGAAACGCGTTCCAGTCGCTCGCCCGACCAGCCAAAGCAGCCTTCTTCGTCGCTGTGCGGGTCGTACACCCACGCCACCTGCAGCGCCGACGAGAAAAAATTCTTGTGTATGAACGTATCGTGATCCGATAGAAATACGCCGAATCCCGGATGCGAGTGATACCAGCCCACAATCCGCTCCTCCGGATATTCCCTGTCCTTGATCTTATAAATATGCTCCCAGGTATCCTGCGTGAACGTCACATACGTTCCCGCTTGTGCCGCATTCAGTCCCGGAATGCGTGCCCTGATATTCAGGCTATTGCCGTTTTCTTCTCCGATCAGCACGCCGCAAACTTCCGTCTTGCGGTTCGAACGCGCGTGCTGCCGGATCTGGCGAAGCACTTCGCCCTCAATCATCACTCGCGGCTGTCGCTGATCCGGTTTCCGTTTACCCATTTCTCCCACGCTTGCAAATCGTCCAGTCTGGCCGTCATTCCGGGCGAAGCGACCGAAGGCTACGGCCTTGTCGGAAGGAATCTCTCTGCAAGGCCCTACAATTCCTCTCCCAACACCACGCTCTTGTCACCAGCCATCAAATAAGCCTTTTCCTTTTCCGCCGTTCGAACCGTGAACACATCAAACAGTGGCAGCCCCAGCTGATCCAAACTCCGCTTGCCAAAATCCTCCCTGCCGTCATAGCTGTGAATCGTCTTCACCACGCGCATCTGCCCATCGCGCGGGCAGCGTCCTCGTTCATACTGAATGCTCCCCACTGGAGCAAAAATTTCGTCCTTGGTTCCGCACTGCGGACATTCCAACTCATGCACGATGTCCCGGCTGAATTCCACCGCCACGTCCGCAGCACCCAAATCCTCCACGCCACGCAGCCGCAAATCTTCCAGCGTCCATTCACTCGAGTTGCGCGGCAGCTCCGTCACATTTTCATACGTAAAGTGACTCATGCAGTCGGGATTCGTCGTGTAGTCCACTTTGTACGAACTGTGATTCAGCCCTTCGAAAACAAAACCGCTTCCTGCTAACGTCGGCATTCCGTGCAGCAGTTTCACCGCTTCCTGTACTTCAATCCCTGCAATCACCGAAGAAATCGTCGGCGTCGTCGCAACTTTTCCTTCCGTGTTCGCCTCGCGCAGCAGCAAATTGCAGGACATGCGCTGCTCCAGTAATTTCCAGTCCGTTTCACCCAATGTGCATTCGTAACACGGCGCGGCTCCCGCCACAAAAACTCGCGCCACGCCATTGATTCCCTCGATCGCGCCATCAATCCAGGGCCGGTTCATCTTCCACGCACAACGATTGATCCACAGGCGCGCTTCGCGATTGTCCAGGCCCGCGATAATCACGTCGCTCCACGCAAAAATTCCCAAGCCGCAGTCCTGCACCACGTTTGCCACCAGCGGCTTCACCTTCACATTCGGCGCCAGCGTCAAAACACTTCTCGCCGCGGCCTCCGCTTTGTACGAACCCACATCACCGCTGTGGTACAAAATCGTGCGTGATAGATTCGACTCCTCGATCTTGTCCAGATCCACCACTACGATCCGTTCGAATCCCAGCAGCACCAGATTTTTCAGGATTTCGTTGCCCAGAGCGCCCGCGCCCACCACCAGCACTCGCGCTGACTGCAATTTCTTCTGATCCCACCACGGAATCAGCCGGAACCGGCTGTACCGGTCCTCATGCACTTCCTCTTCGCCGATGCGTACGGGAATCGGCGGCGTCATACTTAGCCTGCCGTGATTTCTGGCTGCAGTCGCAGAATGTCGCCGTCCTTCACTCCCGCCTCGCCAAGCGTTTGCGAATCTTGAATCTGCCGTCCGGAATTCTTGTGGTGGAATTTGTAGCTCAATGGCGCGCCGTCCGGCCCGTTCGTCGGCAGCCGCAATTTCTGGATCAGCACCACGATGATCTTGTTGCACGGAGCGTCATCCGGCAATTCCACCGGCACTCTTTTATTTTCCGTCGAGTCGTACACCGTCACATTGATCGTGGCCATCGTTTACCGGTCCCCGTAAATTGAATAACCGCATCTTCTTTTTCGGTGTCAGTCTCGATCGTGTAGAGGCGCAGCACTGCTGCGCCCCAGCTTGCCCGGGCGTCTACTTCTTCGTCTTGTTCTCCTGCGCCGTCAATGCTTTCAAATACGATTCCAATCGTTCCTGCCCATCCTGCGCGAATTCCCAGCCGCTTTCCTTCAAGAACGCCTGCGCCGTCACCGCGAAATTCAAATTCTCCGCGTTCGGCTGATAGCTCTTGTCCATCGTCGAACTCACCACTCCCAGCAAATTTCCCTGCTGGTCATACACCGGTCCGCCGCTGTTCCCCGGACTTACCGGCGCGGAAATCTGCAGCGTGCTGTTTTCCATGCGCGAAATTATTCCTGTGCTCAGCGTGTACTTCAGTCCTTCCGGATGCCCGATCACAAAAATCGCTTCGCCCTCTTTGGGAGTGGCAATGGGCTGCACGAACTCCCCGGCTCCGGAATGTCGCGGCATCCACACCAGCACTAAATCCAGATGCGTGTGCCGCGCGACCACTTCCGCTCCCGCCCAGACTCCTGAGGACAACGAAATCATCGCACGGTGTCTATCCTTAATTGTCCATGTCCCCAGTCCAATCACGTGCCGCGCCGTTGCAAACAAATATCCTTTGTCATTTGCATCCAGCAGAAGTCCTGCTCCGTAACTGTTCGAAAGCACTTCGCGTTTGCTGAAATACGATTGCGCCGTCGGCGCGATCACCGCCACCAGCGGCTTTAGCTCCGACGAAGCGTCCGCGCCGTTCAAATCTTTGCTCGCTGGCAAGGCAGGGAACTCGGTTCGCTCGTCCAGCTCCGAAAGTCCGCTGGCCACAATCGCTGGGACCGACCCGAACGAAAAAAGCAGCACCGTGGCGGCCGAGGTCAGGAATCCGCTGATAATCAAAAGTGTCGAAAGAAAAGCTGTCCACGCATAGCGAATCCTGGGTGCCTGGCCGCGAAGCGCTACCCGCATAATAATGGTGACCAGGCACAACAGCGGCAGGAACAAAACCAGAATCCCCACCGACAGCCGCGCCCACCAGTGAATCGCCGGCGGCAGCTTCGGTTCAATCCGTGCCGGAACGTCCGGACCTTCCTTTATCTCCGTGATTTCATTGGGGCTTATGACAATCTTATCCATCGGTCTCCAGAACGTTGCGGGGACCCGCTAGCTTTGTCAGCTTTGCAGAAAGCGGTCAAGGGTACGGGTCTTCGGGCCCTCAGAGTTTGTACTTCTAAACCCCGAGAATAACAAAGTCGTACTTACAAGTTCTAAACTGATTCGTTATATACAGGTTCACTTCGCAAAGCGCAAGAGTGCGACCGTCCTATGGTTTCCTTTGATATTAGTATCGAATTCGCACCTGGAGGCCCTCGGTTTTCGTCGCGGGTATTCGTTTTTTTTCTATTTCGGGGCTCGTTTTGCTTGCAAGGTTGGCATTCCTAGAATTGAACGAATCCGGTGGCGATCGCTGGTTTCGCGCGGCGACCCACCGTCCCTTTCCAACCATTTCGCAAATTCCATCAGCTTCACTTCATGCTCCACCCGCACATCCGCGACGGACACTCTCACCACGCTAATCCCTGTGCTACTCCCGCGACCCACTCATTGCCGCGAATAGCCGCCAGGCCCTGTGCCACCGCTTCGTACAACGTCGCCGCCGTCATTCCCACAGTGTGCGTGACACTGTCCATGTCTTGGATCGTCACCCGGCAGGATCGAATTGGCATGGCAGCACATTATCATATTCGCTTTTTGTTCGCGATGCGATTAGTTCGTTGCGTGCCCGATTTGGGTGGCTTTGCATTCATTTTGCTGTGACCGGAGTTCGGATCGGCGAGCAAGCCAAGAAAGATCCAACAAAGATTGGTGTGCAAAACTCTTGGTAGCCTCAAGTTGATGGTCTGCTGCCAGAACTCTCCTATGAATTTCGGATCGATTTGCAGCTCATACCTGAAATTGACCAAGGCCATCAGATACATCCCTGTCTGCAAGAGGTAATGAAGGCTGTCATCTGAGACGCCAAAAATGCTGAGGGGCTTGCCCAGAGCTTTCCCATGAATGATTGCATGCCTCTGCTCATCGAAAGCTTCAATTATCTTGCGGTCAAAAAAATAGTCGTACATCGGCGACCAACCCGGCGGGGGTTGGCATCTAGCGAACAGACGGTCCATTTTTATGCAAAGCGAGTCTCCCTCTAACCTCTCCAGATGCTTTTCGATTCTGGCAGTGAGGACTTGCTCGTAGGGTTTGTTCTTCGCGTCAAGAAGAGAGATTTGAGCTTGCTTCAAATCTTCTTCCCAGTCCTGAGGGGCATGCAGGGCGGTCACGCGGCAATAATCCAGAACAATTGCATCCAACACGGAATGGAAAAAGACCAACGTTGGGGCATCCAAAGAACCGTAGTTTTGCGTGAAAAGCGTCCCTGCCGCACTCGTTGCGAGTTGCTGATCCCGCTCACCGAAAGTTCTGGTTTTTTCGGAATCGGGGTCGACCAGCAAAAGGCCTTTCCATTGCGAATCTTCGATTAGGTCGCGAAACAGTGATACGGACTTTGCCTTAAGCCGATCCGCAACGGTGTCGGACACTTCGGTAAATGAGCTTCTAAATCCGAGAATTATGGAATAGGTGGACAACCAACGTGCGTACGTCTCGTTAAAAAGCTTTTCGGCTTCCGTCACAGCGGAGATTCTACTACTTTGCGGCCCTCGCGCTCGAAACTTGAAGTGTCCCGCTTCGGTGTCCCAGCGTCCCAAGCAGTGGGACAGTAGTGTGATGATGTAAGTATATGAATGTAAGTATCTTATTCTCTTCTACCGACGCTGTCCCGCTTCCGTTTTTGATTGTTGGTTTGTATGGCCGCTTTCGCGGCGTTGTTCGAGTTGCTCAGTCATCTTCATGGGCGCTTCGTCAGTTTCCGATTATGCGACTTGAACTGAAAGGCGATTCGCGGGCTGGTCGCGGCGAAAAATAGAAAAATGGAAAAAGGTAGACGTTGCTGGGAATTAAAACCCCGGCGTCCTCGGGAGGTTTGAACCACGCCTAAGACCGCAAGGCGATTAGCGGGCCACCAGAATGACGCCGGGGCACAAGGAGAACTACCGTTTCACGGTAGGCGCCGGGTGGTGGTTTTTCAAGCTGTTGGTTATGCCAGACCTCCTGTCTATTTTGACAGTTGCCGGTTCCCCAAAGCTGCCTTAACGTCCGCCATGTCGAGTGCTACGGACCCGCCCTATCGTCTGCAACAAACAAGATGGCAAGCGCAGCTTAAAGGGCGAGGAGTGGGCAAA
Source organism: uncultured Acidobacteriota bacterium (assembly GCA_963731155.1). Taxonomy (GTDB): domain Bacteria; phylum Acidobacteriota; class Terriglobia; order Acidiferrales; family UBA7541; genus Acidiferrum. The sequence goes on from CAVSVB010000014.1 coordinate 208,152, forward strand.
AAGCCATAAGGAGACGAAAATGACCTCAAGGACGATCATGCGGGGCCTGCTGGTAGGAGGCGCTTTTTGTGTCTCCTTCTCGCTGCCGACAGCAGCGCAAGTGAAAAGCACGGAAACAGTCGAGCATGGTGCCCCCGCACATCAAGTTACGGTCGAGCGCGGGGAAATTGTTTACCTATCGGGTAATGACATGGTAGTTAAAATGGAAGACGGGTCGCTGCGGGACTTCTTCAATGTACCGGACAGTGTCACGGTGAATGTCGATGGGCAACATCTTAACGTTCATCAGTTAAAGCCAGGAATGAAGGTTGAGAGACAGACCATCACAACAAGCACACCAAGGATGATCACGAAGGTCGAAACCGTGACCGGCAAGGTGTGGCATGTGTCACCACCCAACTCTGTTACCTTGACATTGGAGGACAACACGAACCAGACATTCAAAATCCCCAAGGGGCAGAAGTTTACGATAAACGGGGAAGAAACGGACGCCTTTAAACTGAAGAAGGGGATGGTTGTCTCCGCACAGAAAGTCACCGAGACCCCGGAAACCGTGGTCACTCACCAGGTAAAGCGGACTGGAACAATGCCGCCGGCTCCGCCACCACCCAAGCAGGATGTGCCGGTCCTGATCGTTATGGCGGCGCCAACACCAGCGCCAGCCGCCGAAGAAGCCATGGCCGAACCAGCACCCAAAAAATTGCCGAAGACCGCCAGTACACTGCCGCTCGTAGGTGCGCTTGGTGTACTGTTTTGCGGGCTGGCGTTGACGGTTATGGCAATCCGAAAGTTCGCTGTTTGATCACTACTGGCAGGATCGACCCGCTTGTCAGAATCGCCGGAAAACGGTCTAGGGTTGTTGTGTGGCCACAACCGGGCGCTCAGCACTGCCAGCACAAGCTTAAGCAGTTCGTTTTGGCTCATTCTGGCGCCTCGCAGGCCTCAGACTCCACTTCTATCGCTTCCATAGCTGTGTTTGATTCTGTTTGATTTTGCGGGCCATCTGGCGAGGGTAGCGCGAGCTTCCTGGAAATGGCGCCAGACGGGTTCGACAATCCCTCGAAAAAGCGGGCGGGCAACTCCCGCAGTTTCAGCGAGCGCGGACGCTGATTGACGGGTTCGGAAAAGAACTGTTTTTGAGGGAATCGCACATCAGACTTGGACGCTGGGAAGTGGACAGAACGATTCACGACGTTGTGTCGCGACGTGGATGATCATTTTGAGCGGGCCACCAATAGCGACTCACGGTGCCTGAAAGTCGAGAGCGTAGATCTCCTGGCTACTGGTGTCACGAACCAGCAAGGTTGAATCATCCGGCGCTAGGCCCGTCCACTCGCCCCATTCTCCGAGGAGTCGACGAATATCTTTTAAACTAGCCAAGCGCTCCATTTTGCGATCGGAAATTCGGATGCGGAAGATGGCGGGGTCGTCAGTAAAGGTCGTGTCGAAATAGAGATATTGTCCATCGTGAGACCAACTGGGATACCCGAACGGCATGGAGGCGATTTCCGTCCATTTCTGAGTGGAGCGGTCGAGCAACATCAGTTTTTGGGAATCATCCGTGAAAGCAGCAATGTATTTTCCGTCGGGCGACCATCGAGGAGAGAACAGTTGCTCGGCACCAGGTATCAAGGAGAGCTTTCGAGATTGCAAATCGAAGATAGCAATCCCTGGGCCCTCGGGTTTGTTCGTCGGCGACCCAGCCTCGTTCAACGTTAATACAATGAACTTACCGTCGGGCGACCAGCCTGGATCAAAGCCTACTTCGGCGCCGGGAATCAATTCACGGGCGGCGCCTGCGTCCGATGAGACCAGGTATGCGCGCCAGTTCGTCTGGAGCGTACGCCCCATAAAAACAATTTGTTTTTGATCGGGAGACCATTTGGGCAGGCCGGCTGCGAGTGGCCAGTCGGTAAGCCGCAGTCGCTCGCTTCCGTCGAGCCTGCTCCGCCACAGGATGCGATCCGGTATCGAGACATAGGCAACCCACTGGCCATCGGTAGAAAATGCCAGCTCGGTTGCCGATATCCCTCTCAAATAGGGAGAGAAACCAGTTTTTCCGTCGTAGCGGATCAATTCGCCACGCCGCTGCGATCCGACCGTGAAGATCTTCTTGCCGTCCTTGCTTGGGACTGCCCAATCAAAATCGAGCGGCCCGTTGGTCAGCTGAGCCGGCTTGGGCCGGGAGAAAGGCCAACGTGTACGCTCCGGTAAAACCCACACGTTACTCTTTCCCTCACGAAAGCTCTCGAACAGATAGTACTTTCCATTGCGAGTCCAACTACCGCAGCATTCGTGTGGGGTAGGGTTCCAACCAGGGAGCAGCGGCCGCAGACCGCTGCCGTCGCGATTCATTTCCCACAACGCACTGGATCCGTTGCGAGGATCCATCACGTCAAAGCGGATCCTGTGGCCGTCCGGAGAGAAACGTGGATTAAAAACGGTTCCGTCCACGGTCACGAGCTTCCGCGGTTGGCTCTCCTTCGTGTTCGTGACGTAGAGGTCAGAGCCCTTTGCAAAAACCAGTTCGTTTTGATCGGGTGACCAAGTGCCACTGTGTGCTGCGGTGTCCCCCAGCCGACGAGGCGATCCGCTCGGCAAAGGCATGGTCCACACGGAGGATTCCTTGCTCGTACCTTCAAAGCTGGCGATTAAGAGTGCGGAGCCGTCCCAAGCAATGTCGCCAATGCCGACGTTTCTGAAAGGTGTGTCGAGTACGGACGTCTCTCCGCCGTTGCTCGAAACCTGGCCGACTACAAATTGATCGTTCTTCATGGTCTGGAAATAAAGGCGCTCGCCGTCCGTGACGATGCAGCATTTGGGCAGGTCATCATGCGTAAGTTGGGTGTATCCAATGACCTGAGAAAGCGGTACAGGTCTCCACAAATATAAAAGGGCTATCACGGCTATGAGCAGCGTGAGAAGTAGCCAAGGGAAAGTCCGCCAGAACATCTCTCGGCGCGGTTCAGCGGTCGCTTTAACCGGCTCAAGACCGCGCAAGGTCGGTGCTGGAACCGCCACAATTTCTGGCGAGACGTGTCCGCTCACCGGCGCAATGAAACGGTACCCGCGGCGATACAAGGTCTCTACGAAGCGGGGATTTTCGGAATCGTCTCCGAGCGTTTGGCGCAGTTTCTTGATCGCACTGTTTAGGCTGAGATCGAAATCAACAAAAGTATCTTCCGGCCATAGGCGCTTTTGTAGATCCTCACGGGTGACGACCTCGCCTGGACGCTCGAGTAACAAGGCAAGAATCTGAAAGGGTTGATCCTGAAGCTTGATCCTCACGCCAGCTTTTCTGAGTTCACGCGCCGCCAAGTCGAGCTCGAAGAGCCCAAATCGCAGGGATTTCGGATCTATCGCTGGGCGAGACATCTGACTTATTCCATTGGAACAGAGTGTACACCAATTGTGTCTTTGCCATCCTCCTCTGGGCAGGTCACACTCAAATAATACTTCAGCGTTTTCTGTAGATTAGCCGGCCACAATTCTTTCCCGCCGGGACCACGGCCCGCCCATTGTCCTGCTCGCCATATCCACCAATAGTCGCAACCATGCCGCGCGGAGCGGCCAAGCTGGGCGGTTCCAATTCGACCAGCGAGCCAAATGAGGAGAATAGTCATGAACAAGAACACTACGCTGTTAGCATCCCTTGGACTCTTGATAGGACTTGCAGTAGCACCGGCTCACGGTCAGGTCATGGGAGTTAAGGTGAAGGTGCCCTTCAAGTTCGTGGTCGCAAACAAAACACTGCCTGAAGGGGAATATCTCCTTTCATCAGTCCACGGCGAAGTCTTCGTGCGGGACTCACAAGGTAAACGCGTCGCCATGGTCCTGGCAAATAGTGTCGGCGGGCGGAGGATTGGCAAAACGGGCGAGGTCATATTCGAGTGCTATACCGACATCTGCTTTCTGTCGCAAGTCTGGACTCCGGGCGAGGACACTGGACGCGAACTGCTCAGGTCACGCCTTGAGACTGAGATCGCACAGCGAGAAACCGGAAAGTACTTCGCCTTGCTTGGTACTGAACCCCGCAAATAACGCCACAATTGGGTATGGGGGCAGCGATTGACCTTGCCCGTTGCCCCCCGAACCCGTCCAGATCACAATCCGGATCATGATAGTCGTTCCCGTGTGAAGCCCTGCCTTCAAGCCAGAGGGTGTAGATATACCCCCACCTTCGCGCGCCTAGAAAACGTACGAATTCGACTTCCGAGTTTCATTGTCATTCCCACCTAGGCGAATCTTCGTTTCACCCGCTATTTCAAAGGGCAGGTGCGATCTACCGTAACCGAAGAACAGCCGGGGCAACCGGGGCCGGGACCAAGCAACATTGCCCTGGCGGGCTCCATTGTCATTCCCGCCGTTTGATTTGCGCTAGAAGGCGGTCTGCCTTATGGTGGACCGCTGCAAAGCCCTCCGGAGCCGCTGAGCCTCCCTCCGTAACCGCAATCGCCGGCGCCTTCTCCTACGTTCGGCATACTCACGCTCCCGGTGGAGCTTGATGCGATCGGAGTGCGCGGCTCTCCAATTGCGGCCGTACTCGTGCAATCGCTCTCGATTTGAGGAACGCCATCCACGAAGGTATTCGCGGCGTCTCTGCTTTGGAGGGAGTGCGGGCTTTGGCTGAGCATGGCTGCTCCCGTTCTCCGTGTCTTCGGCCGTCACGCGGGCCGTAGTTTCATTCGAGAGCGGAATCATTTCGGACCTTCTTGAGAATCGAAGCGCCGGAATTGGCCACTTTGATCGCTTGGCTGGCGGCAGCGATTGTCTTCTTTCCCGTTCGTCTGCGGACAGGAGGACGGGTGCGGACACAGTTTTCAGAACCTTTCCTTTTAAGCTTCTCTGTAAAGAGCACTTTTCATTCTCCGTGTCCTCATCTGTCCGCCTTCTCGGAACTCATTGCGGAATAAGGCAGTTAAATGCGGACGGAAGCGCTCGAGAGACCGCCTCCTCCAGGGCCTTCAGCTCTTCCTGCCGAGTAGAGGCAACGCCGGGCCCTTCCGAGAAAGGTTTCAGACCCAATCCGACAAAACTCCTTGTGCGATCGTGCCCAATCGGGCGCGCTTTTAAACCCTCGCGATTCCAGTTGGTTTTTGAATGCCTTTCGGTTCAGTCCTCCGACACCGTTCTCAATAGCCCAATTGCTGTATGCCTTCCACAAGTCGGCAGAAGAAAATAACGCGCCGCTCGCCCACTTCGCAGCACTCTCAAGGAAGTTGCCGAGCGTGTCGCTTTCCTTGCGGTATGCGTGGGTCGTCTCGTCAATATCCGCTGGTGCACTTAGTCCTCGTCGTTGCCATTCCAAACAGCCTTGTACAGCCCAAGCCAAGATCCCAGCGGCCTCAGCCTGCAATCTTCCGTTGAGCGTCTCTTCTGTCTTGCTCCTTGCCATCGAATGTTCTGTTGAATGGAATTAAGCGAATACGGCGCCACATACCATGTGATTCATCGTTGATCTCAGGCTTGTGGTTAAAGACCAGCCAAATCTTCGCGGTAGCATCAAACTCGATCCAGTCTTGGTACATGAACCGAGCTGACTGCATGTCGTCACCGGTCATGGCCTTTATTCGTGATTCATTGAGTCTCATGGACTCGTCTGTCTCAGATGCAGTGATGAATCTCTTTCCCAGTGTGGCCGCCACGTCACTCGGGATCGGTGCTTTGTTCTTATGCTCAAACATCGAAAAAGGAGCCGCCACCGGCATAAGGGCCAAGCACATAACGGATCACTTCGAGAAACGTGCTCTTTCCGTTCGCGCCACTTCCATGGCCATAAAAAATGACCTGTTCCCGGGTTTAGCTTGTAAGGCAGTAGCCAATGCACCGTTGCACGTAATCGATCAGTTTCTGATTCCCATCGAAGACATCATTAAGGAATTTCAACCAAAGCTCCGATTTCGTTTTGGGGTCGAATGGCACATTCATGTGCATCGTGATCCGATCTTCTTGCTTGCCCTTGCGAAGTTTTCCGGTGCGAAGGTTAAGCACACCGTTTGCGACTCCCAGTAGCCACGGATCGCGATCCCAGTTCTCTCCGGTATCAGCAATCGGTGGCTCTGACCTCGCCAGGTTCAACATGGCGTTCAATCGATACTGCGATTCGCTCTCAAAAGCCCATCTGGCTTCGGCTCTTCGTCTTTCTCGTCTTCGAGATCCGCGGATTGGCGAAGCCGATATCGCGTCGTCCTCCTTTGCAAATTGCATGACGATTCCTCGCTTGTCCTCGACCCACCAGTTCCCTGGCCATTTCAGCCAACGTTCGCACGTTTATAGTCATACCGGAACATTTTCCCGAACAAGGTCGCGAAGAGCTCAGCATTGCCAGCGTCTGTGCGCGGGAAGCCGCCGCGTTTTTTGCCTTTTTTTTTCCGCGGGTATTTCATCCGTAACAGCCGGTGCGAGTTCTGCTGCCATTTCTCTGGGAACTGCATGATCGATGCGCTCGTCAGGGGGACGCCTGGTTCCACCTCGGCGAATCTCTCTTACCTTTCGGTTTTCTCCCCCGGTCACTGCAACTTTTTCCCTGACCGCTTTGCCCCTCGCTCTGTCGAACCGACGCCCATAGACTTCGATAGCATCGAACTCGCTTCATCGTCGACGCGAACCTGCCGGCGATCTAGCCTCCTATCGTGAGCTTTGAGACTCATTCGTATTCTCCTGAGTAATCGCGTTCGTCTTGCGCAGCTTCTGGGGGTTTCGCCTTCGCGGAGATGCGACACTGCCATGTCGAGGCTGGGGACGTCTCGCCGCGCAAGCCGCTCGAGTGATGTTCGGACGATTAATCGACGTCTGCCGATTCGCCGGGTGTCAAGTTCCTTGTGTGCGATGAGATTCTCGATAGTCCGCAGGCTTATGCCAAGCGCCGCCGCCCCTTCCTTCTTTGAAACGAGAATCTTGTTCATGTTGTATTCAGTCATGCTTGTAGTCTCCTTTGCTCCTTTGGTTGCCCTTACGCGCGCAGAATCACACGTGACCGCAAGTTGCGAAAGGAGGGAGATCGCACAAAATTTGGTCGGACAGTGTCCGGTTCTTTTGGGCTGGAATCTATTAATGGTTTATTGCTGACTTCTTGGCTGAGGGGTGGACGGTGTGTCGGCTGTCGAGCTTACGAAGAGCATCTGCGGTGTATGTCGGGTCGTCCGGTAAACCGGCGGAAAGTAATTCTGCCAATGCATCGTAGAAAGGATGGCCAGTCGCTACTCTCACGTAACTCATCAGCGTACGGATCAGATACCTCTTGCAACCGGCCCTCTTCCCGGGCCTTTCCGAAAGCCACCCAGTTGCTTGTTCCGTACTTCTAGGTAATCCGCGTACCGCGCCAGAATGCGAGGAAGCAGAGTGAAGTCTCGTACGAGGACTGTGCGGACAGATGGCTCGGGTAGGCCCGTGTGGGGTAGCCACTCCTTGGGATCGTAGAAGTGGTTTGTATTCAAACGCTCGACATCTTCTGCCAACTGCCTCATGCGGGTCGCTAGGTACTTCAGCCGACGTCTCGTCAATCCCTTCGGGACAGTCTCGACTCCGTCCAACAGCTTGGCGGCGGCCGGGACACCCAGAGTGATTAGAAAGATTAGAAAGCTTTCTATCTCTTCCTTTTTGCATCCAGCTTTAAGAAGCTCTTCGAGTCTGTCCTTCGCATGCCCTTGGTCCCAAGGAAATCTTGGCGTGCGTCTCCCGTTCTCGACGGTTT
>CAVSVB010000015.1:0-126371 GCA_963731155.1 uncultured Acidobacteriota bacterium
GGCTCCAGATGGTGACGCCCTGTGTGGCCGAAAACGCAATTGCATGATCCTTCGAGTGCAAGATGCTCATTTGTTCTAACAGGATGTTAGAGGAGTGATCGATCTCGAACGTAGACTGGCAGGGAAAGGTGTAGGACCCATTCACCTGCACCGGTGTGCACGCCGGATCGTCTGGGCCCTCGTCGAATGTCAGGTTGGCAATAGTTATATCACTCGCCGCGCTGATGTTCACAATGGGATAGGTATAGGAATCTGTTCGCAGGAATCCGGCGTTGACACCGGGCTCCCCAAAAAGCGCGACGGGCCCATGTACGTTTGTGAGATCAACAAGGCAGGTTCCGTTGCCGCTGCAGTTGACCATCGCCGTAAACCTAACGTTCGTGGTTGCCCCGCTGCGCACTGCAGCGATACAGCTGCCAAGCGTGTTCACATCGGAGACATCGCATGTGGAACCGGAAGGCGGCGTGTAGGGAGATGGAGCTATGTATCCAATCGTTCCGTTCAACGTGCAAGGCTGGATTGTCTCCAACAGCTGTCCAGACTGGGATGAGTCAGCGACGCAGACCGCGGTGATACTGAGCGAATCAGGAATGGGCGCCGTGGTAGGGGCGGTGTACAAGGCTGTGTCGACACCTGTCACAGTAATCGCTCCCGCAATCGAATTCCCGTTCGCCAAGCCGTTGACCGCCCAATTGACGCTCGTGTCGGGATGTCCGGCACTGATGACTGCGGCAAGGAGTTGGACAGTTCCCCCCGGAAAGACCGACGACATGCCTGAAGGATTTGTCGCTACACTTACTCTGATGTCGCTGGTTATGGTCTGAGCTGCGTTGCCACTCGCTGAACTGTTCACCTGGCTCGTGGCCTGGATTGTGACATTCGCGGGGTTTGGCAAGGCTTGGGGCGCGGTATAAAGCCCTGTGCTCGATATTGTTCCCACTGTCGAATTCCCGCCCGAAATGCCGTTCACACTCCAAGTAACCGCCGTGTTCGATGTACCCGTCACCGTGGCAGTGAACTGTTGCGTGTTGCCAAGCAACACGCTTGAGCTTGAGGACGAGACTATAACTGTCACGGATTGGGTCGGCGCAGGCGGCGAGGATGAAGACCCACCTCCCCCGCAGCCAGGCAGCGAAAAGCATCCACACAGGAGTAGGAGAAAGATGCAGGCACCAGCAAAACGGGAAGGCGCTTCAGTAGTCGGTTTTGCCACTTGTCGTCCTCTCTTTGACGAGGATACACACTAGTAACGTTATTCTTAAAAGCTGTCGGCTTACGATAGATGGGGAGCCGAAACATACATGCTTGTAGCTGGTGTGTCAAATATTGTCCAAGTCTATTTCAGCTTCGAGTGGTTTTCTGCGGACGATGACCTGAAGACCGCGAACGGTTTAATCGACGGCGCAGACAAAGTGCTGCCAAACGGAATCCTCGTAGCTCGATGGTGTGAGCGAGATCCCCAGGTGTTGCTGGTACCCATGCCCCAATGCTTTCGGATCGTGAGCTCGGAAGAACAGTCCCAACCTCCTTACAAGAGGAGCGCGACTCCGTCACAATACTCGCGTGAGCTTGGTTCTTGGAAGCGTAAAGATGACGTTCTGGGCGAGTTGTCGGCAACTCTTCAGCGTTGCCCGTTATTCGCCCACAATCTACCTCTACCGCCCGAGTTCACTCCGCGGACGGATTTCGCAAGGGAGGAATTTCCTCTAAGGGCTTGGTCGACACTCGCTGGATTTGTTCCTGGATGGAATCGCGTAGAACACGATCGTTAGGCGCGTGCTCCAACGCGGCAGTGTATGCGTGGAGAGCCTCTTCTCGAGAGCCTCGTCGCATGCGAACGTTCCCCAGTTCGATGTTGACGAAGAACGCGCTCGGGTCAATTTCCGCCGATTGCCTCAGCAATCGCTCGCCTAATTCCAGGTCTGGTGTGTCAGTCCGAGAATTCATCTTTGTCCTGTGAATTCACTTGAAAAAGAGCGCAAGGGTGTGCGAATTATTTGGAACCATGGCGAAAACATACCGATCCTACCTTCCTGAACAAAATTTACTTTTACCTCCGAGCCTGCGCGAATGGTTGCCGGATGACCACTTGGCTTATTTCGTATCCGACGTGGTGGACCAGTTAAACCTTTCGGCGATTGAGTCCGTGTATGAAGAGGATGATCGCGGGCAACCGCCGTATCATCCGCGGATGATGACCAAGATCCTGCTCTACGGTTATTGCGTGGGAGTATTTTCGTCGCGCAAGATCCAGAAGCGTTTGGTGGAAGACGTTGCCTTTCGCGTGTTGGCGGCCGGGAATCAACCAGATTTCCGGACCATCTCGGATTTTCGGAAGCTACACCTGAAGGCGCTGGAAGAGCTGTTCCAGCAGATGTTACGGCTGACGCTGGAGACGGGGACGATGAAGCTGGGGCGGGTGGCGCTGGATGGGAGTAAGTTCAAGGCCAACGCGAGCAAGCACAAAGCCATGAGCTACGGACGGATGGAGGAGACGGAGAAGCGGCTGCGGGAGGAAGTGCGAAAGTTGTTGAGGCAAGCAGAGGCCACGGACAAAGAAGAGGATCAGCGTTACGGTCGGGATCGCCGGGGAGACGAATTGCCGGAAGAGTTGCAGCGACGGGAAACGCGGATCGCCCGGATTCGGGAAGCCAAGCAAGCGCTGGAAGAACGAGCGCGCGAACAAGCCAGTAGCGAGGGGAAGGATCCAGAGGAATCGAAGCCCGCACCGAAGGCGCAATATAACTTTACCGATCCAGAGTCACGCATTCTGAAAGGGTCAGATGGATTTGTGCAGGGCTACAACACGCAAATCGCCGTCGAACCAGCCTTTCAATTGATCGTCGGGCAGCAGGTCACGCAAGCCGCGAATGATAAACAGCAGCTGGTGCCGTTGGTGGAGAAGATCGAAGAACAGGCGGGACAAAAACCACAAGGAGTTGTGACCGACAGTGGATATTGCTCGGAGGAGAACCTGAAGTACCTGAACAAGCGGAAAATAGAAGGATTCGTAGCGACGAAAAAGCAGAAACACGGTCAGCGGAGGGAACCCTGCAAACCAGGGCCGTTACCGAAAGGGGCCAGCCGTGTGGAGCGATGGAACGAAAGCTACAGACCAAGGCTGGGGCAGCGGTCTATGCGACACGGAAATTCATCGTTGAGCCGGTGTTTGGACAGATCAAACAGGCGCGCGGATTCCGACAGTTCCTCTTACGCGGGTTGGAGAAAGTACGAGGTGAGTGGGCGCTGATCTGTATGACTCACAACATTCTGAAGTTTCACAAGATCATTTGCAGGGGATAGAATGACGATTTGCGAGGCAGGCCCGCGAAAAACGGTTCCCGGAAGTGATTTTTGAATACAAAAGTAATTCACGGGACCAGTTTCAACTCCGTATAGGGTTTGCGCCAGCTACACGAATCAGAAACGCCCACCTCGACGTCATTAAATGCTAATTTTCGGACGCGCTAGGTAGATTTTTCTAATTCCCGCAAAGTAGAGCGTGGCTGCTTGTTTACCGGGTAACGCAAACGTGCCTCGAAACACAAAAAGATTTCCAAAACGGGCAATCGGGGTAGCTGCGCGTAGCGCGGCATCATCCCACCACAGTTTTTTGTCCAGGAATTTAGCATCCTGAAGAATCGTTCCCGACCACACGGGCGACGTTAGGCGAGCTTGGTCGCGTTTTGGATCTTGGCCGACCCAGTCGAGCCCCCGCGCCCTCTCCGTTGTGTACGTAACCATGTAACTTTCGTAGGGAAGTTCCCCCACAGGCTGAAGAACCTCACGATAATATCGGGCCATTTCCTTCGTTCGTTGGCCTAGATCGACGCCTTCGTCGTCAAAATACAGATATCCGTTCTTCCCCCCGCCAACGATCTCATTGAAGTACTCCCACGGTCTCATCACAGGCAGGGCCGAAGCAACAGCACCAAGAAATGAGAACGTTACAATGACTTTCAGCGCTTTTGCTTTTGAGGTCAGCGCTGCGTGCGTGGCCATGCCTGCCAAGATTGCTAGAAGAGGTACCACAGGTAAGGCATGGCGAATTCCGGCATACGTAGTACCTGATCTCAAGACGAGAAGGAAGCAGAGTGAGGCTGCTAATACAATCGTCGCTGGCACGCTCCACTCAACCGGAAGGCGACGCGCAACCAGCAAACAGACGCCTAAGAGCGCCAGGAAAGTGAGACCGATTGGAAGTTTGACCGCGATTACGCCGGGGAAGAAATACCAAGGCGCCTTGTTGTAGTACAGCCGGCCGAATGCCAATTGGGTGTAAGCGCGGCCCTCGAGACCCGCACGAATCGTGTCCGCGAAACCCCATATGTATGCCCGCGGTGTGACATGAGTTCTCGACATTTGGCGAAGGATGAAACGATACCCAAGCGAATTTACATCACTGATCTTAGCCGCAAGTGGGCGATTGAACGCCTGCTTCGCTCTACTGCTTTCACTGAAGCGGAAAAAGTACGTACTCCAAAGAATAACGAGGGCACCGAGGAGAACACCTAGCAGTTTAGCCAGGCGCAGTGCGCGTGAATGGATTGGCTGAGATGCCTGCACAAATATCACGAAGATACAGCCGGTGATTCCCAAGAAGATGTAGAAGACAGGAGCAGAATGTTTTGTGCCGAGAGCAAGACCCAGAGCAATGGAACAGAAAACAAGGTCCGGCCAGGTCCACAATCGAAAGGCACGTGTTGCCAGCACAACCGCCGTGGCGGACAGAAGCGCAATGGGCAGATCGGTCATGACCACCGGAAGATGAGCCGCTATTGTCGGATCAATCGCAAGAAAAAGTATCGTCCCCAGAGCAACGGCGGGACCAAAGGACCTGTGCAGGGCAAGCGCTAGCGCAATAATCAGGAGCCCATTCAAGGCCCACATTGCGATCCGCGAGCGTCGCTGAACGGAACCCGGATCATTGTGGAAGAAGACATCTTCTTCGGCAAAACGGCGCTCGTCGTCCTTGTCGTGAAACTCGCGAACGGGGCTAAGATGAAACCCCGTTGCGGCCATGAGATTCCCCACCCACAGCTTGACGAGTGGAGGATGCTCTGGGTTAAGGCGGAAATCAGCGCGTTCCACATAGGACACACCAGCGGCGATGTGGTATGCCTCATCGAAGGTAAAGTCGTCCAGTCGCGTTGCAAGTGCGGAGCGGAGAATTGCTCCTCCAACGAGCAAGAGGAGCAGAAGAATAAAGGAGCCACGATTGATTCGCGGCAGCTTTTGACGCGAGATGAATGTGCGCCGCATGCTCTCACGCCGCAGTGTCGGCCCGGGTTCACACATAAGCCCGCCGCTTGGAATTCAAGGCTCACGAGGAAATTCTAAATTTACTCCAGATTTTAGCACTTACGATCTGATGTAACGAGGAAGTATGGCCAGGATGATTCACCGCTAACTCATCCAACTATCCGAATCGTAGGTTCCGGGAGAGTTGCCCGTGACAAGATCAGAATAATCGAAACTCCGGATACGTTCCCTATTAGACGGGGCAATCAGACGGCAAGAGCCGCCCTGCGAGGGGAGGGAGGTCGGGCGGCGCTGCCCCATGAAGCCCCGGCCAGCGCTCGGCAGCTGCAGCGCCTTGTCAGGCCGCAGAGAGCGCACTGATCGTAACGTAATATCCGTCCGGATCTCGGAGCGAGAACTCCTTGGTTTGAGTGTTCGGATTCACGTGTGGCTCCTCTTCGAGCCGAGTGACGAGAGAGCGTGCCCTTTGAAGCGCCAGGTCGAAATCATCGACACGGAAGAACAACAGGAGCCCGTTGCCGGGTGTCCCGTGATCGGGGCTCATCAATGAGGGATGCTCGTGGGCGCCCCACTCGTGGAGGCAGAGCAAAACAGTTCCATCTGAATCGAGGATTTGCCCAAAGTAATCATGGGCAGGAAGGGTAGCCGGCTGACCGAACAGCGCCTGGTACCATTTGAAGCTGCCCGGCACGTCGCCTACCCCTATGATCGTCCACGTGCGCTTCATCGGGTCCCCCTCTGCGGACTAATTCTTGTTTAGACCGACCTGGATACAACCGGTCATCCCAGAACTCGCCGTACTGTTTTATGCCGACAGGCGGGTCAGCTAAACCTGCCATCGTCTAGAGATAGATCCTCTCAGACTGGCGAATCGTCGGCAAACGGGAAGTGCGCGCTGAGCAGCGCGTTGTTCAGGAGGGTTGAAGTCCCTTTGGCGCTCAAATGAGGGGCGCCATATCCAAGAAGCGGGGTTCGCAGCCTCGTTGGCCGAAGAAAGTGGAAGGTATGGAGGCGTCTAAACGGGCACGAAGGCGAAAGCTGGATACAGCCAAGACCGACCTAAAGCCACCGCTTGCTGTACTTCGGAGGGCAGGGTGTCCATCGCGAGATGGAATCCGAAGGGCATGAGGAGAAGTACCGGGCCGTAATCGATGGGGTAATTCCCAAGATGAACCGGTCGGCCAAAGGTGGGGCAAGGTCGAGTCTGCACTTCTTAGACGAAGGCGCTCTCATTCACCCACCGCACCAAGGTGTTTGCGGACGGCACGGTACAGAAGAACAACGCGTGACCTCAGGAGAACTGACAGAGTCCCCGAGTGACATTGGGGTAAGCGAACCTATAAGCGCAAGCGAAATGGCAAGCGATGCTCTGTCAGTAGTCCGACGGCTGAATAGTACCTGAAGCGCGGCGAAAACCGCGTGACCGAGCAATCGGCGACCAGAGTGGGTCGGGGAAGGCAGCCGGCGAAGACGGTCAGGAAGAGAGAGGAAGCCAGATGAGTAAAGGCGAGAAGGAGGAACAGTTCCATGAGTGAAAAACCCGTACATTCTCGTCCGAGGAGACTGGTGGACTGGATCAACCTGATGGGTACGAAGAAGGTCCATTCCTTAATCGACAAAGTGTACAAGCGGAAGAACCTGGAGATGGCCTGGGAGAAGGTGAAGGCAAATCGGGGTAGTGGAGGTGTGGACGGGCAGAATCTAGAGGCCTTCGAAGCGCAGCTGAACCAGCAGTTGGAGCGGCTGCAGCGAGAGCTGAAAGAGGATACCTATCAGCCTCTGCCGGTACGCCAACATCCCATCCCGAAGTGGGACAAACCTGGCGAGTATCGACTGCTTGGCATACCGGCGATTTATGACCGCGTGTGCCAACAAGCCCTGCTCAATTGGTTGGAGCCCATCTTCGAGCCGATATTCGACGACTCTAGCTTCGGATATCGGCGAGGGCGATCAACGAAGGATGCCTTGCGCAAAGTGTGGAAAGAGATACAAAGCGGGTCCGAGTGGATCGTGGATGCGGATCTCCGAGATTTTTTCGGGTCCGCGGACCATGAAAAACTCCTCACGCTGGTTGCTCAACGAGTAGCCGACGGCCGAGTGCTGCGCCTTATTAAGGCGATGCTCAAAGCGGGAAGCTATGGCAAAGGGCAGCTCTTTCCTAGCGAGCGTGGCACTCCGCAGGGTAGTGTGGTTTCGCCCGTGCTCAGTAACATACTTCTGACGCCGTTTGATCGGGAGATGCGACTGAGAGGATATCAGCTGACGAGGTTTGCCGATGATTGGGTGGTTACCTGTAAATCGGCAGCAGAGGCCCAAGCCGCACTGGACGCGGCCCGCCGAATCCTGAAACAGCTGGGCGTGGAACTCCATCCGCAGAAGACGCGGATTGTTCACGTCCGGTATGGCTTCGAGTTCCTCGGCTACAAAATCAAATGCGGGTGGAGGAAGCTTTCTCTGCCCGAGAGCAAGATACGTAGTCAGGCCCGACAGGATGCGCTCTATGCGTATCCCAAGGAGAAGTCCATTCGTCGTTTCATGGACCAGGTACGGCAACGGACTAAACGGACGACACCTTTGGGAACCGAGGAACTGATTGCGGGGCTTAATCCGCTCTTGCGTGGCTGGGGTGAGTATTACAAACGCGCCCACATCCGCAAGCTCTTCCAACGACTCGACGGCTGGATCCGGCGACGCATCTGGTCGCATCGGTACCGGCGCTGGCGCAATGCGGGTTGGAAACGGCTGCCTGCGTCCCAGCTTTACGGCGAGTACGAGCTTGTTCGCTTGCTCTATTTAATTCCTTCTCTCGCATCCTGGCATCGTTGAGTCTTCGTGAAAGCTGCCTACACGAAATGTGTACGGGCAGTTTGGGCGGCGGACGGAGGCCAGCGCGCAAGCGCGCCTCCTCCGACCCGAGAATGTTCTCCTATATGGAAGTTGTGCCGAAACGACCCTTCGGATCCGGTCCATTATATATATATGGGTTGTGGGGCGCTTCATTTCAAACCTAAAGCCAAGGCTGTAGGATGCTTCGGTTGATAAAGGCCGACCTCGCCTCCGCCGGGAAGCCGTATCTTCGTAATTGAACCCCATCGTGCTTCCTGAACCTCAGAGCAGTTAACGCCCTTCTTAGCGAGTGAATCCATCTCTGCTTTCAGACCGTCGCACATGAAATAGAGTTCGTGAAGACTATTCTCGTCGGACGGGTGGAATGCTGCTTCTCCCGGCGGTAGTGCGAAGATCAGCCAGCCATGGCCGGCATCGACGGACTTGAACCCGAGAACGTCGCGAAAAAATGCTCGATCCGCTTCGGCCTCTTTACTGTAGATGACTACGTGAGCGCCAGAAATCATTTGCTCCTCCAACGAAATATCGGGAACTCAGGAGCTTGGATGCGAGATTGGCCCCATCGGCTCATCGGCGCTGGACCTAGTGTATGCATGCGATGGATAACTTCTGAATTGCTCGTCACCCGCTCGCAATCTGCAGGGATGGCCCGCTACGACTCCCAATTCAGCGCCACAATGACCAACTCACAAGGGTGACCAGCCAACTACCGGACCGCCTCTGCAGTATCCATAAATGGCATCCAATGGCTTTTCTTGGGGTGGAGTCTTCCGCGGAGGAAAACGCGGTTTTGTAGCTTGCCGTCAAGTAGGCAATCTCGCCTGAACCACGAATACAGCGATCGCTGATCTCAATGCCATGAATTCTTGTAGTCCCGCCCGCAAAGTGCGCCAAAACCGCAGTGCGTCCACGTACGGGCTGGGTGTCGGGTGGCCAGAACTCGATTTCATCAGCACACAATGTCAGTAAGCGGCGATCTTCTCCGGCGATCTCGAACTCGATCCAGCGCGAATGAATACGTTCGATCTCTCGGACGGCATCTTCAGTGAGGTTGTCCATTCAACGGGGATAGCAGATGCACTGAGCCCCGCGCAAGGCCGAAGTCCAACGCCCACTGAAGTGAGCGAGGGGTTTGATGTGGCGACGCTGGAGCGCTTGCTGGCCGTGTTGGAACAGGCGTAAGCGGTGTTTGGACTGGGAGCGGCGACACGGATTTATCTGGCAGTGGGTCGAACCGACATGCGCAAAGGATTCAACGGATTGTTTGGATTGGTGCGCGACCGCTTGCAGTGCGAACCTCTGAGCGGGCATGTGTTTCTGTTCTGTAATGGACAACGCAATCGGCTGAAGTTGGTGTTTTGGGATGGCAGTGGGTTGTGGGTGTGCGCGAAGAGATTGCAGAAGGGGAAATTCCGGTGGCCGGAGGTAAACGGCGATCAGAACAAGGTGCAGCTGAGCCAGGAAGAGTTGGCACTGCTGTTGGGCGGAATCGATTTGCGGCAGGCGAAACGGCGGCAGTGGTACCGGCGGGGAGTCGCTGAGGAACCTGCGGCATAGTGGTTACAGGAATTTTATGGTCAGCCGCTAGAATATGATTGCATAGTGGTAATCATCGTGTTATTTAGTAAGTTATCGTGAGTGCGAACCCTTCCGAACCTCCCGGCGAGATCATCGAACAACTAAAGCAACAACTGGATTTGACGGAGCGGCAGCTTGGTACGACGAAGCAGCGTTTGCAATATGCGGAGCTGAAGATCCAGGTACTGGAAGAGCGCCTGCGGCTGAAGCGTATCCAGATGTACGGTCCGGGTAGCGAGAAACTGAGCAACGAGCAACTGGAATTGCTGGAGTTGGAACCGGGAGTGAGCACGGCCGAAGTGCAAGCCGAGAGTGCCCGCGAGCCGGTGCAACCAGCGGAGAAAAGAGTTCGCAAGCATCCAGGCCGACAGACGCTGCCGGCGGAGTTGCCGCGAGTCGAGCGGGTGATCGGGTGCACGGCCGAGCAGTGCGTGTGCGGCGGTTGCGGCCGTGAAACAACGGTGATCGGCTACGAAGAGAGCGAGCAGTTGGATGTCGAGCCGGCGAAGTATTTCGTGGTGGTGACCAAGCGCGAGAAACGCGCTTGCAAGAGTTGCGAAGAGCGTGGCGTGCTGGCGGCGCCGCTGCCGCCGCGGATCATCGAGAAAAGTTTGGTGAGCGACCGTGTGGTGATCGACACCGTGGTCAATAAATATGCGGATCACTGTCCGTTGTACCGGCAGAGCGCGATGCTGGAGCGCGACAGCGGCGTGGAATTGAGTCGCCAGACCCTGGATGGCTGGGTCATGCGCGTGGGCGAATTACTGGTGCCTCTGGCCGAGGCATTACGGCGCGAGCTACTCCGTGGAAGTTATCTGCAGGCCGATGAAACGCCGGTCGGTGTACAGATGCACGATGGAAGTGGCAGCAATCATCTGGACTGTGGCGTCCGTGGCGTCCACATCTACGACAGGTCTGTCAATTGACACAGGTGACGCCCCAAGCGGTCCGCGATAATAACGTACTTAAGATCACTCTCCTGTTGTGATAAGGGACACAGACCGAACAAGCTGTGTCCCTTTCTTGCCCCGACATCCACATCGCCCACGTCTATGGCAGCAGATCTGTAAATTTTTACAGGTGACGGCCTCACGGGGTTGAATAGTATCGAAGTCCACACCACATCAAGGCGCGGCCAGCGCGGCCATGTGCGGACACCTCGGCAAGGCGTGGCCAGCGTTTTGAAAAGGGACATGGCACTAGGGCGGATCCTTAAGGTTGTGTCCCTTTTTTTTGAGCGCCATGATGTCGGCCGCCCGCAGCTTGACGCATTGATGCGGGACGCCAAGCGCAGGGAAGTTCGACTGCGTGTTGGTGTTCCGGCTGGACCGATTCGGTAGATCCACACGCCACTTGCTGAACAGTCTCGCGGAGTTCGATTCGCTGGGCGTGGCGTTCGTGAGCATGTCCGATTCGTGGGACACGAGCACGCCGTCCGGTAGGCTGCTATTCAGCATCATGGCGTCGGTTGCCGAGTTTGAACGCGCGTTGCTAATCGAACGCGTGAACAGCGGCATACGTCGAGCACAAGCTGCTGGCGTCCATTGCGGTCGGCGGAAGGGCGCGGGGGCGACTGTGTTGGATTTGCCCTCTGTGCGGGCGCGTATCGCCGCAGGTAAGTGCTAAGACGCTGGACGTGAGTCCCGCGCTGCTGTCCAAACGTCTGCGGGAAGTTGCTTGACAGCGTAGGGTTGCTGAGGCATAACTCAGCAACAGCCTCTTGTCCTCGATAAGACTCCAGGATGGGCACTCTAACCGGGTGCCCTTTTTACTTTGCGTCCATCCCCAGCCCAGCAGTATCCGCACCGTACCACGTATCGCGTAGATACCATCTGGGGACGCATTCCCAGCCCCCGTGGAGCGACGATCGCCGGCCACGCGCATTTCCACCTGACATCGGGTTTCTACGAAAGTTGACGAAAGGGGGGCGGCGACGTTCCAGCGCGACCGAAAACATACTTAGTGTCACGTAGCAACTCGCTTGGTTGGCGTTGAGGCCCGTTTCCAAATGTCCCGTGTAACAATTACAACTCCCCACCGGGTGACACTGAGTCGACGTGTGGTGACATACTGTTAATCAGTATCTAAGCCTATGAACATAGATTATTGGTAAATAGGCTGTGGGAGAGCGCGACCAGATAAATTCTGGTGACGGGCTGTTTGACGTGAATCCGCCTACAGCGATCACTTACCTTCGAGCGCCGTCCGAGACGGTGCGCCCTCCCTGAGCAGCCGTTCAAGTTCCACAACTTCGATGAACAATTTCCGACCGCAACATGTTGAGCGGATCACGTTCTTTTGGGTGTACAGTCGCAACGTGTTACGTCCTATCCCGGTCAGAGCCACCGCGCCCCTCAGGCTCACTAATATTGGTTTCATGCAATTTTCCTGTGAGTCTCCCATTGACCGCAAAGGTAACTCGTCTAGCCACAGATTAGACGACTCGCAAGACGCGTTGCAAGTCACGACCAGCGAAATCGCCTGTACTGGCGCTCTGAATGCCATATGACACCCAGCTCATGCGTATGACATGTACCGGTCAGGCACTACCCCTTGTGCTTTCCAAATGACACCCCAGCGCTACATGTGGTGTCTGGCATTAAATCTCGATCAATATAGATTTGGTGCTGATGAGCACCTGTCCGCAGTCCGCGGAGTTGAATTCCGGCGCGGCTCCCTGTACGCTCATCGCCGCAACGCCGCGAAGCATGGGCAAAAGAGGGCCTGTGCCGAAGTGACGGTTTCAGAAGGGATGTCTCCAGATTAAGAACGGAATGGCATACACGTTCTACTACGAAGATGCTGAGCGCACGGACGGTACGCTCTACACCCGAAAGTTACGCCATTTCATCGGTCGTGTTGGTGACGGTGGTATGAGCAATCTTGCTGCCCGTCGTGAACATGACCGCATCATGCAAACAGTCAATCAGAAACGCGGTAGCGTAGCGCCCACAATCCACGGCAAGACTTTCCTAGATGCTGTGAATGCTTGGCGTAGAGCTATCGCACCCGCACTCTCCCCTGCGACAGTACGCGGAATGGAGAGTCACCTTAAAATCCAAACCATTGGAAGTCCAATGCACCCGGTCTGCTATTCCCGAACTGTAAGGGCACAAAGCCGCCTTAACAGGGACAACCTCGTTAAGTACGTGCTGAAGCCGATTCTTAAGAAGTTGGGGATACCAGCACACGAAACGGGGCTGCACGCGTTCCGACATGGCCTAGCGACCGAACTTGCGAATGCGTCTGTACCGCTGCCAGTTCTACAGCGGCAGATGCGTCACGCGGACGTGCGGACTAGGCTGCGAATCTACAGTCATTTGGTATCGGAGACTCACGTGGACGTTATGGAGAGGCTTGCTCAGAGGTCAATCAGTACAGTTGTGCCGATTAGTACAGAAGTGGGTGCTTAAAGTGTTTGTTTGCTTGTGTTTTGGTGGAGCCGATGGGATTCGAACCCACGACCTCCTCGATGCCATCGAGGCGCGCTCCCAACTGCGCCACGGCCCCACCGACTCTCTAAAGTTTACCACAGGTCTCTTCCGCTCTGAGCCATGCCAACGCCTTCTCCCTAAAGCAACCTCCAACCCGCTTTACAAGTCTTATCCATGAGTTCAAACTTAGAACCGTTGCGGCACACTCAAAAATGAATACACGCGCAAAGTTCGTCACTCTTTCGCCGCGCCTCCTGCCCACCGCGCCTTTTGCAGTCTTCTTGGCTTGCACTGCGGCAGCGTTCGCTTTTCCGGTGCTGGCCCAACAGCAGGGCCCTCTGCCTCCGCCGTCCGCCTCCGGCTCTTCTTCCGGCTCTCCCTCCATGGGGAATTCCGCATCCGCCCCGCCTGTCGAACGCGGCATCACGGGCCACACCGAGTCCCCGATCACCAGCGAGCCACCATCCATTCCCGCCGAACAGATCATTCAGAAGTTTTCTCAGCACGAGTCCGAGTTCAAAAAAGAGCGTGACAATTACACCTACACGCAGACCTTCGTCATTCAAACCATCGACCCCGACGGCAACCCCGACGGCGAATACCGCTTGACCACCGACATCAGCTTCACTCCCGAAGGCAAGCGCTACGCCCACGATACCTACGCTCCTGCGCCTACGCTCTCTCGTATCTCCATGTCCCAACAGGACCTCAACGACCTCGAAAACATCCAACCTTTCGTCCTTACCACTGAAGATCTGCCTAAATATAACGTCACTTACGTCGGTCGCCAGATCCTCGATGAACTGCACGCCTACGTTTTCGACGTGGCGCCAAAGGAAATGAAAAAGAACGAGCGCTATTTCCAGGGGCGCGTATGGGTGGACGAAAAAGACCTGCAAATCGTAAAGAGTTACGGCAAAGCGGTTCCCGACATCATCAAGAAAAACAATGAAAACATCTTCCCGCACTTCGAAACCTATCGCGAAAACATCACCGGGCCTTACTGGTTTCCCACCTACACCCACGCCGACGATACTCTGCGCTTCACGACCGGCGGCGTTCACATCCGGATGACCGTCAAGTACGCCAACTACAAGCGTTTCGGTTCAACCCACAAGATCGGCACGCCAGTCGAAATAAAACAATAAGAGCGAAGCCGTATAGGAAATAAACACTAGAGGTTCGGCTATACTCCTTGCGTGACTCGCAAGCAGATCGCAGGCCGTGCCCTAGCCGCGCTCCTCTCACTCATCGCGTTCATCTACGCGCTCGACTACCTGCTGTTGCGCGTCCGCATGCTCCGCCCCTCGGCGCCCGTTCCCTTCGAACATCTCACCCGCAACCGTCTTCTCGCGATAAAGATGAAAAACGGCAGGTACGAATATGAACTCGACCAAGTCAATCCCACCGAAGCGATCACTTGTGTCCACTCACTCTTTCCACATTTCGGAGATCAGCCCTGCTGGTACTTGAAGCCCCGCCTCAACCAGCCCATCGCGATAAATTGATCATCGTTTGGGTGCCGAAAAGATGTTTTTGATAGCTGCCGGGTTTATCCTGCGGTCTTTCTTCTTTTCTTCTCTAAACGTTGTCCACACGATTCCCTGGCAACAGCACAATCAACGTGTAAACGCCCAGCGCAATTCCCAGCGGCATTTCCGAAAGCGCCAAAAAGCTGGCCACAATCAGCAGTCCACGCGCTTTCGCATTTCCCATGTTCGCCAGCCCGCCTGCGATTCCCAGCAATCCACACGCGACCGACACCACAATCGCCAATGCATACACAAGATGAAATAAATCCAGCAGCCAGTACGGATTTGGCACCCGGCCCAGCAACGCCCCAAACATCACCGTCGCTGTGGGCATAAAGACCAACAGCCACACACCGATGCACACTCGAATAATTCCGTACACAATCCAGCAGACGCCGAGTGGCCTCATAAATTAGTTGTAAGAGGAATCTCTTCAGAAAAAAATCCGGGAAGAAGAGGAAAAAACGTCCCAGCCCTGAGATCCCGATTCCTCGGGATTTTCCGCCTTTTCTCTTCTTTCCCGGTTGTGATCGAAGAGCAAAGCCCTTCGAACGAATGTAGCTTGCCGGATTCGAAACTCCCGCGCTATTGGGACTTTCCTGTACGCACTACTCGTATTTGTTGTACCGCGGTCGCAACTGCTTTATCGCGGCACCCCTGACTGCTCGATCCAGTTGTTCCTTTTCCTTCGCTGTCAGTTCGCGTGCCGTTCCTTTTTCCAGCTGTCCCAGTTCCACCGGCCCGATTGCCACTCGAACCAGCCGCAACACTTCCCCGCCACACGCTTCCAGCATTCGCCGAATCTGCCGGTTCTTCCCTTCATCCAGCACAATTTCGATCCATGAATTCTTTTCTCCGGTGCGAATTCGTGCGGCCCGCTTGGCGCGCAACACTTCTCCGTCCTCGCACTTGACACCACTCATCAACGCGCTTAGCAGCGATTCGCCGGCCACGGCTGCAATCTGCACGTGATAGATTTTGTCCAAGTGTGATTCGGGCGCCGTGATCCGCGCCGCCCATTCCGAATCATTCGTAAAAAACAGCAGCCCCTCGCTCGCTTTATCCAGCCGGCCCACTGCCGCCATCCACGGCAATCCAGCCGGTAGTCCCGCATAAACGGTCTCGCGACCCTGCTCATCCTCGGCGGTAGTCACCAATCCGCGTGGCTTGTTCAACATCCAATAAATTCTCTCCGCGCGCTTGACCTCAGCACCATCCACCTCGATCCGATCTTTCCCCAGGCGCACCCCCGCTTCCGGATTCTTGCTGACCGCACCCTTCAGCCGCACCCGCCCCGCCCGAATCATCTCAAACGCCTGCGACCGCGAACAAAATCCCAGCTTCGATAGCGCCCGCCCCAGCCCGATATGCCCTCTGCCCGGTCCGGCATTCTTCGCAAATCGCTCTTTGCCTCTCACGCCCTCAGTATAAGGTCACACTCCTTGCTCACCGCCGCACAACACCCTCGTCCAACAAACTACGAAGATTTTCGTTGACATTACGAAATTGTTCGTAGTATGGTGCCTCCCATGAACGACACATCACCGCAAAAGCCCACAGCCTCCGAGCTGCAAATCCTGCAAGTCCTCTGGGAGCGCGGCCCTTCCACCGTCCGCGAAGTCCACGACGCCTTGCAGGCAGAAAAAGCCCTCGGCTACACCACGGTTCTCAAGCTGATGCAGATCATGACCGTCAAAGGCCTGGTCCGCCGCAACGAAGAGCAACGCGCTCACGTGTACGAAGCGCAGCAGCCCGCGGAGAATACCAAACGCCAATTCGCCTCGGACATGCTGCAACGCGTTTTCGATGGCTCCGCAAAGGAACTGATGCTCCACGCCCTCGCCGGCCGCCGCAGCTCCAAAAACGAAATTCAAGAGCTCCGCCGCCTGCTTGACGACTACGAAAGGAAGCTCTCATGAACGCCTTCGCTCACTGGTTTACGCCAGACGTCTTGCGCAACCTCGGCCTGTCGCTGCTTCATTTCCTGTGGCAAGGCGCGGCGCTCGCGGCGTTAGCCGCGGCGGCAATCGCGCTTGCCCGGAAAGCTTCGACGCGTTACGCGATCGCTGTCATTGCGCTGATCTCGATGGTCGCCGCGCCCGCTGTTACATATTTCGTGCTTCATCAGTCGGCGCCAGCGTTCACCGCCTCCCCGCAAACCGTTGCCCCCACGATAGCTCAAGCAGCCAGCCTCGCCGCCCGCCGCGCGGTGGCCTCCACCACAGCATCGCGTTTCCTTTCTGGCGGATTGCTCACGGCTTTCGTCGAACTCTGGTTCATCGGCGTGCTCCTCTTTAGTCTCCGCACCGCTGGCGGATTTTTCCTCGTGGCCCGTTTGCGCCGCCGTGATTCCAAGCCAATGAACTCTGAACTCCTCGCTCTCTGCCGCGAAATGCAAAACCGTCTCGGCATCACTCGCGCAATCCGCTATTGCGAATCGCTGCACCTTGACGCACCGGCAGTCGTCGGCTGGTTCCGTCCCGTGGTTCTTCTTCCGCTCAGCGCCTTCACCGGACTCACCGAGACGCAGCTTCGCGCAGTCATCGCTCACGAACTCGCCCATATCCGCCGTCTCGACGCTTTCTTCAATCTTTTTCAAGTCGCCGCTGAAACCCTGCTCTTTTACCACCCCGCCGTCTGGTGGCTCAGCAAACGCATTCGCGCCGAACGCGAAAACTGCTGCGACGATGTAGCGCTCTCTGTCTGCGGCAATCCCGCAGAGTACGCTCGCGCTCTCGCCCTCATGGAAGAATGGCGCGTCGCTCCCTCTTTCGCCATGGCCGCGAATCGCAGTCCACTCGCTTCTCGCGTCGCTCGTCTGCTCGGACTGACCGAAAAGGGAAGTAGCCTTCGCAACGCAGGCTTAGCCTTCGGCGTCCTCTGCCTGGCTGCTGCATTGCTCGCAGGTAACGCGCTTTTTGGCTTGGTGCGCACCGCTTCCGCACATTCTTTCCCCACGCCGCAATCGAGCGAAATTCGAGACGGCGTCATCGTCATCACCGCGCCGCGCCCTGCTTCGCAACCCCATCCCGGTCCCAACTCATCGTCTTCTTCAACCTCAACGGGCACCGAGACCAGCGCTCAGAGCAAAACTCAAGACGCAGCACCGGCCGCCAAATCGCAGTCCTATATAGACGGCATGAAGGCAGAAGGCTTCGACAATCTTTCCGCAGACGATTTGATCGCCATGAAAATTCAGGGCATCACTCCGGAATACATCCATGCAATCCGCGCCGAAGGCCTGAAGCCCTCCGCCGACGAACTGGTCGGCATGAAGGTCCAGGGCATCACTCCTGAATACATTCGTGGCATACGCGCGATGAATCTGAAAGCGGACGTTGATTCACTCATCGGTATGAAAGTGCAAGGCATCACGCCGCAATACGTAGAGGAAATGCGCAAACTTGGTTTCGAGCCCGACCCCGACCAGCTCATTGGCATGAAAGTGCAAGGCATCACTCCCGCCTACGTTGAAGAAATGCGTAAGCTAGGATTCAAGCCCGACAGCGATCAACTCATCGGCATGAAAGTCCAGGGCATTACACCCGAGTACATCCATCAGCTCAACGAGCTCAACATCCATCCCGACGTTGACGACCTCATCGGCATGAAAGTGCAGGGAATTAACGCTGATTATGTCCGTAGCATCCGCGCCACCGGCCTCAATCCAGACAAAGACGAGTGGATTGCTCTCAAGGTACAAGGCGTTACCGAAGACTTCATCAAAGGACTGCAGTCCGCAGGATTTAAGCCCGATGTCGACGAAATTGTCGGCGCGAAAGTGCAGGGCATTACGCCGCAATTCATCGAACTGGCGCGCAGCCACGGCTTCAAGAATCTCGATTTGGATAAGTTGATCCAGCTCAAACACGCGGGCGTTCTGGAGTAAATAATTCAGCCAGCCCAATGCCGCGTATTTCGCGGCACCACGCCAGGAGTGTGCGCACTGAGTTTTGCCGAAGTTTTTTTGGCCGTCATTCCGAGCGAAGCGAGGAATCTCTCTTCGCAGTAAGCCGATGGCAACGAATTACAGCTCTAAGAGGTAAAGAAAATGGAGGATCCAACCGCTATGAATCGCCGTCACGCACTAATCGCCTACGTATTGATCGCCTGCACCCTCGTACTCGCCTTGATCGCGCGCGCCTCGGACACCCGCACCGGAAGCTGGACCATCTCCCATAGCGATGAGCCCGGCAAAGTCTCCTTCGCTATCATCTATCACAGCAAGCACAACAATTCGAATCACGAATCCGATTGGCCCAGCAGCGAATTTAAGGGAGTCGATTTCGCTAAGTCCGGCAAACAGGACGTTAGATTCACCATCGCCCGCGACGCTGGCCGGTTCGATTGCGAAGGCTACCTGAAAGACGGCGAAGGTGCCGGCGTTTTCCACTTCGCCCCTGACGCGAAATTCGTCTCGCAGATGTCCGCGCTAGGCTTCACCGGCATTGACGAAGACAAGCAATTTTCCATGGCTGTTCTTGACGTCTCCATCGCCTACGCCAAGGAAATAAAATCAAAAAACCTCCACGACCTCGATACCGACAAACTCATCGCCTTCCGCATCTTCAACGTCAGTTCAGAATTCATAGACCAACTCCGCAAAGCGGGTTTGCCCGCCAATGACGCCGACAAGCTTGTTGCCTTCCGCATTCACGGCGTCTCTCCGGAAATGGTCAGCTTTCTGCAAAAGGCCGGCTATCATCCCGATGAAGACACGCTCGTCGCCATGCGCATCCACGGCGTCTCTCCCGAATATATGCAGCAATTAAAAAAAGACGGCTACGACCACATCGATCTGGAAAAATTAATCGCCTTCCGCATCCATGGCGTTTCGCCCGACTTCATTGAAAAAGTGCAGACGCTCGGCTACCAGCATCCCGAACCCGACCAGTTAGTCACCATGCGCATTCACGGCGTTTCCCCCGAATTTATCTCCAGCCTCAAATCCCGTGGCATGAAAGATCTCACCATCGACCAGCTGGTAAGCCTGCGCATCCACGGCATCGACTGAGATCCTCAGTAACACAGGCACTCTTGCCTGTGCGCGGTGACGCCCGTATCGCGATTGTATTTACCGTGGGCATCGAGCTTGCCCGGACGTCCGACTCAACATGTTTCGAGGTTTGTGTTCCGCGTCTGGATTAAGCCGCCGCGGTTTCGACCGGCAATTTCGCCGCTTCCCAACCCGCAAGCCCACCCGCAATTTCGCTCACCTGATCGAATCCGTTCTTTTGCAATAAACTCGCGGCAATAGACGATCGATATCCGCCCGCGCAATACATCAGCAACGCTCGGTCCTTCGGCAACATGCCGATATTTTCCAACAGATGATTCAGCGGAATCCCTAAACTCCCTGCGATGAATTTCTGCTCGCGTTCGCGCGGCGCGCGAACGTCAACCGCCAGCGGCGCCTGCTCCGACGCCAACAGCTCCGCCGCAAAGGGGGCGCTCACGCGCTCCGTTTTCACTGTAAGCTCCGGCCTCGACTCCAAACTCCGCATTCCGTCCTGCAAATATCCAGCCACATGATCGAATCCAATGCGCCCCAAGCGCACTGCGGCCTCATTCTCCCGTCCCGGGTCGGCAATAATCACAATCGGATGCGCGCGATCCAGCACCGTTCCCACCCAGGTAGCATATTGCCCGCCCAGACCGATATTGATGCTGCCGCGTAGGTGCGCCGCCGCGAATTCAACAGCATCGCGCGTATCCAGGATCTGTGCGCCGTTTGCTTGCATTTCTAACAATTCCTCAATCGTCAGCGGATTCATCTCCCGCGCCAGCGCCTGGTCCAACGTGGGCCGTTCTTCGCTGTTCAACACCGCATCGTAATTAAAATATGCCGGGGCGTCCGGCTGATCCGCCGTCACTACCTGGATGAACGCTTCCTTGCTCATCGGTTGCAGCGCGTAGTTCGATTTGCGCTGCTCTCCCAACGTTGACACCGTCTCTTTGCTGATCGCCCTCCCGCACAGCGAACCTGCTCCGTGCGCCGGATACACCAGGCTTTCATCTGGAAGCCCCAGCAATTTTGTATGCAGCGAATCGAACAGCATGCCTCCAAGATCTTTCGCCGACCAGCCAAGTGCCACGCGCAAATCCGGCCGCCCCACATCGCCGATAAACAAAGTGTCGCCGGTTAGCACTGCGTACGGAGTCATGTCGCTGGCGCTCAAGTCATACACAACGATTGAAATCGATTCCGGCGTGTGCCCCGGCGTCTCCAACGCTTTCAATCGCACGCGGCCGAACTCAACCAGCGCGCCATCCCCAAGCGGCGTAAATGCATACTCGGCCTTGGCCGCTGCACCCAAATAAATCGTCGCGCCCACGCGATCGCGCAATTCCAGATGCCCCGCCACAAAGTCGGCGTGCAGATGCGTCAGAAAGACATGTTTTATTTTGAGTTCATGTTCCGCCGCGAACGCAATGTATTGATCCGTATCGCGCTGTGGGTCAACAACCGCTGCCGTCGCTGTCGCCTCGTCCCCAATTAAATAAGACGCATGCGCCAGACACGGCAGATAGAACTGTTTAAAGATCACTTCAGACGATCCTCGCTTCTATCATCCTGCGCATCCAAATTCCGCCATTCCGTGCGCCCACAAACCGTCATTCCCAGCGAAGCGAGAAATTCTTTCTTCGCTTGTTGCGTCTACACGGATCGATCCGCCCAATTACTTCGGCTGCGGCACAATGCGTAAGTACGGTTTGGGCGCCTTCCAGCCGCCAGGATACTTCTGCTTGGCTTCGTCTTCCGAAACCGAAGGCAGAATAATCACGTCGTCGCCATTCTTCCAATTTACTGGCGTAGCCACCTTGTGCTTGGCCGTCAGCTGCATCGAATCCACAACCCGCAGCACCTCATCGAAATTCCGTCCTGTGCTCATCGGGTAGCTCAGCATCAATTTGATTTTCTTGTCCGGTCCCACCACGAACACCGTTCGAACGGTGGCATTATTCGCAGCCGTGCGGCCTTCGCAACTCTCACCTGCCTCGGCTGGCAGCATGTCGTACAGCTTGGCAATTTTCAGTTCCGGATCGCCAATCATCGGAAAATTCACTTTGTGGCCTTGCGTTTCTTCGATGTCCGCGGCCCACTTGCTGTGGCTTCCAACCGGATCCACACTCAGCCCGATAATTTTGGTATTCCTCTTTTCAAATTGCGGCTGCAAACCAGCCATGTATCCCAGTTCCGTGGTGCAAACGGGAGTGAAATCCTTCGGATGCGAAAACAAAATCGCCCAACTGTCCCCGATCCATTCATGAAAATTGATTGTGCCTTGCGAAGTTTCCGCCGTGAAGTTCGGCGCCTCATCATTAATGCGCAACATCTCGTGCCTCCTGGTGGCATGTTCGGTCAGGCCGGTTCCGTAGAAATTGTCGTTCCGGTCCCTTGTGTAGCGAACAGTGTAGCAAGAATCCGTAAATAGCGATTCTTTTGCGCCATCCGCCTCACTCGTGCCATACTCACCCGAACATCGCGACCCCAAACATTTACGATTAGATGCAAGCTGCAGCCAAAAAGCACATTCCGCCAAGCCGGATGCTTCCGGCTCCGGTAAACTCTCCTATCATTCTCCTACAGGGGTGCGTCATGAAATTCGCCAGGATCGTTTTTTGGATCGCCGCCATCTGGGGTTTCCTGATCATTACTCCGCTCTATTTCATGTTCAATCTCATCGGGGAAAAAGACCCCCCACCCATCACGCACCCCGCCTTTTTTTATGGATTTGTCGGCGTGGCCCTGGTCTGGCAAATCGCGTTCATTTTTATCGCCAGAGATCCTATTCGTTTTCGTCCGATGATGATTCCCGCCATACTCGAAAAGCTGGTCTACTCTATTCCCGTTATCATCCTCGTGCTTCAGAAACGCATGAATCCGACTGACCTGATGTTCAGCGCCACCGATCTTACCCTCGGCGCGTTCTTCCTCGCCGCGTATCTCCGCACTCCCCGCTCCGTTCTCCAGCCTGCGCCCTCGTAGCGGCGGCGGCCGGCTTGCGAGAGGCAAAGCAATGCCGCAGCTTCTTGTTTTTCTTTCTCCCCTAAACTCCTCCCGACTCGTTGTAGAAAGCCAAACTTTAGCAGCCAGCCAGCATCCGGACAGGGTGACAAAAATTGCCTGTCCTCTCGGCCACCTATTCAATCTAAAGCACATAACTCGTACTAGCCCTCTTTCTCTATTGCCCCGCAGAACTCATTTTCCGTAAAATAAGTCTCACGGATGAGAGGCAGTGTATCGTTCCCGAACACCTGCTTTTCATTTTTGGCACTTAAGTCTCTTGTTTTGAGTCAGCTTCCTTTGGCTGACAGAGTGCATTAGCAGCACTGTGCGGTTTTGAGGAAGCCATTTTGCAAGTAGCGCTTTTTGGTTTACTCGCTGCAAAAGAAGACCATCAATAAATGTAACTCCGCGACTCGCGCTTGCAATAGGAATAAGAGGTAAACGGCGAATGACACAACCAACCCGGCTCGGAAAAATGTCTCTTGCAGTATTTCTCGCCGCGTGTTGCGTCTGCCCGCCGCCCACAAGTGCTGCGCCCGGCCTCGCCAAACCCGCCGCCAAGCCCACTCGCGCCTCGCGTCATCGTTACGTCCGTGAAAAGGGCGTTGATCCTACGCTCGGCGATATCGCCGCCAACGATGACCCCATCGTTCGAGCCGCCGCCATCGAAGCTCTTGGCCGTTACAACGGTTCGGTGGTCGCCGTCGATCCCAACACCGGACGTATTCTTGCCGTCGTTAATCAGAAACTCGCATACTCCGACGGCGCAATTCCTTGCTCCACCATCAAGCCCACCATCGCTCTGGCCGCTCTCGAAGAAAATGTAATCACCCGCGACACCATGCTGAAAGTCGGCCGCCGCAAGTACATGAATTTGACCGACGCAATGGCCCACTCCAACAATAAATTTTTCGAAGAGCTAGGCCTCCGCATGGGCTTCGACACGGTTTCCCGTTACGGTCGGCTACTCGGCCTCGGCGAACTTGCCGGATACAATTTACAGGACGAGCACCCCGGCGCATTTCCGATGGCTCCTCCCGCCAAGGGGGGCATCGCCCGTATGTCCAGCTTCGGCGAAGGAATTCAGATAACGCCGTTTCAACTGGCGTCACTTGCAGCGGCGTTCGCGAATGGCGGCACTCTCTACTATCTTCAGTATGGTGTAGCCGGCGAAGAAGCCAGCGCTTTCGTTCCTCGCATCAAGCGCGAATTGAATATCGGTCCTCTTCTTCCGGAACTGCGAGAAGGCATGCTGGCCGCGGTTCTTTATGGCACCGGCAAGCGGAGTTTTGATGCTGGTGGAGACGAAATGCCCGCGGGAAAGACCGGCACTTGCTCCGATCAGATTTCTCATGTCGGCTGGTTTCTGACCTACGCCGACGAAGCGCATCCCAAAATCGCTCTAGCCGTCTTGATTCGTGGCAACAGCTCCCGCATCAAGGGACCGCTCGCCGCCGGCGTTGCAGGCCACATCTACCGCCGTCTGCGCGAACAGAACTATTTCGCGCAAAGCTCAGTAGCCAAGAATTTGGCTACGATTTCCTCCGGCCACTGATTTCTCTCTATTTCGCAGCCAACCACGCCTCAGTCTTCTGGTCCGGATTCGCTTGCAGCTCTTCGTTATTCGGCAGCCATCGCTCGTTCGACGCGTTTGTAATTAGCGATGTCGACGCGAATGCCGAGCCTGGTGATCAGTTCGTGCGGATCAAAATTCATTTTTCTATGTAGCGCGGCAACGGCCTGGCGTGCGCCTTCGAAAAAATCGCCATCTTCCCATTCCACGATGGTCACGAAATTGAATTCGCCCGGACCGGACGATTGCTCCAAGATGGCGTCTCGCACAAAGCCAGGCTGTTTTCTTAGAACTTCGTGAGTTGCATGGACTTTGCCGAGAAATTCCTCGCCAGCGTGCGCCGGCACGACGAATTTATCGACTCTGAATGTCTACTCATGATGAAAGCGCCTCTTGTGTTTTTTACTGAAAGCAAATTTGATAAGGGTATAGGTGAAGGGACCCGGCATCAATAGATGATGGGGAGTTTGGAAAGCTCAGTGGAAGAGTCTTCGATGGCGCGGAGAACCAGGAGCGTGCGATCGTCGTGCGGAGGAACTCCCACGCCGCTGAATTCGTCGGTGGCGCGAAGAATTGCGCCGGAAATATTTTCCACACTCGTACTTGCAGGAAGCGAGGCAATCAGGTCGGAGAGCCGTTCTATGCCAAACTCCTCGTGCTTGGAATTCTCCGATTCTAGAATTCCATCCGAAGCAAATATCACCACGTCGCCCACTCTCAAATTCAACGTGGAAATCGAATAATCCGCTTCCGCGAACAGGCCCAGCGGAATGCCATCCACTGCAATCTCGGTCAGCTGGCCGTTGCGCAGCAGCAGTGGATGCGTCCCTCCCGCATTTGCGATGGTGAGCGTGCGGCCGGAAGCTTCATACACCGCGAAAGTAAGCGCGATAAAGCGAGCTTCGAGGCGTGCGGCATGCAAGCGGCGGTTGAGCACGGCCAGCATGTCGGCGGGCGCGAGCGTGTGTTCCACGGTCAGTTCACGCAGCATACCAATCGCCAGCGAGCCGTAGAGCGCGGCCGCGGTTCCTTTGCCAGAGACATCGCCCAGCGCCAACGCCAGGCGGCCTTCTCCATATTGCAGAAAATCGTAAAAGTCGCCGCCCAATTCGCGCGCGGGAACGTAGGCAGCGGTGATATCAAGCCCCGGAACTTCGCGCGCGCCACGCGGCAGAAGCTGCAATTGAATTTCACGCGCGGTATCCAGATCGGTTTGCAAACGAACCTGGTTTTCGCGCGCGTCCTCATAGAGCCGCGAATTCTCCAGCGCGATGGCAATAAACGAACCGAGTGCCATCAACATGCGTTCGTGCTGCGCGGTGAATGCTGCGTAACGCTTGCTTTCCAGATCGAGCACGCCGACCAGCCGGTCTTGCAGCAGAAGAGGAATTACCAGTTCGGAACTGACCACTTCGCAGGTGGGGCAGGTGATGTAGCGTGGATCTAGGCGCACATCGTCCAGGCGGATGGGCTTGCGCGAAGCGGCCGCGTGCCCGGTGATGCCCTGATTCAGATTCACGCGGAAGCGCGAGGGAATGGAGTTTTCGTAGTGCATTGCGAAAACGCCCTCCAGGATCTGCGCCTTTTCATTCCACAGCATGACTGTGAAAACGTCGTAATTGACGATTTTCTTCACGCGTTCGGCGATGCGGCGCAGAAGCTCTTCGCGATCCAGAATGGAAGTCAGCTCGCGGCTGACGTCATAGAGCAGCCCGAGCGTTTTCGCCTGCTCCGGAAACGTCGCGAGCAGCGACTGCGGAATAGGGTCAGTTTGCGAAGCGAGTTGTGAAAGCTCGTCCATTGGAGACAGGGCGGAACCTGGAGCAGCTAGAGATTGCCAAGTCATAGCATGCCTGATTCATGTTTGATTCGCGAGACCTGAATTGGTTTCATGGGTGGACTGTTGCGCCGGTTCTTCCGCTTGGTCTGCGGCTTGGCTCTCCGGTTGTAAGCGCGACAGGATCCGATCCCCGAATGCCACGCGTCTGTGTTGACTGCATTCGCAGTGCGGCCTAATATGCCCGTTTGAGTGCATAAACCAAATCTTGGCGCGCGGTGCTGAAATGCAAACTTATAACCTCGAGTTAGGCACCTCCTCCATGACCATGAGTTTTGGAGCCAGACCCAAATTCCTATTCTTATTTCAGTGGTTCGCAGTCCTCATGGGTTTGGCAAGCGCGCTGGCCGCATTGCCCGTGGCCGCGCTTTCCTTCGGATGCTACGGCGCGGCCATGTTCCTCGGGAAGGTTCGTCCGTTACGCGACGCGTATGAATTTCTCTCCCAGGCCTATGACCGGGTCCTCGATCGGCTCGGCCAAAAAGTTCTGCGGGACTCCCGAGACACTCCGGCGTTACGACTGATGGTCTCTCTTAGCCTTACCGCCGTGCCAATTTTCGTGATTCAACTCCTTTCAGGGAAACCTCGGCTGCTGCTGGCGATCGCTTTCTATCTTTCTCTTTACGGTCTCAAGTTCCAGCGGTTTGTGCGGATGTTCAGCGCCAGCCACTTGGAGGCACACCGGTGCCAGGGCTACTTTTCCGGGAAATGCGATAAAGTCTTCGGCCGCTACCTCGAATTCTTCTTGGGGTACTTGTACGGGAACATTCCAGAACTGGGTCGGACGGCTCATGTACGTCTCCACCATAGAGAGAACAGCGGGCCCGACGACACTCGCAACACGATGGGCTACGATCGAACTAGCCGGCTCGATTTCCTGTGGTATCTCTCGGACAACATTTGGACCGTCTTGGGGCTCGCTCCCTACGCCTACTTTAAAGCGAGAGGCGATGAAAAGAACCGAAGACGCATGTCATGGGGAATGGCGCGCTACTATGCTTACTTCGCAGCTGTCTTTATTTACGATTGGAGAATTGGGACCATGTTTGTGTTGGTTCCTCTTCTCTGCATGAATTGCATCAACGCAATCACCGCATGGGTCCAACACGCTTTCTGTGACCCCGAACGTCCTGAAGATTATTTCGCTAATTCCGTGACCGTGGTGGATGAGGTGAACTTCATGAACGAAGGATACCATCTCTGCCATCACCACCGTGCTAGCCTTCACTGGACCGAGATGCCGGTTCATTTCGAGCGGATTCGCGACAGGATGAGAGAGGCTGGCTCGTTGGTCTTCCGGGACTTGGATTTTATGGGACTTTTCCTCGAGTTGACCCTCTTTCGCAGAATGGATGTGCTTGCCGAGAAACTTGTCCCGTGGGAGCCCATGAATCACGAGCAGAGATTGGCTTTGCTGGCGAAGAGGACCAGCCTCAAGACTCCTTGATTAAAGATAAATCGTGTTTAATTGCGCTGTGCTGGGTCCTCTGCATCGCCGTCTCAACTATACGATCTGCATAACGTGGCAAACGCGTTTGTTAGGCGCCCGCCAAACGGAATCCCTCGTCTGATGGGCTCGCTTTTATTGCGGCTAGAGATCCTCACTCGCACAATTTACTTGTGCAGTAGTGTCGGCCAGTTAAGCAGCAAGCTGATCGAGCTGGATTCGGCCCGTGCCGGCGTTACCGCTATCAGCCGCTGGCCGTCCGCGCTCACGTCGAACAACGGCGCCGCGATGTCCGCCAGATTCAGCTGGAACAGTGGCCGCAGCGACTTCACCTGCAGCGACTGCGCGCTCAGATTCAATTCTGCTTTCATCAGCTGGTTGCCGGTGGTGAAGAAAAAGAGATCGCTTTTCTTGTCCCAGCGAACGATCCATCCGCCATTCTGGGAAATCTGATATTTCCCGCCCGGTCCAGGAAAGGGCACGACGTATACCTCCGGCTCTCCCGCCTCATCAGAAAAATAAGCCAGCCAGCGACCGTCCGGCGAAAAATTTCCATCATACTGGTTGCCGCCCACCACCGGGGCGCACTGAAACGGTTTCCTGTCGCCAAACAAGGGCAGAATCCAATTGGACCTGCGCCCCTGCTTGATGTCGAAAGTGTCGTAGGACAAGTACCGGCCGTCCGGCGACCAATCCACCATCGCCGCCGCCGTAATCTCCGGTCCCAGTGTCAGCAGCGTCTCTTCCGCGCCTGACCCGTCGGATGGTTTGCGCACAATTCTCATCTTGCCCGCGGTCTCCACGCCATAGGCGATGTATTTCCCATCGGGCGACCACACGCTCCAGCACTTCCAGTTCGGCCCGAAGGTCATCCGTCGGCTGACCCCGCCCGCCGCCGGAAGCGACCACAAATCCGTCGTACCCGGATTCTGCGCGTCCACCTCCAGAGAAAGCACCTGCTTGCCGTCCGGCGAAATTTTTGGCGAAAGGTAATAAGCAACTTGGCTGGTCGCACCCATCGGATTTCCGTTCATGTCAAACCATTGCAGCCGCGAATCGTACGAAACCGACTGAAATGCCAGCAGCGATCCTGCCAGCGAATACCGGTCGGCATCCGCCAAGGGAGTCGCCGTGCCGGAGACTTTCCCGGAATTCACATCAAAAGGTTGCGCGAATATTTTCTGGTTGCGGATGAAAAACAGAAATCCGCCGGCATAACCCGGTAACCCCGCATCTTCGAGCACTACCTCCGCGTCCGACGATGCCAGCGACCTTAGTTCAATACGCCTGTGTTGGTTTTTGTCGCTGACCACCATCAGAAAGTGTTTTCCGTCGGGCAGCATCGCGGGATCGCCCTCCGCGTAATCGTTGGCTCCGAGTGCATGCATCGGCGCGGCTAGCCCGCCCGTCACAGAAACGCGGAAAAGCGGCGAACTTGCCGCCGGCCGAAACAGTATGGTGCCGTCCGGAGCCCAAGCCGCCACTCCACGCCACGGACTGTCCGCCAGTGTCTGCAGATTCCCCCCGCCCAACTCCACCGTTTTCAGCTTGCCTCCGGCGAAAAATCCGAGCGAGCGGCCATCCGCGGACCAGAACGGCGCTGCCGCTCCCTCCGTCCCCGGAACCGCCGCGGCATCGCTGGCTTTCAGCGACCGCGTCCACAACTTGATCGCGCCGCTCTGATCAATCACCGTGAATGCCAGTTTTGTTTCGTCGGGAGAAACCACCGCGGGTCCCGACCCAAAACCGAAAGCCAGGAAACGCGTATCGCGTGGTGGAGGAACAAACGCCAGCACCGGGCCGGTAGCCGTCGAGCGCGGGCGCGCATACCCCCAAACTGCAATTGCCGCGGCAACCAGCGCGAATCCGCTCATTAGCGACCACGCCAGCTTCTCGCGGTTCCTGCGCCGGTCCGCTACTGGCACAGGCACTCCGCCTTCTGCGATCCATTTCAATTGCAGCTCGACGTCATGCACATTCTGGAAGCGCTCGTCGGGATCCTTGGCCAGGCACGTTTGCACCACCCGATCCAGTGCCAGCGGCGACGCCGGCTGCGCGCTCGAGATGGCCGGAGGATTTCTCTCCAGCACCGCGGCAATCACGCTTGCCGTGGTCTTGCCTTCAAATGCCCGTTTTCCAGTGGCCATCTCATAGAGCACTGCGCCGAGCGCAAAGATATCGCTCCGCGCGTCGGCCTCCCTGCCTTCGACCTGCTCCGGCGACATGTATTGGAACGTCCCCAGCACCGTGCCCTGCGCGGTTAAGGGCTGACCCGGCAATGGTCCGGACGAGGTCATCGTTAAACTCGAGGCGTGA
Source organism: uncultured Acidobacteriota bacterium (assembly GCA_963731155.1). Taxonomy (GTDB): domain Bacteria; phylum Acidobacteriota; class Terriglobia; order Acidiferrales; family UBA7541; genus Acidiferrum. The sequence goes on from CAVSVB010000015.1 coordinate 29,838, forward strand.
AGCGGTTCGGCGGGAGTGCTCTTGGCCAATCCGAAGTCCATGAGCTTCGCGCCGGTTTTGGTCAGCATGATGTTGCCGGGTTTAAGATCGCGATGAACGACGCCGGTTTTGTGAGCTTTCTCCAAGCCTTCGCAGATTTCAGCACCGCACTTCAGCAATTGCTCGGCAGTAAGCGGACCTTTTCGCAAACGGTCGGCCAGGGTTTCGCCTTCGAGAAATTCCATGACCAGATAATCGACCCCACCCTGGTAGCCGACATCGTAGAGCGTGCAGATATTGGAATGATTCAGGGAAGAGATGGCGCGTGCCTCGCGGTCGAAGCGCTGTTTGGCCTCAAGGTTTTCAGACAGGTGAGAAGGGAGAATCTTGACGGCCACAGTACGGTCGAGCCGCGTATCGCGTGCGCGATACACCTCACCCATCCCGCCAGCGCCTAAAGGCGATTGAATTTCATAAGGACCGAGTTTCGTGCCGGAGGTCAGACCCATTCGTTCGCGCCATTATAGCCTGTGCAGTACGTTGGAGGAATGCAATGATTCTGGATGTGTTGTCGGCTAGCTGGAAGTAGTCCTTGGAATCGATTTGGCCGGCGATAAGTTGCCAGCTCCTGATACGTCGGATTACCGAACATCTGCGCAAGACTCAATTACGCTTCTCGCCCGTAACTGGGTTCGTCAAACTGGGTTCGTCAGGCTTGCGCGATCTGTAAATCTCCATTACCCTGAGCCAGTTGTCAGCGGCGTCTTCCCTCCTCGCCCGCTGTCGCTCGTTCCAGTTTCAATACAAATTCTGGTCAACGAAGGGTGACGTATGACGCGCAAAAACACTTGGGCCATATTTGCGACGGCAGTGCTGTTGAGCGTGCCCTTGTCTGCCTGCAAGGACGCACAAACTCTGCAAGAAAACGAACAACTGAAGGCCCAGGTGGCGGAACTTCAGAAAGAGAATGGCCAAGTGGGAAACGACCTCGAAACAATGACCGCGGCCCGCGATGCTTTGACGAAAGAGAACGAAAAGCTCAAAGCGGAGATTAAGACCTTGAAAGGCAAGCACTCCGGAAAGAAAGCTGCGACTCGGAAGCATCGTCGCACCTAAAGTCGCGGCAATTTTAAGGCTGCTCGTGGTTTGGAGTGAATGAACAGATTTCTGTTTCATCGGGAAAAATCAGGAAAGGGAGATCAGGAGCATGAAAACGTTTGAGGTGCAATTTCGCTATGTAGATCGCAATGAAGAAAAGATGGAAGCAACGGTCATGGTGGGTGCGTCGAACCTTCCTGGGGCGGTTGGTAAAGCGACACGTGAGTTTGTCAAGGGGTTGGATCGGAAACAGAGATTCGATATGAACAAAAATGGACTCGAGATTACCGCCAAGAGTTTTGGCGCGGCCACGGAGGCGCAGTCAGAGTCATCCGCGGAGGCCGCCGCAGGTTGAAAGGCGGTCGGACTGAAGTTGGAGTGATATTTTTTCGCGCTTGCCGGCAGGGCGAGCGGCGAGTCTGCAGATCACGCGGAATTTCGTGCCGAGTGTCGCGCTCTAAGGCTAATTTGTTATCCTGCATCGCGTGAACCGTCCATTTCTGATTGACACTGACACCGCTTCCGACGACGCCGTGGCCTTGATCATGGCGTTGCGCTCTCCTCAAATCCATGTTTTGGCTATCACCACCGTTGCGGGAAACGTGGATGTGCATCAAGCCAGTCGCAATGCGCTCTATACCGCAGAGCTTTGCGATTCGAACGTGCCTGTGTTCGCCGGCGCGGAACGGCCACTGAAGCGCCCGCATCTGGACGCCTCTTGGTTTCACGGACGCGATGGCCTTGGCGATCACGGCTACCCGCCTCCCCGCCGCGCTCCAGAGAGCAAAAACGCTTGCGACGCCATCATCGAAACGATTGAATCTCACCCTGGCCTGGAGATGGTCACGCTAGGCCCGCTTACCAATGTCGCGCTGGCGGTGCAGAAAAGTCCGGGCCTCGCCGCGAAAGTGAGCCGCTGTGTGGTGATGGGCGGCGCGCCTTGCTGCGAGGGCAACGTTACTCCCGCGGCCGAATATAACATCTGGTGCGATCCGGAAGCCGCGCGTATCGTGATGAGAAGCGGCCTGCCCATTGAACTCGTTGGCTGGCACTTGTGTCGCGGCGAAGCAGTCCTGAATCCATCCGATATTCAGCACGTTCTAAGTTTCGGCACGCCCGTCGCCAAGTTTGCCATTGAGTGCAACAGTCGCGCGCAAGAAGCGTTTTTGAAACAGTCCGGCGAGCACGGAATATCTCTGCCGGACCCGGTAGCTATGGCCATCGCGTTGGATTCGTCGATCGTCACTTCGCAATCGCAGCATTTCGTGGAAGTGGAAACAGGCAGCGAACTCACCCGCGGCATGACCGTGGTTGACCGCCTCAACGTTGCGCATGACGAACGCAACCGCCATATCTGGGCCGCACAACTTGCCGGCGGACACAAGGCGAACGTCTTCTGGACTATTGACAACGCTCGCTGGAAACAAGCGCTCTACGCCGCGCTGAAGTAGTGCTGATTCACTCCGAAGCTTAGGGGAGCCGAAGGACGCCGTTGAATCGACGGATTACCTTGTAGCACTCGCAAGCGGAAGCTTCGAGCTTCTTGCGGTTGAGAATTTCCAGAGTTCCGCGCCGGTATTCGATGATTTTCTTCCTCTGCAGAATCTTTGCTGCGACACTCACGCTGGGGCGGTCCGTTCCCAGCATGGTCGCCAGGAAATCATGGGTGATGGGAAGTGAACTGGAACCGGCGCGATCCGCCGCTATCAGCAACCATCGCGCCAGTCGCTCTCCTACGTCATGCAATCTGTTGCACGCCGCGGTTTGGGCAATTTGCATGCCTTGAACCACAGCGAAGCATTTGCAGATGCGGAGTCGTGGCCAGGCAGGGTTGAAATGCGCCAATCCGTATTCTGAAACCGTCACCTGTAATCTGCACGACATGGCGCAAGGGAGATGCCGTAAGGCCAACGGCAGCCGCCACGCCGATTACTCCTTCAAATAAGCGAACCCAAATTTCGAGTGGGCTCGTGAAGGATGTAATGCTGACGGAACTTAAAAGGCTCCAGATGCGGCTGAACGACCCGATATTCAGTGTCTGGAATCGCCGGAAGAATTTTGTTTTTGAGCGACGGGACCTCTGTCCCTGTTATCTCGCGCGGCTGCGCGTCTGGACGAATTGAATCATCTGCTGATCGGCCCATTCTTTTTTCGCGGGAATGGAAGACTGTGTCGGCTGGCGGCAACCACTGTCTGCAGGCTATCGAACACTCGGCGGATTATTTCAAATCGAAATCTGCGTTCAACTGCTGAATGACTCGAAAACATTCGCAAGCCGACATTTCGAGGTGCTTGCGATTCAGGATTCTTACCGAACCCCGGCTGTACTGAATCACTTTGTTTTGCTGCAATACGCCGGCCGCCAGACTCACGCTGGGCCGGTCCGTCCCCAGCATCGTTGCCAGAAAATCGTGTGTGATCGGCAGTATGGCGGCATCCACGCGATCTTGCGCCATCAGTAGCCAGCGGGCGAGGCGTTGCGCAACTTCGTGCAGCCGGTTGCAGGCCGCCGTCTGCGCTACTTGCATTCCATGTAAGACCGCATAGCGGCTCAATCTCATTTGCAAGTCCGGCGTCTTCGGAAGAGTGTGCTGGAGCGCGCGCGAGGCTACCCTGAAAGCTCCGCCTTCAATTTGCACCACCTCACGAAGCGGGCTTTTGTCCAGGCCTACGGCAAGCGCGGTGCCTACGACGCCTTCGGATCCCACCACGCCGGCTTCGACGTCGCGTCCTCCTTTTGTCGCAACCACAATCGAGACCAAGCCACTGTTGGGGAAATAGGCAAACTGCAGCTTTTCCGGCGGCTCATGCAGGCGAAGGCGATTCGGTAAGTCGAGAAACTCGAGATGCGGACGAATTAACCGGTACTCGGCGTCGGGTATGGACAGAAGAATCTTGTTGCTAACCGGTTTGCCGGCGGGATTCGTTCGCTCGCCGGAACGCACTACCTGAAGTCGTCTTGTTGCCATTTTCTACTCGGCCCGCAATCGTCGGCACCCGCATGTCTTGTGGCGAAAGAGCGCCAGGGGGTCGCAAGACTTTTATAACTTGGACAGCGGCGTTTTTTTATACTGCGAAGTGTGTAGTTATTTTGCGGCATCTCTGCTTCCGCATCCTGCAATTTTGCTGCTCAACGTGCTCTCAGTTTCAGCTGTCCTACGTTTTTCCCTGTATTCCAATGGCGATTGGCTCTATGTAGGGTGTCAAACATAGGACGATATCAGATGTTTGTGAGGCTGCTTGGCCTACCGAATCCTAATTGCTGACGATCAAGAAATGGTGCGGAAGATGCTGAGAGCTCTCTTGGAGACTCGCGCGGACTGGCAGGTTTGTGCTGAAGCTGCAAACGGACTGGAGGCGGTACAAAAAGCTGCTGAACTGAAACCAGATGCCATCATTCTCGATCTTGCAATGCCCGAGATGGATGGCCTGCACGCTGCGCGCGAGATTCTTTCGAATTCTCCCAGCCTACCGATTCTACTTCACACCAATCACGCGTTTTCCACACTAGCATTGGAAGCAAAAAAAAACGGCATACGCGAGGTCATCGACAAGAGCGTTTCGGAGCGGGAATTAATAAGGGCAGTGGAAGCTCTGCTGAGTGAGCGCGCGGTTGCCGGGGATTCTGACTGCGTCGATGAGGTCCCGGATGTCAGCAATCTTCGGGATGTTACCAAGCTCCCGGAAGTCGACAAGCTCCCCGCGGATCAAGATCAGCAGACTCCGCAAAAACTTGAATCAGCATGATCGAACGTCCCGTCACTCCGCCGTGTTGGCAACGGGAGCAGGTAGTGTGCTGTCAAGCAGAGGCATGTTTGAGGGCACCGGCTCGATTTGAGCGGTAGGTGATGTGCGAGAATCAGGAGAGCTCCCTGTTTTCGGCTGGCGTTCCTGCTTGGCTTCGCTCTTCGCGAAGAGTTTTGCGGTGAGCAGCATCGCGGAGAATGTCGCAATCAACAGCGCCGATTGCCGCCATCCATCCAGCGTGGATGCATTGCCCATCAACGTAAGTCCCGCGAAGCAAAACAGCAGGTGCACGCAGAATACCTGCAGCGAGGATTGACCAAGCATCACCAGCGGGCGTATCGCCAGAGGCTTCAACGCAGATTGCGCGACAATCAGCAACGCCGCTACGGCTGCAAAATTCAGCACACGAAGCGGTCCCAGGTGCCACTTATCAAAAAGGAATTCGCTTGCGCCCAGTTCCACTCCGCGTTCCAACACTCGCCGCAGCGCAAAAAACACGGCAACGATCAGCACGGCGGGCACCACCGCGCGCCTGGCCCATTTCTCAATCGGCAGATTATCCTGGCCCCAGCGAACTCCCAGCCAAATGCCGGTAATCCACAGAAATTGCCACGCCCACAAATCAAAGGAGCCCATTTCATTCAGCGGAATGTGCGTTGGGATGAAGCGCATCATGAAACTGTGTTCGGCATTGCGAAAACCCAATTGCGCGAAACCCCAGATAACGAATCCTCCCAGCAGGATCGGTTTCCAGCCGATCTTGCGCGCCAGCAGCAACGCCAGGCCAGTGAACGCCAGAAAAATGATATACATCGGCAGAATATCGAGCAGCGGCGGGCGATAGATGAGCAGAGCGGCTTCCGTGATGGATTGTTTCGCGCCGGCGATGAAGTAAAAATCCAGAAGATTGTGAAGTCCCGGCCGGTTGCCGCGCGACGCAATGGGCACCGCAACCAAAAACGCGAACGCCAGCAAGAGCCCGTGGTACACATACAAACGCAACGTGCGCGACCACAGCCTTCGCGTCATGGGCCGGTAGCCGTCATGTTCGGCCATTCGGAAGTAAATCCGCCCGGTGAACAGCGCGGAAAGAAAGATGAAGCCTTCCGCCGCCGACACGAAGCCAAACGGTTGATTCACGTAGGTACTTACGGAAGTGGGAAGATGCGTCAACGCGATCCACACAAGCATCAGCCCGCGAACCGCATCGAGTTCCAGACGGCGTCCCATCAGCGCTCCTGAAGGTTAGATACCAATACGTGACCCATGGTTTCTGACGATCGCCGAATACTTGTTAAATGTTGTTAAGTGCCAGTTGCTGGAATTCATCTGACCGCGCCAAACAAAACGCCAAGCGAAAAATGTCGCCAAGTCATGCTCCCGGCCAAGTGTCCAAGCGTGTGCCGGGGGCGGGCGTCTCGTCATTAAGCACTATCTGGTATTTTGCAATCGTGCGGGCGGATGCCAAGCACTCATGCTAAAGTCAAAAGTGGGAGGACTTGGTGCCTGTTTCATCGCGAAAGATTCACGTGTTTCTGATCCTCTGGCTGGCAATCGCAGTACCGGCTTACGCAAGAAACCACGAGACCGGTTTCCTGGACCGCACCATTGTTTTGCAGGGAACTACCTACAAATACCAGGTTTTCGTTCCTGAAACCTGGACCGCCCACCAGAAATGGCCGGTCATACTCTTTCTGCACGGCGCGGGTGAACGCGGCAATGACGGCATGCAGCAGACCGATATTGGGATTGGGACCGAGATCCGCAGCGACCGAGGACGTATTCCGGCGATCGTGGTGATGCCGCAATGCCAGAAAAATCTCTGGTGGACCCAACCGCCCATGGATGATCTCGCGATCGCCGCGCTGGACGCTGCGAGCAAAGAATTCCACGGCGACGCGGAACGTACTTATCTAACCGGCCTCTCGATGGGAGGTTATGGTACCTGGCATCTGGCGGAAAAATATCCGCGCAGGTTTGCGGCACTAGTGGTGATTTGCGGGGGTATCCGTCCGCCCGCCGCCACATTGAAGGCTCATCCCGACCTGGCGAAATGGTTCCCTGTTGACGACCCAAGAAGCTATTCCGATGCAGCGGCAAAAATTGGCAGGATCCCCGTATGGATCTTTCACGGCGCGGATGATGACACTGTTCCGGTAACTGAGTCACGGCGGATGTACGCAGCATTGAAGGAGATCGGAGCCGAAGTCCACTACACCGAATATCCCGGCACCAAGCACGTTTCGTGGGACAAGGCTTACGACGACGAAAAATTGTTTCCTTGGTTGTTCTCGAAGACTCTGGATTCGAAGACCCTGGCCTCTAAATCAAAATAGAATAATAGAATACGTCGTCATTCTGAGGTCGCATCCCATGCGCTCCTCAGAATCTCAGCCCGGACACGACGCAGGCTCAATCCGGGTCACTGCAATTTTTCAATCTGATGTTGCACCTGGTTACGAAACTCCAGCGGGTGCGCAACTTTGTGAAAAGGTTCGGAAGTTCCGCCGGTACCAATCACCACCACCGTTCCGTAGCCGAGTATCCTCCCGCCTGCGGTCTCGCTGACCTCGATACTCTCCACCTTGTTAAGCAGCATCTCGATGGTCTTGCGGCTGGCCAGCCCCGTCTTGATCACCACACGGCGATTGGTCACTGCCATTTCCGTGGCATTGCGACGCACCATGCCGGCCAGAATCACCACCATGCCGGAAATCAGCAACACCGCGGCCCCGCCCTCCATTAGGTGCAATCCTTTGCTGTCAATTCCGGTTTGGTTTTTCGCGTAGTACAGCAAAAGCGCTCCAGGCAGCGCGAGCAGCAGGCATCCAACCGCCAAGTGACCCAGCATTACGATCCAATGCAGCCGCGTCTCGTAAATGACCGTTTCGCCCGGAACCAAATTCGATTGTGCGTAGCTCATCTGCGCTTTGCCTCGAGTCAATCCTCGAATCGTTCAGCCCAACAATGGGATTAACAATCCTGCCTGACGCAGAGAGGCTATCACAGACATCGCAGATTTTTCTTGCCGGGAATTATGTACGAACGTGACCGCGCGACTGTGGACGACGCATGACTACGTACGCCCGGCTATCCGCGCTGACTGGAGAGAGCGGCTAACCCGTCATCAGGCCGCTTCGGACTCGGACTTTGCCGCGCGCGCAGATCTGCGAGGCTTGCTTGGCGCGTCAGAGGCCAGTTCGCGTTCGGCGCGAAGCCAATCATCAATTTGATTGCCCGGCGCGCCGCGCCGTTCAAGGTAAATTTGGTAAGCACGGGCCTGGATTTGTTCGAGCGTGGGACTAGTCTTGATGCTGCGCGGTTTGCGTGTTGCGCGGGGAGCGACTTGCAGTGTTCTAGCCATTCGGTTTCCTTCTAACTCCTTTAAGGTTTCAGTGGAGAGCAGCGTTCGAAAGAGCTGCCCTCATTTCGACTGGACCGTTTGCGAAAGCCGTGAAGACGGCACTAGCAACTATTCTAAATTATAGAAATAAAATTTGCAGGCTGTGAAAAGCAAAATTTCGATGAATAGAATCGAAAGAAGCACTGGTCTTTGTACGCAAGCGAGCCGCAGCGCACGCGTCAGATTATGCTTGGAGCTACTAAAACTGAAAAATCTTATTCTGTTTGATCAACGCCGTGGAAATCTCCAGGAAATTTCGCCGGACCTCTTCCCGCGCGATGTCATCGCCGGGAAGGCTGAGCAGCGATGCCGCACCGTGCGCCAGGAGAAACATGGCATAGAAGCATCGCGAATAGTCTTCGGGATCGCCTCCGAAACGCTGGGCAAATTGGGTCATCAACCACAGCCGTCCGGGGCGCGGGAAATCCGGGTGAAAGATGTCGCTCCAGGAGCGCACTAACAACTGATACTCGTGCGGGTGCTCGTCCGCGAACTCAAGGTAGCGGCGAGAAACATCCTCAAGCGACTTTGCGGCGAAAAGGTACTCATTCAATTGCAGTCGCACGCGCTCGGCCAGCGCTTTCCGCAGCGCCTCTTTGTTGCGGAAGCGTTTGTAAACGGTGGGAGTCGTGGTGCCGGCTTCTCTAGCAACCGCGCGAAGTGTAAGGCCTGCCTCGCCGCGCGTGCGCCACAGTTTTTGCGCTGTCTTCAGGATTCGTTCCTCTAAGGATTGATCTGCGTGAGGCGGCATGGGGCGTCCTTCTCCGGCTATCGAGTCATTTTTAACTTTACAACGTATAACTAATATCATGAACCGACTGCGAAGCCAAGCGGAGCCGAAGTAGAGGGTGAGTAAAGCGTCCATCAAACCTGTCGTAGCTGACGATAGGGACGAAAGATCGCTTTAGTCCGCGCTAATCACTCATCGGCACACACTAAATTATACATTGACACTGTAAAGCTAACACTGTATAAGTATTATACACGCAATACCAAGAGATAGCCCGAGTGCTGTCAAAAACAGGAGTGTAGTGTGTCTCACAAGTTGAAAGCAGTTCATTCCAGATATAAAGGCCAAAGTAGCTTTCAGAAAGAAAATCCTTCAGTCGAGAAAACCCGGTTACCGGTCGGTTTGGACCAACCCACGGTCGGCGAACCCTTCGATTTTCAGCACTGCGAGGAAAGCGATGTTCAGAAAGCAGTCGCCTGGTTCGCGGAGTATCTGCGCTCTGAGCGCGAAGAATATTACTCAATTGGCGAGCGGCTTCGCGGCGAGTCGCGCGAGTTGATGGATGGATATTTTGAACCGGCATTGCTCGATCAGGTGCGCATCCTGGAGTTGGTGGATAAGCGTGTAGCGAATCCCTGGTTCTATCCCAAAGCGCGCGAAAAAGGTTTCTGCCAGTTGCCGGACATGACCCACAAGGCGGCGGTAACGTTTCTCGACGTCGTGGTATTCAACGAGAAAATCGGAAGCCGCGATCTTTTTCACGGGTTGGTCCACGCGGCCCAGATGAAAGTGCTGGGAATGACCGAATTTACGCAGTTGTTCGTCACAGGGTTTCTGCGGGCAAGAAGCTATTTTCTGGTGCCCATGAAGGCTCACGCGTTCGCCCTGGATGCGAGATTCGCGGCGAATCCAGGTGTGCGTTTTTCGGTGGAAGACGAAATTCACGCATGGTGGCAAGCGGGAAGATACTAGCCGCATTATTCAGCATCCAACCGATCAGAAGCAAAAGGCCCGTGCGCAGCACTACTGCGTCCCCTGCTTGCCTAAAACGGTTAATCCCCAAAAGCCTTATTACATGATCGCGTAGAGGTTTCCGTCAGCCGACCCAAACAGAATGGTGTCGCCCGAAACCGCGGGAGAAGTAAGAATCGCTCCCACTGTAAACATCTTTTGAATTCCGCTCACCACATCGTCGTAGAAAGAGTCTGCAAATGCGGCCTGGTAATTTGGCGCACCCTTGGAATCCGTGAAGGATGGGCCGTTCTTTTTTGCCGCTTCGGTGGCAAAGGTCCAGGCAAGCTTTTGCGAAGCGAGGTCAACAGCCAATAATCGACCCTGGTGCGAACCGAGGTACACCATGTTGCCGGCGATGCCGGGCGAGGAGAACATAGGCCAGTGATTGAAATCGATGCTAAAAAGCAGCGCGCCAGTTTTGCCATCCACTGCGTTCAACAAAGCGGTGTCCGATGTGGCGAAATAAACTCTGTCGTCGCGCACCGCTGCCGAACCAATCACCCAGGAGCCTTTATTATTGTATGCCCAGAGCTTTTGCCCGGACCTTGCATCGATTGCGTAAAAATTTGCGTCCCGGCATCCCAAATAAACGATGCCGTTAGCAACTGCCGGCGAAGCTTGAATTCCGGTTTGATTATAGGTTTCGTGGTCCTCACCCGTTTTGAAACGCCATTTCTCCTTTCCACTTGCGGCGTCCAACGCGTAAAGATATGTATCCCAACTCCCGATGAAAAGTGTGCCATCGGTAACCGCCGGAGAGGAATGTACGACGTCGCCGGTTTTGAATTTCCATTGCAGCGTTCCGCTCCCGGCGTCCAGCGCGTACACGTTCGAATCACTCGATCCAAAATAAACCAGTCCTCCGGCGACAGCCGGCGACGACAAATAAAAATCAAACGGATCGGGCATAGTCTCGGCGGCCGGCTCCATTCCGTGCAGATGCTTCGCTGCAAACCGCCGCTCTCCCCCGGTCGCATATTTCCATTTAACCTTTCCGCTGGCCTCATCGACTGCATAGAAATTCCCGTCGTAGCTCAGGAAATACACCAGTCCGTTGGCAATCGCCGGACTGGACGGAATTCGCCCGCCAGTTTTGAACTTCCATTTTTCCGCGCCAGAGGCCAGATCCAGCGCGTGAAGGTAATGGTCGTTGCTTCCAAAAAACACCGTGCCATCTGCCACTACGGGTGAAGAGAGAATTTGTCCAGCAGTATGAAATTGCCATTTGAGTTTGTGAAACGATGCAATACCGGAGGAACCGTAATCACCGGTGTGTGCCGGGTCACTGCGGAAGGCCCCAGTTTGTTGTGCAAATACCGGCGGACACAGCAGCAGTAGTGAAACAGCAATCAACGGGCGCATTGGGTTGGGTGGGTCTCCGTTGAGGGGATAGACGCGGACGAGTACCAACCGTTTCTAAATACTCTCTAAATTCTTGCCTTGAGAAAGCGAAGTTTCAACCGCGGACAACGCGAACCATTCAGCGCCGTTCGCACAGCCGCGATGCGCGTCTGCGAGCCTTCCGCCTCGAAGCCTGTGGCCGCTACCCCACCGAAACATCGAGGATACGAGCGACATCTTGATGCAGGGCCAAAGAATCAACAATGGCCAATCCGGAGCGATGGTTTGAGCGCAATTGAGACATACCAGGAGCACTGTCCGTCCGCGCGACCGCGATTTGCTTGGACCGGCGGGCAGCGTACTCATCTCAGTCTCGCCGAGAGCTGTGCGCCACTCGAGTCATCGCCATTGGGTATGAGCTTGCCATTTTTCTCCATAAGGCCGTAACGCAGGCGTGCCGCTTCAAATCCGGCGCGATTGAATGGACGGTGGCGCGGCGCGATCGAACGGAAGATGCGATCGAAAAGAAAAAATCCAATTCCAAAATTTGTGTCCATGCGGCCGTTGTCGTCCACCGCGTGGTGATGAATGTCATGCAGGCGGCGCGCCGCGCGAAACCAAAAACGCAAAACAGGAGTGCGCTCCATCCAGAAGTTCGACAGATGCATACGGTCGTGCAGATAACTGAACATGAAGAGCGGCCAGGCTATCAGCGTCACCAGCGCGATGGATTGGTAGAGTGCGGGAAGATGCGCGAGCCTCATCGCACCCCCTAGGGCGGCCAGGATCATCGCGGAAGGAGCGATCCATTCCAGCCCGATATTGCCGACAGAGAAGCGGTTGTCCGTAGCGTCGTGGTATTCATCCAGGCGCATCGGCTGGCCGGGGCCGTAAATCAGGAAGTGGTGAATCAGATGGCCGCGGCTCAGGAACGGAATTTTGTCGCTGTGCAGCAGGCGATGCAGCCAGTAGCCGAAAAACTCGGCCAAGAGGCAAAAGCTCAAAAGCGTGAGCGGAATTCCAATCAGCGGCGAGATTTGGCTGGGCGCTGCCATGGGACTTGAACTCCTCAGAAATTCCGGGGACTTACGGCCGGTGAGTCCAAGCTACGCGGAAAGAAAAACGACACTCAAGCGACAAGCAACGTCATGCGGCGCATGACGCATGATGTCGCGAATAGACAGGTTGTGTTTGCAAGCGCTGTACGGAGCGTAAGGGAGCGGAATTAGGCAGAAGTGCATGAAAATAAACTGGATACTACGGGAGCTCAGCGTTTTGATTCATTCAAGTGAATACGGCCCAGCAGCGCCTGGAAGCGCGGATCGGAGCGGATCGGGTCCGCCATAGGGTCCACTGCCAGGTAAATCAGGCGGTCGTTGTGCTCGTCGACTGCGCGATTCATGTAAGCGAACGTGTTGGCCTTGTCGCCCAGCCCCAGATAAATACCCGCCAAATAAACGGATGGCACATAACGTTTGTGAGACATGGCTTGAATTTGGGCGAGGACGTTGAGCGCACCCTGGCGATCACCAGAGACAGCCAGCGCGTGCCCCAGGACGCTCAGCAGGGCGGCATTGTCAGGAGCGAGATCGCGGGCCGCGCGAAAGTGCTGCAGGGCCTCCCGGTACATTTTCTTCTCGCGGTAGGCCGAAGCGAGCCAGAGTTCGGCGTATAGGAAATTGGGAAACTGTTCGAGAGTGAGCTTGGCCTGTGCGATGGTCGAGTCAAAATCGTGCGCGTAGTAAAAGGTTTCGGCCCGGGCGGTCGTAAAGATTGGAGACACGGGATCGAGCTCAAGCGCCTTCAGGGTTTCCGACTGAGCTTCGGCCAGGCGATTCTGTGTCATCAGGTATTGGGCGAGCCACTGATGAGCGGTCGGGTTGTTGGGTTCCAGAACAATCGCCTCACGGAATTCGCGTTCCGTGGTTGGAAAATCGAAATCAAAACTCATGGCGAGGTTTCCGAGAACGTAGTGAGCTTCGGCATTCGTCGGATCCAACTCAAGCGCGCGGCGGGCCTCCGCCTTTGCCTTCGGAGCGGAGATAGACGGCGGCACTGCGTCGTTCGGAGCCTCGGCCATCACTGCGTACGAAGCAGCCAGACCAGAGTGTGCCGGAACATACTGCGGTAATTTCTTAACCGCGTCTTCAAACGCAGGAACGCTGCGTGCCAGGTCGCGATTCGTCCAGGCGCGCCGTCCACGCAAATACGAATTGTAGCCTTCGGGATCGACGCTGGCGGCCGAAGCGCCAGTCGATACAGGAGGAAGATTCAGTAACAACTTTTGCGCCACGGCTTCGGCAACTTCATCCTGCACCTTCAGAATGTCGGAGAGATTTTCCGTGTAAGAATCCGACCACAACGGTGTCTGATCCCTTGCGGAGATCAAAGAAACGTCAATACGAACCTTGTCGTTTCCGCGGCGAACGCTTCCTTCAAGGACATAATTGAGTTTCAGCAGCGGCTCGAGTTCAGCTATGGGTTTTCCGCCAAGCTGCTTCGAGGAAGTTGGAGCGATGACGCCCAGACGTTTTGGATCTAGCCGCCCCAGGCGTGTATTCAGCTCATTCGTCAGCCCTTCTGTGAATTCCGCTTGCCCCGGATCTCCCGCGATATTTTGAAACGGGCGAACGAACAGACGAATTTTTGCGTCCAGCGGAGTGGCGCCACGCGGCAGAAATGACACCGACGGATACCAGCTGGTCGCGAGAACGCTAAAACCACCAACGACAACCAGCGACGCCAGCCCAACCAGCCACGCGGCCCTTCGTCTGTAGAAGGCCCTCTGCAATTGCACGCCACTGTTCAATTGCGTGCCACTGTCGGTTGCGCCGTTCGGACTGGGAGCTTGAATCTGCAAACCGTTGGGCCGTGGAATTCCGGAAGATGAGGGATCGTCAGACAGGTCGCCGTCTTTATCAGGACCCGGCTCTCGCTCGCGATACCACCTGTCAAGTTCAGAAGGGTAAGCGTAAACCGAACTTATTTTGCCCACTGGAAGACGATGGATCGGCAGTCCGAGCTTGTCTTCCCAGCGCTGCACTGTGCGAATTTCGCGCCGCAGGTACGAAGCGATTTCGCCCCAAGATTCGAGCCTGCGCTCCTTGCCGGGGCCGCCCGCTGTAGATTCTGGCATTGGCTGGGGTACCTGTATACAGAGTTGAACGTGAGTATATAGCGCTCGCTTCCAGTGAAACAAGCGTTTCGTTTTTCAAGTGGCGTATGGATGACTGCTCAGGAAGAGCTGTTGCGCCGCAGCGTCAATCCCACGAACAGAGCGATCAGAGTTGCGCCGGCAAAAAGAAAAGTGAATGTGCCGGGCTCTGGCGTTGAGATGGGAGGGATCACAGGAGGGATCACAGGGGGCTTGCCAAGAGTATTCGGCGTGATGGGAGGCACACCCGGGGGAAGCAGCGGAGGAAAGATTGGCTGAGCCGGTGCTTTGGAGGCTGCGATCGGGCCCTGAGAGAGAGCGGGAAGTGCGCTTGCCGGCACACCGGGGAAGAAACCTTCACCGTCGCCGGGAAGGTATTCCGCCATGAGTGGCGGAATAAATTCCGGCGCGTTCAATTCTTCTTTGGTTGGTTCGCTGACCGCAACCGGTTTTCTGGCGACGGCCGACAAGCGATTTCCGCAGCGCACGCGAGCCAGATTTTCGCCGTCCGAGATCAAAGACTCGCCGGCAGGAATAAGCATGCGGTTCCTGGTCCAATAAACCTGATTGTTGCGGCGATAAGAAACATACATTTCCAGTGGCTTCTCAAGGCGAACGGTACGCGCCGCGGCGATGCGAAAATCCGAATAGTGCTGCGCCACAACGGGATCGTGGGAGGCGGCAGACTGCAGTTCGCGGACATCGCGAACGCCACCGGGCACAATCGAATACCGAAAAATCGGGCGTTGCGTTTGCGAACTTCCCGATGACGATGCGGCGGAAAGGTCGAGCTCGTCCTGCGTGTTCGCGGCCTGCGAGTACACTGGCAGGCGTGCCGGTTCGGGAGCGGTGTAGCGCAGGAGCTCAACGGCTAAAAATGTTACCAACAAGGTTGCCGGGATAAAGAGTAGAGCGGCTCTGGCGAATATCCGGGGTAGATGGGCGAAGCGGGATTTTAGTGCGACGACGGGCCTGGGCAAGGGTAACGTTCCTCACGGTACCACAAGGCAATTCTGCTGCCGAACGGAAGCGCTTGAAGAGGGGAGGGAGAGCCAGTCTTCCACGCCATAAACGAGCGAAAAGCAGGCGCAGCGGAAACATTTTGCGCATGTTAAGGTCTTTCACCTAGAAATACCGGGAAAATCTTGTAAAAAGCGGAAAATCATTTCCCGATTTCCATATTCGGATGTGTTCCCAATCGCTGACGAGTGTCACTTGTGAGACACAAGGGCTCGGTTTAGCGCGTCACCGATTCTGTTAGTGCGGAACTCTACGGCCCGCCTTTTTACGTAAGTATTAGATCTAAAGGACTTGGCCGGACGCTTTTTGTAAGTATTCATTCTAACGGGCTTAAAGTACCTTTGGAATGATGAACTTGTGGGAGATTGCGTAAGTATTGATTTTGCTCGACTTACAGGAGCCGATGCTGTCGCCTCATTTTGTGTGAGGAGGCAAGTGGCCTAATCGTGGCGTGGGCCACACCGCGCGCAGCCCCTCGACGACGCCCGGGGTAAACCAAGAATGGCTGGGCCATAAGAGTTGAGGATGCCGATCTTTCCAGGACGCTCGATTTTCAAAGGATGACCGCAGCGTGGATCATTTTCTTGGCGGGGCTGCAAGTACAGCCCGAACCGTTTTTTTCGCGGGCTGCAAGTACAGCCCGAACCCGGGCTGCGGCGGGGAGCGAACGGACTGGCCGTTCTACGATTCCCGAACGAACGGCTGGATTCTAAAGAAGATTCGTTCTATTGTCAATACAATAAAATACACGGACGGTTAATGGTTCGAAGGGATAAAGGAAAGAAGGATTGCCACAGAGTCACAGAGAACACAGAGCTCGGACACGGGAATTCAGTTGAATGGAAGCGGATCGGGAGATAAAGGATAACGCAGAGACGCAAAGTACGCAGAGACTCGCGGAGAAAGCGTGGACAAGACATAATGCGGTGCGCGATATGACGTTGTCTCAGGTTGATTTTCTTTACGAGGTGAATTGGTGATGAGGATAGGGGCGAAGCGAGCGTTGTTCGCAGGGTGCGGATCAATGTGCGTCTTAGTGGCTATGGGCGTGACGGCGGCGAGTGTGTTTGGTCAAGATGCGTCTGGACAGGGAAAGGCCGCCGAGACGTTTTCACGCGAGGAGGGCGAGCACGCGGTGAAGGCGGTGAAGTTTGGCAAGTTGTGGGACGGAAAAGGGAAGGTTTGGACTAATGCGATTGTGATTGTGGATGGGGAGCGAGTGCGGGAGGTGACTACGGATGCGAAGCGGATTCCGGCGCAGGTGGAAGTGGTGGACTTGACGAAATATTACGGGCTGCCGGGATTGATTGACGTGCATACGCACATGACGCTGTACACGGACGAGACGCCTGGTGTGCCGATGTTGAAGCAGATTGCTAACAATTCCGCGGCCGTGGAGGTGTTTTTGGCGCGTAAGGGCGCGATGCGAACTCTGGAAGCGGGCGTGACGACGGTGCGCGATCTGGGCTCGGACCAATACATGGATATTGCGATGCGAGACCTGATCAATCGCGGCGAAATGATTGGGCCGAGAATGTTTGTGGTCGGGTATGGACTATCAGTGACCAGCACGGCGTATAAAGGAACGAATTCTGCGCCGGGGGCGAACCCGGCGGGGGGAATTGCGGATGGCGTGCCGGAAGTGTTGCGCGTGGTGCGGCAGCAGGTGGCGGCGGGGGCGGACTTGATAAAAATGTTCGCGTCCACGGGAACGGACGACGACACCTCTGGATATCAAACTTATGGTTACGACGAGATCAAAGCGGCGGTGGATGCGGCGCATCAGTTCGGGAAGAAAATTGCGATCCATTCGTACGGGCCGGACGGAGCGCGCGACGCGGTGCGGGCGGGAACGGATTCGCTGGAGCATGCGACGGACATGGACGACGCGACGATTGCAGAGATGGCGAAGCGCGGGACGTATTATGTGCCGACGATCGATCACAACCGCTACTACATCGAGAACGGAAGCAAGATCGGGTATGCGCCGGGATTTGAGCCGCGGTCGCAGGCGTTTATCGCGCGGAATCTGCAGACGGCGCGCAAGGCGCATCGCGCGGGAGTGAAGTTTGCGATGGGGTCGGACGCAGTGTATTCAATGTTCGGGCAGAACACGCGGGAGCTGGGATGGTTTGTGAAGGCGGGCATGAGTCCGCAAGAGGCGCTGAAGACGGCGACGACGAATGCGGCGGACTTGTTGGGCAAGGGAAATGAATTGGGAGCGGTGGCGCCGGGATACTTTGCGGACTTGGTGGCGGTGGAGGGCGATCCTACTGCAGATATTGGCGTGGTGATCGACAAGGTTAGGTGGGTGATGAAGGGTGGGGTGGTGGTGGAGAAGACAAAGGCGGCGCAATGAGTGGTCTGAAATGGACTCGCGAGACAGAAAGTTGAGATGCGCCGTCCCGGTAAGATAACTATTGGCTACTGACTCCTGCTAGACTTTTCTCGCCTAGGGTCAGACCTTCTGTCGCATCTGGTGGCAAGTGACAACAATGTTAGATAGGTTGCTGTATATGGGCTGTGCTGTACTAAGTAGCGCGCAACATAGCTAACGCAAAAGAGTGACCGTAGGCATCCCAATCAGTCTCGGCTTTCATGTCACAGCTCCAAGCTCTCAAATCGGCCGTAGGTTTGCACGACATCGCGCGGCTAGTAGGCTTTCACGCTAAAGCCTTGGCTTACCTCTTGTACGTTAAGCCGCCTCATACACGCGATTTTAGCGGGTTTGTCGAGATCCTCAACCGAATAACAGCCGTAATAGAGGACCACGCGAATCGATTCGCACAGCCACAACCAGTTGTTTCATAATTACGCGCGAAGCAGTTATCGGGGTGTGGCCCAGACGACGAAATCCGCGATGCCGGCGGCGGCGAAGAGAAGAGTGGCGATGAGAAAGAAGACGCGGAGACCGGATAGTTCTTCGCCATTTTGGGGGCGATTTTGCGGATTGCCGGCGGCCTTGAAGAGGAAAAGCAGAAATCCGGCGACCACGAAAAGAATAAGCCAGACGGGAATTCCGGCGAATTCTGTGGGGACGGCGCGTGGCATAGAGCTAGGAGTAGGAGCGTAACAGCGGAACGATCAAGGTTTCAATCCAAGCTACTTCGAGAACGCCGCAAGATGCCGGGCGCCACAACGGAAAAGCAGATGCATCGAGCAAAAACCGCTCGATGCAAAACGGTACCTCGCTCCGCTCGGAATGACAGATCCTGGTGGTGAAGGAGATTGGCAGGCGGATGACGATCATGTGGGCGACGAGGCCTAGCAGCGCGTCATTGACGAGTATAGGTGGAGAACCCACGTGCATAACCGGCACCTGGGGCACTAGCGGCGGAAGCCAGAACAGCCCCGCCCTATTTTGCGAATCGGCGGACGCCGTAGGCGACTGGCAGGCCGATGACGATCATATGGACGATGAGGCCTAGAAGCACGTCCTTGAGTTCGTATGGACCGCGAGAGTGAAGGGCGGAGAGTGGCAGGACGATATAGCTCATGACCAATTCCACGGCCATTCCATAGAACAAGCCGCAGACTAGCGGGTGTTCGATTAAAAAAGTCAGCTTGCGGCTGGCTCGGTAATAAATCGCGGTGACCGAGAAGGCGATGAAGAAATGCAGCAGGACGCCCAAGGCGTAGGTGGCGGAGACTTTCAATATTGGCGGGCTCCAAGTAGAGCCCGCACCCGGATGCAAAGCTGACCTGCCGAGCAGGCCTGCGGCGATGACGAGTGGAACGCGGCGGCCGAAGAGGATGAAGGCTTGAGTCAGGTCGAGCGTTCCGGCGATCAGGCCGCCTGCGGCAATGGCGACTAAGGAACTTCGTTTACCAGAAAGCGTGCCAGAAGGGGTGCCAGAAACGGTCCCAAGTGACGAAGTATTTCCAAATGGCCTAGCTGTGGAATCTGCAGTCATTCGATCCTGCTTTCCCGTGGACTGATTGCGATTCGAAAGATGCTATGGAGGTCAGACGGAGGAACTTGTCAAACGAAGGCTGAGATCATGTGAATTCTTGTAAAATTTGGGGCGTTGAGCAGGGCTCCCGACCAGGTCGGGACACGTGCCGCCTTGCACTACGCAGCCCGACGCTTTCGCAGGAGCGAAAGCGGAAGAGAAAATCGGAGTGCTTCGTTCAGAATGACGGCAGAGATGCTGGGCGCTATTGAAGGGTGATGACGACTTTTCCGCGGGCGTGCTGTTCGGTCGCGTAGCGGAGAGCCTCGGCGGCATCAGTCAACTTGTAGCAGCGGTCGAGGACTGGGGTTACTTTTCCCTTGGCCATGAGCTCGCACAAGGCGGTCAGGTCTTGTTGGTTCAGCTTCGCGATAAAAAAGAGGAATTTCTGGCTTATGAAGCGTGACCATGCTAGCGCTGCGATCAAACGGGTCAGGAGACTGAGAATCCCTCTGCCGGTTTGGTCTCCAACCATGAGGACTGTTCCCTTGGGATTTAAGAGGCGTCGGCAAGCTGACAACGAGTGGTTGCCGACGTTGTCGAAAATGATGTCGTAACGTTCATTCGCGTTAGTGAAATCTTCCTGGGCGTAATCAATGACCTGATCTGCGCCGATGGCGCGGACCATGTCCACATTTCCGGTACTGCATACGGCGGTTACTTGTGCGCCGAAGGATTTTGCGATTTGTACGGCGAAGGTGCCGACGCCTCCGGCGGCGCCGTTGATCAAAACTTTTTGCGACGGCTGGATGTGGCCCCTGTCTCGGAGGCCTTGCAATGCGGTGAGTGCGGCTACGGGGACGGCCGCGGCTTGTTCGAAAGTGATGTTGTCCGGCTTGATGACGAATGCGGATTCGGGAGCGCACGCGTACTCGGCAAAGGTTCCTTTGCACAGGCCGAAGACCGCGTCGCCCGGTTTGAACTGGGTTGCGTTTTTGCCGACGGCTTCGACTTGGCCGGATACATCAACGCCGGGTCGTTTGATTTTTGGTTTGCCCAGCCCGAGCAAGATGCGGACGAGGTACGGGCCGCCTTGCATTAAGCGCCAGTCGAGTGGATTGACGCCCGCCGCGTGAACTTTTAGCAAGAGTTCGTTGTCTTTGGGGACGGGCTTTTCGACGTCGGTGATTTGTACGACGACGTCGGGTGGGCCGTATTGCGTGTAGACGGCGGCTTTCATTGGCGTTTCACCACGAAGCAGGGCTCCCGACCCGGTCGGGACAAGTGCCGCCCTGCACCACGTTAGGAAGAAGACACGGCGACGGTTACCTTTGCTAGCTTTGCTGGAGAGACTACGATCAATGCCAGACCGATGACGGCGAACATGAGTACGCCGATGAGCAGGTGGAGGCGTTCGTGGACATCACCGATTGACTGGACGGCCATGGTGGCGGCGTGGGCGAAGCTCGACCATGCGGCAAAGGCGACGAGGCTGCGATGCGCGGACGGGTTGCGCGAGGCGAGCAGCAGGAAAACTCCCAGCGTGACGTAGAGGGAGAGCATCATTTGCAGGGTTTCGTCGTTACGCACCAGGAACAACATCGGGTAAATTGTGGCTACGAAGAGTATGCCTACGATGATTAAGACGACTTTTTGCGTGCGTTCTCGGAACACTGTTCCTCCTTGTTGGACCTGCCTTAATTCATAAATCGAAGAAAAACGAGATTCCTTCCGACAAGGTCGGAACCTTCGGTCGCTTCGCTCGGAACGACGGTGGCGTGGTGTTTTCGGCGGTCCGAGAAGCCCGGTGAGACATCAGGAAGCGCTCGGCTGGGCCGCGACTACTTTTTTACGGTAGGCGCCTGAGAACCAGACCCGGAAGACCCAGAAAATCAGCAAAATCAACGGAAGTACACTGAGAAATATATAAAGGGTGGGGCCGAATAGAGCCGGCGAGAGATGTTGTCCGAGCCCAACCGCCGAAAGCAACCGCAATGGGCGGTTTGAGGGTCCCAGGAAAAAAGAGCCTGCTGCGATGAACAGGCCAAAACACATCCGCCAGAGATGCCGCACGACGCGCTTGGCTCCTGCGACACCGCCGCCCAGGAGCATGCGAAGATCCCCTGCGCCGGCAAGAAGCATGACCGTGCCCATAAAGAAGTTCATCCCCGCGGGAACGCCATCTTCCGGAGGAACCGGGCTGCGCATCTTTTGCAGCCCGCTCATCCAAGTGAGCGTACCGAGCGCCAGTGGAATCAGCAGAAGCGCCCAATCGTACGCGCTGGTTTGACCGTCTCTGCGGCGAGCGGTAAGCCATGCCGTGAGAATCAGATAGAAGGTCAGAATGCCGCCGCCAATATTGCCGGGTTGGTGTTTAAGAACTGCCAGGTACACCGCGAATGCGGCCATGATCAGCATAGAAGCTACAAAGACTTTTCCGGCCAAGACGTGCCAGCGCCCGCCTTTGCGGAAGATCAGGGTAGCGGTTCCGGAGAGCATGCCGACGACTCCGCCGGCGATGTGAACTGGGAGCAGGGGCGACATGGGCATGGGCGCTTCCTTGTTAACTACATACGAGTCGTGGTGCGCGAAAGTCTCATACAAACGAAATGCATCAAAATCGATGCGAATCAGATCGGTCCGCGGTAGCGCCGCAGCCGGACTGCTACGAAGAGAAATGCCGCGGCGATCGCCAGGCCGATCCACAGGCCCGGGGTGCTGAGAAATTGTGCCAGAGTGAGCGCCGAAATGATCTCCATTACGGTGCCGTGTGGCGCCACGGTGGAAGGCTCCGGGCCAGTCAAACGGTACTGCAGCATGGCGAGGAAATGCGACGTGTTGAACGCAATCTTCTCGAGTCCCCAGACCACGAAGGGAGGCAAGAACGCCCATATAAGAGGCGCGCGCGGCGCCCAGGCGGAAATCAGCAGCAACCAGCCGTAGAGGGGTGCGTACCAGAGGCCATGAACGGTCACAATATGGTAGAGGAGCATCAGCGACATGTGGAAGAACGACATGTGTGCCCAGAGCGTTCCGACGCTCAGGCCACTGCCCAGCAGTGCCACGCTGCTTAGCAGCAGCATGACAAATTGCGCGGCAACGGCGATGGCGAAACTGAGTAGCGGTAAGATAATGAGCGGAATGGTGAGCTTCGAGAGCACGGTGGTGAGGTCGGAAACCGGCAGCGACTTCCAGAAGAGGATGCTGCGATCGCGGCGCTCTCCGTATAGCGCATCGAGAGAGTAGAAAATCCCGACGATAAAAGCCGTCCCCATGATCAGACCCGCCGCTAATTCGTAGGGGGTGTCGAGCACCTTGTGCGCCTGGTCAAGGGTCTTTACGCCGCGCATGTGGTGCGGCAGAGCGATCAAGAAGCCGAACAGGAAGACCGCGGCCGCGGCGAGCGGCGCAACGTAAATCGAGCGGTGCTCCCAGAGTTCGCGGCGAATCGACCAGTAGAGGCGCCGAGTCGCGGGGATGTGCGCGGTCGCGACTGCCTGCGATTCGACAGACGATTCCGGCATGACGTTCGACGAAGTGTTCATCGGAGGATTCATCGGGCCGCTCCTTGGGCCGCGACATTTTGATTGCCTATGACGGCAACGAACAAGTCGGCAATGCTGGGTGTGCGCACCTCGCCGAACGCGTCGAGTTGGTTGCGATCGACGCGATCGAACAGCAGGATGCTGCGACCGAGCGATTGGCGCTCGTGAAATGGTTTGAGCGCGTGCGCCGCGGCGATGTGGTCGGGATGAACCATCACCTCCAGATAGCGCGACTCAATTTCTTCCATGCTGCAATTAAGTACGATGCGGCCGCGATTGATGAACATGAGGTCGGTGAGGATGTTCTGCATCTCTTCGACCTGATGCGTGGTTACGACGATGGTGCGCTTGCCGTCGAAATAATCGTTGAGCAGCGAATCGTAAAATTGTTTGCGATAGAGGATGTCCAGGCCTAGCGTTGGCTCGTCGAGCACCAGCAATTTCGCGTCTATGGCCATCACCAGGGCGAGGTGCAACTGGGCCACCATGCCTTTGGACAATTCCTTGACCTTGCTGGCGAGCCGGATGGTGGTCTTGGCGAGGAAACTTTCCGCCTTGGCGCGATCGAATCGCGGATGTACGCCGGCGACATAGTCGAGCGCCTGCGAAACTTTGATCCATCGCGGCAGCACAGCGACATCGGTAATGAAGCAGACATTGCGCATTAGCTGATCGCGCTCGGTCCAGGGATCGCGTCCGAGAACCTTCAGTTCGCCCTGGTATGAAGTGAGGCCGACAATGGCG
Organism: uncultured Acidobacteriota bacterium; assembly: GCA_963731155.1. Taxonomy (GTDB): domain Bacteria; phylum Acidobacteriota; class Terriglobia; order Acidiferrales; family UBA7541; genus Acidiferrum. The sequence goes on from CAVSVB010000015.1 coordinate 53,506, forward strand.
TTGAGCGCGGTGGTCTTGCCCGCGCCGTTGGGGCCTATGAGTCCGAGGATGCGGCCCTCTTCGACCCGCAAATCGATGCCGTCCACGGCGACGGTTGTGCCGAACGTCTTACGGAGGCTGTGTGCCTCTATCACTGTCATGGGTTCAGCGCTCCTCCTCTTTGGCTGTCGTCTTCGAGCGGCGCTTTGCGGACCCGTCGAGTAGTTCTTCCGGCTTGAGGCCCAGCCGCTGAATGGTTGCGGAGACCCTGGGCCATTCTTCGGCGAGAAACTTCTGGCGTTCGCTTTGCAGCAACAGATTGCGCGCGCCAGCATTTATGAAAAAGCCCAGACCTCGTCTGGTCTCGACAAGCCCCTCGTCCGCCAGTTGTTGATAGCCTTTGAGAACCGTGAGTGGATTGACCCGATATTCAGCCGCGACATTGCGCACCGATGGCAGCACATCGCCTTCCTTGAGCACTTCGTCGAGGATCATGGCGACGACACGATCGCGAAGCTGGCGGTAAATCGGCTGATTGTCATTCCACTCACGATTCATCCTGTTTTCCAGATTGCCTTTTTCGAGGGATAGCCCCCGATCATTTTGTCCGCGTCAGGTCCATGTGCGCGTGCATCGGCTTGTCCCCTGGCATCATATATGTCCAATCTTCGGTGTGGTGGTCGGCGTCAACCGTCGTGAACACGGCATGGTACATGTGTCCATATTCATTGCCGCCGGAAAGATCGACAAACTCGAATTCCACCTTCTTTCCATCCGGCGAGACTTTGCCGGTCATGCGGGGGCGGTTTCCGGCGTCACAATAATGAATCAGCGTAAGACGGTCGCTGTCTACATAAAGCATAGTGACCGGATGGTCGTACTTCGCGGCATCCAAAGGCGTTGCCGCCTCCTGCATTTCGTGTACGAGGGCGTTTCCCCTGGACGTGACGCGCAGCGAGACCTGCACCGGCTTGTTCATGTCCATGTCGGCTTGCGGCGGGACGACAGTCACCTGCCCTTGCCACGAACCAGCCAGAGTTTTCAGTTTGTCGAAAGATTTTTGTGCGTCGGACTTTTGCGCGTCCGACTGGGCGAAAGCCAGTGCAGAGAGCCCCGTTAGAACGACGACGGATAGCATACGACGAAGGGATTTCATGTTTAGTGCTCCTTATTCAATTCCCGTTAGCGCTTTTTCGGGTGCGAGCGATGGACATAAGCTGCAACCCTGAGTCGCAACCGGTGTGTTATAGTGAACTACAACACTATCTCACTTGCAAGCTCTTTTTTTTGGCTTTCTTCTATTTCTGTCGTTCTTCGTAGCCGGCCTGCAGTGACAGGCACTGCGGTTACCAGGGCGGATATGCGCAACATTGGTTACGACACTTCGCCCGCATGCCCTGCAAGTCGGGTGTCGGGATTTACCAAAGCAAGCTGCTCAATGGAGGCACCTCCAATCCGGGACGCGAACACGGATTCGTGCTGGTCAACGGCTCCTACAGCAGCTTCGATTTTCCCGGTTCGACGTTAACGGATGGAAGCGCGATCAATGACGCCGGACTGATCGTCGGAGGCTATACCGACAGCGGTGGGAAACGGCACGGTTATACCGCTGCGCTCAGGCAGGGCTGAATCGTGGGGCGACTCAGAAATTTTACAATGAGATGACTTTTGCGAAAGGTGTCTGCGGCGCCCCAGAGGATTTGTTCTTGCGCTGCGGAAACAGATGGGACTTGGGGCCGTCTAAGAGCCGCAAGGGGACTGAATGGTGCGGGCGGAGCGGCGAAATCGAAAAGGGTGTTCAGCGCAATCGAATCTTAATGACAGTGAACCGCCAATGAACCGACCGTTGGCAGCGATTGTAAGAAGGTGTGTGCGCAAGATCGTTAGGGCGCTTTGGCTGGCAATTGTTGTACTGACGGCTCTGAACGCGGGCGGACAAGCGACGAAGGAGCGAACAAAAGTTTTTCGGTTGGATTCGATGGAGGGATTGGAAACGGTCAACACGAAGGCAGAGATTGTCATGTACCGCGGGAGGAAAGCTTTGCATCTTGCTCCGGCGCAGGATCAAGAAACCGATAAGCACTCAATGATTGCGCTGGTGAACGGGACGGACTTCAAAGACGGAACCATAGAGGTGGAGGTCGCAGGGCTGCCGATTGTGGCGATGGACGCGACGGCACGAGGATTTGTCGGCGTGGAGTTCCGCGCGCAGGAGCATGGCGCGCGGGCGGAGAACCTTTACCTGAGGCCGACGAATGGGCGCGCGGATGACCAACTGCGGCGCAATCATTCGGTGCAATACGAATCGGTGCCGGAATTTCCGTGGCACCGATTGCGGGAAGAAGCTCCCGGTGTATACGAGTCGTACGTTGATTTGGAGGCTGGCGCGTGGACGAAGATGAAGATTGCGGTTGCGGGGACGAAGGCGCGGCTATACGTGAACGGAGCAACGCAGCCATGCTTGATTGTGAATGATATGAAGCTGGGTGAGGCACGGGGGCAGATTGGCTTGTGGGCTTACATCGCGACCGATGCGTATTTCTCGAATTTGCGGGTGACGCAGACGAATTGAGGGGCGGCATTGCATTTCGAGGCGCGCAGGAAAGGAGATTGCAATGCAAATGGTTACTCGACGAGAGGCAGTCCGGTGGTTGGGTTCGGCCTCAGCTGGGGCATGGTTGGCGGCGGCGCAGAAAAGTTTTGCATTTTCGATTGCGTCCGGAGCCGCTGGAGCGGGGCTGAGCGACAATGCGACCCCTTCGCTCGCGCCGGGATCTCCTATGTCACCGGAGCGGATTGCTTTGATTGAAGCGTTCAAAAAAGAATCGCAGGGACTGGAAAAGAAGTATGAAGCGCGCACGCACAAGAGCGATTTCGTGATGCCGTACCGGCTGTTCCGGCCGGAAGCAACAGGGAAGCTGCCGTTGGTGATGTATCTGCATGGCAGCGGCGGGCTGGGCAACGACAACTTAAAGCAACTGGGATTGGGAAATGTTTTCGGCACGCGTGTCTGGCTGCTTCCGGAGAATCAGAAGCGTTTTCCGTGTTTTGTGGTAGTGCCGCAGACCGATCGCGCATGGGTGAAATACGATTTCTCTCAGGACAAGATACTGCCTGGCTTGGGAGACGGGGCGCGATTGGCGCTGGAGATTATCGACCGCTTGCAGCATGAGTTTGCGCACGAGCAATCGATCGACGAGCAGCGAATTTATGTCACGGGACAATCCATGGGTGGATCAGGGACATGGCATATCACGGCGCAACGTGCGAAACTTTTTGCGGCGGCGGTGCCATGCTGTGGGGCGGACACAGACGAAGATGCCACAGCGTCGCTGGGCACGCCTTTGTGGAACTTTCACGGCGAAGCTGACAAGAATGTTCCAGTGGAGTTCTCGCGCGAGCGCATTGCAGCGCTGCGAAAAGCAGGAGGCCGGCCCATTTATACCGAGTACGCGGGTGTGGAACACAATGTGTGGCAGTGGGCGTACACCGAGCCGGAGCTGGTGAAGTGGGTGTTCTCGCAGCGGCATGACTAGCATTTCGGAAGCTCGGGGCTGGAAGTTGATCACGACGTAGCTAGCGGGCTTCGACCAGCCAGGTGTCGCCGCCGCGCAAGAGTTTGGCGAGGTCGCCGGTGCCGCGTTTGGCTTGTACGTCGCGGATTTGCTGGTTGATTACGTCTTCGTAGCGCGGGAGGTCGTCCCAGGCGCGGAGGACGCCGATCGGAGTGGGGAAGCCTTCGCGGTGCTCCATGTGGGAGAGAAGGAAAGCGTAGGAAGGGCGCGGGTGATGGGCGTCGTGAACGACCAGGTCGGATTCGGAGATGCCGTTGCCCAGCTGGACAACTTCGATGTCGCCATCAAGTTTGCGGCGGATGCCCTTGTCGCGGTTTTTGCCGAAGATGAGCGGCTTGCCGTGTTCGAGTTGAATGACGTGTTCGCTGCGGGCGTCTTTTTCGGTGATGCCGGTCCACGCGCCGTCATTGAAAATGTTGCAGTTTTGCAGGATTTCGACGAACGCGGAGCCTTTGTGGGCGGCGGCGTGTTTGAGCGTGTCTTTCAAGTGGGCCTGGAAGACGTCCACAGAGCGGGCGACGAAAGTGGCTTCAGCGCCGATGGCGAGCGAGATGGGATTGAAGGGGCGATCGAGCGAGCCGTAGGGAGTGGACTTAGCTTTTTTGCCGATTTCTGACGTTGGGGAATATTGGCCTTTGGTCAAGCCGTAGATGCGATTGTTGAAGAGAAGAACTTTCAGGCCGACGTTGCGGCGCAGCATGTGAATGGTGTGATTACCGCCGATCGAGAGGGCGTCGCCGTCGCCGGTGGCGACCCAGACTTCGAGGTCGGGGCGAATGGCTTTGATGCCTGTGGCTACGGCGGGCGCGCGACCGTGAATGGTGTGGAAGCCGAAGGTGTTCATGTAATACGGGAAGCGGGAAGAGCAGCCGATGCCAGAGACGACGACGAAATTTTCGCGTTTGATGCCGAGTTCGGGGAAGACGGCCTGAACGGCGGCGAGGATGGCGTAGTCACCGCAGCCTGGGCACCAGCGGATTTCCTGGTCGGTCTGGAAGTCTTTTTTTGTTAGGACGGGCAGTGTTGCGGTGGTCATTTGATTCTCCAGAGTCTTGGGCGCATCAGTGTACGGCTGCGCAATGCAACTCGGTTCTACAAACTCCGTAGCCGATGAATCGCGCAGCAGATTCCCCGACTACGCTTCGCTCCGCTCGGAATGACAATTTTGAGCGAGAGACCGATGGCCACTTGAAGGTGGCCGCTACAACGGCAGCCGGGCTAAAGCCCGGCAGTGCGAAACCGAAACCACCGTTCTGAAGACCGGCCGCTACGAAACCAAGAAAAACAAACCGCCAGAACCCATTATGAGACGAGCTCAGCGATCTTTTGCTCTAGCTCGGATTGTTTGAACGGGCGGCCTTGAATTTTGTTCAGGCCGATGGCGTTCACTAAATATTTTGCGCGCAGCAGCCATAGTAGCTGGCCCATGTTTAGTTCGGGCACCAGGACTGTTTTGTAGCGCTTTAAGACTTCGCCCAGATTTGCCGGCAGCGGATTCAGATGGCGCAGATGGACGTGGCCGATACGTGCCCCGAGTTCGCGTTGGGATTTTACGGCTGCGGTGACGGCGCCGTGCGTGGAGCCCCACGCTACGATCAACAGATCGCCTTCGGAATCGCCTGCGGGAACAATATCCGGAATGTCCTGGACGATGGCTTCGATTTTTGCGGCGCGAATGCGAACCATGTTTTCGTGGTTCAGCGGTTCGTAATTGATGTTGCCAGTGACGTCCTGCTTTTCCAGGCCGCCGATGCGGTGTTCGAGGCCGGGAGTTCCGGGAACGGCCCACGGGCGCGCCAGCGTGTCCGGATTGCGGCGGTAGGGTTTGAAGTCCACGGGGTCGGACGCAAATTTCACTTTGAAGTCGGGGATGGAGTCGAGATCGGGAATGCGCCAGGGTTCAGCACCGTTGGCGAGATAACCGTCAGAAAGAATAACGACCGGGACCATGTATTTCACGGCGATGCGCGAGGCTTCTACTGCGGCCCAGAAGCAATCGCTGGGAGTTGCGGGAGCGATGATGGGAATCGGCGCTTCGGAATTACGACCGAACAAAGCTTGCAGTAAATCGGCCTGTTCCGTTTTCGTAGGCAGACCGGTGGAGGGGCCGCCGCGCTGGATGTCGCAGACCACCAAGGGAATTTCGACCGCGACCGCGAGTCCCATGGCTTCCGTCTTTAGGGCCATACCCGGACCAGAGGTGGTGGTGATGGCAAGCGCGCCAGCGTAGGCAGCGCCGATGGCGGAGGTGACGGCGGCGATTTCGTCTTCGGCCTGGAAAGTAATGACACCAAAATCTTTGTACTGCGAAAGTTCGTGGAGGATGTCCGAGGCCGGAGTGATTGGATAGCTGCCCTGAAAAAGTTTGAGTCCGGATTTTTGCGAGGCGGTGACGAAGCCTAGCGCCAGCGCCTGATTGCCGCTCATATTGCGGTAGAGGCCGGGCTCGAGTTGCGCCGGCGGGATTTCGTAGCTGATCTGGAAAGCTTCGGTGGCTTCGCAGTAAGAATAGCCGGCTTTCATGGCCAGCTTATTGGCTTCGACAAGCAGCGGCTTCTTGGAAAATTTCTCCTCGATGTAGCGGCTGGTGCCTTCCATCGAGCGGTTGTAGAGCCAATAGCACATGCCCAGCGCAAAGAAGTTTTTGCAGCGGCTTACGGACTTGGCGTCAAGACCAAGATGTTCGAGAGCGACTTTGGTGAGTCGCTCGAGTTCCACGGAGAAGAGGCGGTACTTATCAAGCGAATGATCATCCAGAGGATTGGAGGTCATTTGCGCTTTGCGCAGGTCGGTTTCCGCGAAGGCGTCGGAATTGACGATCAGTATGCCGTTGGCCTTGAGGTCGACAATGTTCATTTTGAGCGCGGCGGGATTCATGGCGATCAGGACGTCGACAGCGTCACCGGGCGTATAGATTTCATTGGAGGAAAAATGGAGCTGGTAGCCGCTTACGCCGGGAAGTGTGCCAGCAGGTGCGCGAATCTCGGCGGGAAAGTCCGGGAACGTGGCGATATCATTGCCGTAGAGGGCGACAGTATTAGTGAACTGGCTGCCGGTGACCTGCATGCCGTCGCCGGAGTCTCCGGCGAAACGGATCACTGCGCGCTCAATGACCTCGCGCTTGTGTTTGGGCAACGGAATATCGGTGGTCGTGGCCATGCTTTGTCGCAACTCCCTTTGCAAACAAGTTGAATCGGGCCTCCACGCGTTTCCGATACTTCCGGAAAGTCTCCCCTGGGAGGCAAACTCGCAAGCCGCACGAATGTGAAATCGAGCGGCTGATCTCGGGCGGAACAGCGCGCTGGTTGGAAGCTGAAGCGAACCGCCTGGAGCCTGAATAAAAATGATAACACAGCGCGGCGAAGCAGAAGTGAAAGTGCGCGGAAGGTCAACAGCTGGTTCGAATCGGAGAGAACGGGTAGTGGGATGGGGAGTAGTGAGTAGAGAGAGAAGATGGAAAACCGTACAAAAGTATAAGAGTACGAGTGGGGTGGAGTTTGGTGGCTAAAGCGCTGAGGCCGGAGGCGTCGCTATCTTGGGTTGCGAGGCGCGGTCGGCGGCTTCGTAAAATTTGCGACGAGTGACCCACAGAGTGATCAGAATGGCGATGGGAATCAGGAGGCCGATGAGGCTGAAGTAACGCGAGTAGCGGAGCAGCTGTTCGGCGTTGGAAGTTAATGTGGGTACGTTCATTTTTTCGAAAAGTGAACGAGTGTTGGCTTCGTAGGACGGACTCAATGTTGTGTAGATGGCGTTGGTGCTGGCCAAAACCTGGCTGGCGATGGTGAGCGAATAACTCCAGCGTTTGAGGAGGAGCAGTCCTATTCCAGGAATGGAGATGAGCGCGAAGTTAAGAATATAGGTTGCGATGGCGGCAGGTCCGAAGAACATGTGGCCAAAATACATGGCGGGAACCGAACCGGGCAGGAATGGGATGAATGGTATGACGATTAAAAAGGAGCCGAGGTACCAGCCGACAATGCGGATGGCAAGCGGACACTCTGGATTGTTGAAAACGGACATCGCGGAGGGAAGACGCGGTGGCTCAAGCGCCGCGGAAGCGTGAAACTGCGCGACCACAGGACTCCGCGTGAAAAGAATCAGCCACCAGATGGAAATAGCGGTGGGGATGCCATAAATGACTGCGAGGATGGTTGCCAAAAGTCCCTGAGAGATTCTGGGGTCGGCCGGCGTTGAGATAAACATCGTTACAAATATTACGACAATTCCCATAACACCGAAGCAGAGCATTAAACCCGCGATCACCAGGAGAGAGATGCGCGCCCAGTTGCGCAGGCGAATGACCTGAATGCCTACTACGACTACGAAGAGCGCGCAGAGGATGAGGACTGTCCAAACGCCATAGAGAAACGGCCGTAGGGCGGCAGGGAATGGAACGCCGGTACCCGCGCCAGTCGAAAGCAAGATAAGCGCTAAGAGCGGAAAGAAAACTCCGAGAGCTCCGCCGAAAATTGCGAAAATGCCTGCAACGATGATGGAGGCTGAAGCGCGCGGGGTGGAAGGCATGCACGACTTTTATAGCAGGGCATGAAGTGGCGGGGAAGGAAATTGCCTTGCAGAGTGTGCTTGACACTTCGCTTTCTTTTCGCCTAGAGTGGTTGTGGAAAAGTCTCCCGCCTCAGAAGGCGGCCGATACAAATATCAGAAGCAGGACGGCCACCTAGAAGGTAGCCGCCACAAGGCTCGCAGAGAACGGCAAAGACAAAAGCACACAACCAGAATTGGTTGTGTTACGGAGGCAAGCCATGGCCCTCACCAAAAGACAGAAAGAAGTGCTGGATTATCTGGTGGCTTTCGAAACCAAGCACGGGTACGCGCCGAGTTTTGAAGAAATCGGCAAAGGGTTGAAGCTGACTTCGCTGGCGACAGTGCACAAGCACATCACCACGCTGGAGAAAAAAGGATTTATCCGCCGCGGTTATAACCAGAGCCGGTCGATTGAAATTGTGCAGTTGCCGAAATCGGTGAAAGATCAAGTCACGGAGCGCAGGATTCAGGAATTGCCGCTGCTGGGAAGAATCGCGGCGGGCCGTCCGCTGGAAGCGGTCGAGGAACGTGAAACGTTTTCGCTGGGAGACTTTGCGCGGGGCGGAAATTCGTTTGTGCTGCAGGTGAAGGGAAGCTCCATGATTGAGGATCACATCATGGACGGCGATTTCGTGGTGTGCGAGCAGACGCAGGTGGCGAATGCGGGCGATATTGTGGTGGCGCTGGTGCGTGGCGACGAAGCGACACTGAAACGTTTTTATCGCGAAGGGCAGGGGAAAGTCCGTTTGCAGCCGGCAAATTCAGAAATGGGGCCGATTATTGAAGCGGCGAGCGACGTGAAGATTCAAGGGCGGGTGATCGGTGTGTTGCGGAAATACTAGAATGAAGAATGAAGTAAGGACGAAATGAAGTAACCAAACAACGAAGAAGCGATGCGCCAGCGCGCGACCTCAGATGTAATGGTTGGTCTACCGGGTTTTCTCTATCCCCAATTTATCGGTGGGGGTGTAAAACCTCGCTCTGCAGGGCGGGGATATAAGCCCCGGTTAAATTGTTAAAGCGGCTTCTTTTGCTGCTCGATGTAGGCCTTGAGGATGCCCATCGGAGCACCACCACAACTGGCGGCAAAATACGACGGCGACCAGAGAACGCCTTTCCAATAGCGCGGCCTCAGGTCTGGTCGTTCGCGGCGAAGCATTCTGCTGGAAACGCCTTTCAAGCTGTTCACCAAAGTAGATATCGAGTGTTTTGCTGGATAGTTCACGAGCAGGTGAACGTGGTTGTCTTCGCCGTCCATGGCAACAAGTTCTGCCTGGAAATCGGCGCAGACCTTGGAAAAGATGGCGCGAAGTCGGTTGATAGCATCTCCGTCCAACACCCGATGTCGATACTTTGTCACGAAGACCAAGTTAACATGAAGTTGGAAAACACAATGTCTACCATGTCGAATGTCACTTGACAAAAGCATAGACCAACTATAGAGTAGCTTCGGAAAAATGGCAAGAAAGACTTTAAAATTCCGACTGTATCCCAGAGAAGCCCCTCCCGTCAGGGAGGGGAGGATGTCACGCGAATGAAGCATACACAGATAATCGCGGCATGGGTGTGTGTACGACAGTCGGGTGTTTGCTCTTTGAAAGGCGGGCGGGTTTGAATTCAAAATTCGGGATTTTACGCCGGTTCAGGGAAGTGCTTGCGCTTTTTGTGATACTCACGACGGTTTTGGCCGTGCCGGAGAGAGCCGAAGCGTATTCGGTGATGTCTCACCAGGCAATCATTGACGTGGTGTGGGAATCGAGCATGAAGCCGGCCATCCGCGAAAGATTTCCAAATGCCACCGAAGATGAGATTAACCGCGGGCAGGCGTATGCGTACGGCGGCGCCATCATTCAAGACCTGGGCTACTACCCGGGCGGCAATCCGTTCTTCAGCGATTTGACGCACTACGTGCGCAGCGGCGATTTTGTGCTCGCTTTGTTACGCGATTCGCAGGACGTGTACGAGTATTCCTTTGCGCTGGGAGCGCTGGGGCACTACGCGGCGGACAACAATGGACATCGCATTGGTGTCAACCGAGCGGTGCCGATTTTGTACCCTAAGCTGAAGAAGAAATACGGAAGTTTTGTTACTTATGAAGACGACAAACTGGCGCACCTCAAGACGGAATTCGGATTCGACGTGCTGGAGGTAGCCAAAGAGCGATACGCGCCGGAAAGCTATCACGATTTTATCGGGTTCGAAGTTTCGCCACGCGTGTTGGATCAGGCTTTTCAGGAGACGTATGGTCTAGATTTAAAGAAAGTGTTGAACAATCAGGATCGGATGTTCAGTTCTTACCGCCACGCGGTGGGCAATTTGATTCCCAGAGCAACGCGCATTGCGTGGCACTTGAAGCAGGATGAAATTCAGAAGGATGAGCCGGGCATCACCAAGCGTAAATTTCTCTATAATTTGCGGCGTTCGAATTACGAGAAAGAATGGGGTAAGGATTATCAACGACCGACGTTCGGCGACAAAGTTTTGGCGTTTATCTACCGCATTTTGCCGAAGATCGGGCCGCTCCGAGTATTGCAATTCAAGACGCCAACTCCGGACACGGAACAGATGTTCGAAAAAAGTTTCAATGACACGCTTGACCAATACCGCGAGCTGTTGAAGGAAGAGCGTGAAACCGGCAAGTCTTCGGTGACTAACGACAATTTCGATCTGGGCGAGGTAAGCGCTCCGGGGCAGTATCACCTTTGCGACATTACACAGGCCAAGCTTCTGGATAAACTGGCGGAGCAGAAATTCGCCGGGTTGACTCCGGAGATTCGAGCCGAGCTGCTGGAGTTTTTTCGCGTGCCAAGTACAGCACTGGTCCAGAAGAAGGACCAGAAGCTGTGGGCCAAGGTGCCTTCGGAATTGGAACAATTGAAGAACGCGCCGGTTGAACAGAAAACGACGAACGCAGGCGAGTGACAGGTGTGATGACCTCTGTCAGTGCATCCAGCCATATGGACCTTTGCATGCAAAAGACGAGTTTGATCCATTAAAAAAACTGCTGTAGTGCCAACCATCCGGCGTGAAAGAATGTTCGGCTGCGCCGATGTGCGCAGAGCGAGCCATGCATAAGAGCAAGCCCATTCGAAAATTGATGGCGGCGAATCGCAGCGAAATCGCTATACGCATTTTTCGCGCGGCGAATGAGCTGGGTCTGCGGACCGTGGCGGTGTATTCGAAAGAGGACCGGCTGGCACTGCACCGGTTCAAGGCGGATGAAGCGTATCCGATTGGGGAAGGCAAAGGGCCGGTCGAAGCGTATCTGGATATTGCGGGGATCATTGCGCTCGCTAACGCCAAGGGCGTGGACGCCATTCACCCTGGATATGGCTTTTTGTCGGAAAAGCCCGCTCTGGCCAGGGCTTGTCTGAAGGCGGGTATTACTTTTGTGGGGCCGACGCCGGAGCTGCTGGAATTACTGGGCGACAAGACTGCGGCGCGGGGGCTGGCGATTTCCGCAGGCGTACCGGTTTTGCCAGGAACCGAAAAGCCCGTAAAGAATTTTGCCGAAGCAAAGAAAATCGCGGCGGCGATTGGTTATCCGGTAATGGTGAAAGCCGCTATGGGCGGCGGCGGGCGCGGCATGCGTGTCGTGCGCTCGGAGTCTGAGTTGGAGGCGCGGCTGGAAGAAGCGCAGAGCGAAGCACGGTCGGCATTCGGCGATTCCAGCGTGTTTCTGGAAAAGTTCCTGGCACGCGCTAAGCATGTAGAGGTGCAAATCCTTGCCGATGGTCATGGAAACTTGCTGCATTTGTATGAACGCGATTGTTCGGTGCAACGGCGTCACCAGAAAGTAGTGGAAGTTGCGCCAGCGGCGAATTTGCCGGAAAGCGCGCGCAATGAACTGTGTGCTGCGGCGGCGCAGCTTGCGCGCAAAGCGAAATACGTCAATGCGGGAACGGTGGAGTTTTTGTACGACGTGGATTCGCAGAACTGGTATTTCATCGAAGTAAATCCACGGATTCAGGTCGAGCATACTGTCACCGAGATGGTGACGGGCATTGATCTGGTTCGTGCGCAGATCCTGGTGGCGCAGGGGCACTCGCTGCACGATGAAACGATGCGGCTGCCGCGACAAGAGAACGTGCCGCTGTACGGAGCCGCGCTGCAATGCCGCGTGACGACAGAAGATCCGGAAAAGAATTTCGCACCGGACTACGGAAAAATTTCCACGTACCGATCGCCGGCGGGATTCGGGATTCGCCTGGATGGCGGAACGGCTTATGCCGGAGCTTCGCTAGCGCCGTACTACGATTCGTTGCTGGTGAAGGTGACAGCGTGGGGCACGAACCTGCCGGAAGCGTGCCAGCGCATGGATCGTGCGCTGCGCGAATTTCGCATTCGCGGCGTGAAGACCAACATTCCGTTCGTGGAAAACGTCGTCAATCACGCGAAGTTCCGCGCGGGTGAAGTGACCACTTCGTTTCTGGATGAGCATCCTGAATTATTCAAGTTTCCGAAGCGCGGCGATCGCGCAACAAAGCTGCTGACCTACCTGGGCGACGTAATTCTGAACGGAAATCCCGAAGTGAAAGGGAAGCAGATTCCCGCGAGTTTCGAGACCGCAGTGGTTCCCGCAGCGTCGATTGCGGAGCCAAAAAGCGGCACCCGGCAGCTACTGCAAAAGCTTGGGCCAAAGAAATTCGCGGAGTGGGCAAAGAAAGAAAAGCGGCTGCTGATGACCGACACGACTTTTCGCGATGCGCATCAATCGTTGATGGCCACGCGGGTTCGAACCTATGACTTGCAAGCTACCGCGCCGGCGGTGGCGAAACGATTGCCGAATCTTTTCAGTATCGAGATGTGGGGTGGGGCGACGTTCGACACGGCGTTGCGATTTTTGCACGAGGATCCGTGGCAACGATTGCGGCAATTGCGAGCTGCAATCCCTAACATTTGTTTTCAGATGCTATTGCGTGGTGCGAATGCGGTTGGCTACGCGTCGTATCCCGACAACGTGATCCGCGAATTTGTGCGCGAAGCATATGCCGAGGGCATGGACATTTTCCGCGTCTTCGATTCACTGAATTCCATCGAGAATATGCGGGTTTCGCTGGACGCAGTCCTGGAAACGGGCGGCGTCTGTGAAGCGGCGATTTGCTACACCGGCGACATTCTGGACGGCAGCCGGCCGAAATATTCAACTGAAATATTATGTAGCGCTTGCTAAACAACTGGAAAAGCTAGGCGCGCATTTTCTGGCAATCAAGGACATGGCGGGATTGTGCAAGCCGTACGCGGCGTTCGAACTGGTGAAAAAATTAAAAGAAGAGATCGCGCTGCCGATTCATTTTCACACGCACGATACCAGTGGCATCAACGCGTCTTCGGTATTGAAAGCGGCCGAGGCTGGTGTGGATATCGCGGACGGCGCAGTAGCTTCGATGAGCGGAGGAACCAGCCAGCCGAACTTGAACGCGATTGTCGCGTCGTTGCGGAACACGCCGCGCGATACCAGACTCGATCTCGAAATGTTGAACGAATGCTCAGATTATTGGGAAACGGTCCGGACATATTATTTGCCATTCGATTCGGGACCGAAGTCCGGCAACGCACGCCTTTACGAACATGAAATTCCCGGCGGGCAGTATACGAACTTGCGCGAACAAGCTGTGTCCATGGGACTGGGCCATCGCTGGCGGCAGGTGGAACAAATGTACGCCGAAGTGAATCAATTGTTCGGCGACATCGTGAAAGTGACGCCGTCGAGCAAGGTGGTCGGCGACATGACGTTGTTTCTAATGGCCAAGGAGATGACGCCGGCGGATGTCTTGCGGCTCGACGAGCAACACGACGTGGCATTTCCGAATTCGGTCGTGGAAATGTTTTCCGGCGTGCTGGGCGTTCCGCCGGATGGCTGGCCGAGGAAAATCCAGAAAATACTGCTGCGCGGAGCAAGACCGGTCAAGGGCAGGCCAGGCGCCAGCATGCCCGCGACAGATTTCGCAGTGGAGAAAGAATCGCTTGAGAAAAAGGTTGGCCACACAATTTCGAACGAAGACTTGCTGAGCTACCTGCTGTACCCGGAAGTCTTTGTAAAATTCGATAAATTCCGGCAAGCGCATTCCGATGCGAGCGTGCTGCCTACGCCGGCTTTTTTCTACGGATTGAAATCGGGCGAAGAAATCACAGTCGAGATCGAAGCCGGCAAAACATTGATCATCAAGTTCATGACCGCGAGCGATCCGCATCCCGATGGCACGCGAACGCTATTTTTTGATTTGAACGGCCAGTCGCGCGAAGTGAATATCCGCGACAGGGCTTTGCGGGTGATGGAACGCGCGCATCCCAAGGCTGATCCCGCGGAAGCGGGACAAGTCGGTGCGCCGACGGCGGGCATAATCACTGGAATCGCGGCGCAACTGAACCAAAGCGTCGAGCGCGGTGTTAAACTGATGACTCTCGAAGCCATGAAAATGCAATCGAACATCTATGCGCCGATCGCCGGACGAGTGACCAAGTTGCTAGTAGCGCCGGGACAGAATGTGGAAGCCAAAGACTTGCTCGTGACAATCGCGCCGTGAGCGACGGACAACTCCGCAGACACGAGAAATTCCGATCGAAGTTCCTGCGCAACCAGCGAAGCCTGGTTGTATATTTGCCGCCTGGCTATCAAGAACAGCCGCAGCGCCGCTTCCCCGTACTTTACCTGCATGACGGACAAAATCTTTTTGACGGCTCGACAGCGTTTATTCCGGGACAGGACTGGCATGTTGGACCGACCGCCGACGCCGAAATTCATGCCGGCCGCGTGGAGCCGCTGCTCATCGTGGGAATCTATAACACCGGTAAAAACCGCATACGAGAGTACACGCCAACCACAGTGCCGCGATTGGGCGGCGGGCGCGCCGACCGCTACGGAAAATTTATACTTGAAGAAGTAATGCCGTTTATGGATCGCGAATATCGAGTCCAGCGCAGTCCGCGACGCACCGGCATCGGCGGCTCGTCTCTCGGCGGCCTGGTATCTCTGTACCTGGGATTATCGCGGCCCGATGTGTTCGGGAAAATCGCGGCGCTGTCACCGTCCGTCTGGTGGAACCAGCGCGTAATTCACAAGTTTGCGGCCGGCATGAACGTCGAGCCGCGGCCGCGCATCTGGCTGGATATTGGAACGCGCGAGGGCCCGCGCATTGTCGAGGATGTGGAACGATACCGCGACATTTTGTTGCGCCGCGGCTGGCAGTACGAGCGCGACCTGCACTATGAGCGCATCGAAGGCGCCGAACACAATGAGGCGGCCTGGGCGCAGCGCGTCGGTCCTTTCCTGCGGTTTTTGTACCCCGGCGGATAAAGGCGGGTTATACTTCGCGGCCTGACCAGTCTTGCGGAGGTTTTGCTTGCCGGAAGAGCGACCACTCACAATTCTTTGCGTCAGCTCGTACGAGAAAGGCCAGGAATTTCTGCGCACCTGCAAGGAAATGGGGTGCCGGGTTTACCTTTTGACGGTGGAAAAGCTGCGCAATGGCGACTGGCCGCGCGAAGCCATCGATGAAATGTTTTTCATGCCTGAAGAATTGCCGCTGCCCGGGCTTCTGAATGCGGTGAGCTATGCTGCCCGCACCCGCAAAATCGGCCGCATCGTGGCGCTGGACGAATTTGACATGGAAAATGTGTCGGCCATCCGCGAGCACTTGCGAATCCCTGGCATGGGACTGACGACAGTACGATACTTTCGCGACAAGCTGGCGATGCGCGCGCGTGCGAAAGAAGCTGGAGTGCTCGTACCGGAGTTCGTTCATGTCCTGAATCACGACGAGTTGCGCGAATTCATGAGTCGCGTACCCGCGCCGTGGCTGCTGAAACCTCGCTCGCAGGCGTCCGGGATCGGCATGAAGAAAATTCACCAACCGGACGAGTTATGGCCGTGGCTGGATAAACTCGGTGATGAGCAGTCGCACTTTTTACTCGAACAATTCGTTCCTGGCAGCGTTTTCCATGTGGACAGCGTGGTCAGCCGAAGGGAAGTGTTGTTTGCGGATGCCCACGCGTACGGTGTACCGCCGCTTGATGTTTCGCATGCCGGCGGAGTGTTTACCACGCGGACGTTAGACCGCGATTCCGAAGACGCGAAAGCGCTGCAAGCCGTAAACAAAAAATTGATTGATTCGCTGGGACTGCTTCGCGGGGTGACGCACGCTGAATTCTTGAAGGCCCATAGTGACGGCAAATTGTATTTCATCGAGATTGCCGCGAGAGTCGGCGGTGCGTACATTTCCGATGTAGTTGAAGCTGCGAGCGGTATCAACTTGTGGCGCGAATGGGCCAAGCTGGAAGTAGGAGCGGGGAAAATACCGTATGCGTTGCCGCCGCAACGCAATGATTACGCCGGCGTGATCGTTTCGTTGGCGAGGCAAGAAGAACCGGACACCTCGGCCTACATTGATCGTGAGATTGTCTACCGCGTGAAGAAATATCATCACGCGGGATTCGTAGTGAAGTCGGCCGATCCGGCAGGCGTCAAAGAGCTGCTGGAGAGTTACTCGCGCCGTTTTGTCACGGACTTTCTTGCCACGCAACCCGTGCCTGATAAGCCGTCGAGTTAATTCATCGTCTGTCACAAGGTCGTCGAACGCGGACGAAGAAAGATTCCTCGTCGCTTCGCTCCTCGGAATGGCGGCGCTCACTGGGTCCACGACTTGGCGCCACACGCGCCTTTCCCCCAACCACCTTGCCCTGAGACCAGTAACGGGACTGCCCTTCAGGGTAGTTACTTTCTCGCACTCAACACTGATACGTTGTTTGCAGTGAACTTCGCACGGGACTAAAGTCTCTAATCACCCCGGCAAGAATCTGGATGGGGTGGCTTGTCCCTTGGAGGTTCCATGTGGGGGAACGATAAGAAGCCGGGAACGCCGCAAGTCGCGCAACCGGAGCCAAGAAATTTTGCAGTAAATCAGAATCAGCCGCCGAAGTCAGCTCCGGCGACTTGGGAGGGAAATACAGCGATGAGTACAAGTCCATTGGGTGCGACCGGCGATCGTGCGACAGCGCGGCTCGGTTCTAGCCTGCATGTGAAAGGCGAAATCACCGGGAGCGAAGATCTTCTGATCGACGGCTCGGTGGAAGGGTTGATCCAACTGGATGAGCGCAAGCTCACCGTCGGAGCGACCGCGAAAGTAACCGCCGACATTATCGCCCGCGAGGTGGTGGTGTATGGCACGGTGAAGGGCAACCTTCGCGCGAAGGACCGGATCGAAATCAAGAAAGACGGCTCGGTGAACGGCGACCTGACCACGGCGCGCATCATGATTGAAGACGGCGCCTATTTCAAGGGCTCGATCGAAATTGATAAGAGCGCCGAGAAGGAAACCAGCAGCGCGTTCTCCAAGCCCGCCAACGCTGCGCCGGCAACGACCGGACCGAAGAGCATTTAATCGAATTTCACTTTAACCTGCCTTGAGTTAAGACGGCGCGGAGTTGTTTCCGCGCCGTTTGCTTTTTCAATCGTTCCCGCCATTTGCCATCAATATTACTTATCTTTATAAAGTCCTCAAGATGGACCATCATGTACGTTATCGTACCTGAGGATGAACTGCCTCCCGGCCATGGCGTTGTCGAGCGCGCTGACCACGGGCACCTCAAGCTTGGGAGCGCCGCCACGTAAGATTGGCTGCGAACACTTTAGGCGGCACAACCGTCACACTTTCAGGACAAAACTTCGGTTCGAGACCGCCTCGGGAACTTAGGTAAAAGTAGGCGGCGCCGCGGGTGATGCCAACTCCGGTCCAGTGCGCGTTGCGGCGACTTCCGATCAAACGGTTTTTTTTGGGGCTTGTTGGGTACGGCGGAAATACTTCCGGATGCAGCACCTGCCTGCAACAAATGAATTGGTCGGAGTCGCCTGTGAACGTCCAGACGGCGCCGCAACCGCAAGTATCCGCGCTAACCAGCGCGCCAATGGTGGACGCCAGTGCTGATGGAAGCGCCGCCTTCTTTAACTTCGCGTCCGCGCCGGGTCAGCCAATGGCCGGTCGGAACGCCGCAACTCCCGGCGAATTTCTAATCTCGCAGACAAATATTCCTTCCACCGACATTGCCACTGCAGCGGACGGGACTTTTCTGACATCGCGAAATTCGAATGTAGTCAAGATTCGTGACGCGAACCTTGCGCTGCAATCCGTTACCACGGAGTCGGAGCTCGAAGGCAATCCGCAACGCAGCGATGTCCCGGGAATCGCGTTGCATCCGAGTGGCGCGCTCGTCTACGTTCCGTCCTCACGGGATCGGCTCCGGACTTGGCGCCCTTTACCGGATTGCAACGAGGCGTGGACATTCTTGACACGCACACGGGACGTCTGCGGCTGCGTGTGATTTTGCCGGAACCACTGGCCATGCTGAGCGCGGACGTAGACGGCTTGCACGGAAGATTTCTGGCCATCGATGAAAATGGCCAGAGAATCTTTGCGCTGACCGCATCCGGCTTGACCGTCATCCAACTCGCCCGCGTGCCGCTGGGCATCGGCTCAATCACTCCGGCGAGCGAGTCTTCGTCCGGCGGCGCCACTTTAAACGATTCGCGACGGCGGTTTCCAGACCGGTGCGGCCGCAGCCATTGGCGGTAACGTTCGTAGATATGAACAACCTGAAAATCGTCACACTCGCTCTGAATGCGGGCGAGTATCGGATCGCCGTTACCAACCCCTACGGCGAAACCACTTCGCTTGACGCAGGCTTTACCGCCAGCTGAGGCATTCGCGATTCGACGAGTCTCCGGTAGGGCGCAGCATGCTGCGCCCCGACTCGCCCGGGCGTTAACCTGCGTTGCATTTCTCCCCCGATCTTTACACGATCTTTCTAACTAACTTTTCACTGGCGAAGCTCATCCAAAACAAAGTAAAAAAGAAGCAGCATCATTTCGTAACGCGAGGTCATTTATGGAAACGCGAAAACTTGGCAATTCGGATCTGCAATTGACGCGGGTGGGGTTTGGTGCATGGGCGATAGGAGGCGGCGGCTGGGAATTTGCCTGGGGACAACAGGAAGACTCGGATTCCGTCGCGGCGATCGTGCGCGCTCTCGAATTGGGCGTCAACTGGATTGACACCGCCGCTGTATACGGCACCGGCCACTCCGAAGAAATCGTCGCGCAAGCCCTGAAACAATGGAAAGGCAAGCGGCCTTACGTCTTTACAAAGTGTAGTCTTCGCTGGGACGCAAGTCGCAAAACACGACAGGACCATTCGGCTGCATCGATTCGTCAGGAATGCGAGGACAGTTTGCGCCGCCTGCAGACCGACGTGATCGATCTATATCAAATGCATTGGCCGCCGGCCGATAACGGGCCGCAACTCGAGGAAGCCTGGCAGGCAATGAGCGGCCTGCAGAATCAGGGCAAAGTGCGTTGGATCGGCGTCTCGAATTTTTCTCCGGCGCAAATCGAGCGAGCTGCAAAAATTGCTCCCGTCACGTCCGACCAGCCGCCGTACTCTCTCATTCGCCGGCAGATTGAACAGGATGTCCTTCCGCATTGCTTGAAGCACGGCATCGGTGTCATCAGTTACGCGCCCATGGCGTCGGGTTTGTTGACTGGCGCGATGACGCGCGAACGTGCCGCTGCGTTACCCGCCGATGATTTTCGTAGCCGCAATCCCGAATTCAGGGATCCCAAGCTTTCGAAAAACCTGGAACTTGTGGAACGTCTCCGCAAAGTCGGCGCTCGCCACGGCCGTGGACCGGGTGAAGTCGCAATTGCTTGGGTGCTGCGCCATCCTGCGATTACCGGCGCCATTGTCGGCGCTCGCAATGCCAGGCAGGCCGAAGGCGTAATGCGAGCCGGCGAGTTAAAATTGACCCCGGAAGAAATCACCGAAATCGAAGGAGCAGCTACGGCAGCAACTGCCCGGTAGTACGATTCCTAACAAGTCGAAAAGCGCCGCTCCAAATCTAGGCCTGGCTATTCTGAAGTCATCCGGCATCGATCGCCAAAGAATCTCAGCGATTAAGTTTGCATAGCGTGTACATTAGTACTCTTCGCGCCGCACAGTAAGTGCAATCAAGGAGATACAAAATGGATCTCGGCTTACGAGGCAAGCTTGCCGTGGTGTCGGGCTCTACCGCGGGTATCGGACTCGCGATTGCCAGGACTCTGGCGCGTGAGGGCGCGCGCATTGTGATCAACGGGCGAACCGAGAAGCGCGTCTCCGCCGCTGCGGAAACGATTCGCATGGAAATGCGCGGTGCGGAGGTGCTAGAAGTCGCCGCCGATTTGGGAACCTCCGCAGGAGTCAAACAGCTCACCGAACAAGTTCCCACTGCCGATATCCTCGTCAACAATCTTGGTATTTTCGAAATTAAGCCCTTTCTCGAAATTTCCGATGAAGATTGGCTGCGCTTCTACGAAGTCAACGTGCTCAGCGGCGTGCGCTTAACGCGTCATTATCTGCCGGAAATGTTGCGCAAAAACTGGGGCCGCGTGATTTTCATTTCCAGCGAATCCGGCCAGCAGATTCCCAGCGAAATGGTTCATTACGGCATGACCAAGACAGCGCAAATCGCCGTTGCGCGTGGCGTGGCGGAATCCATCGCGGGCACGAATGTCACTGCGAACTCAGTCTTAGTCGGGCCAACAGCGTCCGAAGGCGTGGGCGATTTCGTTCAATCGATGGCCCTGCAACAGGGCGTTTCGAAGGAACAAGTGGAAAAAGAATTCTTTGATAGAGCGCGTCCCAGTTCACTGCTGAAACGCTTCGAAACGACGGAAGAAATCGCCGCCGTGGTTGCGTTTGTTTCCAGTACGCAGTCGGCTAGCATCAATGGGGCTGCGGTAAACGCCGACGGAGGCGTCATTCGCAGCATTTTGTAGTTTTCCCGTCCGGGTACGGCTTGCCGTGCCGGTTTTGTTCTGGATACTCCAATCGTTCAGCTCAAGACTAAACCCGCTGATAATCAGGCCGCCAATTCTGCACCATCTGTTTGATGGCCTTGCGCTCGCTTATCTTTGCATCCAGAACTTTCCGTGCCAGCGCAGGGAGCTCCGCGTCGCAAGCAAAGCGTAGCGCCACCAACTGATTGATCGTGAATTCGCCAATGCGTGGCTTCAAATCTTCGGGCAGCAGCCTTTCATAACGTATTCTTTCTTCGAGCCGAATCACTCGATCTTGCACTCCCAGCGCAAAAGTCCGCGCCAGAAAGGCCATAACGATAAGAGCGATCGCCACCATCAAATTCACAAGATGGCCCATGAACACCTGGAATCCGAACATCGTGTTGACCTGCAGTGGGAAGAACCAGCGGACTGCCCAAATCAAATTCAGCAAAAGCGCCGGCAGTAGGAAAAAATGAAACATGGGCACAAACTTCGCGTGATTTGAAAAAGTCTGCTCGTTCATCGAATTTCCTCCTGAAATGAATATTTCGGCTGTATATCCACGGGAATGTCGGAAACGCGCGTGAATGCCCGCTTCAGATGGTCCGGCAGAACTGCATACTTTACAAACCATGCTGCTGTGCGAGCGCGGTCGCCGGTAGCTTCTTGCTCCAGCAATTCTTTTGCCAGCGCCTCGAGCGTCCCCGGCATTTTCTCCAGCGCCACGGCGTAACGGCCACTCGCCGCGTCGCGCGTCACCGCTCCGCGTTCGATCATGTAGTTGAACTCCATCATTTCCCCGCGTCCGTGCGGCTCTGCAATGCCAAAACGAATCGTACGGAAATTTCCCGCCACGTACGAAATGTAATCCTCCTCCAACTGCTCTTTCGTGATCGCACCGTGATCCGCAAGCCATTTCAGGCAGAACATCCCGACCGCATCGGCCTTAGCCTCTTCCAGAGCCGAGAAGTCTCCGCCGATCGCCTCGCGAATATCCTTTTTACTTCCCGCGATTCGAGAATAATTTGGTCCCAGCTCGTGGGAAATTTCGTGTGCCAGCGTGTCCGCAAGATAGCCGTTCCCGCTCGCTTGCCCGGCTTGATCTTCGCGCAACAATCGCCGCGCGATCGGCAGAATCACTTCGTTCACCCGCGCATCCATGAAATTCTTAAAGAAAATCTTCTTGCTGCCTTTGGCTTCGTGCACGCGCGCATCGTTGGGCAAATTGTCCGCCACCGATTGGTAGCCGTGCAGCAAATCGCCCGTTCGAAACGGCGCATCCATCACTTCCATCGGCGTCACATGCCCGTGCTTCGAAGGCAAATCCTGCTTGGAAAGTGGCAACGCCTCTTGCAGTTCCGGTACGAATTTCTGATAAATCGCCAGCTTCTGGCTTTCCGCATCGTTTCGAACCAGCACTGCCGCTCCGTAAGAGGTTCGCACCCCCAGCAGATTGTCCAGGTAGCTTTCGTATGGCGCCAGAATCAAATCAAACTTCGGCTCTTTCATATCGAGCCAGGCCAGATCGCTCGCGTAATAATCATCGTTCAGCAACGCGTCCGCGCGCATATTCAGGAATTTCGCAAACTGCGGATCGTCGCTCAGCTTCGCCGCGTCCCGCAAGTCCTCGGCGGCGGGTTTCAGAAATTCCGCAAACGTGATGTGGTAGGGCACCGCCTGCAGCCGGTATCCATCGCGCATCAGAACCGACTCTTCGTTATAAATCGCTTTCTTTTGTTCGGGGTGCGCCGCGACATATTGTTCGACGTCTGCCTGCGATAAATCGCTCGGATAGAGCGCGCGTCCTCGCGGTGCGGATTCCTTTCCAACAAACGGCCTGAGCTCATCGATCAAGTCGTATCGGCCGCCGTTGATCGTCATGAATCGCAAAACCTTCTTGTCCAGCGGATCCTGGCTTTTCTGAAGCCGCGCATAAAGTTTCAGCCCTTCGGGATCGCTCTGCCTCCAATAAATCTGCTCGATGCGATTCGCCGCGTCCACCAGCTTTTCCAGCAATTTCTGCTCGCGTTCACTCAGCCCAGCGCGATTAAAGGGCATCTCGATCGGCCGGAATTTTGCCAAGCGCGCATCCAGATCCGGCGCCACACCAAACGGCGCGGCAACGCTCGTTCCGGCGTTCGCTTTTTTAGTCGCGTTCGTTTTCCCGTGCGCATGAATTCTGAAGAGTACCGGAGAAATCAAGATGAATAAAACCAGCGGGATCAGAGGCCTGATTCGTTGAAAGTTCATGAACGAAATTGTAGCAAACGCGCGCCGCCATTCGTTAACCGGCATTTAGATGAAACCCACGCTCGCTGTTGGCGCAGCTAGAAACTTTTTCCAATCCGCGGCATCTAACAAACCAGAAACAGGAGAAAGTCCAATGGCTAAAGCGCTCTGGGGCGGAAAAATCGTCGCTGAAAGCAATGATTGCGTTGTCGTTGAAGGGAACCAGTACTTTCCCGTTAGCGCTGTGAAAAAGGAATATCTGAAATCAAGCGCGCACACTTCCATCTGTCCCTGGAAAGGCACCGCGCATTACTATCACCTCGATGTCGACGGAATGCGCAACGAAAACGCCGCCTGGTTTTATCCCGACCCCAAGCCCGCTGCGCAGGAAATTACCGGCCGCGTCGCCTTCTGGAAAGGCGTTCGCGTCGAATCCTAGTTCGGGCGCGAACTGTATCGCGGCTCGCTTTCGCGGCATTCCTACTTCGCAATTTCGTTCTTAAAAATGCTCCCGCCCTTCATCACGAACTTCACGTTCCCGAGTTCCTTAATATTTTTCACCGGATCGCCAGTCACCGCGATGATGTCCGCGTAAGCGCCCGGCGCGACCGCTCCCAACTCGCCTTTTTCATCCAACAACTCCGCCGCTCGCGATGTTGCAGCGCGGATCGCCTCCATCGGCGTCAATCCGAACTGCGTCAAGTACGGAAACTCTTGTGCCATCGGCTCGGTCCATTCGATTCCTCCTATGTCCGTTCCGTACGCAATCTTGATTCCCGCTTTCACAGCTTTCTCTACCGATGCGCCGTGTACTTCCGCGCGCTTCCGGTCGCGCGCACCCGCCTCGGTATTTTCCGGCGCCCAATCACCGTAATACGCCGCAATCGTCGGACAATACCACGTGCCTTGTTTCGCCATCTGGGCGATCTGCGAGTCCGTGATCTCCAGTCCATGCTCAATCGAATCGCATCCGCCATCCAGCGCCCTCTGCAATCCAATTCCGTTGTACGCGTGGCACGCAACTTTTTTCCCCCAGCCGTGTGCCTCATCCACAATCGCTTTCAGTTCCTCCACTGTCAGTGTCGGCTGCGATACCAGATTTCCTTTCTTGTCCACCCACGAACGGTGCGTCATATAAACTTTCAGCCAGTCCGCTCCGTGATCGAGCTGCTCGCGCGCAGCTTTGCGCGCTTCAACCGGTCCGTCAATTATTTGCACGCCCTTCGGCATCTGCAATTCCGGTGCGTAGCCTTCCAGGTTGTAGCCGCCGGTCGTCGAAATTCCTCGCGTCACAACAAACAGCCGTGGTCCTGGAATCGTTCCTTCGGCGATCGCCTGTTTTATTTCCACGTCGCCATAACCAGCGCCCTCAGTCTCCAGATCGCGTAGAGTCGTGAATCCCTGTTCCAAGGCGCGCCGGCAGGCATATGTCGCGCGGGCCGCTCGCAGCGCGATGCCCGCTTTCAAGATATTCGCGTCGTATCCGCCCTTTGCCGGATTCTCCCCCCACAAAAAAATATGTGTGTGCGCGTCAATCAATCCCGGCAGCACCGTCGCGCCGGAGAGATCGATCACTTTGGTGTCGCCAGGAATCGCGGCGGAAGCGTCCGCCACTTTTTCGATGCGCTCGCCACGGATAAAAATCAGCTGATTCTTACGAGCAGTGTCGCTGGTGCCGTCGATCAATGAACCGGCGCGAATCACGGTCAGTGTCGCAGGCGGCGCTCCAGCCGAACTCGTTTGCGACGCCGCATGAGCCGCCGCAAGCAACGCGATACCAAGAACCACAAATAGTTTCCGCATTTCATCCTCCGAACGTGAGCGGTAGCATGCGACAATTCCACACTCGAATGCAAATATTGTTTCGGATTGCTGTCGGAGGCGTGAAACAAACCCTCGGACTCGTCAGGTGCCGAGCAGGTTCCCGTGAATTCGCTGGTAAGCATATTCATCTGCCCACAGCGCCAGGGGAATCGCGGCCAAATCGTCCACAACCGGAATTGCGTGGCCATCTTTCGTCAGGTCCACGCTGCGAATGCAGTGCCGGCACGTATCGCAAGCTTCCACACGAATCTGCGGAAATTTCTCGGCAACAAATACCGGAAGCGACTGTTCGCGCGTTTCGCCGCAATACGCGCAATAAATTCTGCGAAATTCCCACTCCGCCGCGCAAAACGAGCACAGCAAGAAACGTTTTCCGCTGTCGCCTTCGACGCGCAGCACTCCCGCCACTGGTCGCGCTCCGCATTGCGGGCACAGATTTCCCGCTGGCCCGATGGCTGGAGCGGCTTGTTTCGCCGCCAGCAATTCCGCATACGGATCGATCACCACGCGCGCCAACAGTTCTTCGCGCGAGTCATCAACCCCTCCATCCGTTCCGCCCAGCGTAACGTAACGTTGCAATGACGCGGCTCGCTGTTGCGGCGACGCGCGCAGATATTCCTTGATGAACTCCGCGAGTGGCGCCGGAGACTGCGGCAACAATTCCGTCAAGGCCTCTCTCACAAACGGCAGCACCGCATCAACATCGAGTTGTTCGCGGAGGGTGCCTACGTCACGCGCAACCGCGTCGCGCGGCAGCTTTCGTTCCAGCGCCTTAGCAAGCTGCTGCTGTATGGCGCAGATACGCCCGTAAAATGTCAGGATTTCCGCTGCGAAGGGATAAGTTTCTTTCAGCTTGTTCGCGCGACGAATGCGCGCGTCGTAATTCGTGGTCATTATTTCCGCGGCGCGGCAGCCTCACGACGGCGCATCAGCTCTGCATACCAGCCGGGATGATAGCGCTTGGCAAATTCCAGGGACACGTCGCCGTGAATCACGGAGTCAAAAGCGCCACGCTCCGCGAACACGCTCATGTAAATATGAATCATGAAATTTGCAATCGTGAACAGCGCCGCCACAGGATGCAAAAACACGCAAAGATACCGCAGCCATCGCAAATTCCACGGTATATATTCAGGCAGCCACAATACGATTCCAGTCAACAGCAAAACGATCGCGCCATAAAAGAAACTCCAGAACAGCGCTTTCTGCCCCGCGTTATAGCGTCCGGCAGGCGGCATCTTGTCATCTTCGTTTTGAATATAGTGGTTAAGCGAACGCCACCACTGCCTGTCCACTTCCGCCGTGTGCATCTGCGGCGCCCAGTAGCCATACATGCGCATCACGGCGTAAAAGAAAAATAGTCCGACCCACGGATGCAATGTTCGCGAAATCTGTGCGCCACCCATAAGCCAGGCAAGCCAGAAGAGCCACGGCGACCAGAATGCCAGCCCGGTCAGCAACAAATAGATATAGGAAATCGCCGCCAGCCAGTGGTTTGCGCGCTCCAGAAAGGGGTAGCGCAACACTCGACCGAGAGGAAGTATCTGATCCGCGTGCTCGCTCATGGCTGCGCTCCCTCATGAGGTTCCTTGACTTCCACTTCGCGGTCTTTCGGACCATATCGCAAGTAGTGCACAAATAGCCCAATCAAGCCGCCGACCATCGCGAGATTCCCAAGCCACTTCAGCGGTCCTTTCCACAATTTCACGCTTAGCGGAATGCTCGGATCTTTCGGCAAACCTCCGTAAAGTTCCGGCTGCTTCGCGTCATGTAACACATAGATCACGCCGGTACCGCCCACGCCTGGCGGATCGTAAACGCCGGCATTCGGAAAATTGTAATGATCGCGCAACTGCTTCGCCCGCTGTTCCGCAAGGAACTTCATGTCGTCCTTGCTGCCGAAGTGCAGGCAGCCCGTCGGGCACGACTTGATGCACGCAGGTTCAAGTCCCTGGCTAACGCGATCGGTGCACAAAGTGCACTTGTAAACGCGCTTCGTCTCTTTGTTGAATTTCGGAATGTTAAAGGGGCAGCCGGTAATGCAATAGCCGCACCCGATGCACTTCTCCTGCTGAAAATCCACGATTCCGTTGGTGTACTGAATAATCGCGCCGTCGGATGGACACGCTGCCAGGCATCCCGGATCCGCGCAGTGCATGCACTGATTCTTGCGCATCAGCCACATCAACGTGCCGTCTTCTCTCTCATGCTCGTTGAAGAGAATCAGGTTCCAGTAATTCCACCGCGTCTCCGGCATCGTCTGATAAGTATTGTCGAAAACGGTTTCTCCGAATGGCAGGTCGTTCCACTCCATGCACGCCACTTCGCAGGCCTTGCATCCGATGCATGTCGTGGTGTCAATAAGTTTGCAGACCGTGTATTCACGCTGCGTACCCTCGCCGGGCACGCTTCCGGCGTGGCCAGATATTTTTTGAATACGTAGGGTTTCTTGGCTCATATTCGTCCTACGCCTTTTCGAGCTTCACCAGGAAGCCCTTGAATTCCGGTGTGTAAGCGTTGGGATCATAGACCGTCGGTGTCAGCAGATTCGCCAGCGTCCGCGCGTCCTTGCCCTCGTCCTCGGCGATTCCGCGATAGCCCTGATGGATGGGAATGCCGATCTGGTAGACCTTTTTTCCGTCAATCATCATCGGCTTGATGCGCTTCGTGACCATGGCCTTGGCGATATACTCTCCCCGGATGCTGGACACTTTTACTTTTTCACCGCCGGTGATTCCCATCTCGTTCGCCATCTCCGCGGCAATCTCCACGAACGGCTCCGGAACCAATTGCACGTTCATCGGATTGTTCTTCGTCCAATAGTGATAAAGCTCGGTAAGCCGATACGTCGTGCAGACGACCGTGTAGCCGTCCTTCGGCGTGCCGTATTTGTCGTCTGGCGTTTTGAAGCGCTTGACCACCGGATTGTGCGTTTGCGCAGGATGCAGCGGATTGTCAATCGGGCTCTCAATCGGTTCGTAGAATTCGGAGAACGGTCCATCGGCAAAAGCTGCCAGCGGCGCAAACAGTCGTCCTACGCCCTCCGGATTCATGATAAACGGGCCCATGTGATCTTTCGGTTTGGAATCGACCTTGAAGTCCGGTACGTCGTTGCCAACCCATTTTTGTTGGCCTTCGTTCCACCAGACTTGTTTTCGCGTAGGGTCCCAGGGCTTGCCGTCGACGTCGCACGACGCGCGATTGTAGAGCACGCGGCGATTCGCGGGCCACGACCAGCCCCATCCCGGATGTATACCTAGACCGGAAGGGTCGGACGGATCGCGCCGCGCCGTCTGATTTCCCGCTTCGGTGAATGAGCCGGAATAAATCCAGTTGCCACAGGACGTCGTGCCATCGTCTTTCAACCAGGCAAAGCCCGGAAGTTGCTGGCCGGTCTTGATCTGCTGCTTCGTGGCTGGATCCTCCAGATCGGCCAACGCCTTGCCGTTGATTTCCTTTAAGACCTCGGCCAGCGGCGGACTTGATGGGGCGCTGTAGTTCCACGTCAGATTTAAGATCGGATCAGGGAACTTGCCGCCGTCCTTCTTGTACAGCTCGCGGATCTTCAAGAAGATTTGCGCGACGATCGCCTGGTCCAGCCGGGCATTTCCGGGCGTCGGCACCGCCGTATTCTTCCATAACAGCCAGCGCGCGGAATTGGTGAACGAACCATCCTTCTCGGCAAATCCGGCGCAAGGCAGTCGATATACCGTGGTTTGAATCTGTTTCATCTCGTCCTGGGTGATGCCGGGCGACCTCCAGAACTCGCTGGTTTCGTCCGGATAAATCTCTCCCACCACCAGGAAGTCCGCTTTTTTCAGCGCGTCTATATTTTTCTTGGAATCGGGACCAATCGCGACGCCGTTCATCCCAAAGGCCAGCATGCCTTTCACGGTTCCGTGGTACATGTCGTCCCACATTTGCACCCACGAGTAGTTGCGATCCACTTTAGGCAGATAATCGAACGCCCAGCTGTTTTGTTTCGTGGCCGCGTCGCCGTAGAGCGCCTTCAGATAGCTGACCGCGAATTTCGGCGTGTTCCCGTAATAGTTGAACGAATCCCACGGAGCGGGCTTCGAAGCCGTTGGCGTAATGCGTTTCATCCAGGCATCGAAGGAGGCGTCGGCGGGCGTCGGGACTTTCAGATAGCCGGGCAAACTGTCGAAAAGGCCGGCCATGTCCGTGGCGCCCTGAATGTTCGAGTGCCCGCGCAACGCGTTGACACCACCGCCCGCGCGGCCGACGTTGCCCAACAAAAGCTGCAACATGGCCGCCGTTCGAATGATTTGCGTGCCAAACGAGTGTTGCGTCCATCCGACAGCGTAAATGATCGTGCCCGCTTTCTTCATGTCGCCGTCTTTGCGAATCGAAGTGTAGAGGTCGGCGGCTTTCAGGAATTGATCTCTGGGAATCCCCGTGATGCGCTCCACCATTTCCGGCGTATAGCGCGAGTAGTGTTTCTTCAGCAGTTGGAACACGCAATTGGGGTTTTGCAGCGTTAGATCGAATTCGACTTTTTCCGGCAATTTAGGTGCGGATGGAGCGCCTCCGCTTGGTGGATGCGCCGCAGCAGTTTCTCCGCCGCCTCCTGTGCCGGCATAATTCCACGTGGCCCTGTCGTAGGTCTGCGTCGCGGCGTCAAGCCCGGAAAACACGCCGTCCAGGTCAGCAGGCAGCTTGAAGTCGCTTCTGACGATGAACGCCGCGTTCGTGAAGTTGACCAGGTAATCTTTCGCGATGCGATTGTTTTCGATGGCATAGCGAATGACACCGCCCAAGAACGCGATGTCTGACCCAGCGCGAATCTGACAGTGGAGATCAGCCACGGCAGCCGTCCGGGTGAACCGCGGATCGACCACAATCATTTTCGCGTTGCGGGTGCGCTTCGCTTCGACGGGCCATTTGAACCCGCACGGATGATTCTCGGCCGGATTACCGCCCATGATTAGCATCATGTCGGTATTTTTCATGTCGACCCAGCCGTTGGTCATTGCCCCGCGTCCGAATGTTGGTCCCAAACTTGAGACCGTGGGGCCGTGTCAAACCCTGGCCTGGTTTTCCATATGCACGACCCCGAGGGCGCGCATTGCTTTAACTACTAGATAATTAAACTCATTGGTATCGGTACAGCCGCCGATCCACGCGAGCGATTCCAGCCGGTTCACCGTGTGCCCAGCCGCATCCTTCTCGACGAAAGTCTCATCGCGCGTCTTTTTCACACGGGTCGCGATTTCGGTGATTGCGTCGTCCCACGAAATATCTTCCCATTCGGTTCCGCCCGGCCGCCGCACCAGTGGCTTCAGCAGGCGCCGGTCGTTCATGATTTCTTGCTGCAGCGATGAGCCTTTCGGGCACAGCGTGCCGCGGTTGGTCGGATGATCGGGGTCGCCCTCGACGTGCACCACCTGCGCCGTTACGTTCTTTGCGCGATCGCCAATCGTGTAGATGATGGTGCCGCAGCCCACCGCGCAGTACGGGCAAGTTGAACGCGTTTCGCTAGCGCGTCCTATCTTTAATTCGCGCAGTTGTGCGAATGCCGGCTTCAGATCAAAACCAAAAACCGCAGCCGCCGCACCGCCTACAGCACCTATTTTCAGGAAATCTCTACGACTGGAAGCCATCGTGCCTCCCCTGCCAAGAGTGGAAAAACCGACGCAGACCTAAATTAATAGTCCTGAATGTTAGAGATTGCAAGAAGAAGTTTTGTGAATTAAGCCGCAGGCAAAAGTTTTTTCAAAATAAAATGAATCAACTCCCGCGTGCCGAGCATCGAAGCCCAAGCGGATTTTTCGGTCGGTGTTTCGCCAACCATCCAGGTCAGGCAGCTTCGCTTGAGGGCGGGGGAATTGCCGTATCCGTGATGTCCGCGGTTTTGGGATCGCGATACCTTACCAGTAGCAGCGTCAAATCGTCCGCCTGCCTTGCGCCTCTGGCAAAGTTTTCCACGGATTCCAGCACGGTTTTTTGAATTTGCTCCAGCTCCGTGCTGATGTTGCCTTCCAGGACTTCCCGCAGCCGCGGCACTCCAAATAATTGTTCATCCGGATCCATGGCTTCTGTCACGCCGTCACTGAAAAGCACCAGCGTGTCTCCGGGTTGCAACTTCAAACATGCCGCTGTGTACACGGCATCAGGTACCAGCCCCACGGGATACGAGCCTTCGGTGAACGCCTCTTCCACCGCGTTCTGGCGAATCAGCATTGGCGAGGGATGGCCGGCGTTGATGAATTCCAGGTGTCCATCCAGATCCAAAATTCCGAAGAACATCGTTGCATAACGGCCGACTTCCGAGTGGTCGCACAAAAACCTGTTGACATGGTTGAATACGCGCGCCGGATCCGTTCCCAGTGTCATTCCGGAGAGCGCGCCCTGCAGCATGGTGGTAACAATTGCTGCGCCCAGTCCTTTGCCGGAAACGTCCGCCAGCAGAAATGCAGTCCGCCCCTCGGCAATCGGGAACACATCGAAATAGTCGCCTCCCACGGCCAGGCAAGGGAAGTTGCATCCGGAAACATCCAGATGCGGGAATTCGCGGAAATCGCGTGGCAGCAGCGCCTGCTGGATATCGCGCGCGATGTTGATTTCCTGCTCCATGCGCTGCCGTTCACGCTCGCGTTCGACCAGGCGCGCATTGTCCAGAATGCTCGCAGCGTCGGCCGCCAGCGCGTCCAGGATTTGCCGGTCGAGTTTGGAAAAGGCTGCGGGGCGCCGCGAATCCATGTACAGCACGCCAAGAAACTCGCCGCGCCGCAAATTGACCACGGATTCCTGCGAATTCGCGCGCATAACGGAGAAAAGTGGAATTACTACTACGGCGCGTAGTCGCTGGGCAACGACGCTCTGCGCCGACTGCAGATCGCCTTCCGCTTGCGCCAGATCTTCCGTGATCACCGGGGAATGTTGTTTCAATGCCAGTTGAATTGCGGTCTGGCTCGGTGCAACGCTTTCCGGCGGCAAACGCAAACCGCCATTGCGGCGGGCCAGCCGTACTTTCAGAGCTCCGTCCAGCCCGTTTTCCAGGAGCAAGCCGCGGTCCGCGTCCAGCACTGCCACTGCGTGATCCAACATCTTTGCCAGCACCGAATCCAGTGGCAGTTGCGAGTGCAGCAGGGAACTCGCTTCCAGCAGCATGTTCAGCTTCCGCAGACCGCCCGAAGCGGGCTCGGAACTGGTAATGTGTTCGATGCGCGTCAGCAGGTTGGGAATGGATTCCTGTCCGGCATCAGGTGTCGAGCGAAAAATAATCTCGTAGGAATCTTCCAGGCCAAACGTGATGATGTCGCCGTCTTCCAATGCGCGGCTGTCAATTTTTTCGTTGTTGACGAAAACTCCGCGCCGCTGCCCGCGATCTTCTATGTACAGGCGGCTGGCTTCCATTACGATGGCTGCACATTGCCGAGAAATGCGTCGGTCGTTCAGCTGCAAATGATTGCCGGTTTCCGCTCCGCGTCCCATCATGTACGGGGTCTGGGAAACGCGCGCGTAGCGCCGCGCGCCATCCGGCGAAATCACTTCCAACACCGCTTCCGTCGTCGCTAGGGTCTCTGCCATTTGTCTCTCAAGCCGCAGATTGTAGCACGCACTTCATTGCAAAGCGTGCATCAGCGCCCTTTAATGTGCTTGCTACGCGATGGCCACAGCCGACAAAATACTTTAGTCACACCCGAGCCCAAATCGAACCCATGAGCCGCCGCGCTATAGCCTGTGCAAGAACTACGGCCGTCGCAAGCCTTTTTTCCGTTGCGCTATTTTACGCTGCGCCTTTGCAGGCTCAGAAGTGCACCGTTTCGCCCCCGCAAGTGAAACTCGGCGAAACTTTGCGCATCGCCTGCCCCGCTGAATTTACGTCGACGAAATTAAACGAGCGATCCGCCAAACTCTATCTCCAAGCAGACGGAAAAAGTTTTGGACTACTGCCAATTTCCGTGAAAGATACACCAGGAACGTTTTCGTTGAAAATTTCTCGGAGCGACGGCGGAGCGCCGCAAACCTTGCCGGTGGTGATTCGCAAAACTATTTTTCCTTTGCAGAATGTCAAGCTCGCTCCGGAAATTGAGGCGCTGCATTCGACTCCGGAAGAAATGGCGCTGTTGACAGCTTTTCGCGCCGCCATTTCGGAAACGCGTTCGTGGGCCGATCCGCTCGCGCCGCCGGTTTCCGGATGCATGACTTCTCCGTTTGGCGTGAAACGTTTGCACAACGGAAAGTACACCGGCGAATATCACGGCGGCGTGGACCAGCGCACACCGGAGGGCGAAGCGATTCGCGCCGTTGCTGCGGGTACGATTACTTTCGCAGAGCAGTTCAACGTCCTAGGCAACGCCGTGGGAATCGATCATGGCCAGGGCCTGGAATCGATGTACCTGCACATGATGCGACTGGTGGTAGCTCCGGGGGCGGCGGTACAGCGCGGCGATATTCTTGGCTACGCTGGTTCAACAGGACGTTCCACCGGGCCGCATCTTCACTGGGTGCTTTACGTCAATGGCGTCAACGTGAATCCTGCGCAGTGGGTGAAGCTTCAGCCGTGCTCTGGAGCTGCGAAAAAGCGCTGACATTCTTTCGTCTTCATTTCCTTCCTCCGTTTTCTCTCTGCTTCGTTTTCTTTTCCAGTTGGCAGCGACCCACTCAATCGAAGAATACACAAATTCTTAACGCGATGCGGCGGCCAAGCGGCGCGTGACATAGTCATTCATATAGGTAGTGAATGCTTCGTTCATGCGCAGAGTGACCGGACCGGGCGCGTTGGCGAATTTGTGGCCCGCGATTTCGCCCACTCCGATTACGTTGCGATTGGTGGAAGAGATAAAAACTTCGTCGGCGGAGTAGAGATCTTCAAGGCGGAGCGTGTGCTCTTTCACGATAGCTCCGGCTTCACCGACAATTTCAAAAAGAACGCTGCGCGTTACGCCTTCAAGGCATCCGGAGGTCAGCGGCGGAGTGAAAACGGTGTCGCCCCTAACGATGTAAACATTCGCGGCGGTGCATTCGGCGACTTCGCCGCGTTCATTGAGCAGGATGACTTCGTCGAAGCCGTCTTTTTGCGCTTCGGCGGCGGACCAGACATTGTTGAGCCATGAAATTGTTTTAACGCCGACGAGAGCGGAGGCGGCGTGGCGGCCGTGCTCGCGAATGGCGAGGCGAACTGGCTCGTGGTATTCGGGAAGCGGCGCGGTGTAAATAACCAAATCGACTGACGGTTGCGGTTCGTCGCTACGCCAGAAACCGACCTGGTTGTACACGAGGTAGATACGCGCGCAGCCCTCGGTAACTTTGTTGGCACGGATGACTTCTTGCAGCTGAACGCGAACGCGCGGCCCGGCGTAGGGCATGGGCAAGTGAATGATGGCAGCGTCTTTTTCCAGGCGGCGCCAGTGGCGTTCAAATGCGAAGGCTTCGCCGCGCACAACGCGCAGAGTGGTGAAGAGTCCCCAGCCGTTGATGAGGCCGGCTTGTCCAGGTGAGAGGCGGACCTTTTCGATGGGGAGCAGTTGGTCGTTGTGAAAGACGTGGCTATGAATCAAAGGGCGCGCCTCGCAGGGAGTGGGATGGAGAGTATTGTAGCGGAAAGATAAGGAGTTAGAGGAGGTTGAGGAAGTAAAGGATAGCCTGCCCGCTTTGCCCGGAAGGACGGCGTATGCGCCCAGGCGGCTTACGGGGTTGCCTGGTCAAGGATGATGTGTTCCGCTGAAACGAAATAGGCGACTTTGTCGTGGTCTATGAAGTTGGCTTCGTCTTCGCGGGAGGCTTTCCATTCGGGAGACTGACGAGCCGCCAGCAACGCTTCCGCATCGTCAAACCAAAGTTCCGCCATGCCGTGATAATCGGGTTGGCGTTTGTCGCCGGGAATGGTCAGGCGGTGGCTTTGGACTAATTTGCGCAAGCGCGGAATGCGAGAACCAATCGGTCCGTGGATATTTTTCCAGTAGTCAAAGAACTCCTGGTCCGTTAGTCCTGGTTTTTTTGTGATGCAATAAACGAGTTTGATCATGACAGGCTGCCCTTCACGGTTCTTCGGCGCGTGCACTGATTCTGCTACGATTGGCGGGCTGAGGTTAAGAATGATAGGAGAAAAACTGTGGCTGCTGTTGTAGCGGGAGTGGACGTTGGGGGAACGGCTGTCAACTATACGTTGGTGGATGCGCAGGAGAAATTTTTGGTCGAGGGATTGTGCGAGCATCCTTCGCTGGCAAAGCAGGGGCCGGAGATTTGTCTGCAACAGATTGCGGATGGTTTGAAGGTGGCCACTGATCTGGGAGCTGTTGAGCTTACGGATGTAGTGGCAGTTGGGCTGGATACCCCGGGGCCGGCCAGCGCGGCTGGCCAGATGAGCGCGCGTGGTTCGACCAATTTTGTGCACGCGAATTGGGCGGGATTCGATATTCGCGAGGGATTGGCGCACAAGCTGGGCAAACCTGTGTCGTATTTAAACGATGCGAATGCGGCGGCGCTTTGGGGGCACTATGCGATTTTTGGCGCGAATAGCAAGGAGACCTCAGTTTCGATCATTATCGGGACGGGGAATGGCGGCGGAATTATTCTCGATGGAAATGTAGTGAAGGGAAAAAACGGGTTCGGCGGAGAGTTGGGACATGTGTTGATTCCGTATCAGAGTATTGCGGGAACCAAGGGTATCAATCCGCGATGCAATTGCGGACGGACCGGGGATTTGGAGTCGTTATGTTCTTTGACCGCTATTGAAAGAAATCTTTTGCCGTATTTTTTGCCGCGATATCCAGGGCACGAATTGGGGAAACTGACGCCGCACGACGCGGCCAAACGTGTGCGCGGACTTGCGGACGGAGGCGATGCGTTGTGCAGAGATGTTTTTCGGGTACAGGCACATGCGCTGGGATTGTTCTTCGACGAGATGGTAAACACATTCGATCCTGATGCGCTGATCGTTGGCGGCGGGGCGTTGGAAGCAAGCGCAGAATTCCAGAAGTGGTTTATGGACGAAATTCGCGTGGGGATGCCGAATCAGCGTGAGGAACAGGTCGGGATTCCGATTTATGTAATTCCAGACGGAGATACGGCGGGGGCGCGCGGAGCGGCGATTGAGGCTTTGAAATTGGCTAGGCAGAGCGGGTTGATGTAGGCGTATCTCACAAGACACAGACTTAAGTCTGTGCCACCGAGACAGACTGAAGTCTGCGGCAGTGAGGAAGAAAGAACAGACGTTGAAATTTACGCCATTATCCTGACGATCGAATTTACAGAGGGACGTGGAATTTGGCTTTGGTGGAGGATTTATCGCTGTAGAGAGCGCGGTCGGCAGCTATGAGGAGTTCGTCGAGCGTTGTTCCATCGAAGGGATACATGGCGACGCCGGTGCTGACGGAGAGTGGAGGATCTTCGCTCTCGTTGCGCAAGCGATCGGAAATGCGTTGCGCGACGAGGAGCGCGGATTGGGTAGTGGTTTCGGGAAGGACGAGGACGAACTCATCTCCGCCATAGCGGGCGGCAAGATCGATTTCCCGGGAATGCAGGCGAAGAATATCGGCGAGGCGGCAGAGGGCGCGGCTGCCAACCAGATGTCCGCGAGTGTCATTTATTTTTTTTAGATGATCGAGGTCGAGCAAAACGATCGCGAACGGCGAATGCGAACGGCTGTAGCGCTTGATTTCAGCATCGAGAGCTTCGACCAGACGACGATAGTTTGCCAGGCCGGTGAGCGGGTCGCTTTCGGCCAACTGGCGGACATGTTCCTCGGCGTGTTTGTGGGCTGTGGTTTCGGCGGCCAGAACCATGGTGGTGACGGCGACGATGGCCATAAAAGATTGCAGAAGCAGCAGAGAAGCATTTTCCGAGATCCTGACAAAGGGTCCGTAACCGTGCACAGTGCCCCAGGTGGCTACGAGAGCGAGAACGCAAATCGCCGTGGCAGCTTTTCTGCGGCCGAAACGAAACGCGGCCCAAACCAGAAATGGGAAACAGAGATATTCGAAGGGATAGTTTTTGACGACGCTATGGAAGCCGTAGCCGAAGACGAACCAGGTGGTAGAGACAAGTCCGAAAAATAGCAAAGCGAGTTCGATAATTTGCCGGCGGGTCCAGTTACGGCTGGGATTTTCGGCCCAGAGCAAGAGCAGCGGCGTTACGACCAGCGCGCCGACGCCGTCGCCAAGCCACCAGGTAAGCCAAATGGAAAGTTCACGGGATGGCTCGGCCAAATGGCCCAAGACCAGAGTTGCCGAACCGATGGAAGCGCTGATGGCGGTGCCGACCATGCCAGCCAACAGAACGAACTTGAAAATATTTTGCGATCGTTGAAATGCGTTACGGCCTGCGGCGAAACGGGTAACGAGATAGCAGCCGATGACGGCCTCGAGTGTGTTACCGGTAGCGAGGCTAACCGAAGTAAGAATTGTGCCGGCCGTAGTGAAATTGACGAAGAAGGCTCCAACAAAAATCGCGGGCCACATGCGGTAGCCGAAAATCAATAAAGCGGCGAGCGCGATGCCGGTGCAGGGCCATACAGCGGATGCGCTGGCGTCGAGGAATGCGAGCTTAAGTCCGAGTTTTCCAACGATGAAATACACAAGGGCGAGGCCTAGGTAGAAGGAAGGACTGTCCGGTTTGAAGAGGCGAGACATGGTTGGTCGTTCGGAGGGCCGGGAAAGAAATGACCTTCAGCTCCCGTTACATGGCTTAGCTATCTTTGATTTTAAGCGTACGCGAGGGTACAAAGGCGGCCGATTGGCGCGGCTTTTGCAGTTTTGGTAAATAGCAGGATTTGTGTCCAGAGCGCTGCGGCCGACAGTGGCATAGCGGGGGAAAAAAGAAGAATAGACTTCGCCGCGAAATGAGGAAAGCCTCATTTGAAAAAAAAGAGGCGTTCCGAAATACACAACCCTGGGCAAACAAAAAAGAGCGGGCAGAAGATTCTGCCCGCTCTTAGTGGGCCTGGCGCATGGCCAGGGCTGTTGTGTACTCGGGTTACTTACCGGAAGTGCTGGATGGCTGCGACTGACTGTTAGCCTTGGGGATGCTGACGTAGCCGCTGACGGTGTCTTTGCCGAGCTTGTTGATGACTAGCTCTTCAGGGATCTTGGTGCCGCTCAGATAGAAGAAGATCGGCTCGTTCATGTTGCGGTTCTTCTTTTCGATTCTGCGGTCCTCGGCGGTCATGGCAACGCTGAACTGAGAGCGCTTTTCATTGATGCCCTTGAGTTCGACGGTCAAGTTGCCGACCTTCTGAGGCTTGTTCTTGCCGGCGATGGTGAATTCGACGTAATCACGTTCGCCGAGGCGGCGGAGTTGATCAATTTCGTCGTGGTTGCGGGCAATGAGCGTACCCATTTCGCTGCGAGCCATTTTTAGATCTTCGCGAGTGGTGTCGAGGTCGGTGCGAACGCCGACGACCTTGGTATCCACGTTCTTTAGGTCATCGCTGGCGGCCTTGGTGGCGAGTTCAGTGTGAACGCTGGTATCGAGAGCGCTCAGCTTGGTGGTGGTATCCTCAACGGCCTTCGCGGCTTCAGCGCGCGCCTTTTTGAGCTGACCTTGGGTGATCTTAAGCTTGTCGGTGACGACTTTTAGGTCGCCCTGCAAGTCGGCGTTGGTTTTTTCATCCTGCACAACGCGGTCTTTCAGGGAAGTCATGTCCTGATCAACGCCCTGTTTCAGAGAGTTGACCTGGGCAGCAACCTGTTGTTGAGTGGCATCGAGCTTGGAAGATGCGTTCCAACCAAAAGCCAATCCGCCAATCGCAACCAAACCGAGAACGATGATCGCCGGCAACTGCCAGGAAGCACCGCTCTTATTCTCCACGACGTATTCTTCGCTCATACTGAATGATTCTCCTTCTGGGAAGCCGCTCGGCACCCCAACTGCTCTCTCTTGAATCCCCTACTGATACCAGGAAAGGTGCATGTGCAAAGCCAAAGAGCCTGATGGGAGGAGGCGAGCGCATACGGTAGTAAGCCTATGTGAAAAATGGAGTTAGTGATGAGGGGAGAAAAAGCGCCATCGGGAGGCAGGGGTACTAGTCCTAGCAATCTTTACGCGGGAATAATGTGGAGTTGCAAAATTTGCGGTGTTGGAGCGTTGGGTTAGAGATTCAAGGAAGGATCCAGGGCGTTTAAGTCGCAGCGGAGCTGGCCAGGATTCACGTATTGAATGGCGTGGAGGCCGAGGGAGTGGGCGACTTGTACGTATTCGAGGATATCGTCTATGAAAACGGCCTGGGAGGCCGGGGTTTTAACGGCTTTTAAGGCAGCTTGGAAGATGACGGGGGAAGGTTTGCTGGCCCGGATCGCGCAAGAGTAGATGCGGGCTCGGCGGGGGAAGAATTGGAAAAAGGAAAAGTTCGATTCGAGATGGGCGACGTGGATGGGGTCGGTGTTCGAGACAAGAGCCAATTTGTGTTTTTTTGCCAGGGAAGCGAAGAGATCGTCAGGCTGAAGAGGGACGGGATCCAGTGTACGGTTCCAGGCTTCGCGGAATTCTTCGAATTTTAACGGGCTGCCCAAGCGCTTCGTGATGTGCAGATGCCAGTCATGCGGGGAGATGCGGCCTTCCTGCCAATCGTGCCAGCGAGGATCTTTTTCGATGGCGGACCAGAGTTCGGCGGGAGAAAGCGAGATGCCTTGGGAGAGGCCTTCGATGGCGCGGGCGAGGTCTAATTTTACGATCACGCGGCCAATATCAAATATGATGGCGCGCAGTGGAGGGTTGGGCATGAGCTAGTCTCGCGCGGATGCAGCGGGCGCGGGCTGAGGCGACGGTTTCTTGCTTTTCAGGATGCCGATGATAGCGGGAAGAATCGAAAGCAGAACTACCACGCCGATCACGTAATGAATGTACTTGCCGATATTGGGGACGGAATGTCCGAGTGTATAGCCGCCTAGAATCGTGGCGCAGACCCAGAAAACTCCGCCGAAAATATCAAACGTCACGTAACGGCCGTAAGGCATTTTGGCGGCGCCAGCGACCGGTGGACAGAAGGTTCGAACGATGGGAACGAAGCGCGCGAGTATGACCGCGCGGCCGCCATACTTTTCATAGAAATCGTGGGCGCGTTGCAGATGGCTGCGACGGAAGAAGAAGGAGTCTTCTCGTTTGTAGAGCGCGGCGCCTGCGGAACGGCCGATCCAGTAGCCGATCTGGTCACCGACGATGGCGCAGAGCATGACCGGGAGCAACCATTTGAGTAGCAGCACCTGTAAAGGAATGGCGGCGAAAGCCGCGAAAATCCCGGCAGTGATGAGCAGAGAATCACCCGGGAGGAAAAATCCCACAAAGAAGCCGGTCTCAACGAAGACGACGCCGCAGATAAGCTGAGGGCCGCCCGCCTGAACGAGTTGTTTCAGTCCTTCAGGGTCGAAAAGCAAATGGAGAAAGTGGAGAAGAGATTGGAGCACGCGACCTGGTTCCTTGTCCTTCGGCCAACG
This sequence comes from uncultured Acidobacteriota bacterium, assembly GCA_963731155.1. Taxonomy (GTDB): domain Bacteria; phylum Acidobacteriota; class Terriglobia; order Acidiferrales; family UBA7541; genus Acidiferrum. The sequence goes on from CAVSVB010000015.1 coordinate 93,867, forward strand.
TCGGGGTAGCCAAATTAGCTAACTCAGCTGCCCAATTTAGTTAACCCCGGGGCGCGAACGCGAAAAAGCGCGTACGACCCGCTGAGAGAATGTCTACTCCCATACGGTAGCAGAAAATGCCGGGGTCGCCGCCAGCTTCGATAAGGAGAAGTAGCAAAGTGGAAACGGGAAGAAGGTGGAGCGCGCGAGGCATTAGCGGAGAGCCTCGGCGAGCCATGTTTGATGAAGGGCGGAGTCGCCGAGAACAGTGGCGGAGTGTTCGGCGAGGCTAAGGAGTTTTTGTATGCGGGGAACGGCGAGCCTGGTGGCAGCGGCACCGGCTTCAATGGCTTCGTCGGCCTTTGCGAAATCGTCCCAGGCGAGGGAATTGACCTCGGGGCGAATGACCAGGTCGGCGTGGCGCTCCCAGGTGTCGAGCTGATGTTTTTGCGCGGCGCTGACTGCGCGTGCAACCACCTGGAACACATTCTTGGGTGCGTCGCGGCGACCGTCGTGCACGCCGACCGCGACACCTACGACGATGGTGCCGCCGAGTTGACGTGCGGCTTGGGTCGGAACGGGAGCTACAAGAACGCCATCGGCGAGGCAGCGCGTGCCGATCTGGATCGGTTCGAACAAGCCGGGAAAAGCGCAACTGGCGCGAATGGCTTCAACGAGCGGACCCTGGCGAAACACGACCGGCTCGCCACTGGCCAGGTCGGTTGCCACGACTGCCAGCGGAATTTTCATGTCTTCAAAATGTTTGGACTCGAACACGCGTTCAATAAGGTCTGCCAGGCGATGATTGCTGGCGAGGCCGAGGCGGGAGACGCTCCAGCGCGCGATGTCGCGGAAACGGATGGTGCGGCTGGTGGCAAGGATACGTGCGAGGGGAGCGCCGCTGGCGTAAGCAGCACCGAAGACGCTGCCGACGCTGGTGCCTGCGATATGTGATATGGGAATGTGATTTTGTTCGAGGACCTGCAGTACACCGAGGTGCGCGAAACCGCGGGCGAATCCGCCACCCAAGGCGAGAGCGATGCCTGGGCGTTGCGGGATGTGGACCACTGCCGGATTGGAAGCGCGTTCCATTACACGGCGAGTTTCGCAATTGCGATAGAAACGGCCAATGGGACGCGCGTCCCTTAATTCCAGTACCGATGTACTTGTTGTAAAGCTGCCCGCAACCGATGCCCTATGCGCAAACAGTACGAAAATACTAGTTCCGTATCCCCGCTGTACCATTGGCGCGCGCAGCAGCAGAGCGCATTCTCACTCCCGTAGGAACGCAGTCCTCTGAGGGAGGCTCAATGGACACCGCATATCAGCCGTGGATTGGACAGGCCGTGGTTCTGCAGGTGGCGTTGGGCGATGTGAAAGTGCCGCTGCGCGGAAGATTGTTGAAGGATGGCGGAGAAACGCTCCGGATGAGGATTGGCGACGGCTGGGATATAGATATTTACAAGAACATGGTCTTGGCGGTGGAAGAAGATGCGATGGCTTTGATCCCTGCATAAGGAGGCCAGCGTGAAAAACGAAACCGAACTTCGTTATGTGACGCGAGAACGAGCTGCTGCGCTGCTGGGAATTCCAGAGAGAGAACTGGCCAAGATTTCGGAAGACTCAGGTCTGGGACACAAAGAGCGCGCCGGCAATCAGGAAGAAGTTTTCTTTACCTACGAAGAGCTGCGGCAGATTTGCCAGATGGCAGTTCAAGTTCACTGACGTCGCCGATTAACGTCAAACGACTTTCCCCCAGGCCCCCCTCAGGCAGTACCCCCACCCTGGATCGCTTACCCCCGGCGATCCGGGGTTTTTCTTTTGACAGAACGATGATTCGCGAAGAGACTGGTGCGCTTGCGGAAGCGCGATTGTGCCGAGGTGTGATCTGCAAATGCGAATTACGAAATGGATGATTGCGGTCGCATTGGCGGTATCGCTGTTTTCGGCCAGACCGCTGGCAGCGGACGGAGCTGCCACTGTCTTTGACGTCGTGATACTGCATGGACGGGTGCTGGACCCGGAGACGAACCTGGATGCGGTGCGCAATGTCGGAATTTCGGGCGGAAAGATACGAGAGATTTCGGAAATGGAGCTGCGCGGGAAAGAAACGATCGAAGCGCGCGGATTGCTTATCGCGCCGGGATTTATTGATCTGCATGAGCACGGACAGGAGCCGCGCAATTATCAGTTCCAGGCGCGCGATGGCGTGACCACTTCGCTGGAACTGGAAGCGGGCACGGACGATGTGGATCAGTGGTACGCAAAGCGAGAAGGGAATTCGCTGATTAATTTTGGCGTGAGTGTCGGGCATATTCCGGTTCGAATGAAGGTCATGAACGATCCGGGAGCGTGGCTTCCGACCGGAGATGCGGCGCACCGTGAAGCGACTGCGGCGGAGTTGAAGCTCATTGATGAAGCCATCGAACGCGGGTTGAAGCGCGGCGCGCTTGCCGTGGGCATGGGGATCAACTACACGGCAGCGGCCACGCATGAAGAAATTCTGGATGTATTTCGAATCGCGGCGGCGGCGAACGCTTCTGTGCATGTGCACTTGCGACACGCAGGATTGCAGGAGCCGACGACGGGCCTGGTGGGATTGCAGGAAGTGATTGCGGACGCTGCGACGAGCGGTGCGCCGCTGCATGTTGTGCACGTTACTAGTATGGGTCTGCGAAACACGCCGACACTCATTGCCGTGATCAAGGGCGCCAGAGCGCACGGATTGGATGTAACGATGGAATGTTATCCCTACATTGCAGGAAGCACGGCGCTGGAATCGGCGATTTTCGATGAAGGATGGCAGGAGCGCCAGGGGATTGCCTATAAGGATGTGCAGTGGACGAAGACCGGCGAGCGGTTAACCGCGGAGACATTTGAGAAATATCGCAAAGAAGGCGGCACCGTGGTGGTGTTTTCGATTCCGGAGGAGGCCGCGCGGACGGCGGTCAGCGATCCATTCGTGATGATCGCCAGCGACGGAATGCCTTTGAGCGGGTCGAAGGTTCATCCGCGGGGGCAAGGGACATTTGCGCGCGTGCTGGGACACTATGTTCGAGAAGAAAAGGCGCTGGACTTGATGACGGCGCTGCGCAAGATGACGCTGATGCCCGCACAGCGATTGGAGAAGCGAGCGCCCGTGTTTCGCGACAAAGCGCGAATTCGCGTGGGAGCCGACGCGGACATTGCGATTTTTGATCCGGCACGAGTCATCGACAAAGCGACGTTTGACGATCCGATGCAGTATTCGGAAGGAATTCCGTTTGTGTTTGTAAATGGCGTCGCTGTGGTGAAGAATTCGCAGCTAGCGACTGACGTTTTTCCGGGACGTGCGGCGCGGGCTCCGCTACAGTGAACTGTATGAACAAATTGCCGATTTGCCGCGAAGATAATTCCTGAAAATGGCGCAACCTTCCTCCGTAAAACCGAATGCTTCCCATCACGCGGTTCTGGCCGGATTTTTGGGCTGGACGCTGGATGCGTTTGACTTTTTTGTGGTGGTGTTTTTGTTTGACACGCTGGCACGGCAATTCGGCGTGACGAAAAGAGAAATCGTTTGGACTACTACCGCGACCCTGGCGATGAGGCCGGTCGGAGCGCTGCTGTTCGGTTTGCTTTCGGATCGTTATGGCCGGCGAATCCCTTTGATGGCCAACGTGATTTATTTTTCGATCATCGAGTTGGCGTGCGGATTTGCTTCGAATTTCACTGTGTTTTTGATTTTGCGGGCGCTGTTTGGCATTGGCATGGGCGGTGAGTGGGGAGTGGGCGCTTCGCTGGCCATGGAAGCGGCACCAACAAGGCTGCGGGGAATTTTAAGCGGGATTTTGCAGAGCGGATATTCGATTGGATATTTATTGGCGGCGATCGCTGCGCGATTTCTGTTGCCGCATTGGGGTTGGCGGCCGATGTTTTGGATCGGCGCGCTGCCCGCGTTGCTTGCTCTATACATAAGAACCAAGGTTCCCGAATCGGAAGCCTGGAAGCAACATCGCGCGGCTTCCACGGCGGATGTGTTGAAAACAGTCGCGGGACAATGGCGCAGATTTCTATATCTGGTGCTGTTGATGACCTTCATGATGTTCCTGTCACATGGAACACAGGATTTGTATCCAGACTTTTTGCAGGAAGTGCACAAAGTTTCGGCCATGGGCCGCGCGAACATCGCGATGATTTATAACGTCGGCGCAGTGGTTGGAGCAATTTTGTTTGGACTTTTGTCGCAAGCGGCTGGGCGACGCAAAGGAATGCTGGCCGCGCTTGCGCTATCTTTGTTGGTGATACCGATATGGGCGTTCAGTGGTTCTCTCACGGCGCTGCTTGTTGGTGCATTTGTGATGCAGATGGGTGTGCAGGGCGCGTGGGGTGTAATTCCTGTTCACTTAAATGAATTGTCCGCTGACGCAGCGCGCGGATTGATGCCGGGGCTTGCGTATCAACTGGGAATTTTATTTGCGTCGCCTACGAACAGCATCGAATTTGAGCTACATCACCTGTTCGGCTATCAGTGGGCGCTCGCCGGTTTCGAAATTGTGACCATCGTGACGCTGGCAGTGCTGTTGCTTTGTGGCACGGAAGCACACAGCCGCGAATTTGTGCGTAAGCCATAAGCGCGCCCACCGCGCAGCTGTCCTCAAACTTTTTTACACAGCTTGCAGCGCCGCCGCGCCGATAGCCGGATCGGTCACGCTAGGCCTTCCCGTTTCCACGTGTCCCGCCAGTTGTCTCGTGAAGCTGGCATCGGATTCCGAGGTTACTACGAGGTCGTACCAGCCGAACGACTTGTGCAACTGGCTGACGTAGGTAGCGGTGTTTTTTGAGTGCACCACGCGTGTTTGCGTCTTACCGGAATAGGCGTCCAGTATGCTCAGCTTCTCATCACTTGAGCCGTGGTTTCGGATCAGCAGCGCAACGCCCTCCGCATCCTTGTCGTAAATCGCCTGGACAGTCAGGTTGGCGCTGCCCGGCGCGAGGCCACCGGCGAAAGTGCGCAGGAAACCATTGGGTCCGTTGACCGAAAGATCGTACGACGTTGCGCCGACGGCTCCGAAAATATCTGACGTTTCATCGCCAGCGGCGACCGTGTAGGTCCTGGGCGCGCGGCCATCGGCGAAACGCACTTGAAAAACCACTGCGGCCTTACCGCTATTGCGGAAGGAAAGTGCTATGCCACCTTGCGCTGCGTTTACTTCGCCTTCCACATGCAGCTCATACGGGAGAGGACGTGCGGGACGCGTGCCGGGCTCTTGCTCCGGCAGCGCCTGATTGGTCGGCGGAGTCGGCACGTAATCCGGATAACGATCCGTATTGGGTGGTTCGTACGAAGCGGTGCTGGGTAAGGCCACAACCGCGTCGTTCGGTGAATCAAAATTGCAAGTGCTAGTCAGGTCGCCGGTCACCGCTCGGCGCCACGGCGTGATGTTCGGCTCGGTAACTCCGAAGCGGCGCTCGATAAAGCGGATCAGCGACGTGTGATCAAACACCTCGGAATTGACCCAGCCTCCCTTGCTCCATGGCGAGATCACAATCATCGGCACACGCACACCCAAGCCGTACGGGCCTGGTGTGAACGTCGAAGCAGGGTAAACGGAACTGCCGCTGAACAATTCATTCGTCGTCGGAACCGTTGAAATGCCTTCCGCGCGCGACTGTGGCGGCGTAGGCGGCACCATATGGTCAAAGAAGCCGTCATTCTCGTCGAACACGTAGAACACGACTGTTTTGCTCCAAACCTCCGGGTTGGCAGTCAGCGCATCGAGCACCTGTGAGACGTACCACGCGCCGTAGTTCGGTGGCCAGTTGCCATGTTCGGTGTACGCTTCCGGCGCCACAATCCAAGATACCTGCGGTAAGTGATTCGCCAGAACGTCCTGCCGGATGACGTCGAAAAGCGTCCCGTTCTGCAGAATATTGGTGCCGGTTCTGGCTTTTTTGGCCAAGGGGCTGCTGTCTGGTGCGTCTTGGTATTGGTGAAAATACAGCAGCGAATTATCGCCATAATTGCCGATGTAGGGCCGGTCGCCGGTCCAGCCCCAAAAATCAGCCGCGTCCAATCCTTCGCCGATGTCCTGATAAATTTTCCAGGAGATGCCCGCCTGTTCTAAACGCTCCGGATAAGTGGACCAACCATAGCCGGATTCCGAGTTGTCAATCACTGGGCCTTCGCCATTGCCGTCGTTCCCAACCCATCCGGTCCACATGTGATACCGATTGGGATCGGTCGGCCCCAGCAACGAGCAATGGTAGGCGTCACAAACCGTAAACGCATCGGCAAGCGCGTAGTGGTACGGAATATCTTTGCGGGTGAGATACGCCATAGCGGTCGTGCCTTTGATAGGCACCCACTGGTCATAAGCTCCGTTATTCCACGCTCGGTGCGTGCTGACCCAGTCGTGCGGCGTGTCCTCCAGGAATGCCAGGCCGAGATTGTTCTTATCCGGATGGAAGGGCAGTACGAATCCATCAGGATTGTTCGGGTCAGGCTGATGCCAGACGCTTTTGCCCGAAGCTAGCTTGACCGCGCGAGGGTCTCCGAAGCCGCGCACACCACGCAGTGTTCCAAAGTAATGGTCGAACGAACGGTTCTCCTGCATCAGGAAGACTACGTGTTCGACGTCACTGATGCTTCCGGTCCGGTTGTTTGCGGGAATTGCCATGGCGCGAGCGATACTCGCTGGGAGAGCAGCCGATGCTGCGACTGTGGTCAATAGTTTCAAGAAATCTCGGCGGTCTGTGCTCATGCGGAATTCACCCCTCTGGATTACCTTCGCGGTAATCGCGAGCGGGAGATTAGCCGTCGCTTATTTCGCTTGCGTGACAATTCAATGGCGATTGTGCGATTTCCCAAGTCGTGGCGAGATTGACCAGTTGAAGGCGGACGCAAGAAGCGACGATAGAAAGGGAGATTGGCGATAAGCCTGACAACTCCCGCGTTGTTTTCAGAAGTTGCAGACAGCGTCACACGCAATGGCTATGGCGATTGCGTGAGTCTTCTCCGAGAGCCGGCAAATCCGCACGTCCGGTTCGATGAGCGGGGTGTGGAAACGGAAGCATGGCGGGACTAGCGAGGCACCGGCAAACCAAAGGGCCGGCAACCGATAGGTCCCACCTAAACCACCTTGACTCCAACACATGTGGATTCGCCGCTGATCGGCACTAGTCCGATTTGTGCGTTATCGCCGGAGCTGCCTTCGCTACGGCTGAAAGAGATAGTAGCCCGCGCGGTAGTGTGCCTTCAGGCCTCGCTGGCCCACAACTTCGACCCTGATCTCGTGATAGCCGAGCGTGTCGCTTCCGGCTCGGCGGTAGCTGAGGGCGTATTGTGTGTTTAGCTCTCCAGCGATTTGATCTATCGCCGTTTCGATGGAGGTTGTCCCGACAGTGGATTGGTAGATCCCGCCGGTGGCGACTGCAGTAGCCTCAATTGGAGGCTTCCGGACTGCGAGGGCCCAGACGGGTCGCACCAAACCCCCGAGATCTATATTGCCGCTGCGAAGTTGTTCGACCGTGGGCGTATTCACCGACCCAGGTATCGCCGGCAAGCCGTAAATTCCCAGCGGCGTAGCGAGCAGAGGAGCGGTCTGCTGGTGCGGAGAGTGGACCTCCGCCACCATCGTCGAGAGGCCGACCGAGTAAATCGTAATGTTGGCGATCTGCGCTTCGCGCAGCACTTGGCTGAGCGTAGCTTCGCTCCCCTTGTCGAAGGCCTCGGCCAGGGTGACGATCACATGGCGGTGTGATGGAGGCAGATTGCGCAACACGTCCACGGCTTCAGACAGCGCGTCGTAGAAACGCGCCCCGGAAGTACGGGGCCGGAGGTCGGCGAAAGTTTTCTGGATGGCGCCGTCGTCGCCGGTAAAATCAAGCAGCTTGACCACCTCATCGCCGTAACCGATGACGGCCGCCTCCCCATTTTCGCCCAACACCTTTTGCGTGAACAGCATTCCTGTGCGACGAAGGGCAGGAAGCAACGCCTCGATACGCGAGCTATTCTCGACGACGATGGCCACTGAAAGCGGCGCTCCGCTCATTTCGACGGCCTCCAGCATTTGTTCCACGCCGTTATCGAAGACACGGAAATCCTCTTCGCTGAGCCCCATTGCCAAGTTGCCTTTGGCATCGCGTACCACCACGGGGGTACTCACCAGGCTCACATTAGCTCGGATCCTGGATTGGTCCGGTGTCTTCTGGATTTCTTGCCCGAATGCTCGTATTGCAATGGTAGGGGCTGATGTTGGGCTGCTCGCAGTAGGGGATTGTGCGAAAAGAGGTGTTGCAAACCAGAACGCCGCAACTATCGAGAGTTGTCTCACCATCGAATGTCTCGCTAGGGCTCCGCTACTGGACACGCCGACGCGGCGCCTCCGAGCCCAAGTACCAGCTGATAGTTGATGATGGCGGGCGACTGTGCCGCCGTCTCCTAGGAAAAATGCCAGTATCTTCTGGGGCATCCCAGTGACGCAAAAATGGTCGCCACGTGAGAGAGCAGGTCAGGAGCGGCTAACTCCCGGTAAGGGTTGACCACCAGGGTTCGGCAGTGCCGTTCAAGCTCTTTTCGGTTGAGTCATGCAAAAATGAACTCTTTTCCGAACCCTTCAGAGTGTAGATGTGCGTGTTGAAAGAGCGAGACTGTGCGCAAGCTTTTCTGGGGGTTTGTCGAACCCCTCTGGCGTAGCGATGGACTTTCTTAATGGCTTATTCCTTCAACGACACGGGATCGGATTCATTCTTCGGCGATTGCTTGTCCAACAGCGAGATTAATTCGCGGCCAGAGGCGGGGATGCCCACCTTACCTTGGCGGACAATCTCCTTAGCGTTGAGGTCGCGGCCATAGAGTTTCCTATTCGCGCTCCCGTCAGATCGAAGAGTCGATCCTTCGAGCGAGATCCCAGCGAATAGGCCGCGTGAACGCGAGTAGGTCAGTACTTCGGCCCTCATCACGATGTCGGTATCGGCAGCGGCGGTACGTCCTTTGGGTCCTGCCGCTGCGGCAGCGTCGGCACCGAGCTTTACTTTGCTACTCATGATCGAGTTGGCCCCTTTGGGATTCATCACCAAAAGAACGAAGTCCGTTGCCTGGCCGCCCAGTTGGAATCCGATGTTTGCGCCTTCAAGTGCGAACAGAGCGGGGGCGCTCCAACGTCCGGTGAAATGTTCGCCTGTGCGACACGTGATCGCACCCCGGCCGAAATCGCCTCCGATGCCAATCGCGAACTTCAGGACGGAAGGAATCACAATGACACATTCGGCCTTGTTGAGCAGGTCCTTAGGAATCCCGTCGGGGATGTCCATAATTTCCTTGAACACCTGGCCGCACGCTTCGAGCCGCTTTTGTTCCCGACTTTCATTCGCTGCGAAAGTGGGACAGGCTAGGAAAACGGCGACGATAAGAACACCAGTTTTTCTCATAACACGACCTCCAGACATCTACTTCATTCTCACGTTGGCATAAGCAGAGCACAACTGCCCTGCCGGCCAGCCGTGTCGCAAATGGAAACGAATGGTTTCCAGGGATATGACTCGTGCATGGCGGAAATTGGGGCAAAATCCTTTATCAGAATTGGTGGCGGTCGCCTGCCACTTGTCCAACCTTGCCGATGCTCAATGGAAATCGAGCAAACTGTCCATGCAAACAGGACCAATTTTCCCCGGGCGAATTGGTCGGCGTTCCAGCGCTTGCTACCAGAAGAAGGCGTTCTACTTCTACTTCCCCCTTAGGAGGTGCAGCCTCCTGCCAAGAAGTAGGGACGTGCACGGACGGCAGCAACCAAATGCGAGTCAGCCATCTGGCGTGTGCGCTGAAGACCGCGCGCCCACCAATGTGTTCCCTTTGGACGTGTTCCCTTTGGAAAGGTAGTTGCAATCTTTGTTCCCGCAATGTTGAAACACGAAGACACAAGATTTAGTCCGACAGACAGCAGCGTCACAGAACCACGAGAAGTTGGAAAGTGCGGCGCCCTTCGTAAAGCCGCGCTCTCTCGCCGCGACGTTTTGCTTGGAGGGGCGGGCCTTGGTGGCTGCGGTCGGATTCAAATCGGCAGCGATTGCCGGCTGCATACCTAGCGCACTACGTTGGCCGCCACGGTAGTGAACGCGGTAGATTCAATGGGTCGGCGCAACAGCAGCTCGGCGACAGATCGTACCGAACACACGGGTTGCACTTTTGGGCCGAACGGATTGTCCGAGGCGGCAGAGTCCCGGCGCTTCGCGTCCGATGATTCTGGCTTCCGCCGACGCAGTACCGCCAACCTTCACTGTTGATGACGTGACAGATTCAGAGTCGAGATCCGTATCTGTCATTCTTGACAGGTCCCGCAAAATTTCATTCTCTGCTTTAATGGCGTCTCACCGGTTTTCTGAGATTCAGACCGAATTTCGCCGGGACCTTCCTATGGAAATCGCTAAATTCAAATCACAACTTTTTGCCGCGTTGGGACAGATGACGGCATATCTTCAGCGAGCACAGAACGCGCTCACGCGACTGACAAGGAGGGCAGCCGACAAACCCCGAAAATTACGGGAGGCATTTCGCTCAAGAGAGCATGATTTGCGGAGCGTACTAGCAAGTTCGCCCGATGCAATCGTTGTCACGAACGTTGACCGCCGTTTTATCGCCGCGAATCCGAAAGCCCTGGATTTATTCGGAGTCTCAGGAGCGAACATGAGGAAGTTCACCATTGACGCCTTTCTTTCACATTGCCAAATTCTATGTTTCGCCGCACATGAATCGCCTTTCATAAGACGAGAGAAGTTCCATGGCGAATGCACGATTAGGCGTTTGGACGGGAGCTTGCGAGCCGCAGAATGTATTTTGATTACAAATTTTGTTCCTTATCGGCATTTATACAGATTCCGCAACGCTAAGAATTATGTCAAACCTATTGCGACATTCAGGTACCGGCCAGCTACACAATGGGCGCTCGCAAATCGATTCGATCGCTGCCGGTCACTCTTGCCAGGTCCCGCCAACTTCATTTCCCTGCTCTAATCCACTACCGCTCTGCGAATAGCGCTCGGTGTGTAAAAGTTGAACTCAATCACGGTGAAGGAGGAACGTAACGGCTTCGCCGGCGTCGTGACAAAGTCGCAATGCGTCAACGCTCGGCCGCGGAAACGCCGTCTGGGAGTTTCTCATTGAGATTTTTTCTGCGATTGCCGGAACTCCCTTATTATCCGTAGGTGAGCAAAGGCTGTCCCAATTACAAGCGATACCTCCCACCAAGCGTGGTATCTCCAGCGGCCATATGCCACAACGACGATACACACAGCAGCAAAAATCCGCGCGACGTAGGGATGGTTTTTTTCAAGCCAAGCGTCTCAAAAATGGCAGTCAACAGCGCGATAAGAACCAAAGGATAGTTATGAACCATCGATTGGAGCCCTTCATTGACTCGCACCAGAGCACACACAAAAAAGACCAGCTGTTCACATTCCGATTCTTCTAAGGAGGTTCGACGGTGACAATTCAAAAGACGTACGTGAACCCGGGATCTGGGTGCGCAACGCCACCCCAATCAGAAAGCGACCCACAAGAAGCCCAGCAACGACAGCACCTGATCCGCCGGAAGCCACTTCGGCAGCAATTGCGCGAACGGCTTCATGATCCCCGCCAACGACTCGATGCCCTTCAGCAGCAACAAGACTCGGCGCCACCACCAGCGCCCCCGCCACCAGTCGCCCTAAGACAAATTCACTGAGTTTTTTCCTCGAGCGACCCCTCCTTTGAAAAGGCCGGTCTCCAGTGGGATGCGATAGGCTCCCAGATTATCGACGTCATCGAAGCACAAGAGATAAAGGAGACCGGCAATGAAGAAGGGAGGCATGGCGCATGGTCCTGCCCTGTTACGAGACCGGACCATGCGGAACTTCACGTCCTTTGTCGGGTGAGACTCAGCCCCCAGCTCTCGCCGCGATCCTCGCTTCGATGACGTGACGGATCAGACGCTTCGTCCGTTCGACGAAGGCCAAATGGTCGGCGAGGCAGCTCTCAAGCAGCACCCCGACTCCATGGTGGCCGGAAATGTCGGCGGCCGCGACCAACGTGACGTATTCCGCCGTGCGCACGTGGCTCAAGTAATTGGCCTTTGCCAACACGAAGAGCCGCCTCGCCTCCGGGGATTGGATCTCCGCAAGCTCCTTGCGGAAATCCTCGACAAAGACATCGTGGAGCCGTCCAGTGACATTCACCGGCTTCTCCCCGATGATGCTCAAAGCCTCGTCCAGCTTTGCTAGGGTTTGCTGGGAAACGAAAGCCCGTGCTTCAAGAGCCTCCTTTATTTCCGGATTCTGGGCCAATTCGCCCAGCTCCTTGTAGACCGATGCCGAACGCTCCGTGCCGTGTCGCACGTGGCTTAGCATCGTCACAAATAGTTCCTTTGGATTCTTAACTGGCATAATTGTTCTCCTTCAGAATGCTGTTGGTTTTTTTGGCTGAGTCGCACCGCTGCAAATTCACCGAGTAAAGACACTGCTCATCCATCACCTCAACAACGATGCTGCAACTTTTCTAGAGCACGGCGGAGGCACCGACAATTGTCAGTATTGACAGTCAGGGGCTGTTGGATAATGCGATCTGTCGTAAAATGGCGAAATCGGGGAAGGATTTCTCGGAAGCGAAGTTTTCAACAAACACTACAACACTACAATTTTACGTATACCTCGGTAATCCATGAATTGAAGGCACTCTGATTGATGCCGAAAGTAGTTTCCCCGGTGTGATTAGCGGTCGACTGCAGACATTGCTTGAAACGCTCAAATGATGCTCAGACGTTCCCGGACCTAAAAAGTGGACGCTGACGCTACGTTGCCCAAAAACCCCGTAATATGCTTGCCCTGCGCTGTCGCTGCTGATTAGATTCGCGTGCGGCGACCGTCACCGATCCGCGACGAATTGGACACCTCGCGTTAGCAAAACGGGAGCATGCTTTCGAAGCTACGCCGCTCCAACCCGAAGTAGGCACGCAATTTCCCCATGTGCACAATCAGCCGCGCTCCCACGCTGCAATTCTTGCGGCTCCACGCACTTCATCAGCTTCTCAGGCGAGATCGCGCTCCACTGTCGAGGACTCAAAAACCTCGACGAGCCGACCTGCTTCGTCTTCCCGCGAGTTGTGGTTTGCCAGGATGCGGCTTCTGGTTCTTCCAGCTGGCGCCGCACGATCTGCAAGGCTTGGTCCATGGTCTCAGTCAGCTGGCACGCACAACGCTTCGTCGCGTTTGAGATCAAACGCGATTGGATTGCGATGACCAATGCCGTCGTGTTGCCAGACACCACAAAATCTTTATCCGGCTGGCGCGACTGCCTGCGGGGAGTCGTAGTACTTTTCGTTTCAGAAGGTTGCGGCTGCGCGATTGAATTACCTTCGCCGATTTTGTCAATGGGTGGCTCAGCGAAGTAGCAGAAACGGGATCCTGAAATATTGATTGTTCCTACCCATTCGCAAAAGCCGTTATCATCACGGCATCACGTGTTTCCAGGGATCCAAAACTAGTGCTGTTCCTGCACCAGAGGAATTTGTGACGCCACCTGTAGATCGATTAGCTCGGTGATGCGACGGTCCAGTTGAAAGAAGGTAGCTGTCTTCGCGCCCGGCAGTACCTTATTGATGATCGGCACATACTTGATTCGCAGTTGCGCGACAGCTTCATCCAGCGCCAACGATCGATTCGTCAGGCTCTGTGCCTGCTCATCCGTCAGTGAGCCGAATTTCTGGTCGTACTCCTTGATTAACTCATACTTCTGATCACCGATTTTCGTCATCTCCGCACTGTACTGTTCGTATACCGGCCAGAACTTCGTGGCTTCCACATCCGTCAGTTTCAAATTCGCCGCGATCAACTGCTTCTTTTGCGACCGAACATCCTGGCGTAGCAACTTAACATACTGATCGGTTACAGTCTGGCTATCATTGCTGCCCGCCGCCTGCGCATGCGCTGCCGGCACAACCAGAACCCATGCGCTCGCCAAAACCAGCAATGCCATGGTTTTCTTTGTCATCGAGATTCTCCCTGATTGCTAGCGCGACTGGCCTGGTGAAGAGGCTCTTTCAGGTCTTCGCCGGCGACTTTCTCGCACCAGTCCTCGAAACGTCGAGTGAGAGCGTGCCTGCGGGGGCCAAAATATGGAACTGTCAAAAGTACCAAGGTAGTGGGCTCAGCCAAAAAAAGACCCCGTGCGAGCTTGTCTGGTCGTACGCGGCTTTCCGCGATGCCAGCGATGCTGCGGTCAATTCGATCGCTCGCACTGCCAAACCAGAACACCGCCTACGAAGCCTTTTTTTCGCCCGCTTCAACGGCCAAAAGCTGCATCGATACCGACGGCGCTGGAGGGTGGAACGCACCGTGGTCCGGGTCGGTAACATTCGCCGATTTGTTCTTCACTACGATCGTTCGCTACGCGGGGGGTCTGAAAGCTCTAGCGCTTTTGACAGGTGACAGTATCTATCGGTCAGCGAGAATGACTGAGTTCAAGCATCCCTGAGCCGAGGTGCCTTTGATGCATGCATTATACGCTTAACACGGTCTGCCTTTTCGTGCTGCTCGGCGCAGATGAATCTGGCTTCTTACAAGAAGCGGTGTTGATGTTTGTCAAAAATGATTGGGCGGAGAGCAACAAACATATCGAACTTTAGGCCTTTATGTGAATTTCGACGTAATCCAGAACACTTCTTGGAGGGCAATCATGAAACTCAAATTCATCGCATGTACTCTCGCATTGACCATGCTGTCCGCCGTTGCGTACAGCGCCGAGGATGACAACGAGAAAAAAAGGGGGAAAACCCGCAAGATGGCAGCCGAGGCCTTGCAGGATTTGTACAAGCTGGAACCCACTGCCCAAACAGCTATCCAGAATGCGGCGGGATACGCCGTTTTCGACAACATGGGTGTGAACGTATTGCTGTTGAGCACGGCACGCGGTTCAGGACTGGCCGTCAACAACAAGAGCAAGCAAGAAACCTTCATGAAGATGGCTTCGGCCGGTGCCGGTGTGGGCATGGGAGTGAAAGACTATGTCGTGGTGTTCGTCTTCGGGAACGATAAGGCCCTGGCACAATTTCTGGACTCCGGCTGGTCCGGTTCAGGGCAAGCGGACGCTGCCGCCAAAGCGGGCGAGAAGGGCGGAGCTTACTCGGGAGCGGCTGAAGTTGCCCCGGGAGTATGGGTCTACCAGATCACCAAGAATGGCCTCGCCCTACAGTTGACCCTGCAGGGGACGAAGTACTACAAGGACGACAACCTTAACAAAAAGTAGAAGTGGATCAAGAAGCGGGCTGGGACAAGCTAACCAGAGCTGACTCCAGCGCGTCAAGATCGGGGCGCGAACTATCCCCGAAGTTGGGAGCCGGGATATTCACGATTGAGGCGCTCGACAAAATCAGGGGCCGAGACATAACCCGTATTTCCCAGTCCAAGAAGTAAGTTTGATGGATCCACCGAACTCGGGAGGTCCAGCGCAATGGGGCGTCGCCGTCCGAGTCGACCGACGGCGGTGGCGCGGGCAGTGGAGGGGACCGTTGCCCGTCTGAGCGGTTGTGTCTCGGTGGATGTTGACCTAGGGCAGCTCGATCGAATCGACGGCGCCGATGGTCGCCGCAGGCGAACCTCCGGAGAAGGCGCGGCGTCCGGCAAGCATTTCGTAAAGCACCGCTCCGCCGTCCTGCCCTCGGCCTGCTCTGGCGACATGCACGCCGGAGTGCCCATGATCGTGCCCACCTGAGTGACGCCTATGGATTGGGTTTCGTCCCCGGCTGCGCTGTTAATGCTCTGCCTTGCGAGTCCGAAATCCAGCAACTTTACCACACCGCCCGTTGTCGCAAGGATGTTCGCTGGTTTGAGGTCGCGATGAATGATCCCTTTCGCGTGCGCGGCTTCGCGCGCCGCAGCGATTTGCGTGGCGAGCCGCAGGGCCTAGCCGGAGCAAGGGCCTGGGGGTGTTCACGGGAGACAATCGGCGCTCCGTCAACATATTCCATGACCAGATAATCCAAGGCGATATCGCGCCAGCAGGAACAAGAGCCCAACTCACCATCGAAGAATGTCGCAGGTCGATCTGCGGTTGTTTTGTTGATGCATATAGTATTCTGTCTCAGCTGTGAAGCACGACTTTTGCTGACTGCCTGCTGATGCTGGTCCAGTAAGTGCTTCATTTGTGGTGCCGGCGCTTGACGCGCAACTGGGCCAGAGAACGAGCCAACGATGCGTTGATGGAGGCCACTTCTTCGTCGGCGAGTTTTTCTTTGAGCCGAGCCTCGGCGCGTCGTCGCGCTTCTTCGGCCTTGGCTTCGTCAATCTTGTCGGCTTGCACCGCCAGATCGGTGAGGATCGCGACACTGGTGGCTGTGACTTCGATGAGTCCCACTCCGGTCGCGAAGAAAGTGTCGTGGCCGTCTTTACGCACGATGATTTCGCCCGGCTCCATCTGTGCCATCAGGGGAACGTGCTGTGGATACACCCCGAACTGGCCGGCCACGCCCGGCAAGGTGACCATCTCCACATCTTGGGAGTACGCAGGGCCTTCTGGGGTGACGATTTCGAGCTTCAACGTGTCGGCCATGTTCAATTCGATCTGACTTCGTCGATCCCGCCCTTCATGTAGAAGTCGCCCTCTGGTACGGAGTCGTGTTTGCCGTCGAGAATCTCCTTGAAGCCGCGCACCGTATCGGCCACCGGGACTTGTTTACCCTCGAGGCCGCTAAACACGGTGGCCACGGTGAAGGGCTGGCTCAGGAAGCGCTGAATCTTGCGGGCGCGCAACACCGCGGTCTTGTCCTCGGGTGAAAGTTCGTCCATCCCGAGAATCGCGATGATGTCTTGCAGATCCTTGTAGCGCTGGAGCACGCGCTGCACGCCAAGCGCGACATCGTAGTGCTCCTGGCCGACAATTTCCGGCGCGAGCGCCCGGGAGGTCGAGGCCAGCGGATCAACCGCCGGGTAGATACCCAACTCCGCGATCGACCGTTCCAAGACGATGGTCGCGTCCAAGTGCGCGAACGTGGTGGCCGGGGCCGGATCAGTCAGATCGTCGGCGGGTACGTACACTGCCTGGAACGAGGTGATGGAGCCCTTCTTGGTTGAGGTAATCCGTTCCTGGAGCACGCCCATTTCAGCAGCCAGAGTTGGCTGGTAACCGACGGCGCTCGCAGTGCGGCCGAGCAAGGCCGACACTTCAGAGCCGGCCTGAGAAAACCGGAAGATGTTGTCGATGAACAGCAGCACATCCTGATTCTTCTCGTCTCGGAAATACTCGGTCATGGCCAGGCCGGACAGGGCGACGCGGAGGCGCGCGCCGGGCGGCTCGTTCATCTGGCCATATACCAGAGCGATCCTCGAAGCGCTCAGATTGTCTTGCTTGATGACGCCGGCCTCGGACATTTCCTTGTAGAGATCATTGCCTTCGCGAGTCCGCTCACCAACGCCGGCGAACACCGACACGCCACCGTGGAGCTTGGCGATGTTGTTGATCAGCTCCATGATGATGACCGTCTTGCCCGTGCCGGCACCGCCGAATGCGCCGACCTTGCCGCCTTTCAGGAAAGGGCAAATCAAGTCGATGACCTTGATGCCTGTGGGGAGAACTTGCGGTGAGGGCGATTGGTCCACGAGCTTGGGCGCCGGGCGGTGGATCGGGTAACGCTTTTCCGCCATGACCGGCCCGCGTTCGTCGACGGGGTTGCCGCACACATCGAAAATCCGCCCCATCACTCCTTCTCCGACGGGGACCGAAATGGGCGCTCCGGTGTCGATGACTTCGTAGCCGCGTTTGAGGCCTTCGGTGCCGGACATGGAGACAGTGCGGACCCAATGATCACCGAGGTGCTGCTGCACTTCGAGTGTCAGATTGAACGGCTCGTTCTCGACTTTAAATTCGACCGTCAACGCGCTGTAGATGTCCGGCAGTTCTTCCGTGAATTCGACATCCACGACCGGACCAACGACTTGCACAATTTTGCCTTTATTCATGTGGCACTCTTTCGCTAATCATTTCCGAGCTGCCCCCCGGCAATTTCGAGCAGTTCCTTGGTGATATTGCCCTGGCGCAGCTTGTTGTATTCGAGGGTCAGCTCTTCGGTGAGGCTGCTGGCACTATCGGTGGCGTTCTTCATCGCCACCATGCGGGCGCTTTGTTCACTGGCCTTGGCTTCCAACAGGACCCGGTAGATGAAGATGTTGAGGTAATGCCCCAAGAGATAGGAAAGAACCGTCTCCGGGCTAGGCTCAAAGAGAACCTCGTTCGTGTCGGAGGCCAAGTCCCCCTCGGATTCCACACCAGGAATTTTCATCCCCTTGATTTCGCCAATTGGAAGAAACTCCACCACTCCGGCCCTTTGTGTCAGCGTGTTGATGAATAGTGTGGCGACGACCTTCACCTCATCCACCTCGCCCTTCAAAAACAGGTCGCGAGCAAAGTTGGCAATCGGCCGGGCTTCGTCCATTCGCGGGGAGTCCGTAAAGGTAAACTCCGCCGCCAACTGGCGGTGGGTTCGTGCTATGAACTGCGACTCCCGCTTCCCGGCCGTAATGAACACGGTGGTCGCCGGATCAAACCGGGCAGCCTCGCGAAACAGGTTGGTGTTCAGCGCCCCGCACAACCCTTTGTCCGTGCCGATGAGGATCACCGCGCGCTTGCGAACTTCACGCACTTCCAACAGCGGATGGATGAACTCACAGGAGGCAGTGGTGGCGCGCCGCTGGATGCGATAGAGCAGCCGCGCGAACGGCCGCGTCATCAGCGTAGCCTGTTGCGCCTTGCGCATTTTCGACGCCGCCACCATTTGCATCGCACGGGTGATCTGCGAGGTGCTGCTGATCGACTTGATGCGTCGGCGAAGTTCACGGGGGCTGAGCATGTTTCACCAGTCAGTGTTTATTGCCATGTCTGCATGAATTCTTCGGTGGCCGACTTCAACTCGGCCTTCAACTCGTCGTTGAACGCCTTTTCCCGACCGATCTTGCTGAGCAACTGGCTTTTGCGCGTGGTGAAGTATTCCGTCAGCTTGTTCTGGAACTCCTTGACCCGCACCACGGGCACCTGATCTACGTAACCGTTCTGCACGGTCCAGATCACTACCACTTGGATCTCCACGGGAATCGGGTTGTACTGCGCTTGCTTGAAGATCTCCATGATGCGTTTGCCGCGATCGATCTGCGCCTGTGTCTTGGCGTCCAGGTCCGAGCCGAACTGCGCGAACGCCGCCAGTTCTCGGAACTGGGCAAGCTCGCCTTTGAGTTTCCCGGCGACTTGCTTCATGGCCTTGAGCTGCGCCGCCGAGCCGACGCGCGAGACCGAGATGCCGACGTTGATCGCCGGCCGCACACCCTGATAGAACAAATCAGTTTCCAAAAAAATCTGTCCGTCAGTAATCGAGATGACGTTGGTCGGAATGTACGCCGAAACGTCGCCAGACTGCGTTTCGATAATGGGCATCGCCGTGAGGGAGCCGTTGCCATACTTCTCACCGACTCGCGCAGCACGTTCGAGCAACCGGCTGTGCAGGTAAAACACATCGCCGGGAAACGCCTCGCGCCCCGACGGCCGCTTCAACAAGAGCGACACCTGTCGGTAGGCCACTGCTTGCTTGGACAGGTCGTCGTAAACAATCAACGCGTCCATGCCGTTATCCATGAACCACTCGCCCATGGCTGCGCCCGCAAACGGCGCGAGATACTGGTTGGCGGCGGAGTCCGAGGCCGGGGAGGCCACAATGATCGTGTACGGCATGGCGCCGGCTTCTTCGAGAACTGCGATGACCCGCGCGATGGTGGACTGCTTCTGGCCGATCGCGACGTAGATGCAGTAGAGCGGCCGATAGTCGTTGTCGCCGGCCACTTCGGCGGCTTTATTCAGCCGCGCCTGACTGATGATGGTGTCGATGCAGATCGTGGTCTTACCGGTCGCACGGTCACCAATGATCAATTCGCGCTGGCCGCGGCCAATCGGAATCATCGCATCAATGGGCATGATGCCGGTCTGCACCGGCTGGCTGACTGAGCGGCGGCGGATAATGCCGGGAGCGATTTTTTCCACCGGATAGGTCTTGTCGCTCTTGATCGGCCCTTTGCCATCGACCGGTTCGCCGAGAACGTTCACGACGCGACCCAGCAAGCCCTTGCCAACGGGAACTTGCAAAAGCTTGCCGGTGGTGCGGGCTTCGATCGCCCTCTTTGAGTAGCGTGTAGTCGCCGAGAATGACGACGCCGACTTCGGTCTCGTCGAGATTCAATGCCAGGCCGATAACACCGTTGCCGAGATCGATCATCTCGTTGAGCATGGCGTCGGTCAGGCCCTCGATCTTGGCGACACCGTCACCAATCTCGCGGATGACGCCCACGTTTTGTTTCGCTGTTGTCGCCTTCGAACCCGCTATTTGCGCTTCAATTTCTTTTAGTAGGTTTGCCATAGTCACCTTGCTTAAAAACTCTTCTCCAAAACTTGCAGTCCGGCCCGCACACTGCCGTCATAGACATCGCACCCCACTTGAATCCGCATCCCGCCAATCAACTCCGGGCGCTGGGCGAACGTGATGGTCAACCCCGGTCCGTAACGGTGCTCCAAGCCGTTCTGGATGACAGTCCGTAAATCGGCCGGTAAAGAGGTGGCGCTCTCGATGGCAGCCGTGTGCCGCGCACAGTCGAGTTTCACCAACCGCAGAAAATGCCCCAGGATCGACGGGGAATTCCGTTCGCCGGACGCGACGAGGTGCTCCACGACTTGCCTGACACGACCCTCATCGAGCAAACCCTTCACCAAACAAACGCGGCAGAGGTGTTTGGCTTCGCGTTTGGCTCGTTTGGTGATCTTCATCGTTACACCGCGAACTGTCTGGAAGTGCTCTCGGCCAGACGTCGCTGGTCTTCTGCGGTCAGAATCTTGCCGGTGACCGTGGCCGTGGCCTGTACCACCAACTTACCGACTTCGCGTTTGAGTTCGGCGAGCATGCGGTCGTGATCCTGCGCGGCAGCTTCGTGCGCCTTGACCATGATCTGTTCGGCAGCGGCAATGGCCTTTTTGGTTTCTTCGTTCTGCACGCGGGCCGCCGCGGCCCGGGCTTCGGCGATGAATCTGGCACCTTGGGAGTGGGCCAGCGCCAGCACTTCCTGGCGCTGGGTTTCGGTCTTGTCCAACTCCGCCTTGATCTTTTCGGCGTTGGCAATGCCTAGCGCGATTTGTTCACGCCGCTGTTCCAGCATCGCGAGTATGCGCCGGTAAGCGAACTTGTAAAGGACGGCGCACACGATGGAGAAGCTGATGATCTGCGCACCCAAATGCTGCCAGTCCACGCCGAAGGTTCGGGCGATCTGCGCGACTTGGCCTTCGTTTTCGGCGGCGGCCAACAAAATAAATATATTCATAGTGCTGCGCCCTCCGGTAGTTGCTATTTCGCGAGAAACAAGGCGTAGAATACGATCGCTTCCGCGAAGGCGATGGCCAGAATCGCCTGGACCAAAATTTTCGTGGAGGCGCCAGGATTGCGTCCCACCGCTTCCGAAGCTTTCATGCCGATCAACCCCACGCCCAGTGCCGCGCCCAACGCTGCCAAACCCACGGTGAGATTTCCGCCTAACTCCGCCGCCAACATGGTTGCGACCATATGCCGTACCTTCCTTTGCTTTCTCGCCGGCCCCCGCGATGGAACACGGTCAAACTGGCGGAATTCAGTGTTCAGTCCTGGGTTCTGCCGCCAGCGCGACTTCTTCGTGTTGACAGATCAGCAGCGTGAACACGGCGCATAACAGCATGAAAACCAGCGCCTGCACCAAGCCCACCAACAATTCCATGAAATAAAACGGGATGGGCAACAACCAGCCGAAGCCCGGCTTCAGCCGAGCCATGGTCTCCAGCATGTTCTCTCCGGCAAAAATGTTGCCGTAGAGACGAAAACTCAGGGAGACCGGACGGAAGAGAATGGAGATGATCTCCAGGCAGCCGCACGCAAAAAACACGACTATCATCAGAAGTTTCAAAAGCCCGGTGGTCTCACCTTTCGGCGCAAACAATTCCTTCGCGAATCCGATGGGTCCGACTTCCTGCAACGCCCAGACGATCCAACAAGCGAAAAAAATAATGGCCATGGCGAGCGGCAGGTTCAGGTCGGCATTCGCGCCGCGGAATAGCGGTTGGTCCACCACGAAGCCCTGTGGAGTCCGCTGTCCCCATCCAATCGTGCCAACTCCTGGAATGAGGCCTAACCAATTTGCTGATAAAATGAAAATGAAGATCGTCGCCAGAAACCAAAACGTCCGCTTGACCAGGTGCGGCCCAATGATTTTCTCCAAAAAGTCGTACAGACTTTCGACCAGCCATTCCAGTAGGTTCTGAGCCCCGCCGGGAAGACCCTTCATGTCTCGCGTCGCGACTCTGGCGAAGATGATCAAGAGGATGGCGACAACCCAGCTGACGACCATCGAATTGGTAATGAAGCCGCCCCAGTGTTCGATTTTGACGGCGTTCTGCGGCAGGCCGTGTTCCGGCTCCGCGGCAAACACGGTGCCGGCTGGCAACACGGTCACCAACCACAACCATCGTTGGAGCTCGGCTTTCATAAGAATTAGTACTTCTCCGCCACGAACTTTCGGCCTTGGAGCGACTTCTGGTCATCGTAGGCGTGTTTCATCGAGCGCTCTGTCAGCTTCACCTTCTCGTGCGGCAGCTTCTTGTACGGGATCAGCTTAAGAATGTGGGCGAGACAGTTCAGCCGCGCGCGCTTCTTGTCGTCGGAACGCAGGATGTACCACGGCGCGTTCTTGGTGTCGGTGGCCTTGAGCATCATGTCCCGGGCGCGGGAGTAATCGAACCAGCGCTTACGCGACGGCAGATCTATCGGACTGAGCTTCCACTGGCGGAGCGGATCGTCGATGCGCGCTTCAAACCGGCGCTTCTGCTCCTTGTCACTAGACTCAAGCCAGATCTTGATGAGTTGGATTCCGCCGTCCACGATGAATTGCTCGACTTCGGGGCAGATCTCGAGGAAACGAGCGTGTTGTTCCGGAGTGCAGAAGCCCATGACGTACTCGACGCCGGCGCGGTTGTACCAACTCCGGTCAAAAATCACGATTTCGCCTTTGGCCGGAAAATGCTGAATGTAGCGCTGTATGTATATTTGCGACTTCTCGCGGTCGGACGACGCCGGCAGTGCCACCACCCGGAAAACGCGCGGACTGACTTTTTCGGTGAGCGCTCTGATTGTTCCGCCCTTGCCGGCAGCGTCCCGTCCTTCGAAGACGATGATGACGCGCAGTCCCTTGAACTTCACCCACTGCTGCAGATAGCACAGCTTCTCTTGAAGCTTGCGCAGCTCCTTCCGGTAAGCTTTGTTCTTCAATTTCTTGCGCTCAGCACCGTCTTTCACTTTTTGCTCATCCATCGTCAATCCGTTTGCGTTGGATCCAACAAAGCGTGGCTCGCTGCCAGAGCCTTGGCTATTGGAGGGAGCCTGTCGCCGATGTTCATTAAAATTTGGGGGATCACCAGATCCAAGTCCCTGGGTGTTCGCAGTGCACATTAGGCCCGCACGCTCCACTGGAGAACTGTTAAAACGAACAGGTCGCAGGCTTGCTTACGGCACATATTCTTACTTCTGCTCGGTTTGCCTTGCACATGATCCGTCGAGATCCCGAGACTCGGGCTCTGCATTGGTGGTGTAACAGAAGTCACAGCAGGACGTGATTCGACCGACAGATAAGCATTTGGGCAGTACTTAACATGCGCGATCGTAAGTCTGCCACCGCAGCTCCTCTTTTGCCTCTCTTGCTCACGATTTTCTCCTTCGAGGAGGATGCGCATGATGCGTTCTCAAGACCGTGTTTTGAGAAGCAAGGGCCTGACCTATGCTCACATCACTACAAAATACAGAAAATCTCAGCCAGCGGCTGCGTTCGGCACTGCCGGTCCTTGATTGCGCTCCGCAGTATCAAATGCAGTGGCTGCGCCTGGATTTTGTCGCGGGGTTGACGCTGGCGGCGTATGCCATTCCCGTTTCGCTGGCGTACGCCTCACTCGCGGGACTGCCGGTCGTTTCCAGCGACCTGAGCCGAATCCAATCTGCGTTTCCATTTCGGATGGAAACGCAAGACAAAAAACACTACCTGGGATGGGCGGAACGTGCTGGTCTACGATTGCTGAAGATATTTCCTGGAGTGATGGGCTCCCGTAACCAGCTGGCTATGGCAGCAAGAATGTTGCGATTCGCTACCGACTTTTTCGTTGGCCCCCTCAGCCAAAGAACCAAGTTTCGGAGCGGGAGTGGCCAGGGTGATAACGCGGAACACAAGTTGTGGTAATCACGAATGAAGAATTGAGAAACCGAACGAGCATAGTGGCCAAACCAAGGAGTGAAGGCGTGCCGGGCACGTTGGACGGCCGCGGCGGAATTACGCACAAATACAGCCACGGCCGAATGCGATCGATGCCTGCGCCAATACGCGGGGATTTCGTTAAACCTGCCCGAGCTTGAAACTTGCGCTAGGGGGGCCGCAGGCTTTGGAGATTCCACGGCAGAAAGCGTAGCTACTGCCGGAACTGGATCCTCTCTGCTGAGGCGCGCTCACAGACTGCTGCTCAGCCTTTTCGATTACCGGAAACGGCGCGAGTCGTGCACAGTGCGGCTGTACTTGCAAGTCCGCCACAGTCAGAGGACTGGCAAGAAGGTCAAAGTCTGCCGAAATGCGATGGATCATGTCGCGGGAGACGGCGCGTTGTTGCTCCGCGAAGGCGGAGATAAGTGCGTGCTCGCAGAGGAGATTGACGACTCGCGGGATGCCTCGGGATGACGCGTAGATATCCTGAACTACCTCATCGGGAAAGAGCCTGGAGTCCATGCAACCCGCGGTGGCCAGCCGGCTGGAGATATATGCTGCCGTCTCGTC
This sequence comes from uncultured Acidobacteriota bacterium, assembly GCA_963731155.1. Lineage (GTDB taxonomy): Bacteria > Acidobacteriota > Terriglobia > Acidiferrales > UBA7541 > Acidiferrum. Next base: position 118,707 of record CAVSVB010000015.1, read on the forward strand.
CTGAGTAAGAACAGGCAGGCGGGAATGGAACATGATGCGCTGGCGCAACTGGCGAAGGGCAGGCTGGCGCAGCTTCTCATCCAGTTCCGGCTGGCCCGAGAGGATTATTTGCAGGAGCTTGCCCCGAGAAGTCTCGAGATTGAGCAGCAGGCGAAGTTCATCGAGAGTTTGCGAGGGGAGAGCCTGGGCTTCATCAAGGATAAGCACAGGGAGATCCCCGGCGGCATGGCGCTGAAGAAGCCAAGTGTGCAAAGCATTGACAAGGTCGCTTTTGGACTTAGACTGACACGGCACGCCGAAATCGCTCAGGATGAATCGAAACAGCCCGATTGGTTCAAGGTGAGTATGGAAGATGTAAGCACTGGAGAGACTACGCTGGCGAAGCCAGTCCAGGATCTGGTTTAGAAGAAAGGTCTTGCCGGTGCCAGCTTCGCCAGTAAGAACAAGAAAGCCCTGGCGGGTCACAATGCCAAATAGGAGTTCGGCTAGAGCTGATTCATGTGCAGGGGTGGAGCAGTAAAACCGAGGATCTGGAGAGACGTGGAAAGGATCCCCACGCAATCCAATGTAGCTGAGCAATTGCTGGCACATCACGTTCTTAGCCTAACAACGTAGGCCCCCTACGGAGCTCCATAGTAACGCCACTCTCCGGGGAGCGTCGAGCTGAAATGCAAGCGTACCCTTTGAAGTCGTATCAGCGTTTGTTGCCGACCGCGAAGTTTTAGTTTTGGTTCCCACCGAAAGTTGCTGAAGCGCCTGGCCCATCGTGTCTTTCCATGGATTTGACACGAAGGTTCCAATCCGGGAGCAGCGGCAGATTAAGTGGATCAAAATATCCGACCAGCGTCAGCTTCGGTAAATGCCAATAATTCTGTCGCTGCATCATGCTGCCGGAGAGGATGCGTCGGGAAGACTAGGAATCTCGATTACGGCTCCTCCGTAGGAGAACAAAACGGCAGTGGAAAACCGATAACTGGCTGTCAGCGTAGCCAACTGCCTGGCCAACATCGTTGACTGCTCGTGCCGTGCTGATGTTACCGATAGGTAGAATCCCGAGATCCTGAAAACTCTTCCCGTCTAACGAAAATAGCGCAGCGCGTGTGTAGTTATCCTGATTCCTGAACGCCCCGGCGACCGCGGCGTTACTGATTGCCGAGCCATGGCCGGTTTCGCCGCTCCAATAGGCCGGAAGGGTGGTGACCACATAAGTCGGTGGTGAGGTTCTCTTAATCGATGTGTTCTACGTCTGTGCCGGGGCGAGAGTAGCGAACAACAAGAGCAGCAGTGCAAGGTTTATCTTCAGGGCGCATTTCATGGCAGGCTCCGCCAATGGCATAACAAACGAAGCGAGAAGTGCCCGCGAAGCGAGCCTACTTATGTGCTTCATATATGTACTCCTCAGAATTCCCATCGGTGCTAGGTTTTTGTGGAAGACTCAGATACTTGATAAGCAACACATCGTTACCCTTCTTATCGTAGATCAGTTCGTCGACGAGTTTTTTTGCCATTAGAATGCCGAGGCCGCCTGGCCGCAAGCCCTTCTCTTCCCGAACCGCCACTTCGTTGAATAACTCCTCGAGCGAAGTGCCGGTGGCTGCGTGGCGAAGTTCTTCGATCGAGAAACCCTGGCCGGGATCCTTGACGCGGCAGGTTATTGCGCGCCGAGAACGGACGAACGAGATTTCCACGTGTTGGCTGGGATCGAAATGCGCGCCATGTTCCATGGCGTTGATTAGAATTTCCCTGAAGGCGGAAATGATCTGGTCCTTGTCAGCCTCGGGAATGCCTCCGAATCCATGTAGGAATTGGACCACGCGATTTGCGGTAAGAAGATCACATCTGGCCGCCAAGCGAACCCAGGCGGGAGTGGCGGAAAGGATTTCGATGCCGTCGTCCCAGCAGGGTTCGGCCATGGCGGCGCGCACCATTTCGGCGAGCGCAAAAGGCTCGAACGGAGCCGAGAAATAACTGAAGGCGCCTTGGCGCATGGCAGCGATGATGTCTCCTGGAGTCCATTCATCGGTCAGAATAATCAGGCGGAGGTGAGGGCGAGCACTCCTGATTAAGCGAAGGAGCTCAAGATCCTCGGGGCCGCGAGTTTTCCGCCCTGTGATGATCAAGTCGAACGGCTTCGTTCTGGCGAGAGCGAGAGCATTTTGATTGTCGACAGCGCGTTGGATGTTCCAGCCTTCGATGGCCAAAACACTGGTGAGCAGTTCATCGATATCGCCGCCAGAGGCAACCACGAGCGCGGTCTTTTTGGGAGTGGAAGCAACTGTACCGGCTGGGGAGCTTGTCATATCAGACTCTTCTGGCAGGGTGAAAGTTGATTGATGCAAAAAGTAAAATTGGCGGGAACTGTCAAAAGTGACAGAAAATGACTTCTTGCCTGAATCAACTCCCGATTAGTCTGTCGTCCAAGAGTTGGCTACCAACGCGAGCGGTCACTGACTTATGCCGCGCGTAGGGCTCCGTCGTAAATGCTTCGACTTTGACTTCCTTGACGAAGGGCGACTTCTTCTGTCGTGCGGCGTATTTCTCAGCTTGTTCGCGCTTGTGGAAGACTCTTCCGGAAGTTTCGCCGTCAGTATAGGTGATCGTCAGGCGGAAATACTGCTTCAGATGTTTGTTACGCTTCGAACTCTCCACTTGGACGACTCTATGCCTCGCCACCCTCATCACCGGGCGGAAGCATGCACGTCCATGTAGATTTGAGGTTTCCGATTACGCGACGCCATGTTGAATTAAGACATCATCGAGCATCAATTTGTGCGAGTTAGTTGTCGGAGGAGGTTGCGTTGGGGCAGAGGATGCCGGAGGCGCGGAGGTTGTGGGAGCCGTTTAGTTCGAGTTTGAAGACACTGTTTGGGGCGGGAGAGAATGTGAAGGTGGAATCGGGAAAAATGTCCACGGCGAACGTGCCATTGTTGGCGTCGGTGGAAGCCGTGGCGCCTGCGAAGGCTTGATCGGAGCAATGGGATTCGCTGCGGCAGAGACTGATCTCGCCGTTGAGGAGTTGGCCGGAACCATCGGCTTCGAAAGCGCCGCCGATGGAAAGAGGGCCTTGGGGGTCCGAGCCGGAGAGTAGGAAAGTGTAGGTGCCGCGAAGCATGGCGGAGGCAGGGGCGGGTGCGGCGATGATGGTAACGGCAGCAGCGCCGAAATCCGCGGAATTGGCGTTGGCTGTCGCAGTGACTGCGACGAGAGCGGGATTCGGAATGGTCGTGGGAGCGGTGTAGAGTCCGGCGGCGGAAATGGCCCCGCAATCCTGGGTGGAACAATTGGTGCCGCCGACACTCCACGCAACGGCCATGTCAGAGGAACCAGTAACGGTGACGGTGAATTGCTGAGTCGTGGCAACGACGACGCTTTGCGTTTTGGGATCGACGACGACGGTAACGGATTTTTTGCCACCGCCCAAACCGAGAAGGTTTTCCACGCTTTTGACGTTGCAACCCGTGCAGGAAAAACAAGAGAGAACCAAGAGAACTATGGTGAGTCGTCGCATGTCCACTCCGGCGCAGATGCCGGATGAGTATGCTGAACGTCCGAGAAATTCAGTTCAATCGCACACGGCAATGGTCAAGCAATTGTGGGTGATTGGATGGTTGTTGGCAATCTTGAAAGAGGGCGAGCGGGTGAAAGAGATATGAGAGTTCGAGACGTCGGAGGTGTGACTCGATGTTTTGCGTCCACCTCTATGAGAAGGCCGGTGAGTGTCAAGGCTTTTCTTGCATTTTTCTGTTTTTTCTTTCCATTTCTATACTTCTTCTTTTTCCAAATTGTTTCCCATAAGCCAAGCCGCCTCTGTCGCCACCCTACTCTGCGGGCGTTTCAGTCGCGGACAGTTCCTGGGAATGCAAGGATGCTGACCGACCCGAATCGGTGTCGCGCTTGAGTCTCTGCAATGCCGCGCGCAAATCGGAGGCATGCTGATAGCGAAGGTTACGATCTTTTTCGAGGGCGCGGTTGATGAGGTCCTCGAGCTTTGGCGGCAGGTCGGGATTGAGCCGCACAGGCGCCACCGGGTCTCGGTTCAGGATGGCGTCGAAGATCAACCCAGAGTGTTGCCGCGAAAGGACAATGTACCCGTGGCCATTTCGTAGAGCACGACTCCAAACGAAAACAGATCGGTGCGAGTGTCCAATGGCTTGCCCGCGACCTGTTCTGGCGACATGTACGTGACGGTGCCCAAAGCCGCTCCGGGACTTGTCAGCGCCTCACCGGCTGTGACCGCGGGTCCTGCGGAAGCGCTATCGCCATCGACACCTTGGTTTATCTTTGGTTTATCTTTGCTAATCCGAAGTCGAGGATTTTGGCGTGGCCACGGTTGGTGACCAAGATGTTTGCCGGCTTAATGTCGCGATGGACGATGGCTTTGGCGTGGGCAGCATCCAGGGCTTCGGCGATCTCGATGCCAAGGTACAGCAGGGTTTCCAATTCCATCGGACGTCCGGCGATGGGGTGCTTCAGCGTGGCACCCTCGAGAAGCTCCATGGCGATGAAGGTTGTTCCGTCTTGTTCACCGATGTCGTAGATCGTGCAGATGTTGGGATGATTCAGTGCGGATGCGGCTTCCGCTTCGAGTTCACAGAAGTGCATTCTGGTTTTCGATACGCGCTGTCGATGTGGATGAAATTTGACTGCCTGTCCTAATTGCCAGTTAACCGTCCCGCGAAGCTGCCTTGCGGTTCTCCCTCGTGGAGATATTCTTAAGCCGGAGAACAAGCCGGTGCCCGACAAACACTTGGCCAAAGGGGCGCACTGGTCTCGAATATCGCCGGGCGCGGTCGATGTACGCAGATCGTTGCTTTACCTTGCGACTGCTTTGCTAATCGTCGTGATAGTCCATCGTCCGATGAGAATTATCTCAGTTCCTAGCAATGCTATTCCTGTAGCCGAGGTTTCGGGCAAGAATTGGCGCTATGACCTTAGTTTCCCCGTCCATAACTCTTCGACGCTCGAAAGACTTATTCAGTGTGAATCTCAGGGCCGAAATATTTCGCGCACCGATTCCAATGGGCAAATGAGTTGGGGAATACTTCAGTTCAACGGCACTTCCACTTGGAATGAAATGGAACAGCGTTTCAAGTTCCATGGTGATCCCAGAAACCCTCCGGACGCAATCCACATGGCAGATATGATGATTTCCAGAGGGCTGATCGGACGTTGGACGTGTGCTCGCTCACTCGGACTGACAAAATAGCCAGACTCGTTGAGTGGCAGCCTTCGCTGCGGTAGGTCCTGTCAAGAGTGACAGTGTCCCGCATGGCGAACCGTCCGTACCCTGAGAAATATCCGAGGACGTGCGCCGCCGGCCTGGATCAGTTTATCAGCGGCGAATTCGGCGGCGTCCCGACTCATTTCAGCACAAGTGCGCGACTCATGGGCTGAGTCCTGCCAGGACCTCAAGCGCTCCGCTGAAAACTCCGCGTGAACCGGGAACGGCCCGTGGCTTCGCTGCCCAGTTTTGGCTGTATCCTCCTATCACGCGCATCGACCGCATCATGCATAGAGCCACGCCCGAGGAATTTGAAGACGAACCAAGGAGTTGACAACGAAGCCAACGATAAGGGCGCACCTTTACGCTGGCATAGCGGCTCGGCAGTATCCAAAACAGGCGGCCCTAAATAGAGCGGAAGTGAAAGCAAGGAATGTCAGTGGGTTCGGCGAAAAAGAACCTGATTCTTGGCTTCGGAAAGCTGGTTTGCCTGGGCCTGGCAGTGCTGCTTTGCACCTTTCCCGCATGGTCTCAACAGCCTCCGATGGACCAAACAGCGAACAGTGCACTAGCTGACTCACAGGGAACACAGGCTTCCGCCAGTGGGCAGCACGCTGAGCACCAAGCGGGAAGCATCAGCGGCAAGGTTGTTGATCAATCCGGAGCCAACATTGCCGGAGCGGTAGTGAAGCTTACGCGTGAAGGCCAATCTTCGAGCCTGGAGGTAACCTCCGACGAGGACGGGCTATTCGCGTTTTCCAATGTCGCTCCCGGTCCCTTCCAGCTCACAATTTCATCGCCCGCGCTCGCGTCGCACGAGTTCTCCGGCACTCTGCAATCTGGAGAAGCCTACGTCACTCCGCTGATTATGTTGGTCATCCCGACTCAAGTAACAGAGGTACACGTTGGTCTGCCGCCGGAGGAACTTGCAGAGGTGCAGATCAAGGAACAAGAAAAGCAGCGGGTGTTCGGGGTGATCCCGAACTTCTATGTCAGCTACGCACCAAATGCCGCTCCTATCACCACGAAGCACAAGTTTGAGCTTGCGTGGAAATCGGCTAGCGACCCGGTCACGCTTGTTGGCGTTGGAGTCCTGGCGGGGATTGGCCAGGCCGGAGATCGCTGGGGCGCGTACGGACAGGGAGCGCAAGGGTACGCAAAGCGCTACGGCGCCAGTTACGGCAACGTTTTTGCCTCAACTTTTATCGGAGGTGCGGTAATGCCTTCGGTTCTCAAGCAGGATCCACGCTACTTCTACAAAGGAAGCGGCAGCAAGCGATCCAGGATTCTCTATGCCGTGGCCAGCTCGGTTATATGCAAAGGGGACAACGGACGCTGGCAGCCGAATTACTCGAATGTCATCGGAAGTTTTGCTGGTGCCGGATTGCAAGCTGCCTACCTTCCCGCGAACGATCGCCGCGGATCCGGGTTCATCCTCTCGTCGGCGCTCATCAGACTTGGTGAGACGTCTCTCGCCGGTGTCCTTCAAGAGTTTGTTTTTTCGAAGTTGACGAAACGTCCTAGCCCGACTTGACCAGTTGCAGGCGATTTTTGGTATTTTGGGCATAGTTTTCGCGGTTAAGTCGTGCGTTTCCATCGCCTCGCTCTGAAAAAAGCGCAGAGTGAAGACCAAGTGTCTTCCCTTCGGCAGCGAACTTCTGGCAGTCTGCAGTGGACATGTTCCTGCGCAGTATCCATCGCATAAAAGACGGCAAGGATCATCGCTACTTCAGCATCGTAGAAAACCATCGCATCGCGTCCGACAAAACGGTGCAGCGAACGGTTCTCTATCTCGGTGAGATTAACGATCAACAACAAGCGGCATGGCGCAAGACGTTGTCGGTGTTTGTCGAACAGCAGCAAGAGTATGCGAACTTAAGTTTATTTCCCGACGACCGCGAGATCCCCGCCGATGCCGTCGACAGTCTGCAAGTTAAACTGAGCGGCCTCGAACTACGGTGTCCTCGCCTGTTCGGCAGTTGCTGGTTGGGATGCGAGTTGTGGCGCCAACTGGGCCTCGATGAGTTTTGGGACTCTCGCCTTGCCGGAACACGGGAAGAAGTTCCTTGGGAAAAAGTATTGCAACTACTGGTCGTGAGCCAGTTGCTGGATCCGGGGAGCGAGTTTCGTGTACATCACCAGTGGTATCTGAGCACCGCCATGGATGCGTTGCTCGGGACCGATTTCTCCGTGGCGGAGAAAAACCGCTTGTATCGCTGCCTGGATCGCGTGCTGGAGCACAAGCAAGATCTCTTTCTGTGGCTGCGTCAGAAGTGGGCCGATCTATTTAAGGCGGAATTCGAAGTACTGCTCTATGACCTGACGAGCACTTATTTTGAAGGCGCGATGGAAGAGAACCCCAAGGCCAAGTACGGTCACAGCCGCGATAAACGGACAGACTGTTTGCAGTTGGTGATCGCACTGGTAATCACCACCGATGGTTT
>CAVSVB010000016.1:0-130971 GCA_963731155.1 uncultured Acidobacteriota bacterium
ATCGCACTGGTAATCACCACCGATGGTTTTCCGTTGGCCTACGAAGTGATGGACGGCAATACCAGTGATCGCACCACGCTGCGCGGGTTTCTGGACCACATCGCGAAGACCTATGGGAAAGCAAAACGCATGTGGGTGATGGACAGAGGCATTCCGACCGAAGAGATTTTGCAGGAGATGCGAGATCCGGCACGCGAGATTTTCTATCTGGTGGGAACACCGAAAGGCAAGATCCAGCAGTATGAAAAGAAGTGGCTGGATCTGCCCTGGCAGCAGGTCCGAGATTCGGTGGAGGTGAAACTATTTGAGCAGGACGGCGAACTCTATGTGTTGGCCAAGAGCGAAGGAAGAAGAGCCAAAGAGACCGCCATGCGCCGCAAGCGTCTGGCTCGGTTGCTCAGAAAACTCCGTGGCATGCGCCGAAACCTTCCTTCCCGCGACCAATTGTTGATGCGTGTGGGCGCCGCGAAATCGCAAGCGGGCCGCTCGTTCCATTTCGTGCTTCTGCAGGTGCCCGGGGAGGACCAGCCGGTCACGCGGGAGACCTTCCAGTTTCGTGTGGATAAGAAAAAGCTGCAAGAGGCGGAATGGCGCGACGGACACTACTTGCTGCGCTCCAACCTTACCGCCGGAGATCCCAGCGTGCTGTGGACGCGCTACGTGCAGCTGACCCAGATCGAATCGGTATTTAAATCGCTCAAAAGTGAACTTTGCATCCGCCCCATCCGTCATCAACTGGAGCAGCGCGCCGACGCGCACATTCTGATTGCCTTTCTGGCCTACTGCTTACAAGTGACGCTGAAGCAGCGTCTGTTGCTGCACGCCCCAGGGTTGACGCCTACGGCGGTGTTGCAGAAGTTGGCGGAAATCAAAATGATTGATGTGTGGATTCCTACGGTCGATCAACGATGGTTGATTCTGCCGCGCTACACACAGCCTTCTGTGGACACCAAGCTGCTGATCGAGAAGTTGAAATTGCAATTGCCGAGCCAGCCGCCACCGCGCCTGGTCGCACAAAAACAGAGCTACGAAATCGAGGTACCAACCGCACGGTAGGAGGCTGTTTTGTGGTGAAGACCTTTCCCTAGCCTTGACTGATTCCAAAGCACTTAAGTGAATCAGATGTGCCCAAGTGGGAAAGTTCGGCTAGGCGTTCTGCGTCGAAGCCCCAAGTACCTACCGACCCATAAAGGCATGCGGGTCAGCGGTCATTCCCTTCGCTTGGCGTGTCGGTCGGCTCCACTTTGATGCAGGATTAACTCAGTGGCGCGGCCTTGGGCATCCGTTACAAACGTGATTTGGGCGTCGACCACTTTCAAGAAGTAATCCTTATTGCTCTCCGGAAAGATTTCGACTTTTGGCGGACTGGTGGCTTGCTCGAACAGGTGCGCCCCCTCGCGGGTGATCGTGATCGAAAAATTCGGCGCCAATTGATAGCTGCCGACGTAGCCCTCGAATATTTTCGGATCGACTTGAATTTCCTTGTGCCCCTTCGGCTCCGCGGCGGCCCCTTCGACTCGAAGTGCATGCTGATCGCGGACGCCTTGATGCAGGATCAGCTCGGTCGCCCGTCCCTGACTATTCGTCACAAACGTAATCTGTGCGTTGACGACCTTGGCGAAGAAATCATGATCGCCTTCGGGGAATATCTCGACCTGTCCTTGCCCGGTTGCCTGGGTTATGAAACGATCGCCCTCCCGCGTAATCTTCAGGATGAAGTTCGCCGCCAATTGATAGCTGCCCACATAGCTGTCGAATATTTTCGGATCAAGTTTCACCACCTTGCGCTCCGATGTGAGCACCACGGTTCCACCCTCAGCGATGGTGTGCAGATCCGCCGCAATCTCCTCCGGCGCCGCCCCGTTCAAGTTAGCGAGCACGACCACCGTGAAGCGACGTCGAATTTCGTTTTAATTGCGAAACGGAGAGATTCGTCATTTCCAACATCAAACTCGGTGGGATCTGAAAATGTTGCGCCACCTGCCTGATTAACTTCCCAGGTACTTGCAGACGTTTTGAGTGCAATGTTCGTGGGCGGCGTGCTTTTCTCATTGCTCTCGGGCGGATGTAGACTAAATTTCGAGAAGGTGGGCTCCACCGGGTCGAGAGGAGGCTGTCATGCGGAACTTTTTGACCGCGATGGCGGCGATTATATCGCTGGTACCGCACTTGTTGGGGGCGCCTCCTCCAAACGCAGGTGCGTTTGAAGCTGCGAAGATCGTTTCCGGTACGGATATTGCGTATCCCACGAAGAGCATTGCTGTGGGTACGGTCGTACTCGAAGTCACAGTCGATGAAAAGGGCATGGTAGAAGGTGTTTGCCCCATCCGTGAAATTCAGTCGCTGACCGAGACAGCAGTGGAGTCGGTCAAAAATTGGCGGTTCAAGCCAGCTGTCCTGAACGGCCAGCCGACGCGGTCACGTACGGTTGTGGCTGTTACGTTCAACCCCGCTGCATCCCTAGCTCAGGACGTACCTCTTTCCCCACTATCTGCAACGGAGCACTCATCTGGTCCGGCTCTGGAACCGGAGCCGGTAAAAGTTGTGCTTGCAAGATTCCCGCAATATCCCGCAAACAGCGTGACCACGGGCACGGTCATTGTACGAGTGACTGTCGATAGTAAGGGGCGTATCGAAAACCCTGTAGCCATCCGCGACATTGCTTCTCTTACCGCGCCCTGTATTGATGTCGTGAAGGAATGGAGATTCGAGCCTGCAGAGTTTCGCGGTAAGCCCATACCCGCATCGTTCGCAGTTGCGTTTGTGCTTCGGCTTCCTCCGACCTGAAAGCGAATCCATGGACGAAAGCTCTCCAGATTCAGGAATAACCGAAGCGCCTTAGGAAAAAGTGCGAGCTCTCACTGCAGTGCCTGATAAACGCGCAGTCTTCTCCCGAACTTGCCAGAACAAAGCGCACGGTGCGGATGCCCATTCGTGAAGCTGAATTGCTCGGCCGGCGCATTCCACCGGGGCAATCGCGTAGAAAATTGGCCGCTTCGAAATGACCGATACGGTCGATTCCGTTCAGGCTCGGGAGGCCGATGTCTAGCAGAATCAAATCCAGCCGCAATTCTACCGCCATCTCAAGCGCTTCCAGTCCGTCGGACGCTTCGCCCACGATCTGTAATTCCGGTCTTTTTCCCAACAGCTCAACTAGGTGGAATCCAGAACGGTCGCGGAGATCGTTGCTTGATGAACATCCAGCCACCATACTTGGTACTTGGCATGATTCACGAGCGTGCTCCTTTCTGTAGGCGATTATAAATAGGTTATCGTTACCTATCAGGCGTCAATAAACCGGCTTCAAGAAATACCCATCGGGTTGACGGAACTTCCTCCGGAGCCCACATGTGCTCAAGCCCTGCCCCATCTAGTACGGAGTTACTTGGTTTGGAAATCCAGGCCACTCAGTGAATGTGAGTTGCGGGAAGAGCGTGTTAGGCGAGACGGGGGATATGGGCAAGTCGTCATAGCTGTCCTCATTCTGAGTAGAGTGACGGTGACGCAGGAAACGAATGGTCATAAGTGACAGGTCGAATGCGCTGTAAATGATATTTCCGCGAATGACGTCGCTCTTGTACAGGAGAACTTGGGTGCGGAGATAGCGCACGAAGCGACTGCGCGGGCGCACGGGGATGAGGGGGGCATTCCGCGGGTACTGCATCACGGGCATGCTACAACTTTTCAAGTGAACGACGGTAAGGTTGCCATCTGTGTGCATTTCGTCCCCGGTGGAGTTGAGCATGGTCTTCGGCAAATTGGGGCGAGGGAGCTGGCGCACGAATTTCACGCAACCCGTCAGCGCAAGGTCACGCACGAGCATGTTGATGCCGTCATCGAGGTTGCGATCGATGTGGTGGATGAACTTGTGATACCTCATGGAAAGAGCCGCGCCGGTTTCACGCGTATAGGCACTCAACCAGGCCTGTTCTCCCTGAATCGTTTTTGACTGGGACCACAAACGAAGATGTTCACGCTTGCCGTAACTATTGAAACTCTTCTGCCAAGCCAAGTCCTGCAGCTGGCCGGAGAGCAACTGGCGCGAGACAGGCATGTTGGGATAATTGGAAAATGTCAAAAAGGCCCCGAACTGCTTGAAGAAAGCGTTTTTGGAGTTGGCATCGGCGGTACGCCAGCCTGCGGCCGTAAACGCGTGCTCGACTTGAGCTTGAGACCCGACGAAAAGCAAGTTAACTACGTCTGAAACTTTGCCACTTCGGGTTGTGGTGCGGTCCGATTGACCCTGCAGGAGCATTTCCACATCGCCGCGTTCATAATCATCCATAGCATACGAGACGCTGGGTAGTTCCGGCTGATCGCCAACGTAGAGAGGCAGATTCAAGCGAAGGCGCAGGTCAGTGCCCGGTGGCAGGTAAATTTCGGGTTCTGGAAGCACCGTGATGGCGCGATAGACGATCAGACCCGCGTCAGTATAGGGATTGAATGTGGGCAGGTGAATCAGGCCGCTGGTGATGCGGCCTTGCGGCGCGTTGGTAGCGCGAATACCGCGGAAAACACCGTGACGCACAGCTTCGCGTGCGTTGTCCACTTCCACGACTTCCGCCGTGAAGGAGAGCACCTGGCCAGCGGCCGTAGAAAGATGATCGAACTGGATTTCCACGTACGCAGAATCGTGGATCAAGCCAAGGCCGACTTTGCGAACTCTGGAGATTGTTCCGACGACCTCGAGGCCAGCCGGGAAGACCGGACGAGAATCACACTCCGGCGACTGAATCAGGACGGCGCGTACGGTCGTGCCGGGTTTGGAACTGTAGGAAGCGACTGGATCGCGCAGACGAATCCAAAACGATTTGCCAGCGATCACATACTCGCACCTCGCGAAGGCCGGCCTGGAGAACGCGGGAGAGAGGAACAAACAAGCTAACGCGGCAAGGAAGCCGCGGCGGGCAACAAGTCGCATAGCGGAGATGCCACGCAGCGGGCTAGTCGACCTATCGTGACCCATGGTTACTTTCTATTAAGGTCGTCGTCCTTGTAGTATTTCGTACCCTGCAGGGTTAACTGGAGGGCGAGGCTATTCTTGGTGATCTAGTAGACGCATACGCCCGGTGCAACCTCAACCGCTCCCGAGTAGGCTGCGCCAGACTTGCCTGCCTTGGCGGCGTCCGTCTGCGCTGAACCCTACCAGCCGGAATCGAGGAATTGCGTCAGGGCTTTATCGTTTTCAAGTTTTCAAACACAAAGATCACTCGATAGTCCTTCACGCCGACGCCTAGGCCGCCCCCGGCCGAAACCATCTTCATAAAGGTTTCTTGCTTGCTCTCGGTGTTGACGGCTACTCCTGCACCGCGCGCCGTACTCAGCAATAACAGGTTTGTTCCCATGTTATTGAAAACCGCGTATCCGGCAGACTTCTGGATCGTCGCCTGAGCTGTGGGGGTTCGGCCTTATACAAGTCCTGCAGGGTTTCTGCTGCCATCTTGCGGGTTTTCTCCCTTTTTTTCTCGTTGTCATCCTCGGCGCTGTACACGACTGCGGACTGCAAAGCCACGGCGAGCATGCATGCGCTTGAATCTCATAACAGTTCTCCTCCAAAAAGTTGCATTCTTCCATGCTCTGCAGGTCAGAAATTCTTCGCCAAAGTATGTGTGACAAACATCAAGCCGGCTTCCGGTTAAGCAAACCACGTCGAACCCGTATTCAACATCAAAGGCACCTGGAACGAACGAATCCATTCCAGTATTTCTAATGGATGGATACTCTCAACTGTCAAATCTGCCAGTCTCGTGTGTGGGTCCAAGTCGATGCGCAAACCGGACAAACTCACGCTGCGAGCGTCTTGTCGCCACGATGACCGAGTCAATGGTCCGCAGGATTTCGCGGCTCTTTGCCGCAGTAAGGAGGATGTAGAGAGATTCCGGAGTAGTTACCAGAATATGCGGCGGACGCGCCAGCATGGCGCGGCGCTCATGCGCGAGCGTATCGCCGGTGCGCACCGCGGTACGAATCTCAGGCATCAAGATCCCGCGCTGCCCGGCGAGCTGCAGGATTTCTCCCAAAGGAATTTCCAGGTTTTTCTGAATGTCATTGCTCAGCGCCTTGAGCGGTGACACATATAGGACTTCGGTGCAGTCAGTTAATTCACCGCGGATCGCTTTTCGCACCAGGCGATCGATGCAGATCAAAAAGGCCGCGAGCGTTTTTCCCGATCCTGTTGGAGCCGAGATCAGCGTTGTTTTGCCAGCCAAAATCTGAGGCCAGCCTTCTTGCTGCGGTTCGGTAGGCGTACCGAAGCAGCCGATGAACCAGTCGCGGACGAGCGGATGCGCCCATTCCAGACCTGAAGCGAGCGGTAGTGCGGGCTCTTGGTTCATTTCTAGTTCTAATTATAGCCTGAGGACCGGTAGGCATTTGATTCGCGGAAGGTGAGTGACTCTTAGCCTAGCCTCCATCCGTAGCAGTTACCAGGCGGGACTTCGGAACAAGTCCGCATCCGCCATTGCCTTCAATCAGTGAGCCACTGGTTGGAGCACGCGTGGCTTTGCGTCCGTCGGGATCGGATGAAACGTCGAGTGTCGTCGTCGCGACCATTTGGTTCACACCGGAATCCAATTCTTCCTGCGATAAAGGTAGTAGGCTCCCTCGAGATGCCCTTCTTCCTTGCTGCCGATTTCTTTAGAATCGAACCCTACCAACCTAAGAAATTTCCATTGATATTGGTAGAACTTAACCCTCTTCGGTGTCGACAAAGAAAGCGTAGGCGGGGCTCCAAATTGAGGTTTTCCCATCAACGATGGGAAATCTGCTATTTGTGTTTTGCTCCGATGTCTTAGGAAGGCTTAGGATGTCCTCCAGCATTGGGACCGCTGTGTTCTCAAACGTTAGGGACCGAACGAGGCGCTCGGATTTCGCCCGGGGCACAGGCAAAATCTTTCTGCGATGACACTGAATACCGAAGATCGAGCCACTACAGCCAAGGATGGAGCAACCCCGAATACCTCATGGTTGGGACCGGCCACACGGGCCGCAATGACGCTTGTATATTTACATACAATAGCCTATTATTGTACGTAAAGATGCAAACTAAGAATCGTATCCATGGCGTCCTCATTGCGGATGTGGTCGAGTCTCGCTCTCACTCGCATCTCCGTTCTTCTCTCAATGAGAAGCTTCGGATTGCCAGCATCGCGCAATTGGATGACAAACTCGTCCGCGTGCCTTACGCAGTCACTGCAGGAGATGAATTTCAGACAATAGCACCCCGCGTGGACTCTATCCCCAAGTTGATTCTAGATCTTAGAAGGCGTCTGCAGCCTCTTCAGTTGCGAATCGGAATTGGAATCGGATCGATCCAGGGGCCCATACGCCCCCCCGTAAATCGCATCGCCGGTCAAGCTTTCGAATTCGCACGAGCCGCCATCAACCAAATCAAGGAAACAAGGAAATATCCGACGCTGACCGCTTTTCGTTCATATAGCTCCGAACTCGACGAAATTGCCAACTTGGTCTACGGTCTCCATGACACCCTCCTTCGACAAATTAGCGCGAAACAATGGGAGACTATCGCCATCTACCTGATTAAGAATCGTGTGGACTACACAGCCAAAGCCTTGTCCGTTGATATTTCTACTGCTTCACGTAATCTAAAACGAGGATACTTCTGGCAAATCGAACACACAACGGCCGTCATGGAAAGCGTCCTCGGGCGCGCATTTCGATGATTGCATCAGAATGTACAATATTGCTTTATTGTACGAAATGATACATCCAACCTACAACCTCTTCCTGGCGATATACCTAGCCCATCTCCTCACTGACTTCGTTTTTCAGACTACTCGGATTGTCTCTAATAAACATCGGCGCGAATGGCGCGGTTATCTTATTCATGGAGTTACGCACTACGTCGCAGTCCTGGCGATCGTCACGCTCGCCGACCCGCACCGACTCCCGGCCCTATCTTTTCAGTTGCTTGCCGTCTCCCTCTCACTAGTTCATCTACTCGTGGACTGGGCCAAGGTTTCTTTGACCAAGTCTCATCGGATACCCGACAATGCCCTCGCCTTCGTAGTCGATCAGGCAATCCATCTCATCACTGTCATCGGAGCCGTGTTTCTCCTTGTTCACCCATCACTCCAAATGTTTGTCTTATGGTTGAATCGAATTCGCTTCCTCCAGGAAAGCATTCTCCTGGTGATTGTTGTCTATGTCCTTGTGATCTTTGGCGGTGGCTATTTTATTCGCGCGCTCATCGGTCCTCTTTGGAAGGAAGAGCAGGGGCAGACAACAAAGGAACACGAGGAAGTGATTAACGCTGGCCTCTACATCGGCTGGCTGGAACGATTTCTTGTATTGACCGCTTTGTTCCTACAATCTCCCGCGACCGTCGGCTTCATTCTTGCTGCGAAATCGATTGCGCGCTATCCGGAACTCAAGTCTGTCCGCTTCGCGGAATATTTTCTGATTGGAACACTTCTCAGTGTCACTATCGCCATCAGCGGAGCCATTATTTTGCTGAAGGCGCTCTATGGAACGGTCACTCTCGGGAAATAGGCTTCACAATCCCCAACTACACTGACTGCCCATCCCAGGATTATCCAGCCCCCGGTGTCCTGCAACCGTCATAACTCTTCGCCATACATTCGCCCCTGTTGTAAAAAGTGGATTGAGTGTTTTTCTCGAGCTCTGCCTTAATGGCATCCGCCTCACTGATGAGACTCGATGTCGTGTTTCTTTCTCTGATGCTCTGCCTTTTGCGGTTAGTTATCCATCAGATGTATCGGTATCAATATAGTCGGCATCAATGTATTGGAGACGCCGGACCCAATACGGTACCGGCCACTAGGCCAGTAAGCGATGAACAATTGCTGAGTTGCTATGCCGCGACGGGGCAAATCCCGACGAGTGGACCTACCGGACACACTTCAATTTAGGAAGGCTCTAACCCACTGATTCTAAAGGAATGGCGGAGAGTGTGGGATTCGAACCCTACTAGCCTAAGAAATTTCCATCCATATTGGTAAATCTTAACCCTCTTTGTTGTCAACAAAGAAAGCGGTGGCGGGCTGCCCAATTGACGTTTTCCCATCAACCATGGGAAATCTGCTGCTTGGATTTTTTCCCGATCTCTTAGGAAGTCTTAGGATGAAACTGCAGTAGCTCTAGTGCCTTCGTGACATTGTGAATCGTTCGAAACGGCCTGGAATGAGGTAGGATTGCCATTATTCTTTAGATCGTTTAGGAACAGCCTCGCTCCAGTGGAATCTTGGGTAGGCGGTGATGCACTTGAGACTCATGATTCGGCTCATTTCCGTCCTGCTGCTGTTTTTCTGTTCGCCTGAAGATTCACCTGCGCAAACCACAATTTCCGGCGCCCTGACGGGAACGGTGACTGACCCAAGCGGTGCTGTTGTGCTTGGCGCGAACGTTCTGATCCGGGATAACTCTAAGGGAACCAGGCAATCCACAAAAACGAATCGGGAAGGCGTGTACCAATTCTCGTTCCTTCTTCCGGGGAGATACACCTTAACGGTATCGCATGCTGGTTTTCGCGAGCAAAGCTGCGAAGTAGAGGTTGTGCTCGGGCCATCGGGAACGCGGAACCTCACTCTGGAAGTGGCCGGAGGCAGCACCACGGTGCAGGTGACGGACGATCTGCCGTTGCTGCAAACAGAAAATGGCGATGCTTCCGTGACTATGAGCTTGCTGCAAGTCTCGGATGTGCCAAATCCGGGGAACGATCTCACCTACATCGCACAGATTGCGCCCGGCGCGATCATGAATACAGACGCGATCGGCCACGGCTAGCTCGGGAATGTTTCCATCCTAGGCATGCCGGGAACTTCAAATTTGTTCACCCTCAACGGGATGAACAATAACAATACTTTCACGAATATCAACAACAGCGGCGCTCTGGGAATGATGTTGGGCCAGAACGAGGTGCAAGAAGCGAGCGTGGTGAGCAATGGGTATTCGGCGCAATTCGGCGGCGCGGCCGGATCGAACATCAATTACCTGACCAAATCCGGAAGCAACACGTTTCACGGAAACGCCGCTTATTTCTGGAACGGTCGCGTCCTGAACGCCAACGATTGGATCGACAACGCGCAGGGAATTCCTCGTCCCTTCGATATCGCAAATCAGTGGGCGGCATCACTGGGCGGCCCCATCGTCCGGGACAAGCTGTTCTTTTTTTTCGACACCGAGGGGTTGCATCTGGTGCTTCCATCCCCTACATATGTCATTTTGCCAAGCGCCGCGTTTGAAGAAGCAACGATGAAGAATATCGACAGAATTTTCGGCGGAATGTCAGCGACCGACAAGTTCTATCAGCAGATTTTCAAACTCTATAACCAGACGCCCGGCGCGAACTCCGCTAAGCCCGGGAATTTTGTCGATTCTCTCGGCTGTAACGGCTGGACGAATCCCAACGACCCAAACAATCCGAATGGACTGGGCGTCACGGAACCCTGCGCCACCCATTTTTTTGAGAATTTGTACCATCCCGCAAGCGAATCGATCGTGTCCGGCCGTGTGGATTGGAACATGAGCGCCACCGACCGCGTGTTTCTGCTCGCGCAGTACGACCACGGCCAGCGCGCCGCTTACCTCGATCCAATCAGCCCGGTTTTCAACGCCTACACCAATCAGCCCTGGTGGCAAGGGCAACTGAGCGAAACGCATACGATCAGTGCCACGGCGGCGAACCAATTCCTGCTTGGCGCGACTTTCATAAATCAATCCACTAGCGTGGCCAACCCGGCACAGACACAGTCGGTCTTTCCCATGATGCTGAACTGGGCTAACGCCGGGTTCCTTTTCTCTTCATTGGGAGGATTGAACTTCATGTACGCCTTCCCAACCGGCACCAAAACAACGTCGTTCCAGATCTCGGATGATGTGGTGCAGAGCACGGGCAAGCACAAATATGGTCTGGGAATCAGCTTTCTGCGCAGGGACATAACGTCGGGTGGTTACAACTGGAGCGGCACCGGACAAATTGCTCCACAAACGATCAACGCGTTTTTCGACGGCGGGGTAAATCCCGCCAACCCGAGTACGGATTTCACGACTCTGTATCAGAATTTTCCCGCGGTTAGATGGAACCGCTTCGCTTTCTATACCCTCGGTGTGTACGGACAGCACGAGTGGCATGCACGTCCCAATCTTTCTTTTACGCTCGCGATGCGGCTTGAACATCAATCCAATCCAGTTTGTCAAAGTCGTTGCTTTGCGCGGCTCGCTGGGAAGTTCGATTCCATCAATCACGATGTGAATCAAGCTTACAATCAGGTGATTCTCACGAATCTGAAACAGGCTTTTCCGAATACCGACAACCTCATCTGGTCGCCGCGTTTCAGTTTTGCCTGGCAGCCTTTCGGCGTGGCGCACAACACCGTCCTGCGTGGCGGCATTGGCATCTTTCACGATCCAGTTCCCGGAATCCTTGGCGCCACCTTTGCTTACAATCCGCCGCTTCTGAATTCGTACACCATCACCGGATACAAGCTCGCCCCCGCAGAAGCCAATAGCCTTTCCCAGATTGCGGTCGCTTCCAATTCGGCGTTTGCGGAAGGCTTTGCTTCGGGGGAAACGCTCGCAGGCCTCCAGGCTACAGTTCCCGGCTTCACTCCGCCCGCCATTCAGGCACTGCCCAATACGATACACTCGCCGCAATACCAGAAATGGAGCTTGCAGTTGCAACAAAATTTTGGCGCTTCAACGTCCTTGACTGTCGGCTATTTTGGAAATCATGGCATCCACGAGTTCGTTCAGGATGTGAACGCGAACGGGCACGATTTCGGCCGCTTTCCATCGGAGCCGTGCGGCAGTCCAGCAGTGGAGCCTTGTTATGACACTCGGTTTGGTCAGGTGACCCAATATCAATCCGCGACGATTTCCAATTACAACGGAGTGGTGGTCTCGTTCGAAAAACGAATTGCCGGGTGGGGCAGCGGTATCGTGCAGGTCAACTATACCTACGGACACGCGCTCGACGAGGTTTCCAACGGTGGCATCGGACAATTTGCTTTCGGAAGTTCACTCTTCCCGCAGGATGGCAACAATCTTCGCGGAAGCTATGGAGCAGCGGATTACGACGTCCGCCACTCGATCAATGCCAACTATGTGTGGAAGGTTCCATTGCAAAAAGCCCTGCGCAATCGTGGTCCGCAATGGTTGGTGAACGAATGGCAAGTGTCCGGCACCGTCTTTGCCCGCACCGGGCTTCCATACACGGTAATTGACTTTGGGCAGTCGGGCCTACTGCAGGCCGACAATATTTATGGACCGATTTATTCCGTTCCTGTGGCTCCACTCCGCTCGCCACCGCCCTGCGGCAAAGGAGCGGTGATTCCGTCCTCGCCGGCGCCGTGTCTGCCGGCGCAGACGCTCGCGAACGGATCGCCGAATCCCGAGGCTTTGTTTGTGCAGTCGGGTTGTGAGACGGGATTCAACACCGGCAAACTACCCGGACCGAATGGTCCCTGCACTGGTTCGAGCGTCACGTTCGCGCAAGAGCGCAACAGGTTTCGCAGTCCCGGCTACGTCACCACAGACTTTGCAATCATGAAAAGTACGACGATCCCGCGTTGGGAAAATGGCGTATTTACGATCGGCCTGCAGTTCTTCAATCTTTTCAATCACGCCAACTTCGGATTTCCCGATAGTTCAAGTTCAGATGTAACTTTTGGCCGCATCTTCTACGAGGAACAGCCTCCAACCAGCGTTCTGGGATCTGGTCTCAACGCCAACGTCTCCGGGCGCATGATTCAGGTGAAGGCACAGCTGTGGTTCTGACGATGGAGAACACAAGAGCGGATTCGTCCTTCGGATTCTGCGTCCTCAGAAATTTTCCATCACCCACATGTTCGCGCTCTGTTTGACGTCGCAGATAGCCAGGTACCGGCCACTAGGTGAAGGCACGCAAAAAGTCCGGGCGTTGTTTTTCCACAAGACTTTGGTGTTGCCCTGCAGGTCCATATGCAGGAGTTCCATGCCGTCCTTGATGCGATTCGAGAAGTAGAATGTCTTTCCGTCTGCCGCCCAAGCCAGATTTAACATATCGATCCTGCTTTTGGGCTGAATCAACTGAGTGGATTTGTCCTTGAACGAATAGACCTGGATGGGCCCAGCTGGCCCACGGCTGACAGCAAAGCGGGTGCCGTCCTGAGAAAGATTCCAGACTGCATTGTTCAGCTTCCAGTCGAACTGAGAATCGAAGTCAAAACGAGCAAGCTCCGCACCACGTCCTTGGAGCGGGTCGAAGTTCGAAACGACCAAGCGTCTATTGCCCTCATCCAGATCTGCCAGGACACAGCGGTTGGAAGGCGGCCGTGCGCAAGAAAAAGTTGTGAGCAACTCAGGAGCCTTGAGTATCAATTCCGGCGGACCACCGTTAATCGGCACTCGCGAAATCGGATTGAGCTCCGCCGGGTTGGACAACGGATACGTTTGCGTGATGATCCATCTCCCGTCCGGGCTTACGTTGGCCTGCTCGTCTGCGCCATTTGGGATGCTGGCCAGGAGTTGAGGCGTATCAGATGCAAGAGATTGTTTATAAAGTTCGTAGTGGTCTGCGCGATTGGAAACTAGAATGACGGCCTTGCTGTCGGCGGTCCAGTCGGTAATGGCATCGTCCGCTTCTTCAAAGGTGAAATGCCGAGAATTCAAGATTCGCGTCCCTCCGGCATCGAGTTCCGCGACATACGCTGTGCCGAGACCGGGCGACAACTTCAAGAAAGCGACGTGCTTGCCATCCGCAGAAACGTTCATTCCGCCGGAACAAAATCCGGTCCAGTTCGTTAAACGCTGCGGTTTTGCGAGCGGCTTACCGGTATGCAGGTCCAGACGGAGCGTCCAGAAGTTACAGGTGTCCTCAACGGATGGGTATCCCTGAACGTGATCAGCAGCCTGGTAAATCAGGCGGCCGTCGGGGAGCCACGCCAAACCGCCAGGTATTTGTTTTGTTTCTTTGGGCCCGAATATTGTGGTTGCAGGCCCGCCACGTAGATCGCGGGCCAGGACCGAATCACCCGAAGCATCGTGCTGCGCATACAAAATGATTTGTGGGTCCGCGGAACTCTGGGCAAGAGGTCCAGCAACTTGAGTGTTCGGGGCCGCGTCAAACAGTTTGTGTGGCCCCTCTCCGTTTGGTCCCATGGACCAGCTTTCGTGCTCTTTGTTCGTTCCAAACGATATTGAGCCGTCCGGGAGAACCGCCCAAGACCAGGCACTTTCTCGAAGGTTCCGCGGCGGTGATCCCAACCTGGAAAACGACCAGATATTTGTCGTCGCTGTTGACCAGGCATCGCGCACCTCGCTGGCTGGATGACCGTTTACGATGAACCTGGTACTGTCGGGAAGCCATGCGGCATCCTGAATCTCCCAGGCGACACTCTCCTTCAGAAGAGCTTCAGGCGAGAGAGTCTGTGTGGCGCCGCTCTGCAAGTCCTTGATATGCATTCCCTGCTTGTCTACATACGCGAGGTATTTGCCGTCGGGGGAAATGGAACCAGATCGAACTGCATTGTCGGAGGAATTGATGGTGAGTTGCCGAAATTTAACCTCCGGCAAGGCAGGCGAGGAGCGCCAGTGTAAGAACCAAGTTGCTCCCCCCGCGAGAATCGAGATCGGACAAATATTAGGATGTTCGAGGGCCGAAGCTGAGCGGGCCTCACGTTCAAAACGTCCGAGTGCTGCCGGGTCCTTGGCTGACTCTTCGGGAAGAAATTTCAAAGCCACCTGACGGCCAAGCTTGATATCCTCAGCCCGGTATACCAAGCCCATCCCCCCGCCACCCAGCCCGTCCAAAATTTGGTAGTGCGAGACAGTTTCTCCCACTAGCGGAAACGTTACGGCGGAGAGTCCGCTGCGCACCGCGGCCTGCATGTCATGACGGGCGCTCTCTTCGCTGGCGAGCAAGTCTTCGACGGCTCGTCGCAGCTCTGCATCACCGTTGCAGGCCCCATCCAACAGGCTGGTGCGTTGTTGTGGATCGCACTCGGCCGCGCGATGGAACAACTCCTCAATCTGCGCCCAACGTTCAGGATTCAAGACACACCTACCCCGCCTGCATCTCGTGATGAAGCCACGCTTCCGCCATTCGCAAATCGCGGCGCACGGTCATGGCGGAGACGTCCAGCACTTGGGCAATTTCCTCCGTGGAAAGCCCACCAAAATAGTGCAGCTCCACGGCTTTGCACTTGCGCGGATCAATCTTCTCAAGAGCGTCCAGGCCGGCGTCCAGCGCAATGAGGTCTCGGCCGCGGCCGCGCTCAAAACTGACCGCTTGCTCCAGCGGCACCTGCACCCCCGCACGCTTTCCGGCCCGCTTACGCCGCGCGTGATCCACCAGGATCTGGCGCATCAGACGCGCGGCCACGCCATAAAAATGGGAACGGTTCTGCCAATTCGGGTTGCTCTGATCCACCAACCGGACATACGCCTCATGAACCAACGCGGTGGGCTGCAGCGTGTGGCCTCGGCGTTCTCTTCGCAAGTAACTGGCGGCGAGTTGCCGGAGTTCCCGGTAGACCAGTGGCGTGAGCTCCTCCAGGGCTTTTTGATTGCCCTTCGCCCATTCCGCCAGCAGCAGGGTCACTTCGTGTGTTTCAGACATGATTACCGGGTTGCAGCTTTACCTGCGTGAGCTTGGCTGGATTATACCCCCATATGTCTCCGACAAAACCCTCACGGGCGCGCTACCTCCGAAATTACACCAGCCCTTGTTCGATTTCCGCCCAGTCCTACGCATGAGTGAGTAGGCGAAGGCACTCGACGTCTAGACCGGCATCGTGGACTTGAACACCGCCATCGCTCCGGGCTCCGGTTATCAGCTCACGAACGCTTTCAATATAAACGACCGCGACGACATTCTGGCAAAAGCCGCGCCACTCGGGTTTACGGCCAACGACGACGCCGATCTCGGCCACCTCGTGCTGCTGGTCCCGTGTGATCCTGAAGCAGAAGACTGCTCCGCAATCTTGCAAAGGGGGAGCGTGTCTGTTTCGCATTCCCCCGACCTTTCGCTAAATGCGCAAAACGCAAAGCGTAGCAGCGTTGTGAACTGGCGAAGGTTTATAGGACGCGAGTCTAAGCCGTAGACGCGATCTCTTGGCGGTCAGCGTAGTTCGTTTTCGCCTAGCTCAGGAATAAGTGGCAACGACTTCGGTACTTCCGAAAAGCCTTGGTTGATTGGTCGGTGCGAGGAGGCGTCGTGAATCGAACATCGCTGGTTCTCATTCTTGTTGTTTGTCTGCGGTTCCTCAACGCGTGCGGTTCCGGGAATACCACGCCCCCTCCTCTCACCGTAACCCAGTTGTCCATAAACGCTCCCAGTCCCGCTATTGTCGGCGTTCCCTTCCAGGTCACAGTGACAGCGCTAGGCGCCTCGGGTCAGACAGTGACCAGTTATACGGGCACCGTGCACTTTACGAGCACCGACAGCCAGGCCGTTTTGCCGGCGGATTCGCAGTTGGGCAAGGGGACCAAGACTTTCTCGGTGACGTTGAAGACAGCCGGAGGACAATCCATCAGTGTAACGGACACGGTCTCGGCTTCGATCACGGGCACATCGAACTCCGTCAGCGTCATTGATCCGAACGTGACCCACTTCTCGGTAGTCGCGCCGGCTACCGCCACTATCGGCACTGCGTTTACCGTCACGGTGAGCGCGCTGGACTCCGCGAATAGCCTTGTGACGACCTACGCAGGAACTGTCCAATTTACCAGCACGGATGGCCAAGCGGTTTTGCCTACGAATTCGACACTGATCAATGGCAGTTCCAGCTTCACCGTTTCACTCAAAACTATGGGCGGCCAACAGATCACGGCCGCCGATACGGCAACGGCGTCGATCACCGGCACTTCGAGCCCTATCGTAGTTGCTGCATTGAGAGCGGAGAGTCCCG
This sequence comes from uncultured Acidobacteriota bacterium, assembly GCA_963731155.1. GTDB lineage: Bacteria > Acidobacteriota > Terriglobia > Acidiferrales > UBA7541 > Acidiferrum. The sequence continues at coordinate 16,869 of CAVSVB010000016.1, forward strand.
TGCCCTTCGTCAATCAACCCGTAAGCCCCGACGCCACAGTTCCTGGCACCGCCGCGTTCCCCCTAACCGTAAATGGCACCGGCTTCGTGCCGACATCGGTGGTGAACTGGAACGGGAAACCGCGCACCACAACCTTCGTCAATAAATCGCAACTGAATATGGCCATTGAGGCGAGCGATCTTGCGAGTTCCGGGACGGCCGCAATCACGGTCACGAATCCGGCGCCCGGTGGTGGTGCGTCGAATGAGGTCTTCTTTGTCTCGACTCTTTCCGCAACATCCGTCACGCTAGGCCTCTCCGACTTCGCCGCGGACTCGCTTCCTTCTTCAGTTGCGGTTGGTGATTTCAACGGTGACGGCAAGTTAGACCTGGCAGTGACGAACCAGGGCGCCGGCAGCCTCAGCGGAAATGTTAGCGTGCTCTTAGGCAAGGGCGACGGAACATTTCAAGCGCCAGTGAATTACGCGGCGGACCAGAGCCCCGTTGCCGTAGCCGTCGGTGATTTCAACGGCGATGGGAAGCTGGATCTGGCCGTAGTAAACACCGACAGCAACAACATCAGCGTGCTCTTGGGAAATGGTGACGGCACATTCCAGGCTGCCTCGAACTTCGGCACCCAAATGAGTCCCCGCAGGCTGGCTGTCGCGGATTTCAACGCCGACGGCAAGCTCGATATCGTGGTGACCAACATGGCGAGCAATACAGTGAGTGTACTGTTGGGCAACGGTGAAGGGACGTTTCAAAGCGCCCTGGATTTTCCAGTTGGCAACCTACCCCAAGCTGTTGCTGTTGGCGATTTCAACGGCGATGGCAAGCTGGACCTCGTGGTCCCCGTCAGTGGTAACAACAACGGCAGCGTCAACGTACTGCTGGGTAATGGTGACGGAACGTTTCAGGCCGCGATCAACAACGCCGGGGTGATGAGCCCTGTAGGTGTAACCGTAGGTGACTTTAACGGAGACGGCAAGCTGGATTTGGCGGTAGCAGACAACAGCAATAGCGCACGCATCTTTCTGGGCAACGGCGATGGCACGTTTCGGTCTGCTGTTACTTATGATGTTGGGATTGCTCCGATCTCCATTGCGTTGGGAGACTTCAATGGCGACGGCAAACCGGACCTCGTGGCCTTCAGCTTAAGCAACGGCTCTGTCAGCATCCTCCTAGGCAATGGAGACGGTACCTTCCAGTCACCGGCGACGTTCAGCAGTAATGCACAGCAGTCTGAGTCGGCCGTGGCCGTGGGAGATTTCAATGGTGACGGGAGGCTGGACGTTGCCGTCGCTGATTTTTATGGACCGGGCGTTTCCGTACTTCTGCAAACCACGACCGTAACGCTTTCGCCGCTAAGCGTGAGTTTCAATAACCAGGTGGTGGGAAGCGCCAGCGCGGCACAAACGCTCACTCTGACCAATACAGGTGATCTCACACTGGACATCGCAGGCATCAGCATCACAGGAACCAACGCCGGCGATTTTCACGAGACCAACACGTGCCCCTCGAGCCTGGCGGGCGGCGCCAGCTGCAACATTACTGTGACTTTTTCCCCCACGCAGGAAGGCCCTCTCAGTGCCGCTGTCAGCGTGGCTGACAACAGTGCGGGAAGCCCGCAGACAGCAGCGCTCACCGGCATTGGGCTGGCTTCCGGTGCTAACGTCTCTTTCTCACCCGCCACCTTGGCCTTTCCCGGACAGCTGCTCAACACCACAAGTTCCTCAATGCCCGTGACCCTCACCAACTACGGCACCATCCCCGTCAACATCAGCAATATCGCGGTCAGCGCCAGTTTCGCAGAGTCGCAATCCTGCCCCGCCAGTCTTGCGCCACTCGCCAACTGCATCATCAATATAACGTTCACTCCCACTGCCGCGGGCAACGTAACGGGCACGCTCACCGTCACCGACGACGCGTCCGGCAGCCCACAAAACATCACTCTCACCGGGATTGGCGCCATGCCAACTACGGCGACCCTCGTTCCCAATACAATGGGGTTCTCTTGTACTCCACCGCACCTACTCGTCGGCGGTTGCACACCTCCGCGGTACGCGACGCTCACGAACACGGGCAGTTCCACACTCTATTTCCATGGTGCGACTGTCTCTAACCCCGTTTTTTCTGTAACCAGCAAATGCCCGGGACAGATCGAGCCTGGGCAGTCTTGCACGCTTCAAGTCAGCTTTGGCGCGCCTATCTCGCGCAACAAAATGACCTACACCGGCACGTTAGTTGTAAACGATACCGCCAGCGACGCGCAGCAGATCGCTTTGACTGGCACAACTTCTCCGTACTAGATGAACTTTCGTGGCCACCGCCACATGGGTTGCGGCGTTAGATGCAGCGAAAATGCAAAAGAAGGAGCAATAAACACTACGCAACTTCACGTTATTTGAAAGCGGAGTTTGGAGAGAGCTTCAGCTATATCGACGAGGTTGTCCCCGTTCGCCGTCTGAACCACGTCGAACCAGGCCGCGTTCATGTATCGGGACGAAGCGCGCCTGCGATTGCGGCACCAATGGAGGCGACCGAGTCGGAATCGCCGCCCACGTTTGCTGCGGCGGCCTCCACAAAAGCAGGAAGGCTAGGGCCACACCGAAGAGAGCCGCAGGCACGGGCCAAGTGCTGCCAAGGATTCTCAGCGCGAAGCCTACAAGTGCCAAGGTCGTCGCAACGCCAAAGCCGATGAAGTTGCCCACCTGCCAGCGCCTGAGAGCACTGGGCGAATCAGTGGCGGCAGTTGCGTTGGCCAGCGCAAGGTATTTCCTCCGCACCACAAAACCGCCGACGACAGAATAGGCAACAAATGCAATGAAGGACAGTTGGACCCATAAAGAAATACGGCGTGGGGACGGGTTCAGGAAATGAAGCATGTATAGGTAGCAAAACCATGCGAAGATATGCGCCCCGTAGACGACCCACATCTTGCTTTCCGCTTTTGATTTGTTGTCCATTCAGCTTTTTTTGGTTTCTCCGATGTAGCGCAGCAAAGGTGCAATGTGGACCAAGTTGTAAGAAATGTCTGCACTCTGGCCGCGTTTCCGGTTTCGGCTGCCAGGCACTGACTGCGCAGGCTTCGCTGCCTCTGAGGAATGGTATAGTTTGTTCCTTGCCCGCGGCATCTTTCCCTCACATCTGAGGCTGCTTACATGATTGCCGAGTCCCTCGAACCGACGGTGCGCGTTTCGTCAGCCAGTTCGCTGTTTGTGTTCTTCGCGCTGGCGTTCGCGCTGATGTGGATTTGTTTCTTTGCCGTCGCCTTCGTGCCGATACCGGCAGGCTCGCTGTTGGGGGGCGCCTTGATCTTGCTCGGGGCGTTCGCTCCGGCATTGGCGGCGCTCGCCGTTACGTTCCGCGCAGAGGGCCGCTCGGGAGTGATCGCGCTCCTTCGTAGAATTACGAGGTGGCGCGTCGCCGCGAAGTACTACGTCTTCGCACTTGGATTTATGATTGCGCTTAAGCTAACCGCTGCAATGATTTACCGCGCCGCAACCAGTTCATGGCCGCGTTTTGACACCTCGCAGTGGTACCTGATTCCGTTTGCCATCGCATTTTCGACCCCGTTTCAGGCCGGAGAGGAGATCGGTTGGCGCGGCTATGCCCTTCCCCGACTGGCGGACCGTTTCGGACTGGGAAGCGCGAGTGTGCTGCTCGGGTTCATCTGGGGCGTATGGCATCTGCCGCAGTTTTTCATTCGCGACGGCGATTCCTATCGACAGGCCTTTCCGGTATTCGTGCTGCAGGTGACCGCGATGTCCGTGGCGTTTGCTTGGCTGTACGCGCGCACCAACGGGAGCCTGCTCTTGACCATGCTGCTGCATGCGGCGATCAACAACTCGAAGGACATTGTCCCGTCAGGAGTTCTCGGTGGAACCGATACGTTCGGATTCCACGCGTCGCGCATTTCGTGGATTTCGCTCGCGCTGCTCTGCGCCTCTGCCGCGTACTTCCTGAACGATATGCGAAAGCAAACGCTGGGAAACACCACAAACGCGATTAGCACCTGAACGAAGACAGTCGATGTGGCGGAGCGAACGGGCACTTTTCCGGCAGCGCTAACGTTTATCAGATTGGCACATTCTGGGACCCTTTGAAGCAGACAGTGATCTACGCGTTGGGGGCTAAAACTTGCGGCGCGAGGAGGGAAAAGTGCTAAGAAGCGCGCCGTGCGGTAGCAAGCGGTCAGTAGTACTAATTTGTGCGGCTTTTTTAGTATGGCGGAGAGGGTGGGATTCGAACCCACGGTACGGTTTCCCGTACGCTCGCTTTCGAGGCGAGTACTTTCAACCGCTCAGTCACCTCTCCGCGGATGGTAAAGCTAGATTAGCAGACGAATCAGGGACGCAGCAACGCCGATGCTGGCGCTGGTTGCTTGCAAAATAAAACGCGCGAAGCGCACAAAACTCAGCGGCGCGCAATGAAAAACTTCTGCAAAAGCGCGGCGCACTCCGGCCCCAGAATGCCTGCCGTGATTTCGACCCGGTGGTTCAACTTCGGGTGTGTCAGCACTTCGAAGCATGTGCGCACGGCGCCGCCGTTGGGGTCGTCAGCGCCATAAACAACCCGCGTCACACGCGCCTGGATAATTGCGCCGGCGCACATGGCGCATGGTTCAAGCGTCACGTAGAGAGTCGCGCCACTCAATCGGTAATTCCCCTCGCGTTTTGCAGCCTCGCGCAACGCGATGATTTCCGCGTGCGCAGTCGGATCGCAATCGCGAATCGTGCGGTTCCCACCGTGCCCGAGAATTTTTCCATCGCTCACCAGGACCGCGCCGATGGGCACTTCCTCCGCAACGGCGGCCGCGCGTGCTTCCGCTATTGCCAGCTTCATGTAATCGGTATCGTCCATGTGTCACGACCTGCTCGTACCCGAAGAATAGCACGCAAACAGTTCAGAGCGTGCCAGGAATGGCAGCCTGGCGGGTTGATTGGCTTGACTTTGCCGGCATGCGTTAAGAAACTAAGGCGCGACAGAAATAAATTCTTTCAGCGAGACGGAACGAGAAAGCCCAAGCGGGCGTGCGCAATGACGTCTCGCCTGAAAACGGAAAGAGCCGAATGGAAATTCGCCGGGATCCTATAACGCAAAGCTGGGTGGTGGTTGGACACCGTGAGCCGACAGAAAACGATAGCTGTCCCTTCGAACGCCCGGCAATCGATAAGCTGCAGACGATTCTGACCAACCCTGCAGAAGGTCCGTGGCAGGTGCGGGTGTTGGCGCATCCCGATCCGCTCTATCGGATTGAAGGCGAGCCCGGCCGGCTGCCCGACGGCATGTACGACCGCATGGGTTCGACTGGCGCGCACGAAATCGTCGTGGAAACTCCGGAGCACAACAAGCGGCTGTCCCAATTGAGCGACGAAGAGATTGATCGCGTGCTGTCTGTATGGGTTACGCGTGTGGCGGACTTGAAGAAAGATTTGCGTTTGAAATACGTCAGCGTATTTAAGAATCAGGGCGAGCTGGCTGGTGAAGAATGGGCGCACGCACACTCGGAAGTGACCGGGACGATCTTTGTGCCGCGGCGGATCAAATACGAATTACGCGCGGCGCGCGAGTGGTTTAAGGAAAAAGAACGGTGCGTTTTTTGCGACATCGTGCGGCAGGAAGAAAGAAAAGGCACACGAATCGTGGATGTGCAGGGCGATTACTATGCGTTGTGCCCGTATGCGTCGCGAGTTCCATTTGAAGTATGGATTCTGCACCGGCGCCACAATCATTTGTTCGAACAGCCGAAGGCTGGTTCGAACCGGAAGCAACTCGCGGCACTGCTCGGGCGAGTTCTGCGGCGCCTGGAAAAAGTTTCACCCGCTTATCATCTTGTGGTGCACACCGGGCCAAGCACTCGTAGCAAAAAGGGCGAGCTTGCCGGATATTGGAAAACGCTAGCCGACGATTTTCACTGGCACATCGAAATCCTTCCCATCCTCGAGACCAAGAGCAAGTCGTACAGCATCAAGGAAACATATTTCAATGCCGTGTTGCCGGAGCAGGCGGCGGAGCAGCTTCGCGCGATCGATCCAAATTCATGAAAAACCAGGACTGGCGCGACGAACGCGGTGGAATTATTTCCACTCTGATTGCGCTGGTCTTTCTTGCGGTGTTGCTTGGCGGAATTTACCTTGCGCGGCACCCGCTTCTACGTTTCGCGGGCGAAGGCCTGGTGGTCGAGGACCCACTCGAGAAGTCCGACGCCATCATTATTCTGAGCGATGATAATTTCTATGCGGACCGCGCAACGCGCGCCGCGGAGCTCTTTCGCCAGAAACTTGCCGCAGTGGTAGTGGCCAGCGGAATACGCCTGCGGCCAAATGCAGGAATCGCGGAGCTGATGACGCACGATCTGATCGAGCGAGGAGTTCCGCGGGAAAACATCCTCCCGTTTCCACAAGATGCCGACGACACAAAGGAGGAAGCCCAGTTTCTGCGAAAGCTGCTGCAGGAAAAAAACTGGAAAAGCGTGATTGTTGTGACCTCGAACTACCATACGCGCCGCGCAAAATACATTTTCGGGAAGATACTTGCGAACTCCGTGACCGTTCGTATGGCCGCGGCTCGCGATGCGGACTACGACCCGGAGCATTGGTGGGAGCACCGAAAATCGGTCAAGCGCTACTTTCACGAGGTCGTGGGGTATGTCGTCTCATGGTGGGAGCTGCGCTGAGAGCGTGGTTTCTGACTGGCGACTCCTGAGCACCGAAGACGAACGCCGCGCCCGTGCCAGACTCAAGCAATCAGGCGTTGCAGCTCCCGCAGCGTAATCCAGCCGCACCGCTTCAGCTGCCTCTGTGTTCTCTGCGAACTCTATGTTAAGGCACGCCCCTTACGGTAGAGGGTCTTAAGCGCTGCACTAACGATAGTTCGGACCATAAGAACGGTCGGCACTCGGATTGGGTGTTGACTCACCGAACACCTCGCGTTTAGTCCCCGCATTCTGCTTTACATACGCTAAACCCTGTACTATCTTGATGTTTCTGAGTCGCGCCGCCCTCCAGCCCGACGACTTCGAAAATCCAACTATTTCCGTCGAGGTGTCTGATGTGGAGGAAAGACGAAGTAAAGCCGCAGGGAACACCACAACCAACGACCTCTGCCAACGCGAGTTTTCCACCGGCCAGCACCGCCAGTGCCGCTAGTGCTCCGCCGAGCGCGCCAGCGCAGAGCACTCCCGCCGCAGCGCTGCCGGTTTCGCCGCGTGCGGCCGCTTGCATTTGCCAAGGCATTCGAATCAAGGGCGAGATCACCGGCAAGGAAGATTTGTTTGTGGACGGCATCGTGGAAGGCAAGCTGGATTTCGGCAACGCCAGCGTGACGGTTGGACCGAACGGAAAAGTGAAAGCGGACATTTCGGCGCGCGAAGTTATTGTCCGCGGGGAAGTGGACGGGAAAATCGAAGGCACGGAAAAAGTCCAGTTGTGGAATTCGGGACGGGTGGTCGGCGAAGTTCGGACGGAGCGCCTGGCGATCGAAGACGGGGCATTGCTACGCGGCAAAGTCGAAGCGGGAAAGGCGCAGTCGCGCGGTGCGGAAGGCCGCAGCAAGAACGCGGCATCGGACGCAAGCGAGACTGGGAAGAGCAATAGCGCGACCGCCAGTGCACGGTCCGCGGTGATCTAAATCCATGGGCCTATTGAACAAATTGGGAATCGGGACTGGGTCTGGCGCCAGCCGAAATGTGTCGCGGCAGACGCCTCCCGCGAACGCCGGCGGCCATCCCAGCGCAAATCAACGAGGAGCCGGCGCGCCGCCAAAAGTGGTCGGTCCACAACGCAGTGCGGCGGCGGTCCCGGAAACGAACCGCGTTTCCAACGGATTGAAGGAATTTCTCTGGAACCTGGATGGATTGGGACGCGGAACATTACTGGATCTGGGACCAGCTTGGCAGACGACGCTGAATTTTTTCATCGAGCGCGGATTTCGAGTCACTTCAGATGACTTGTTGCATTCGTGGAAAGACTTTCTGGCTGAAGAGGAAAAACGTCTGCAGAAGGCTGCGACCTCAACCGAAGCGATTGACTTGACGCCGATGGGGCGCGCGACGCGATTTGTTCAGGCCAATCTACAGTATTCGCCGTCGTCGTTCGATGCAGTTCTGCTATGGGACAATCTGGATTACCTGGAACCCGCGGTTGCCAAACAGACGGTGGCCTGCCTGACGGAAGTTCTGCGGCCTGGCGGTATTGTTTTTGCGATGTTTCACAGCAAGAAACCGCAAAGTTTTCAGCGCTACCGGGTAGCCGATTCGAATACGCTGCAAGTGATCGGCGCAACCGCGCCCTGTCCCGCGCAACGTGTTTACCAGAATCGCGAAATCCAAGATCTGTTCGGAAGATTCAGGACCGTAAAGTCTTTTGTAGGCCGCGACCAGTTACGCGAATCGCTGTTCGTGAAGTAAAACCCGCGAACTAACCATTCCCTCTTTTTCCACATCCCGAAAACCAGCCCGAATGACCGCGCTGTTATTCCTCTTGCATTCGGCATCGCATGGGCGTAAACGGTAGCCGTGAGCTCACTTGCCACGGAAAGAGGCGGTATGACTCCACCGGGCTTAGAGCGAAACACAAGCTAATCACACCGCGCATGCGGTGCGCGTCGGCTGCGAAACCTGGCCAATCGTAATCAGCAAGAACTGCGCCGGTTTTGCGGACGACCAAGCGAAAACAGCAAAACGGGGAGCCGCCTGGTTCCCCGTTTTGCATTTTGCAGAATTGTTTTGTAATGCGCGGGAATTAGTTCGCAGGAACACTTTTCGGCGCCACGGAGCAACCCGCGCGCCGTTTTCGCTGCCGCGATTATTGCGTCTGACTATGCTGCTTTGTGGCCCGGTGATGCTTAGCGTGGTGCGAATTCCTGCTCCGTTTGTGATGACGCCGCGCATGATGCGAATTCGCAGCCTTCGAACCGGTGTCCGGCGTTGCTTGCGGATCTTGCGAAGCAAGCGCGACCAAGGGCGTCGCCGCCAGCAAAATGGTGATCAAAATCTTTTTCACAGAATGTCTCCCCAATTCCCCTGCTACCGAGAGCCTACACCAATGCGGGGAAATGTCTAGACCGCGTCGATGCAAATTGTGCCGAAAAGTTGACCTGCTGGTGTGTTGCCGATGCCAGCGGCGCGAGAGGACGATCGACCTCGGATCGTCCCATTGCCGCACAGTGCTGAGTTGCAAACGGCTGATTCGACTCAGGCGAACTTAGCCGCCGAAACTCTGCCGGCGAATCAACTGCCGAACTTCAGAGTCTCCAGAAAGCGAATTGCGTCGCGCTGATTTGCAATGATCTGCGCCTGCCAGATAAGTGCGACCGACAATAGACCCATTAGAAATACGCAAAGCGCGAGAGCGAGATTTGTGTGCGACTCGGCTGCTGGGAGACGAAGGGTACGAACCAACCAGGCCATGAACGTTTCTCCTAGTACCTCTAGTGCTGCACTACCGCTATGCCGCTTCGTGCACGCTGCGAAGCTGTCGGCGAGGACGAATTCACTGGAGCAATCTAAGTTCCACGGAGTGCGGCGTTCGGGTGGGTTCGGGCGCGCTGCCAAAGTGCGCATTTTCCTGCGTTACCGCGGAGATTTTCTTCCTTTGCCGTAGGCTTGATGCTGTTCCGCGCGAATCCGCATCCACATCAAGCGTGGATTTTAGGTAACGGAGTTTCCTTTTTGTGCGCGGTCAGCCAGGAACCTTGACGGCTGCGAATCGCAATCGAGTCCTATGGGTACTATTAAAAAGGGAGCCATTAGAGCAGCAATTCAAAGCTAGCGCCGGGACAGAATTGCGGCCAGAACGTTCTCCCAGACGTCCGGTGAATGGAGTTGAAAGGAATTGCGGGAGTGGCGTTCGGGATTTGCGGCCTGAGATGCAGCTGCGATTTCGCTCTTGGATGAATCGTCTTCGTCTCCATCGTCACCAACTTCTTTGTCAGCTTCGTGAGCGACTTCTCGCTCTAGTTCTTCATCAACTTGTTCCTGCTCTTCCTCATCATCCACCGCGTCGGATACTTCGATCCTGGGCGATGCATGGCGTTCCGACAGGAACAGAGTTCGATCGCAGGTTGCTGCCAGGGACCTGAGCCGCAGGTCGGAATTTACCGCGTGCGTGGAGTCGGCGGTTGGCGTTACCGCTACGCCTACGCGGAAGGCGTGGTAGCGAAGCGCGCGGTCGTAGAGTGCTCCGAGTTCGCGAATGCATTTGGCGTAGTCCGCGCCAACGGAGAATGACCAGAAAGCACCGAGATTTTGCAGTGTGTAGCCGCAGGTTTTTGCTTCGGCAGTGAATTTTGCGATGTCGGCTTCGGTGGCTCCGGCGAAGAAAAAAAGTTCGTCGAAATCGCGCATGCGAATTTGTTCGGCTTCGCTGGCGGGCAGTCCGGTGTTTTGTGCCAGTTCGCGCGGGGAGAGGCTGCGAAGAGAGACGGCTGCGATGCCGAGATCGCTGGAGAGTTCTTCGAGAGCTTCGGCGGCGGCGGGCTGCGGCTTGGCGACGGGAATACAGGTGAATCGTCCGAGACGAATGGTGTTACCGGATTTCAGATGGAAATAGTCTTCCGGGAGATAAACGCCGCAACCGCTTTCGCCGATGAAGGGATCGTCGTGGCCGAGGCGGCGGCGCGGTTCATCGAGTTGCGCGCGGGTTCGCCCTGTCAGCCAGATGCAGGGGAACTGCGCTTCGTCCAGTCCTTCCAAAAACTCGTTGAAGTGATGAAGGACAGCGCCGCGGGTGGAGAGAAACGGGTCGAGAGTGACGTAAATGGTTTGTGTGCGGCGAAGGGGCGGCATGATCGATGGGAATGATTGTACGAGAGAATGATTTCGTGGCCAACGAACACGATGCGGAGAGAGATTCTTCGCTTCGCTCGGAATGACGACTTTTTGGCAGGGAGGGGGACCCACGCTTTCAAAAACCCGAAAGCATGAGCCACCCGAAACTTCTAGAGCTTTACGAAAAGAGTGCGCCTTCGGTTTTGTCTCCGCCGCTCCAATGACTGCGAAGTAGCTACCTGCGAATCAGCAGGACTACGGCTGCACGCTCTGTTTGTCGGGATGAATATGAAATACGGTTTAGGCTGCGCTAAGTTCGCATTGCTGGCATGGTCGAAGTCATCGAAGTCAATGGCCTCGTTGACTTTTGTAGGGTTGGTCCCTAGAATGGATCTTTGCCTCTACAGGGAAAGGTGTGACTGATTGCGATGAGGACGTACGTAGCCAAGGGTGAAGAAGCCGAAGCGTTGAAAGTCGGCAAGAATTGGTTCGTCGTGGATGCTACGAACCAGGTATTGGGCCGTCTGGCCACAAAAGTGGCGCGAGTGCTGATCGGCAAGGACAATCCGAGTTTTACGCCGTATCTGGATTCGGGCGATCACGTAGTGGTGATCAATGCGGACAAGATTCGCTTGACTGGTAACAAGGTTGAGCAAAAAGTGTATTACTCGCACAGCGGTTATCCCGGCGGATTGAAGGAAGTGCCGGCCAAGCGGGTGCGGGAAGCCAAGCCGGAATGGATGGTACGGGAAGCGATTATTGGGATGTTGCCGAAGAACAAGCTGCGCGCGCGACGGCTGAAGAAATTGCGGATTTATCGCGATGCGGCGGGGCTGGCTCGGCATAATGGGCAGAAGCCAACGCCGATTTCGATTTGAGGCGCAGAGAAAAGAAGTAAGGAAGTAACGAAGTAAAGAAGCGACGACGAGATTTTGTAGGGTTTTGTAGCAGGGTAGTTCAGCGAACTTCCGCACGTTGGTGTTCCGTAGCAGGGAATCATCCGATCGCGAAGTTTGAAAGAAGTTGTTTTTGGAGACTCGTGATTTTGTCTCCGGGTGCCGAAGGCGCCAGTTGAGATCCTTCGCGTTCCAGTAAGGACCGGAACGCTCAGGATGACAACGCGGAGAACGGAAAGTTCGAACGGTTTGGAAGTTTAGGAGGAAAGTTGAGCACTGAATCGCCAGCAACGACGAAGACCTGGTTTCACGGCACGGGACGCCGCAAGGAATCGGTAGCGCGGGTGTTTTTGCGCGCGGGAAGCGGCAAGTTTACGATCAACAAGCGGACGGTGGATGTGTATTTCCCGAATTTCGCGTGGAAGCATGACGCGACGGAGCCGCTGAAGTTCACCAGCCTGGCGGATCAGGTGGATGTCGTGATTACGGCGCATGGCGGCGGAGTTGGCGGGCAGGCTGGAGCGGTGCGCATGGGATTGGCGCGCGCGATTTCGCGGTTTAATCCGGAGCTGCGGCCGGCATTGCGGACGAATGGATTTTTGACACGCGATTCGCGCATGAAGGAACGCAAGAAGTACGGTCAGAAGGGCGCGAGGAAGAGATTCCAGTTCACGAAGCGGTAAAGGGTGGCTAGTGACTGGTGATCGGTGACTGGTTAAAACCACGGACCGGTTAGGAAAGCTCTGGCGATCTGGCGCAAGCCGGTTCGCCAAGATCACGGCCGGCAAGAAGCCGGCAAGAGGCTGTTCTGGGGCAGGTCGCCCTTAAGAAAGGGCCGGGCTAAAGCCCGGCACTACTTTAAGAGCGAACGAAACCGCGAAGGCGAAAAAACCGCGACGGCGGAAAAGGTCGCAAAAGCGGAGGCCCAGCAAGCAGCTATTCAATAAGGAGGAATAGTGGCAGTAGAAATTACGATGAAAGAGTTGTTGGAGGCCGGAGTACATTTCGGTCACCAGACGCGGCGCTGGAATCCAAAGATGAAGGAATATATTTTTGGCGAGCGCAACGGGATTCACATTATTGACCTGCAGAAAACCTTGAAGATGTTCCGCGAAGCGAGCCGCTTCGTGAGCGATCTTTCCGGACAAGGTAAAACGGTTTTGTTTGTCGGCACCAAGCGCCAGGCGCAAGAAGCTGTCTCCGAAGAGGCGAAAAAGTGCGGAGCGTTCTTCGTTAACCACCGCTGGCTGGGCGGCACGCTGACGAACTGGGCGACACTGCAGAAGTCCATCAAGCGGTTGAAATTGCTGAAGGCCATGACCGAAGACGGCCGCATGGAACAACTTTCAAAAAAAGAACGCGCGCGGCTGGACCGCGAAATGAAGCACCTCTTCCAGAACCTGGAAGGCATCGAGAACATGACACAACTTCCCGATGCGATGTTCGTGATTGACTCCAACGCGGAAGAAATTGCCGTGAAGGAAGCGCGCCGCATGGGCGTGCCGGTGGTTTCGGTGGTGGATACCAATTGCGATCCGGACGTGGTGGACTGGATCATTCCGGGTAACGATGACGCGTTGCGGGCGATTCGCTTGTTCACGTCGAAAATTTCGGAATCGGTAGCCGAAGGCAAAGCCGCTTACCAGCAATCGCAAGTTGGCGAAAGCAAGGCGGCGGCGGACCAGGCGTTGGCGGATGGCGTCGAATACGTTGACACCAGCGCCTACGAACAATACGAAAAGCAGGAAGGCGATTTCGTCGAGGCAACCACGGAAGAAATCGCGCTACCGGCGGAAGCCACGGTCCCTCCGGACGACGGCAAAATCTAGGCAAAATTTAAGAGAAGCCTACGGGCAGGAATGAAAGACGGCCCGTTCCAAGGCGACTTGGGGCGGGCCGTTTTGCAAGCAGCGGGAAAACCACCGCGCAAATCGAATTTAGAAAGAGACAAATTTTTGGAAAGAGAAAAGGGGTTTCGGGGTTGTATTTGCAAACCCTGATATAAAAAGGATGAGTACACCGAATACAGCCATGGAAATTCCAGCGAAGCTCGTAAAGGAATTGCGTGACCTCACTGGTGCTGGATTTAACGATTGCCGTGCGGCTTTGATTGAGGCAGGCGGCGACAAGGAGAAGGCCATCGCGGTTCTACGCAAGAAGGGCCAAGCGGCTGCAGCCAAGAAAGCCACCCGCGAAGCCGCAGAAGGACTCGTAGGGAGCTACATCCATGCCGGAGGAAAGATCGGCGTGCTGGTGGAAGTGAACTGCGAATCGGACTTCGTGGCGCGCACTGAAGCTTTTCAGCATTTGTGCCACGACATCGCGATGCACATCGCGGCGCTCGATCCGCGGTACGTGCGGCGCGAGGAAGTGACGTCGGATATGCTGGAGAAGGAGCGCGAGATTTATCGTGCGCAGGCTCTGGCGATGGGCAAGCCGGAAGCGATGGTGGAAAAGATCGTGGCCGGCAAGATGGAAAAATTCTACGAAGACAATTGCTTGTACGAACAGCACTATATCAAGGACGAGGGTACGACAATCCGCGAAATGGTGGCCAGCGCGATTGCAAAGTTGGGCGAAAACATCAGCATCAAACGCTTTGCGCGGTTCAAGGTTGGCGAAGTGACGGGAACGAGCGGGCCGGAAGCGGCTCCGGTTCCGGCGCCAGTCAAAGCTTGAAACTGATTCGAACGAGATAGCAGCGCCCCGGTTTTAGGCTGGGGCGTTTTTTTTTGGCCGCAGGCTTTAGCGTACAGCGGGGAATTTCTGGCGCGGCGATGATAGTTGTCGGCGAGTTTGTTACAATTCCGAGGATTTAAGTGGGCGAAAAGAACGGAGCGACATGGTTGCGCGAAAGAGCGAGAAGAAAAGCTCCAAGAAAAAGCCGGCGTACAAAAGAATTCTGCTGAAGCTATCCGGCGAATCGCTGCAAGGGCCATTGGGGTTGGGCGTGCATGGCGAGACGCTGCAGTCGATTGCGCGCGAGCTGAAAGAGGTACGCGAACTGGGAGTGGAGATTGCGGTCGTGGTGGGCGGCGGAAACATTTTTCGTGGCGCGCGGCAAAGAGGATTCGAGATTGATCGCGCGACGGGCGACTACATGGGGATGCTGGCGACGGTGATCAATGCGCTGGCGCTGCAGGATGCGCTGGAAAAAGTTGGCGTGTTTACACGCGTTTTGAGCGCGATTGAGATGCACGAAGTTTGTGAACCGTTTATCCGGCGCCGCGCGATGCGTCATTTGGAGAAAGGCCGCGTAGTGATTTTCGGCGCCGGCACGGGAAACCCGTACTTTTCGACGGACACGGCGGCAGCGTTGCGCGCAATGGAAATCAAGGCCGACGTGATTTTGAAGGCTACGCGGGTGGAGGGGATTTACGATTCCGATCCGGAGAAATTCGCCGACGCGAAATTCATGGCGCAGATTACCTATCGAGATGTGCTGCACCAGGACTTGAAGGTGATGGATTCGACGGCGATTTCGCTATGCATGGATAATGGCATGCCGATCGTGGTGTTCAACATGAATCAGTACGGAAATATCAAGCGTGTGGTGATGGGCGAGCGCGTGGGTTCGACGGTACGGCCGGCGTGAGTCGCGCTGCATGGAAAATGGAAAAGTGAAAAGTAGAAAATGGTGCTCGCGTTGTGACCTGCACCGTCTGCGTGGCGAGAAAATGGTTGAGAAGCAACGCTGAACTCGCTAGTCGGTATTTCGAGCTAAGGGTTGTTGGGAGTTTTTGAGATGGTGAGGATGCGACTATGACGATTGCGACGACCAAGGAAGCGATAGCAGCGGCGAGAACGCGGATGGAAAAAGCGGTGGACGATTTCCGCAAGGAGCTGGCGACGGTGCGGACAGGCCGTGCGAATGCGGGTATTCTGGAAAGCATACGTGTGGATTTTTATGGCACGCCGACGCCGGTCAATCAGCTTGGGACCGTGACCGTGCCAGAGCCGACGATGCTGGTCATTTCGCCGTGGGATCCGAGCGTGGTGGGTGCGATTGATAAGGCGATTCGCGCGAGTGATTTGGGATTGAATCCTACGAATGACGGCAAAGTGGTGCGGATTCCGATTCCTTCGCCTACCGAAGAGCGGCGCAAGGAATTGGTGAAGCACATTCACAAAGTTTTGGAGAATCACCGGACCGCCGTGCGGAATATTCGCCGCGATATTAAAGAAGCTATCGATAAGCTGGAGAAAGACAAGAAGATCAGCCAGGACGAGCAGAAGCGGTCGTTGGAGGAGCTGGAGAAAGTGTCACACGCGGAGACGAAGAAGATTGAAGATTTGAGTGCGATGAAAGAAAAAGAAGTGATGGAAATACGGTGAGTCGTGACTGGTGACTCGCGACTGTGTTTGCCGGATCTGCACTAGAACGCTGCAGCTTTGGGTTTTTCTTAACGTAGAGCACTGAGTTCGCCGACAAGAAATAGCAGATTCCTCGCTTCGCTCGGAATGACAAATTGGCGAACAGAACAGTCACCCTCCTTCACGGAGGGTTTTTACTTTTGGGGAGGCGGTTGGATGGTAAAGAGCTGGTTTTGGTCGGCCTGGACGGCGTGGAGAAAGACGTTGAAGTCGGCGGCTCGCGAAGAGGGAAGTTCGGAAGAGATGAATTGCAGGCTGCGCGATGCGTGGAGCGTATTGCCTTGTGCAAAATATTTTGAAGTGAAGGTCGCGTAGTCGCGATTGACGGTCGTGCCGATGGGAGCCTGCGCGGTAGTGCCGGGGGGGAGTTCGATGGCGGCTTGGAGCTCGATGGTGAGTGGCGTGCCGAGCTCGAAGGGCTTTTTCGCTTCGATCTGTGCGGCAGCAGGCGCGTCGGGCAATCCGGGCAACGGAAGAATCGCCGGGATGCGTACGTTTTTCTTGGACCAGTCCACAAATTTCGGCTGCGAAATTTCATATTCGACCTCGAACGGTTTTTCGGTTTCATATGGGTCGGACGCGGTGACGTTGATGATGTCGCCCCGGAAGCCGTCAGAGAGGGCCAGCAGTTGCGCGACGTCCCTCCATTTTTCCTTCGGCGTCTTGTGGAAGGCGAGGCGCAGCAGCAATTCATTCTCGCCGCGCAGGGCGTAATGAGCTTTCGCAGTCAAGTTGCCTTTGGAGTCGAGAGCGGCACTGACCTTTACGGTTTGCGATGAGTGTAAGTTCGGCTGGTACTTTAAGGTCTGCCAGTGGTCCGCAACATTCTCGCCTACGACGAAAACTGTATTGTTGCGATACTTCGCGGGAAACATTCCTTCTGGTGCGACCTCCGCATTCAGGTCGCGCCACAAACAGCAGGGGACACCATGTGCAAAGGTGAGCAGGTACTGAAAATGTTCCGGCGACGGGTATTGTGGAGCTGAGTTCGCGACGAACCCCGCATCCCCGGGAACCAGGGCCGCAAAGAGCACAAACTTGTCTTCCGGCGTGGCGTATCCAGACTGCAGAATTGCTTGTGCATTCCGCCGCCGGTAGCCAGTCGCGCCCAGCGGCAAATCGACCGTTCGGATTTTTCGGGACACAAAGTTGTAGGCGTCGCTGGTCTCCCCATTTACGGGGCCAGTGAAAATGCCGTAAGACCGTTCGTGCACCGCTCTCTCTTCTTCCTCGGTAGGGAGGAGCAAGCTTGCGAGTCTCTTCGCGAGCTGATCCCATGATCCAAATGTGGAAAAGCAAACGTCCGCGGGTCGGTCGTCGGTTGATTCGGAGGCTTCGGTCTGGCCGGAGGTTCTGTGATCCCAGCGCAAGATTGAGTAGCCATCGTTCGCATCACTACCTGAGGAAAACGTGACCGGCGTTTTCGGGTTGACGTTTGGTTTGATTTGCCGAGATGCGGGAAGATCGAGCTCGAAGATTTCTTGCGTGACGACGCCGGAGCGGTCAAAGGTGTGATCGAGCCAGAAATCGGGAGCGAGCGGGTGGTGCGTGGCGGTGGTGATTACGCGGTATTCGAGGAGATCGCCGGGTTGCAGGCCGAGGATGCGGACGGATTTGACGCGGACGTCCTGGTAGGCGGGAGCGTCGACCACGGCGGGATTGGGATTGTCGGTGATGGCGCTGGGAAGGATGTCTGCGATGCCGCCGCTTGGGTGGGTGATGCGCACCATTGGAATTTCTATCGCCTGAAAGCTGCGATTGAAATCGAAATTCAGGCGGGCGAACTGGCGGACGCCTAGTTCGTTGTTGATTCTGACGCGGGTGTGGACTTCTTTGCGTGAGTCGCCGTTCGATTCGAAGCGATATTTGGTTTCGAGGAGTTCGATTTGTGCGGGATTTTTTTCTGTTTCGGCTGGTTTTGAGTTTGCGGATGGTGCAGATTGTTGTGTTTCAGACTTGGGCGGGAGTTTGTTGGTGGCGACTTGTGAGAGGGAAAGCGGCGCCAATATGAACGTTACTAGCAAAATACAGATAAGCGGACACAGGCTGAAGCCCGTGGCAAGGGAACTGTTCCAGCCGGGCGTGCGACTGGGAACAGAATTGGCGGTGAACGATCTCACACAGAAAGTCTAAGTGCCGCTTGGTGTACCGTAAAGATGCGGTTTATGAGAAGTTTCGATGGTGAATCTCAACAAAAGAACCGGTCTGAAGACCGGTCGCTACGAACGCAAGAAACGCTAAGGCCAAAAGCAAGAAATCGGGAAACGAAGATTGTCTTCATGCGTCTGAGATAATGGGATGTGTGTGCGGACCAAGTCAGGCTAGGAGAAAAATGCGAATCAACCGATTGGTCGTGGGGCTGGCGGCTGTTTTGTTTTTTGTTGGCGGCGGGACTTCGCTGGCCGATGACATGCCCAAAGGCCCGGAGGACGACGGAACCAAGCCGGCGCTGACGCGCATCGCGGGCGAAGGCCTGATGAATTCGCATGCATTCGAATACTTGACGGAATTGAGCGACGACATTGGTTCGCGCGTGACGGGCTCACCGGCCGAGCGTAAAGCCGAAGAGTGGGGCGCGGCGAAAATGAAGGCCATCGGGCTCGAAAACGTACACCTGGAAAAGTATACGATCTGGAAAGGCTGGACACGCGGAACCGCCGATGCGCAACTGTTGACGCCCACTCAGCACAAGCTGCATGTGGATGCGATGGGATGGACCGGCTCGACGGCAACGGGCGGAGCCGAAGGCGATGTGGTCCCTGTGAACATGTTGGACATCGACGAAGAAATCAAAAATGTTTCGCGACTGAAGGGAAAGATCGCTTTGGTGACGCAGAAGGGCCAGCCCAAGAAAAATTTTAT
This sequence comes from uncultured Acidobacteriota bacterium, assembly GCA_963731155.1. Taxonomy (GTDB): domain Bacteria; phylum Acidobacteriota; class Terriglobia; order Acidiferrales; family UBA7541; genus Acidiferrum. Next base: position 35,751 of record CAVSVB010000016.1, read on the forward strand.
GGCGTTGTTCGCGAGTTTTGGGGATTTTCTGAAAGCCGCGCACGAGGCCGGCGCCATCGCGGTAATCGGCGGACAGGGTGGCGCAAAATCCGCAGGAATGAATCTAACGCACACGGGAATTTTGGGGTTCAATACCGATTTTGCGATTCCGGTGGTTTCGATGACCGCGGAAGATCAGGGGCAGCTCGAAAGATTGATTGCCCGCGGAATAACGCCGCGCACGCGCATCAATGTACAAAACACGCTGACGGGTGGGCCGGTGGAAACGGCGAATGTGGTCGGCGAAATTCGCGGGACGGAACATCCGGAACAGACTCTAGTAGTGGGCGGGCACCTGGACTCGTGGGATCTGGCCGAAGGCGCGACGGACAACGGCTCGGGTACTGCGACGACGTTGGGGGCTGCCGAGGCCATCATGCGTTCGGGACAGAAACCGAGACGCACGATTCGCTTCGTTTTGTTTAGCGGTGAGGAGCAGGGACTGGACGGCTCGTTTGCCTATATAAAGCAACATGCCTCGGAAATGCAGAACCACATCGGTGATTTGATTCTGGATGAAGGGCAGGGACCCGTGACCGATTTCATGCTGGGAGGCCGCGACGACCTGGTAGCCGCATTTCAACCGTTCGCAGCATCGCTGGCGAATTTGCGAACGATTCAGGTCAACGACAAGGTTGAATCAGGCACGGATACTTTGCCTTTTTCGATTGCAGGCCTACCGGGGATCAACATGAATCAGGACACTTCTGACTATAAGTACACGCATCATTCGGCGGCAGATGCGCTGCAGGCGCAAAAGCCGGATGTGCTGACGCAGAATGCGACACTGATGGCGCTGACGGCGTTCTGGATTGCAGACCGGCCGGAGCGGCTGGCAAGTCCGTGGCCTGCGGAGCGGACGGCGAGAATGTTGCGCTCGCAAGGCCAATACGAGGAGCTGAAAGCGTTCAACCTTTGGCCGTTTGGCGACCTTGGCGCAGATGGAAAACGTCCCTCAAAACATTGATTAATAAAGACTTAGATGGAAACAATTGCTGTCGATTGGAAGTTGGCCAGTCATGCTGCATGCCGCAAGCTTGCAGCAGAATATGAGCTCGAGCACACCGGGTGCGTTGCAGTCGTTTTTCCTCAGCCCGTTTTGAAAGAGATTTGACACATCGTATTTTCTTCTCTATACTCTGTGATTCGTCAGGGTTTATTTACCCTAGCAGTAGTGCGGCACCGCATTTGTGCCGTGCGTAGTTGGAAGGATCTTCACTCCCGGAACATTGCAAGACGGATTGGGAGTGAGGAGCGGCCGGATATGGGACGCCAGTCCCGCAAAGCCGAGTAAGCCTCTCCAAATCGATGCCAAGAGCGGAGTTCTGCCTCTTGGGGTGCGTGCGGAGTTTCTTGCTGGTCTCTCCGGATTCGCAGTCCACCTTTCAGCGTTGTGTGCGCTCGCTGCAGTTGTCTGCGCGCGAAGCGAGCGGCGTGAAAATTTGTGCGCGCATTTGCGTGCCGGGTTTTGCGCGCGGACTTTTTTAAGTCAGGGTTTGTAAGTACAACTTGTTTTTCCAAGGGTTTGTAAAACAAACCCTTAAACCCTGAAACCCGAAAAGAGGGAAGACTGTGCCGACATTTTCGCAACTGGTCCGAATGGGACGCGAAGGAATTCGCACCAAGACAAAATCGCCAGCATTAGCAGGTTGTCCGGAAAAGCGCGGTGTATGCATTCGCGTGTACACGCAAACGCCGAAGAAGCCGAACTCCGCGCTGCGCAAGGTTGCGCGCGTGCGTTTGACGAATTCGATTGAAGTCACGACCTACATTCCTGGAATTGGACACAATTTGCAGGAACACTCGATCGTGCTGGTGCGCGGTGGCCGTGTGAAGGATCTGCCGGGAGTGCGTTACCACATTGTGCGCGGCACGCTAGATGCTGCCGGAGTTGAGAATCGCAAACAGGGCCGCTCGAAATACGGAGCGAAGCGCCCCAAAGCCGGAGCAGCGAAGTAAGTAAACGACGAAGTAAGAAAGCCTTGAAGTAATGAAGTAGCGAAGAGAGAAAAGAAGAGTTCAGGAGCAAAAGAGCAATGCCACGTAAAGGACTGGTCAGCCGCCGCAAGCAGGAAGTCGATCCGGTTTACGCCAACGACCTGGTTGAAAAGTTTATCTGCTCGATGATGTGGGACGGCAAGAAGAGCACGGCGCAGCGCGTATTTTACGGCGCGATGGATCAGATGGCCAAGAAGACGAACGATGACGCGTTGAAGCTCTTCAAGAAGGCCGTAGAGAATGCCAAACCGCTGCTGGAAGTAAAAACGCGGCGCGTTGGCGGCGCGAACTATCAGGTTCCGGTGGAAGTGAATCCGTTCCGGCGGCAGTCGCTGGCGATTCGCTGGATTTTGCAGTATTCGCGGGAACGAGCGGGCAAGACCATGGTGGACAAGCTCGCGGATGAATTGATTGACGCAGCAAACGCGCGCGGCGGCGCGATCAAGAAGAAGGAAGACGTTCACCGCATGGCGGAAGCCAACAAGGCGTTCGCGCATTATCGCTGGTAAGAGCTGGTAAGGATTTGAGCAGCAAGGAATTGGTGGGTCAGTGAGTGAAACTGTAGCAATTCGGGGAGAAAAGAAAGCCGTTCAATCGACTATGGGCAGGGCATTCAAACTCGAAGACACCCGCAACATCGGGATTATGGCGCACATTGACGCGGGAAAGACCACGTCAACGGAGCGCATCCTGTTCTATACGGGTGTGACTTATAAGATCGGTTCGGTGGACGAAGGCACAGCCACCATGGACTGGATGGAGCAGGAGCGCGAGCGCGGCATCACGATTACCTCCGCTGCGACAACGGCGTCATGGGAGCGCTTCAACAAGAAATATCGCGTCAATATTATTGATACGCCGGGCCACGTGGACTTTACCGTGGAAGTGGAACGTTCGCTACGCGTTTTGGATGGCGCGGTTTGCGTGTTCGATTCCGTTGCCGGTGTTCAGCCGCAATCGGAAACCGTCTGGCGCCAGGCTGACAAGTATCGCGTGCCGCGGATTTGTTTCGTCAACAAGATGGACCGCATGGGCGCGGATTTTGACCACGTCGTCCGCACCATTCGCCAGCGCCTCGGCGCTCACCCCGTACCCCTCCAGTTTCCTCTCGGTCGCGAAGACAATTTCATCGGAATCATTGATTTCCTCGAGCAAAAAGTGGTGGTGTGGCTCGAAGAAACGCTGGGCGCGAAATTCGAAATTTTTGAAGTTGCGAAGCTATGGGATAAAGCGTTTGTGGATTCGCGTCCCGATGTGGCTGCCGCGTTGAAGGGTTCGGCGATCGACAAAGCGTTCTACGACGAACACCGCAACAAAGTGATCGAATACATTGCCGAGCATGATGACGAAGTTTTGGACAAGTATCTTAGCGAGGGCACGCTGAGCCTCGAAGAGATGCGCAAATCCATTCGTAAATCGACCCTGGCGCTGAAAATTGTTCCGGTGCTTGCAGGCTCCGCGTTTAAAAATAAGGGCATTCAGCCGTTGCTCGATGCGGTGATTGATTTTCTGCCGTCACCGGTGGATGTTCCTCCGGTGGAAGGGACAAATCCGGACACGGATGAAGTTGAGTTGCGCCGAGCTTCGGATGATCAGCCGTTTTCCGCGTTGGCGTTCAAAATTATGTCTGACCCGTTTGTCGGACACGTGACTTATATCCGCGTATATTCCGGCGTGCTCAAGTCGGGCAGCTACGTTTACAACTCGGGTAAGCGCACGCGCGAACGTATCAGCCGCTTGCTGCAGATGCATGCCAACAAGCGCGAAGAGATCGAAGAAGTGTATGCCGGCGACATTTGCGCCTGTGTGGGATTGAAGAGCGTCAATACCGGCGACACTTTGTGCGACGAAAACAAGCAGGTTATTCTGGAATCGATTGAGTTTCCCGCCCCGGTTATTTCCGTCGCGATCGAGCCCAAGACCAAGGCTGATCAGGACAAGCTCGGCGTGGCCATGCAGCGCCTGGCGCAGGAAGATCCTACCTTCCGCGTTTCCACCGAGCCGGACACCGGGCAGACATTAATTTCGGGAATGGGCGAATTGCACTTGGAAATCATTGTCGACCGCATGCTGCGCGAATATAACGTGCAAGCCAATGTCGGCCGTCCGCAGGTGGCGTATCGCGAAACGATTCGCAAAAAAGCGGAAGCGGAAGGCAAATACATCAAGCAGACCGGTGGGCGCGGACAATACGGCCACGCAGTGATTGAACTTCATCCACTGCCCAGTTCCGACCGCGAAAACATGCACGAACTTTCCACCGACGATTTGGACGCGTTGGCAAAAAAGATTGTTGGCGGTTCAGGTGGCAAATGGAAGTTCGACAAGGAACATCGCTTCCTTTTCATCGATAAGGTAGTTGGTGGAGCGATTCCGCGGGAATTTATCGCTCCGGTGGAAGCAGGCATCCGCGAAGCGCTCGATAACGGTGTGCTGGCTGGATTCACGATGGTGGACGTCGCCGCGGTTCTGGTGGATGGCAGCTATCACGATGTGGACTCCAACGAAATGGCATTCAAAATTGCCGGTTCGATGGCGTTCAAGGAAGCCTGCGCGAAAGCCAAGCCGGTTCTGCTCGAACCGATCATGAAAGTGGAAGTTGTGGTTCCGGAAGAGTACATGGCCGCGGTGTTTGGCGATTTGAACGCGCGCCGTTCCGCGATTCAAGGCACGGAAAGCCGTGCAGGCAGCAACGTGATTCGCGTGGAAGTGCCGCTGGCGCAGATGTTTGGTTACGCGACGGATTTGCGCAGCCGCACCCAGGGCCGCGCAACGTTTACGATGCACTTTTCGCACTACGCCGAATTGCCCACGGCGTTGGCGGAAGAAGTCATTAAAAAGCATCGCGGGGAGAAGTAAACACCGGAAGTAAAATGGGATTTAGCAGCACGGCAAGAATTCGATCAGGGTTTCAGGGTTTGTACCTGCCTGCAGCAGGCAGGCTTACAACCCTGAGATAACGAGGAGCGTACGGAATGGCCAAGGAGAAATTCGAGCGCAGTAAGCCGCACGTGAACATTGGGACCATCGGTCACATTGATCATGGCAAGACCACGTTGACGGCGGCGATCACGAAAGTTTTGTCGAAGCACAACCCGAAAGTGCAGTTCCGCGCGTTCGATTCGATTGACAACGCGCCGGAAGAGCGCGAGCGCGGAATCACCATTGCCGTATCGCACGTGGAATATGAAACGCCGAACCGGCACTACGCGCACATGGATTGCCCGGGACATGCGGACTACATCAAGAACATGATTACCGGAGCGGCGCAGATGGATGGCGCGATTCTGGTGGTGGCGGCGACGGATGGTCCGATGCCGCAGACGCGGGAACACATTTTGTTGGCGCGTCAGGTCGGTGTGCCGGCGATCGTGGTTTTCCTGAACAAGTGCGACATGGTGGAAGATCCGGAACTGCTGGAACTGGTGGAACTGGAAGTTCGCGAACTGCTGAAGAGCTACGGTTTTCCTGGCGACACGATTGCCATCGTGCGCGGCTCGGCATTGCAGGCGTTGAATGGCGATGCCAAGTGGGAAGGCAAGATTGACGAGCTGATGGATGCGGTGGACAAGAACGTACCGTTGCCGGTGCGCGATGTGGATCGTCCGTTCGCCATGCCGATTGAAGACATTTTTTCGATTTCGGGACGCGGCACGGTGGTGACGGGAAGAATCGAACGCGGCAAAGTGAAGGTTGGCGAAGAAATCGAAATTGTGGGCTTCCGTCCAACACAGAAAAGAGTTGTGACTGGCGTGGAGATGTTCCGCAAATTGCTGGATGAAGGCATTGCCGGTGACAACGTTGGGCTGTTGCTGCGCGGCACGGAAAAAGAAGATGTGGAACGCGGGCAGGTGGTTTGCAAGCCGGGCTCGATTACGCCACACACCAAGTTCAAGGCGGAAGCGTACGTACTGACGAAGGAAGAAGGCGGGCGTCACACACCGTTTTTCTCCGGCTATCGCCCACAGTTTTATTTCCGCACCACAGACGTTACAGGAGACATGCACCTGGCGGCGGGAGTGGAAATGGTGATGCCGGGCGACAACGTAAGCTGCGAAGTGACGTTGATCACGCCGGTAGCGCTCGAGAAGGGGTTGCGCTTCGCGATTCGCGAAGGCGGCCACACAGTCGGCGCAGGCGCCGTCACGGAGATTGTTGAGTAGTTTGGCGCCGAAGGCCGAACGACTTCAAAAGAAAACACATGAGACAAGGCGACAAAATTAGAATTCGTTTGAAAGCATTCGATCACCGCATCCTGGACCAGTCCACGCGGGAGATTGTGGAAACAGCGAAGCGTACCGGCGCGGATGTTGCCGGTCCGATTCCTCTTCCGACCACAATCAATCGCTGGACGGTGTTGCGCTCGCCGCACGTGGACAAGAAGTCGCGCGAGCAGTTCGAGATGCGCACCCACAAACGCCTGATCGATATTCTCGAGCCGACACCGGACACGGTGGACGCTTTGATGAAGCTCGATTTGCCGCCGGGCGTGGACGTGGAAATCAAGGCGTTCGGCCACGCAGCGAAATAAACGTACTGCCGGACTCTAGCCCGGCGATTGAGTAATGAATTTACAGCCGTACGCAGCCAATACCTGAAGCACACGGCAAGCTGCGAGAGAGAGACAGGGGAACATGGCGGTCGAAGGAATTATCGGAATTAAATTGGGCATGACGCAGGTTTTCGCCGAAGACGGCAATCTGGTTGGCTGCACGGTATTGCAGGCTGGTCCATGCGTTGTAGTCCAAATGCGCACCAAACAAAAGGACGGCTACGAAGCGGCGCAGCTGGGTCTGGTGGAATTCGTCAAGCCGCAGCGCGTAAACAAAGCGTTGACCGGACACTTCAAGAAGGCAAGTGTTCCGCCGATGAAAGTGATGCGGGAAGTGCGGCTAGAGGAATCGAAGGACGAAACCAAAGTCGGCGATCGCGTGCTGGTGGAAAGCTTCAAAGCCGGCGAGCTGGTGGACATCAGCGGCGTAAGCAAGGGCAAAGGGTTTGCCGGTGGCGTGAAGCGCTGGCACTACGCGGGCGGCGATGCCACTCACGGTTCGATGTTTCACCGTGCGCCTGGCGGCATCGGCGGCAGTTCGTTCCCGTCACGTGTCTGGAAGAATCAACATTTTCCAGGTCACATGGGCAATGCGAAAGTGACCGCGAAGAATTTGAAAGTGATCAAGGTGGATACCGACGAAAACCTGCTGCTGGTGCGGGGCTCGGTGCCGGGGCCAGCCGGGCAATACATTTTCATCAAGAAGGCGCGCAAGGCGAAGTAAGGGCATTACGAACAAGAATTTCGAAACGTGGACAAGGAAACGAGATTATGCCAGTCGTGGATGTAGTCAATCTGGACGGAAAGAAAGTCGGCGAAGTTGAGCTGGCGGACGCGGTATTCGGCGCGAAAGTGAATCCGCATCTGCTGCACGAAGCTTCCCGCTGGTATTTGAACACTCTTCGCCGCGGGACGCACAAGGTGAAGGAAAAGAGCGAAGTTTCCGGTGCAGGCCGCAAGCTCTGGAAGCAGAAGGGCACTGGCCGCGCGCGTGTCGGCTCGATCCGGTCGCCGTTGTGGCGGCATGGCGGCACGGTTCACGGACCACGTCCGCGCAGCTACGGCTACGCGATGCCGAAGAAAATGCTGCTGGGTGCGTTGCGTTCGGCACTTTCCGCAAAGCTTGCCGATGAGAAGTTGACCATCGTGGATGGCTGGGCTCTCGAATCGCACAAGACGCAGTCGCTGCTGACCACGCTTGGGAAATTGAGCTTTACGAAATCCGCTTTGCTGGTTTCGCATGGCGAAAACCGTAATCTGGAACTCGCGAGCCGAAACCTGGAAGGCGTAAAGCTGTCGGCTCCGAACGCGTTGCAGCCTTATGAAGTGCTGAAGCACGACCGGCTGCTGCTCTCGAAAGATGCCGTAGCGCGCCTGGTTCGTTCGCTCGATCCGGAAAAGACGCCGATTGCAGTTCCGGACGTGGAAACGATCGCCGCCGCCCCGGCAAAGAAAGAAACCGCCGCTGCAAAAAAGCCGGCTGCAAAGAAAGCCGCCAAGCCCGCGGCAAAAAAGAAAACGGGGAAGGGATAATTCATGTCAGCCCCTCACTATCAGATTATTCGCCGCCCGATCATCACGGAAAAAGGTTTGGGCGTAAAGGAAATTCAGGGCACGGTGGTATTCGAAGTCTCCGCCAAAGCTACCAAGACGCAGATCAAGGAAGCCGTGCAGCAGATTTTCAAGGTGAAAGTAGCCGGCGTGCGTACCGCAAATTTCTACGGGAAAATGCGCCGCCGCGGGCAGACCGAAGGGTATCGCCGCGACTGGAAGAAAGCCTACGTAAAGCTGGCCGAAGGCGAAAAGATGATCGAATTTGCGGAGAATCTGTAGTCGCGGAGAATTTGTAAGTCGGGTCAGGCAGCAAGTCAGGAAATACAGCGCGGCCGGTGCAGGCCGCCGAGATGAGCAGGGCAAGAGGCAGAGATGGGACTGAAGAGCTTTAATCCATATACGGCGTCGCGACGGTTTATGACCGTTCTCGACAAGAGCCATATCACCAAGCAGACTCCGGAAAAGAGCCTGTTGGAACCGAAAAAGCGCTCGGGCGGACGTAACAACCAGGGCGAAATTTCCATATGGCACCGCGGTGGCGGCCACAAGAAGCAATACCGCAAGATTGATTTTCGCCGCGATAAAGACGGTGTGCCGGCCAAGGTCGAAACCATTGAATACGACCCGAACCGCAGCGCCAACATCGCGCTGTTGCACTACGCCGATGGCGACAAGCGCTACATTCTGCATCCGGTGGGTTTGCAAGTTGGCGCGACGGTCAGCACCGGCGAGAACGCTGACATCCTTCCTGGCAACGCCTTGAAGTTTCGCCACATTCCTCCGGGCACGATGGTGCACAACATTGAACTGTATCCGGGCCGTGGCGGCCAGTTGGTGCGCACAGCGGGAGCTTCCGCGCAGTTGCTCAGCAAGGAAGGCGACTTGGCGCTGATCAAGCTGCCTTCTGGCGAAGTCCGCAAGTTCGCAATTGATTGCATGGCGACAGTTGGCCAGGTCGGCAATCTGGACCACGAGAACGAGACTTACGGCAAGGCTGGACGTACGCGCTGGAAGGGTATTCGTCCGACGGTTCGCGGCGTAGCGATGAATCCGGTGGATCACCCGCACGGCGGTGGTGAAGGCCGCGTCAAGGGCAATCACCCGCAAACGCCGTGGGCGTTCCCGACGTTGGGCAAGAAGACCCGGCACAATAAGCGCACCGACAAGCACATTGTCGAGCGCCGAAAGTAAGAAAACTTTGTAAGCGGTTGAAGGAGAACATTCGCGGCTCAAGCACACTGCGAATGAAGAGCGGAAGCGATGCGAGCGACACGAACAAGCCGTACAGCAGGACGCCGGGCAGCAGTACGCCGCGGCGCGAAGCGGTCGAGCAAGCGTGTAGCAAAACGGACGGCGCCGAAACCGGTCGCGAAGCCAGTCGTAAAGGCTGCGGTGCTGCTGAAGAAACAGCCGGCGATTCCGTTGGAGCCGGCGCTGTACAAGCTTTGCAAGCCGGGATGGGCGGTGATCGTGGACCGCGCGCCGAATGCGATGGGAACGAGATTTGTTTGTCCGTTCTGCCCGAAATCGCATCGCGTTCCTGGCCCGGTACGTGGATTCAAAAAGATGCGGCATGCCCCTTGGGGACGTTTGCGCCGCGTCGAGGAATAGAGGAGAGAGATGGCACGCTCACTGAAAAAGGGTCCGTTTGTTGACGGGCACCTGCGCGAAAAAGTCGAAGGACTCAACACGCGCAATGAAAAGAAAGTGGTCAAGACCTGGTCGCGGCGTTCGACGATCGTGCCGGACTTTATCGGCCACACCATCGCCGTGCACAACGGCAAAAAGTTTATCCCGGTGTACGTAACGGAACAGATGATTGGACACAAGCTGGGCGAATTTGCTCCGACCCGCACCTTCAAGGGCCACGCCGTAAAGGCTGCGCTTGAGAGGGCTGCGGCGCCCGCTCCAGCAGGAGGCGGCGCTGCTGCACCAGCAGCACCGAAGGCATAAGCCATGGCTGACCTTCAGACACAAGTTCCGTTGATTGAGGCCCACGCGCTTGGGCGGCACATTCGTATGTCGCCGCAAAAGGCGCGCCTGGTGATCGACCTGATCCGCGGGCGGGATGTGCAATCGGCGCTGCAGACTTTGCGGTTTACCGTGAAGCGTGCCGCCAAGCCGATCGAAAAGTTGTTGCACAGCGCGGTAGCCAATGCGGAACGCAAGGCCGAAGACGCTGGCTCGCCACTCGATGTGGACCAGCTTTATGTTTCGAAATGTTTCGTGAACGAAGGCACACGCTGGAAGCGGCTGCGTCCGGCTCCTATGGGCCGCGCATTCCGCTACCAGAAGCGCACCGCGCACATTTGGGTAGGGGTTGCCGAGCATCATGTGGCTGCGGCGGAACGCCATGCCAGCAACGTGGCGGAAGCGGAAGCCAACAAAGGCGTCCGTGGAACGGCTCGTCGCGTACGCAAAGCTTTGACCGGAAAACAACAGGCTGCAAAGAAGGGCAAGAAGGGATAACCCACTAAGGGAAAACCATGGGACAGAAAACGCATCCATACGGATTCCGCCTCGGCTACAACAAGCCGTGGAAGTCGCGCTGGTACGCCGGGCGCGATTACGCCGAACTGCTTCACGAAGATGTGAAGCTGCGCAAGGAATTGAAAGAAAAGCTGAAGTCGGCGGGCATCAGCTCGATCGAAATCGAACGCGCCGCCAACAAACTGGTGGTGCGGATTTTCACGGCTCGTCCGGGCATCATCATCGGGCGCAAAGGCGCGGAAATCGATAAGCTCAAGCAGGACGTGCAGAAGCGCACCAAGCGCGAAGTGCACATTGATATTCAGGAAGTGCATCGCCCGGAACTGGATGCCACCCTGGTTGCAGAATCAATCGCCTTGCAACTCGAAAAGCGCGTCGCATTCCGCCGCGCGATGCGCAAGTCGGTGGATTCGGCGCTGCGTTTTGGCTGCAAGGGAATCAAGGTTCGCGTTGCCGGCCGGTTGAACGGCGCGGAAATCGCTCGCAAAGAATGGTACCTGCAGGGCCGTTTGCCGCTGCAAACGCTGCGTGCGGACATCGATTTCGGCACCGCCGAAGCGCAGACCACTTACGGCGTCATTGGCGTAAAGTGCTGGATTTATCAGGGCGAAAACGTTCCGAAGCGCAATAGCAGGCCGCAGGAAAAGCCTGCAGCCGTGGCAGCAGACTGAAGTAGCGAAGCGGAAATTTCAGCGGGACATTTACCCTTATATAGGGAAGCGAGAATATAGCGATGTTGATGCCGAAGAAGGTGAAGTACAGAAAGCAGATGCGCGGCCGCCGCAAAGGCAAAGCGTGGCGCGGCGGGTCGTTGGCTTTTGGCGAATACGGATTAAAGGCCATGGAAAATGCCTGGATTACCGACCGCCAGATTGAAGCTTCCCGCGTAGCCATTACGCGTTTTATCAAGCGCGGCGGGAAACTGTGGATCAGGATTTTTCCGGACAAGCCGTTTACCAAGAAGCCCGCGGAAACCCGCATGGGCAAAGGCAAAGGGGCCCCGGAAAAGTGGGTTTCGGTAGTGAAGCCGGGACGCATCATGTTCGAAATGGCGGGCGTGGACGAAGCTACCGCGCGCGAAGCGTTGGGACTGGCTTCGCACAAGCTGCCCATTCCCACCAAATTCGTTTCACGCGCAGGAGAACTCTAGTATGCCGCGACGTATGGAAAAAATTCGCGAAGCGGGTGTCAACGAGCTCGCGGCGCAGCAAAAAGAACTGACGGAAACGATTTTCCGGCTGCGTTTTCAGTTGTCCACCGGGCAAGCGGAGGCGCTCAAGCGCCTGCGCGAGGCGAAAAAAGATTTGGCGCGCGTGAATACGCTGCTACGCGCGCATGAATTGACAAAGAAGGCATAGAGGATATTGGAATGACCGCAGAAACGCAGAGCAACGCAGCAACGCAGAAAACGGCAGGCCCCGAGCGCGGTGAACGCACCGAACTGATCGGCAAAGTCACCAGCGCGAAGATGGAAAAGACCATCGTCGTCGAAGTGATCCGCCTGGTGCAGCACGCCAAGTATCGCCGCGTGATCCGCATCAGCAAAAAGTTTTATGCGCACGATGAAAAGCGCCAGGCCAAGCCCGGCGACACTGTGCGTATTTCGTCATCGCGTCCGCTGTCAAAGCTGAAACGCTGGCGGTTGAAGGAAGTGCTGACGCGGAACGCGTCGGCACAGTAAGCGGAACGGGGAGATTAAGCCATGATTCAGATGCGAACCTGGCTGACGGTTGCGGACAATTCCGGCGCGCGCAAGCTGATGTGTATTTTGCCGGTCGGCGGCGACGTCGGCTTGAAAGCCGGTCTCGGCGACATTGTTACCGCGTCGGTGAAGGAAGCCACTCCGGAAAGCCAGGTCAAGGAAGGCACGGTTGTGAAGTGCGTGGTCGTCAGGATGCGCAAGGAGCATCGCCGTCGCGATGGAACATACATCCGGTTTGACGATAACGCCGCGGTTTTGATTAACGATGCCAACGAGCCTGTAGGAACGCGTGTATTCGGGCCGGTGGCGAGAGAGCTGCGCGAGAAAAAATTCACCAAAATCGTCTCGCTGGCTCCGGAAGTCTGGTAAAGAGAATGAGCGCACAACGTCAAATCAAGCGGTTCAAGATCCTGATTCGCAAAGGCGATCAGGTAAAAGTAATGTCCGGCAAGGACGCGGGCAAAAGCGGGCGCGTGCTGGCCATCAATCCACGGAAAAATACCGTGACGGTTGAGCATGCCAACCTTATCAAGCGGCACACTCGCCCAAATCCGGCGAAGAATATCAAGGGCGGCATCATCGAAAAAGAAGCCGGCATCAATGCTTCGAACGTGATGGTGGTTTGCGGCAGCTGCGGCAAGCACACTCGCATCGGCCACAACACTGCCAAGGATGGCAGCCGTTCGCGGGCCTGCAAGCGTTGCGGAACCGGTTTGGACAAGTAGAGCAGAAGCAAAAAAAGAAATTCAGGATCACAGGAAAAAGAGAAGAATCGAAATGAAGAGCAGAATGCAGGAAAAATACCGGAACGAAACGACTCCAGCGCTGATGAAGCGTTTCGGGCTGAAAAATGTGATGGCCGTGCCGAAGGTTTCGAAAATCACGGTGAATATCGGCTTGGGCGAAGCCAGCCAGAACGTCAAGCTGCTGGACACTGCGGCGCAGGAACTGGGCCAGATCACCGGCCAGAAACCGATCATCACGCGGGCCAAAAAATCCATCGCGAATTTCAAGATTCGCAAAGGCATGCCCATCGGCTGCGCGGTTACTTTGCGTGGCGACAAAATGTACGAATTTTTGGATCGTTTGTGCAACGTGGTTCTGCCCCGTGTGCGCGACTTTCGCGGATTGCCGCCAAATGCCTTCGATGGCCGCGGCAACTACACGCTCGGCCTCAAGGACCAGTTGGTATTTCCTGAAATTGATTACACTCGCGTGGACAAGATCAAGGGCATGAACATTACCTTGACCACCACAGCAAAGACTGACGAAGAAGGCCGCGAACTGTTGCTCGCTCTCGGCTTTCCTCTACGCAAGCCGGGAGGAGCAAGCTAATGGCACGGACCGCGAAAATCGTCAAGGAACTGAAGAAGCCGAAGTTCAAGGTTCGCAAGCGCAACCGCTGCCGCGTTTGTGGCCGCGCTCGCGCTTATATTCGCAAGTTTCAGATGTGCCGCATCTGTTTCCGCGGCATGGCGCTTAAGGGAGAAATTCCCGGCGTCACGAAAGCCAGCTGGTAATAGGAAGGACGACCGAGGAGAGCTATGCAGACAGATCCCATATCCGATTTTTTGACCAGCATCCGCAACGCGGTGGCCGCCAAGCATCAGCGTGTTGATGTGCCGGCATCGCGTTTGAAGAGCGAGCTGGCCCGCATCCTGAAAGAAGAAGGCTACATCTCGACTTTCAAGATGGTGGACGAAAACAAGAGCCACAAAACGTTACGAGTGTTCTTGAAGTACACGCCGGACCGCCGCAGCGTGATTTCCGGCATCAAGCGCATTTCGCGTCCCGGAGCTCGTCGTTACGTCGGAGCGTTCGACGTCAAGCCGGTAGTCGGCGGACTGGGCATCAGCATTGTTACGACTCCGAAGGGCTTGATGAGCGGGCGCGCCGCGCGCAAGGCCAATGTTGGCGGCGAGCTGCTTTGCGAAGTCTGGTAACAAGAGTTTTTCGGAGAAGTTGGCAGCACGCAGCGAAAGATTTTACGAAGGGTTGAACCAGAACAATGTCACGTATCGGAAACAAACCAATTCCGCTGCCCTCCGGCGTAAAAATCGCCGTAGCCGCGGACAAGATTGATGTGCAAGGCCCCAAGGGCAAAATGACGGTTGCCGTTCCGAGCGGCGTCTCTTTTGAACAAAAGGATGGCGTGCTGAACGTCAAACGCAACGCTGAGGAATATCGCGCCGTTCACGGCCTGGCGCGCGCTCTGGTTGCGAACGCCGTTCATGGTGTGACCACCGGCTTCAAGAAGGATATGGACATCGTCGGCGTCGGTTATCGCGCGGAGCTCAAAGGCAAGATCGTGAATTTCGCGCTCGGCAAGTCGCATCCCATCGAGTTTCCGATTCCCGAGGGGATACAGATCGCCGTCGAGAAGCAGACCCATCTGGTCGTCAGCGGTGCGGACAAAGGACAAGTGGGCCAGGTGGCTGCGGACATTCGTTCGCTGCGTCCGCCCGATCCCTACAAGCAAAAGGGAATTCGCATTACCGGCGAGCGCCTGAAGAAAAAGGCTGGCAAGGCGGGAGCCAAGGCAGGCGGCGCATAGTTTTAGCGCAGTCGCGGCATAACAGTTTTTGAAGCGGGTTTCAGGGCTTGTACTTACAAACCCTGAGGTGAAATCGAAGGAGAAGAACAGTGGCATCCGTACCGGTTCGCAGATTATCAAGAGACCTCAAGCGCCAGCGCGTTCACAATCGCGTGCGCGTGAAGGTTTCCGGCACTCCAGAGCGGCCTCGTTTGTGTGTGTATCGTTCGCTCGACCATATCTACGCGCAGATTATTGACGATCGCGCGGGCAAGACTCTTGTCGCCGCGAGTTCCGCGGACAAAGGCACCAAAAAGAATTTGAAAGGCGGCGGCAACGTCGCGGCAGCCAAAGTTGTCGGCAAGGAAATTGCCGAACGCGCCAAGGCTGCAGGACTGGCGAAAGTAGTGTTCGACCGCGGCGGGTACAAGTACCACGGCCGCGTCAAGGCGCTCGCGGATGCGGCGCGGGAAGCGGGGTTACAGTTCTAAGCCTATGTCGAAGCAAACATTGCGGGACAGTTTATCGGTGCGGCGGTTGCTCGAAGTCAATCCTTCCGACTTGAAGGACGACGTCATCGCCATCAACCGCGTCACCAAAGTCGTCAAGGGCGGCAAGAACCTGAGCTTCTCCGCGCTTGTCGTTGTCGGCGATCATCGCGGCCACGCCGGATTTGGCATGGGCAAAGCGCGTGAAGTGCCGATGGCCATCAAGAAGGGCATCGAGCAGGCGAAAAAGAATCTGATTCAATTGAACCTGACCGGTTCCACGATTCCGCACCAGGTGCTTGGCCGTTACGGCTCGGCGCAGGTGCTGCTCAAGCCCGCTCCCGAAGGCACTGGCGTAATCGCTGGCGGCCCGGTGCGCAAAGTGATGCAAGTCGCGGGAATTCACAATGTGCTGACCAAATCGCTGGGCACGTCGAATCCGCACAACGTGGTAAAAGCCACATTTTCGGCGTTGCTGGGCTTGAAAGATGCGGCGCAGGTTGCGGAAACCCGCACCAAGACGGTCGAAGAAATTACTGGCCGCGAAAAGAAGTCCGAAAAGGTTGCTGCAGGGGAAGCGCAATGAGTGCCAAGAAAAATACGCCGGGCGGCAAGCTCAAGATCAAGTGGGTGGTCAGCTTCATCAGCTGCACCGATGACATGCGGCAAACGATTCGCGGGCTGGGCCTGCGCCGTTTGAACCAGGTAGTCGAGCGGGAAGACTCGCCGGAAACGCGCGGCATGATCCTGAAAGTTCGGCACCTCGTGGAAGTGGTGGACTAAGTTTATGGTCAAGAAAATCGTCAGGAAAAAATCCAACCGGGCCGCCAGCAAGGTTAAGAAGGAAACGCGCAACCGGTTTAATCTGGAAACGCTGCGCCCGCCGCGCGGTTCGCGTCAGCGCAAAGTACGTGTCGGCCGCGGCATCGGCTCCAAGCTGGGCAGGACCTCCGGCAAGGGCAACAAGGGCCAGAAGTCGCGGCGCGGCTATTCCCGCCGGCGCGGATTTGAAGGCGGACAGATGCCGTTGCATCGCCGTATTCCCAAGCGCGGCTTTCGCAGCCCGTTTGGAAAAACGTTTGCCGTGATCAATTTGCAGGACTTGAACGCATTTCCGGCCGGCGAAACCGTCACACCGGAAATTCTTCGCGCGCATGGTTTTGTGCGCACGCAGCAGCAGGTAAAAATTTTGGGTGATGGCGAACTGCAGAACAAGCTCGCCGTTCACGCTCATGCTTTCAGCGCCTCCGCCAAGGACAAGATCACCAAGGCCGGCGGCTCGTTCGAGGTTGTGGCTTCTTAGATGTGGCGCCGGGTTTTTCTTGGTTTGTAGCGGCCGATCTTTAGACCAGTGCTTTTCGGGTTTCAGGGCTTGTTTTACAGACCCTGAGTTGAAAAATGGTTAGGTTTTTTTAGGTTAACGCATGAATCGTTTCTTACAAGCACTCGCGAATCTCTTCCGCATCGAAGAATTGCGGAAGCGTGTCCTGTTCACGCTGGCGCTGCTGGCCGTGTACCGCATCGGTGCGCACATCCCCACTCCGGGGATCAACGGCGCGGTGCTGGACCAGATTTTCTCCGCCGCGCAGGGAACCGCGCTCGGCATCTTCGATCTTTTCAGCGGCGGCAATTTCCGCCGTCTGACGATTTTTGCCTTGGGCATCATGCCCTACATCACTTCGTCCATCATCCTGCAGTTGATGACCGTGGTGTTTCCGTACCTCGAGCGCCTGCAAAAAGAGGGCGAACTCGGACGTCGAAAGATTACGCAGTACACGCGCTACCTTACGATCGCCTTGGCTATCATTCAGTCCTTTTCCACTGCGACTCTTCTGCAATCGCAGAATTCCGGGGGACAGGCGCTGGTCTATCACCCGGGTTGGGGCTTCACGTTGATGACGGTTCTGACGCTAACCACCGGTTCGGCTTTCATCATGTGGCTTGGCGAACAGATCAGCGAACGCGGCATCGGCAACGGCATGTCGCTCATCATCTTCGTGGGCATCGTGGTGGGCTTGCCGCGCGCGGTTTTCGATCTGTATGAAAAGGTCAAGATTGGCGCCTGGGGCGGAACAGTCCTCACTCCATTCTTCACCATCCTGTTGTTGGCATTGATGATTGGCGTCGTGGCATTCATCGTTCTGGTGGAAGGTGGGCAGCGCCGCATTCCCGTGCAGTATGCCAAGCGCGTAGTCGGCCGTCGCGTCATGGGCGGTCAATCCTCCTATCTGCCGCTGCGCGTCAATTCCGGTGGAGTTATTCCGCCGATTTTTGCTAGTTCGTTGCTGGCATTTCCGGCCACCATCGCGCTGGTGCTGGGCGCGAAATACGCGTTCATCAAAACTTTTGCCAATTCGGTAAAATGGGGTGAACCGCTCTATACCGTGTTGTATGTCACCATGATTCTGTTGTTTGCCTTTTTCTATGTGGGCATCGTGTTCAATCCCACTGAGCTGGCAGACAACATGCGCAAGAACGGCGGGTTCATTCCCGGGATTCGTCCCGGCCGCACCACCAGCGAATACGTCAGCAGGATTCTGAAGCGTCTCACTCTGATCGGCGCCATTTATCTCGCGCTGGTTTGCTTGCTTCCGGAATGGATGATTGCCGGTATTCACCTGAATCACTTGCCGGTGCTGCTGGGCGGTAACTGGTTTGACCGCCACTTTCCGCAATGGATTTTGAATGGATTGGGCGTGCAGTTTTATTTTGGTGGTACTTCGTTGCTGATCGTGGTTGGCGTTGCGATGGATACCGTTCAGCAGCTCGAAGCGCAGTTGGTCATGCGCAACTATGAGGGTTTTGCACGGAAGGGCCGACTTCGCGGCCGGCGTTAATAGGGAGACGACCGAGTGACGCCGGACGTCCGTGGGCACGAAAAGCTGGACCGTGCAGTCATTTTTCTCGGACCCCCAGGGGCCGGGAAAGGTACCCAGGCGAAAGAACTGGCGCGAAAGTTTTCCGCGCCGCATCTTTCTACCGGCGACATGCTTCGCGAGCACGTGGCGCAAGGCACTTCGCTGGGACAGCGCGCCCAGCCGATTATGAGCCGCGGCGAGCTGGTGCCGGATTCGATTGTGCTTCGCATGGTCGCGGATCGCATCGAACGCCCGGACTGTTCGCACGGGTTCGTGTTCGACGGATTTCCGCGGACCGTGGCTCAGGCGCAGTGGCTTGGCGAACTGCTCAAGCAGCACGGCTTTAAACCGCCGCTGGTTGTGCACATGGCGATCGATCCGGCGTTGCTTTTGCGGCGCATCACCGGTCGGCGAATGTGCAAAGTAGGCGGCGAAATTTATAACGTCTACGAACGTCCGCCAGAGAACGAAGGCCGTTGCGACAATGACGGCGGCGAATTGGAGCAGCGTCCTGACGACCGCGAAGAAATCGTCGGACCGCGGCTCGCGGCGTACGAGAAACAAACCGCTCCGCTGGCGGCGTATTACCGGCGGCTCGGCAGGCTCCGCGACATCGACGCTTCAAAAAGCGTCGAAGAAGTGAGCAAGAGCATTCTGGATTTTGTTCGCGAGACCCGTTGAGTTTGCAGGGCGGGTTTTGTGGTGGGCGGTCTTTAGACCGGTGCTTTTTCCGGGTAGCGGCTGAACGGGTTTCAGGGTTTAAGGGTTTGTTTTACAAACCCTTAGAAAAACAAGTTGTACTTACAAACCCTGAGCTAAACGGGTTTCAGGGTTTGTACTTACAGACCTTGAGCTAAAATACGATGGCGATACATCTGCGCAGCGCAGACGAAATTGAAAAGATGCACCGTGCGGGTTTAATCGTGCATGAGGTGCTGAACACGCTGCGGGGCAGTGTGCGGCCTGGTATGACGACGATGGACCTCGAGAAACTTGCCGAGGAAAAAATCGCCGGCAAACCCGGGCACCCGGCTTTTAAAGGGTATCGCGGTTATCCATGCGTGCTTTGCACGTCGGTGAACAGCGAGATCGTTCACGGGATTCCGTCGCCGAAGCGCAAGTTGAAGGAAGGCGACATCGTCTCCATCGACTTCGGGATGGAAGTGGATGGGTACTTCGCGGATTCGGCGGTAACGGTTGCGGTCGGCAGGATTAAACCGGAGTTGCAGAAGCTGCTGGATGTGACGCGCGATTCGCTCGACCGCGCCATCGAAAAGATGCACGCGGGCAACCGCCTGGGTGATGTTGGCCATGCGGTGCAGAGCCTGGTTGAGCAGAACGGATTTTCGGTAGTGCGCGAGTTCGTCGGGCATGGCATCGGCACCAAGATGCACGACGAGCCCAATCTGCCGAACTACGGTGAACCTGGCCGTGGCGCCCGTTTGCAGGAAGGCATGGTCATCGCGGTCGAGCCCATGGTGAATGCAGGTGGCCATGAAGTTCGCATGCGCGATGAATGGGTTGCGGAAACCGCCGATGGCAGTCCTTCGGCGCATTTCGAGCACACCATCGCGGTAACTTCAAACGGCCCGCTGATTCTAACGCGGCCCAAAGAAGTGACCGGCCCATCCTGGTAGATGTTTTTGTAGCGCCCCGACCTGGTCGGAGGGTTTTGTAGAGGCCGGGCTTTAGCCCGGCGGTTTTGATCTTTAGAGGCGCGGTGTTTTTCCGGTTCGTTTGTACGCAACGGATTTCGGGAGCTTATGGCAAGACCAGAAGACGACAAGAAAAAGAACGACTCGGGAAACTCGAAAGAGGATGCCATAGAAGTTATGGCAACCGTGATCGAACCTCTCCCGAACGCGATGTTCCGGGTCGAACTGGAAAACAAGCACCAGGTTCTGGCGCACGTTTCCGGCAAGATGCGCAAGAACTTCATTCGTATTCTGGCCGGCGACAAAGTAGCAGTCGAGCTTTCGCCGTACGATTTAACGCGCGGTCGGATCGTCTACAGATACAAGTAGGCGACGCCCGCAAACGGTTTTTGTAGCGGCGGGCTTATCCCGCCGAGTCTTTCCCGGCTTCTTAGCCGCTTTGTGCGGCGAGTTGGTTTTGTAGCGGCCGGGCTTTAGCCCGGCGGTTCTTGCGAGTGAGTCGGGACAAAACGAGGAGTCAGCAACATGAAAGTACGAGCATCAGTAAAAAAGATTTGCGACAAATGCAAGGTCATCCATCGCCGCGGAGTGGTGCGGGTAATCTGCACCAACCCGAAACACAAACAGCGGCAAGGATAGGCTCTTTGGTCTCGTAGCGGCCGGTCTTTCGACCGGTGGTTTTTCCGAGTTTTTGTAGCAGCGGGTTTATCCTGCTGCTCTTCGAGGGAACAGGAGAAGTCATGGCACGTATCGCAGGTGTGGATCTTCCGGTGAACAAGCGCCTCTGGGTCGGTTTGACCGCGATCTATGGCATCGGACAAGTGCGCGCAAAGAAGCTCGCGGAAAAAGTGGGCGTGGACTTCACGAAAAAAATCCGCGACCTCACGGAAGACGAAGTCAACAAGCTTCGCCAGGCCATCGAGCAGGAAGGCCGCGTCGAAGGCGATCTCCGCAAAGAGATCCAGATGAACATCCGCCGGCTGATCGAAATTCAGGCCTACCGCGGCGTTCGTCATCGCCGCAATTTGCCGGTTCGCGGTCAGCGCACCCACACCAACGCACGCACCCGCAAGGGTCCGCGCCGCGGAGCGGTCGCTGCCAAGAAACAGGTCAAGGGCAAGAAGGGCTAGTTTGCCGATAGAGTTTTCGTAGTGCCGGGCTTTAGCCTGGCTTGTAGCGGTCACCTTCAAGTGACCATGGTAAGCAGGGTTTCAGGGTTTAAGGGTTTGTTTTACAAACCCTTAGAAAAACAAGTTGTACTTACAAACTCTGAGTTGAAAACGAAACGGAGTGCAACGTGGCAAAAGAGCAGCAGAATACCGCGCCTGATGTGCAACCTGGAAAACCGGGAGCCGCCGGTAAAGCGGGAGCAGCAGCGCCGGCAAAGCGCAAAAAGGAATTCAAGAAGAAGCGCGAGAAGCGCGTTGTGCCGCACGGAGTCGTGCACGTGGCTGCGTCGTTCAACAACACGCAGATCACTATCACCGACACCGATGGCCGCACGTTGTGCTGGTCCTCGGCGGGCGCGATCGGTTTCAAAGGCTCGCGCAAGGGTACGCCGTACGCCGCGCAGCAGGCTTCGCTGAACGCCGCCGGCAACGCGCGCGATCAGTACAGCATGAAGAGCTGCGAAGTCCGGGTGCAGGGTCCCGGCTCTGGCCGCGAATCCGCAGTGCGCGCGCTGGCTGCCGCTGGATTGCACATCGTGGTCATTCGCGACGTTACGCCGATTCCGCACAACGGCTGCCGTCCGCCGAAGCGCCGCCGCGTCTGACGCGGTTTTGCCGCGTGCCCCGACCTGGTCGGGGGCGATCGTGGCCATATGGTTTCGGGTGCTGGGTTTTAGTCCAGCCGATTTTCGCCAGGAGCGTAAAAGAATTGTGGTCAGGAGTTCCGAGACTGAATACTGAGAACTGACCACTGGTTTTCAGAGGGAATTGGGAAGGGAGAACAGAAGTTGGCAAGACATCGTGAAGCAGTTTGTCGCCTTTGCCGCCGTGAGGCGCAAAAGTTGTTCCTGAAGGGTCTGCGGTGCTTTACCGAGAAGTGCGCCATTGAAAAGCGCAACTTTGTTCCGGGTCAGCACGGGCAGTCGCGCCGCGCGAAAATTGCCGGCTACGGCCTGCAGTTGCGCGAAAAGCAGAAGGTAAAGCGCACCTACGGGTTGCTGGAACGGCAGTTCCGCAACTATTTTGAAAAAGCCGAGCGGGTGAAGGGCCCGACCGGCGAAAACCTGATCATCATGCTGGAGCGTCGCCTCGATAACGTGGTGTGGCGCGCCGGCCTGGCGTCCTCGCGTTCGCAGGCTCGCCAGCTCGTGCTGCACGGCCACGTCCGCATCTCCGGCAAGAAGGTGAATATTCCTTCTTACCAGATTAACGTCGGCGAAGAAATTGCCATCAAAGAGAAGATGCACCAGAACGCGATGGTATTGGAAGCGCGCAACGTGGCGCAGAGTCAGAACAGCGTGCCCTGGCTCGAACAGGACCGCGAACAGTTCAAAGCCAAGGTCGTCGCTCTGCCGCGCCGTGAAGATGTGCAGACGCCGCCCATCAACGAACAACTGATCGTCGAGCTTTATTCGAAGTAGGTTGTGACGTTGGCGGTTTTTTTGGTTTTTGTAGCGGCCGGTCTTTAGACCGGTGCTTTTTTCCGAGGGTTTTGTAGAGACGGGTCTTTAGACCCGCGCTTTTTCTGAGCTTGCAGTGAAGAAAATTTAAGGTTTTATGGGAAGCCGCCACAACCGGCCTCCAGAAGGAAGGAAACAATATGTGGAAGGGTTTTCAGAAGCCAAAGCGGCTTGCGCCAGAACTGGAATCATTGACCGAGAAGTACGCGCGTTTCTCCGCGCAGCCGTTCGAACGCGGCTGGGGCACCACGGTAGGCAACACTTTGCGCCGTGCGCTGCTCAGCTCTATCGAAGGAGCGGCCATCACCGCCGTCAAGATTGAAGGCGTGTTGCACGAATTCTCCTCGATCGCCGGTGTAGTCGAGGACGCGACCGACATCATCCTCAACTTGAAGCAGGTGCCGATCAAGTTGAACACCGATCTGCCAAAAACGATTTACGTCAACGTCGAGCAGCCCGGTCCCGTCACCTCAGCGCAAATCGAAGAGGACGCCGACTTCGCCGTGCTAGACAAGAGCGTGTACATCGCCACCGTCAGCGAAGGCGGCAAACTGCAGATCGAAATGCGCGTCAAGAACGGCCGCGGCTACGTCGCCGCTGACCGCAACTACGATGAGGATCTGCCCATCGGTTACATTCCGGTGGACAGCGTTCACTCGCCGGTGCGCAAAGTCAACTATTCCGTCGAGTCCGCCCGTCTCGGCCAGATGACCGACTACGAAAAGCTGATGCTCGAAGTCTGGACCAACGGCGCTATCACGCCGAATGACGCCATTGGCCTTGCCGCCAAGCTGGTCAAGGACCACATGAGCATCTTCATCAACTTCGAAGAGCCGACTGACGTGGTCGAAGCTCCCATCGAAATGGCCAACGACCCGCGCCTCGAACATCTCGACCGTTCCGTCGAAGAGCTTGAGCTTTCCGTCCGCTCCTACAACTGCCTCAAGAACGCGAACATTCAGACCATTCGCGAACTGGTGCAGAAGAGCGAAAACGAAATGCTCAAGACCAAGAACTTCGGCCGCAAATCACTCAACGAAATCAAAGATATACTGGTGAAGATGGGCCTCGCGCTCGGCATGAAGTTTGACGAACACGGACGCATCATCTGGCCGCCATTGCCGAGCCAGACCGCTGCGCCCACTACCGAAGAGAACCTGGGCCTGTAGTCTTTGCTAGCAGCGGCCTGCATGCCGCAGGCATGCTTCACGCCGCTGCTCCATGGTTTTGCTGGCACAGCCATTCCTGGCTGTACAGGTTTGCGTAGTGCAGGGTTTTAGCCCTGCTCTTGTAGCGGCTGGTCTCGGGTTTCAGGGTTTAAGGGTTTGTTCTAAAAACCCTTAGAAAAAACAAGTTGTATTGCAAACCCCTGAATTCAGACCGGTGCATTTTTTCCGATTCGTGTAGCAGCGGCATGTTGCCGCAGGCAAACTGTCATGGAGAAGATCAACACATGCGACACCTGAAATCAGGCTCAAAACTCGGCCGCAACCCGTGGCACCGCCGCGCGACCTTGCGCAACCTCGTCACCAACTTGTTCGAACACGGCCGCATCACCACCACCCTGACTCGCGCCAAAGCCGCGCGTCCCGTCGCCGAAAAAATGATCACCTTCGGCAAGCGCGACACGCTGCAATCGCGCCGCCAGGCCGCCGCCTACATCATGACGCCCGCTGTCACCAAGAAACTCTTCAGCGAAATCGCACCCAAGTTCGCCGACCGCGCTGGCGGTTACACCCGCATCATCTCCGCAGGCAACCGCGTCGGCGACGGCGCCAAAGTCGCCATCCTCGAACTCGTAGGCTACGAATTCAAGAAAAAAGAAAAGAAAGAAAAAGAAAAAACCAAAAAGGAAGAACCAGTAGAAGCCGCCAGCTAAGGCCGGTTCGCCAACTCGTCGAATTTCCGTAGGGGCACGATAAATCGTGCCCTTTACTTTTTCCATCCCGCCAAGGCTGCTTACGCAGCCCGCGCGTTTTGTTTTGTGGTCTTTGTGGCACAGCCATTCGGCCCCTGCGCTATACTGCTCCTGATGACCGCTGCTCACCCTTCGCCCCTGCTTGCGCACCGGTGCAGTTTTCACCCGGATCGCCACGATCCCTACCTCCGCCTCGGAACCATTGCCGTTTTCGTTCGCGACAAAGAGCGAAGCCGGCGATTCTACCTGGATCAACTGGGATTCCGCCTGGCCCTTGATGTCCCGCTCCCGTCCCGTCGAAAATTCGCTCGCCGTCACTCCCCCCGATGGCACTGCTGTGCTCTCGCTCATGGCTCCGAATGCCGACTCCGCTGAATACCAGCTTATCGGCCGCCCTACTCAAATCATCTTCTTGACCGAAAACGTCCTCGCCAAGTTTGAGGAATGGAGCAGGCGCGGCGTGCGTTTTCACCATCCTCCGCAGGTTCAGTCCTGGGGCGCTGTCTCCACCACCTTCGAAGACTTGGATGGAAACTCCTTCACGCTTTTGGGTTATGACGCCATCAACCGCGAGGTTGAAACACAGCGCCGCGCGCATGCCGAAAGGTCTGAATCCGAACATCGCTTGAGCCAGGAATTGGAGCTCGCCCGGCACGTCCAGTCGAGGCTTTTCCCACAGACACATCCCGACCTTTCCACCCTGGAATACTCAGCCGTTTGCATCCAGGCGCGCCACGTAGGTGGCGATTATTACGATTTTCTCGAGCTCGGTCGCGATCAGCTTGGGCTGGTGGTCGGCGATGTTTGCGGCAAAGGGGTCGCGGCAGCCCTCTTGATGGCCAATCTCCAGGCGCATCTCCGAAACCAGTGTGCGAGCTACTCAAGCCGCCCCTATGTGCCGTTTGTTTTGGAACAGCCCCAGCGCTTCCTGCTCTCGGTAAATCGGCTTTTCTACGAGAATACCGCCGACAGCGCTTTTGCTACCCTCTTCTTTGCGGAGTACAACGATAAGTCCCGCCGCATGCGGTATGTCAATTGCGGTCATCTTCCCGCTCTTCTCCTTCGCCAAAACAACCAACTCGAGCGCCTCGAGCCCACTTGCACCGTCTTGGGACTCTTCAAAGGATGGGATTGCTGCGCGGGTGAGTGGAATCTTTCTCCAGGTGACACCGTCGCGTTCTACACCGATGGTGTAACCGAGTCGCTTAACCAGGACGGCGAAGAATTCGGAGAATCTCGGTTGGTCGAAGCTTTACGCCGCCATCGCAACTTGCCGCTGCCGAACCTGCTTGCCTCGCTCGTGGACACCGTTCGCAGCTTCAGCCCTCACGAACAGCAGGACGACATCACCATGCTGATTGCCAGGTGCAAATAACCGGCGTCATCCATGAAGAACCGCTCCGGAGCAGCGGCTGCGTCACGTGGCCCTCAACCTTAATGAGCCACCCTCAGCAGCATGCCACTTCCGTTTCTGATGTTCACGTTGCCGTTTTCGGCGGAAAGAGTAACTTCTCCCACAGGCGCGCTCCGGCCCTCGTGTTCGATCCGTATTCCGCTCACACCATACACTCCGCAGGAATCGGCAGAGAATACCCAGAGGGCTTGCGCGTCGTGATTTCCCTCTAGCTCACCGCGGCAACCCGACTCAGGTTGCGCTCTGACGTGAACCAGCACGCCATTGTAGGTGCCTTCGCCCACGACTTGGCTTCCTCGATCAGTGACGGGTCCTCCCGCGCCATATTTAACGTCTCCACCGATCAGGCTCGTCGTCGCCCACACGTACGGCGTCCCGAATCCAGGAGTCGTTTCCGGGATCTGCGCGAACGCGACTTCCATCGGCGAAGCAATCGCTCTGAGATTTGTGACCATCGCCATTCTGCGGTGATGAATCTCGATTTGCGCGAACTGGAAAGTGATTTTCCCGGCGTTGTTACTTCCGGCAGCGGAAACCGACAAAATTGTTCCAATGACCTTGGAGCCTTCCGGGATCTTGCCTGAACCCGGCAACGGCACGTCCTGCATGATCCGGCCCGTTAGCTGTTGTCCAACCCGAGTACTTTTCGAGGAGAAACCGTGGTTTAGCCGCACGGGAAGTATGGTGCCAGCGGGTATTTGAATACTGTCCCGGTCAGCGCGAGGGGCAGCACCGGCGGCAGCAGTGTTTGTTTGCGCCTTGAGTGCAAACCCGCACAACAACGCGAGCACCAAGACGCCGAGACGAATCGAGCCACGAATGAACATTGAGGCAGTCTGCTCCAGCCGCACAGTCGCCGCAACATCATTAGATGCTAGCAACGCGTTCCCGGTCATCTATCTCTGTTTCGCCGGGAAATCCGCCGGAGATGACTCAGCCGGTTTGCGAAACCGAAACCACACGAACAGCGCGACAGTAGCGACGAAGGCGCCGACGGAATCAAGCAGGGAATCCCAGGGCGAAGCGATACGCGATGCTACGAAGGCTTGATGGACTTCGTCGAGCGCGGAATAGCCTGCCGCGATGGAAAGGGCTGCAAGCGCCCAGGTCCAGCGCCAGCCCGGACGGCCGGCGCGAACTCCGCGGAACAGCAGAACGCAGAAAACGAAATACTCCGTAAAATGTGCCGACTTGCGGATGACAAAGTGAATCGGTTCAAATTGCCCGAGGGTCAGCGACGGCATCATCCAGTGAAAAAACGGAAAAAGAATGGTGGCGGTATGCTCGGACGAGAACGAATCCGTGGAAAGAGAAAAAATAATTCCCGCCCACAATAGTGCCGGCCACCACGAACGCAAAAACTGCGGCAGAAAATTCTTCGCCGGCACACGCTGGCGGATTTCGTCCAGGTTCGGTGCGGGACGCGGATTGCGCCAAGATTGTTCAGACAATTTTCTGTTCTCCCTGGACCGTCGCGCGAGCTTTCCGTAGGGGCGCGGCACTTTTACCCCGGACCTCTCGCGGCAGTGTCCGTTGTTGCCTCGGGTTGTCAAGGCAAGCTGACGTCCCGCGAGAAGCCGGGTTTCAGGGTTTGTTTTACAAACCCTGAGAAAGCAAAGTCACGGGCTATTCCATTCGGTAGTTCGGAGCTTCGCGCGTAATTACTACGTCATGTACATGCGATTCGCGCAAGCCTGCAGCGGTGATGCGTACGAAGCGGCCCTTCTCGCTTAATTCTTGCAGCGTGCGCGCGCCGACGTAGCCCATGCCGCTCTTCAGGCCGCCGACCAGTTGATCGGTCAGCGCGCCGAGCGGACCCTTGTATGCGACGCGGCCTTCCACGCCCTCCGGCACGGACTTGCCGCTGTCGCCCAACTCTTGGACCACGTTGTAGCGATCGGAACCCGCAGCCATCGCGCCAATCGAGCCCATGCCGCGATACGATTTGAAAGTGCGGCCCTGGAACAAAATTGTTTCACCGGGCGATTCTTCGGTCCCGGCAAAAAGACTGCCGATCATCACGCAGGACGCTCCAGCAGCGAGCGCTTTGGTGATGTCGCCAGAAAATTTGATGCCGCCATCGGCAATGATCGGCACTTCAGTGCCACGCGCCGCGCGTGACGCTTCGATGATCGCCGTGAGTTGCGGAACGCCAGCGCCAGTAACAACACGGGTAGTGCAGATCGATCCCGGCCCGATGCCCACTTTCAGGCCGTCAATTCCGAGGGCAATCAAATCTTTCGCTGCTTCGTAAGTGGCCACGTTGCCGGCGACGATTTGCATTTCCGGCAGACGCTGACGAATGGTCTTGATCGCGTCCACCACTTTTGCGGTATGGGCGTGAGCGGTATCAATGGCGAGCACATCCGCTTTCGCTTTCGACATTTCGATTGCGCGTTCCAGAAAATCGCCGGTTGCGCCGACCGCAGCTCCGGTGATCAATCGTCCCTGGCTGTCTTTCGAAGCTCGAGGATATTCCAGTTTTTTCTGAATGTCTTTTACGGTGATCAGGCCTTTCAAATTGAAATCCTGGTCCACCACCAGCAGCTTTTCGATGCGATGTTTTTGCAGAATTTTTTCCGCTTCTTCCAGCGTAGTTCCAACCGCAACCGTCACCAGATTATCTTTGGTCATGACAGCGCTGACCAGTTGCGTATGATCTTTCTCAAAGCGCAAATCGCGATTGGTGAGAATTCCGGTCAGGCGAGTTCCGCGAGTCACCGGAAGGCCGGAAATCCGGTACTTGGTCATGATCTCGAGGGCCTGGCGCAAAGTAATGTCCGGCGAAATCGTTACCGGGTCCACGATCATGCCGGATTCAGAACGTTTTACGCGGTCCACTTCCTCGGCTTGGCGGTCGATGGGCATGTTGCGATGAATCAAGCCCGATGCCGCCCTGGCGGGCCATGGCGATGGCCAGACGCGACTCCGTCACCGTGTCCATCGCCGCGGAGACCAGGGGCACATTGATTTTCAGCTTGCGCGTGAAATTCGTTTGCGTTTCCACTTCGACGGGCAGCACCGAGCTCTTGCCCGGCACCAGCAGCACATCGTCAAAGGTAAGACCTTCCTGAATGGGACCGTCAATCATTCCAGCCTCGCGATTGGGTTTAACTAATCGACCTTGCGCCCTAAAATAGCGCAGCCCAGCGGGTGGCCGCCGGGCCGTAGGAAAAATTCATCGAATCGAAAAAATGAATCACTGTGGAATTAACAGTTTAGAGGTAGAAACAGGTGCGGTCAAGTTGACGCGGTGCGGCGGTGCGGCGCGCCGGTCGGAACGTTATTGGACGGGGCTTTTCGAGGTGAGAAGGGAGGTGAAACGTTCGAAACGGAGGTGTGGCGAGACGTTCCGGTCGGTATATACTTGCGGAAACAGAATTGGAATTTCCCATCGGGCGACTAGCTAAAGTTATAAGTCTAGTAGTTTATCGTGTAGTAATTATATGGAAGACGCCAAGCCAAACAAGACCGGCCCTGAGAATGCCAATGTCGGGCCGTCTGGCCTGCGTGCCCCAGCGAAGGGTGACAGTTCCGGCAGCGATATCCCACTTCCACGAGAAAAGGAAAAGGCGGGCAAAGGCGTGCCCACACCACCGTCCGGTCCGGACGGCTCCGCGGGCGACGTAACATTTGTTGACGCTTCCCCGTCTCCCACTCCCGGAAAACCGCGGTTTTCAAATATTTCCTCGAATCAAGATCACTTGCAGCCAGGCGACGTGCTCGGTGGCCGCTATGAGATCTGGAACGTGCTGGGCGAAGGAGGCATGGGCACGGTTTACAAGGCTCTGGATCGCGAAGTGGATCACCTTGTCGCGTTGAAGCTAATTCGGCCGGACATGGCCGCCAATGCAGTGATACTGGCGCGCTTCAAGCAGGAATTGCTGACGGCGCGACAAGTGACGCACCGAAACGTCATTCGCATTTACGATTTGTCCGAAGTTGATGGTGTGAAATTCATCACCATGGAGTTTGTGGAAGGATGCGACCTGCGCAAGCTGCTGCTGGACGAAGGCAAGCTGGCTCCCGAGCGTGCTGTAGAGATTATGCGCCAGGTGTGCCTGGCGCTGGAAGCAGCGCACGCGGTTGGAATTATCCATCGCGATTTGAAACCGCAAAATATCATGCAGGACAAGCAGGGACGCATCCTGGTGATGGATTTTGGATTGGCGCGTTCGCTGGAGTCCGGCGGCATGACGCAATCGGGCGCGCTGCTGGGCACGATCGAATACATGTCGCCGGAACAGGCGATGGGCGGGCATCTCGACGGGCGGTCAGATATTTTCAGCCTGGGACTGATTTTTTATGAACTGCTGACTGGAAAAATGCCGTACAAAGCGGATACGGCAATGGCCAGTTTGCTGAAGCGAAACCAGGAGCGTGCGATCCCGGCCGCGGAGTTAGACACATCCATCCCCAAAGTGCTGAGCGACATTGTGGGCAAGTGCCTGGAGCGCGATTTGAGTACGCGCTATCAGAACGCCAAGGAAATTCTGCTCGATCTGGACGCGTGGGAAGGGAAGCAGCCAACGCTCGCTTCTGTCGCAAGGCCGATACCGGTTCCTCCGCGCGAGGTGCCGTGGAAGTGGATTGCGACGGGCGCGCTGGGAGTGGCGGTGGTCGCCGGTGGATTGCTGTTCAGCGGAAAACTTACGTCCAAGCCGGCAACCAAAGTTGCAGCCGGCCCGCAAGTATCGTTGGCGATTTTACCGTTTCGAAATGGCTCTGGAGACGCTCAACTGGACTCGCTGGGCTCGACTTTGGCGGAGATGTTGAGTACGGACGTGGGGCAATCCGCGCAAGTGCGCACGATTTCTCCCGATCGTTTGCACCAGGTGCTTTCCGACTTGAAAATTTCGCCAGGCACCGACATTAACCCTGCCACGATGGGGCGCATCGCGGAGTTCAGCAATGCCGATACGGTGGTGTCAGGACAGTACGCGAAGCTCGGCGACAGGATTCGAATTGACGCGTCCGTTCACGACCTGAAGCATCAGAAGCGCGATTCCGGTAAAAGCAGAAGCGGACAACGAGAACGCGCTGCTGCCGGCCATCGCGCAATTGGCGCAAACCATTCAGGAAAATCTTTCGCTGTCGTCCGATGTGCTGCAGGAACTGCGAGCCAAGTCTTTCCGCCCGTCATCGAATTCCTTGCCGGCGCTGCGCACTTATAACGAAGGCCTGGAATTGGCGCGGCAGGGAAATCATCTGGAAGCTGCGAAACGCTTTGAAGCTTCGGTGAAGGACGATTCACAGTTCGCACTGGCTTATTCGCGGCTGGGGCAAACCTACAGCAGCCTGAGAAATGACGACAAGGCCAAGGAATATTCACAGAAGGCAGTGGACCTGAGCGATAAACTTCCGGCGCCGGAACGGTATTTGATCCAGGCGAATTACGCGCAGGTTACGAACGATTACCGCAAGGCAATCGAATCCTACGAGAACCTGGAAAAAGTTTCGCCGGAGGATCCGGATGTGCACTTTCATCTGGGCGAACTTTACGAATCGACGGGCGCATTCGACAAAGCGCGCCCGGAACTCGCGAAAATTTTGGCGGGAGATCCGAAACATGGCGGTGCTTTGCTGGCCGCGGGCAGGGTGGAGATCAAGAGCGGGAATCCGCAGGCCTCGTTGGATTATCTGAACCGCGGGCTGACTCTAGCCATACAGACTGGAAACGCCGACGGCAAAGCCACGATCCTGAACGTCATCGGCGCCGCTTACGAGCAATTGAACAAGCCCGACGAGGCCATGCGCAATTACCAGGAATCGTTGAGCATCAAACGCAGCCTGAACCAGAAGCCCGGTATAGCTCTAACGCTCGGCAATATTGCGCGCGTGCAGGCCGGCTGGGCAAGCCGGATGATGCTTACAAGAGTTATCTCGAAGCAATGAAACTGCAGCGGGAGATCGACGACAAAAAAGGACTCGGCGTCACGCTGATAAATCTTGGCGAGTTGTATCAGCGAGCGCAGCAAATACGATGACGCGCTTAACGCGTACAAGGAATCTTTGCAGATTCATCGGGACATCGGAGACGAGAATCGTCAGGCTCGTCTGTCTGAATAACATTGGGAGCGTTTATCTCGCCAAAGGCCAGCCAAGCGATGCGCTTACCTATTATGAGCGCGCGCTGGAACTTCGTAAGAAAGGCCAACATCCCCAGCGAAGTCGGAGAAACGCTTCACAACCTCGGAGAAGCTTCGTTGAAGGCTGGCGATTACGGCCAAAGCCTGGATTACCACCTGAAGGCACTGGAGCTCTTCCGCGCTTCCGGTGACAAGAGCGGCGCGGCGATCCAGTCCTACAGCATGGGCACGATATTCGAGTATCAGGGACGTTACGGCGCGGCACTTAAGTCGAAGGAAGAGGCCCTAAAGACTTATCCGCGAATTGCAGGATCGCAGCTTCTGGATGGGGGAGATTTTAAGCGGCTATGGAAACTCTCTCAGCCAGGTTGGCCGTTACGATGAGGCGCAGAAGAATTTGACCGAGGCGATGAGTCTCGCGAAAGAATTGCAGAACAAGACGCTGATCGCGCAGATCCTCAATTTCCAAGGCGACACGTTTCTTACTATCGCGGCGACATTAAGTCGGCCTCGGACTTGTTCGCGCAGGCGGTTGCCGCAAGTGTCGAGCGATGTCGAGAAGGATGTGGTGCTCCTCTCGAGATACAACGCGGCCAAATGTCTTGTGGAACAGAAGCGGTATCAGGCGGCGATTGCTCCGTTAAAGGCGGTAACTGCGGAAGGCCGATGCGGTCGGACTAAAAAATATTTCGACCGAGGCGACGCTGTCGTCTGGCCGAAGCGCTCATCAACATGCGGCAGTATCCTGCGGCGAAGAAGGAATTCGAGACGGCGCTGGCAACCAGCGAAAAGCTGGGCCTGCAGGTTTTGCAGGCCCGAGGCCAGTATTTGCTCGGGCGAACCTCGAGCTTTCCGGAACGGCGACTGCGGAAGCGCCACCGCACTACGCGTACCGGCAAACGACTCTAGTGGACGGGATTCGCCAGGAATCCGGCAGCGATGCGATCCTGAAGCGGCAAGATACTGGCGGCAATCTCGGCGCAACCCGCCGCGCAAAGCTAAGATCGACATTGTGATGCGCGAGGCCGAGTCGCTGCCGGCTCGCCTCGCAACATTTCTTCGGTATCACGGAATCGTAAAGGTTGTCGTCACTCGGCGAAAACAGAAGGTCGAAGCTTTACGGTGACGAAATAGGGTCAACGCTGAACGGTATAGTGTCCCGTGGCACCCCGTGAGTGTTGATGTCGTGCACGTTCACATCCGTTCTTGTTGTCAAAGTGGAACTTATTGGCGGCTCCTCCGTTAACCAGCGCCGAAGACAAGAGTTAACGACTTCCGTCGAACTGGTCGACGCGACAGGGTCGCGGTCTTATCCCGAGGGGAGGGTCCGGTGGTTGCAATCCGAGTGCGACAATCTTGAACGAGACTTCAATCAATCGGACTTTTGTCCGGAGAACTGTTGTTTGTTGGCACAGCCGTCAAGCCAGGGAGCAGAACGTATCGGTTGCCGTTGACGAGTCTGGAAAGGGCTCGTCAGGGCCGCGAAGCTCGAAAGACCGGGAATCTTGCCGCCCATGTCGGGCCTTCGCAAGTGGTGCAACTGGCGGACGTTCCATCGACGTAGCTCGTCAGGATATTCTCTGAAAAGATTGCGTCAGTGAAATCGCCTGGAGCGTGCCCGAACGCAGGAATACGGACGGCGTCTGAGACAGCTATTGTAGTTAAGCGTTATCGTAATAAACCCCTTGTAATTTACATCCTTGACCGGCACACCATTTGGTCCGCCAGACGTCGCCAGTAACATCGTAACGAACGCAGGTACCGCCATTGGTCGGTACGTGATACAGACCGTGCCCGCCGGGAACTCGGTCGGATCAAGGATGGTGCTGGTGGATGCGGAGCATCGTTCGCGGCACTGTAACCGAGTAAACGGTTGTAAGTACGGTGTCGAATTGAAACACAATAACTCCATCGCAGTACCCGAGAAATCGAACAGTGCGCGAAGTCACGTTGCCAGGACTGAATGTAATTGAGGCACGACTGTGGTGAACCGTCGCAGCAGTCCCGATCGGCATCGAGAACTCAGTTGCGCCCAACTCGGAGTGATGAACAACGCCAACGAAAGTACCAACAGGGTGAGGATCCGCTTGGCCATGACTGGGCCTCCTTGGGTGTCGGAACAGTTTCAGTGGAAGTGGGCGTACGAGAAGCTAGGCGTTCTGTAGAGTAATGGCCGGGCTTTCGAGACAGCACACCGCCAACACAGGGACAATATTTTGCCGACAATTTGTAGTGAGTCATATCTTCGAAACGTTTCATGTGTCAAGAAGAAAAAATGGCAAAAATGCAGCGAAAACGCAGGATATTGGATTGAATACTTACACAGAAGTTTCGGACACCGGGTGCTTCGGAGCACCTAGCGATCAGATGTTTATTCAGAGCTGCGGCGTTCGGGAGCGGTTAGCGCGCCGCGTTTTGTGCGAAAAAGGACCGATAAATTCCAGTGAGCTCGTCGTTCAGTTCTGCGGAATGAATGGAACTCGGATTTCTGTGAAGAATCATTTCGATCATTGGAGCTGCGAAGCGACCATACCTGCGCGAGTGTTGCTTTGTCGTGGGTCGAGGTGGCGGTTTCGATGGCGTTTTGCGTTGCGGGCGTAAGGAGCTCCATGCGGCCTACGAAGACGCGTTGAACGGTGGCGGGTTGCGGCTCGATGGAGAGCGGCAGAATGTTTTCCACGAAGGAATTTGGCACGATATAAATCAGGCGCGAACCTTCTTCGAACCAGGAATCCTTCCACGATTCGAGCATGGCGTGGGCTTCTTCGGGATAAAGTCCGCTGGAGATCAGGGATGCTTCGAGACCCGGGAGGAGGGAATCAAGCGAGGCGTTCAGAACTGGAGGATCGAGGATCGCTCCTTCGCGCAACGCGTTGACTTCGCGAAAGCCGATTTTTTCGCCGCGGCGTTCGAAGAGGATGAGCTTTGGAATTTCGGCGGCGTTTGGATTCATTACTTCGATCTGGCCGTTGGGCAGCACCAGAGCGGAGAGCGGCGCAGAGGCCAGAGAAACGCCGCGATAGAAGAGAAATTTTTCGGTCTCATCGCCGCTTTGGGTGGCAAGGCGAAGGGGAGACGAGTTGGTATTGCGTGCAGCGTAGTAGTGGCTGGGTTGGGGTTCTTCGCGGAACCTGAGGTTGCCTGATGGCTGCACGCTGACAGATTTCCACGAAATGCTTCCGCTCGATTGTTGTTGGAAGAGCAAGACGTCGTTGAGCGAAGAAGACGGTTCGATACGCGTCGCGTGCGGATACCACTCGGTGATCAGTCCGTGGAAAAAAGAAACGCTTACATCGACAGTAGTGTCGTGCGTGGAATAAAAATAGAGCACTGGTGTTTCCATGCGAATCGTTCCGCCCAGGCCAACTTTGAATCCGGTGCCGCGGAAATGTTCGACGAAGCTTGGTAGATCGCCAGGAGTGTTCAATGGAAGCCACTCGACGGCCTGGCCGGTTTCTCCAGCGATTGATGTGAAAGTGCCCCATTCGTGTGCGGTCAGGCCGGGATCGATGTTTGCACTCTGCGCGTTACTCGCGCGCGAGACGCCTAGCAAAAGAGCTGAAAAGAAAATACACGCCCGCCGAACGCGGTAAGCAACGGGCGTGTTCCGATGGGACAAAAAACGACGCGAAAATTCCAGGTTCATTGCCTGGCTACCTTCGTTTCGGATTTAGCGAAATCGTTCTTGAGGATCATTTCCGCCATGGTCTCACTCTGTGCACCTCGAAAGTGGGTGGCCAGATTGCGGCTGAGCAACTCATCGTTCTTTGCGCCGTCGGTCGCTAGCTGCGCGTACTCGCGATGTTCAGATTCCGGGCCGCGGAGAGTGATTAGCGCGGCGGCGAAGGCCATTTGCGGGTCGCTGGGACGGAGCTGCATGGCGTGTTTCATCCAGGGCAAACCGTCGAGGCCGTTGGCAGGATTTCCGCCTTTCTCGCCGAGCCATTGTTTGTAGGCTTCAGTGAGATATGCAGCGTCGAACAGCGCAAATGCATCGGGGCTGGATGAGGCTTCAGTGCTTTTGGCGCGAGTAACAAGCTGCAACAGAAGCTGTTTTGCCGCGACGGGATCTTTGCGCGCGTACAACGTGGCGCGGCGCAACGTTTCCATGTGAACGAGGGGGACCTGGCTGGCGTTCAGGACCACAAGAGTGTCGTTAGCTAAATGATGCGTGTCGTAATTTTCCGAGCCGGACAGGTTCCAGTCATGGCTCACCCATGGCAGTGATTTTGCGTTGCCGATATCGAAGGCATGACAGATCAGGGGCGGTCCTGCGATTAACGAAGTTGTTAGGCAGAAAAAAGTCGCGATTGCGGCGAGCATGGGACTGACTAAACGAAGCGAGCGCATTTGGTGTTTCCTCCTTGCGGCCGAGCTGAACGTACAACTCACAAGACGCACGCAAGGCGGAGATGTTAACGAGCCGCTTTTTTGAGGAGTGGCGGCGCCTGTTTTTGTTCCCAAAAACGCCACACGGAAATGTCGCCGAGATCGAAGGCGTTCCACCAGGCGTCCATCATTTGCGGATCGAGAGCGAGCGTGCCTTCGCGCGTTACGTTTGCCGGTGGAGTTACCAGCGATGCCAAGCGGTCGTACACCAGCGGACGCTCGTCGTCGTTCACGCGGGTTAGCAAATGCCACAAGGTGAAGGCGTCGCGAGGGCGGGCTTGCGCGAGAATGGTGCGCAAGGTTTGCTCGCGATCGGCGGCTGATAAGGATTCGAAGTCAAACACGTG
This sequence comes from uncultured Acidobacteriota bacterium, assembly GCA_963731155.1. Lineage (GTDB taxonomy): Bacteria > Acidobacteriota > Terriglobia > Acidiferrales > UBA7541 > Acidiferrum. Next base: position 72,406 of record CAVSVB010000016.1, read on the forward strand.
CAATGCGCTGCGCAATTTTTCTGAAGCGTCTTCAAAATACGGGGTGCCGGGTCCTTGCGCTGGGCGCGTCGCACACATTGCGCCGGCGGGAATGAACGAATCATGGCCATCTTTGTGAAAGCCGACCCAGCCCAGTGTTGTGCGCAGAGTGCCGGAGCCATCGTCGTTCACGTGTAACGTGTACGCGCAACCCAGATCCACGGCGGTGGCGGAAGGCGTGTCCACAATAAATTCTCCTGGAGGCGCCCAGATCGCGGCATGGATAGTGCCGAGTTCAAGAGCCAGCCGGCTACGATTCGAACCGGATTCGATCAGGCGGACGCGTGAGCCAGGATCTACATAGATTTCGCCGACTTCCGCGACGTTAAGAGATGCACGTGAAGAATCATCGGTGACCATCAACTGGCCGACTCGCAATTGCGCCTTGCTGGAATCGCTGGCGAGAGAATAGTTCCCGACGCGCGGAGCACCAGAAAGCCGCGCAACGTCCCAGGATGGCGTGTTCGAGAATTCCATAGGTGTGAAGCGCAACAAAAATCCCGAGACGATCAACGCCAGCATCAGTACGGTTGCGGCGGCGAATCGCGGAGTCCAGCCAGAAGCGAAGAAAGCGTAACGTGATGGCTTTGCCAGAAGGGGATTCACGACGGGAAAATCGGGCGTTTTGTCGGCATAACGAAATCGCGCGAGAGATTTTTCAATACGTTGAAGTTCAGGATCTGGCTCGCCGGAGCCGTCCCATAAATAATCGTTTTTCATGAGCCTTTCTCTTTTTCTGCACGAGGCACGGCGGCTGCCCATTTTTCGCGAAGCATCTGCATGCCGCGGTGCAGATTTACGCGCACGGAACCGTGGGTAAGGCCGGTGTGGGCGGCGATCTCCGGTCCGGTCATTCCTTCCACAAAGCGCATGACCAGCGTTTCGCGATAGACGTCTGGCAATTGACGCACGGCGTTCAGCAAGGCGATGCTGTCTTCGATGGCGATTTCGCGTTGAGGATTTTCCAACGCTTCGGTGGTTCCACCTTGGCCTTCTAGAGAATCGTTCGGTTTGGCGCGGCGGTGGAAATCCGTTGCACGATTGCGTGCGATTGCGGCGAGCCACGGACCGAAACGCGAAACTTCCCGCATGGCCGCAAGACTGCGCAGGGCCTGCAGGAAAACATCGTGCACTAGATCCTCGGCCGCGGCAGCGGGGACTCTCGCAAGTAAAATTGCGTGCACCATCCGTACATAGCGGTGGTAGAGCTCGCCGAATGAGGCGCGATCGCCGTCTTGGGCAGCCCGGACCAAGGTCTCGTCACGGACGTCTGTTCCAGCAGCCGTGTTCACCGATGACCACTGTAAAGGCGCGAAACGCGCCCCTGCGGTGATTGCCATGTCTGTCCAGCCAATACCAAAAACCCTTGACAAGCTAATAGACGCTTTTTGGCCCAGGAATGTTAACAGTAGCGCTGAACGTCGCATCGGCGTGAACTTGTTCTGAAGGCCCGGCTCGCCTAGATTGGAAAGATGAGCTCGGCAGAGGACAAGCCATTTCGGCCGCACCCGTTGCTGAAAAACGGGCATACGATGACGATTGCCGCCGCCTTCTGGCACCGGCGCTTTGTCCTCCCGTACGCGGCGGAACGTTGCTTCCAAGTCGATCAGGACTCGAAAATTCTGGGACATTGCCACTGGCAGGAGGGGAAAGATCGCGACGCTCCGGTGTTGGTGCTCGTTCACGGACTGGAGGGTTCGAGCGCTTCGAATTACATGCTTGGTATCGCGGAAAAAGCGTGGCAGCGCGGATTTCACGTGATCCGGCTCAACCAGCGCAATTGCGGCGGGACGGAACTTTTGACGCCAACGCTCTATAACTCCGGGATGAGCAGCGATTATCGCGCGGTGTTCGAGGAGCTGTCGTCGGGCGATGGCTTTTCGCGCATATTTTTTGCGGGATACTCGATGGGCGGGAATCTGGTTACGAAAATGGCGGGCGAGTTCGGTGAGGCGGTCCCGAAAGCGTTACGCGGCGTTGCGGCGGTTTGTCCATCGATCAATCTTGGTGCTTGCGCCGACGAACTGGAACGGCGCAACAATTATTTCTATCAACGGCACTTTGTGGCCGGGCTGATGTCCCGGTATGCGCGCAAAGTCGAACTATTTCCGCAAATGTATTCGCCTGACGGCTTTGGCCGTATTCGAACGGTGCGCCAATTCGATGATGCGATCACTGCGCCACACTTTGGCTATCGCGATGCCCAGGAATACTACGAAGCGGCGGGAGCGAAGTGCGTGATTGATAAAATCCGCGTGCCGATGCTGTTGATCACGGCGCAGGACGATCCGTTTGTGCCGTTCGAAGCGACGCGAGCAAGCGGAGCGGAGAAAAATCCGGCCATCGTGTTCAAGGCTCCGGAGCATGGCGGTCATTGCGGATTTATTTCGGAAGAAAGTGGGGCCGAGCGATTTTGGGCGGAACAGCGCGTGGTGGAGTTTTGCGCGGGGCTGGTATAAGGCTGGGCTCGCATAAATCGAAGAGAGATTCTCCTCGCGAAAATCGCTCGGAGAAGCAGCGGTCCTCGCTCTCGCTCGGAATGGCGGCCAGTCGAGATGACGGCCGATCATGATGAGGGCCAATAAGAATGGCGGCCAATCGGAACGATGGCCAATCGGTGGGATGACCACCAAGAGGTCAGCCGAGGGGCTTTTCGAGCGAGACCTGAAAACTTGGCGTCAGGAGTTGCGCTGGGCCGTCTTCGGCGATAGCCATAAGATCTTCGCAGCGAATGCCGAACTCGCCGGGGATGTATACGCCCGGTTCGTTGGAAAATGTCATGCCGGGGATGAGACTGGTTTTGCTGCCTCGCACCAGATAAGGATGTTCGTGGCCGTCGAGGCCGATACCGTGACCCAGGCGATGCGTAAAAAATTTGTAGTCCGGTCCGTAGCCGGCTGACGTGATGATTCCGCGCGCGGCGTCGTCCACTGTCCCAGAAAGTTTTCCTTTTTGCGCGGCGTCGAGTGCTGCGTCCTGCGCTCTCCTGACGATTTCAAACGTGCTCTGGATTTTTTCTGTTGGCTTGCCGAAGACACCGGTTCGAGTAACGTCGGAGGAGTAGCCTTCGACTTTGCAGCCATCGTCGATGAGGACGACGTCGCCTTCGCGCAAGGTTTGCGGCTTAACTGTGCCGTGCGGCAGGGCAGCGGCGGCTCCGAACAGCACCAGAGCATCCCCGCGCAGACCCATCTTTGCGTACCCGGCTTCGACCAGCGCGGAGACATCGCCCTGCGACATACCTTCCCTTAACGAAGCGAACACCGCGCGATAAACATCGCAGGTAGCTTCACATGCCAGACGCATCAATTCGAGTTCGTGTGGGGACTTCAGTCCTCGGAGAGCGATGGTGATCGGATCGGCTGAGGTGAATTCGAAGCCCGGAGTGGCCCGCCGCAGGTGGTCGTAAAACGTGAACATGGTGGCTTCTTCGACGGCGATGCGTCCGGTGCGCAGGCCGCGATCAGCTAACGCCGATGCTGCGAGCTTGGTCGGGCTTTCGTCTTCCTGCCACACGCGGACTTCGGCAGGGATGCGGAGTTGTTCGCGGAAGCGAGCCTCTTCGAAGGCGGGGCAGACAACGATTGGCGCGCCTTTGGGTGGGATCAAGAGTCCCAGAAGGCGTTCACTGGGCCACCAATGCACTCCAGTGAAGTAGAAGAGGGAAGTTCCGGGCGCGATGAAGAGCGCGTCGATTTTTGCTCTTTGCTCGGCGAGGAGTAGCTGTGCACGGGCCACACGCGCCTGGTATTCGTCTGCGGTGATTGGCTTTACGCGGGTGCCCAGCGGCTTTAGCTCTGCGAAACTTGCTGGCAGTGATCCATTGCGTTTCTCCTGAGCTGACCCGGCCGCAGGTGCCAACGCGGCAAACGCCAAGGCAGACTTAAGAAGATGCCGGCGATCGAATTGATGAGTTGGAAGCGCTTCAGGCTGAGTCATAGAGTGAGAAGAGTGCGTGGTGTGATGCGCGGTGTCAAGACCTTCCGAAGGCGTCTGTCCGAATGCGTCGAAAGCATTAATGCGCTCAAGATACGAAATGGCGCCGGAATGGCACGGCACACTTGTGCCGCGGTAGGCGGAAAACAACTTGGCTTCGTGGCCACAAATTGGGCCTTCACGAAGCCAAGTTGTTCAAGTCCAGTTAAAGCGCTTCGGACCGTTTAGAAGACGATCTTAGCGCTAAGTTGTACGACGCGGACAGACGAGTCGAACCCGAGGAAGTTACCGTACGGGCTCGACGGCACGCCCTGCATCGAAAGGGTCTGGCCGAAGGTCGAATCAGCAATGTAGTTGTCGGGCAGATCGAAGTTCGGATGATTGAACACGTTGAATGCCGTGGCTCCCAAACCGAGGTTGACCCGCTCCTTGATTGAGAACGTCTTGTACAACCCCATGTCGCAGTCGAAGTATTTGGGGCCGCGGAATTGGTTTCGGGTCTGGTTCGGGAATTGCGAGTACGCGAAGCCTGGTGCGGTCACATCCGCGAATGCCGCTGGATTCGCGCAAAGCGTTGGGTTCGCGTTTGTGTAGGCCGAGGCGGCACCGCACGAACTTCCTGCGGCACCACCCGAGATGATTTGGCCCACAGTGACGTCAGTCCCACCTTGTGCAATCGACCCCGCCGCATTGCCATCAACCACCGTGTAGGGCAATCCGGAACGCAGAAAGACCTTCCCGGACCACTGCCATCCACCCAGCGCCGCCTTCATGAACTTGTTCTGAAACTTCATATGTAATCCGTAGATTTTGATTCTTTTAACAGTAGCCTTGAGAAAGAGATATATGAAATTCAGTATGAACCGGATATAGACCATTGGTGGGATTAGTCGCAATCAATACCAAATAATAGAGTTAGGGAACTTTGACCGGAGACTTATTCCGCACTGACATTGGAAGCTGCCGTGCAAATGCATCTGCAGGCTGTGGTCCGGGTTCTGATCTTACATCTTCAGCGAAGCACATGGAGGCAAAATGAAGCGTGTTTTGCGTCTGGTTTGTATTCTTCCTTTTGTTTTGGTTCTCATGCTTATAGTCGTCCCAGCTCCGGCGACTGCGCAAGGTATCGCAACCGGTTCGCTGTCGGGTACGGTGGTGGACCAGTCGGGCGGCGCAGTGCCTGATGCCGAAGTAACCGCTCAAAACAGCGCTACAAACCAAGAGTTTGCCGGAAAGACTAGCGGCTTAGGTTATGTCGAACTGCGCTCGCTTCCACCCGGTTCCTACAAAGTGACAATTACTTCAAAGAATTTTCGTACCCTCGTCGTAGGAAATGTCGAAGTAGTTGTGGCACAGAACACCGAACTCGGCGGCCTTAAATTGGAAGTAGGTTCGGTAGGAGAGACGGTGCAAGTCGAAGGCGCTGCGCCGTTGATTGAAGCGAACACTTCCCAAGTAACAACAAGTTTCAGCAGTCAAGAGACTGCGGATCTGCCCCTGAACGGGGGCTTCGACGCGTTGGCGCTCTTTATCCCAGGTGTCGCGGACACAGGTAGCGATCATCGAAGCAACAATAACGGTGCATCGTTCTCGTCGAATGGGCTGCGCGGTCGTTCAAACAACTTCCAAATCGATGGCCAGTCAAATAACGACAACTCGGTGGCAGGGCCATCGATTTTCCTTGGCAATCAAGATGTTTTGGATGAAGTCAGCGTTATCACCAACAATTTCAGCGTGGAATATGGCCGCGCCTCTGGATCTGTTGTGAATTACGTGACCAAGAGCGGCACAAACAATTTTCATGGAACGGGATTCGAATACTTCACGGGATCTCACTGGGATTCCCACGACAACCTGGAAACTGCCTCCGACACCATCCCTCGTTACGTTGAGAACCGATTTGGTGGCACCATTGGTGGTCCAATCAAGCGCAATAAGGCGTGGTTCTTTTTCTCGCCATACTTCGATAGGATTCGCGAGGCTGGCAGCCCCCAGACCTCGGGTACAGCGTTAACGCCAACTCCGACTGGATTGACGCAATTAGCGGCAGCCTTTCCTGGCAACCTCGCGGTAGCAGCACTGAATGCGATCGGGCCATATTCCGTTGCGGCTGGTAGCCCGCATCCAATAGGCACCCCTACAAGTATTGACTGTTTCGGACGGAGTGACCGCGGCACCGATTGAGTTCGCAGCGGTACAACGGAACCCCCCTGGTTTGTTTAACGATCGCGAGTTCACTGGCCGCGTAGACGTGCAGATCAGCGGCAAGGATCGCGTGGGTGCTCGTTATGTATTCCAGCAGAATATAGCGACTGGCCTCGTGGCCAACGTTGTCACCCCCGCCCGGTTTGCTGCAGGCGACTGGGTTGACATTCCGGCTCGCGATCAGCAGATTGCGCTAGATTGGACACATACGTTCAGCGGTCAGTTCGTGAACCAGCTGCGGTATAGCTATTCGCGCGCGGGCTTCGGATTTGAAGGCGGCTCCTTCCCGAACTGCACTCGAGCTACGATCAACGAATGCCCAACGACCTTCACCCTGCCCACAAGTCTTGTTAGCTTTGGAATACAAAATAATCTGCCTCAAGGTCGCTTAATCAACAATACGCAAGTACAGGACAATGCTTCGCTCATCCGTGGCCACCATACTTTTAAGTTTGGCGGCGAGTTTTACAAACAACGTTCACCAAACGTGTTTTTGCCGAGCATCAACGGCACGTATACATTCAGCGGATCGAACGCCGCGCCCGCTGGCAGTCCGAAGGGGACTCCGGGTACTTGCGCGACAGCGTTCCCGCTCCTGACCAGCACCAGCAGCGCTCCTTGCGCATTCTCGCGCTTCCTAGCCGATTCGCTACAGTCCGGTAATTTGTCGCTGACTGACGGCACTCCGAAATTCAACTTTAAAGAGTATGATATCGCTGCTTACTTCGGCGATGATTGGCGCATTAAGGAAAATCTAACGATCAATCTTGGCTTGCGTTGGGAATTTTCAAGCCAGGCAATCAATCTCCTTCACGATCTTTCGATAGCAAATCAGTCGAGTTCCAATCCATTCTGGGATACTTCGCTGCCAAGCTCGGTAACGACGCTTCCGGAGATCCCCAATCACTACAAATATTTCGGCCCCAACATCGGATTCGCCTACAATCCACACTTCTTCGGGATGAAAGGCGACAAGACGGTTATTCGTGGCGGGTTTCGCATTACGTATGACCCGGCCTATTACAATATGTTCCTGAACGTCGCTACTTCGGCTCCGGTAGTTAATGCTGGCACGATCACCACTGCCACCTGTACCGCTCCGTGCCTTCCGACGTCTGGGTTTCTGGGAAGCGATGTTCGCGCGGCACATCTAACCGATATCCCTCGCGGAGTTAATCCAGGCGTTCGCAATTACACACAAGTGGCACCCAATTTCCACGAGCCTTATACGCAGAATTGGTCGTTGGGCGTACAGGAACAAATCACGAGCACGATTGTGTTCGAAACCCGGTACGTGGGTAATCGCGAGGTCGGTAACTTCCAAACCGTGAACGCTAATCCGGCCTTGGCAGGATTGATTGAGAACGGGTTCAGTTCGTTCATTCCGGCCGGCGTGACACCGTGTGCCACTTCCGGCACTCCAGGATTTGCAAGCCAACGCGCAAATTGCGATTTAACTAACGTCAGAAACCGCGAAAATACCGCGTTCTCCACTTACCATGGCCTGCAAACCGAGCTGCGTTTCCGCAATTACCACGGGTTGAGCGGCGGCATGTCCTACACCTTCAGCAAGACGCTGGATAATGCCAGTGAAATCTTCTCATCCTTTTCGGGCGGTACGACGGTTGCCGGAGCCCAGAACCCCTTCGACATCACAAGAGGTGAGAAGGCGCTCAGCGGTCTCGACTTCCCGCACACAGCGTCACTTTACTTCGTTTACGAGCTACCTTTCTTCAAGGCCCAGCGAGGATTCCTGGGGCACATTCTTGGCGGCTACCAAGCCAGCGGTACGTGGCGCTTCTCGGTTGGCCAGCTTTGGACGCCGACGGAACTAGCTGGATTCAGCAGCTCCTGCCAGACCAGTTTTGATAACAACTTCTTCAGCGGAGCTTCCGCTTGCCGTCCGTTCGCTGGAAGTACCCGCGCCCCAGTGGATTCGGTTGGCGCCTGCACCGATCCAACGCTCTCCGACTGCGGCCTCGTGGACTACTACACCTTAGGATTGGTTGACTCGCTCGGGAATGCAATTCCTCCGACGCCCACAACCGTCAGTAAGGTCCGCTGGATTTACAACGATGACAATTCTGCGGCCTTCTTCCATACACCGTACGGCAACGTTCCCCGGAATCCCGGAAATCGCGGCGATAACGTAAATACCGTGAACTTCGACCTCGCTAAAAATATTAAGTTCACCGAGCGGCTCTCTCTTCGCCTTGAGGCACAGGCGTACAACTTGTTTAATCACCGGTTCCTGGGAGTTCCCGACCCATTCATCGACGACTTGAACCAGGCTAACGGTGGAACATTCGCCAACAACTTCTCCAACCCAAGCGGGGGCGACTACACAAACGTTACGAGTGCCGGTCTGGGCCGCCGTCGTTTGATTCTGGGCGCAAGGATTATTTTCTAACCTAGCGTTTCCCAAGCCTGATTGGTCAGGCGACGCTAATAGACGGGCGCTCCGGTGTTTCATCGGGGCGCCTTTTTTTATAGCTGAGAGAATTGCCCGCAGCGGAAAAAAAGAAGAAAACAGCTGGTAAAGCGTAGCTCTTATTCCATTCGAACGGCGAGGATTTGCTTGCCGTGAACCCTGTTTTCGATGCCCAGGGGTGGACGGAGGTCGGAGCCTTGCACAATGGCTCCGCGCGCAAGCACATTTCCGGGTAAAGGCGCGTACTTCAGTGGATCGTATAGCGAGCGGCTGCAAGGATTGCCGACCATGGGATGCCTGGCCGGTTGGTAGCCGTAATCGGTCCTGAGCTTCTGCACGTCGTCAATATATTCGAGCTGGCAATCTCCATATGCGGGCTTCATTGCGAAAGACCAATAAGCGGAGGATTGTGCTGACGAGCCAGTTGGAAGGCGAACGATTAGAGCGGGTACATTTTCACCTGTCAATCGGTTGTGAAAAGTGAACTGCTTGGCACCCCATGGTTTCAGTTCGGAAATGACGGCCACCACCGGCTCCTGTTCAGTGACTACGGGCACGGAAGCGGTCAGGTCCGGGACGGGAGTGGGAACATCAATTTGAGCTGTGGGCGGCGGAGTGGCTTCGGCGCGCTTTGGTTTTGAAAGGACCTTTCCGCCGACGAAGACCGCAATCAGCACCGCGATCAGGCCCGCCATGACCAGCCAAGGACCTCCCACGCCCGTCGGCTTGACGACCGTTGGCGACGAAACGCCGGGAATCTGCGGCATCTCCGCTTTAAACCGGTCGTTAGGTGGCTGGCTGGGTTGGTCCGGCATGCGCTACTCTCCGACGGCGGCCGAGTTGTTAGAAATTTTCAATCCTCGAGCAGTGGACTCAAACGCAAACCCTGTTCACTTGAACACAGTTCTGCCGCGAAGGGCTTGTTCAATCGCAATTGTATGCTGGCGAGACAAGCCGGGCAACCTCGACGACTTCATACGTAGCCAGAAAGTACGTAGAGCGGCGTACTCTGCTGGCTCTATTGGTGAAAAGGTTACAAAACTCTGCGGAATGCTTGTCACCTGCATTGGGTCATCCTACTGTAGTAATTGAGAAGCGAAGGCCGATTTTCGGATCGGTCAGCCGAGACCCATGAGCGCTGATCCCAGAGCATCTGCGCGGCAGTTCGTGCGCAGCTTGAACATTCTGCTTAAGTTCGCGCGGCTGTACGAATTCGGCCACGTGCGCACCGCTGCGCAATTTGAGACTACCTGGAAGGAATTGCGTTCCGCGCTGGATGAGAGCGGCGAATCGGGATTGTTGCTTGGCGCGTCCGGTATGCAAATCTTGCTGGATGGAGTTCCACTCGGCGCAGCGGGAGCGGAACGCAGCTTCGCGCAACTACTATCTTCTTCCGGCATCGCGAGTATTCATTTCGCGACGAATCTTTCACAGCAACATTTCGCGCGTTTTGTTCGCGCATTTCCCAGCGGAAATGCCAAGCCTTCATCACTTGCCGAACAACTCAAGGCTGCACTGGCGGGTGAAGGCGGAATCAAGGTCAACGAGATCCGCTACATTGCGGAAGACTCATCGATTGCGGGCGCCAAGATTGCCGCCAACCTGACTGCAAAAGTCCTCGGCGCGCAGGGAGATAAATTCAGAGATTTTCTGGATGATCCGAATCGCTTGCTGCAGATGATTCTGGCTGCGGAGGGTTCGCGTGGTGGCTCAGGCGGATCGGGCGGCGGAAGCGGCCCCGGATTTGGCGGAGGAAGTGGAGTTCCCGGTGGTGGTGGCGTCGGTGGAAGCGGAACAGGCTCTGGTGGCGGCCTTCCAGGAGGGAATCTTTGGGAACCGAGTTCTGGATCTAGCTCCGGTTCGGCGGCAGCGTCTAGTTCTAACGGTGGACAGAGTTTTTCACACGGCTCCGGAGCCGGCGTGGCGGAAAATCCGGCCGGAGCATTTCCGGCGTTAGTGAGCGCGGCGGCTTCGCTGAGACAGCCCGCAACGCCGGGAAAATGGCTGACCGCTTCGGCGATGCTGCATTCCACTAGCGAAGTTGGCGGGCCGGAATTCGCGGTAGCTGAAGAAGAAGTCCGCTCCATGTTGACGTTGTTCGCTCAGTTGGGGCGCTCCAGAAAAGATCCGTCGGTGGGAATGGATGCGGGAACCTTTCAATCACGGCTTTCCGCGATGCCCATCCGCAGCCAGGTGACACTGCAGCAGGCGCTTGCCGGACTCGCCGCTCAAGCCCCGAACGAAAAACCGGATCGTCCGATGCTTTTGAAACTTGCCGAGCACGTCGCGATCCGCTTTGCTCTGGATAGCTACGAGAAAGGGGAATTGCGCGTCAACGCGGTGAAACAGTTGCTGGACCGGATGAACACCGAAATCGAAGGCCTGCGAAAGATTTTGACTTCACAAGAAGAACAGATGGCCAATGCCGGGCTGCAGGTGCAGTCCTACACGGAATTGCTCGACCAGGAATTCTGGGAACAAGTGCCGGACGAAAACAAGAAAGAAGTGATGATTTCGGATGAGGCCTGGTGCGTTCCGCCGCGCAAAGTTCGCTCGTTTCTGGAAGACATGTTGCGCCGCGGCGAGCTGAAAACCGTAAATGAAATATTGATGAAGTACGCGTCGTGCATCGGTCTGGAATCGGATGATGCACGGCGCACCACCGCGATCGGTCTTGGGGAACTGGCAGAACTTTATGGAAGCGGCGACGGTAGCGCGCTGATTGAATCCATTCGCCGGGTGGGCAATCAACTGGCGGCAGAGCGCGATCCCGAATTGCAAACGCTGGTGAGCGCAGCGTTCGTGCGGCTCAGCCAGGAAGCTGCTTCGAAGCGTTGTTATCCGGCGATGCAGCAAGCGCTGGCTTCGCTGGATAGTGTCGAAGCGCAGCGCCCCGGTTCATCACAGAGCCTGCGGCCCAGGATCGGCGCCGAAGATCGAATCCCGGAATTCGTCGAGGAAAGCTTGCGTTCGGGAGAAGTTGCGGACGGCCTTTCCGACATCCTGTCGCTGATGCCCAAGGCCACCCTGCAGTACATTACCAGCCGATTTGGCCATTCGGGCTTTCGCGAGGATTGCGAACTTCTCGCGGAGATAGTGAAGGGCCTCGGTGACGAAGCGATTCACCATCTCGCCGAGATACTGCAGACTTCGGGGGCCAACGAAGCTGCTGAAGTGATTGGCCTTCTTGGCCAGCTCGAGCCCGAGACGGTCGCGCGGATTCTGCCGGTACGGCTGGCGCAATGGCCGCGATCGGTGCACGATCGCTGCGTCCGACAATTATCGTCAGTTCCGCCGCACACGCGGGCGCAATTACTACTCGCAATTTTTGATTCGCTCGATGTACTGATCCAGCCGCTGGCGCTGGATGAAGTCAGCATGACCGGCTCTCCGGATTCCATTCCCAGACTGCTGGATCTTGCCGCTAGCGACGGCATTTCCGGTTACGTCCGCTTGAAAGCGATCGAGGCTCTGGGGCGGTTGCGTGCATCCGCGGCGAATCCCACGCTGCAGACGATCCTGGAGGCGCGGCAGGTTTGGCGTTGGCAATATCCGTCAGAACTGCGCGTGGCTGCGGCACAGGCTCTTTTGCGGATTGATCCGATGGTTGCCATGGGAAAAATCGCGGCGGCTGGGTTTGATAAAAAAGATCTGGTGCTTGAGCCGATCGATCCGGAGACCAGCAGTTCGGTGATTCGTCAACGCCGCTACGCCCGGTTGAAACTGAGCCGAAATCTTATTTTGACTACGACGACTCTTCGCGAAAATTTCCGGTTGAGTGTGCCAGAGTTAAATCTCGGCGGAGGAATTGGCGCAGGAGAGCGGCATCTGGCGCCGGGCACGCTGGTCACGCTCAAGCTTACGCAAGGCGTTCGAACCATCAAAGCGCAGGCCATTGTCCGCGGTGCGCGTCCTCAAGCGATGGCGTTTGAGTTTGTTGATATGGATCTGGAAGACCGCGCGCGGCTGCGGAAAATTCTTCTCGATCTGGGTGGACTGCCGCAGGCTTCGAACGTTTCCAGCCGTGCGCGGCGCCGCGGCCGCATTGCGATAATGAAATAGTTTACTTTCCCTTCCGATAGCGTGACTTCTGGACGGCGCACTGTCTTGGTTTATCTCTCGATTGGCGCGTCCACTGCGAAACCGCTACAATTGTAGTTTGTGCGATTTGCGCCGGACGTAATGGTCTGCCTGCAGCAGGTCGTTTAGCTCGCAAGGAACTGGCAAAACACTTTCATGGACGTAGCCAAAATAGTTGACGGTGTCGTCGCAAAGTTCATTGGAACGAAGCACGAGCGCGACATCAAGAAGCTTCAGCCAATCGTCGCGGCTATCAGTGCTAGAGAGCCTGAAACGCAGGCGATGTCCGACGAGGCGTTAAAAGCGGAATTCTTAAAATTAAAAGATGAAGTGCAGGGGCGCCTGAAAGACGCGGACGCTTCCGAGCCGGGATATCGCGAGATTCTGCAGGCGGCGCTGGAGCCTGCTATCGTGCCGGCATTTGCTTTGGCGCGCGAGGCTGGCCGCCGTTTTCTGAACATGCGCCATTTCGACGTGCAGTTGATCGGCGGACTGGTTCTGCACGACGGCAAAATCTCCGAAATGAAAACCGGAGAAGGGAAGACGCTGGTTGCAACTCTTCCCGCGGTACTGAATGCGCTGGCCGGGCGCGGCGTGCATATCGTCACCGTCAACGACTATTTGGCGCGCCGCGACGCGGAGTGGATGAGTCCGCTCTATCGCGGTCTGGGCATGAGCGTCGGTGTGATCGTAAATGACCTCGATGACACGCAGCGTCGCGCGGCCTACGGCGCGGACATCACCTACGGCACCAACAACGAATACGGTTTCGACTACTTGCGCGACAACATGAAGTATGACCTCGCGCATTGCGTGCAGCGTGGCCATCAATTCGCGATTGTTGACGAAGTGGACTCGATCTTGATCGACGAAGCGCGCACGCCGCTGATCATTTCCGGTCCTGCAGAGGAATCGACCGACAAGTATTACCGTATCGACAAAATCATTCCGAAGCTGATTCAGGAAATTGACTATACGCTGGACGAAAAGCATCGCACCGCGACATTGACTGAAGAAGGCGTCAGCAAATGCGAGCGCATGCTGGGCCTGGGGAATTTGTACGACCCCGCGCACATGGAACTTATCCATCACGTTTATCAGGGTCTGCGCGCGCACACGCTTTATAAGCGCGACGTTGACTACGTGGTGAAAGACGGCGAAGTCATCATCGTGGACGAATTCACGGGACGCCAGATGCCCGGGCGCCGCTGGTCGGACGGCTTGCATCAGGCGGTGGAGGCGAAAGAAGGCGTGAAAATCGAGCGCGAAAATCAGACGCTCGCCACCATCACGTTCCAGAATTATTTCCGCATGTACAGGAAACTTTCCGGCATGACCGGAACCGCGGAAACCGAAGCCTCCGAGTTCGACAAGATTTATAAGCTGGACGTGGTGGTCATTCCGACCAATCGCCCGCTGATCCGGATCGAGAATCCTGACGTGGTTTACCGCACCGAAAAGGAAAAGTTCGAAGCGGTGGTCAACGGGATTCTGCAGGAAGACAACACCGTCGCGCACGGTATCAAGCACTATCACGAGCGTGGGCAACCGGTGCTGGTTGGAACGATCTCCATCGAGAAATCGGAAACCATCGCCGAAATCCTGAAACGGGCAGGGGTTCCGCACGAAGTGCTCAACGCCAAGCAGCACGAGCGCGAGTCAAACATCGTGGCGCAGGCGGGGCGCAAAGGCGCCGTCACTGTCGCCACCAACATGGCCGGACGCGGAACCGATATTCTGCTGGGCGGAAATCCGGAGGCCATGACGCGCGAGTATTTTCTGAAGAATCGTCTCGCCATGCCGTACTCGCAAGCTCCGGCCGTGATTCCCGCGGAGACGCAGAGTCCCAATGGCGACGCGGCGCCCTCGGCCGTGCCGATGGTTCTGTTCCAGCACGAAGGCAAGATTTTTCAAGTTCCCGTCGAACAATGGAAGCCCATCTTCGAACAGTTCGCACAACAGTGCAAAGCCGAACATGACGAAGTCGTCGCGCTCGGCGGATTGCATATCCTGGGCACTGAACGCCACGAAGCTCGACGCATTGACAATCAGCTTCGCGGACGCGCTGGCCGCCAGGGCGATCCCGGTTCTTCGCGCTTTTTTCTGTGCCTTGAAGATGACTTGATGCGTATTTTTGGCGGCGAACGCGTAAAAGCGCTGATGTTTCGCCTGGGCATGACCGAAGGCGTTCCGATCGAATCGAAATTAATCTCGCGTCGTATTGAGACCGCGCAGAAATCGGTCGAAGCGCAGAACTTCGATGCGCGCAAACACTTGCTGGAATACGACGACGTAATGAACAAGCAGCGCGAAACGATTTATGGGATTCGCCGCTCGGCGCTCGAAGGCAAGGACCAGCGCGACTACGTGATTGGCATCGCGGAGGATATTGCGCGCGAGATGGTTGACACGTACTGCGCGCGCGAGCTGCATCCCAGCCAATGGAACACCGCGCAATTTCTGGCCGAAGTGAACAGCGAATTCGGCATTGATGCCAAAGCGGCCGATGCGGACCCCACTGCACTGAATCACGATCAGCTTTCCGATGCCATCGCAGAAGCGGTCGCTAAGAAATACGAAGACAAGGAAAAGCAGCTCACGCCGGACCTGATGCGCTGGCTCGAACGCCGCATTATTTTGGATGTTGTCGACGGCCAGTGGAAAGATCACTTGCTGTCGCTCGACCACTTGAAGGAAGGCATCGGGCTGCGCGGCTATGGACAGAAAGATCCGCTCGTTGAATTCAAGAAGGAAGCATTCATTCTGTTTGAAGACATGATGGCGCGCATCGATAACGAAACCGTTCGTTATCTCTATAATGTGCAGGTACAGATGGAAGGTAACGCGCCCGGCCCGGGTGGTGCGCCTCCGGAGGGTGGCGGTGGTCCGAGGCAGCCGGTAGCGGCTGGTCCGAGGTCTTCGCGTCCGCTTGCCGCCGCAGCTAGCGCCGCCGCACGGGTCGCAGACGAGCCTGCGCCTCAGCTTCCAGCATTTGCGCGTGAAATGGAACGCAAGCAGCAGCGCCAGGAAAAAGAAATGCGGCTTCAAGCGGGTGCCAATCAAGCCGAGGCGCCGAAACCAGTTCGTGCCGGAGCAAAAGTCGGGCGCAACGATCCGTGTCCGTGCGGCTCCGGGAAAAAATACAAGAAGTGCCACGGCTTGAACGCCTAGCGCCACGCACCACTGGTAAAATTGGTCATTCCGAGCCTGCCCGCCGCAGGCAGGCGAAGCGAGGAATCTCTCATCGATCTCGGCGGAGAGAATAGGTAGACAAATGCCTCCAGGTCCAGCAGCACAGCAAATGCCGGAACGCCAGCCGATTCCTGGCGTAAAGCATCTCGTCGCTGTGGCCAGCGGCAAAGGCGGCGTTGGCAAAACCACCGTCGCCGTCAACCTCGCCCTCGCCCTGGTGAAGCTCGGCCACAAAGTTGGCCTGATCGACGCCGACGTTTACGGCCCGAACGTGCCCATCATGCTCGGCACCAATCAAGAGCCGCTCGCGACCGCCGATCGTCGTATCATTCCCATCGAAATTTCCGGCCTGAAAATGATTTCCATGGGCCTGCTGAATCCCGGCGATAAGCCGATGATTTGGCGCGGTCCCATGCTGCACGGCGTGATCACGCAATTTTTGCGCAGTTGCGAATGGGGCCAGCTCGATTACTTGATCATCGATCTGCCGCCGGGCACTGGCGACGTTCAGTTAACGCTGATTCAGACCGCAGCGATTTCAGGCGCGGTCGTTGTTACCACTCCTTCGACCGTTGCGCTTGCCGACGTACGCAAAGCGATTGAAATGTTTCGCCAGGTAAACGTGGAAGTGCTCGGTGTGGTCGAAAATATGAGCACGTTCGCCTGCCCGCATTGTGGCAAGCCGGTGGATATTTTCGGGCACGGCGAAGGCGCGAAGACCGCGCACGCTTATGGCGTGCCGGTGCTGGGCGAAATTGAAATCGATCCGCGGATCCGCATCGGCGGCGACACTGGAAAGCCTGTCGCTGCGCAGGGCGAAGACGCTGCTGCGGCGAAAAGCTTGTACGGCGTTGCGCACGCTGTTATCGCGCGCCTTGCGGAGCTTGGGTCTTCAACGCTTGGTCCTTCCGTGCAAATTGACTAAACTTCTTGCCACCAAACTAAGAGAGAAGCCAGCGTTGTCACGAACAGCGGACATTCGATCCTATAAAGGTAAACGCCCGACGATCGCGACTTC
The DNA here is from genome assembly GCA_963731155.1 of uncultured Acidobacteriota bacterium. GTDB lineage: Bacteria > Acidobacteriota > Terriglobia > Acidiferrales > UBA7541 > Acidiferrum. The sequence goes on from CAVSVB010000016.1 coordinate 89,307, forward strand.
TGCGTATATCGACGCAGCTTCGGTGATCATCGGCGATGTGGTCATTGGCGAAGACTCTAGTATCTGGCCGCTGGTCGTCGTTCGCGGCGATGTGAACTATATCCGCATCGGCGCACGCACGAATATTCAGGACGGGTCGATACTGCATGTTATGAAAGACGAATATCCGCTGATTCTGGGCGATGACATCACCGTGGGCCATTCCGTGACGTTGCATGGCTGCACCATTGAGTCGCGTTGCCTGATCGGCATGCGCGCCACAATTCTGAATGGAGTAGTCGTCGGCGAAGGAAGCATCATCGCCGCGGGCACGCTGCTCACAGAACGTACGGTGATTCCGCCGCGCAGCCTGGTGGTCGGCTCTCCCGGAAAAACTAAGCGCCAGCTCACCGCTATCGATCAAGCCACAATCGATCGCTACGCCCAACGCTACGTTGAATACAAGGAGATCTACCGCAACGAAGTGACTGGCGACTCGTGACGTCTGGCTCATGACGCGTGACTCGTTAAGTTTCCATCCAGCTAGACTTGTCATTCCGAGCGAAGCGAGGAATCTGTTTTTCTCTTAGCCATGGCAACTAAATCTAAATTCCAAGCAATCCGCGGCACCCGCGACCTCCTCCCGCCCGAGACGGTTCTATGGAACCGCGTCGAACAGACCGCCCGAGAGGTCTTTCGCTCGTTCGGATTCGGCGAAATCCGCCCGCCAATTTTCGAAGAAACTGAACTTTTCGGTAGGGCAATCGGCGCGGAAACTGACATCATTTCTAAAGAGATGTTCACCTGGCAAGAGGGCGGAACGATCGTTGAAAGCGAGCTCCCAAAGTCCTGGATGCTTAAACACCTCGGAGAATTCGACGCCGCGAGTCCAGAACCCGTCTTTGACAATCGGCGACGGCCGGGTTTGGTGGTACGGAAGGGCGATCATACCCTGGTCGTCGAGTTCAAACGAAGGACGATCAGCCAGGCTACGGTGGATGACATCCGGCAGTACCGCCGGGTCTTCAGTGAGCGGTTCCCCGACCAAAAATCCCCGCAACTCCTGCTGGTTTTCGCGGAGGAGCCATCGGAGTTCGTCCGTAGATTAGCCGCTGCGAACGACGTGGGGGTCGAGGTCTTGGATGTTCCGGAGTACGAGGCGCCCGAGTCTCTCTCTCTGCGGCCCGAGGCGACGGCTTCCGTGTGCCGCGCCTACATCGAACACGGCATGCAGCAACTACCGCAGCCGGTGAAACTGTACTACATGGGACCGATGTTTCGGCGGGAGCGGCCGCAGAAGGGAAGATACCGGCAGTTTTACCAGATTGGGGCAGAAGTGCTTGGTGGGAGCGATGCTCCTGCGATCGACGCGGAAGTCATCGAGATGGTGATGACGTTTTTCGACCGAGTCGGGCTCAGCGGCGTAGAGCTCGACATCAATTCGATTGGACACAACGCGCCTGATTGTCGCCCTGCCTACGTCGAGAAACTAAGAGCAGCGCTTGAAAAGGTGAAAGACAAACTCGGCGCCGACTCCCAACGCCGCATCGAAACGAATCCACTGCGCGTGCTCGACTCGAAGTTAGAACACGAGCAGCCCATCATCGCGACGCTACCTCACATTGCCGATCATCTCTGCGCGGAGTGCGCCGCGCACTACGCCGCAGTGAAACGTCAGCTCGAACTGCGTGGTGTTTTCTTCAAGGAAAACTGGCGGCTGGTCCGCGGGCTCGACTACTACATGCGCACGACGTTTGAAATCACCGCCAAGGGTCTCGGCTCGCAGAACGCGGTGTGCGGCGGTGGCCGCTACGACGGCCTAGTGGAATTGCTCGGCGGCCCACCAAGCAAAGGCATCGGGTTTGCGATTGGTGAAGATCGCCTGATTCTCTCGCTGCAGGAGAGCGGTAAGGGTGCGGCGCCGCAGGGTCGCGACGTTTACATCGCATGGATGGGCGAACGCGCCTATGCCGCGGCCATTCGCGCCGCGAAGGATTTACGCAACGCAGGATTCAGCGTCGAGCTGCCTCCAACCGAACTGAAATTCGGCAAAGCGCTCGAGCGTGCCGATAAGCTTGGCTCGCGCTACGCACTCATCCTCGGCGATAATGAAGTCTCAGAAGGCTCATGGACGTTGAAGACTCTGGCCGACGGCACGCAGCAAAAATTCACGGAACCCGAATTACTGGAATTTCTGAAAAGCGTGATAGTAAGTGGAGAGCGTTCTTGAATTTGTAGCGGCCGGCCTTGAGGCCGTTCTTTCGATTTGTATTCCGAAGGGGAACTACATCGTGCTGGATTTTCTCGGTGATCTGAAACGCACACATTACTGCGGAGCGCTGCGCGCACCCGACGCAGGCAAACCGGCCATCGTTCTCGGTTGGGTAGCGCGGCGCCGCGACCTCGGCAATTTGTTGTTCCTCGATGTGCGCGATCGCACCGGAATCGTGCAAGTAGTCTTCAACCAGGAAACGCAGCCCGAAGCGCACGCCAAGGCCGAGCACGCGCGCAGCGAATTCGTCGTTGCGGTCGAAGGCGACGTCGTAAAGCGGCAGAAAGCCAATCCCGAGCTGGCCACCGGCGAAGTCGAGATGAACGCTACGAAGCTGCACATTCTGAATAACGCCAAGACGCCGCCATTTCCGATCGAAGACCACATCAATGCAGCCGAAGAGACGCGTCTACGTTTCCGCTATCTCGATTTGCGCCGGCCCAAGCCACACGCCAACCTGGCGCTGCGCCACAAAATCATTCTGGAAATTCGCAGAGTTATGGACGATATGGGCTTCATTGAAGTCGAAACGCCGATGCTTACCCGCTCCACGCCTGAAGGCGCGCGAGACTTCCTGGTTCCCAGCCGTGTCCATCATGGTCAGTTCTATGCACTGCCGCAGTCGCCGCAAATCTTCAAACAAATTCTCATGATTGGCGGACTCGACCGCTATTTTCAGATCGTCAAATGTTTTCGCGACGAGGACCAGCGCGCTGACCGTCAGCTGGAATTTACACAGCTCGATCTCGAAATGTCCTTCCCGCGCCAGGAAGATATTTTTCACGTGATCGAGCAGGTGATGGTCCGCGCCTGTGCAGTCGCTGGCTTCAAAACCGAAGCGCCCTTCCCCCACATGCTCTACAAAGACGTGATTCGCAAGTACGGCAGCGACAAGCCCGACCTGCGCTTCGGCATGGAGCTCCATGAAGTAACGTCGTGTTTTCCGCCGGAAGCAAAAGAAAAGCTGCAGATCGAGGGCAACGTATTCGCGTTGGCCGCCCCCGGCGCGGCAGGATATTCGCGGAAGCAGCTCGACGAACTCACGGAAAAAGCGAAAGCGCTTGGTGCGCGCGGCGCGTACTTCGTCAAAGTCGCAGCCGAGGGAGGACTGACTTCGACGGTCGAAAAGTTGATCGGTACGGAAAATGTTAGAAAACTTACTGACGCTTGCGGAGCAAAAACAGGCGACCTGGTTGTCGCGGTTTCCGCCAAACAAGAAATTAAAGGCACGGAAGCCGCCGCGCTGATCGCCGGACAACTGCGCCTGCAACTCGGCGAAGCGCTTGGCGCGATTGATAAGACACAGTGGAAATTTCTTTGGATTACCGGGTTTCCATTGTTCGAATGGAGCGAGTCTGACAAAACTTGGGTCAGCGCACAGCATCCGTTCACCGGAATCGTGGACGAAGATCTGGAAAAACTTGAGAGCGCGCCATGGGAAGTGCGTTCGAAGGGCTACGACCTGGTCCTCAACGGCTACGAGCTCGGCTCCGGCAGCATTCGAATCCATCGCCAGGATATTCAGGAGCGCCTCTTCAAAGCGCTCGGCCTGACAGAAGAGCAGTTGCGCAAACGCTTCGGCTTCTTCCTCGATGCGCTTACCTACGGCACGCCGCCGCACGGCGGCATCGCCCTCGGCATCGACCGCGTGGTCATGCTCTTAGCTGGAGAAAAATCGATTCGCGAAGTCATCGCCTTCGGCAAAACCACGAAAGCCCAGGACCTGATGGCCGAATCGCCATCGGACGTGGACAAGGCCCAGCTCGATCAGCTTGGGATAGCCATCAAAGAGCGCATTAAGGAGTAATTGCAAACCTGCATGAGCCGCATTCGCATACTGCCGGAAGCTGTTGCCAACAAGATCGCTGCTGGCGAAGTTGTGGAGCGGCCCGCCTCGGTTGTGAAGGAGCTTCTCGAAAACGCGCTGGACGCTGGCGCGAAGACCATTCGAATTGAGATCGAATCTGGTGGCAAGCGCATGATCCGGGTGATTGATGACGGTCATGGAATGACGCATGACGATGCGCTGCTGGCATTCGAACGGCACGCCACCAGCAAGCTCAGATCCGCCGACGATTTGCTCTCTATCGCGACGCTCGGTTTCCGCGGTGAAGCACTTCCGACCATCGCCGCAGTATCTCGCCTGCTACTCGAATCTCGCGACGCCGCGGAAGCCGAAGGCACGCGGATCGAATTCGCAAACGGCAAGTTGATCAGCGTGAAGCCAGCGGGACTGCCCGCCGGGACGACGCTTAGCGTCGCGGATCTTTTTTATTCCATTCCTGCGCGTCGAAAATTCCTGAAGGCAGATACTACCGAGCTGGGCCATATCGCTTCGCTGGTTACGCACTACGCGCTGGCGAACCCTGATAAGCAATTCGTTCTGTCTACGCCAACACAAACAATCATTGATTGCCCGCCGGTGGAGAAGCTTGCCGACCGCGTTTATCAACTCTTCGGCCGGCAGGCGCTGGATGAACTGGTGGAAATTCCCGCTGTTGCTGCGCCGTTTCGCACAGCGATTACGGAGCCTGCGCTCGATCCCGAAGAAGAAAAGGCCACTCTGACCATTTCGGGATTCACTTCGCGGCCGGAAATCCAGCGCCCCAACCGCAACGGGATCTATATTTTCGTCAATAAGCGGCTGGTCCGCGATCGGCTGATCCTGCACGCGATCCACGAGGCGTATCGCAACATTCACCCGAATGCGATTTTCCCCGCGACGCTACTTTTCCTGGAAATGCCGTACGACGAAGTGGATGTGAATGTTCATCCCGCAAAAATTGAAGTGCGATTTCGCCGCTCGCAATTTGTTCACGACGCCACGCGAGACGCGATTCGCCAGGCGCTGATAAATGCGCGCCCCATCGCCAGCTTTGCAGTAGCCGCGGGAACCCTCGCTCCGCAGCAACCCCAAGACATTTCTGCGTGGTCTGGAGGCGGGTCTTCGCGCACGCCGATCACTTCCGCTCCGGTCACCTCCGGCATTCCCCGTGCCGTGATTCCACCGATGGAAGAAATCGGTCTTGGCAGCGGCGTCGCCTCCGACGGAGGTTTCGATCTTTCCTCGGCGCCGATGCAAGCGGTCGAGCAGCGCTTTTCGTTCGAACCGGGTTCGTCGTTTAGCGGTGGTGCGGCGCCACTCGCACCGCCTGCTTCAGTCGATTCGAATTGGATGGCGAATCTTGCAGGCGCGAATGGCGACCAACCTGCATCGCTCCCGCATCCGGATCAAATCGCCGACCTGAAACCACTCGGCCAAGTCAGTTCCAGTTTCATCGTTGCCGTGAACGGAGAAGGACTCTGGATCGTGGACCAGCACGTTGCGCATGAGCGCGTGCTGTTCGAACAACATCTCGAGGCGCGCCGTGCCGGCAAAGTTGAATCGCAGCGCATGCTGATGCCAATGGTGGTGCAACTTTCGCCGCGGCAAATCGTCACATACGAAAAAATCGCCGAGGAGCTTGCTGCGAACGGATTTGAAGTCGAACCCATGGGACCGCGTAGCTTCGCGATTCAGTCCATGCCGGCCGGAATTATTTCCAGCGATGCGGAAAAACTGCTGACTGAAATCCTGGATGGCATCGAACGCGAAAACGCCGCCATCTCCATCGCAACGCTGCAGGCGAAAATCGCCGCGTCCACCGCCTGCCACGCCGCAATCAAAATCAATATGCCGCTCGATCAAACCAAAATGGAATGGCTGCTTGGCGCGCTTGCCAAAACCGACTGCCCGATGAGCTGCCCGCACGGCCGTCCAGTGGTACTGCGCTATTCGGTGAAGGAAATCGAGCGAGCGTTTCATCGAATCTGAAAAAGTAGCGGTGGCGCGCTCGACGGGCAAATAGCTTAGGCCGCCGCATGAAAAGGCGAATCGTCCTGTGGGCAACGATCGGATTATTGGTCGGCTGTGTTTGGACAGCCTACGCGTTCGCCAACACACCAGATGTGGAGATACAGCGGTCAGCGGTAAGTCGGGCTGTTCAGGTATTTGCTTATGTTACTTGCCCGATCATTGCAGCCGCACCGCGCTTTTATTGGGTTCCACTCGGGAATGCCGCAAGCTACGCACTTCTGGGCTCCGCCTTGGAACTGGTCCGGGAAAAATCGCAGTGACCATTACCGAAGAAGTCAGCGAGTGGCGAGTGGCGCGTCAACGCTGATAAACTCTTCGCAGTTTTCCGCCTTAACTTAGTACTGAAAACTGATTACTGATAATTTCTCCACCGAGGCACTCGTGAGCGATTCGCAAAAGACAGCAGTCATCTTCGGCCTGGCCAACAAGCGCAGCATCGCCTGGGCCATCGCACAAAAATTGCAGGAGTCTGGTTGGCGCCTGGCCATCTGCTACCAGAACGAACGTCTCGAGCAGGAAGCCAAAGATCTGATTGCCGACCTGCCGGGTGCGGCTGGGTTTATGTGCGACGTTTCTTCCGACGATCAGATCGCTAAATTGTTCGACGAATTGAAAGCGCAGTACGGCACGCTGCAAGGAATTGTTCACAGTGTGGCATTTGCGCCAGCCGAGGAATTAAAGGGCGAATTTGTGAACACCACGCGCGAGGGATTTCGTATCGCGCATGATATCAGCGTCTATTCTCTGGTCGCAGTGGCGCGTGCCGCGGTGCCGCTGATGACCGAAGGCGGAAGCATCGTCACCATGTCGTACTTCGGCGCGGAGAAAGTTGTGCCGCGCTACAACGTGATGGGCGTGGCAAAAGCAGCGCTCGAAGCCAGTGTTCGTTATCTCGCATCCGACCTGGGACCGAAGGGAATTCGCGTCAACGCGATCTCTGCCGGGCCGATCAAGACCCTCGCCGCGCGCGGTATCTCGAATCTCGGCGAAATGCTCAAAGCCCACGCGGATCGCTCTCCGCTGAAGCGTAATGTCGATCCCGCGGAAGTCGGTGCGACTGCTGCTTTTTTGCTCTCCAGCGCAGGCTCTGGAATTACGGGCGAGACTATCTACGTTGACTGCGGCTACAACATCATGGGCTATTAGCGCTATCGCTTTGCTGCGAAATATGAAAACTTGCTTGCAGACTGTCCTGTGACGACATGAAAAGACTCACTATCGCCATCGACGGACCAGCCGGCTCGGGCAAGAGCAGTGTCGCTCGCCTGGTCGCGCAAAAACTCGGCTACTCGTATCTCGATAGCGGCGCTATGTATCGTGCGCTTGCCCTGAACGCGCTGCAAGGCGGCGGCATTGCGCTTTCATCGGAACACGAGCTTGAAGCTCTGGCTCGCGACACGCGGATTGAACTTCGCCCCGTGCCGCCCACTCTGCAGGACCCATGCATCCACAATCAGGTTTTCCTCGACGGTGTGGACGTTACGCAGGCAATCCGCACCAATGAAGTTGCGCAGGCTGCATCGCGCGTAGCCACCGTCGCCGGCGTGCGCAAAATACTGGTGGCCCAGCAACAGTGCGCGGGCGCTGGCGGAGGCGTTGTGATGGAAGGCCGCGACATCGGAACCGTCGTCTTTCCAAGTGCCGAGCTGAAAATCTTTCTTGAAGCCACGCCCGAAGCGCGCGCCGAGCGGCGTTCCAAGGAGCACATCGAAAAGGGTGAACACGTGAACGTTCAGGCAGCGCTCGAAGAAATCCACCAACGCGACCAGCGTGACACTGAGCGCACAGTTTCGCCGCTGGTTCGTGCGCCGGACGCGATTTTGATAGACAACACCGCGATGGACGTCGAAGAGACCGCGCGGGTTATCGTTCTGCTGGCACGCGAAAGGCAAGCCACGCTAAGCAAGGAAGTTGTCGCCTGACGGCACAGGAACACGCGAATATGGTTCTTCGGCCCAATCAGTCGTACTGTCACTAAGTGCCTCAAAATAAAGGTGTAAACTCCGACGCTAAGATTATCTTTCGGGCGCCGCAATTTTTGCTTGACAGATTTTCCGTTCTCGTTTACTTTATGGTCACCTCAGTTGCAAGCTGCTGTTTCTCTGCAGTCCTTACTGAGCGTGGAGAGCAATGGATGGCGTCGCATACACAATCTGACCCAATGAAGCGGTTGGGATGGCTTGGCGGCGATCTATGCTCTTTCGCGCGAGTCTAAGCTAATCCCGCTAAGTCCTTTAAATATAGTGAACTAGCCCGACCGCACTTCTCCCGGGATGGTGAAGTTTACGGTTACTTCGTCTGGTAGGGCCGCAAGGCCCGCGGTTCGAATCCGCTAAGCCCGTAAGCGCCAGTTCCTCCCGGATTTGCTTTTGTTTATGACTTGGTGAACAGTCGCGCGTTGCTGCGATGACGCTACAGGTGTGTCTGTTCGAAGAGGAGAAAGAAAGACGTGAAGATATCACGAAGCATTGAAGAAAAGTTTGCGGCGTGGTGAAGGCACGGGTTACTTCGATCAATCGGTTGTGGGTTCGAATCCCACCGACAACGAAAGTTGCCGTAGCTCAATGGCAGAGCAGAAAACATCCCGAGCCGCTGATTCCCGCCGCAAAAAGAACCGATGTGGTGAAGGCGCGTGTTACTTCGTGACAAGAAAAACGCGGGCCAATGATTCCCATCGGAGTGCAGACAAGATTGTCTGCACTACAAAAGCCGGGATGGTGCGGAGGAGAGCTACTTCGTCTGTGAAACGACGCGGGACTGTAGTTCCGCTACTCTACTCGATTTTCCTCCCGGCGCAAATTTGCCGAAAGGCGACGAAGTCGAGGGTTTCAGGATTCGTACTTTACAAGCCTTGAGGGCTGAACCGAGAAAGGAGGAGCTAGGCAAATGACGAAGATGAACGTTTGGAAGCGCATGTTTCCGGCGAAAACGCATGAGGGCGCGGTGGCGCAGCGGGTCGATCCGCGGCGCGAACTGCGGCGCACGGTGCTGACTTGCCTGCTCTGGGAAGACACTTTCTACGAGCAAGGCAACGACATCGCGGAGCGCGTCGCGGAGCTAGTAGCGCGCAACAAGCCCGAGGATGTGGCTGCGCTCGCTTGCGAAGCCCGCGACAAAATGCAGCTTCGCCATGTGCCGCTCTTCCTGGTGCGGGAACTTGCGCGGCGCAAAGGCGCAGGGCGTCTCGTAGCGGAAACGCTCGAGCAGGTGATCCAGCGCGCGGACGAACTCGGTGAGTTCGTCGCGCTCTACTGGAAAGCGCGTAAGGAACCGCTCTCCGCTGGCGTAAAGCGCGGTCTGGCCGCGGCGTTCACGAAGTTCGACGCCTACCAGCTCGCGAAGTACAACCGCGAAAGCACAGTGAAGCTGCGTGACGTTCTGTTCCTCTGCCACGCCAAGCCGAAAAACGCGGGGCAGGCCGCACTCTGGAAAAAGCTCGTCGAGAACACGCTCGAATCTCCCGACACTTGGGAGGTTGCCTTGTCCGCAGGGAAGGACAAGCGCGAGACCTGGGAGCGGCTGCTGCGCGAAGGCAAGGTTGGCGGAATGGCGGTGTTGCGTAACCTTCGGCTGATGCTGGCTGCGGGCGTTGCGCCGAAAATGGTTGCGGATCGTCTGGAGAAGGGCATCGCCCGCGCTCTGCCGTTCCGCTTCGTCACCGCGGCGCGGCATGCTCCGAAGCTCGAGGAAGCGATCGAAAAAGCGATGCTGAAGGGCATCGCGGGACTTGATGTGCTGCCGGGAGTTACGGGGCTGGTCGTGGACGTTTCCGGCTCGATGAACTACCGGCTCGCGAAGAAAGGCGAGATCACGCGGATGGATGCTGCCGCGGGTCTGGCGATTCTTCTTCGCGAAAAGGCGGAAGAGTTCAATGTGGTCACTTTCTCCGACAAATGCGTCGTAATTCCGCCGCGGCGCGGATTCGCGCTGCGCGACGCTATCGTCAATTCGCAAGCGCACTCGGCAACGTACCTGAAGCGTGCGCTCACGACGCTGCAGGCAACGGCAGCTTGGAAGAACGTCGATCGGCTGATCGTCGTTACCGACGAACAGTCGCACGACGGAATTCTTCCGGCGTGGACGCGCAGGGCGTACGTGATCAACGTTGCGCCCTACAAGAGCGGCATCAGCTATGGAAATGGCTGGACGCACATTGACGGCTGGAGCGAGCGAGTGCTCGACTACATCGCCGCAATCGAAGGCGAGAATGCCGGATAAGACGCGCAAGTACTGCGCTCAATGGCAGGAAGCGCGGGAAGCAAGTTGCTCCCGCGCTTTTTGTTTGACGCACTAGAATTGGCGACGCTCTAGCTGCGTTCGCAGGTTGTCTTTCCGGATTGCTTGCCTTGCAATGAACTGTTCGAACACACAGCCTCTCTTTTTCCCGCGGAGAGGCGCGGAATGGAATTTACGTAGCTCGAGAGGTGAGCGAACCGGAGGGATGAACTTGTCTTACGACTTTACAGCACTCAGGCTGGCGTGGACATCGACGCCAGAAATTCTCCGTTGGACTTCGTTTTCGTCAGACGGCTGAGCAACAGTTCCATCGCTTCCACGGTCGAAAGCGGACTCAAGACCTTGCGCAGCACCCACACACGGCTGAGTTCATCGGGTGGCAGAAGCAATTCATCCTTACGGGTACCGGAACGTTGGATGTCGATCGCGGGGAATACGCGCTTATCGGCGAGCCGGCGATCGAGATAAATTTCCATGTTGCCGGTGCCTTTGAATTCTTCAAAGATGACGTCATCCATGCGGCTGCCGGTATCAATCAACGCGGTCGCGATGATAGTGAGCGAACCACCTTCTTCCACATTGCGCGCGGCGGCAAAAAATCGTCGCGGACGTTGCAGCGCGTTAGCGTCAATACCGCCAGAAAGAACCTTGCCCGATGGTGGAGTGACCGCGTTGTATGCGCGTGCCAGGCGTGTGATGGAGTCCAGCAGCACTACCACGTCGCGCTTGTGCTCGACCAGGCGTTTGGCCTTTTCCAGCACCATTTCCGCAACTTGAATGTGGCGCTGCGGAGCTTCGTCGAACGTTGAGCTGATGACTTCACCCTTCACAGTGCGTTGCATGTCAGTGACTTCTTCCGGGCGCTCATCGATTAACAACACGATTAGCGCAACTTCCGGATGGTTGGTGGTAACGGAATTGGCGATGGATTGCAGCATCATGGTCTTACCGGTGCGAGGCGGCGCATTGATTAGTCCGCGCTGGCCTTTGCCGATAGGATTCAGCAGATCTAGCACCCGGCCAGTCATGTTTTCTTTCGACGTTTCCATCTTCAGGCGGCCCTGCGGATACAGTGGCGTCAGGTTGTCGAAGAAAATCTTGTTGCGCGCGACTTCCGGATCTTCAAAGTTGACCGCTTCCACCTTGATCAGCGCGAAGTAGCGTTCGCCATCTTTGGGCGGCCGTACCTGGCCAGAAACAGTGTCTCCGGTGCGCAGGTCGAACTTGCGAATCTGCGACGGCGAAACATAGATGTCGTCCGGCCCGGGCAAGTAGTTGTATTCCGGCGCGCGGAGAAATCCGAATCCGTCGGGCAGGCATTCCAGTACGCCTTCAGAGAAGATAAGCCCGCTCTTCTCGGTTTGTGCGCGGAGGATCTGAAAGATCAACTCCTGCTTGCGCATGCCGCTGGCGCCGGGAACGTTGAGCTCCTTCGCGATCTTTGCCAGGTCGGTGATGTTTTTTTCTTTGAGTTCCGCAAGGCTGATGCTGATTTGATTGTTGGTTTCTGCAGTTTCTTTAGGCATATGTCCTTAACTTCGTAGTGTTTGAGTGTTGAAGAGTTCCTGTAACAGAGATTATTTCTCGGAATGGATTACCGCGTCTGTCAGCGCAGCGTTTTATCTCAGGGTTTGTAAGTACAACTTGTTCATCTAAGGGTTGTAAAACAATCCTTAAACCCTGAACCCTGCCCGCCAAGATGGGCAAACCGTGTGATTGGCAACTTTCGTGTCCCGCGTGGAATTCTCCAGAACACCCCTGATGGGAACCGTGGGCGATGCGGGAAACGTCAGTTGGTCAAACTCGAGTCTTTTTCAGCGCCGCCGACAAACCCTTCTGCAACCGGCGCAACCGCGGCGTGCTCTAGGGGCACAATCGGCCGCTCAAGCGCGATCTGCAAAACCTCATCCATGGTCTCAACCGGGTGCACTGTCAGGCTTGCGAGGATCTCCTGCGGGATGTCCGGCAGGTCCTTCTCATTGTCCTTCGGAACCAGTATCGTACGCAAGCCCATTCGGTGGGCGGCCAGCAATTTTTCTTTAATGCCGCCGATGGGCAAAACCTTGCCGCGCAGCGTGATTTCGCCGGTCATGGCCACGTCGCAGCGCACCGGGATTCGCGTCAGCGCGCTGACAATCGAGGTGCAAATCGTGATGCCCGCCGATGGACCGTCCTTAGGTATCGCGCCTTCCGGAACGTGCAAGTGAATATCCAGCGTGCGGTAAAAATCCTTCGGCAAACCCAATTGCGCGGAGCGCGAACGCACATAGCTCATCGCGGCCTGTGCCGATTCCTGCATTACTTCGCCAAGTTTCCCGGTCAGCGTCAAGCGCCCTTTGCCTTCCATCAGCGTCGCTTCTGTCGCCAGCACCGATCCGCCAACTTCCGTCCACGCCAGTCCGGTAGTCAGCCCGATCTCGTTGTGTTTCTCCAGCCAGAATTCGCGATACTTCAAAATGCCCAGATATTCGCCGACATTTGCCGCGATTATTTCAACTTTAACGGTCTCGGCGCCATCGGTAACAACCCTACGCGCCACCTTGCGTGCGATGTTTTGGATTTCGCGTTCCAGGTTGCGCACACCGGCCTCGTGTGTGTAGTGACGGATGATATGCAGCAGCCCATCGTCCGCGAAGCTTAAATTCTCATCGCTGATCCCGGTCGCTTCGCGGCCGCGCTTTACCAAAAACCGTTTCGCAATTTCCAGCTTTTCCTGCTCGGTATATCCCGCCAGCCGCAGAATTTCCATGCGATCCTGCAACGGCTGAGGAATTGTGTGCAGCACGTTGGCCGTGCACACGAACATTACCTTCGACAAATCGTATTCCACGTCCAGATAGTGATCCGTGAAGGCATGATTCAGTTCTGGATCCAGCACTTCCATCAGCGCCGCGGAAGGATCGCCTCTGAAATCCGTGGACATCTTGTCCACTTCGTCCAGCACGAAAATCGGATTCACCGTGCCGGCCTTCTTCATCATCTGGATGATTTGGCCCGGCAGCGCGCCAATGTAGGTCCGCCGATGCCCGCGGATTTCCGCTTCATCACGAACTCCACCCAGCGAGACACGCACAAACTTGCGCCCGGTCGCGTGTCCGATGGACATTGCCAGAGAAGTTTTTCCCACGCCAGGAGGTCCGACAAAGCACAGAATCGACCCCTTGGGGTTTTTCACCAACTGCCGCACCGCTAGAAATTCCAGGATGCGATCTTTGATTTTTTCCAGCCCAAAATGCTCTTTATTCAATATTTCTTCGGCGGCCTTGATGTCGCGGATTTCCTTCGAACGCTTCTTCCAGGGCACCGCCAACAGCCAATCCAGATAATTTCGGCTTACCGTGGATTCTGCCGACATCGGCGGCATCAGTTCCAGCCGCTTCAATTCGGTCAGCGCCTTTTCCTGCACGTCCGGAGACATCCCGGCGCTTTCGATCTTTTTCTTCAGCTCATCCAGTTCGCTTTTTTCCCCGCGGCCAAGTTCCTTCTGGATGGCTTTCAGTTTTTCGTTAAGGTAGTACTCTTTTTGCGCTCGCTCCATCTGGCGCTTCACGCGAGTATTGATGTTGCGATCGACGTTCAGCTTTTCCAGTTCGATTTCCAGAATGTCGCAAATCCGAGTCAAACGCTCCAGCGGATCGGTGGTCTCGAGCAAATCCTGTTTTTCATCCACCGGAAGTTGCAAGTTCGCCGCAATTGTGTCGGAAAGCCGCGCCGGATCGTCCACCCGCGCCGCCGCAATCATGGTGTCGTAATTCAAGCTCTGCGACAGCTTGATGAACTGCTCGTACAGGCCGGTAACTTTCTGCACCAACTGCTCGACTTGCGGAGATGGTTCCACGCGAGCGCCGAGCAACCGAACAGTAGCGCGGAAAAATCCTTCTTCGCCGGTAATGGATAGCGCTCTCGCACGTTCGACACCTTCCACCAGCACTTTGATATTTCCATCGGGCAGCTTCACGCTCTGCACGATATTCGCCAGCGTCCCGACCGCGTAAATTTCTTCCGGTTTTGGATCATCCACCGAAGCGTCATGTTGGGTGGAAAGGAAAATCTTTTTGTCGCCCGCCAGCGCTTCTTCCAGAGCGCGCACGCTCGCTTCCCGTCCCACAATAAACGGCGTCATCTGCTGAGGGAAGATGACCATGTCCCGCACCGGCATCATCGGTACGCGCTTCATTTCTTGTTTTTCGCGGTTAAACATTTAGTGCCTTTGGATTCCCCTTGGAAGCGGCTCAGCTCGGGCCGGCAAAACGCATCCTGTTAGTCTTATCTTTTTGGCGATCACGCAGTCGCAGTGATCAGCCAGCTTTCTCCAGCAAACTCCAGTTGATTTCGTGCCCACGCACCATTTCCGCGGTCACCACGAAGTCGCGCACTTTCCGCTGCATCGGCAGGTGATACATCAACTCCAGCATGAGGTCTTCGAGAATCATTCGCAAGCCTCGCGCTCCCACTTTGCGCTGAAGCGCCAACTCCGCCACCGTGTCCAGCGCATCGTCGGTGAATCTGAGCCGGACATTTTCGAATTCAAACAGCCGCTGGTACTGCTTGAGCAGCGCGTTTTTCGGCTCCGTCAAAATCTTCATCAGCGCGCCTTTGTCCAGGTCGTTCATTACCCCTGCCACCGGCAAGCGCCCTACGAATTCCGGAATCAATCCATAGCGAATCAAATCGCCGGGCTGCACTTGTTCCAGCAATTCCGTGTTGCGGCGCTGCACCGTGGCTGGCGCGGTATCGGTATGGAATCCCAACGCTCGCGTTCCCGCCCGCTTCTCGATGATTTTTTCCAGGCCCACGAACGCTCCGCCACAAATGAACAGGATGTTCGTGGTATCCACCGGTGTAAATTCCTGATGCGGATGCTTGCGCCCGCCTTGTGGCGGCACATTGGCAACCGTGCCTTCCAGAATCTTCAGCAGCGCCTGTTGTACGCCCTCGCCGGAAACGTCCCGCGTAATGGACGGATTTTCGTCCTTCTTCGCGATCTTGTCGATCTCGTCTATATAGATGATGCCTTGCTGCGCTTTCTGTACATCGCCGTCGGCGGCTTGCAGCAGTTTCAAAATAATATTTTCAACGTCCTCACCGACGTAGCCCGCTTCGGTCAGTGTTGTCGCGTCCACGATCGCAAACGGAACTTCCAGCATCCGCGACAATGTTTGCGCCAGCAGCGTCTTGCCGGTACCAGTCGGTCCGATCAGCAGAATGTTCGATTTGCTAAGCTCCACGTCGCCGGGCTGCTTGTTCAGAAAAATCCGCTTGTAATGGTTATAGACCGCCACCGCTAATTTTTTCTTTGAGCGGTCCTGGCCAATCACATAGCCATCCAGAAATTGTTTGATCTCGGGAGGGCGGGGAAGCCGTTTCGCGGGAGCTGCCGCCTGCTCGCGCTTTTCGTCTTCTAGAATGGTCTCACAGACGCTGACACACTCGTTGCAGATGTACGCGCGCGGATAGTCCGAAGGCGAGCTGATCAACTTCTCAACCTGCTCCTGCGTTTTATGACAGAAGGAACAGCGCAGCGGCTCGTCGGGATTGTACTTTTGTTTCACAGGTATGAAGGCCTCCGCTCCGCCACGGCTGCGGTGGAGCACTTCCATCTCATTCTAGGCCGAATCTGCCTCCGTGCCAAAAAATTATGCGCACTCACTACTAACCGTTAAGAACGTCCGCGTGCCTTATCTTAACGCCTATCAAACCACAAAAATCAGTTATTCCGGGTGAAATCTCTCTTCGATCCCCGCGTCACTTATGCTTGAAAATAATCTCATCAATCATCCCATACTCTTTCGCCTGATCGGGATTCATGATGTAGTCGCGCTCAACATCCTTCTCGATTTTTTCCACCGGCTGGCCGCTGTGTTTCGAGAGGATCTGATTGATCGTCGTCCGCATGCGCAAAATTTCTTTTGCGTGCAGATCAATGTCCGTCGCCTGCCCGCCCAAACCAGACATCCACGGCTGATGAATCAGCACGCGCGCGTTCGGCAGCGCAAACCGCTTCTTCGCTGCGCCGCCAGCCAATAAGACTGCCGCGATCGAAGCCGCTTGCCCCACGCAAGTCGTGACCACGTCCGGCTTCACAAACTGCATAGTGTCATAAATAGCAAATCCCGCCGTGATTGAGCCACCCGGCGAATTGATGTACAGCTGAATATCTCTTTCCGGATCTTCCGCCTGCAAAAAAAGCATTTGCGCTGTGGCCAGGTTGGCCACGTGGTCGTCAATCGGTGTTCCGATAAAGATGATGTGTTCCTTCAGCAACCGCGAATAAATGTCATAAGCGCGCTCGCCCCGGCTCGTCTGCTCCACCACCATCGGTACCAGCGTCGTGCCGTAATATACGGGTTCTTCGTGGTTTTTCATTTTTCTCGGGTGTCCGCTATTTCTGGAAGTGGTTTGCTAAACGCTGTCGCAGCTAAACGCCGCCTGCTGCCGCAGCCGCGGTTCGAACATTGGCATTTTGTGCGAGCCAATCGAGAGTTTTATCGCTCCGCAACTTAGCTTTCATCCTATCCAGCGCTCCCTGCTTTGTCAAACGAGCGCGAATCGCTTCCACCGATTCGCCACTGTGGCCGGCCAAGTGTTCCAGTTCGTGTTCGACCTCTTCGTCGGTCACATCGATCTTTTCCGTCGAAGCGATGCGATCAATAATCAATTCCGCTTTGACATCGTCCTTGGCGCGATCTTGCTGGCGTCCACGCAGCGCCGACCAGTCCAGATTTACCGCTCGCGGATCCACGCCCTGCTGCGCAAGCGATCGCACCATGCGCTCCAGTCGCACATCCATCTGCGATTCCACCAGCGATTCCGGTACCGGGAAATCGTGCAGCTTCACCAATTCCGTGATCACCCGTTCACGCTGCAAATCCTTTTGCCGGTGATCCCGCTGGTGCACCAGGTTCTCGCGAATCTTGGTTTTCAACTCTTCCAGCGTGGCCGCGTCGCTCACATCCTTGGCAAATTCATCGTTAAGCTCGGGCAGCTTCTTGGTTTTGATGCCGGTTATGTCCGCTGCGTAATGAAATTTCTTTCCGGCCAGCTTTTCGTCCGGATAATCCGCCGGATATTCGACGTCAAATTCCTTGTGGTCCGCGATGTTTGCTCCGCGCAGACTCTCGTTGAACGGTTCCATGGTCTCTTCGGCGCCCACGTGGCATAGAACGCTGTCCGCGTTGATCGGTTCGCCACCATCAGCCGGCGTTCCCACCAGTTTCAATTGAGCAAAGTCGCCGTTTTCCACTGGCCGTCCTTCCACGGGAGCAAAAGCTGCCACGCGCTCCCGCGACTCTTCCAGCGCTTTATTGACGTCCTCGTCGGTAACATCCATCGGCGGCATTTCGATCTCAAGACCTTTATATGTGCCCAGCTCAAACTCCGGCAGAACCTCAAACACCGCGCGAAACTTCAGCGGCTGTCCTTCATTAAAATCCAATTTGTCCACTTGCGGCTGCGACACTGGGCTTAATTTCTGCTCCGCGACAGCCTTTTCCACACGCTCCGGCACCAGTGATTGCAGCACTTCGCCCTTGATATCGTCGGCAAACCGGCGCTTGATCAGCGAAACGGGTGCTTTCCCCGGACGGAATCCCGGCACACGAGCCACTCGCGCCAGCTCTTTCGCTACGCGCTCGGTCGCCTTGGTTACCTCTTCCGCGGGGATTTCCAGGTCCAACTCACGCCGACAACTCGCTTCAGCCATGCCACTTTCCTCTTTTCTAATTTTCCGTACGGGCACGGCATGCCGTGCTTTTCTCGGGGACATCTTTGGGACGTTTGATTCCGTTCAGGGCAAATCAGGTATGACGGGCGAGAAGTTACCCTGCAAATCGAACTTCAAGTACCCTGCAAGCGAATCTTAAGTATAAGTCACGCTCCACACTCGGTCAATTCAGCGCCGTTGCGCAAAACTCAGGCCGTTTGGACCGCACGCTTCATGGCGCGTCGGGAATCCACCCCGAATCGCTTCTGCAAAGATCGCGTCAACGGGTATGCGATACGTGCCGCCATACCGGGGCGAGAGAACGCGAACAAGTCATACCAAACACTTTCGTCCTCGCTGTGAAACTCAACTGCAAATCGTTCTTCGCCCCGCTCTCGGTGGTCCCGCAACGTTCCATAGGCGAATCCATATCTTTCGCAGGGACTGTGATTTTCCACGAGATAGACAATCCGTGCCGCATTGAGCGACCAAAACCCGAAATGCGAAATGAGAATGGCCACGTTAGCGCCAATCATGATGGGAACATCCGGCCAGCACAACTGCAGCCACGGCATCTCGAACATCTTCCACCGCCGGATCGCCGATTTCGCCCGCTCGAATGTTTCAATTCCAGTACCCAGCTGAATCCGATTGTGATCCGTGACATATCCACCGGGACTTGTTCCCACTCTAGATTTGCCTACATCGGGATAAGACAACTGCGAGGCCTCCTGCGCAGCCAGGAAGTGTCGCACTTCACGTTCAGCGGGCTTAGACAGCAAGAACATACCGCTCCTCAAGTCGTCACCTCTATCGAGTCCATCGAGCGGTCGATTTCGACTGACTGCGCG
This sequence comes from uncultured Acidobacteriota bacterium, assembly GCA_963731155.1. Classification (GTDB taxonomy): domain Bacteria; phylum Acidobacteriota; class Terriglobia; order Acidiferrales; family UBA7541; genus Acidiferrum. Next base: position 108,203 of record CAVSVB010000016.1, read on the forward strand.
TCTTTCTTGAGTTTGTAGCGGCTATCTTCAGGTAGCCATGTTGGCCTTAGTCTGCTGCTGCGTTCTCTCCGTGCGCCATTCCGCGCGTTAAGTCCGCGTGCAACAAGCGATGAAAGAGATGCTCGCCCGCCTCGCGGCGCACCGATAATCGCCCAGCCAAGTAAGCGCGCGACGCGAGTCCTTTTTGTACCGCGTCACAAATGGCCATGTCTTCGTCCTGCACTTTTTCACTGACTCTGATACTCGCTTGATTGCGCTTCAGCGCTTTCTTGCTGACTTCGCTGAAATAGTAGTCGAAGACCACAGCGCACTTGTCCACCGCCAGCGGCAGAACAAGATTTGTGTCCATTACGCCTTCGTAGGCGTTGATCATGAAATTTGGATATATCCACAAATAAAACGCCCGACCCTGCCGGGTAGCCGCAACACCTTTTTCAGATTTTGCATCGGAGCTGAGCGGACTCGATTGCAAACACGCGCGCGCAAAATTCTCAATCGTATAGCTCGTGTATTCGATCACACTGCTCAAGCCTTTGTGCGCGTGCGGAACGTGATAGCCGCCATCCAGATAATTGTCCACGTACACTTTCCAGTTGCAGTTCAGCGTGTAAACGCGGCGATCGAAAAATTTCTGTTTCTCCGTCAGCCGCAACGGTGCAACCAGTTCCGGAACATTCGCCAGGAAATCCTTCAGCGGTCCCGCGGCTCCATCCAGATTCACAAAAACAAAATTTTCCCAAGCGTCCACCGCCACCGGTACCAATCCATTTTTCGCGCGTTCGAAATCGCACACCCCTTCGAATTCCACCATCCCTTTCAGCGCGCCATCATTTCCGTACGTCCATCCGTGATACGGGCAACGAAATTGTTTGGCGCAACCTTGCGATTCTGTCACCACCGCAGCCGCGTGATGCCGGCACACATTGTAAAATGCGCGCAACACGCCATCTTCTCCCCGCGCCACTACGATTGGTTCGTCACCAAGTTGCGCTGTGAAAAATTGTCCTTTCTCGCGAACCTGGTCGACTCTTCCAGCCACCTGCCAGGTGTGCGCGAACACTTGTTCATTCTCGATGCGCGCAATCCGCGCATCGAAATACCACGGCGACGGAATTGTCGACGCCTTCTCCAATGGATTTTCCGGACGATAAAGTTTCAGCAGTGATTCAACGCTGCGCTCCATGGGCGCTCCTTTGCGTTCTTGCGCGCGGCAACGAATGTAATCCTATATTTTCCCGTGCAATTCAAGGGTGAAAAATGGAGTTTAACAGCGGGCGTTGGTGCGGGAGAGAGGATTTGAACCTCCACGGTTTTTAGGCCACAAGATCCTAAGTCTTGCGCGTCTGCCAGTTCCGCCACTCCCGCATCGCGGCAGCATTATCAATTATACAGACCTTCGCGTCCAACTTTGCGTTGAGACAAGCGAACGCGGTTTTGCCGCCGGTTCGAAGGATGTTTACTGGCAGTACGCATGTACTATAGCCGTCGACCCATCGAATGGTGACCATGGTAACGCGAGTGCTGCCTCGCCGCTGTGGGCATCGTTCGTCCATTTGGGGACGCGGGGCCTGTATTTCTCTCGGCATATCTTCTCCTCTTGACGGGGAACACGATTTGGCATCGTCGGTGAACTTACGATCTGGACTTCTTGCGGTAGGCGCACTGCGCCCGGAAGAAGGGGCTGCGCAGGGGCCAGTAGCCCTAGAAACGACCGTCATAGCGACGGGGGCGCGTCCCGGCGATACGGCGGCGAAGCGCGAGCTTTTCACTGAAGAGACGCAGACCGTGCTGGTGTTCGAGCAGGGCGCGGTGATTCGGCTTTCCGCGGCGGTTGCCGACGGGCAGTTGCTGTTCCTGACCAACAAAGCCACTGGCAAAGAAGTGGTCACGCAAGTGCTGCGCAAGCGCAGTTTCCGTCCCACCAATTGCTACGTTGACCTGGAATTCACCGAAGCGTGCCCGGACTTTTGGGGGCTCGAATTCCCGAAGGCCGGGAAGGCGGCAAGCGTCTCTGATGCTGACGCCGTTGCAAAGAAGCTTTCTGCCGACGAGGATTCCGGAAGCGACGCGGTAAAGCCCGCTGTGCCTCCCAGCGTGCAAGTAGTGGAACGCCTGAAGAGCGAAGTCGCCGGACTGCAAACGCAGCTGAAATCGCTGCAGACCGGACAAAACCCGGTCACGGAAACGGCAGGGAAATCCGAAGTCAAGTCCGCAGCGCAGATCAGCACAGAACTGGTACGAAAAGAAGAAGGAAAGCGCCTGGAAGAACTCTTTGCGATGGAAGCGAAGCAGGAAGAATCGAACTTGCCGAAGCGGCTGGTCGCTTACCCACAAAAATCGGCGAATCGGATTTTGCAAAAATCAGGCGTGAGGAGATCGTTGATTCTAGCGCTGGTGGTGGTATTGGCGGCGGCCGGCGCCTACTGGTTTGGCGCGTTCAGCGCACTCACAAAGAAGACCAGTTCGGCGAAGGCTGCGCCAAGTCAGGCGATCTTTCCTGTGTCCGGTCCACCGTCGGTTCCAGTCGGGCAAAAAACGGCCGTCGCGTCCGTTGTGCCGAGTCCTCCAGAGAATGACAACTTCCAGACGTCTTCGGCTCCGTCCGAAAACATCGTGAAAAATCCAGTTGCGAATTCCACGTCCACTGCCCCGGCTGACAGCAAGACTGGCGTGCTTGGCTTGCCATTGAATTCAGCTATTCCGGGTCCGGTGAAGTCGTCCCCGGGCAGCGCGTTCAGTGCGCGCGTCGCAGCGTCGTCAGAAGCCAAGCGGCGCAAGGACCAGCCGGCTTCCGAGTTGACCGACAAGCGGTTGAGCAACAAGCCGGCGGCATCCGGGAGCAGTGCGGGAGCGGTCTCGAGTACGACGGCGGCCTCAGACGCTGGTGGAGTTAGCATTATCCCGGACGGGGATGGCTACATTGGCCCGAAGCTGGTGCGCGGGGTGAAACCAGTTGCTCCAGCGGAGGCGCTCAAGAACTACGTGACCGGGAACGTGAATCTGGATGCACTGGTGGACGCGGCTGGGACATGTCAAGTTCGTGACAGTGCTTTCCGGGCCCGCGAAACTTCGGAAAACGGCGATCGAGGACATTAAGCAATATATCTATGAGCCTGCGAAGAAAAACGGGAAGGCCGTTCCGGCGCATGTGCAAGTAAGCCTGCAATTTTGGTACGAGCCGTAGGCCCACCCCCTCCCCTCCCGCTATTTTTTTCTGTAAGTATTCATTCTAAAGGAGTTGCGGAGGCATGCTTTCGTAAGTATGGAGTCTAAAGGACTTACGTCTTACCGGAGAGGACGCTTTTGAATATTGAAAACAACGACCCTAGCGCGTTAGGGATTGCCCTCGGTCAGATATTGTTTGTCAAAGGGCAGCGAAAGCCAGTCCGGCTGGCTCGTGAAACTAGGGCAATGTTCGCACAGATTCAGAGAGATGTACACAAATTGTTATTTAACGAATTAGTATGATTCGAACGGCAACCGAGCGGACTGCCTTTGCAGAAGGCAAGAACTTAAAGGCCACTTCGGAATTTTCCCTGCGGTAGGCTGCGTCCTCCCGCCTGGTTGGGCGATCCAAAAGCTGCGGGAATTTTACAGGTAGGAGACCTGGCGATGACACTTCGCTCGCGCGCGGCTTCTAGGCTGATTGAGGTGGGTAGTTTGCCGGACGAGAGAGAATGAGCTGGCTCCTTGCAGAGTCCCGTGCCGCCTCGCTGCAATCCGCAAGGCCACCGTCAGACAGTTGAGATTAACGATGGAAGGAAGACGGAAAAATGAAATTTGAATGGAAAGTACTGCCAGTTCTGGCATTGGCAATGCTGATGCCGGGTCTGGCTTCGGCGCAGTATACGCGTACGGACCTGGTGACCAACACTGGCGCAGGGAGCACAGTTCAAGATGCCCACCTCGTTAACGGCTGGGGGCTGGTCTCTACGCCTTCAAGCCCCTTCTGGGTTAGCGACAACGGTACAGGACTGTCCACACTCTATTCGATCAGCAACACCGCGGCGGGGACGGTCGCAGCGAGTCCGGTGGGACTTGTAGTCAGCATTCCGTCAGCGTCTGGGGGGCAGGGGTCGCCAACCGGGATCATTGCCACCAACTCACCAAAAGGAAGCACTGCGTTTACTGTCTCCGGTGTCAATCCCATTAGCGGACAGCAAGCGTCAGCACCGTCAGTTTTCATTTTCGCGACGTTCGATGGCACGATCAGCGGATGGAATCCGGCGGTGGACGGTATCAGCGCGACCGGCGCGAGTACAGCAACACTGGCTAGCGGACAGGTCCGGCGATGGGGCAGTTTATACAGGTTTGGCGATTGCAACCAATAACGGGCAACCGTTTTTGTATGCCGCCGATGATGGAGCGAACCGGAGGGTGGATGTGTTTGACTCCAGTTTCACACTCGTTAAACCGGGCCAGAACGGTTTTGCCCAGGACGCTTTTGTAGATGCGCAAATCCCCAAAAAATTCGCGCCTTATGGCATCCAGACGATCACCGACGCGAATGGCGTTGAAACGGTCTGGGTCACCTACACGGCTCTTGACAAGTCACAGGGCGGTTTTGTGGATTCGTTCACTCCGGCGGGTGTGCTGAAGACGCACTTCGCGGTTAGCGGACCTCTGCATTCGCCGTGGGGCGTTGCGCTGGCCCCTAGCGATTTTGGCCCGATGAGCAATGCGTTGCTAATTACAAACAACACACCGCACGGGCGGATTAACGCGTTTGATCCGAACACCGGCGCATTCCTTGGCCCGTTGCGCGATGAGAGCGGGAAGGCGATTGAGATCGACGACGTGTGGGCCATTCAGTTTGGCCAAGGCGCCGGTTCGAACGGAAATCCCAACCAGTTGTTTTTCACCGCGGGCAACAACAATTACGGGAACGGTACATTTGGCGTTATCAGGCTCCCCTAGTAAGCCGGCAATCCCGCAAACCGCAAAAGCTCGGAGAGACAACCTCTCCGGGCTTTTGGTTTTTTGTGAGATCCATCGAACTGCCATTTCAACGATAGGCGGATCCAGTGGCACTGGGCTTGATGATTCGCCCTGAAAACCATTCGTCCTCAAAACAAGGAAGAACAGCATCGACGACACTGGCGATCTTTCCGGCGCGAGCGATCAATCGAAGCGGCGAAATGCGCGGCCTACGAGAAATCCCAAGAAAGCGGCTGCCGCCAGAGTCTGCGCTGGATGACGTTTCAAAATATCTTCAATGTCATCAACCATGCCCTTAACGTCGGTCTGGCGAACGTAGTTGGCGGTGGCGTGTATTTTGTTGGCAGTCAAGTGGGCAGCACCGGAGATTTGATCGCCGCGAGTATGGAGAGTCGAGGCCGTGGCGTCGAGAGCGCCCGCGGCTGTTTCGCGGGAATCGTCTAGTTTGTCCACGGCTTTGCGGCCGAAGTCGGTAACGCGATCTTTCATATCGGCTGCCTTATCAGCAAGTTTCATGCGCACGGCGGTTGCCGAACTGGAATTGGCTCCGTCCGCGCGGTTTTCAGGATTCCAATGCGGCTGCTGGCTGGTAGATTCTTTGTTGAAGTTGTCCATGGCGGATTCTCCTTTCGATAATTCGAATCTCGTTGCCAAATACTCGTTGCCCAAATAACTCGTTTCTCAAAAATAAACGAGGGACGCTGGCCGGCGACAGGCTAAATTTACCGCGCCTGTGAGCCGTTCGTACAGGCAACGATGCAACTCTTGCGCGTTGCCAGAGGAGAAAGTATCGGGATGAGGGCGTATTTGCAAACGCAAATTGCTGTAGTTTTTCTACCGGCAGACGGACGAAGCGGGAAGGGTGACGATGCATTGGGCTTGCGGGGAAACTTACGGAGAAAACGGATGTGGACGCAAACGGGGCAGACGAGGAATTTCCGGGATACACGGAGCGGATTTTGGAGTAGGGTAGGCGAGGCGAAAGCGGCTTCAGGGAATCTTACGGAGACGCGTTCAGGGAGAGAGTGGACCTATGGTGATGGTGACGACAGGGAATGCTCCGGCAACGAGCGGGCAATCGGGTGGGCGGACGTACCGAGCGGCGTTGGCGATGGTCACGACGCTGTTTTTCTTTTGGGGATTTGTGACGGTGCTGAACGACATCCTGGTGCCGCACCTGAAGTCGATTTTTGATTTGAACTACACGAGAGTGATGCTGGTCCAGTTCGCGTTTTTCTCGGCGTATTTTATTTTTTCGATTCCGTCCGCGAAGGTGATTGACACTATTGGCTATAAAAAGACGATGGTGACGGGTCTGGTGACCATGGGAGTGGGCGCGTTTTTGTTTATTCCCGCGGCGACCGCGCCTTCGTTCGCGCTTTTTTTGTGCGCGCTGATGGTGCTGGCGGCGGGGATTACGGCGCTGCAGGTGGCGGCGAATGCGTATGTTTCGGTGCTGGGGCCGCCTGAAACTGCGTCCAGTAGATTGAATCTTACGCAAGCATTCAATTCGCTGGGGACGACGATTGGTCCATATTTGGGCGGATTGTTCATCTTGAATGCGCACGCGAGCTCGTCGGCGGCAATGGCGAAAATGTCCGCGGACGCGCTGCAGGCCTACAAGGTGCAAGAAGCGTCGTCAGTGAAACTGCCGTATACAGTGATCGGGATTGCGCTGATCGTGTTCGCGGTGCTGATTGGAATGTTCAAGCTACCTGCGATGCCAGAAGCGGAGAGACACGGGCACGTTCCGGGGATGAGCATTTGGAAGTACACCCATTTGGTGCTGGGGATGGTTGGAATTTTCGTCTACGTGGGCGCGGAGGTTTCGATTGGAAGCTTTCTAATTAATTATTTAAGCCAGCCGAATATTGGAAATATGAGCGAGGTCGTAGCGGCAAAATACGTCGCTTATTACTGGGGCGGCGCGATGGCAGGGCGGTTTATAGGTTCGGCGTTGCTGCAGAAGATCAAAACCGGAACGTTGCTGGGAATATTTGGCTTGATCGCCGCGCTACTCGTATGCACGACAATGCTAACGACGGGAACGATTGCGATGTGGAGCGTAATTTCAGTTGGATTTTTCAACTCGATCATGTTCCCGAGCATCTATACACTCGGCATTGCGAAACTTGGACCTTTGACGGGCGACGGATCCGGGCTGATGATTATGGCCATCGTTGGCGGGGCGATCCTTCCAGTGGTTCAGGGCGCCATTGCGGATCGCATCGGAATCCATCATGCATTTATATTGCCGGTGATCTGCTATCTGTACATTGTTTATTACGCGTTTCGCGGGTCGCGACCGGTGATTACCGCCTCAGCATAGAGAAAACGTCAGGATGAAAATCAATCAATGACAAACGGGCGCGGCGGCGCACGCTGGATGATTGGCGTGGATGTGGGCGGAACCAAAGTGGCGGCTGGTTTCGTGAACGGCCGCGGCGAGATGGGCGAGCACTTGCGTGTGGCGATGAATCCGCGCGGGTCGGCGGAAGAGGGATTTGCGGCGGTGACGGCGGCCCTGGACGCGTTATTGAAGAGAAAAACGGCGAGCGGCAGAGCGGAATTTCCAATTGGGATTTGTGCGCCGGGGCCGCTTGATCCGCGAACGGGTGTGGTGCTGAATCCGCCGAACGTGCCATGCTGGCGGGATTTTCCCTTGGCTGCGGAGATTGAGCAGCGCTACGGTCTGCGGGCAAGAGTGGATAACGATGCGAATGCGGCGGCGCTTGCGGAAAGCTTGTGGGGCGCGGGGCGGGGATTCGGCAACGTTTTTTATGCGTGTATCGGCACGGGAATTGGCGCAGGAATTATTTTAAATGGAAAGATTTTTCATGGACGTACCGGTTCGGCGGCGGAAGGCGGGCACGTCAGTATTGACTACCGCGGCCCGCGCTGCAATTGCGGGAAACGCGGATGCATTGAAGCGCTGGCTTCGGGCACGGCGATTGCGCGGCGGGCACGGGAAGCGATTGCGGCGGATGCGACACGTGGCGGTGCGTTGATGGCGCTTGCGAGAGGCGATGCCGCGGCGCTACGAAGCGAGATGGTGGCACGCGCGGCTGACGCGGGAGATGAATTGGCGCGGGAGATTCTGTCCGAAACGATCGAGTATTTGGCGGTCTGGCTGGGCAATATCGTGGATTTGCTCGAGCCCGACCTGATGATTTTGGGCGGCGGCGTGGCGGATATGTTGCGGCCTCATTTCGGCGAGATTCAAGCGCGGATGAAAAATTGGTGCGTGAACGCGAGGTATGGGGAGATTGCGCTGGTGCCGGCGCACTACGGGGAGAATTCAGGGATTGCAGGGGGAGCGGCGTTGTGTTGTACGGCGGAACGTTAGGCAGAAAAAAGAAAAAAGGAAAAAAAGAAAAGCGCCCGCCTCAGAAGGCGGCCGCTACTTAAGAGGCGCTGTATCAAAACGAAAGAGGGCCAGGCATAAGGCCGCTGCTACAAAAACCGTGCAACGACGGTAAGCGATTATGCTTTCTTGGGTGGTTGTGGCGGGATGTCGGCGTAGCCGGGAGTGACGGATTTAAGATTTGTGGGGATGTCGGCGTTGACTTCGGCGAGGGTCCAGCGGATCCCGCCTGCTAGATGATTCAGAAAAAATGGATGTTGCCAATTTTCCGGACGGTCGCCCATCGCAGTAAAAAAAACGCGGCCTTTGTCCTGCATGCGGGCCCACGCGCCAGGATAGGGGTGACGTTCGTAGCAGGCGCCCTTGAGTTTGCTGGTGTCGATGGTGAGAATGACGTGCAGATCGGGCGCAAAATCTTTCAGCGAGTACCACTCTTCGTTGAATTCGACGGGAGAAGTGACGCCTTCGAGGCCGGGGAATTGGGGGTCGTTGATGATGAGGTCGGTGGTTTGCAGGCGCGGGTCGCTGCCGTGAGTGATGAACTCACCGCCAACCATGCGCAGATACGGATCAGCCTTTTCGCCGTAGGCGACATAGCGGGTCGTGAGATCCGCAGAATCAGGTTGGGTATGAAACGTGTCGCTGGCGGCGTGAACGCCGGCAAATCCCATGCCGCGCTGGATCGTATCGAGAAGAGTTTGTTTGCCTGCTGGCGACATCGGCGGATTTTTGTCGGTGCCTGACTGCGTGAGATCGCCGGTAGTAAAAAATAGAACGCTCTGGAAGGAATGAAATTCGGGAGAATCGAAAATTCTGCCGTCTTTGGAACACTGTGTTTTGAAGCCGTGCTTTTTTCCGATTTCGGTGACGGCGGCCTCGGCGATACTTAGTTTGCCGTCGGTGCGTTTTACGACTTGGTGCTCGAAGCCAGAGGATTTGGTGAAGACGAGCAGCGATTTGGAAGAAGGGAAGGCGGGCTTCGGTAGAGTGATTGCGGCGCCAGCGAGTGCTGCCGTTTTCAGAAAGTCTCGGCGATTTGCGGGATTGTTCACTGTGATCTCCTCGAGTGTGATTGGTCAGGCGTGTCCATCTGGATGCGAGCAACTGGGAAACTTGGAAAAAACTCGATCCGGCGTCCAGCCAAGTTCGCGCATGCCGACTTCGGAAGAGTAATAGGCGCCGGCGATCCAGTCCTTGAGGTGAGTGAAATGTTCGAGGCCGGTGGAATCTGACGCCGAGAGAGAAGTCAGCAGATCGTGAACCTGGGATGTGCTGAGCGAGATGATCGCAGAGTGGAAATTATTTTGCGAAGCCGATTCGAACGCGGAGAGGGAATCGATGAACATTTGCTGAGCTTCGTGCGTGTCTGCGCTGAGCAGGAGATCAATGAACGCCGCGGATTGTGCATTGCGGGAGCCGGGTACGATAGCTTCGGAAAGGACATCGAGCGCCGCGAATTGTTGGGCTGATAAGAATAGAAGATCGCCGTTTTTAGCGGAAAGCCTGGCGTCAGCAGAATCGAGGAGCGCCGCGTTCAATAGATGTTTGCGGATCGGATGAATCGCGGAAGACAATGGGGAAATGAGGCCAGCGGCGGCGCCTGCAAGGAGAGTTTGCGCGAGCTCCCGGCGCGAAATACGGCGCGGAGAAATTTCGTCATCCAGCAGGACGTGAATTTCGCTCGTTGACCGCATGACCAAGGCCTGTCTCCTCCGGGGCGAGATGTTACCATTCTGCGGGTATAGAAAGGAATGCGGCGCGTGCACAGAGAGAAGAAAATCGAGTACGACGCGATTGTGGTGGGATCGGGAGCGTCGGGTGGCTGGGCCTGCAAACGACTGGCGGAGGCCGGGCTGAAAGTTGCTTTGCTGGAAGCCGGCAAGCCGCAGTCGGATCAGAATTTTTCCGAACACAAGCCGGCGTTCGAACTGAAATATAGAAATCGCGCGGCGGAAATCGTTCGTAAGACGCGGCCGGTTCAATCGGTTTTTGATGTTTGCAACGAATATACGGCCAACTGGTTCGTCAACGATCTGGAAGAGCCGTACACCGCGCCGAAGGATCAACCGTTTTTGTGGATGGGGCGGCTGCGAGTGACCGGCGGGCGCACGAACGTTTGGGGACGGGTGAGTTTGCGGTTCAGCGATTGGGATTTGAAAGCGGCTTCACACGACGGATTCGGCGAAGACTGGCCGTTGAGTTACAAGGATCTGGAGCCGTACTACGATCTGGTCGAAAAATATGTCGGCATAACGGGAATGCCCGAAGGGCTGGAACATTTGCCGGACGGACAATTTCAGCCGCCGATGCCGCTTACGTGCCAGGAGGCGCTGGTTCGTAGACGCGTAAAAGAAAAATTGGGGCGAACGGTGACGCTGGCGCGGTCGGCGAATTTGACGCGTCCGCAGAACGGGCGTGGGCCGTGCCACTACTGCGGACCCTGCGAGCGCGGCTGCGTCACACATTCCTACTTCAATTCGGCGTTTACGACGGTGGCGGACGCTTTGCGAACTGGGAACTGCACGCTGATTTCGAACGCGATGGCGCACAAGGTGTTGATGGATGAAAAGACGAATCGCGCGAGCGGCGTGTTGTATGTGGACCGTAACACGAAGGAGACGCGGGAGATTTATGCGCGGTTGGTGATTTTGTGCGCGCAAACGCAGGAGAGTACGCGAATTCTGCTTAATTCCGCGACTCGTGAAAATGCAAACGGGCTGGCGAATTCGAGCGGAGCACTGGGTCATTATCTGACGGCTCACGTGCGGAGCGGCGGCGGAAACGGGGAGCTCCCTTCGTTCGGCGAGCAACCTACGCTGGGCGGGCCAGTGAAGCCGGTGGGAATTTATGTGGCGAGGTTTCGCAATTTGAAAGGCCAGGCGCCTGTGAAAACTTTTTTGCGAGGCTTTGGGTATGAGGGCGGGTCGAACGTGGAGTTTAATTGGGGCGCGTCAGGATTTGGCGAGCTTTACAAGAAGTCGCTACGCGAACCGCGCGTGAATTTCGATTTGACGGGATTTGGAGAAGTGTTGCCACGCTGGGAAAACCGCGTGGAGATCGACCCGAATGTGAAAGACGTCTACGGCATTCCGGTGTTGAGAATCTATATGAAGGACAGTGACAACGAACGTGCGATGATTAAGGATATGGGGGATTCAGCAGGCGAAATGCTGGAAGCGGTGGGCGCTAAGAATATTCGAACGTATGCGCATCCTTCGGCGCCACGTTGGGCTTTGCACGAGTCGGGAACCGCGCGAATGGGAACGGATCCCAAGAAATCCGTGCTAAACCAATTTCAGCAGACTCACGACGTGAAAAATCTATTTGTGATGGATGCATCAGGATTTACTTCAAACCCGTGCCAGAATCCGACGCTGACGATCATGACGCTCTGCGTACGTTCCTGCGACTATTTGTTGGGGGAAATGAAGCGCGGGGAAATTTAGCGATCCAAACAAAATGGTTCCGGGACCTGGACTCGAACCAGGATACTCAGCTTCAAAGGCTGATGTCCTACCGATTAGACGATCCCGGAACTGCAGAGAAAAGTTTAGCAGAGAGGTTTCGATTCACCCAAACGGGGAAGAGGAAATGGAGGAAATGTTGGAAACCGGCGAGTTCCGCGGAAATGCGCAGACCGTAGGATTCTGTTAAACTGAAAAAATTGCAATCATGCGTTGTTGCCACCTGCTGCAACGACAAGGTGTTGCGATGACATCGGAGAGGTGGCCGAGCGGTTTAAGGCGCACGCTTGGAAAGCGTGTGTAGGTTAACCCCTACCGTGGGTTCGAATCCCACCCTCTCCGCCACTTCCTGTTAGGTTCCTTCCTAAAACGCTTCCCTAAGACATTCTCAAATGGCCTGAGAAACCGCGCCGCGCGGTATTAGGCATAGAGAGGAACCCAGCACCCATGGGAATTTTCATTAGACCTGACCTACCCTCGCTACGTTGGAAGCACGGCAGAGCCAACTAAGATTCACGCGCATGTGACTTGCCGCTGGGAGTCCTCCATAGCGGCAAATTGAAGACAAGAACATCGTTTATCCTCCCACTGTTCTGAGCTCCGTCTAAGTTAAGCGGCATAGGCAGTGGTTCGGCCAATTTCCCGTTCCATTTGGTGTTTGTCCCAGCAGCTTCCTTCCTGCCCGGCGAAGGGTTCAGCGTGGTATCGGTGGTAGCTTGGATCACTGCTATTGAGCGCAGCGTCGTAAATCTTCTCCCGTACCCATCTTTGCCCTGACACGATTGACGATCGGCAGAAGGCGCATTGATTCGCGCAGCAGACGATCATTTTTCCTCCTGTTCCCTAGATGCAAAGAGGCGACCCGCAGGTCGCCCCATGCGTAGATTGATGGATCTAGTTACTTCCCGGAGGCAGACGTGCCCCTCGCTGATTTCGCTGCGGCTTCCAAGATCTCCGATCGAGACACTGGAATGGTGAACACGTGGTCAGCAGTTTCGATCTTGCTGAGGAAGTGCTGACCATCGATTTGCTCGAAACTAACTTCGGGTTTGTCGGCGCGAGTGCTTTTGACTGCGGTCGAACGGACCATCAGTCCCGCACGACTTTCAAAGCTGCTAAGGATTAAGACCTCTGGGTGGATATCGGACAAACGGTTCACCCGATAGGTGCCTGGAGGGAGTGTCTTGCCAGCGACCACGAACTCGTAGGGTATGTTGACCACGATTTGGTCGACAGCCTGGCCCTTAGCGGCCACGCCTAAACCGGCGACGCCGATTAGGGCGATCAAAAAACGCAAGTAATACTTTCTCATTGATTCTCCTTTGAACATTAAAGTGTTCATTATAGATAACTACCGTTTCGAGGCTTCTATTCCACGAGAGCAGCGCTTAGCACAACATCCTAAAAACGTACACAGACGACGAGACTCGCTTTTTCGCAGCGAAGTGACAGTATCCGTGAGGGCGTGCTGCGCCCTAAAACGAGAGCCAGGTAGTAGGCAGGAGCACGACAATCTCGGACAGTGGGGTCGTTCATGACCACGATGAAGTCGTGGTCGCAGTTTCTTGAACTGCGTGACCACTGGCGGGACGAAAGCGTATGTCGTTTGGAGTTTTCGGAAACTGAAAAAGTGCCAGCGAACGATGAATAAACTTAGCTCACTTTTCAGTTTCAAGAACAACATAATGAAGACTGCCCAGGCGTTCAACTTGCAGTACGAGCGCGTCGGCTGCCTTGAGAACGTCGAGGGCTGAGCGCAGGGAGTCGACACTGTCTACAAGCGTTTCATTGACGGAATAGATTACGTCTCCCGGGAGCGGCCCTTCACCTACGTAAGCTCCCTCGGACTCTTTCGCGGCAACAACGACTCCAAATCGATTGCGAAGTTGTGGAAGTGCCGGTAGAAGTCGATCATCGAGAGTGAGAGCCAGAATTCCGAGTTGCGGAATTTTGGCCTGTTCCCGTGTAACCAGGCCGGCAAGGCGTTCTTGCAGGTCCTGTTTTTCAATCACCGGTATTTGATAGGAGATAGTCTGTTTGCCGCGCTGGATTTCCAGTACGGCCTTCTCGCCCACAGCAAAAGGATAGAGAGCTAGCGCGAATTGACGGATATTTTCAACTCGCTTTTCATTCACCGATAGCACGATGTCACCGGGCATCAAACCGGCGCTCGCCGCTGGACCCTCTGGAATTACATCCTCAATTACGACACCTTCTTCGCGATCGAGACCTAATCCCGATGCCAAAGTGGGGGTGATATTACGCGCGGAAACACCGATCTGATGATGGTGCACGTGGCCGTCAGTGCGAAACTGGCTGTAAACACTTCGCACTACATTGCTGGGAATAGCCAAACCGATCCCTTCATTGCCGCCTGACTGGGTGAGAATAAGCGTATTAATCCCGACGACGCGACCGCTGGTATCTACCAGCGGTCCTCCACTATTGCCGGGATTAACGGCCGCATCTGTCTGCACATAGATTGTCGGACTGTCTGGATCTGGCTGTCTCGCGACAGAGCTGACAATCCCCATGCTCACAGAATTATCGAAACCTAGAGGGCTGCCAAAGGCCAATACTAATTGGCCTTGTTTTAGATCGCTCGAATCAGACAACTCCAGTGTTGGCAGACCGCTTGTTTCGATTTTGAGCAGTGCAAGATCCGTGTCACGATCAGCCACTACGAGCTTGGCGTCGAATAAAGCGTGGCGTGAGACTCCATTCTGAGGTGCCGATAACGCGGCTTCGTGACTAAGCTGAACCCGAATCCGACGTCCTCCTTGCACGACATGCGCGTTTGTTACGATCCACCCATCGGAGGCAATTATGAAGCCCGATCCGGAAGTCAGGCCGCGGGACAAGAGATCCGTGTTTCTATGCTCGTGGCCGCTATCGGGCATGTAAGCCGTGCTAAAGATCTGTACAACACTGGGCCGCACTCGTTTCGACAGCATCTGCAGGGATGTGCTTACTTGCTGAAGCGGATCAAAACTATTGTCTAACGCTGAGCGTTTGGTCGGCACCGACGTTGATGCCTTGCTGGACTGCGCCCGTAACGGCGAAGATGCGATAAATAGTCCCAAGCAAAAGACGACTGATCTAATCAGAGTCTCCTGTTTGCAGATTCTTGCTCGAAAGATTTTCATAAGAAATCCTAATCCCGGAAGCTTTCATCGAGCCGTTTTGCCAGATGAACAAAGACTTTGCGTGATCCATGTTGGTCGATGCTTGATAAAGAGGTGCGAGGTCAGCTTGCATTGCTATGGTATTTTTTGCCTAAAGCAGACGACACCTACCGCTAGTTGGCCGGTCTATTGGTGCTTCAAGATCGGGTGCGCTGCTTTGGGTGACAGAGACGGTTTTTCCCGAACTCTCGAGAAGCGGTCGGCCAGTCGGTATTTTTCAACTAGACGAGTCACGAAGGCGACTACCGTTAGAGCCAGCACGAGTAGCACAAGCCATATCACGATTGTTGGTCTGAACATTGTCGATCCCTTTCGTACTTTAATGCCGACACCGGATTTCCTGAGTTCGTACCTCCGGCACCGATGCCTTCCTCTGATGGATACCTGTGTCACCAGTGTTCTATTCCGCCTTTCGCCAATCCAACCCACCAAAGGCCTTGCGTGCCGAAGCGTACGGTACTCGGTGCGCCAGATGAATACATTGATTGAGCCTCCATTAACCTCTTCAGGCTTGATTTCATCCCTGCTTGTCGCCTGGCAACGAACAGCAGGACGGATGACCGTTGTGCGCGGAAGTGTGGAATAAATGGGCGAGTGCCGTGGTCCTGATAGACGAAAGCACGTTGAATTGCGAGCGCGGGAACTGCCAATCCTGCCGGCGCGGTTCCCAGCTCGGGTAACGCGAGCCCCGGTTACGAAGGACGCGAAGCTTACTCCACAATGGTGATGACGCACGCGGTAATTCAGAACTGTTACCGAACTCGCGGGACTGTACATCTTGCTATGTGCGGGCACGAGCGCTTTGTCGCGAAAATTGCGAATCACCAAATGCAAGTTGTGGATGCCAATCGTCCTCGTGTTCTGCCGAGTCATTGCGTTGTTGGGAACGGCAACTTACACGCGTTCATGCGTGCCGCATTTGTTTCGCAAATAGGTCTGTGGTTTGTGATTCTGAGGAGCAAGATTGAAGACCGTCCCAATTTGCTTGCTTTTCATGTTGAGCGTCCTTGCGCAACTCAGCCGAGCACAATCGGGAGCGACATCCGTGCCAGAGGCTAATCCGGGACGACCCACGGTATCGACGCCGGCGACGCTCACGCCAGTTGGATACATACAGTTCGAGAATGGCGCGCTTTTCGCAGAAGACTCGACAGAGTTTTCGAAGCGCACCGGGATCGGCCAAGTCACCAAACTTTCCGTACTTCGGCGGCTGGAGTTGTTCTTGCAGAGCGAGCCGCTCGCAATTAGTCAGTCAAAAGATCGGACGGCGGTGCATGAGGGAGAGGTCTTCGCAGGTGTCCAGAGCGTGCTCCTTTTCGGCGGTCAATCGCGGCCAACTGTTTCGATCAGCTATGTTAGGCGCGTTCACACAAGTGTCGCCCCGGAGCTCGACATTGGCACTCTTCGACAGTCGACTTCGATTCTTCTGAGTGAAGATCTACACGGATTTCACTTCGATACGAACGGGATATTTGCCGAGCAGCTTCAGGGCAACGTCCGTCGAGCGCAGTTCGGACAAACGCTTTCTATTTCCCATTCTCTAGGGAAGTTCACAATTTCCGGCGAGGTATGGCATTTCTCACAACCATTCGAGAAGGGCAACACCGTCGGCAATCTCTGGGCGCTTTCCCGTGCCCTTCGGAAGAATTTGGTGGTCGACGCGGGATTCAATCATGGACTGACCAAAACGTCCACGAAGTGGGAAGCGTTCGCCGGATTCACATACCTACTGCCGCATCGCCTTTGGAGGGTCCGTCCTGGATTCCAACCGTAACTCCGTTTTCAGTTCTCTCCTTCGTTTCTCCTTGCAGTGCCTCGTCCATCTTGACCGTTGGCGACCCGTCCGGTTGTTGCGGCAAAACCTTGCCTTGCCGCGACGTTGGTCCACGAGCTTGGATGATTCTGTTCTCGATCTAAAGTGAATTTAAAAAGGTGATCAGAGCTTGCTTTTCTACCGCTGTTAGATCGCGGAAACGATTTCTTTCCTGTGCGGCCTCGCCGCCGTGACGCTCAGTGGCGCTTTCCAAGGTCAAGGACTTCAGGTCGTGCATGTGGCGAGGGTGCATGCGCAACCCCCACAACGGCACGGTGCGCAGTTTGTTGGCTGTGTCTTCGGGAGGGTTTTGGACGATACCGTCTCCGGTCTCGATGTCGTGAAGCAGAAAGTCACTGTAAGGGTGCAGTGCCAGGATCGAAAGACCGGCACACAGCAGAGGGAATAGAATCAAGATTCTTGACATCAGGAGTTTCCGTTTGTTTCTGTTTGCGACTGTGGAGGCGCACGTCGCACGTCGTAAGACAAATAGAGAGCAGAGCTCCGACTCTACTTGTTGTCGTGATCGGAATCGGAATCCTTGGCGAGGCCCGTGGCCGCGATCCATGGCCCTGGAGCCGGAAGCGGAATGCCGTTGAAAGCTGTCGCACGAATCAGCACGATCAAACCAAGGCACGGAGACGGCACCTGCAATTTCGCATGGATCTCGGCGTTGCCGGCCACACTGAGTAGTACGGAATCAGTGGTCGCAGCCACTGCGCCTCCGCATACAACGCTTGCGGCAACGGTTGTGACTGGCCCAGGAGTTCCCAGATTCTACAAGATGAGGCCACGTAAGTCCGCGCGCAGACGCCCTTCATCATTCAAGACTGCGAACCCGTGGTTGACCACCCACGGCGCAGCTCCACTCTGCACACCCGCGATCGTGACGCCGGGATTCGAGCCCCCAATCGGAGACAAGAAGGCAATGTCATCCGCGACGGTGCCTACTGCAAATAGGCCACAGACAAAGCACGACAAAGTCACTGCTACTGCTGCTATTTCTTCCTCCCTTGAGATCCTCTCATTCCTTCAAAAATAGTTTGACTATTGCAGAAACCAGGTTCCAGCGCCTTGTGTTTCTGTGCCTCACGAATCACGAGCATCACAGTCAGGATGCTCCATTGGCAGTAACTAAACTTCCTGCTGCTTTATTCCCCTTTCGAGCAGGGAAAAACACTTGGAATATTTTCCCGTCCGGAGAGTCTACGAAGTTATGGGTTTTTATCGCAATTCTAATCTGGAGGCAAAATCGGTGAAACAGCTACTCGGACTCTTTTTTTCGGTTCTACTGGTCGCGATTTTAACGCTCGGCACGTCCGAAGTTGCCCACGCGCAGCAAGCGACGGGACGCATTATTGGGAATGTTACCGATCCCAGCGGCGCTGGAGTTCCGGGCGTACAAGTCAAAGCAACAAACGTGGCCACGCGAGTTTCTCAGGAAACAAAAACGGACCGGGAAGGATTCTTCGAAATACTTTCATTGCCGATTGGCACCTACGACGTGCGAGTCATGGCCATCGGCTTTCGCGAGCAAGTATTCGAGCATCAGGTTTTGCAAATTGCCCAGTCGCTGCGCGTTGATGCCAAGCTGGTAATCGGGGAACAATCAGACGTGGTGGAAGTGACGACGCAGACTGCAAATATCGAAACGCAAAGCGAAACTGTCGGCGGCACGGTGGTGGGCGAGGCGATTCAGCAAGCACCACTGAACGGGCGAAACGTGCTGGACCTCGCGAAACTGCAACCCGGCGTAACCGAAACAAACGGAGACTCGACAGCCGCGGGAACTTACAGCATCGCGGGCGGGCGCAGTGATTCGGTGACGTTTCTGCTTGACGGAGGATTGAATAACAATCTTCTGGACAACAGCGTGGTCTTCAATCCGAATCCGGATACGATCGCGGAATTTAGAATTCTGGAGAGCAACTATTCGGCCGAGTATGGGCGCAATGGCGGCGGCGTGATCAGCGTGGTAACGAAATCAGGCACTAACACATGGCACGGCAGCGCATTTGAATTTGTCCGGAACGACGACTTCAACGCCAACACATTTTTCAATAACGAAAACGGCCTTGCTCGCAATGTCTTGAAGCGCAATCAGTATGGCGGGACCTTTGGCGGTCCGATCAGTCTTCCCAAGCTGGTGAACGGCAAGGACCGCTTCTTTTTTTCGTAGGGTACCAGGGGCAACGTTTGTCATCGCAAAATACAACTGGTGAGGGAACAGTTTTCACGCCGGCGGAACTGAACGGAGATTTCTCACAGGCGGGTACGCCGGGTAACGGGCAGCCCGCGGCTTGCCCCAGTGCAGACACGAACGTGGCCGCCTTCCTCCAGGCGAACCCATTTTTTCAACCGAATGCGGCCAGTGCGGCTTGCGGAATCATTGATCCGACAAAAATCAATCCGGTATCCGCGAAATACATCGCAGCGGGAGTGATTCCGAGTTCGCCGACTGGTCTGGCCAGTTATCAGGGGGCGCACACCAGCAATAACAACGAACTGACCATGAAGTTTGATTTCGCGATTTCGCAAAGAGACAAGGTAAGCGCGACACTGGGAGGGATTCGCAATCCGCAACTGAATCCGTTCCAGTTTGCCACGGCACCCGGGTTTCCTAATCTGACGCAGAACAATAATTATTTTGCAAACGCAGCGTACAGCCACGTTTTTACAGCAAACCTGGTGAACGAGTTCAGGTTGTTCGTGCAACGAAACAACTTTTTGCAGGACCAGGTCGCGGCCACACTGCCTAACGCGGCCGCGCTGGGAATCGGAACCACGCCGGATAATCCGGTGGGACCGCCGAACCTGCTGTTTGACAACGGACTTTCGCTGGGGTTCAGCGAGCAAGGGCCGACATCGCTGATTAACAATACGTTTGGGTTCACCGACACCGTGACTTACATACATGGAAAACATAACTGGAAAATGGGCGGCGGTATTTCCGCGTATCAGAACAACACGATTTTTGATTTCGTCGTGAACGGCGAATTTGATTTCAATTCCACTGTAAGTGGCGCGAACTTTGCGACTGGTAATTCTCTTGCGGATTTCATCATCGGGGCTCCGCAATCTTACTTTCAGGCGCCTGCCGCTCCCTCAAACATTCGCAGCAAGTCTTATTACGGTTTTCTTCAGGATGAGTGGCGGCTGGCGAAAAGACTCACCCTGAATCTGGGCATACGGTACGAATACAACAGTCCCAAGGAAGATACCCAAGGACGTTCCTTCTCTGTCATACCTGGATTGCAGTCGCAGGTATTTCCCAATGCACCGACGGGATTGGTGTATCCGGGTGATCCGGGTGCACCAAGAGGTGTAAATTTCCCGGATAGAAAAAACTGGGCGCCGCGCGTTGGATTTGCGTGGGATGTCAGCGGAAACGGCAAAACCAGTCTTCGTGGTGGATTCGGAGTGTTCTACGACATTTTGAAAGGCGAAGACAATCTTCAGTTCAACGGACAACCGCCATTCTTCGCGGATGCCGGTCTATTTTTCCCGAGCGCGTCAACAGGCCAGACTTCCACTATTCCCTTCTTCACTGACCCATTTGGTTCGGCGGGAGCAACAAATCCGTTTCCATCCCATACGCCGCCGTCAAATATTAACTTTCTGGATGCGGGAATCTTGCCGATCAATGGCAATGGATTCGTCTTCCTGGTGGATCCACATCTAAAGACTCCGTACACCTATCAGTACAACTTGAGCCTGCAGCACGAAGTCGCAAAGAACACCGTGGTTGAAATAAGTTATGTCGGGAGCAGTTCGCACGGGCTCACGTCCTTACAGGACATCAATCCATTCATTCTGGGCACGACAAACCGAGTCTTGAACTTAGGGGCGGGTGATAGCAGTTGCGTGGACGAGGAGGGTAACAGTTCGTCCGGAGTTGACCCGGCGTCTACTTGCAGTTTTGCGACTTTGCCGGAATTCAAGAACGTTGCCAACGCGAACTATAACAGCCTGCAGGCCAGCTTGACGCGGCAGCTAACCGATGACCGCTATATCGGAAAAACGTACTTCACCCTGGCGTACACGTACGCGCATGGAATTGACGATGCTTCCGGCTTTCGTCAGCGCAATAGCTCGGTGCCGTCGTTCGACCCGCAATTGTTTCGCGCCTCGAGCGACCAGGACATTCGGCACCGGATTACGTTCAGTGGTGGGTGGGACCTGCCGTTCGATCGGATGTGGAGTTCCGGATCGAAACGCTTGACCCAGGGTTGGAGCGTCTTTCCGATCGTTACCTGGCACACGGGATATCCATTCGATATTTTCGCCCGGCTCGGAGACCGCTTCAATCCAGGGTCCGAAGGTCCATCGGGCGCGGGAGATCCCACGAACGTGCATGCAAATATTGCCGGCCCAACGAATACGTTTAATCCGAGCAACCCGCAAACCATTAACGGCACTACCGGCAACTTCTTTTTCAACCCGAACAGCTTTACTACCGCACAGTGCGGCGACGCAAACAATCCGATCGCCACGTGTGTTCCAAGCGCAACGATTTTTCCGTCGAATGCGCAGGTAGTTGCGAATCCGGCGTTAGCGACGTATGGAACGCTGCCGCGGAATTTCCTGCGCGGGACCGGGCTATATCAATATCGATATGGCGTTTTCAAAGACAACGGCCATAACCGAACGTGTGAAGCTTGAATTCCGCGCGGAGTTCTTTAACCTATTCAATCACGTAAACTTCCTGAACCCTGGCGTAAACAATAACAACGACGGCACGTTCTCAGGCGCCGCCACCGGTAACAATCCCAACAGCAGTCAATTTGGACAAATTACTTCAACCTATGACCCGCGCATCATTCAGTTGGCGCTGCGTCTGGCGTTCTGATCGATTTCGATTCGCCTGCGTGCAACGGCCCCTGGAGAAACGTTGCTCGCTGCCCCGTATAGATCGTCGATGTGGGCCAGTTGGCCGCTCCCAAGGTCAGTCGTGCTGGATGGTGCACCGCTTTCCCAGGTCCGTTCGTCATCGGCGTACGTCCTTAGACTTCCCGACACTTCCCACGGCGACTGCGGCCGTGGGCAGAGTGGGGATCTCCCGGCTCCCGCGCGATGTGTCTGCGTACGTGCACGGGGTCTTTGACCGCGCGGGACTCTGGCACACCTCGCGATATCGGTGCACCCGATGCGGCCTTCCGCTTTCTTCTACAGCGTCGGCGTCCCAGAGGAAGATTCTTACGCGGCTGAATACCCGGCCCGCACGTTCCCCTGTCAACGCTTCGACGCTGCCTTTGCAGGCAGCTCCGCATGACTCGGGGCCGATGTGGGTCGCTGATCCACTTTCGCGTGGCTTTTGCATTCACTACACCTCGCCGGTTTAGCCGGCGCACAGGAGAATAGTTATGAAAATCGAGCTGATCCTCGCTCCGGTTGTCCGGCGCAAGAGCAAGGAAGAGACATCCGAAAAGGAAATCAAACGAGAATTTTTCTACGCCTTTCTACGCAATCGCCTACCTGCCGAGGCATCAGATTTTCCATTGTTCATGGGAAAATGATTTTGGGCAAGGATTCCACTTGGCAATAAAAGTGTTAGGTTTTATCATCTTTATAGCGAATACCTCGGTGCCTCGGCTTTGAATCCCACCCTCTCCGCCATTCCTTTAGAATCAGTGGGTTAGAGCCTTCCTAAAATCCATCCTAAGAAATCTTCCAAGTTGTCCAATTCTCAGTATTGGACAGCGAGGAGATTTATCATGGCTCAGCCCAAATTCACGCTGTACAAATACGTCAAGCTCCAAGGCGGCTGGAGGTACTGCAAAGCCGCCTTCCACGACAACGGCAAGATCAAGCCCAACGTCGTGATCGTCGGAAAAGATAAACACGAAGAAAAGCACTCGGAGGGCTCCTACTATCTCGCCCACGCAGGGCAGTGGATTCCTGTGGGCGACAACTCATTGGCAACAACCTGCAGCGTGGTGCTTTGAATCCGTCAGAACGCGGCAGGCGCGCAAAAGTGCCGACACTTTCGCTATCGAGCTCGATTA